>NZ_AYMG01000023.1 GCF_000633455.1 Pedobacter jeongneungensis
TCAGCCGACGAAGCAATCTATTTTCTCATAGTTCTTTCTACAAAGATTGCTTCATCCAATGAAAAATTGGATTCGCGATGACGATCTGTCGTAAGATACTACTTCCCTACCGCTCCAACCTATCCTCCACAAAAGCAAAAGGTAATAAACTCTTTACACTCGGCACTTTTAATACCTCACCATTTAAACAATAAAAAATTACCTCAATCGGTGCGTTTTGTTTACGTTCAAATTCTGCCATTACCTGCAGGCAGCCTCCGCAAGAAGTAATGGGTTTTAAAATTTCAAAATTATCGGTTTGGGCCGTAATTGCCATACTTTCTATTACCGCATTTGGATATGTGGAACCGATACTAAAAAGTGCTACTCGTTCGGCACAAAGACCAGATGGATAGGCCAGATTTTCCTGGTTACTGCCCAGTATTGTTTCTCCTGAGGCCAAACGGATGGCTGTACCTACCCTAAATTTCGAGTAAGGTGAATAAGAACTGGCTAAAGCTTTTTCCGAAAGTTCGCAAAGCGTTCTGTCTGCTAATGTTAATTCTGCGATACCGGTATATTGCTCAAAGGATATATTTAGATTTATTGATTTCATTTTTAACTATTTACATCACCGCCTATGTTAAATTTTTATAGCGGGCGAACAATTTAGGTTATTTTTTGTATTAATTATTAAAAACTGCCTTAAATTTAATATTAATGGCATGCTTTTAGCATTTAGTTGACACCAAACACGCTTAGCTTTGAATAAATACGTACGTAAAAGTCTCAAAATTTTATTGTGGGTAATTGCTTCCATCATCATTCTGGTGGTGGCTGTAGCCCTGTCTTTAAATATTCCTGCAGTTCAGAATTTTGTTAAAGGCAAAGCCATAAACTACCTTAAAAGCAAAACCAAGACAGAAGTAAGTTTAGAAAGCATTAAAATTGCTTTGCCAAAAGATGTGGTTTTAAACAAATTCTACATCGAAGACCGCAAAGGCGATACCTTATTATACGCCGAAAAACTGGCTGTCGACATCAGCTTATTTAAGCTGTTAAAAAACACCGTTGAGATTAATAACATTGAACTAAAAAATGTACGTGCGAATGTGAAGCGTATTAGTCCCGACACAACATTTAATTTTTCTTTCCTGGTGGATGCTTTTGCAAGCGATCAGAAAAAATCAGAGGAAAAGGTAAAAAAAGATACCACCTCTACCCTCAAATTCTCTGTTGATAAAGTTTCGTTCGAAGATATAGGCATTAATTACCGCGATGATGTTGCTGGTAACGATGTGAAATTGTATTTAGGTGCATTTAAAACAAAGATCAAAGATTTTGATCTGGCCAACCAACATTATGTAATTAAAGAACTAAGCCTGGTGAATACTTCGCTTCGTTATCTACAGCAAAAACCATTGGTTAAATTGGTTCAGCATATTACCAATAGTGTGGATAGTGTGGAGAAAGAGCAGGGAAAATTACCACTAATTGAAGTGCAAAACTTTGTTTTTAGTAATGTAAAGGTAAATTACGACGACCAGATCTCGACCACTAAAGCCATTGCTACCGTTAATGATCTGGGGTTAGCTAACCTGAAAGTAGATTTAACCAACAGCAAATACTCGGTTGATGATGCACATTTAAACAAATCGAATATTCTTTTTGCCTTTAAACCTGCCCCGAGTAACGATTTAAAGAAAGTTAAAGATACTGTAGTGCCAGAAAAATCGCCCTTGGGTTTAATCATTAAAAATATCAGTTTAGCCGATAATACTGTACAGTTCGATAACCTTGCCACTAAACCGGCACCTAAAGGAATGGATTTTAACCACCTAAAAATTAACCAGCTTAATTTGGGTGCAAGTGATGTAAGCTATAGTGCAGCAGGTATAAAAGCCAATGTTAAAAACGGATCGTTAAAAGAAAAAAGCGGATTTGTATTGGACGAATTGCGCGGTGATGCTGTGTATAACGATAAACAGATCAAGCTGAGTAATTTTATCCTGAAAACACCAAATACGTCTATCGAGAACGCAACTGAGTTAAATTTCACCTCAATGGAGGATTTAACCAAACATCCTGAACGCGTAAAATTGAACATTGCCCTTAAAAATACCACCATCGGTTTAAAAGATGCCGGATACTTTAGCGATGCCGTACCGGCCAATTACCGCAATGAAAAAATAAAAATCAATGCTGATGTTAACGGCTATTTAAATAACCTCAATATTCCGAAACTGCAGATCAGCGGGTTAAAAAATACACAGATTGATATCAGTGGAAAAGCCAAAGGCCTGCCCGATATTAAAAAAACTTTTCTCGATTTAAACATAAAAAAACTTCACGTTACCAAAGGAGATATTTTGGTGGCTGTACCTAAAAAGTCACTTCCACCTTCAATCGAACTACCTAACGTAATCGATGCGAAAGGTAATTTTAAAGGCTCAATGACTGATTTCAACACCAACCTGAACATCAATACCGATATGGGTGGTGCTGTGGTGGTTGCGGGCATGAATGGCCCTAAAGGCAAGGAAAGTTACAAGGCAGATATCAGTTTAAACAACTTCAACGTAGGCAGGTTGTTAAAAATGCAACCTAAACTGGGTTGCGTTTCGGTTAAGGCTAATGTGGCTGGTACAGGGCTCGATCCAAAAAAAATTAATGCCAGGTTTAATGCAAAGGTATTAAGTGCTTATTATAATAAATATACCTACCGCAATTTAAGCCTTGCCGGAAATTATAGCAACCAGAACATCAGCATTAAAAGTAGCATGCCCGATAGCAACGCCAACTTTAATTTAGATGCGAAAGTAAATATGGCGGGTAAATATCCGGCAGTAAAAGCTGATCTGAATTTAAAACAGGTAAACCTTCAGGCTTTAAACTTTAGTCCTACGGTTTTAAGTGCTGCCGGAGTGGTTAAAGTAGACCTGGCCACTGCCGATGCTGATTATTTGAATGGATCGGTTGATGTTACCGGATTACAATTGGTAAAAGACAAACAAAAAGTGAACGTAGATACGATTTCGATCCGCGCAAAATCTACCGCAACAGAAAACGAACTGACATTAAAATCTGAAATACTTTCAGCAAAAATTGATGGTAAATACCAGCTGACCAAAATAGGCAGTGCAATAATCAACGAAATCAATAAATATTATGCTTTTGGCACCGTTACCAAGGTTCCCGATCAGCGTTTAAGGTTTTTTGTTCAGGTTTACGATTCTAAATTATTAAAGAGCTTTGTACCTGAATTAACGGTATTTAAACAATCGCAGTTTTACGGATTGATCGATACGCAAAAAGATAGCCTGCAGATTAAAGGTAATTTCCCGCAGGTAGTTTATGGTGATTTCAAAGTAGATACCACGGTTTTAAACATCAATAACGATAATAATAAATTAGATTATAGTTTAACCGTTAAGAGCCTTCAAAGTCCGTCAATTGCGCTTTTCAATACTGAAATAAGCGGTGATGCTGCGAATAACAATTTGGGTGTTAATATTTTCTTACGTGACAGGCAACGAAAAAACAAATATGTAATCGGTGGTAATTTCCAATCAATCAATAAAGATTTTAAATTCACTTTAGATCCTCAGAAGTTATTGCTCGATTATCAAAAATGGGTAGTTTCGCAGGATAATTACATCCAGTTTGGAGCATCGGGTATATTGGTTAACCAATTTCAGATCAGCAATAGCGGGCAGTCACTATCCATCAACAGCAATCCTACCCAACCTAATGCACCTTTGGCTGTAGAGTTTAAAGATTTCCAACTGGAAACCTTGACCAAATTTGCCGAAACCGATACTACGTTGGTTGGTGGCCGTTTAAACGGAACCGCAAATGTTAAAGATCTGGCCAGTACACCAAAATTCGAAACCAACTTAACCATCGATCAGTTGCGTTATCAGAAAGATCAGTTGGGCACCTTACGTTTAGCCGTAAACAACAACACTGAAAATGCATTCGAAGTAAACGTGGCATTAACCGGCGTGCACGAGTTAAGGGTAAATGGATTCTATTATACCGCACCTCAAAGTGCTTTAGATCTTACGGTGAATATCGATAAAATCGAAATGAAAAATATTGAGAGTTTATCTGCTGGTCAGCTTAAAAATGGTACAGGTACCCTAACCGGGGCACTTACCGTTAAAGGGGCATTAACCGCTCCAAAAATACTGGGTGATCTAACTTTTAATAATGCGGGCATCAAAGTGGCTTATGTAAATTCATATTTCCGCATGCCAAATGAAAAGATTTCGTTTACAAACGAAGGCATTAGTTTTAATAACTTCACACTGATCGATTCCTTAAATCAAAAAGCTACTATTGATGGGAAAGTTTACACCAGCGATTTTAAAAATTACCGTTTTGGTTTAGATATCAGAATGAACAATTTCAGGGCAATCAATTCGACCGCAGCGGATAATGACCTGATCTATGGAACGGTATTTTTAACCAGTAATATTAAAGTTCGCGGAGATTTGAACCAACCCGATGTGAACATGAACATCAGGGTAAACAAAGGCACAAAATTCTTCTTTGCCCTACCATCAAGCGATCCTGCAATTATTGATCAGGAGGGAATTGTGCAATTTATCGATGCCGACGCACCACCATTTAACGGACAAAAAGCTTTAAAAGTTGATAGTATAAGTAAAGCTGCAATGAAAGGAATTAACCTCGTTGCAGCCATTACGATTGATCCTGAGGCCGAACTGAATGTAGTAGTTGATCCATCAAATGGCGATGCCCTGAATATTAAAGGCGAGGCAGACCTTAATGCGACCATGGATCCGAGCGGCAAAATCAGTTTAACAGGCCGTTATGAAATTATTGATGGTTCTTACAATTTATCGGTTGGTCCGCTGGGCAAAAAAGCATTCAAACTGGTTAAAGGAAGTACCATTATCTGGACCGGCGAGCCTACTTCGGCAAATGTAAATTTAACAGCCTTATACGAAGTAAACGCAGCTCCTATCGATCTGATCAATGAGCCAGACAATATTCAAGCTAAAACTAAGTTGCCTTTTCAGGTTTATTTAATGATGAAAGGTGAGCTGTTGAAACCGATTATCTCATTCAAACTCGACTTACCTGAAAACGAACGTGGCGCATTAAATGGAACGGTTTATACCAAACTGATCAATGTAAACCGTGATGAAAGCGAGTTGAATAAACAGGTTTTTGCCCTATTGGCATTGAACAGATTTATCGCCAACAATCCTTTCGAGAGTTTGGCAGGCGGTGGCGGCGGTGTTTCTACCCTGGCGAGATCGAGTGTAAGTAAATTATTGACAGAGCAGTTAAATAACCTTGCTTCCGATTTAATTCAAGGTGTAGAATTGAACTTTGGAGTAAACTCTTCAGAAGATTACTCTACCGGCTCTCTTCAACAAAAAACAGACCTTGAAGTTGGTTTATCTAAAAAACTATTAAATGATAGGCTAACCGTAACTGTGGGTAGTTCATTCGCGTTGGAGGGACCACAGGCACCTGGCGAAAAATCGACAGATATTGGCGGAAACGTAAATGTTGAGTATGCTTTATCGGCTGATGGAAGATATCGATTAAGGGCTTACAGACGCAACCAAAATGACGTAATTGTACAGGGTCAGATTATCGAAACCGGCTTAGGTTTCACCCTTGTTGTAGATTACAATAAATTCAGAGAGATTTTCCAGAAAAAACGAAACAGAAGAAACATTGAACAAAAACCTAAAAATGAGACAACTAACTAGACCAATTTTATTCGCAATGGCCTGCTTAGTTTGGGCTGGATGTAGCTCTACCAAATCGTTAAAGCCGGGACAACATTTATATACAGGTGCTGAAGTAAAGATCAATCCGGACTCATCGGGTAAAATTGATGATGAAAAACAGGTAAAAAGTGATTTAGAGAGCAAAACAAGACCCCGTCCGAACAAATCCATTTTAGGTATTAAATATAAACTTGGCATTTACAACCTGGCGGGTGAACCTAAAAAGCCAAAAGGTTTTAAAAATTGGTTGCGCAGGCAAGGTGAACCACCCGTATTGGTTAGTGAGGTAAAATTGAAATATAATAATGATGTACTTACCAGCTATTTAATCAGCGAGGGTTATTTACAGGCTACTGTTACCGGCGATACTGTGGTGAAAGATAAAAAAGGCAAAGCCATTTACACCGCAGAAACTGGTAACCGTTACAAAATAAATAAGGTTACTTTCCCACCTGATAGTGGAATTTTAACCAAAATCATTAATCAGAACAAAGATAAAACCTTACTAAAAGTAGGCGATTACTACGATCTGGATAATTACAAAAACGAGCGCATCAGGATTGATAATGACCTTAAAGAGCAGGGCTATTTCTATTTCAGTCCGGATTACCTGATTATGCAGATTGATAGTACTATCGGTAAAAACCTGGTAAATGTGACAGTTAAAGTTAAAGATATTGCGCCTGATGCCGGATTGAAACCTTACACCATCAGGAACATCAATATTTATCCAAGCTATAGCTTGCGGAGAGATACGATATTAAGAAAGCTAAAACCGTTGGAATATCACGATTTTAACATTTATGATGATCGCAATACCTTTAAACCAAGATTGTTCGACCGTCTGGTTTTTTTCCAGAAAGGTGAACCTTATAACCGTAAAGATCATAATCAATCGTTAAACAGAATGGTAAACATTGGTGCTTTCAGAGATGTTAGGGCAGAGTTTTTACCGGTCGATAGTTTCAAGAACAATAAGTTGGATCTGAATATATACCTTACTCCATTAAAGAAAAACTCGTTGAGTTTTTCGGTTACAGGTACAAGTAAATCGAACAATTTTGTGGGCTCGGAGGTAAAAGTAACGCAAACTACCAGAAACTTATTCAGGGGTGCAGAGCAGTTGGATATTAGTGTAAGTGGTGGTTTTGAAACACAGGTAAGGGGAACTTCTTTAGGGCGGAATTCATTGTCGTTAACGGCTGAAGGAAAACTTACCTTCCCAAGATTTATCGTTCCTTTTTACAAACCGAACAGCACAACGGCCTTCATACCAAAAACCATTGCTTCGCTTTCTTATCAGATGCTTAACCGTGGGTCAGAATATACCTTACATGCCATAAAAGGTGAATATGGTTATAATTTCAAGGAAAATCAATACAAAGAACATAACTTTAACCCGATATCGATCAGTTATATTTCTACAAGTTTTCCTGATACATTTAGGAGAGATAGTTTATTTAAAGCAAATCCATTATTAAGAAGTACACTCGAAAATCAATTTATCATTGGTAGTAATTATAACTTTACCTATACCAACCAAATGGAAACCAACCGCCGTAACAATGTTTATTTCTATGGTGGTTTAGAAACAGGTGGTAATGTTTGGGGTCTGTTTACGCCTAAAAATGATAATGGACAAAAAACTTTGTTTAACACACCGCTTACCCAGTTTATAAGGGCAGAGGCTGATTTTAGAGATTTCTATAAAATTAACCGCAACCTGATCTGGGCAAACCGCTTAAATCTGGGTTATGGTTATGCCTATGGCAATAGTACTTCATTACCATTTGTAAGACAGTTTTTTGCGGGAGGCAGTAACGATATCAGGGCCTTTCCGGCACGTACTTTAGGCCCGGGTACTTACAAGGTACCAGATAATGCCATTTTTGCCGATCAGGGTGGTGATATTAAATTAATGCTCAATTCAGAACTTCGGTTTAAAATCGTGAGTGTACTATATGGTGCATTGTTTGTAGATGCAGGTAATATCTGGTTAAGAAAAGAAGATCTGGGAGAACCTGGAAAACCGGAGACTGCTAGACTCGGATCCGGCTTTAAGTTAAAAAATACTTTTAACGAATTGGCCGTTGGTACCGGTGCAGGTTTACGTGTAGATGCAACAATTTTTGTAGTACGTTTAGATGTGGCCTTCCCTGTGCGCAAACCTTACCTTCCCGAAGGACAAAGATGGGTATTTGATGATATTGCCTTTGGCAACAAAGATTGGCGCAGACAGAATTTAATTTTTAACATAGGAATAGGATATCCGTTTTAATTTTTCGATGAAAGTAATCACCAGGATCAAAAACTTCTTTATAGCGCTTTATCACCTCTTTATTGCTGCGGGAAAAGGTTTTGTTGAAGATAGGGTAACTAAATTAAGTGCTTCACTTGCTTATTACACTATTTTCTCGCTTACACCTTTAATTATTATCCTCCTCTCAGCTGCAACACTATTTTTGGGTGATGCAAAAAATGAGGAAACGAGAGGCAAGTTTTTTGGTCAGGTTACCGAACTGGTAGGTAAAGACGCTGCCGGCCAGATACAGGGCTTTGTAGAGCACGCCAATAAAACAGGTCAATCTACTTTTAGTTTAATTGTAGGTATCGTGGTGCTGATTATCGGTTCGACGGCCATTTTCATCGAAATTCAGGACAGCATCAACATGATCTGGAAGGTAAAAGCCGTACCCAAAAAAGGCTGGATAAAAATGCTTACCAACAGGTTATTATCATTTTCATTGATTGTTTCGATGGGCTTTTTATTACTGGTATCACTTGTAGTAAATAGCGTGGTAGTAGGTTTAGGTTCTAAATTGGCTGGTCTGCTGTCCCAAAGTAAGATAGACGAGGTAATTCCGGTTGCAAATGATACCATGGCACTGATTATTTATATCTTAAACAATGTAATTACACTTGCGGCTGTTACGGCTGTATTTGCTGTTATTTTTAAAGTATTACCAGATGTTGTCATCCGATGGAAATCGGCAATAATTGGGGCATTATTTACCGCTGTTCTTTTTAGTTTGGGCAAATACCTGATTGGAATTTATATCGAAAAAGGCAATCCAGGCTCCGCATTTGGCGCAGCCAGTTCGATCATTGTAATTTTACTGTGGATTTATTACACATCTATTATCTTGTATTTTGGGGCAGAATTTACCCAGGCTTATGCCGAAAAATATGATAACGGCATCGCTCCTAGTAAATATGCGGTGTTCACCAAAATTACTATTGTAGAGAAAAAGGTAGATGTACTGCCACCACAACACCCGGAAGATACGGTTGAAGTGAATAAGGAATAATTAATTGGTTCGTGTTTCCTCGAACCAAGACTTCCGATTTGATGGGTAGAAAGAAATTTTATATACACGGTTCAAAGATCTCTCCACTCCGCGTTACTTCGGTCGATATGACGACGTTTCTATTTGAACCTACTTTTAAAAGTGGTATACAAAACCTACAAGCATACATCTTGTTTTAAATTTTAATAATATCTATCTTTATATATGACTACAATGACCATACAAGTTCCTGATGCCCTTGAGCAAGAGCATGAGGAGACAACGCGTCTTATTGCAGCCAAACTATATGAAGCAGGTAAGCTTACCTTAACACAAGCTGCTGAAATGTGCCAGATGAAAAAATGGGATTTTGCTGAAATCCTGATCAAGTACAATGTCCATTATCTAGATGAAAGTGCGGCTGAAGATCTTGAAACATTCAGAAATGCTCATAGCGGATAAAATTGTCATTACCGATGCCAGCTGTTTCATTACGCTGGACAAAATAGATGGTATACATTTGCTCCACTCCCTATACAAGCAGGTAATAACAACCCCCGAGATAGCTGCTGAATTTGGCAAAAGACTACCTGATTGGGTTGAAGTGAATGCGGTATTGAATCGTGACCTGTTGTATGACTATGCTGAAACTGTAGATATTGGGGAAGCGAGTGCAATGGTTCTTGCAACAGAAATCCGTGCAGATTTACTTATTATAGATGATGCGAAAGCCAGGAGATTTGCTAAAAAGCTTGAACTTAATATTACTGGTACAATTGGCGTGATACTTAGCGCAAAACTTAATGGCATTATTCCCGCTGTTAAACCTTACATCATTAAGATACAGGAAACTAATTTCAGAATTTCTGACTGGTTGACTTTACAAATTCTTAAAGAAGCTGGAGAATAGTTCTCTTCAAGCAATTCCCCAATTTAAATATCTCGGCAGGCAATATTTATTTCATAAAATTCAATATTAGTGACATTTTTTTTTGGCAAATGTTAGGCTGCAAGATGTCATCATTGCGAGGCTGGTTTCGAGCGAACCTAAGCAATCTTTCTAGCAAAGATCGCTAGCGGGAAAGATTGTTTCGCAGTTCCTCCTCGAAATGACGACCCCTTTATGGACGATTTCTAAGCAAAGTACAAAAACAAAAAAGTCAAGTTCTTTTTAAAACTTGACTTTCTTTTTTAAGCTACCTCTTCCGTAATTACTTTAGGTTCTTCCTGTACCTCATCCTTTTCAACACGCAGGTTACGGATAATGTGCTGTTGCCTGTCTGGTGTATTTTTGCCCATGTAGTATTCGAGCAGGCTCTTAATGGTCTGATCTTTTAGAATAACAGGATCTAACCTGATGTCTTTTCCAATAAACAATCCAAATTCATCTGGCGAAATTTCTCCCAGCCCTTTAAATCGGGTAATTTCGGGTTTATTGCCTAGTTTTTCTATCGCATTTCTACGTTCCTCGTCACTGTAACAATAAATCGTTTCTTTTTTATTCCTCACCCTGAAAAGCGGCGTTTGTAGAATATAAACATGTCCGGCTTTTACCAGATCAGGAAAAAACTGCAGAAAGAAAGTCATCATCAATAAACGGATGTGCATCCCATCCACATCGGCATCAGTTGCGATTACGATATTATTATAGTGCAGCCCTTCTAAGCCATCTTCGATATTTAAAGCGTGCTGTAAAAGGTTAAATTCTTCGTTTTCGTAAACCACTTTTTTGGTGAGCTCGTAACAGTTTAACGGCTTACCCTTTAAACTAAATACCGCCTGACAATCTACATCACGTGATTTTGTGATCGAACCCGATGCAGAATCTCCCTCGGTAATAAATAAGGTGGTTTCGTAACGTTTCTCGTGTGTGGTATTGAAATGCACTTTACAATCACGGAGTTTTTTATTGTGTAGCGAAGCTTTTTTAGCCCTGTCGTTTGCCAGTTTTTTAATCCCGGCAATATCTTTCCGCTCCCTTTCCGATTGAAGAATCCTTTTCTCTAAGGCATCAGCAACATCTTTATTTTTATGCAGGTAATCATCCAATTCTTTTTTAACAAAATCGTTGATGAAAGTAGCTACTGATGGTCCTTCCGGTCCCATGTTTTGAGAACCTAGCTTCGTTTTAGTCTGCGATTCGAAAACCGGTTCCTGCACGCGGACAGAAATTGCTGCGATGATCGAAGAACGGACATCAGCTGCATCAAACTCTTTTTTGTAAAACTCACGGACAGTCTTCACTACCGCAGCCCTAAAAGCCGCCTGGTGTGTTCCACCTTGCGTAGTATGTTGTCCGTTTACAAACGAATGGTAATCTTCGCCATATTGCTGGCCGTGCGTCATTGCAATTTCGATATCCGGCCCAATCATGTGGATAATCGGATAACGGATTTCTTCCGGCTTATTAAATTTAGAAAGCAGATCGTACAACCCTCTTTCCGAAAAATATTTCTGGTTATTAAAGTTTACGGTTAAACCTGTGTTCAGGAAAACATAGTTCCATACCATACTCTCTACAAAATCAGGAATATAATGGTAGTTTCTGAAAATGGTTTCGTCAGGATAAAATGTAATTGCGGTACCATTACGCTGCGTAGTATCGATTATCGGTTGCTCGGTTACAATTTCGCCTTTAGAAAATTCTACTTTTTTCGTTTTTCCATCACGATACGATTGTACAGTAAAACTGGTAGAAAGCGCATTAACAGCCTTGGTACCTACCCCGTTTAAACCAACAGATTTTTGGAAGGCATTGCTATCATATTTACCACCCGTATTGATTTTACTTACACAATCGATTACTTTACCCAATGGGATCCCACGGCCATAATCTCGAACATTAACTTTCTGTTCGGAAAGGGTAATTTCGATGGTTTTTCCGGTACCCATTACAAACTCATCGATGGAGTTATCTACAATTTCCTTTAATAATACGTAAATACCGTCATCCTGCGCAGAACCATCGCCAAGTTTACCAATGTACATTCCCGGACGAAGCCTGATGTGCTCTTTCCAATCTAATGAACGGATACTGTCGTCGTTATAAATTACTTCTGCCATACTGTGTTTATCTGTTCTCCATTTGAAAACTTTACATTTTTGATTTGCAAAGCGATGAAGAATTTGTAGAAATAACCCTGATGATTGAAATAAAAATAATTTCAAATAAGCTCTCCAGAATTATTATACAATAATAGATTTATTCTGTGAGGCTCGCAAAAGAAAATTTCAACAAAAGCATGGAAGAGGTATATTGTGGTTCAATAGTTCATTTGTCATTAGTTGAATAGTTAGTGATCACTTTGTGGTTGATAGTTCATGGTTTGATAGTTAATAGTCTGGAAGTTGACGGATCACTCTCTTGTAGTCGATTGTCAATATACCCATAGACTATCAACCATTTGCCATAAATTCATCATCCATCTCCCATCATCCATCTTACATCTTTACATAATTTCCCTATCTTCATCCCATTATTCAAAATTCTATTTAATGCAACAAAAGAAACAGCTTTCGCTCTTCGATTTATCCATGATTGTGGTGAGTTTGGTCATTGGAATGGGTGTGTTTCGTACGCCTGTAAACGTAGCTGCAAAAGCGCAAATTCCCGAACTTTTTTACCTCGCCTGGTTTATCGGTGGTTTTGTGGCCTTTTGTGGTGCCTTAACCTACGCCGAAATTGGTTCGCGGTATCCGGTTACAGGCGGTTATTATAAAATATTTTCTTCGGCCTACCATCCCTCCATTGCTTTTGCCATTAACTGCATCGTTATTATTTCGAGTGCGGCTTCTGTAGCGGCGATTTCGATTATTGGTGCTGAATACCTGAGTAAAATTATACTGCCGCTTGATAAACAAACAGAAACTTATCGGGTAGCCATTGCCATCACCACCATTTTAACATTCTATTTCATTAACCTTTTAGGCTTAAAAGCAAGTTCTAAAACGCAGAATGTATTAACGGTAATTAAGATAGGGATGATTTTAACGCTAATTTGCGCGGCATTTTTCGGTGGACAAACAGAGACGGTTACTCCTGTTTTTAAAACCGCAACAGGTGCTTTACCTACCTGGAGCGATTATGGGAAAGCTTTGGGTTTGTGTTTAATCGCGGTTTCTTTTTCGTATGCGGGTTATGCCCAAACCATCAACTTTGGTGGCGAGGTTAAAGAAGCCAAAAAAGTAATCCCACGCTCCATTATTATTGGTTTAACCATTATTGTAATCCTTTACCTGGCCATTAATTATGTGTATGTAAAGGTAATCGGTTTCGAAGAACTAAAATCGGCCGAAAGTATAGCTGCGATACTGGCATCCAAAATATTCGGTCCTGCCGGCTTCAATGCACTTTCCGTGATCATCTTTTTCTCGGTTATGGGTTATGTAAATGTAAACCTGCTGAGCAACCCAAGAGCCATGTTTGCCATGGGCGAAGAAGGTGCCCTGCCGAAAATATTCAGCAGAATGAATAAAAAAACAGAGGTAATTACCATAAGCTTAACGGTTTTCACCTTAATTGCAGTGGTGATTATTTTTTATGCGAAAACCTTTGATAAGATTTTAAACTACACCATTTTCTTAGAAAGCATCAGTATGGCCAGTTCTGCAGCAACCATTTTTATCCTGAGAAAAAGAACGGCACATCTTGATAAAAAAACCATCTACACTGTGCCATTATATCCTATATTGCCTATTATATTTATTGCGGCTTACACTTTTGTTGCCTTTAGCATTTATGCTGACGATCAGAACGCTGCACTGAATGGTTTATATATTTTTGTTGGCTTTCTGGCGATCTATTTTGTGAGCAGGTGGTTTAATAAGAAATAGTTTATTCACGGTTCAAACCTCTCAGGTTTTTAAAACCTGAGAGGTTTAGAAAACACTTTTAAAAAATTAATGAACAAAACACTCTCCTTAAAACAAGAAATTGCTTATGCTGCCGGTATGATTGGCTGGAGTACGATGACAAACATTATCATCGTAATGCTTCCCTATTTTTACTTACCACCCAGCAATGCCGGTTTACCTCCATTGGTGCCGCAACTTGTTTTATTGGGTGCTTTTAATATCCTTTCCATTATCGCTGCATCGGGCAGGCTGGTAGATGCCATTTACGATCCGTTTATTGCCTCTAAAAGTGATGCCAGCACCAATAAAAACGGCCGAAGAATGCCTTTTATGAAATGGGCCATTATTCCGGCCATGGTTTTCTGCGGACTGGTTTTCTACCCCATCCAAAAAACAGAAAGCCTTCACAATGCCTGGTGGTTAACCATCACACTTTGTTTGTTTTTCGTATCGGTAACCACTTATATTATTCCTTATAATGCTTTACTAGCCGAAGTAACCAATACCCCAAGGCAAAAAGTTAAACTTTCAAGTTACCAGCAGGTCGGCTTTGTTATCGGGATTATTTTATCCGCCTGTACCAATAATTTTGCCGATCTGGTAGCCGCTAATTTTCATGTAGCCAACCGCAGCGAAGCCATTCAGATTGCTATATGGGGCTTGTGTATTTTATCCGGACTGGTGATGTTACTGCCGATTTTTTTCATTAACGAAAAAGAATTTTCGGTAGCCAAACCTACCCATATACCTTTGTGGCCAGCCATTAAGAGTACCTTTAAGAATAGTAATTTTAAATATTACCTGATCTCTGATTTCGCGTTTTATACAGCACTGAGCATTATTTCGAGTGGTTTATTGTTCTTCTGCACCGTATTATTGGGTTTACCCGAATCAGAAGGGGGGAAATTTATGGGCGCAATGGTTTTAGCATCTTTGCTATTTTACCCGATTGTAAATTTTGGATCAGCTAAAATTGGTAAAAAACCTTTTGTTTTGCTTGCTTTTGGGGTACTCTGCTTAATCTTCGTCACCATTTTCTTTTTAGGAAAACTACCATTTGGCCCGCATACGCAGATTTATATCCTGGTATTATCAGCTTCTTTTCCATTGGCAGCACTGGGTATTTTACCTACGGCTATCTTAGCCGATATTGCCCAGAAAGATACTCTAGAAACCGGCGAAAACCACGAAGGTATGTTCTTCGCAGTGAAATACCTTTTTGTAAAACTTGGTCAAACCTTTGGCATTGCCATTTTTGCTATGCTTACCATTTATGGCAAAGATCCGGGAAATGATTTTGGCTTACGGTTGAACGGAATTGTAGGTTTCGGACTCTGCTTAATAGCATTGTTATTTTTTAGCAGGTTTAAAGAGGAAAAATAAGTTTGGAGTTTGCTAACAAAAAAATACATGAATAGAGTGATGGCCTATTTACGACCATCACCCCACTCATGTACCTTATTCATAACTAAATCCTAATAACCCGGACTTTGTTTAAGTGTTCCTTTACTCCTGTCAATCTGGTCCTGAGGTAAAGGGAAATACTCATCTCTGCTTTCTATACTAATTCCTTTTAAATAGTCGAAATATCCACCTTCAAATGAGAAATAGCTCTCCAGCGTTTGTTTGGCTATGCCCCAGCGCACAAGATCGAAAAAACGATGGCCTTCCATAGCCAATTCTAATCTGCGTTCAAAACGTACCGCATTTCTGGCGTAGGTATCATTTGGAAATGAGGCATACTGACTAACCTTGTAAGCCGCAGCTGGCACCCCGTTTATAGATTGAGGTGTTATTTTAGCTGCCCTGGCTCTTACAGCGTTAACTAAGGTTAAAGCCCTTGGCAGATCGCCTTTTTCTACTGCACACTCTGCAGCCATGAGGTAAACATCACCCAGGCGGATCAGGTTTACATTTAATCCGGTTACATTGGTGGTACCCGGTGCAGTTCCGCTGGCAATCTGCGCAGCCTCTATTGTATTTTTAACGGCAACAAACGGACCTCCATTGGAAGCATCACGAATCCAGGTATCGCCGGCCATTATACCCCAATCGCGGTAAGGAACACCACGCCTGCCAATAGTCGATTCTATACGCGGATCTAATGGAAGGGTTTTATCTACCACATAATTGTCTTTTGCAGCGCCGGTTAATCCGAAATCTGATTTGTATGGGTTGGTACGGTAACTACCATCTAACAATGGCAAACCAGCTATATCCACTTTGAATGAATTGGCCAGATCAATAGAAGGCTGAAAGAAACCGCAGCAATTGATCGGGGTATTTCCGTAAGGGAAATTCAGGATATCGCCAACGTTTCCATTATCACCACCTGTACCATCAGTACCAACCGAATGTTGAACAGACATAATGGTTTCTGGTCCGTCTTCTTTGGTAATATCGAAATTATCCGCATAAGGCATGGTGGTTAGATCTGCTTTAGCCAAAATTACCGCATTCAGCAGATCATAAGCTTCTGTATATTTTTTCTGATATAAGAAAACTTTCCCCAAATAAGCCTGTGCAGCATATTTATCAACCCTTCCTTTTTGGTTTTTTGGTTTGGTTGTACTTAGGTTGGCTACAGCAAACTGAAGATCAGTCACAATATTTGGATATATGTCTTTATCGTTTGGAACAAATGTACCACTAGTGGCTTCGGTAACATAAGGAACCGATTTAAATACCCTTACCAAAAAGAAATAATAATGCGCACGTAATAAACGGGCTTCACCCTGGATTTCTTTAGCACGGGCATCATCAAACTTGGCTGAACCATTACCTGCCTGTAAATTAGCCAATATTTTAAGGGTGTTGTTACAACGTTGAATACCTTCAAAACACCTGTCCCAAAGGTTGGATAAATTATCATTGGTACTGGTTGGCGAATGCTGTTCAATGGCATTCATAGGGGGCTGATCGCCAACACTACTGCCTTTATGGGCATTATCTGAAGCTACTTCTCCAAACAGCCATTGGCTCGGTGCAGCACCATAATTGCCATAAGTACCATTCACATTACCGTTTAGTAGTCCATAAGCACCTACCAGTAAACCCTCTACCCCATCTTGTGTGGTTAACTGCGATTCTGTAAGCTCGCCTTGAGGTTGCAGGTTCAAAAATTCCTTCTTACACGAGAAAGTAGAAAAGATCAGGAAGGAGAGCAGGATATATTTTATATGTTTCATCTTTATTTCTTTTAATTAAAATCCAACATTAATACCAATTAAAAACTGACGGGGAGAAGGATAAACACCCTGATCTACCCCTGGAGCAGAGAAAGTATCTGTAATTTGGCTCACCTCCGGGTCCATACCAGTATATTTCGTTATTGTGAATAAATTGGTTGCACTTACATATACCCTCAATTTACTGATTGGCGAATTGGCACCAAATGCTTTGGCAGTAGGGATTGAGTAGCCAAGCTGTATATTTTTTAACCTTAAAAAACTTCCGTCCTGAATGTAATAGCTTGATGAGGCAAACTCCAGATCTGAAGCACCGGCATAAGCAGAAGGCGTAAGACTGCTTGGATTTGAAGGACTCCATGCATTTAGCAATCTTGTACTTTTAGCGCCATCAAAAGAAGGGAAATCGGTGAAGTAGCGTGTAGCCTGGAAAATATCATTGCCCTGAACGCCATAAATAAATGCAGCAATATCAAAGTTTTTGTAAGATGCGTTTAAGTTTATCCCAGCGGTAAAATTAGGATTGGGATCTCCGATAATGGTTCGGTCTTTAGGATCGATTACCCCATCGCCATTAATGTCCTGATAACGCAAACCACCAACCCTGGCCCCTGCGTAAGATGGATTAGCCTGAATATCTGCAGTACTTTGGTAAATTCCGGCAGTTTTATACCCGAAAAACGAACCAAATGGAGCGCCTTCCTGCAATACACTGGTTTGTAAACTTCTGTAGTTACCATAAATCTGATTAAAAATACCAGGGGCCAATCTTACAATCTCATTTTTGTTTTTAGAGAAATTCAGTCCAATATCAAATTTAAACGGATTATTGTCTTTGATGCCATAATGATAAGCAACATTAAATTCGATCCCCTTATTGCTCATATCACCAATATTCACAAATGGTGAGCTGCCTAAACCAACCACACTAGATGGTAAAGGAAGGTTATAAAGCATATCGGAAGTCTTTTTACTGTACCAATCAACCGATCCGTCTACAGCACCACCCAAAAGGCTAAAATCAAGTCCAATGTTTAGCGCCTTTAACGATTCCCATTTTACATCGGCATTTTGATAGGCATTTTGCCATACCCCGGTAGTTAAGCCATTAGCCCCACCAACAGCATAAGCAGAATTGATGATAGAACTTTGGAAACGGTTAATATACTGGTATGGCGGTATCCGCTGATTTCCGGTTTGACCATAACCTACACGAAGTTTTAAATCGCTAACCCATTTAATGCTCTTCATAAATTCCTCTTCCGATAATCTCCAGGCCACACTTGCCGCCGGGTAATTACCGTATTTATTGTTCGGACCAAAGTTCGAAGATCCGTCACGCCTGAACGTAATACTTGCCAGATAACGGTCATGGTAAGAATAATCTACCTTTCCAAATAAAGAGAATAGTGAACCGATAGAGCCAAAACTGGTATTGCTGATATTGGAAGAACCCGTACTCAGGTAATAATAATCCTGATTGCCCAGAATAAAGAAATCATTTCTGCCCGCATTTAACTGGCGGGATCTTGATCTGATTGCCTCTGTACCAACCAGTACATTTACACGATGCAACTCATTAAAAACCTTGCTGTAGTTTAAAGTATTGCTCCAGGTCCATTCGGTATTATATCCCTGATATTCGTTCAGGTTATTGGAGTTGTTACCTTCAGAAAATTCTAAGTTCGGATAACGCATAGACAGACCATTAAAGTTTTCATAGCGCAAACCAAAATTGGTTCTTAATACAAGGCCTGGAAGGATGTCGCCCTCAGCGAAAACATTTCCGAAGAAGAAATTACTCTTGTTTTTATTATCCTTGGCGCGGTAAAGGAAAGCAAGCGGGTTTTCAGCATTTCCCAACTGACTTCCACGGCTACCGGCAAAATTTCCGGCAATATCGTAAACCGGGATAATGGTAGGGATACGGTAAGCCCAGCCCAGTGCACTGCCCTGATCCTGATAACTTCCGGGCGTATTGGGATTAACGCCAAAACCATAACCTTCCGAATAACTGTATTGCGCATTTTCGCCAAAACGAACATGTTTGTTAAAAGCAGATATACTCGTATTTGACCTCAGATTATACCTTTTAAAACCAGTGTATTTGATCGTTCCTTTCTGATCCAGGTATCCGCCCGAAAAAGTATAGGTTGCATTTTCGCCACCACCTGTAGCACTGATCTGATAATTCTGGATCGGTGCCGATTCAGTAATCTCATCAAACCAATTGGTACCTGCCTTATTTGCCCTTGTAATCTGATAAAATAGATTAGGGTCGCGGCTGTAATTATATTTAGAAGGATCGGCATCTGCAGCGGTAACATCCTGGCCCAGTTTCGAACCGGCTACCAGATAGTCGGGTAATACAGGAGTTGGCCCTGAACCATAATTTTTACCAGCGGCAACTGTTTTCCCGGCATTTTTATATCCATCAAATACATATTGAGCATATTGTTGTGGATTCATCATTTCAGGGAAACTGCCTTTTCGTGGGGCTTGTGTACCATAATAAGAATCGAGCGTAATTTTTGGTGGTCCTGCCACGCCTTTTTTGGTAGTGATAATTACTACACCATTATTGGCCCGTGATCCGTAAATAGAGGCTGAGGAAGCATCCTTCAATACCTGCATACTTTCGATATCATTTTGGTTAAGCCAGGATAATTTACCCTCGAAAGGAACACCATCAATCACATAAAGTGGTTCATTGTTATTGATGGTACTAATACCTCTGATGCGGATCTGCGGCGTAGAACCTGGCGCTCCGTCGTTTATAATCTGTACCCCGGTAGCTTTACCCTGTAAAGCTTCTACTGCACTGGCGGCAGGCTGGGCTTTTAACAGGCCCATGCTCACCACGGCCACAGCACCCGTAAGATCCTTTTTTCGCTGGCTCGAATAACCGGTTACTACCACCTCTGATAATTTGTTGTTTTCGGCCAATAAAACAATCGCTATATTGGTTTGGCTGCCTACGGTAACTTCTTTTGATCCGTAACCAATAAATGAAACCACCAATACGTCGGCGGGTTTTGCAGCAATAGAAAATGTACCATTTGCATCGGTAGTGGTACCGCCAGGACCGTTTTTGATTTTTATGGTTGCCCCAACTATAGGGAGTTTGTCGTCACTCGCGGTAACTTTCCCGGTTACTTTGGTTTGGGCATTTGCCTTGATTGCGAACAGCATACTCAGGCACAAGAGAACATAACTCCTCCTGAAGAAAGATAGTTTTTGTTTCATAGGTTATAATGATAGTTAATGATACTTAGGGTACTGAACTAAAAAAAATGGCAATGCGGAGCACACAACAATTTAACTTGCTGCAATTTTTTCAGTAATAATTTAAGGTTGACCGGTTTTTTGCCTTTTTAAATCTGGGGCAAATAAATCAGGATCGAATGCTCATAAATGGGATGTACTGTTTTTTTCATCGTGTAGTAATTGGTTAGATAGTTGGTTAGAAAATTATATTATTTACTTCATTAATTTATAATACAAAAAAATAAACGTAACAAATACATTTAACATAAAATAAATATACAAAAAATAATAACAACAGATACACAAAATTTTATCACACTTTATCTTTAAACAATAGCAGTTAAACATTATGATTTGATGTATGGCAGTAAAATGTTGTTCCAGGCTGTAATGGCAAGTATTGCACCTATATACATTTTCCAAATTTAATTTGTATCTTTGCCGCTGAAGCAGGAATAAGGGCTTGCCATTCTGAATGGCATATTCTCTCCGCAAGTTAGTCCTTCAATAAATGATCGTTCTAGCTTCTTCGATAAATATTACATAGAAACATACATGTTATTCAAAGAATTAAACCTCATTGAGCCAATTTTAAAGGCCCTTGAGACCGAAGGTTATACACAACCTACACCTATACAGGAGCAATCCATCCCAACGATATTAAAAGGTAAAGATTTATTGGGCTGCGCTCAAACTGGTACCGGGAAAACCGCTGCCTTTGCCATCCCGATGTTGCAGTTATTGCACGAAAAACACATCAATACCAAAGCAACCAAAAACATAAAGGCATTAATTTTAACACCAACACGCGAGCTTGCCATCCAGATTGAAGAAAGTTTTAAAGCTTATGGCCGTAATTTAAACTTACGCCATTTAGTAATTTTTGGCGGGGTAAATCAACACTCGCAGGTTGAAGCACTTAAAAAAGGTATCGATATCTTAGTGGCTACTCCTGGCCGTTTGTTAGACTTAATGAACCAGGGTTTTATCAACTTAAACACCATTGAGTTATTTGTACTGGATGAGGCTGACAGGATGCTGGATATGGGCTTTATTCATGATGTGAAAAGAGTGGTGGCTAAATTGCCAACAAAACGCCAGACTTTGTTTTTCTCGGCAACCATGCCAGATGAAATCCAGAAGTTGGCCAACACCATTTTATCTAGTCCAACTAAAGTAGAGGTTACCCCTATTTCTTCTACTGCCGAAACCATTGTACAATCGGTTTATTTTGTGGATAAGCCTGATAAAAAGAAGTTATTGATCCATTTATTGGAAGATAAAAATATCCAGACTGCTCTAGTTTTTACGCGTACCAAACATGGTGCTGACAGGATTGTGAAAGATTTAGCGCATGCCGGTATTAAAGCTGCTGCCATTCATGGTAACAAATCACAAAATGCCCGTCAAAGAGCATTAACCGATTTTAAAGACAGGAAAATCCGCGTTTTAGTAGCGACTGATATTGCTGCCCGTGGTATTGATATCGATCAGTTATCACATGTTTTTAATTTCGAATTACCTAATATCCCCGAATCTTACGTACACAGGATTGGTCGTACAGGTAGAGCAGGTGCCAACGGTATTGCGATTTCTTTCTGTGATGCGGAAGAAAACGAGTATTTATTGGATATCCAAAAGCTGATTAAAATCACACTTCCTGTTGTTGATGACCACCCTTATCCATTAAGCTGGGAAAGTATGTTGGCTAAAAACCAGGTTAAACGTAAACCACAAGCTCAATCTAAAGGTGGCGGCGGCGCTAAAAAAAGTGGTGATGGCAACATGAGCGGCAAACCACGCAACGCCAGCAATAACAGAAGGTTCGGCGGAAACAGGAAAAGAGGAGATAGATAAAAAAGGTAGAAGGTTTAAGGCAGGAAGGCTTAAGGTCTGAAAACCCACCTTAAAATAACTTTCAACAAAAAACCCGATTTGCAAAAGACAAATCGGGTTTTTCTATTTTTAAGGCAAGAGAAAGGAAAACCCTAAACCTTACGCCTTATACCTTCTACCTTAAACAACTACATTAATAATCTTTCCTTTAACGAAAATGATTTTTTTAGTCGGTTTTCCATCCAAAAATTTCTGGAACTGCTCATCTGCGAATAGAATTGCTTCTGCTTCTGGTTGGGCTAAAGTTAAACTCAAGTTCAGGTTCATTTTCATTTTACCGTTGATGGAAACCGGATAAGCAAACTCATCTTCTACCAGATATTCTGGTTTAAATGTTGGGAAAGCCGTATAAGATAAAGTTCCGGCTTCGTTACCCAATTGTACCCAAAGTTCTTCGCAGATATGTGGCGCATAAGGCGAAAGGATAATCACCATATCTTCCAGAATCTGACGGTTTTTACATTTCAGATCAGTTAATTCATTTACCGCAATCATAAAGCTAGATACAGAAGTATTGAACGAGAAACGCTCGATATCATCCTGTACTTTTTTAATGATTTTATGCAGCGATTTCAGCTCTGCTTTGGTAGGTACGTTATTGTTTACATGGAAAGTCCAGTCTTCGTTGTGGAACAAACGCCAGAACTTACGCAAGAACTTAAATACACCTTCAATACCATTCGTATTCCAGGGTTTGCTCTGCTCCAACGGACCTAAGAACATTTCGTACATACGCAAAGTATCGGCACCATAACGTTCAATCAAATCATCTGGGTTAACCACGTTGAATTTTGATTTCGACATTTTCTCCACTTCCACGCCGCAGATGTATTTTCCACCTTCAAGAATAAATTCTGCATTGGCATATTCTTCTCTCCAGGCTTTGAACTTAGTCAGATCTAAAGTATCGTTTTCAACGATATTTACATCAACATGTAACGCCGAAGTTTTATATTCTTTTCTTAAGCCAGCAGAAACATAGGTATTGGTAGGTTTTCCGTTCTCATCATTAATGCGGTAAACAAAATTACTTCTACCCTGAATCATCCCTTGGTTGATCAGTTTTTTGAAAGGCTCTTCCTCTTTGGTATAACCTAAATCCTTCAAAAATTTATTCCAGAAACGGCTATACAATAAGTGACCGGTTGCATGTTCAGAACCGCCGATGTATAAATCCACATCTTTCCAGTATTCAACCGCCTCTTTTGAAGCAAAATCGTTATTGTTGTTGGCATCCATGTAACGGTACCAGTACCAGCTGCTTCCTGCCCAGCCCGGCATGGTGCTTAATTCGTAATGACCGCCATCATTTGGCAACCAGTTTTCGGCCCTGGCCAATGGTGGCTCACCTGTTTCGGTCGGTAAATATTTATCAATTTCGGGAAGCAATAATGGCAATTCTTCTTCTTTAACCAGATAAGGCAATCCATCCTTAAAATAAACCGGAATCGGCTCACCCCAATAACGCTGGCGACCGAAAATCGCATCGCGCTGACGGAAATTCACTTTGGCTTTTCCAACTTTTTCAACCTCTAACCAATTATTCAAGAATGCTACAGCTTCTTTATAAGTTAATCCGTTAATAAAGCCAGAGTTGATGTACTTTCCTTCTTTTGTTGGATCAGCCTGCACATCAATATCTTTTTGTCCGTCCAAAATCTGGATAATCGGTAAATTAAAGTGTGTTGCGAATAACCAATCGCGTTGATCGCCACTTGGCACACCCATTACCGCACCTGTTCCGTAACCAGCCAATACATAATCAGCAATCCACAGTTGAACACGCTCGCCACTTACCGGATTTATCACATAAGTACCTGTAAAAGCACCTGAAACCGTTTTGGTATCAGCCATACGGTCTAATTCCGATTTCTTTTTGGTTAAGGCGATATAATTTGCAATGTCCTCTTTTTGTTCAGGAGTGGTCAATTCTGCAACCCATTCATGTTCCGGAGCCAAAACCAGGTAAGAAACACCAAAAATAGTATCTACGCGGGTGGTAAAGACTTCGATTTGTTTATCGTTTCCTTCCACCTGAAATTTAACAGATGCGCCAACACTCTTACCGATCCAGTTGCGTTGCATTTCTTTAATCGGCTCTGGCCAGTCGATGGTATCTAAACCTTGCAAAAGCCTTTCTGAATAAGCGGTAATCCGCATACTCCACTGCATCATTTTCTTTTGCTCAACCGGAAAACCGCCACGCTCAGAGAAACCATCTTTTACCTCATCATTCGCCAAAACGGTACCTAAAGCTGCGCACCAGTTTACCGTACTCTCGCGAAGATAAGTTAAGCGGTATTTTAACAATTCGATTTGTTTCTCTTCATCCGAAAATGTTGCCCAGTCGCTTGGCATAAATGCTTTGGTATCTTCATCGCAAACCGCTTTTACATCAGCTGTGCCAGATGCATTGAATTTTTCGATCAGGGTGGTAATATCTTCTGCCCTGTCGTTTTCGATGTTGTACCACGAGTTAAACAACTGCATAAAAATCCACTGTGTCCATTTGTAATAAGATGGTTCACTAGTGCGCACTTCCCTGCTCCAATCAAAAGAAAAACCAATCTGATCTAACTGACGGCGATAAGTTGCAATGTTTGCCTCAGTGGTGATGGCCGGATGCTGTCCTGTTTGTATCGCATATTGCTCTGCTGGTAATCCGAAAGAATCGTATCCCATTGGGTGCAATACGTTAAAGCCTTTAAGGCGTTTGTATCTCGAAAAAATATCTGATGCAATGTAACCCAGTGGGTGACCAACGTGTAAACCTGCTCCTGATGGGTAAGGAAACATATCTAACACATAGTATTTTGGTTTATCAGAATTGCTTTCGGCTTTAAATGTTTGATGATCTGCCCAGAATTTCTGCCACTTTTGTTCTATTTCTTTGAATTGGTAATCCATTGCAAGTTTTAAATTTTTAAAGGTGCGAAAATACGGAAATTAAGGGGCTTAAAAAAGGAGATTCATGATATTATTTTGCCAACAGAAATACAGAATAAGAAGAAGTTAAGTTTAAAATATCGTCTTTTTGCGGAGTCAGATGTTACCATCTAACTGATTAAGTATTTTTTCAAATATATTTTTTTAAAGAAAATTTATTCAGCGTTACGTCATTCCCGCGCAGGCGGGAATCTTAATGCATATAGAGCATTACGATCCCCAATCGGGTTGGGGATGACGATCTATCCAAATTTAATATAAAAAAATGCGCCATTGATCTAAAACCAATGGCGCAGGCAAATAATCGGGGATTAAGCTCTTATCTTGTCAAATAATACACCTTAGTAACGTTTGTTTTATCGATTTTAGCAGTAAATTGCAATTTATTCGCAGAAATACTATTTATTCTGCAATAATTTAAACCATCATTGATACTCATAGTGAATTGATCCGAATAAATGATCGAATATTCACCAATTGTCCTATTTCCGGACAAACTTATCTCCACCTGATCGTCATTATTCGATTTGTAATCAATATAATCAGTGGTTTTGCCATAATTCACATCTCCATTTAGTTTATCATCAGTATAACCTGTAGTTACAACCCTATTTAACGTCCAACGGCCCATCATTTGAGCTTTTAACGAAGTTTCATCTTTTTTGCAGGAAATAATGGTTGAGGTGAAGAGCATTAACAGACTAAGGATGGTAATTTGTCTTTTCATAGTAAATTTTGTTTTAAGAATATCTATTTAACGCCCTTTTAACAAATTTCGTACCGTATTTAGTGAAAAAGTAAAATCTATACGAAGAATCTGATCCTCAAACTAAAAGCTAATCCTATCCGTTAATATTCATTTAGCAATCATTAATTGGTGTTTATCAGGTATAATTTATATTTTCGCAGAAACAAAAATGAAATACATGGAAGAATTCGAAGTAAGTGATGCATCTAAGAAAACCAAAACCGTTTATATCTCTACTATAATTAGTATTGCATTGGTTTTATTAATGCTGGGACTACTTGGGTTGGTACTTGTACATGCCAAAAACCTGTCTAACTACGTTAAAGAAAACATTGTTTTAAACATTATTGTTGATGAAGGTGCAAAAGAAGCTGATGTATTGGCTTTCCAGAAAGAATTAAATACAAACCCTGCTGTAAAGCAGACGCAATATGTAAATAAAGAGCTTGCTGCCAGAAATTTAACCCAGGATTTAGGTGAAGATTTTGTTAACTTCTTAGGTTACAACCCGCTAACTTCTACCTTCGATGTGTACTTAAAAGCAGAATATGCGAACAATAAAAGCATCGATGCACTAAAAGCGAGTATTTCTAAAAACCCTGTTGTTAAAGAAGTAGTTTACCAAAGTTCTTTAATTGATATGGTTAACAAGAACATCAATACCATCGGGTTGATTATTTTTGCTTTTGCAGTACTACTTTTAATCATCTCTATTGCACTGATTAACAACACCATACGATTAGCCATTTATTCACAGCGCTTTTTAATTAAAAGTATGCAGCTGGTTGGTGCAACGAAAAATTTTATCCGACGTCCTTTCTTACTGTACGCTGCTTTGCACGGCCTAATTGCTGCGTTTATAGCCATTATTATTTTATTGGCAACCTTGATTTATGCCCGCAAAGAAGTACCGGAAATTATTATTTTAAATAACTACCAGGAATTTGGCTTTGTATTTATCGGCCTTTTAATTGTTGGTATTTTTATAACAGGCATTAGTACATGGTTTGCAGTAAGCAGATATTTACGTTTAAAATCTTATCATCTTTATAGATAATGGCAGAAAAAAAAACAAGTCCGGTTGTTAAGGACGTTAAAAGCGAATTGGTTTTTACCAAAAAAAACTACCAGTTATTATTAATCAGCATTGCAATTGTTGCATTTGGTTTTATCCTGATGATGGGCACCACTGGTGACATATACGACTTCAGAAGAACTTTATTGGCTCCGATAGTGGTTTTGGCAGGTTTTGCTTTTGGTATTTATGCTATCTTAAAAAAATAAATGTTTTGTATTCAGTAAAGTGTTTTTTAACTTTATAATATGACAACAACAAATTTGCAGATTGAAATTAATTCGCTTCCCCTAAACCTTAGGCAGGAAGTTGCGGATTTTGTTGAATTCTTAAAAACAAAACACAAGAACAAGCCGAAATTAAAATCACGTGAATTTGGGTATGCAAAAGGTAAGATCAAACTAGCAGATGATTTTGATGAGCCTTTAGAAATGTTTGCTGATTACATTTAATGGCCTACTTATTAGACACGCATACCTTTTTATGGTTTGTATCAGGTGATGATCAATTGCCAGTTTCAGTAAAAAAAAGGCTATCTGATATTAATATATCCTGCTTCTTAAGCATTGCTTCTTTTTGGGAAATTGCCATTAAAAAACAGATTGGAAAGCTCGATTTAAAAATCGGTTTTGAAGAGCTTTTTAGATTTGCAGAAAGAAACCAAATTGAGATTGTCTCCATTAATGAAACCCATCTTACAACATTACTAAACCTCGAATTCATTAACAATGATCCTTTTGATCGGATTATTGTATCGCAAGCCATTTCAGAAGATTTGGTCTTGATTTCAAGAGACAAAAAATTAAAAAACTATAAAGTAAAATTACAGTGGGAATAACCCATTAACTAAACAATATGAACGCTTTTGAAGCCATTGTCCTTGCAGTTGTTGAAGGATTAACTGAATTTTTGCCGGTATCGAGCACTGGTCACATGATTATTGCATCATCATTGATGGGCATTGCATCAGAACCATTTGTAAAACTTTTTACCATTGTAATCCAACTTGGCGCGATACTTTCTGTAGTTGTACTCTATTTTAAAAGATTCTTCAAGTCAATAAATTTCTACATTAAATTGCTCGTTGCCTTTATTCCTGCGGCAGTATTTGGCCTGTTATTGAGCAAAAAAATCGACGAATTATTGGAAAGCCCAATGGCCGTTGGCATTTCGTTGCTTGTTGGAGGTGTTATCTTATTATTTGTTGATAAATGGTTTAATAAACCAACCGTACTCGAAGAAGAAAAGGTAACTTATCTAACCGCTTTAAAAATCGGATTTTTTCAATGTATCGCCATGTTACCAGGTGTATCTCGTTCTGGGGCAACTATTGTAGGTGGTATGAGTCAGAAATTAAGCCGAAAAGTTGCTGCTGAGTTTTCATTTTTCCTTGCAGTGCCTACGATGTTTGCTGCAACGGCGAAAAAATTGTACGATTTTTACAAAGAAGGGCATACCATTACCCATGATCAAACCAATCTTCTAATTATCGGTAACGTTATTGCTTTTGTGGTAGCACTCCTGGCTATTAAAAGTTTTATCGGGTACCTGAACAAACATGGTTTTAAGGTTTTTGGCTGGTACAGAATTGCCGCAGGTTTAATCATTATCATTTTGTTATTGAGCGGCCACAACTTACAGATTATATAATCCGTAAAATATTAAGCACAGATTTATATTGATGATTTTTATCTGTGTGCATCCTTTTTATCTGTGGTTAAAAAAATTAAGTAAACCACATTGAATCCGTATCTTTGCGCAAAAAAGATTTGTGAGTACTGAAAATTCAAAATTTAAAGATTTCAATTTTGCTGAAGGCGAATTGCTTTTAATCAATAAACCATATAAATGGACTTCATTTGATGTGGTAGGCAAAATCCGTAATTCTTTAAAACCGCTAAAATTAAAGGTTGGTCATGCCGGCACTTTAGATCCCCTTGCAACAGGCCTGTTAATCATCTGTACCGGCAAGTTAACCAAACAGATAGACACCTTCCAGGCTGAGGAGAAAGAATATACCGGAACGATGGTTCTTGGCGCTTCTACCCCATCTTTCGATATGGAAACTGAGGTAGACGAAACTTTCGACATTAGCAATATTACCGAAGAAGAAATTTATGCTGCCTGCAAACCTTTTATTGGCGATATCGAGCAATATCCACCAGCACACTCTGCTGTAAAGGTAAACGGAGAGCGTTTATATGTAAAAGCACGCTTAGGCGAAGAGGTTGAATTGCGTAAACGCTTTGTAAATGTTCCTGAATTTGAAATCACCAGGATCGAACTTCCGGAAATCGATTTCAGGATTGTATGCAGTAAAGGCACTTACATCCGTTCGCTGGTATCCGATTTTGGCAAGGCTTTAAACAATGGCGCTTATCTATCTAAACTTACCCGTACCCGAAGCGGAAACTTTTTACTTAAAGATGCGTTTGAGGTATTAGAACTTGTTAATTATATTCGTAGCAAGAAAGAAGAAGCCAAAACTGAAGCAGAAGCATGAACCACATCAAAAACAGGCACACCAGGTTTATAAAAGAAATTCTTTTAATTATTGCGGGTGTAACTTCGGCGTGTTTTGGCCTAAAAAGCTTTTTAATGCCGAGCCATTTTATCGACGGTGGAGTTACTGGTATTTCATTGTTATTAAGCACATTAACAGGATGGAATTTATCATACCTGATTGCCATCATTAACATCCCGTTCGTTATTTTAGGTTACCGGCAGATTGGCAAAGGTTTTGCACTTAAAACAGCCATTGCTATTGCAGCACTTTCCATAGCCCTGATTTTTCTGCCTTTCCAGCCCATTACGCATGATAAATTGCTTATTGCTTTTTTTGGGGGGTTGTTTTTAGGTGGAGGGATCGGTCTGGCCATGCGTGGTGGCTGTGTAATTGATGGAACAGAAGTTTTAGCACTTTACATCAGTAAAAACAGCATTTTAACCGTTGGAAATATCATCCTGATACTAAATATCATTATTTTTGCTTTCGCAGCTTATTTTCTGAATATCGAAACGGCATTATATGCTATTTTAACTTATTTATCAGCATCCAGCACGATCGACTTTATAGTGAATGGCATAGAACAATATACTGGTGTAACCATCATTTCAGAACATCAGGATGCCATTAAAGGTTTCATCATCAACGAAATGAAACGTGGTGTTACCATTTATAAAGGTGAGGGCGGATACGGAGAAAAGAAAGATATCGATATCATTTTCACCGTGGTTACCAAACTAGAAATGAGCAAATTGCAGACAGCTATCCGACAGATCGATTCTGATGCTTTTGTGATACAGCAACAAATTGCCGATTTAAAAGGCGGCGTAGTAAAACGCCATGCTTTACATTAATTTATTATCCCATTGAAGATATACAATAACCTTTCGGAATTTAAAAAATTAGATAATGCCATTGTTACCATTGGCACTTTTGACGGTGTGCATTTCGGACATCAAAAAATCATTAAACAGCTGGTAGAAAAGGCAAAAGCCGATAATGGTGAAAGTGTAATTTTAACTTTTTTCCCGCACCCAAGGATGATCATCGACCCTGAAAATCAGGATTTGAAAATGATCAATACCATTAATGAAAAAGCTGAAATTTTAAAAAGTTTAGGTGTAGATCATTTGATTATTACGCCTTTTACCCGCGATTTCTCTAACCAGCTTCCGGAAGATTATATCAAAAATACCCTGGTTGATAATATTGGTACCAAACACATCATTATTGGTTACGATCACCGTTTTGGGAAAGATCGTTCGGGTAATTTGAGTGATTTAAAAGCTGCCGGCTTACACTTTGGTTTTACTGTTGAGGAAATTATGGAGCAGGATATCCACGATGTTGCGGTAAGCTCTACTAAAATCCGTCAGGCGCTTTTAGCCGGAGATGTTGGTTTGGCCAACGATTATCTGGGTTATCCGTTTTCCATCTTCGGCAGGGTAATCAAGGGCGACAAAATCGGCAGAACAATTGGCTTCCCTACAGCAAATATCTTCGTCGAAGAAACCTACAAATTGATTCCAGGCGATGGCATTTACGCCGTAACAGTTGAGATGAGCCCAGAATTTAAAGAGGATTTGCAATCGACAAGTGGACTTCCGACTTCGGACTCCGGACTTTGGACTTACAAAGGTATGGCCTACATCGGTCAGCGTCCAACCATTAATGGGATGACGAGGAATATCGAAGTGAACATTTTTGATTTCAACCAGGAAATTTACGGACAGGATATCAAGATGAATTTTTTAAAGTTCCTCCGCCATGATGTAAAATTTACCGGATTAGAGGCTTTAACCATTCAATTACAAAAAGATAAGGAATCGACCTTAGCTTATTTTAACGGGTAGATTTATTTTTCTGAATATAAAGTCAGATCATTAATGAATTTAAAATCTTTTAAATTATAAGTAAACAGTCTTAATTTAGTTTCAATTGCGGTAGCTGCAATTAATGAGTCGGCTATCGCAAGACCATGGCTTAATTTAAAATCCTGCATTAACCCAATGGCAGTAAGGTTTACCCTTTCATTGATCAAAATGACACTAAACCTGCTTAATTTTCTATTGATAATGCTAAGATCAAGTTTATTGGTAGCGCCAAACAACAACTCCATTTTGGTAATGGACGAAATGATCACATTATCCAACCCGATATGCGTTTCTAATATCGCCGTTACAGATGCATTTCGATTTTTATTTCTATCAAAATAATCTATCAATACATCAGTCACAAATTACTTTTTCCTTTGCCATGCCGCATTCCTCAATTCTTCAGCATTCAGGTCCTTTCCTGTAAAAACATCATGCAATTTCCCAATATCGACGCTAGGGTCTCCAACAACAATTGGAATGCCATTGATACTAGCTTCTTTTTCAGTCACTTTTTTAACTGTATGATCCGAAACTGAGAAATTTAAATATTTACTTAATTTCTTAAGCGCCTCCAGTGTTTTATTACTTTTATATTTGATGGTTACTTCTTTCATTAGATTTATTTTTTGATGTATACACAAATTTAATCAATATTTTTTAGAATAAACACGTCTATATCCGATGTCAAATGGGTATCAATATCGAAAGTTCAAGTCCATTTTAATCAGTTTTTTCTTTCAAAAAAGCCTTATTTTCGTTATATTAGCGGCAATGAGGCTTTTTTACATCATCTTCTTACTTTCCATCTCCATAAATTTTGCGGCCATCGCATCGCAGGAAAAAAGAAATGATGCAACATTAAAAAACACCAAAATCAGTTTCTTTTCCTGTAAAAAAAACACCCGGATCAATCTTGGTTTTAATCAGGACAATGAGAGTTTACAAAAGGATTTTATTAACAGTTCTATTGTAAAAATAGCTTCAAGTGCCTGTATCCTCCTGTCTTTTTTGCTGTTCCTTTTTTTAAAGAACAAACCTGTTAGCAACCAATTTGTAATCAAGAGATTAAAATATAATTATTGGTGCCTGTTTAAGATGCTCTATCCAAAACATGTTTTTTGGTAAGTAATTCCATTTTATTGGAATTTTAATACATGTCGGGCACATATTAGGTCCGGAAATATATTATTTAACATCGTTACCCATTTTTTATAGATGCATTTACCTGATTTAATTGCCGATTTAGGCTTAATCCTTGCCGCAGCAGGGATCACCACACTTATATTTAAAAGAATTAAACAGCCCCTCGTTTTGGGCTATATACTGGCTGGCCTATTGGTTGGTTCTCACTTAGATTTTTTTCCCTCCGTTACCGATACCAAAAGCATTAATATCTGGGGCGAAATCGGTGTTATTTTCCTTTTGTTCAGTTTAGGTTTAGAATTCAGTTTTAAAAAGCTGGTTAAAGTAGGTGGCTCTGCCTCCATCACAGCCATTGTAAAGGTTTTATTTATCATTCTGGCCGGCTACCTCGTGGGTAAGGCCATGGGCTGGAAAGATATGGACAGCTTGTTTTTAGGTGGGATTTTATCTATTTCATCAACCATGATCACCATTAAGGCTTTTGAAGAACTGGGCTTAAAACATAAAAAATTTGCGGGTCTGGTGTTCGGTGTTTTGATTGTGGAGGATTTAGTTGCTATCCTCTTATTGGTACTGTTCTCTACCCTGGCGGTTAGTCAGCAATCAGCTGGTACAGAAATGTTATATTCTATTTTAAAATTGGCTTTTTTCCTTGTACTATGGTTTTTGGGTGGAATATTTGTAGTTCCATCGTTTCTTAAAGCCACCAAAAAATTAATGAATGATGAAACCATGCTCGTGGTATCATTGGCCTTATGTTTAGTAATGGTTTTATTGGCCGATAAGGTTGGCTTCTCTCCTGCCCTTGGCGCATTTATTATGGGCTCCATTTTAGCCGAAACCACACAGGCCGAAAGGATTGAACATTTAACTAAATCAGTAAAGGATTTATTTGCTGCTGTATTTTTTGTTTCTGTCGGGATGCTCATTGATCCATCTATGCTGGTTAAATATGCTGTTCCAATCTTAGTGGCTACCACGGTTATTATCTTTGGTAAAATCTTATTCACCATTTTAGGTGCATTATTATCTGGCCAGCCGTTAAAAACCTCGGTACAATCGGGCATGAGTTTGGCCCAGATTGGTGAGTTCTCTTTCATTATCGCTTCACTAGGCTTAACCCTTAAAGTAACCAGCGACTTCTTATACCCTATCGCGGTAGCAGCGGCAGCAATTACTACATTTACCACGCCATACCTGATCAAACTATCAGAGCCTTTTTATCAATACTTAAACCGCGTTTTACCAAAAAAATGGTTAGACGGCATTGAAAGGTACAGTTCGAGTACCGAAGGGATTACCACCTTAAGCGATTGGAAGGTTTTATTGCGGTCGTACATATTTAATACCATCATCCACTCGGTAATTATTATTGCGATCATATTTTTGGCTTATCGGTACGTACAGCCCTTTATTGTGAGCAATATTGCAAATAGCTTAACTTCTATTATCATCAGTGTTGTCGTTTCGTTCATATTAATGTCGCCATTTTTATGGGCTCTATCTATCCGAAGGATTCAAAGAACGGCTTATTCTCACCTTTGGCTAAATAAAAAATATACCCGAGGACCATTAATAGCGATCGAATTTTTCAGGGTTGCATTGGGGATTTTCTTTGTAGGTTTTTTGATGTATGAGTTTTTCGATACCTGGGTTGCTGCCGTGATTGCACTCGGATTAATTATTCTTGGGATGGTGATTTTCTCCAGAAAACTTCAATCCTTTTACGATAAACTGGAAAGACGTTTTATGTTAAATTTAAATGCACGTGAAAACCAAAAACCTGATATTTTGCCTTGGGATACCCACTTAACAGAACTTACGGTTTCTCCCGAATCGGAAGTAGTTGGAAAAACATTGACCGAATTGATGATCCGGGAAAAATATGGCGTAAACATCGCTTTAATTGAACGTGGAAGGAATAACATTCCAACGCCTGGAAGAGACGAAAGGCTATACCCTAACGATAAATTACTGGTGATTGGCGCTGATGATCAGTTGGCTGCTGTTAAAGCATTGTTAGAAATTGACACCCCAGAAATTGCCGAAGAAGATAACTTCCCGAATAAGGAAATGACCTTACAAAAAGTGGTGGTTCATACCGAATCGCCGGTTTATGGATTAAGCATTAGAAATGCAGGAATCCGTGAAAAAGCACAGGCTTTAATTGTTGGTATTGAGCGCGGTACAGATCGGATACTGAATCCCTCTTCTGATTTTATCTTTGATAATGGCGATGTCATCTGGATTGTAGGGAATAATAAGAAGATTAAGGAGGTGATTTAGTTAGTCCGTAGTTTTTAGTCGATATAGACTACTGACTGAGGACTTTTGACTAAAGACTAAAAAAAGCTATCTTCGTATATAACCTAACCTATGAAAGTCGACAGAGAAAAGAGTGAATTTCTTGATGATATGATTGAGCAGTGGCAAAGCGACGGCATCATTAACCAAGAAACAGGAAATAAACTCCGCAAAAGTTATGAGGCTAAAAATTTCGATTGGCTTCGACTGGCGCAATATGCTTTTTGGGTAGCGCTGGCCTGTGGTTTTATTGCGCTTGGTTCGCTATTAATTGACAATTCAATTTTAAACTACTTAAAAAGGGTTTACAATACACCAAATATCGTTATTGCTATTGTTTCTGGTGGATTGGCGGCATGGCTTTATATGCTTGGCTTCAGGCGGAAAAAGAAACTGGCACATTTAAAATTCAGCAACGAAGCCATCGTTTTTTCAGCGATTTTACTTACTGCAAATGCTGTTGCTTATTTCGGAAAGGCATTTGATAATGGTTCAGGCAATTTCTCTATTCTGATACTGGCTTCAGTATTTATTTATGGCGCTTTAGGTTTTGTATTCAACTCCCGGTTGATCTGGATTTTTGCCTTAATATCATTAGGCGCCTGGTTTGGTACCGAAACAGGGTACCTCAGCAGGTGGAATTATTATTTCCTGGGCATGAATTATCCTTTACGATTTGTCGTTTTTGGTGCTACCTTAACCGCAGCATCTTTCATTATGAAAGCTATTCCTAAAACGCAAAACTTCTTTCAGGTTACCTATATGGCAGGGATGGTTTACTTGTTTGTATCACTTTGGGCTTTATCGGTGTTCGGCAATTTCGCCAGCTTAGAAGAATGGTATACCGTGAGGCAGTTAAGTTTGTTTTATTGGGCCTTAATTTCGGCAGCAATCTGTGTAGGAAGCACTTTATTTGGCTTAAAATACCATGATGATATTGCAAGGGAATTCGGCATTACATTTCTCTTCATCAACCTGTATACACGTTATTTCGAATATTTTTGGGATAGCTGGCATAAAGCTTTATTCTTTTCTGTGTTAGCCGCTTCCTTTTGGTTGATCGGCAGAAAAGCGGAGAAGATATGGAATGTGGAGTTTTTGAAGTAGTAATTTCAAATACAGGTGCCGTCATTTCGAGCGGAGTGCAGCGTAGTCGAGAAATCTGTCTCGAGATAGATCTCTCCGCTCCACTGCGTTTCGGTCGAGATGACGAGTTTTTTAATATAACTTATCACTAAGAGACACCGAATGTTACAAGTTAAATTACGCAGACAGTGTCTGCGCAATTAGGAAAAGGTCAGACACTGTCTGACGAATTCAAAAATGAAGAAATTTCCGAAACGCTACCTCGGAAATCACCCAACTTGATCAGGTAGCTATCGGATGGGAATCTTAAAGCGTTTGATAGGCCGCGAAGAGTCGTCATTGCGAGAAGGCTTTTTCAGCCGACGAAGCAATCTTTCTTGCAAGAATCGCTGGTAGGAAAGATTGCTTCGTCGTACCTCCTCGCAATGACGAGTTTTCTATTGGAGTCTGTCAATGTTAGCAGAGTACAGCGAAATGGAGAGATAACGAATTATTTACTAAACCAATGAAAATATACCAACAAGCTTTAACACTTGGAGAAAGAAGAAGGGGCTTCCATATCATTACTGATGAGGTTGAGGATGCGCTACCCCAGCTTGATGAGATTAATGTTGGCATCTGCCAGGTTTTTATCCAGCATACTTCTGCTTCGCTTACCATTAACGAAAATGCTGATCCTACGGTCCGAATGGATTTTGAAATGTTCTTTAATAAAACCGTTAAAGAAAATGATCCCGATTATGAGCACGATTACGAAGGATCAGATGATATGCCTGCTCATTTAAAATCGGCAATTTTAGGGAGCTCGGTTACAATTCCAATCAGAAATGGCAGATTGGCTCTTGGCACCTGGCAGGGCATTTACCTTTGTGAACACCGCAACCGTGGCGGACAAAGGCGATTGATTATTACTGCCTGGGGAGAATAACCTTATGATTTTTTTACTTCTTCTTTAATTTCAGGGTGGTTATCCTGAATGGACTTGCCTTCTGTTTCCACTTCAATTTCTTTGGTGGTAACCGCATAATGTGAAGGATAAATCTCTGACCCAAAAGCAACAGCATATGCCTTGGTAAATTCGGCACCAAAATATAAAATAATTGAAGAATAATACGTCCATAAGAGCACCACGACTAACGATCCTGTTGCACCATAAGTGCCACCCACATTACTTTGCCCGATATAAAGCGAAATGGCAAATTTGCCGATCATAAAAAGTACCGCTGTTACAATTGCACCAGCAATAACATCGCGCCACTTAATAATTGCATCAGGTAATACTTTAAAAATCACCCCAAATATTAAAGAGATAACAGCAAGGGTAACTACTTGATTAATAATGTAAAATACAATAACCGATACTTCTGCAAACCTGGCCTGTAAGCGGCCGCTAAAAGCATCCAGTACAGAAGTTACGGCGAGTGATACCAATAATACAAAACCAAGGCTTATAATCACGGAGAACGACAGGAAACGATTTTGCAGCATCTTTACCCAGCCCCTTTTAGGTTTTGGTTTTAAACCCCAGATGGTATTGATGGAATCCTGAATATCTCCAAAAACAGTAGTAGCCCCAAGCAACAACGTAAAAACACCTATAATTAAGGCTATGGTACTTTTTCCATCCAAATAAGCATTTTTAATCAACTGCTGTAAAGAAGTGGCAGATTCTCTTCCTAAAAAACCTTCCAATTGCGCATAAACCTGACCTTCTGCAATTTCTCTACCTAAAAATATGCCACATAAAGAAATAATCACCACCAACAAAGGAGCCATAGAAAAAACGGTATAGTAAGCTAATGAGCCACTTAATTTGGTTACTTTATGATCATTAAACCCTGTAAATGAAGCTTTTAAAACAGTCCATATTCCTTTTAAAGTGATTTTATTCTTTGCCATAATAAACGGTTAAGGTGAGATGCTGTAAATTAAACCGCTTATTTTTTGAATTGTTTTTTATTATCCTGTAAGGGCCACAAAAAAAGCTCCGGTACAACCGGAGCCTGTATGAATTAAATAAGATTTAAATATATTTATTTTGCTTTGATCCAGGTAATAAGATCGTTCACAAGAACATCTGAAACACTTGCTGCAGCCTGGTATTGCGCCATGGTGCCTTTTCCTGTCTGCGAACTTAATAAATGGTTTAAATCCGGATAGAATTTAAGGGTAACATTTTTCTTTTTGCTCAAAGCTTCATTCCATAAATCGAAATCTGTTTTGCTTACCTGAAAGTCATTCCCTCCCTGTACGACATAAATCCTTGGTTTTGATAAAGTTTTCGCTACTGCTACCTGATCGTAACTGTTTAAATCGGCCCAGTATTTTGCAGGTAAACCTAATATTACCGAATCCGGTTTTATGGTTGTTCCTAATTGCGAAATCCTGCTTTTATCAATTTCTACAATGGCATTGGCAAGTTGTTGTTTAAATACGGCAGATGTATCATTCGCCTGTTCGAACATGTATTTATTTTGATCAACTATGATATCCGTTAGCTTTCTTGCCGGTGCAGCCGCTAAAATAATCCCAGCTAAATCAGGAGAAAGCGTTGCCATTTTTGGGGCCAGCATGCCACCTAAACTATGGCCGAATACATAAACATTTTTCGGATCGGCGCCAACAGTTGTTTTTGCAGCAGCAATAGCAGCAGCCTCATCATCCAAAACCTCTTCTTTTACCGTGTAAGGGCCAGCAAATTCATTGGGATAAATGAGTGTTCTTTTCACGTAGCGAACAGAACCAATGCCTTTAGAAGCCAATCCACCAGCCAGATCTTTAAATGGTTTATTGGCACCTACGGTTTCGTCCATATCGCCCGGTCCGGAGCCATGTACAAAAACAACCATCGGAAAGTTTTTAACATTTTTCGGCGTGGTAATAATGGCTGCCAACTGTTTTCCCGGAGGACCGATATAAACCGACTTTTCTGCATACAAAGCCGTATCCACATAAGCAGGTTTTAAATAGGTGGTTACTTTTTTGGACGGCGCCAGAAAAATCCCTACGATCTTTTGCATTTTGTTAAAACCAATAATAAAGTTCTGGTCTCCTTTGGCAAATTTACCTTCAACAGTTACGGCAAAAAATTCGCCTTCTGCCTTGCTCTGAATGGCATCAAAAGATTCTGCTTTACCGAATTTATTGCCGATATCGCTCCAAAGTTTCTTTAAGCTTTCTTCCGGTAATTTGGTTTTTAAGGTATCGTCAAAAAATGCATGTGCACCGGTAAATTTCTCTTCCTGCAATAATTTGAAAAAATCGTTTGCACTGTTGAACAGCTGGATCACATTTTGAGAAAATGCAGAAGTGGTAAATAATAAAGCGATTATGAATAAAAGGCTCTTTTTCATTCGTATAAATTGTTTTTAGGGATGGCGAAACGATCATGATCCGAACTGAAATCATGGTAGTTCCACAGTTGTGTTTGCTTGTTTACAATACCCAAAGTTAACAATATTTGGTTCTGAAAAGCCTTTATTAAAACTAATTATTTAGTTTTAACTATTTTTAACATTTCCTCCTAAATTCTTCCATAAAATGTAGGGAATAAACATAATACATAAGGCAACAACGGGTGGAATCAATAGGGATATACCATCGCCAATAAATGCCCTTGAAGCAAAAGCGCCAATAAAATTGATGGCAAAACCTGCATAAGCCCATTCTTTAATGGCAGTATATTTATTCTGCAAAATTGATACCGCGCCAAGCAGTTTTGCTATGCCAACAATAATAAGCATATACATAGGGTAACCAAGGTGTTTAAACACTTCTTTACCTGCTTCCTGTTGTGTTACTCCACCAAAACCATCCATAATCATCATTAATGCGAAAATAATGGTCGCAATCCAATACCACGTTTTTAACTTTTTCATGTTTATCTGTTTTTATCGTAATTAATTAACCAGTTATTCCCGAAACGGTCAGTTAAATCACCAAAAAGTGCTCCCCCAAAGGTTTCCTGTAACGGGTGTGACGCTCTCCCCCCTGCCGAAAGTTTATGGTAATAAGCTTTTGCCTCTTCTTCAGAGTTGCAGTTGAGCATTAGGGATATCGAATTTCCTTTGATCAGTCCGCGTTCTTCGACCATATCAGTACCCATAATCACCAGTTCATCTTTAGCTAAAATGGCATGCATAATACTTCGCTTCATAACACTGGGCATTTTATCCTCAGCCCACGATTCTCCAATGGTTTCGAGTGTTAGTTCGCCACCCAGGCAATCCCGGTAAAAGATCATCGCTTCCCGGCAGTTGCCATTAAATGTGAGGTATGAATTTATACTAGCCATTTGATCCTATTTTTTTGATGCCCTGCAGCAATCGGTTTCCTCTATTATACATTTTGGCATCAGCCCATTAATAACACAAACATACGCGGAGATTGCAAAAAGCTAAACATGGAGAAACGTCAATTGCAGGGGTTGTTTACGACAAATAGGCTCGCTATATTTGAGATATGAAACATGTATCTATCTTAATTCCAGAGACTGCCGTGATTGAGGCCATAGCAGATCCACGCTATTTATTTACCGCTGTTAATGAATTTTTACAGGCGTCGGGCAAGTTGCCACTTTTTAAAGTTGAACTTGTAGCTATGACAAAAGAGGTAAGACTGAACAATAGCCTTTTCTCTGTGCATGCTGATAAACTATTGCACGAGGTGGAACATACCGATCTCATTTTCGTCCCGGCAATAAGCGGCAATGTAGGTTATGCGATGGAGGCAAACGAAGATCTGATTCCATGGATTGTAAAACAGCATGCAAAAGGTGCAGAAGTAGCCTCCCTTTGCTTAGGTGCCTTTATATTGGCTGCTACAGGTTTGTTAAACGGACGGAAATGTTCTACACATTGGTTATTTGCTAATCAGTTCAGGGAAATGTTTCCTGATGTAGAATTGGTTGATGGCAGCATTATTACCGATGCACAGGGATTATATTCGAGCGGTGGGGCAAATTCTTACTGGAACCTGCTTTTATACCTGGTAGAGAAGTATACAGATCGTGACACGGCTATTTTAGCGGCAAAATATTTCGCCATTGATATCGATCGCGAAAGTCAGCTGGCTTTTATGATGTTCCAGGGACAAAAAGGGCATGAGGATGCAAAAATTAAAAAGGCCCAGGAATTTATTGACGGAAATTATCAGGAGCGGATTACGGTAGATCAACTGGCGGATATGCTGGCGCTGGGCAGAAGGAGTTTCGAACGGAGGTTCAAAAGTGCTACTAAAAATACCGTAATCGAATACATTCAAAGGGTTAAAATTGAAGCAGCAAAACGCAGTTTCGAATCGAGCAGAAAAAATATTACCGAAGTGATGTTTGATGTTGGTTATACCGATACCAAATCGTTCAGGGATGTTTTCAAAAAAATAACGGGTTTAACCCCGATTGAATACCGGAATAAATACCATAAAGCGGCACCTGTTTTACAGGTTTAGCAAAAAAATAAAAAAAAATTAAGTTCAACACAATATATTCCATTTATAGCGTTTATGTATGTGAGAGCGTTAATTTAGATGACGGGGATACTGCCTAAGGGTGGAATCCCCGTTTCTTTTTTTAGCAGGTGTGCAAAGTGCATGGGGCAATGCCTAAAGGCATTCAGAGCTCCATGCTCAATACCCTCTGCGATTAAGCACAAAAAAGGGACATTGTTAAAAAATGTCCCTTTTTAAGATATATGATGGAGTTAAGAATTTTAGCTTTCTTTCTCAGTAAAATCAACTGGTTTCTTTTGGAAATACTGATCAAAGTTTTGAACTTTTTTAGGTTTTAAGATTACATATAAACCCAATCCGATTAAGGCAACTGGAACACTGATTCCTGATAAATCAAAATCAAAAATGCTGATGTCCCTAAGGGTAAATATGCCACCAATAATGGTTAATGCCAACCAGCCATTTCCCTGGAAATTTTTGCGATAACCCATCCATAACCCTGCACCCAGCATGATGGTGTGCCAGCTCAATATCCAATGTGGAACATCTACCCCTGTGCTTCTAAGGAAGAACACTGAACCGATTACTAAGATTAAAATGCCTAAACCTAATTGTTTATCTGCGCGATTTTTGTTGATTAAAGTTTCCATGACTGCTTGTTTTATGATTTAAATGTAGCACAGAAACCCACGCCAGGGAATGGCTTTTCCCTCAGTTGTGAGGTTTTATCGGTGAGTGAAATAAAATTGTCGGTAAAAAATTTTGGGGAATTTGAAGGAAGAGGAATTTATCGGTGAAATTGGTGATTAGTCAGGAGTCGGCAGTCCGAAGTCTGGAGTCGATTAACCGATTTTAAGAATTAATCCTACCAATAAACAAGTGACCGTATAAAAAGATTGCTTCACACTGCCTCACTTACCCCATACCTTCGGTTCGCAATGATGGATTAGGCTATAAGCTATTGAATCAATAATCCAATTTGCAGTTTATAGTTAAACAATTTATACAATTAACCGATTAACCATACTAATTAACAAATGAACCATTAAAAGATTGCTTCACACTACCCACTTATCCCATACCTTCGGTTCGCAATGACGGATTGGGCTATGAACTAATGACCAATACCCAGTTTACAATTTGCAGTTTACAGTTAAACAATTTATACAATTAACCGATTAACCAGACTAATGAACTAATGACTAATGAACCAATGAACTAACTTCATTCAAAAATAATAATATCCGTTCCTTCACTCATAACTACCTTCGAGGTGAGATTGATGAATAGGCCATGGGCCAATAATCCGTTAATTTGGTTGAGTTCTGAAGATAATTTGACAGGATTATCAATAAGACCAAAGTCGGCATCAATAATCAGGTTTCCGTTGTCGGTAATGAATGTTTTGTTTTCTACCGACCTTAACAGGCCTTTTCCGCCGAGTCTAGTAATCTGATCGAAAACGTATTGATAAGCCAATGGAATTACTTCAATGGGTACAGTAAAAGCGCCCAATTTTTTTACTTTTTTAGAAGCATCGGTAATGATGATGGCATTTTTACTTAATGAGGCAATAATTTTTTCCCTGAACAGCGCACCACCCCCACCTTTGATCAGATCGAGTGTTTCGGTAAACTCATCGGCACCATCAATACTGATATCAATTGAGCTTAAACTACCCAGACTGAGGATTTCGATACCTAGAGATTTTGCGAGTTCTTCTGTGCGGATAGAACTTGCAGCTGCAGTGATTTTGAGTCCTTCTTTTACTCGTTTGCCCAATTCTTTAATGGCAAAGGTAGTAGTAGATCCTGTGCCAAGGCCTACAACATCGCCATCTTTTACAAATTTTACTGCAGAAAGGGCTGCCGCAAGTTTTTCTGCATCTTGTTGGGTTTTATCTATCGTAGCCATAAAGTAAAAATAGGTTTAAATGATAACATCGCAAAAAATAGATGTTGGGAAATAATTGGTTCGTGGAGACACGAACCAAGACGAAAAAAAATCACAACCAATGCAATAAATCTTATTTATAGCGTTTATGTATATGAGAGCGTTAATTTAGATGATGGGGATTCTGCAATAGTGGAATCCCCATTTCTTTTTTACAGGCGTTATGTCATCCTGAGCGTAGTCGAAGGATTTCTTTAACAGATTTCTCCGTTTCGCTGCGCTCCAGTCGAAATGACGATATATAATAATGAAAAAAAAATTTACTGCTTATACAATAAATCCTATTTACAGCGTTTGTATATATGAGAGCGTTAATTTAGATGATGGGGATTCTGCAATGTGGAATCCCCATTTCTTTTTTATAAGCGTTGTGTCATCCTGAGCGCAGTCGAAGGATCGCTTAAATAGATTTTCTCCGTTTCGCTGCGCTTCAGTCGAAATGACGACGACAGGCAAAAACGACTAATTAAATTTAAAACCTCCCTGCCAAACTCACACCATAAGTTTTCGGGTTGCCTAAATGGGCGGCTCCAAAATCGTAGGCATAATCGATATAGGTTTTATTGGATAGGTTTCGTCCCCAGAAAAACAGATCGTATTTTTTAGCCGAAAAACCAATCTTCGCATTATAAACACTATAACCTTTTTGTTGAATCTGATTACCTAGATCATAAAACTGATTTCCGGTAAATAACCATTCTCCACGGGCAATGGCATTTAACTTTGAGGCTTTATCAATCTCGTAACTATACTGCAAGGCAAACATCGAAGTGGTTTCAGGGGTATAAATCTGTTTATTACCAGCCAAATCAACCGTTGCGCCATTTTTAGAAACATTTAAAGATTTGTAAGAAGCATCTGTATAGCCAAAGTTATAATCGATACTTAAGCCTTTAAGCGGGCGGGCGGAAAGCTCAAGTTCGACACCTTTACTCACCAATTTACCGGCATTTCGTGTGGTGGTAAGGGCATCAGGTAAAATCAGGACAGGAATTTGCGCATCGGTTACATTTACATAGAAGGCTGCAATGTTTGCGATTAAACGCTGATCGAAAAAGGTATTTTTTGTACCAATTTCGAAGTTATTACTGTATTCCGGTTTATAGGTGTCAAGTGGTTTTGTTGTTGGATCAGAAGCCAGTTGCGTTATTCCACCGGCACGGTAACCGCGGCTATATGTTGTATAAACATTGTTATTGTTGCTTACGGCATAAGCCAGGCTAAATTTGGGCGAGATGGCATTAAAATTTGCTTTGGCCAAAGTATCACCCTGTGTAATGATCGGATCCATTGTCGGAATCAGGTATTCGCCAGAAGCCAGTAATCTTTTATGCTCGTAATCATACCGCAAGCCTGCAGTAGCCGTTAAATGTTCTATTATCTGGTAAGAAAACTGTCCGAATGCAGCAAAACCATGGCTTTTCCCCGAATTAATATTTACAGCTGTTGTATTGGGTTCCGCACCATAAACGGCTCCATCAGTACCAAAATAGGAACCTTGTTTAACCGGATTTTTCTGATAAAAACCATATAAACCGGCTAGCCATTTAAATTTTGAAGTATTGGAAGCAGGCGAACTGAATTTAAATTCCTGCGTATATACCTTCACCTTATTCCAGTCTTTACCATAATTATTTACAATAGAAACGATATCGGCGGGTGAGAAATCACCATCAATTGGTTGTTTATAATATCTGTAATTGGATTGATAAGCAGTTTGCGAAGTAAAATTAAAATCATCGCCGGCATAGTTCGCTGATAGTGACGCATTAAAAAGGTTATCCACCATTTCTGTCGTCGAGTTTTGGGATAGTTGGAATGGATTGGCTAAGGCTTCGTCCACCGAACCGGTTAAAGGAAAAGTTCCGTTATTTCTGTTTTCGTTATGTTTTACATTTAATGTGAGTGCGAATTTTGATGAAGCCAAAAATTTCAGGTAATAGTTACCCAAAAAGCCATGCAACTTATCAAATTTTGTGTTATTAAAAGTATTGGTATAAAAGCCATTTTGTTTGTTGTACAATCCGGCAGCACCAAAAAAGAGTTTGTCTTTTATCAGAGCAGTGCGGATGCCCAGGCTATAACGTTGCTGACCATAGTTACCCACATCAATTCCGGCAAAACCTGTAGTTGAGTTAGTGGGCTGTTTGGTGATGATGTTGATCACCCCTCCCATCGCATTGCGGCCATACAAGGTCCCCTGCGGACCGCGAAGCACTTCAATTCTTTCAACATCAAATAAAGAAGAAATGTAGGTATCTAAACCAAACTGGTTTACGCCATCAATGTAGGTCGCAATAGCCGGATCGTAGGAGGTAGTACCGATTCCACGTATGGAAGTCACGTTTCTGCCATCGCCAGGATTACTGCTGTATAAGTTGGGTACTAACGTAGCTAAATCCCTGGTATTCAGAATACGGTAATTGCTGATTTTTGAAGCTGAAAACACACTAACTGCAGCTGGAATGTTCTGTACATTTTCTTCGGTTTTTTGTGCTGATACAGTTACCTCATCCAATCTGGAATTACTTTCTGCCAATACAATGTCCAGATTTTGATCACCGGAGATATTTTTAATGGCAGTAGCATAACCTATGGCACTAAATTTTAAGGTCAATTTTCCGGCAGGAGCATTTGTGATTTCGAAATCGCCATTAGCATTACTTACCGCAGATAAATTGGTATTCAATACCTGCACGGTTACGCTGGCAATGGCTTCATTTTTATTATCTTTTATCGTACCTGATATTTTATTTTGCTGTGCATCGGCTGCAAAGCAGGTTAACAGGAATGCGCCCATTAACAGTAAAATGTTCTTCATCTTTTTCTTGTAAAATTAAAAAAACGGCTAGCATTTCTACTAACCGTTCCTAACAACTATACTAACTAACTTATTTGTTTAAAGAATTGATCCAGCCCGCAATTTTTAAAGCTTCTGCTTTGGTCACCTGCGGCATTGGAGGCATTTCTGTTGAATAACCCGGCCAGTTTTGTGGTTGTGGATTATGGATCAACTGAAATATTTTTTCTGGTGAATATTTACGTTTGGCAATTTCTGCAAACGGTGGCCCAATCTGTCTTTTGGTCTGGTTGTGGCAGGCCAAACAGGTGTTTTTGGTTAACAAACCTTCCACTTCTTTAAAAGTAGGTGCTTTTGCCATTGTGGTAGCTGGTTTAGCTTCACTTGCAGCTGCTCCTTTTGCTTCAGGTGCTTTACCTGTAGTTCCTTTTGGCACAGCTGTTTTCTTTGCAGGAGCAGCTGGTGCTTCTGCCGAGTTTTTGGTGCTCACCTCATTGGCAGAAAGTTTATTTCCATCAGGAATCTGGTTCAACGTGTAATAAGCTACCGGGTGAACCAAAGAATAAAAACCATCCTGCGACCTCAAACCATCTAATGTTAAGGTATGAATGTAATACTGACGAAGGTTTTTCACAATAATCCTTGCTTTTAATCCATCGGCCGAAACTTTAACACCAGCGATTTTTAATTTCTCGGTATTTACAGGAGGTGAACCATAAACCGGATGATATTTATAAATGAAGCTTTCTGCATTGTAAGATGCCAGGTCTTCTGCAGATTTACGGTCAACAGGCATGGTAAATTCTATTTCGAAACCATCAGGCATTGCCCTTACAGCTTTCATTTCGAAAGGGGTTTTGTTATTGTACACCAATCTTTCCAAACCTTCGTTGGCATCACCCGCCGATCCCCAACCACGATTGGTTTCGCCCACAAATAATGATCCATCGGTACCCCACTCTAATCTTAACACACCAGAACGGAAACCTTTACGGAAAAGGAAGGCAGCACCCTGCTCTTCACCTTTTATAGTCTCCATAAAAATCCTCGAGATGATACTCATCCCCTGGTCGCCAACTAAAATCTGTCCTGCAAAAGGGCCGAATGTATTGGCAGGAATTTTAACAGGTTCTGCAGATGAGATACCCAAAATACCATAAGGCAACCAAACTGAAGGTAAACGCAGTTCAGGAAATACTTTTTTCATTTCGAACAAGGTTTTGAAGGTCTCATTTACCCTGTTTTCTGGTTTAATGTATCTGCCCTGTTCGTTTTTAATACGGCGTTCGTCCATTTGAGAATAGAAGAAATCGGATTGTAGTTTAACAGGAGAGTTAGGCAGATTAGTCCACCTTAAACTTGCAGGATGGCCCATAAAATCGCCTTTGTTTACTTTCCACAAACCACCTGATCCTACCCAGTCGCCCTGGTTTTCGGTATAATAAAACTGACCATCGATGCTACCGATCCCGGCAGGAGAACGGAAACCCGCAGCATAAGGACTCATTTTACCATCTTCGGTAATGTTCATCGCCCAACCACGCATCGGAACACGACTTTCGGCACGCCACCATTCTTCATCACCAAAGGCAACGTTTGCGGTAACCATAAAGGTACCATCAGGCATTAATTTAGGTCCGAAGCTATATTCGTGATAATGCCCGCTTAAAGGCCATGCGTAAATGGTTTCGTATACATCGGCTTTGCCATCCTGATCTTTATCAACCAGTTTAGTCAATTCGCCACGTTGCGCCACGTACAATGCACCATTTTTATAGGCAATACCTAAAATTTCGTGCAGTCCATAGGCAAATCTGCGCCAGTAAGGTTTGGCACTGGTAGGGTTTTCTACAATAAACACTTCTCCCCTACGGGTAGAAATGGCTAAATCGCCATTTGGCATGGTAATCAAACCACCAACTTCTAAAATCGGTCCTTCGGGTACGCGTACTTTATTTATTTTGAAAAAATCTTCTTCTTTCGGGGTTTCCTGAGCAAAAACTGCGGAAAAGCTAAAACTTAATGCCAGTATTGCTAATTTTTTGAATGCATTTCTCATTGTCATCACAATTAAAACAAAATGGTATAATTTAACTTACTTCCAATGGCTGCAATTATTTCCCATTTGCCATCAATATTTCTAATAATCGGTTTTGCGGTGCCTTCACCAAGCTGTATGTAATACGCTTTATCATCAATTAAATACAAACCTTTGCCAGCTTCTTCAATGTTTGAAGCAGTTGCCAATAAGAAATACAGGTCTTTTGATGTTTTATCAACCGAAATTTCGCGGCTTAAACCCTGTCCGTTTTCCATTACCTTAACCGCATCGGTAACATTTGTTCCGTTAATGATGTATTTAAACTCCGGACGATCCTGTTTATCCATTACGTAACCCTTGGTTCTGAAGCCGGTACCTGTTGTATCGGCAATCCAGACAGCCTTATCATTTGCCAGTTTTGAAATCGCTAAAACCGGTTTTTTGGTAAAGCGGGTAATGCTGCCCAATGGACGTGAAGTTCCGTTACCGCGGCCATCCCACATTGGCGTAGCATCGATGAAATCGCCGTGCCAGCCCTGTAATAAGGTTCCGTTTTCGAGATCGTAGCTGTAAGCTGTTTTTTCTGGTCCGCCTACCGAAATGGCATGTACCGAACGTACGCCCGGAACCACATCAACAAAACTTCTGATCATGTTGTTGCTTGCTGCTTCGATATAAATCGGATCGGCACCTCCCCTTTGGTCTGACTTAGGGATATCTGATAATTCGGTGATGGAGATATTTTTAAAAGCCACTGAACCATGGTCGCCCTGTAAACGTAAAGGGCCTTTTGCTTTTTCGGCTCCGGCAGCACCTCTTGTTGCGCCAAAAAGTTCAACATTTTCATGGATCAATACACCGTTTAGTTCTATGCTGATGATTTTTGCATTTTGAGTTTTTGTTCCGGAGGCATCAAATTTTGGCGCCTGGAAGATAATTTTGATATGTTGCCATAAACCAGGTGCTTTACTTGCATTCTGACGGGGAGCAACACCACCAAAACCTTTTTCGGCTTCGGGTTTGCTGTCGTCCCAGCGTTGGTAGATCCCGCCATTATTTGATGAACTGGCGTTTTTTAATCCCCAGGCGTCATCAATCTGGATTTCGTAATTTCCCTGAAGGTAAATACCAGAATTGGTTCCTTTTGCGGTTAAATAATCTAACTCTACGGCTACATCGCCATATTCGTTTGCGGTGTATAAATCAGATCCTGCTTTTTTCGCGGTAGATTGATTGACTAAAATACCTTCGCCTTTGGTTGTTTTTAAAACATTTCCGGCATTAAGATCTGCCAGAACATTTTGAGCAAGCGACCATGAATTTGAAGGATTTTTAAAGGCAGAAAGATCTTTGAGATCGATACGCTGACCAAATGCCAGCAGGGTTCCGCATAGCCAGATGATGGCTGTAAACCCCGTCTTAGAGACGTTGATGTTCATATATTTGGTTTGTTAGTTTAATCCTTTTTGGGACTAAGGTTTCCTTAAATATTAGGCTGTATCAATAAGCTTAGTTGCTCTAGAAACTTGTCACATTGAGCCTGTCGAAATGCCTTACATAATTTTATGATAGGTCCTTCGACAAGCTCAGGATGACAATTATCTATTTTATGATATACCCTCTTTATTGTTTTTCTATTTTTCTGTTGATAACGAATAAGGGAAATCAGCTGGATTTGAACCCCTTGTTTTATTTGGCGTTGCCGACATGTTAAAGTTTAACACCGCACCTTTTTGCAAACCGCTGTGGCTGATCCAGTTTTTAGAATAAGGTTTACCGTTCATCTGCAAGGTTTGCACGTAACGGTTGTTATCGCTGTTTGCCGGTGCATTGATCACTACAGTTTTACCGTTTTCTAAAGTAATGGTTACTTTTTTAAATAATGGCGCACCTAAAACATACTGATCAACTGCTGGAGTTACCGGATAGAAACCCATTGCCGAGAAAACATACCAGGCAGAAGTTTGGCCGTTATCTTCATCACCACAATAACCATCTGGCGTAGCTTTATACATCCTGTTCATGGTTTCGCGCACCCAATATTGCGTTTTGTAAGGCGCACCACCGTAGTTGTACAGGTAAATCATGTGTTGGATAGGCTGGTTACCATGTGCATACTGGCCCATATTGGCGATCTGCATTTCACGGATTTCGTGGATTACACCACCATAAGCACTTTCATCAAATACCGGAGGCATAGAGAAAACTGAATCGAGTTTGGTTACAAATTTATCGTGACCGCCCATTAATTTAGCTAAACCATCAACATCCTGGAAAACCGACCAGGTATAGTGCCAGCTGTTACCTTCGGTAAAGGCACCACCCCATTTAAATGGACTGAACGGGCTTTGGAAAGTTCCATCCTGGTTTTTACCACGCATTAAGCCAGAAGCCGGATCGAAAAGATTTTTATAATTCATGGCTCTTTTCTTATAGATATCGATTTCTGATGCAGGTTTACCTAAAGCCCTGCCCAATTGGTAGATGGTAAAGTCATCATAAGAATATTCTAAAGTTTTAGCAGCATTTTCGTTCTTTTTCACATCGAAAGGCACATAACCCAATTCGTTGTAATATTTAACCCCGTCGCGGCCAACAGCTTCCATAGGACCTTCGTTGTTGGCCCCATGTTTTAAAGCAGACCATAAAGTTTCGATATCGTAACCGCGCATGCCTTTAATGTAGGCATCAGAAACTACCGAAGCAGAGTTATTACCCACCATAATGTTGGCATAACCCGGGCTGCTCCACTCTGGCAACCAACCACCTTCTTTGTAGTCGTTGATTAAACCCTGTTGCATTTCTTTATTGATAGAAGGATAAACCAGGTTTAAGAAAGGATATAATGCCCTGAAAGTATCCCAAAAACCAGTACCAGCGAACATATAACCTGGTAAAACCTGACCGTTATACGGACTCCAGTGTACAATCTGGTTCTGTGCATCAACTTCGTACAATTTGTTCGGGAAGAACAACGTACGGTACATGGCCGAGTAAAAAGTACGGGCCTGATCGATGGTACCCCCTTCAACAGAAATTTTGCTTAACGTTTTGTTCCAGATTGCCCTGCCTTTTGATTTAGTAGCATCGAAACCATCATTAGCCAATTCTCTTTTTAAGTTTAAATCAGCCTGTTCGAAGCTTATAAAAGATGAAGCAACTTTAGCAATTACCTGCTCACCCTTTTGTGTAGCGAAACCAATAACAGCGCCTGCGTGATCGACAGTTAATTCTAAATCTTTATCATTCAATTTTTTATCATCCCAGGTTTTAGCCAGTTTGAAATCTTTATTGAAATAGATTACAAAATAGTTTTTGAAATTTTTAGGCAGCGGACCACGGGCATATTTAGTGGTATAACCAATGATTTTTCTTTCTGCCGGAATGATTTTAATGTACGATCCCTTGTTCTGGGCATCTACAACTACATAAGAACTATCGGTTTTAGGAAAAGTAAACCTGAACTGTGCAGCTCTTTCTGTTGGGGTAATTTCGGTGGTTACATCAGCATCTGCTAAATAAACGCTATAATAGTATGGTTTTGAAACCTCTGCTTTGTGGCTGAACCAACTGGCACGGTCGTCATCTGTAAATTTTAATTTTCCGGTAACAGGCATGATGGAAAAAGCACCGTAATCGTTCATCCATGGTGATGGCTGGTGGGTTTGTTTAAAACCGCGGATTTTATCGGCGTCGTAAGTATATGCCCATCCATCGCCACTTTTACCGGTCTGTGGGGTCCACATGTTCATTCCCCATGGCAAGCCAATTGCCGGATAGGTATTTCCGTTAGATAATGACGGTTTGGATGCCGTTCCCATTAAAGGATTTATCCAGTCTACCGGATCTGTAACTTTGCCTATGGTTTGAGCGAAGCTGGTTGTTGCTGCAAAACCCAATAAGGCTATAAATAATCGTTTCATTTGTTGTGTTTGTGTTTTTTTATATGCGTGTAATTATTTTTAAACTTGCGAATTTTTAACGTAATCTGCCCAAAGTGCATCTAAATCTTTACCTGTTAATTTTGTCCAGATTTCTTTAGAATAGGTATGATCTCTTAAAGAAGCATCAACCGCTTTAATAGTACCTGGTTTTGCACTTTTTTCGATCCACGCAAAAAATGCAGCGGTAATGCGGTAGCTGTTTTTATAAGAATGATCTGGTTTTAAAGCAGGTAAAGACCATTTAGCACCTGCATTATCTACGCCGAATTTATAACGGGCATAATCGGCAATACCTTCGGTTAACCAACCCGGGCCAACACTACGACCATAATCCTGTACAATATGCATCACTTCGTGGGTAACTACATCAATATCCTCAGGATGTTTAACCATCCATATCGAACTGAAGGTTACTTTACCATCGGCAGTTGCAGCCACTCCTTTGTAAGCTGTATCCACAAAAAACTTCACTTCTTTAATGGTAGATGGATTGTATTCTTTTGCCAGTTTGGGATAAACCTCGAAAAATGTTTTGATTAAACGTTTTTTCAATTGCGGATCCAATGCCGCAAAATTGCTTTCGAACGATAAAGTGTAACCGCTCTTTTTAGTGATTTCCTGCGCTTTTAACTGCAATGAAAAAGCAGAAACAAGCATTAAGAAAACGGAAAGAATTGATATTTTTTTCATTGATATGGGAAATTATTTTTTTTGGTTAGCCTGTTTGATTCTGCAAATTAAATATTTTATGTAAAACGTTTTAGTAAATGATCAAAAATTTTACTTTAGTGATGAATATTTTTACAAAACAGGCTTAAAAGGTACCGTCATTTCGAGCAAAGTGCAACGGAGCCGAGAAATCTATCTCGAGGTAGATCTCTCTCCCGAATATTCGGGACTGCGCTTCAGTCGAGATGACGACGATTGAAGAAAGTCTAAACCAAGACAGTGCAACCATAGACCCTGAGATGAATTCAGGGTGACGGACACGCCGCAAAAAGTTGTCATCCTGAGCGGAGTCGAAGGATCTCCATTCCACTTCGTTTCATCCGATAGCTATCGGATCGAGATGACGGCCCTTAGGTAATTATTTCTTACTGCTATACGTAAGGCTTACTTTTTGGGGTTCTTTGCCATAATCGGCCCAAAGTTGATCAAGGGTTTTTCCTGTTAGGGTTTCCCATGATTGTGCCGTGTACTGATGCGCCCTTAATTGCTGATCTAATGTGGCAATTAGTCCCGGTTTTACATTTTGTTCTAACCAGGCAAAAAAGCGGGCGGTAATCCGGTAGCTGTTGGTATAATTTTGTTTTTCATTGTAAGCTGGCAAACTCCATTTCGAGCCTACATTATCTACCCCATATTTATAACGTACATAATCGGCAATACCCTCTGTTAACCAAACCGGACCGGCGCTGTAACCATATCCCTGTACAATGTGCATGGTTTCATGTGTTACTACATCAATATCGGTTGGATGTGCCTTCATATAACCCGCGCTGAACAAAATCCTGTTTCCACTGGCCTCAGCTACGGCTTTATAGGCGGTATCTACTACAAAAAGTACATCATGTGTAGATTTATCGTTAAATGTTTTCACCAAAGTTGGATAAATCTCAAAATAAGTAGAGATTAAGTTTTTCCTAACTGTTGGATCTAAATTTGGGTCTTTACTAATGAAAGTTAAAGTATATCCCTTATGTTTTTCTATACTGTAAGAAACCCAGTTTTTTGAAAGTGCTGTAAATAGCTCTTTCTGGATTTTCTTTTGAGATTTATTTTTAACCCATTCGCCGTTTACTTTAATTTCTCCTGCTTTAGCGATAATGGTTGGTGTTTCGTCGGTTACAAAATCAAGCACAACATTTCTTTTCGTTCTGTAGCCATCTGCCTGGGCAAAGCCTGGGTAAACCTCAAAAAAAGCGGCTTTCAGTTTAGCATCTACAATGGCATTTGTTGCACTGTCTTTGTCGTTAATGGTAATTTTATATTCTCTGTTTTGAGCGAAAGCACTGGTTGCTAAAAATGACACCAATGCAAGGGTTAAAAATTTCCTGGTCATTTGTTTTATTTGTGTGGGTGATAAAAAATGAAAGATCCAGAGTTATCATTCTGAATCTTTCATTATAATAAATTTAATAGGTAATATTTGGGAAATCGGTTTTAGCTTTTGCCAGCATTGGCGCCCAGTCTGCCCCTTTTTCATCTTTTGATCCGAAAGCAGATAATGCCAATGGCGCCAGGTCTGCTTTGGCTGCGCCACTCCAGAAATGGATAAACTCGCCAAAATTCATTTTCCTGGTATATTGCTGATAACTTTTGCCCTGAACGGTAATAACCTGTTTAGGAAATTGTTGCGACAACAGGGTAAAGAAACCGTTTAAAACCTTTGTTTTACCATAGTTTTCATAAATTGGAAGAAACCAGTTTTTAAACCATTGTGTACCTCCTCTTGGGTAACTATCGGTTGTGGTCATCATTTTGTTCAACCAGCGTTGTGCATCGGCGGTTCTGTTTAAACCTAAATACACATCATACTGATAAATCTCCATCCATTTACTGTCATGCCAGATATCGAAAGCTGGCGATTCTTTAACACCTTTTGATGCTCCCTCAACTATGTGGCCAATTTCGTGGGTTGATAAATCAATGTCGTTATCTACGCCAGTAACCCAGGCATTTAAATCGTTAGAACCACAATCGGTTACATTTCTGTAATCGTGCCCGGCATCAAGATAAGTACCCGGATGGCCGCCACCATATTTACCTGCATGATAAATCACAAATAAACGGCTATCATCACCAAATTTACCATAAGCTTTTTTAGTGTAATTCCAGGCCTCAGCCATATAGGTTTTTGGCCAAACAATGGTGGGTTTAACATCACCGTCGTAATAAACCACCACACTGGTATCATAAGCCACTCGGTTAAGCAGCTGAACGTGTTCAAACCAATGTTCTTTCCAGGTTTTTGGCGGTGCATCTGGCGGATCTACTGCTTCTACAAGCGGAGGTGCAGGTTCTGCCGTTTCTACAGGAGCATTTTTGCTATTGCAAGCCAAAAGTGCAAATAACATTATTGCTGATAATGGGAAAATGTTTTTCATAGTTTTCATATTAATGGGTTCAAAAAAAGCACCGAGTAGAATACCCGGTGCTTTTTATATTTTACCAGCCTGTATTTTGTACAATTACCGGAACTTTTTGAATTTCGTTACTTGGTATTGGCCATAGGTAGTGTTTCTTTTGGAAAACCCTGTTTTCCGTAACCACAGGCGTGAAAAATCCAGGGGCATTTTGGGAAATATTTAAACCCCTGATCTGTGTATCGGTAGTTTCGGCAATTTTCCATTCTCTGGTATAGAAATAACGGTCTAATTCGAAAGCCAATTCTACACGGCGCTCTCTACGGATCGCATCTTTCATATCGGTTGGCACTGGAAGTCCACCGGTTCCATAAGCAGGAATACCAGCCCTTGTACGGATCCTGTTTAAATAAACCAGAATATCTGGGTCTGATGGATTCGACTCCTGTAATGCCTCGATATAATCTAAATAAATCTCAGCTAACCTGATCATGGTAAAAATGGTTCTACCACTTGTCCAACCGGCAACGGTTAAGTGTTTTCTTGAAGTGTAACCTGTTTTGGTATAATCGTTATTAGGAATACCACTTTTTCCGGCATTGCCATTAAACTCAAAACTGGTAATGATATTTGAAGAAGTGTTGATCCATTTACGGCCAGAATAAGTAATGTTGGCATAAAAACGTGGCTCACGGTTCACATACATATTACTAATTGCTCTTGCTGCCCCCTGATCGTTGGGATCTGGTGCCTGATAAGCGGAGGTACCAGTAGCAGAATATGACGGATCGTTTTCGATTGGCAAACCATTGGCAGTAAAGTAAGCATCAACTAATTGTTGAGATGGAGAAAGGAAAGAGCCACCTTTATCACCACCTGAAGCTCCACTATGATTCGGGGCTAATGAGTATTGATAAAGCGTTACATCTCCTCCCCTACCAAAAATAATCTCAGAGTTCCATCCGTTTAAAAACACATCCCTTGTTGCTATAAAGGCTCTATTGAAAGCATTATTTTGCAAACCATTAGGTGTAGAAGTAACACTGTACAGCGCATAATTAGCATAATTAGCATTATTTAAAAATGCCTTAGCGGCAGTAGCTAATCTTGTCCATTTTGCAACACTATAGGTTTGGTTGATCAATTGCTTGCCGTCCTGATTTTTAAGGTTTGCATAATCTGTATTTCCATTAAACAACGGACGGGCCGCCGTTAACAAAGCTTTAATTTTGTAAGCATCTGCAACAGAGCCTGTAATATGACCATAGTCTTCGGCCGCTTGCGGCGTAGCTGGAAGTTTAGTGCTTACCGCATCTAATTCACTTACGATGTACTCGATACACTCATCCATTGAATTACGTGGTTTACTGATTGCCGCTAATGGTGCATCAGACGCAATAGGATCATTTCCCAGCAAAACTACCGGCCCATACTGTCTTACGAGATAGTAATAATAGATGGCTCTTAAAGCCCTGGCCTCATTGTAATAGCGGTTAACAATATCAATACCACCAAGATTACAGTCGGTACATTTGGTTACATTAGCCATAAAAGAACTAGCTGCCTGAATACCACGGTAAAAGTTCTGCCAGTGATAATTTACGGAGCCACTTGTTGCATCCCATGCACCTGTATTTACATTTTCGCTAAAGTTTGGCAAAGTATAATCAGCTTCATCAGAAGCTGCTGTCCAAGGACCAATATTACCCAATGCCGATGGCGAACGGTCCTGATCCTGATCTGGAATAGTAGAATAAACGTTTGCTAATGCCTGCTCCACAGTAGCCTTTTTCTGATACATCTGATCGAAGGTTAGCCTATCGTCAGGCACCTGGTTTAAAAATTTCTTACAGCCATAATTGCCTACTACCAGCAATGCGCCAACTGTATATATCAATATTTTTTTCATCCTTTTTATTTTAAAAATTAGCGGTAATACCCAAAGAATAATTAGACGTTAATGGATATCTGGTACCGTTATCTGTACCTAATTCGGGATCCCATAGTTTGAATTTGCTGATGGTAAATACGTTATAGCCCATTGCATAAATCCTCATGCGCTTAACACCAATGGATTTGATCCCATTTTTAAGGGTATAGCCTAAGTCGGCATTTTTCAACCTCAAGAAACTGATATCACGTTTCCACCAGGTACTGGGCTGGTAGTTGTTGCTATTGGTACCACCATAAGATAAACGTGGATACACTGCATCCTGACGGGGATTAGTTGGGGTCCAGCGATCAGCAGCCACTGCTAACATGTTGCCCAAACCGCCCGAATTGGCGAATGACGGGATGTTCAATAAGATATCTGCATTATCCTGTCCCTGGAAGAACAGACCAAAATCGAAGTTTTTATAGGTTAATGAGAAACCGAAACCATAAGTGGTACTTGGGATATCGCCCCTGCCAATTACCGTTTTATCGAACGAGTCGATTTTACCATCACCATTTAGATCTTTGTACTTGATATCGCCCGGCATCAAGGTTCCAAACTGTGTAGGGCTGGCATTGATTTCAGCCTGACTATCGAATAATTTTTCAGCAATATAACCTACCCTTGTAGCGGCCAGTATGTTAAGACCTCGTTGCTCCATCCATGGATAAGCCTGTGGAGCCTGATCGTTCTCAATTACTTTATCTTTATTGTAGGTAAAGTTGGCTCTTAAATTAAGCGACCAATCTTTACCAAATTGGGTATCGTACTGTATGGTACCATCAATACCTTTATTTTCTACTATACCCAGGTTACCGATTGGGGTATTGGCCAAACCGATATAATTCGGTACCGTTCCCCTTGTGATAAACTGGTTCTTTCTTCTTTCTTTGAAGAAATCAACAATGAATGAAAGGTTATTGTTCAGGGTTTTCAACTCAAAACCCAGATCCTGTTTGCGTGTTTCAGCCCAGGTTACATCAACCCCATAAGCTAATACGCCTAAACCTCCTGTAGAGGTATTATTACCCGGCACTATTGATCCATTCTGACCAAAAGTATAACTCGCAGCCCCGCCAACTTTGGTTAAATAATAAAAACGGTCTCCCTCGTTTGCTGCATAGCCCGAGCCACTGCCACCACTTCCAACAATACCATCAGAATAACGGAATTTAACCATTTGGATAGCATCTTTAAGTGGTTCGAAAAATTTCTCGCTCGAAAGCAACCAACCGATACCCAATGCAGGGAAAAAACCATAACGTTTGTTAGGTGCAAAGTTTTCTGAACCGTTATAGCCCATGTTAAATTCGAAGAAATACTTATTATCATAAGCATAAGTAGCACGACTTACCATACCCTGCAACCTATATGGTAGCGAAAGGGTTAAGTTACCGGCAAATGGATTTGTATTATCATTCTGGTTATACAATAATAAACCGCTCACAGCATGCTTTCCAAACGTGCGGTTGTAGTTAACCCCAAGCTCAAAATACATTTTCTTATCACCGCTGTTATTAATGCCATAATTCAAGAAATCCTGCCCCTGAAGTACCTGTATGTATTTATAACCTGAATTTGGATCCCCTGGAGTGATATAAGGATCGGACTGGCTAATCCGGTATATGGTTTCTCTCTTCGTTCTGTTAATAAAATTGCTATTGCTTACATCAAAAGAGAACATTGAAGTTACAGATAAACCCGGTGTCAGTTCTTTTAGATCCTGGGTCAAACGAATATTTGAGTATAATTGGGTATTATAACCAACTCTATATCCGTTCCTGGTAATATCCCCATAAGGGTTACGCTGATCGGCCTGGGGACTAACACCCGGCAGAGTTCCATTCGGAAAAAGGATCGGGAATGAAGTTGGGTTGATCTGGAAAGCCTGGCTGAAGATATCCTGTGCACTATAGCTGCTTGGGTAGTTGTTCTGTCCCAAAATCCCTTTTATACCTAAGTCCAACTTGGTGGTACCTGTAATATCCCAGTTTAAGTTGGCATTCACATTATAACGGCCATAATTCTGTTTTACAGCAGAGTTTACGGCTTCATCGGTTTTAAATAAACCATCTTCGCCATAATATCCCAATGAAACGTAGTATTTTGCATTGCTTACACCACCTGAAAGATTAGCTGTTGCCGATCTGTTTCTACCAAAATCGTTATAAATAGCATCAAACCAGTTTACATTTGGATAAAGTACCGGATCGGTACCAGCCGCAGTTTTCTGAACAGCATCTAGTGAGTATGCTGGTGTAAATGCGCCTGCTGCACCTGCCCTTAAATAATCTGAATATTTAGCTTCATTAGCCAGGTTCATATAATCCACACCATCAATTAACTGCGGTCTTTTAGTGAAACGACTCACACCTTCATAATATTCCACATTGATTTTCGGCGTACCAATTTTACCTTGCTTGGTATTGATTAAAATTACACCGTTCGCTCCACGGATACCATAAACCGCTGTTGCAGCAGCATCTTTCAGTACAGTAAAATTCTCTACATCATATACACTGATATCGTTCAGGTTACGGTTTGGAACACCATCGATAATGACAAGCGGCCCCCTATCGGTACCTGTTAACGAAGATATACCACGGATAAAAATATCAGATCCGGTTGCACCTGGCTCACCATTTCTAGATACGTTAACCACACCTGGTATACGGCCTGCCAATAACTGGCTCATGCTCGAAACCGGTTGTTTTAAATCGGCAACATTAACCGAAGATTGTGCACCTACCAAACTCTCTTTTTTCTGTGTACCAAAACCCACAATAGCCACCTCCTGTAAATTGGCGCCAACGGTTTCTTTTAAACGGATATCCAATACCGTTTGCGTGCCAACAGGGATCTCTTTTGTATCGTAACCTACATAAGTTACAATTAAAATGGCATCCTGACCTGGGACGGTAATGGTAAAGGCACCATTTACATCTGCGGCAGCACTGGTAGAACTACCTTTAACTTTTACACCTGCTCCTGGCAATGGTGCGCCTGTTTCATCTTTAATTATTCCTCGGATTACAATATCGGCCCTGGTTTGACTAACCGCAACCGAACTGTTTATATTAATGGCAGAAGCATTAGCTGTTGCATAAAAACCACTGCTTAAAGCTAATGTAAAAGCGATAGCCTTAAAAGCACAATCTTTAAGCCTGAGCCTTCCCCCAGTTAAATTTGTATTTTTTTTCATCATAAAATTAGTTGTTGTTAACAGAAATACTGTTATTGGGTCTATTGATCAGTTGAAAATTTTATTGCCTGCCACATTAACTGGCAGAATAAATCTTAATTTGTCTTATTTACAGCAATAGTGATAAATTACTGTTGCTCCTCAGGCACTTCAATTACACGCCACTCAGACAACTGGAACAGAGAACCGTTATTATTTGCCGTAATACTAAGTCTGTAGTATTTATACAGGACTTTGTTTTTGAAATTATAGGTTTTGGTCATGTTACGGCCCGAAAATGTTTCACCTGTTCTTGTATCAAGATCTACCCAGTTGCTACCATCTGTAGAGCCACTTAACTTCCAGTTTTTAGGATCCCTATCAGGAGCATCACCACCTGATGTTAAAGTATAAGATGCCACTTGTTGAGGTGAAGGAAAGGTTAACTGAAGATAAAGGCTCGCCTGATAAGGATTGATCAGGAATTTTGTGTTGATGTCATTATCCACCACTTTTAACGATCCTTCTCCTGCCGAGGCACCGCCAGAGTTTTCAATGTTAACAGAAAGCGCGGCCTTAGCGGTCACATCTACCTTTGCTTTCCAGGTAAAAAGATCCACTGCAGGATACTCTTCTTTACCACATCCAAGAAGTAAAGCTAAAGCAAAGCAGAGCCCGACAGCTTTCTTGGTCATTTTTAAAAGATTCATAATTGATAATTTATTGTTTGTTGGTTATAAAATGTGCAATATTTAGCCACATGATCCATTATAGATCAGGAATTCAATCCGTTAAAAAAAAAGCTAATGATAAAATGTGCAGAAAATCACTCATTCAGCATATTAACCCCTGTATAAGTTAATTGGGGGTTAATGGTACAAACTGCCGGTTTACGGCGATATGATTTTCAGTTAATTAAACGCTAGCTTCTTTTGTATTACGAAGAAAACACTAAAGGCGCATGGCATAGCCGGAGCTGGTTTGGTAAGTTTTTAGTCATGATCAGTTTGGTTTGGTGTTTGATTAGTTCGTTGTTTTCTGTAGGGCAGAATAGGGTGTTTTAGGATGTAAAATTTATTCCATTTAGTTTCTCCTTTAATTTTATGAATGGTTAGTTACTTTTTGGTTAAACTAAAACGTTTTAGTTTTGTTTTGTAAAAAAAAGCCTTGATCAACGATCAACACTTTGCTTTTGTATTAGCTAAATAAAAATGCTTAAATAACTGAAGACTAAAACGTTTTATTAAACAATAATAAGCATATTATTAATAAATCAAGAATTATTTATTTTTTTTTATTCCGGATATATTAAAAAAATACGCCTGTTGGCCAGATTAAAAGAAATATGAATGAGAATATCCTACAAAAAGTGCCTTTTTCTTAAGAAAAAAGAAAAAATGGAGATTAACCACAGAATTACTTTATTAAAATTGCAATTCTGCGGTTAGTTTTAGCTTGAATTAAAAAAAATGTAAAATACTCTGATAAAACACTTTAAGTTAAACTTAAATCGCAACAGCTTGCCGCACCAATTAACGCAGCATGTTCTTTAAGTTCCGAAATTTTAATATCGGTTTCTATACCATTGCCCTTAAGTGTGGCAATAAGTTCAGGTGCAAAAGCACTAAAAGATTGTGCAATATTGCCACCAACAATTACGGTATCTATTTTATGCTTTTTTATAATCGGAATCAAAAACTGGGCAAGGTTATAGCCAAATTCCATAAATACCCGAGTAGCAAAATGATCGGTTTCTACTATTTCGACAAGTTCTTTTACGCCGTCTACCGTTTTACCGCTAAGTTGGTTAAAACGTTTTACGAACCAGCGCGTAGATAAATAATCTTCAGCAATTCCGTCTAAAAATTCGGAGTTCCAAAGGTCAGCATCAAAAGCTTTATAGTTTAAACAAAGTGAGGATCCAAGCCCTGTTCCCAATGTTAGGCCCAACACACTTGCATTTCCTTTTGCAGCCCCGGCAAAAACCTCACCTTGTAAAAAACCCGCAGCATCGTTTATAAAATGAATATTTTCTGCAGGGATATCTAAACGTTTGGACAATTCCTCTTTAACGTTAACCTGATAAAGTGATTTAAACTTATCCTGATCTTTGATTAATGAAATCCCTTCATTGTAATTAAATGGTCCGGGCATGGCAATCCCAACGTTCCGCGCACCGTTTTTAATGTTTTGAAAAGCTTTGCTGATAATATCGCACCATGCGGATAAAATCACTTCTTTATTCTCCTGTGAGTCCACAGGGCTACGCTTGATGGAATCCTTCACCAAAGTTCTTGTTTCCAAATCCACCAATGCGGCTGTAATATGCGAGCCGCCAATATCTACACCTAATGCAACAGGCTTTTCCATTCTATATCTATATTTCTGTTATTTTTACTAATTTTCATCAACGCGCCAAAAATAGCGATTCAATATCTATTTACTCAGCGAAAATGGCTTATCTTCTTCTAAAAGTCCTCTATTTAACGAAGGTTTAACATTCATCTCTAATTTTAATACCCCACCTTTCAAAATATCACTATGATTGATAAAGTTTTTAGTGAAATTTTTACCATTCAAGCTGGCAGATTTGATATAAACGTGATCCGAATCATTTGCGGGTGCTTCGATCACGAATTTTTTGCCATTTTCTAAGTTAATGGTCGTTTTTTTAAATATTGGGCTACCTAAAACATATTCGCCGGTACCTGGTGTAACGCTATAAAAACCCAAAGCACTTAATACATACCACGATGAGGTTTGCCCCTGGTCTTCATCACCAGGATAACCATTTTCAGTAGCATCATAGAGTTTATGCATCACCTTGCGGGCGTGAAATTGTGATTTCCAGGGCTGGTTGGCATAATTATATAGATATACCATATGCTGGATAGGCTGATTTCCATGTGCATATTGCCCCATATTAGCCATTACCATTTCAGTCATTTCGTGGATCATGCCACCGTAAGAACCAACATTAACGTTATTGGGTTCGGTAAAAACAGAATCCAGCTTTGCAGTAAAATTGTTGTACCCACCCATCAAATTAATCAAGCCTTTGGTATCCTGAAAAACCGACCACTGCCAATGCCAGGCGTTGCCTTCGGTAAAAGGTCCGCCCCACTCTGTCGGGTCGAAATTTGGCGACCATTTGCCTTCTGCATTTTTGCCTCTCATAAACCGTGTAGCAGGATCGTAAACGTTTTTATAATTATACATTGGTTTTTCAAAAACCTCCATATAATGTTTATCTCCTATCATTTTAGCCAACTGGTAAGCGCAATAATCATCGTAGGCATACTCCAGTGTTTTAGCCGTGGCTTCTCTATATTTTGGATAAGGCACATAACCCAATTGATTATATTCGGTTACCCCATCCCTACCGTTTGCAGGCCCCCATGGTCCTTTATTCATGGCTTCGTGATAATAGGCATCCAGCGCTTTCTTCGGATCAAAAGTTCTGATTCCTTTTGCCCAGGCATCAGCCAATAAAGAAATGGCATGGTTACCGATCATACTACCCGCTTCGCTGGGGAACGACCATGAAGGCAGCCAACCGCATTGCTCGTAAGCATCAAGCATGGCCTGCATATAACGCCCATGCATTTCGGGCTGTACCAGGGTATTTAATGGAAATTGCGCACGGAAGGTATCCCAGAAACCAGTATCGGTAAACATATACCCATCATGTACCTTACCATCGTAAGGACTGAAATAATAAGGTTTTCCAGCCTCATTGATTTCATAAAATTTTCTTGAGAATAAACTTGCTCTGAAAAAGCAAGAATAGAAGGTTTCCATATCGGCTTTCGATCCACCTTCTACTTCTATTTTACCAAGCGATTTATTCCAAACCGCAGCAGCATTGGCTTTGGTATCCTCTAAGGTTTTATCATTTCCTAATTCTCTTTTTAAATTAAGTTCGGCCTGTTTTAAGCTGATGTAAGAGGAAGCGGTTTTAACCTGAACTTTTATGCCCGATTCGAACTGTACAAATGCACCTTTTCCTAATCCTTCGGCAATTAGCGAATCTTTATTTACCGTATTGCGTTTGTTCTCCCAGGTACCATAAGATTTAATGGGCTGATCAAACTGGATCACAAAATAACTTTTCCAGCCACGTTTAAAACCTTCGCCATTATTTACCCATCCGGTAATTTTATTTTCTTTGGGATAGATCTGCACACCACTCAACCTGGTGTATCCATCCAGGATCAGGAAACTCCTTTTGCCTTTTGGATAGCTGAAACGCAGGTGTGCACCGCGCTCTGTTGGAGAAATTTCTGTAGTAATCTCGTTTTCGAACTTTACTTTATAATAATTCGGTTTCGCAACTTCATCTTTATGGCTAAACCGGGTTTCACGCCGGTTCTCGTCAACAACCAGTTCATCAACCATTGGCATTAAAGAAAATACGGCGTAATCCCTTGTCCACGAGCTGCATTGATGTGCCTGCTGAAAACCCCTGATTTTATCTTTAAAATATTGGTATTTCCAGCCATCGCCATTTCTGCCGGTTTGTGGCGTCCAGGTGTGCATACCAAAAGGCAAAGCAGTTGTGGGATAGGTATTTCCCTTGGTGAGTTCGTGTTTGGAATTGGTTCCCTGCAGTGTGTTTACATAGTGGACCCAATCTTTCTGCTGTGCCAATAACCCTTTGGCAGCAATGCAGCATAAAATGGATGCGATTAATTTAAGTTTCATTTGTGTGTTTACTTGTGTGTGTTGTTCTTTTCAGCCGGTATAAATCAGGCTATATATTTTAAAAATCAGCTATTGCCTGCATAGGTAAATGGTTGCAGGCAAAGCTGATTGATGTTTTTATTTAATATTCCATTTATCGGCCAGCATTTTAATAAAGTAACCGCCAACCACACTCCTCGCCTGGAAACCTGTCATTTTACCATTGGTGGTTTCGTGCCAATCGCTCAATGGTACCTTGCTCTCGGTTTCGGTAGCATAACGGTAAATAGGGCTAATAAATTTTTGAAAATCTGCTTCGTTATCCGCCAGGGTTGCGGTCCACATAATCCAATCTGATTTGGTATAGGTTCTGCGGCTATCCAAGGGCAGTCCGAAATCTTTTTGTTTGGTTAAATAGAAATCAATCTCCTTTTTGTACACTTCTTTTGGAAAGAGATCCAACTTTAAAAGTTTATCCCAAACCAGGTTGTACTTCTGGCTCCAGGTATTTTTATCATTAAAGGTTAAAGCATAATGATCACCATCATCAGCCAGTTTCATCCAGTTCTGCGCCATTTGTAAAGCAGCTGTACGGTATTTAGTAGCCACATCAGTTTTACCTAGTAACTGTGCCATTTGCGCATAACCGCCTAAAGCTACAATTGCCTTTACCGATAAGTTCGAATTACGGGCCAGGTGGCCTGCAAAATCATCGGTACATAACTGGTTGGCCGGATCGAAACCTTCTCTTAAAAGGTAATTGGCCCATACCGACATTACCTCCCAGTGTTTTTCGGCATATTTTGCATTTCCCTCTGCTTTGGTAATGGCAGCCGTTAAAATGATCATGTTTCCGGCTTCTTCTACAGGCATATCTTCGCCATAAGTTTGGCCATTTGCCAAAGGGTAAGTACCTAAATCGTGTGCGGCAAAAGGTTTTTTCCATTTTCCACTTTCAGAGTAATAGAAAATACCGTTCAACATCCCTTTTAGCAATTCGGGATTGTACACTAAAAATTGTGGCGCGGATGGATAGGTTACATCAACCGTATTGATTGACCCGTTACTAAAGTTTTCTTTAGAAAGGAAAAGGATATCGCCATTGGGTGCATAAACGATTTTATGGGCTGCAATGGCTTGTCTGTAAGCTAATTTACACATATCAGCATATTCACTACCGCCAGCTTTTTTCGCATCAGCATAAAGTTTGGCATCAAAAGCAGCACATTTAGCCATTAAAGATGGATATTGATGATTAGCATCTGCCAATTGATCTTCAAATAGTTGCGAACCCGATTGCTTCCAAACCGGCGATAGTTTTTCGCCAAAGTATTCTACCGATTTTAAATCATCGTAGCCCAGCATCACATATTTTTCTATCGCAGCAGAAGAAACGGATCCGAAAGGAATCACACTGTTTAGGTTTAAGTTTTTGGCGTTTAAAACCTGGTTTTTAATGGGATATTTTGCCGCCATAAAAGCTTTCAAACTCTCATTCTGGGTACCGATAAACTGCGTGGCATTAAACTTTGAAGGAACAGCCACATACAAGTAACCCCAATCGATCCTTACATCATCGCCACGCTTTTTTAATATGGGCTGCTCAACTGTACCTGTTTTAAGGATGGAAAGGCTATTTTTTGTACTTTTCCAGGCAGAAACAGCCTGAGTTGGTGTATTCACCGCAATATTTGATGAGGCTCCAAAGAAAACATCAACTTTATGCGCTTTGCCATCAGTTGATTTTACCGAATAATTGATATAACTGATCGGCCTGGCGGTTATTTTAATGTCGTTAAGCAATAATGGTGATGTAAAACTCACTTCTAAAGCTACTTTACCACAGGTAAAGCTATATTTTGTTGTGGTAGCCTGTACGGTAACGTTAGTTTGGGTTGCAGGCGCAATTTTTACCTCCTGAGCTTCCCCTTCTACAATCCCGGCATCTAAATGCCTGCCGCCTGCGGTATTTTTGCAATGGATGGCCAATATATTTTTACCTTTTAGTAAAACACCATCTTCAATAGGAAGGTAGATATAATCAGAAACCCAGCCGTTTTTGCTGTAAATTAATTTCCCGTTGAGGTAAACCCTAACATTATCATCATGATTGAGTTTAAGGTATTTTTTTGCTGATGTTGGGTTTGCAACTTCAAAAGTCCTTCTGAAATAAAGGTCGTCGGTATTCCACTTTGTTTTGTCGGCACGGTCATCGCCAAATGGAGCATCGCCTTTTTTCCAGGCAGCATCATTGTAAGTATTGGTTTCCCAACCTTTTTCAGGCTGGTCGAAGGTATAGCTGGCCTGATATTTCACTTCGTCGGCAGCTGGGAGTATGGTTTTAAAGCTTTTACTCTCTTCGCCCATAAAACGGTAAAACTGATCGTCAACTTTAATCACACCCAATAAAGACTGTTCCTTGCCCGTCCAGTGTTTGGTAACCGATTTATTTAAGCCATCACCAAAAGACCAGATACTGAAATAAGCATCATGCGTAATCAGTGGATAAGCCGGGGCTTTATCTTGTGCTTTAAGCGTGAAATAAAAAAAAAGGCAAAATGCCAGTAAGGAAAGGTTTCTCATAGTTCAATATTTGGTTCTTTGCAATGGATAAATCGTTTTACTTAATTTACCGACCAAATATTTATTCTGATTGAATGAAAATGAGGATGATAATTCTAGTTAAGATGGATTTTCGCTCTCTAAAGCCGCAATAAAGTAAAACGTTTTACTAATCCAATATTAGAGAATTTAAAAATCATATTAAAACCACATTTCGTAATATTTAAGTTACAAAATATTAATCTCTGATGATGAGTTTGGCAGGAATAATGATCTGCTGGTTTTCGGGTTTCGCTTTAGAAGAAAGCTGTTTAAGGATCAGTTTGATTACATTTTCTGCAATTTCTTCCAAAGGTTGCTGTACGGTTGATATTCCCGGTGTATGCAGTTCGAAGGCTTCATGGTCATCGTAGGCAATAACAGCAAAGTCATCTCCTATTTTTTTATTGATCTGTTTTAACACTTTTAGACCGCTGATGGCAAGGTAGTTGGTTGCGAATAAAACGGCATCGATTTTTTTCTGTTCAAGCAGTTGTTTGATCTGGCTGATGGTTTCGCTTTCTTCTTGGTTAAAATGGATTTTTAAAACTAGGTTTTCATCGTATTTGATGCCATTGTCTTCCAAAGCTTTTTTATAACCATCGTAACGTTCTACAATCTGCTCTACGTTGATATCAGTGGTAACAAGGGCAATGTTTTTTTTGCCCTGATCGATAAAACTCTGGATGGATTGGTAAGAAGCATTAAAATGATCGGCCCCTACGTAACTGGTATTGATATCGGGCAGGTTCCTGTCAAAAAAGATTACGGGATTACCATCTTCCAATAGCATTTTTACATCTTCTTCTATTCCTTTAATAGGCGAAATAATATAGGCATCAACTTTACGCGATTTAAACATATTGATCAGTTCTTTCGCTTTATCAACACTGTTTTCGGTACTGGAGTAGATGATTTTATAACCTCTTTTATAGGCTTTATCTTCGATTAACCTGGCTATCCTGGAGAAGAAAGAGTTGGAAATATCTTCAATGATCAGGCCGATGATGTTTGAGTTTCCGGTGCGCAAACTTCTGGCAATCTGGTTGGGTTTATAGCCGCTCTCCGCAATAATTTTTTCTACCTTTTCTATAACCGCTTCACTGATCGATTTTTCTTTTGCTTTACCATTAATAATAAAGGAAACTGTGGTGATGGATACATTGGCTTTAACAGCTATATCTTTGATAGAAAGCGATTTCATTTGGCTGGAATTCTTTTAAGTTAATCGATTCAAAGCTAAATAAAAATTATAGCTTTTAATTTTTTGCCCGTTATAAAAACGCAATTTAACATTTTTTATGTTAATCGTTTTAGAAACAGTTGTTAAAGGTGGGCAGGATAAAAAAATGAGGTATAAAACAGCAAAAGGCGCTTATGAAGCGCCTTTTGTATCAAAATTAATATCCAGGATTTTGTGTGAGTTTTGGATTAAAATCTCTTTGTCGCTGAGGAATTGGATATAACGACCTTGTTGGTGTAGATATCTCATGATCCCACCATTTGGTATTGCTAAACTTTCCAAAACGGATAAGATCGTCTCTTCTAAAACCTTCGAAAATAAATTCCCTTCCACGTTCTGCCAAAAGCTCGTCTAAAGTTAACGAAGCAGTTGTATAAGCATGGGCCGGCCAGGTAGCCGTTGTATAAGCCCTTTGTTTGCAGGTATTGATCAAAGTTACAGCATCTGCTGTGGCAGTTCCGCCATTTTTACGCATGATGGCTTCGGCTTTAGCAAAATAAATCCAGGTTAAACGGTACACATTCCAATCAGTATTGTTATAGTTTGGATCTGGTTCTACACGCACACCGTTAACAAGGCCAGGCAAAGAATTACCCAGTTTATATTTATTAAAACGCACCCCGCTGTTTTCTTCTCCTTCACTCATATTACTTACGGTAGAGTTTTTAGTATTTTTTTGGATATTATCTACAAATGAAAGTGCTTTACCTGCATATTCTACGGTACCTTGCACCGGTGAGGCAGGGTCGGTAAATTTAAATTGCGGACCAAACAAAAGCCAATTGGTTTTACGAAGGTCGTCGGTTTCAAAAGTGGTATAAACTCCAGGAATCAATACAATCCCATCATTGCCATTTCTGCCCCCACCATAAATATCTCTTTGTGCAAAGTGATAAAACTCGCCAGTCCATGATGGTTCAAATTTGGCTCTTGTAAAATCGTAAGCAATAGAGAAAATTACCTCTTTTGATAAATCGTTGGTATTTTTAAACTGATCTGAAATGTTCGGATCCAGCGCCATATTACCACTTTGTCCGCCACCTTCATTATTAATCAATTTATCGGCAGCAGCAATACAGTCGTCCCAACGGGCGGTACCTGTCCACACTTCTGCATTGAGGTATAGCTCTACCAGCATCGCATAACCACTTGCCTGGCTCATTCTCCCCAGTTGTGCCCTTGATAGTTTAGGTACATTATTGATGTTATCTTTTATTTCCTTTTCGATAAAGGCAAAAACATCTTTCCGGCTGGTGGTATTCGGTAAAACAGGATTTATAGGATCTGCAACACTGGTTGATAATGGAATATTACCGAATAGGTCCATTAGCTTAAGGTAATGGAATGCGCGTAACAATTTCAGTTCTGCAATGTATTCGTCTTTTTCCTTTTGGCTAATGCCCATGGCAGAAATATCTCTCGATTCTATATTGGTAATTGGATCATTACAGTAGCCAACGCCGGCATACATCAGGGTCCAGGCATTGTTTATACCTGCCTCATCTACCGTCCAGCTATGATAATGTAGTCTTTTCCATTTACCGCCATCTTCACCATGCGGCCCTTTAGTTGGCCATGCCAGCTGATCTGCAGAAAGTTCGGCCAAACGCCACCATCCATCCTGTCCGGAAGGTGTTACCCAGGCATTTGCATGGGTATATGGTCTTAACACAGCAGAAATTACCTCGTTTTTATTGTTATAAAATTTCTCAGCCGGAATAACGTCGTATGCATTTTCATCTAAATTGGTACAGGCAGAAGCCATACCAACTATTAGCGCAAGGGCTGTATATATGATTGATTTATTTTTCATTTTGTTATCTATTAAAACCCTACGTTAACACCAAATAAGAATGACCTGGTACTTGGATAAGCACCGCGGTTATCGACACCAGGGCCTAAGCCTGTATCCTGAACAAAATCAGGATCGTTACCGCTGTACCCTGTAATGGTTGCTAAATTCTGGCCGGTGGCATATACGCGCAGGTTGCGGATATATTTTGTTTTTAACTTAAAGTTGTAACCCAGGGTAACCTCATCAATTTTTACGTTTGTACCACTTTCTATATAATAATCGGAGTACATATAAGTATCATTGATCTGGCTATATTTCCCAAACGCTTCTCTCAGGTAATTGGAACCTGTAATAGCCGGATTTCCATAAGTTAATGCAGTTGCATTTAAGATATCGTAATCGAATTTACCCCTTAAAAACACCCTGAAATCGAAATTTTTATAAGTGAAATTAGCGGTATAAGATGCATAATATTTCGGAATAGCATTTCCTATCGGCGCTAAATCCGATACATTCTTATCTTTTGAATTGTTTATTTGGTCGTTACGTACCGGAACACCGTTTCTATTATAAAACAACCACTTTCCATTTGCATCAAAACCTGCAAAACGTTTACCATAAAAAACACCCACTTCTTCACCCTCATAAGTGGTAATAGCATCTCCTAGATCGCCTGAACCACCTATTCCGCCGAAAGTCCTGTATTTAACGGCAAAAGAGTCGTTAGAGTAAGAATTTAAGGTATTTTTGATGGTACTACCGGTAAAATCCATACTAAAAGTAAAATCTTTAGTTTTTATGGCCTGATAGCTCAGGGCAAGTTCTATACCCCTTGATGAGATATTACCAACATTGGCATAAATGGTACTTTGAACGTAAGGAGGTTGAGGTGTAGTGTATAAATCCAACAGATCTTTCGTTGTTCTGTCGAAAACATCTATGGATCCGGTCAGCTTACTGTTAAACAAGGTAAAATCAACGCCGACATTGGTTTCGCTTTTAGATTCCCATTTAAGAAAAGGGTTTGGATTATATTGTGGACCATAAGTTTCTCTATAACTGCCATCAGGATACAGGTATTTACCTCCTCCACTAAGCACCACCCTTGATGCATTATTGGCAAAACCAGAATTACCGGTTACACCAAAACCTGCTCTTAATTTTAAGTAGTTAACCCACTTTACATCTTTCATAAACCCTTCTTCGGTAACATTCCAACCCACAGAAACAGCCGGGAAATTACCCCATTTGTTATTGTCTCCAAATCTGGATGAACCTTCATGTCTTAAAATTAATTGTAACAGGTATTTATTATCGTAGGAGTAGTTAATTCTACCAAAAAAGGCAATTAGTGTATTATCGTTTTTATAACTGCCCATACCTGCTTTGCCATCGGCCAGTGCCTGTCCGGCACCCAGGTTATCTTCATTAAACTGATCGTTCAAGAAACCCCGTGTATTAGCCTTGGTACCTTCTTCGATGTTATAACGATAACTGTAACCTGCCAAAGCGGTAATAGAATGTTTGCTGGCAAATGTTGTAGTGTATTGTAAGGTTGGCTCAAAAGCATAACCCTGTGAAAGGAAATTATTTTTGAAAGCATATCCGCCACCCGGGTAATCACTGTTTTCTATGGAGTTTTCACTATTCAGTTGTGCATAACCACCATCAACAAAATTATCCCGCTGTAACGACCCAAATACCGACGCCTTTAAACCTTTTACAATGTCGAAATCAGCTTTCACATCAGCAGAGGTGGTTTGCTGTTTGCGATAGCTTGTTTGGGTAAAAAGCCTTGCATATTGATTGGTACTCTGGTTATCGTAATAAAACGAACCATCAGGATTATAAATCTGCTTAGTAGGATTTTTAGCTAATTCTTCTTCCCAGCCACTTCCATTTAATTCATTATCAAAAAATGGCGCGGTAAGACCATTGGAAAGTAAATTGGCATTATTTACATTCGTGGCCAGATTTAACTGGATATTTAATTTATCATCAAAACCTTTCTGGTTGATGTTTAATCTTCCGGTATATTCTTTCCTGCCATTTTCTAAGGCAATACCCTGTAAATCGCGATAATTTAAACTTGCTCTATAGCTTGTTTTATCTGTTCCTCCAGAAAGTGCAAGGTTATGGTTCTGAGACAGATTGTTGTGATTTACCAATTTATCATACAGATCTTCACTTCCTCCATAATCAATAGCATTAATTTCACCAGCATTGATTTTGGCCCTAAACTCATCTGCAGTTAAAAAATCTAACCGGTTTTGAACAAATTCCTTACGGAAATAATTTGAGTAGGCAAATGTTGGCGGACCTGGCTTACCTTTTTTGGTGGTGATTAAAATTACACCGGCGTTTGCACTGGTACCATAAATTGCTGCACCAGAACCATCTTTTAACACATCGACAGATAAGATATCATCTTGCTGCAAAAGATCGGGGTTACCACCAGGGATCCCATCAATAACATAAAGCGGGCTTGCACTACCAGCTACAGAAACCACTCCACGCAATTGGACACTTGGCCCTGAATTGGGATTTGAGCTGTTTGCCCTGGTAATGTTTAATCCTGCAACTTTCCCCTGAACAAGATCCAATGCACTTCGGGCACCACTTTGCCTAAACTGCGAGGTATCTACGTGGGCAACTGAAGAGGTAACTTCTTTAGTTTTCAGTGTTCCATAACCAACAACCACAACCTCATCTAATTTTTGTGACTGGGATGGCACCAAACTAATGTTTAATGGCGTCGCACCATTACCTGCCGGAACAGATTTCGTTTGGTAACCGATATAACTGAATACCAGTACATCGGTTGGGGAAGTTACGTTGATACTGAACTTACCGTTTTCCTGAGTTACACTACCACCTGTTTTGCCCTGGATTTTAATCCCGACACCAGGTAAACCGATTTTCTGCTCATCTACAACAATACCTGTAATTGTTTTTTGGCCGGTAGATGCTGTAGGGGCAGCAGCTGGTGTTGCAGGGGCTGTTGCTGGTACGGGAGCCGGAGTAGTAACCGGAGGCGAGCCACCAAGAGGATTCGGCGGTACTTTTACCGTATCGGCAGGTTTGGCAACCGGAACTTTTTTGGTTGTGTCTTGTTTTTTAGTTGTATCCTGCTGAAAATAATAACGGTTGAAACTGATTTTTTCGCTCGTAATTTTCGCAAACAACTGGGGGCTTGAAAGTAGGATCAGGCATAGGAATCCTGACATCCTGAGTAAAATGTTTTTCATTGGCACTCACTAGTTTAGTTTATAATTAGTTACGCAATGCGGCCAAATTTCACCAAATTAATAAGAGCAATGAGATTAATTAGTTTTAATTAGGATTTCCGCAAAACGATTTAGTAACGCATTAAAGGCCGTTTTGTTTTAAAAAAAATCAAAACCAACCTAAAATGTTACGTTAGCGGGAAAACTTAGTTTAGTGTAAATATGTAGAAATTAACCTGGCAGTTTTTGCCGAGGCACCAGGTTTACCCATTAACGAAAGGAGCTCATCATAATGCTTTAACATTTCGTTTCTACCCTCGCCTGCTAAGATAATCTTGAGTTCTTCGCTAACCTTTTGGGTATTGCAATCTTCCTGAATCAGCTCGGATACAATCTTTTTGTTTACAATGAGGTTAACTAACGAGATGAATTTAATTTTCACCAGCATCCTTGCAATGGCGATTGAGATGGTACCCCCTTTATAAACCACTACCTGTGGCACTTTAAATAAGGCAGTTTCCAGTGTAGCTGTTCCCGATGCTACAATTGCAGCATGGGCATGATGCAATAAATTATAAGTATTGTTAAACAGCAGTTTGACTTTTTTATTTCCGGTAAACTGGTGGTAATAAGCTTCGGTAAAAGTTGGGGCAGCTGCAATGGCAAAAGTATATTCCGGATATTCTTCTGTAACGCTTAACATTACCGGCAGCAAGCGCTCTATTTCCTGTTTACGGCTACCGGGCAACAGGGCAATAATTTTTTCGTCTCCCAGTTGATTGTTTTCACGAAAGTTTACACCTGGCGTAAACTGTGCAATTTCATCCAAAAGCGGATTGCCCACATAATCTACCTTCATGCCCCATTCCATGTAAAAATCGACCTCGAAAGGCAAAATACAGAACATGTGATCAACAATTCTTTTTATTTTGAGTACCCTTTTTTGATTCCAGGCCCAAACTTTAGGCGAAATATAATAACAAACCTTTATACCATTAGCTTTAGCAAATTCAGCAATTTTCAGGTTAAAACCCGGAAAATCGATCAGGATCAACACATCGGGTTTCCATTTTAGAATATCTTCTTTACAGGCCTTGAGGTTTCTAAAAATGGTCCTTAAATTTAAAAGCACTTCGGTAAAACCCATAAAAGCCATATCGGCATAATGTTTAACCAACCCGCCACCTTCTGCCTGCATTTTATCGCCACCAAAATACCTGAACACAGCTTCGCTATCCTCAGTTTTTAAGGCTTTCATTAAATTGGCGCCATGTAAATCGCCTGAGGCTTCTCCGGCTACGAGGTAGTACTTCATGTTATAATTTATGGTATAATCGTCATTGCGGGGAGGCACGACGAAGCAATCTTTTATGTTGTTTTTATTACTTAATCCTTCTTTATTCCGGATAGATTGCTTCACGCCCGCTCACCATCCTCTTCTTCAGTTCGCAATGACGCTGTTTTTCAAAAAACTTTGTAGGCAAAAAACGCAAAAGCGCATAAAAATGTTGCAGCCAATATGCCCCTGCCGATATTTTCTTTATTGTATTTAAAAAATGTTTGCATGGTGTAGGCGTTTATTGCAATCCCACCGATGTACAACAAATCGGCTTTGGCAAGGTAGGCCACATGGTGAATAATATACCATGCGATGGAACAAAAAATTGCAGGGATAAGCAAACCAATGCCCAAACCTACCCATACCGAATTATTTAATCTTTTTAACCGATCAATCATAATAGCAGTTGCCTAACCTAAATTAATGCCATCGGGTGCCGAAACTTTTTTGCCTGCACTTTCAGATTTAGCATCATCACTACCGGTAAAATCCCAACTGTTTAGGGCCTGGATGGCATGGTGTGCGGTTAAATCAAACTGAACGGGAACAATAGAAACATAATTATGTTCTAAAGCCCAAACATCGGTATCCTCTCCTTTATCAAAATTTTCAAAAACACCAGTTAACCAATAATATGGACGTTTGTAAGGATCTGTTCTTTCATCAAACTCTTCCATCCATTTTGCATTGGCCTGACGACAGATTTTAACCCCTTTTAAGTTGTCGCCTTTTGGGAAATTAACATTTAATAAGGTACCCTCTGGTAAACCATTGGCCAAAACCTGTTCGCATATGTTTTTTATGTACTTTTTGGTATGACTGAAATCGGCATCGGCAGCAAAATCATCTAAAGAGAAACCAATAGATGGAATTTTTTCAATGGCTCCTTCTACCGCAGCCGACATGGTGCCAGAATACAATACATTAATTGAGTTATTCAATCCATGGTTGATTCCAGATACGCATAAATCAGGTTTTTTACCCTTAAAAATCTTGTTTACGGCAATTTTAACACAATCAACAGGAGTTCCACTGCATTTGTACATTTCTACCCCCTCATAAAGGTCAACTTTATCAAAACGGATTGGTTTTCCAATGGTGATGGCATGTCCCATTCCGCTTTGAGGACTATCTGGTGCAACTACCACTACATTCCCCAACCCTTGCATTACTTCCATTAAATTTTTGATACCCGTAGCTGTAATACCATCGTCGTTTACAACTAAAATATTTGGTTTTGTGCCCTGCTTTGTCATGCCGGTAAAAATACAGATTTATAAATTCAAGGCACAATAAACCTTGATTTATATGCTAAAATCATTTATTCCTGACTTTTTAGTTCCGAAATAAAAATTATTTTCATTCGATAACAGAAAGCATATATATTTGAATAAATAACTTATTACAAATGAACGCTGTATTTGGTCTTCCTATCATCAACCAAATACACCCTCATGATCATAAAAACCAAAACCAATTCAATGAAATTCAAACTATTTACTTTGGCTTGTTTTCTGATTACAGGTTCTTTAGCGAATGCTCAAACAACCTATCAGTGGAAAACAGGAACTTCGGGTGGCTACGCCTACAAATATGTAACCAACGATCCGACCAAAACCCGTTTTTATACCCTAAAAAATGGCCTAACGGTAATTTTATCCCAAAATAACAAAGAGCCAAATATCACCTATAAAATGGCGGTTAGGGCAGGTAGTAATACCGATCCCAGGACTAATACCGGTTTAGCGCATTATTTAGAGCACCTTTTATTTAAAGGAACGGATAAATTCGGAACGTTAAACTACGCCAAAGAAAAACCTTATCTGGATAAGATTGAGGCACTTTACGAAACTTATAACAAAACCACGGATCCGGTTAAACGTAAGGAGATTTATAAAGAAATCGATAAAACTTCGGGCGAGGCTTCTAATTATTCGATTGCAAACGAATACGATAAAATGATGAAATCGATCGGAAGCAATAGCACAAATGCCCATACTTCGGTAGAGGAAACGGTGTACGAGGAAGACCTTCCATCAAACGCCATTGATAAATTTTTAGCTGTACAGGCAGAACGTTTCCGTGCACCTGTTTTCCGCATTTTCCACACAGAGTTAGAAGCGGTTTACGAAGAGAAAAACATTGGCATGGATAACGACGGACGTAAAATGTACGAGAAAATGTTGTATTCGTTGTTCCCAACGCACAATTACGGACAACAAACCACCATTGGTACAATTGAGCATTTAAAGAATCCGTCGTTAATCGAAATCAGAAAATATTACGATAAATATTATGTGCCGAACAATATGGCCGTAATTATGAGTGGTGATATTAATTATGATGACCTGATTAAAAAAATTGATAAGGATTTTGCTTACATGAAGTCTAAACCATTATCGTTATACAATCCTGCTCCTGAAAAACCATTAACACAGGTTCAAAAAGTTGATATTTATGGACCAAGTGCCGAAAGTTTATATGTTGCTTACAGGGGTTTTGCACAAAATACCCACGAGAGTTTATTGCTTGATTTAATCAGCAGTATTTTAGCTAATGGCAAAGCTGGTTTAATGGATATCAACATTAATAAACAGCAAAAAATGTTAAGGGCAGGTGCCGGTTACAACTCGATGAAAGATTATGGTATCTTCATTTTATCTGGCTCGCCAAAAGCAGGTCAGAGTTTAGAGGAAGCTCAAAAATTATTATTAGAGCAGGTAGAATTGCTTAAAAAGGGCGAATTTGATGAAAGTTTGATCAAAGCTACTGTTGCAAATATTAAATTATCTGAACTACAGAACTTTGATAATAACGACGTACGTGCCGATTTTACCATGAATGCCTTTATTCAAAACCGTGGTACGGAGTGGGATAAAACATTGGCATCAACCGATGCTATGGGCAAAGTAACCAAAAAAGAAATTGTAGATTTTGCCAATAAGTTTTTCATTAACAATTATGTTTCCATCTTAAAACATAAAGGCGAAGATAAAAGCATTATAAAAGTAGAAAAACCAACCATCACTGCTGTAAAAACTAATGTAAACGAGGTTTCTCCATTCACAAAAGAAATTATTGCGGCACCGGTTAAACCAATTGCTCCTAAATTTTTAGATTATACAAAAGATCTTCAATTTGGTAAAGCAGGCATTGCCGATGTAATTGCCGTTCAAAACACTGAAAACGGAATTTTCCGCATGAGTTACCGTTTTGATATGGGCTCTTACAATTACAAATTATTGCCTTATGCTGCTCAATATTTAGCTTTCTTAAGCACCGATAAATATTCTGCAGAAGATATCAGCAAAGCCTTTTATAACATCGCCTGTAGCTACAACGTTAATGTAGGCACTGATGTGACTACGGTATCGATCAGCGGTTTACAAGAGAATTTCGAAAAAGCGGTAGCGCTACTTGAAGATGTTTTAGCACATTGCAAGCCAAACGAAAAAGCCCTTGAAGATTTAAAAGGCCGTTTATTAAAATCGAGAGATAATGCCAAATTGAATAAATCATCAATCCTGGGTGGTTTAATGAGCTATGCACAATACGGAAAAGATAATCCTTTCAACTATGGATTAACGAATGATGAGATCAAAAATATGAAATCAGCCGATTTGATTTACATCCTGCATAACCTTACCAATTATAAACACACCATTACTTATTACGGACCTAAAACTTTAGCAGCATTTTCTGCTGAGATTGTTAAAGCACATCCATTGGCAAAAGAATTTACAGATGCGGCGCCGATCAAGAAATTTGTGTACACCAAAACTGATTCGAACAAGGTTTATTTTGCCGATTATGACATGGTTCAGGCAGAAATCCGTTGGGTACGTAATGGTGGATTATACGATCCGGCCAATTCAGCTAAAATTGCTTTATTCAATAACTATTTTGGTGGCGGTATGGGTTCTGTGGTATTCCAAACCATCCGCGAATCTAAAGCTTTAGCCTACTCTACCTTTGCGGTATATTCTTCTCCAAACAGTAAAGAAAAAGAAAATACAATTATCGCTTATGTAGGTACGCAGGCTGATAAAATGAATGATGCGGTTGCTGGTATGAACGACTTATTAACCACGTTACCTGAATCGGACAAATCATTCGATTTATCAAAAACCAATTCTTTAAATGGCATAGAAACCAGCCGTATTACTAAAGATGGCATCATTTATACCTATTTAGCAGATAAAAAATTAGGTTTTGATCATGATTCAAGAATTGATGAGTATGCTAACCTAAAGCCATTAACTTTTAACGATGTAAAATCGTTTCACCAAACAAACCTTTCTGGCAAACCATACAGCTATTGTATCGTTGCTTCAGAAAAGAAAATCAACATGGCTGATTTAGCTAAATTTGGTCCGGTGACTAAATTGAGCTTAGAGCAGATTTTTGGATACTAGATTAAGGTAGAAGGTAAGAAGGCGGAGGGTAGAAGGTAAAAACCCAAAGCAAAAAATTAAAATATGAGCGGTTCTCAGAAATGGGGACCGCTTTTTGTTTGGTTCATTAGGTTGCATGGTGCAGAAAATTACTCCGTGTTAATCCGAGCATCCGTGGCTAAAAAGTTCATTTGTTCATTAGCCATTCGTTCATTGGTTAGCATGATGCAAAAATAAACTTCGTGTCTTGGTGGTGAAAAAACTTAGACAAATTATTCCGTGTTAATCCGAGCATCCGTGGCTAAAAAGTTCATTAATTAATTAGCCATTCGTTCATTGGTTAGCATGATGCAAAAATAAACTTCGTGTCTTAGCGTCTTGGTGGTGAAAAAACTCAGACAAATTATTCCGTGTTAATCTGTGCATCCGTGGCTAAAAAGTTCATTTGTTCATTAGCCATTCGTTCATTGGTTAACATGATGCAAAAATAAACTTTGTGTCTTCGTGTCTTGGTGGTGAAAGAACTTAGACAAATTATTCCGTGTTAATCCGAGCATCAGTGGCTAAAAAGTTCATTTGTTCATTAGCCATCCGTTCATTGGTTAGCATGATGCAAAATAAACTTCGTGTCTTAGCGTCTTGGTGGTAATTAGAAATATACCAGTTCTCTCAAAATTTCCTGCAGCGAAAATTTCGCCCCGCAAACAAATTCATCAGCGGCTCCATAATAAATGGTTAATTCATCACCATTGACTACATGCCCGTTTGTAAATACTACCTCTCCAAAGAAACCGTGTAGTTCGTAATCTTCTTTGGGTACCATAATCGGCTCTTCCGTTCTGGCCAAAACTTTAGATGGATCTTCTAAATCCATTAAAAAAGCACCTAAACAATATTGGTGTTTTTCATTTGCGCCGTGGTAAATTTCGAGCCAGCCAGCTTCCGTTTTAATCGGTGCGGCACCTGCGCCAACACGTGCGCTATCCCACAAGTTTGGCCTGGTTTTGACGATGCATTTGTGTTTGCCCCAATGGATGCCATCCGGGGATTCAGCTAACCAGATATAATTGCCTCCTAAAGCCACACTACTAGGACGGTGTAAAGCATAAAATTTACCATTTATGCGTTCTTCAAATATGGCGCAATCTTTATTATGAGGTGGAATGATCATTCCATGATTTTCGAAATTTTTCCAGTTCTTTGTAGTCCGCATGCCTACGCCAACCCCATGTTCCGAAACTGCCGTAAAAGTTAAATAATAAGTATCGCCGATTAAGGCAACACGACAATCTTCAATTCCAAAAATCTCATCTTCACCCTCACCCTGCAATAATGGATATCCCTCTGGCTGATAAAAATGTATGCCATCGTCACTACAAACCAGTCTTAGATGAGATAAAGTGGTTAAATAATCAGCACCTTTATAATTGATCACCCTTGGATCGGTAGCATCAAGTTCAGGATGGTTTTCTGCGATTGCTATAATTTCAATTCCATTTTCTTTCAATACCGGAAAAGAAATGATACCCTCTTTTTGTTCAGGTTTTTCGGCAACGCGGATAAGCAACCATGTTTTCCCTTCGAACGTAAAAACACCTGGGTTTAAGAGACAAACAATTTCCAATCCTGCCCTACCTGGACTTAAATCTTTTGGATATAAAATTGGGTTTTCGGGAAATCTTTTGGCTATATCGGGCATAAAAAAAGTTTTTAAGCAAAACAGGCGACCAAATTGACCGCCTGTTTCTTTTGTAAAATTGATATTATAGTGAGTTGATCCATTTTACAAGTTCTTCTCTACCTTTCCCGGTTTTTTGTTGAAGTTTTCCCAATAATTCATCATCCTGCCCTTCTTCGTGTTTTAAATCATCGTCTGTTAAATCAGCATAAGCTTGTTTAACCTTTCCTTTTATTTCATTCCACTTTCCTTTTAATTCTAACTTATCCATGCTCGTGTTTTTTGTTGTGAATAATGTATTTTTCTATTAATTAACGATCTTAACCACTTTTTGTTTCGTTTTTTGTGCCTTAATCCAAACAACTACCTTATTTTACCTTATTCCATAAGGTTTTATGTGTATTTTTAATTATATTAAGAGTATAATTTCTACTCACTAATAAACATTATTAACTAAACGAACAATTTGATGAAAAAACTACTCTTAAGTATGATTTTGTCTCTCGGTTTAATTTCATTTGCTTTCGCACAGGGCAAAGTAATTACCGGGAAGGTGACGTCGGCCTCCGGACCAATTCCGGGCGTTAGCGTATTTGTAAAAGGCTCGCCATCTACTGGTACGCAGAGCGACGCAACCGGAGCCTTTAAACTAACCGTATCAGATGATGCCAAAACACTTGTTTTTAGCTTTATCGGTTACAAATCCAAAGAAGTTCCCATTACCGGGCAAACCGTTAATGTAAGCCTTGATGAGGAAAACAATACCCTATCTGATGTGGTCGTAGTGGGTTATGGCACGCAGAACAAACGGGATGTGACGGGGTCTGTAGCTTCTGTTAAATCTAAAGACCTTGAAAACTTACCGGTAACCAGTTTTGAACAAGCCCTACAGGGTAAAGCAGCAGGCGTGCAAATTGCAGCACAAAATGGAAAATTGGGTCAGGGCATAACGGTAAGGGTAAGGGGGGCGGCGTCAGTAACCGCAGGTAGTGAGCCTCTTTATATTGTGGATGGAATTCCTATTACTTCTGGTGATTTTTCCAGCACCACTGCACCAACCAGTGCATTAGCAGACCTCAACACCAATGATATCGAATCTATCGAAGTATTAAAAGACGCATCTGCTTCAGCAATTTATGGTGCAAGAGCATCTAACGGTGTGGTCATCATTACTACCAAACAAGGAAAAGCAGGTAAAACACTCATTCAATTTAATGCATTGGGCGGAATAAGCACTCCATCTAACCATAAAGAGTTTTTAAATGCAGAACAATACGTTAAAATATTACGCAGAGCAGGACAGGGAGCCGCGAATCAAGATTTTCTTAATGGAGATTATGCCACCCTGCAGGAGGCCCTTGATGATTATAGCGCCAGCGTAGAGGCACGCTTGAACAGGTATTCGGCTGGAAATAATGATTATCAAAGCTACAAGGTAAATTCCAACTGGGAGGCGGCATCATATCAGGATAATCCGGTTACACAGCAATACGATCTTAACTTAACCGGTGGAAATGAAAAAACTAAATTTTACATGGGTGGCCAGGCGTTAGATCAGCAAGGAATTTTAATTGGAAACAGCTATAAACGATATAGTGGCAGACTAAACCTGACCAATAAAGTAACCGATTTTTTAGAAGTTGGGATTAATCTTAACTTTTCAAACAGTATCAATAATAGGCTATCAAATGATAATGCATTTTCTAGTCCACTGCAATCGGTAGCTTTATCACCGATTACCCCGTTTATCGATCCAAGGTCAGGACTGGTGAGTGGAACTTTACCTGGAGCAGCTTCCAATTATCCTGTTTATTATAATCCATTTATTAGTACCGACAATGCTTTTTATAAGGCAACGGTGTACAGAACTATTGGAAAGGCTTTCGCAAACATTAATATTGCCAAAGGATTAAAATTCAGTACGGATTTTTCAATCGATAATTTAAACCAAAACGAAGAGAGTTACTATGGCTCATTAACCTTTAGAAATACAGGAACATCAAATGGAGACGGCCAGAATATTTCAACCTTTGTAATCAACACCAATACCAATAACTTTTTCAGCTATAACACAGCCATTGGAAAAAGTGCTTTTGATGTGATTTTAGGTACAAGTTATCAAAAATCAACAACCAAATACAGCACTATTGAAGGACAGGATTTCCCGAGTGATTCTTATATTAAATTAGGATCAGCAGCAACAAAAGTAATTGCAACCAGTAATGAAGGTGCATTTAGTTTTTTATCGTACTTTTTCAGGGCTAATTATAAATATAACGACCGTTATTTAGTTGGTTTCAGTGTAAGGGCTGACGGATCATCACGTTTTGGTGCAAACAATAGATATGGTTATTTCCCGGCAGGATCATTAGCCTGGATCGCATCAGAAGAAGATTTCTTAAAACAAAGTGAAACCATCAGTTTATTAAAATTAAGAGTAAGTTATGGTTTAACAGGTAATGCAGAAATCGGAAATTATTCTGCCCGTGGTTTATTCAGTGGAACAGGTGCTTATGGCGGTTTGCCCGGGCAGATACCTTCTCGAATTGCAAATCCAGATTTAACATGGGAAAAAACCAAACAGCTGGATATTGGTTTAGACTTCGGGATCTTAAAAAACAGAATTACAGGAGTTTTTGATTTCTATCAAAAAAATACAACAGACTTATTATTAGATGTTCCTATTCCACAAACAACAGGATTTTCGACCAAAACACAAAATTTAGGATCGTTAAAAAACACAGGTTTTGAGTTGGGCATTAATACCGAAAATTTTGTAGGTGCATTTAAGTGGTCGACAGCTATAACAGGAGCAATTAACAATAATAAAATCACCAATTTGGGTGGACAGGTTTTGAACAGCAATGAAATAAATGCCGCTATTTCAGGTCAACCGATCGGCGTATTCTATCTTCCTGAATATGCTGGGGTAAATCCGGCCAATGGAGATGCTTTATATTACCTAAACACTACAGATGCATCTGGTAATATCGACAGATCAACTACAACGGATATTAACAAGGCACAAAGGATATTTGCCGGAAATCCGAATCCTAAATACACTTTTGGTATAAATAATACTTTTTCTTTCAAAAATTTTGATTTGGGAATATTTTTCCAGGGCGTAAAAGGCAATAAGATATTTAATTCAGGCGGTCAGTATATGAGCGCCAATGCCTCAAATGGTTACGATAACCAAACGGCCGATCAGATGGATTACTGGGATAAGCCTGGTGATATAACTACAGTTCCGGAACCCCGGTTGTTTGCAGGTAACGGTGTTGGCAACTCTACCAGGTACTTATCTGATGGTTCATATCTCCGTTTAAAAACGTTAACACTTGGATACACATTCCCAGCGTCGGTATTAACAAAAATTAAACTGAGCAAATTAAGATTATATGCTACCGCACAAAATTTAGCTACGATTACAGGTTACAAAGGATGGGATCCGGAGGTTAATGCCGATTATCAATCAACCAACATTAATCAGGGAGTTGATTTTTATTCTGCACCTCAACCACGTGTAATTTCATTTGGTATAAACATTGGCCTATAATTAAACAAGAATCAAAATGAAAAAGACATATATAAATAACATCATATTTACCTGCATATTGTTGATGACGCTATCATCATGCAAGAAAGCACTGGATATAAACCCTGTTGATACCATTGAGCAAAAGAATGCCTTACTTACTTCGAAAGATGTTGAAGGTGCATTAGTTGGCGCTTATTCTGACCTTGGCAATCGTAATTTCTTTGGTGGGCGACCATTTTTAATAGCAGATTTCTTGGCTAATACTGATGCTATAGAATGGTTCGGCACTTACGAAGAACTAACACAGGCCATCAATAAATCGCTATTAAAAACAAATGTTTTTGTTGATAACGTTTGGGCTTCTGGATATACAGCCATTAATGATGCCAACAACGTAATTGCAGCAATTGACAAGGTTGATGCCGCAAAAAAAAGCAGGGTTGAGGGAGAAGCAAAGTTTATAAGAGGTGCTGCCTATTTTGAACTGGTTAGACTGTTTGGCAGGGCCTATAATGATGGTACGCCGAGCACAAATCCTGGAGTTCCTATTGTATTAACGCCAACTAGCATTGTAAATGAATCCAGTTATGTAAGCAGGGCTTCTGTAACAGCAGTTTACAATCAGGCCATTGCGGATTTAACAGATGCTGAAGCTAAACTACCGGCAACGAACGGCTTTTTCGCCACCAAATCTTCTGCTGCCGCAATGTTAGCCCGGTTATATTTGCAAATGGGTAATTATAGCGCTGCTGGTTCTGCTGCAAACCGTGTAATTACTTCAGGTAATTATCATTTAACCAATGCTTTTTTAGATGCTTTCCCAAAAATGCCTGAAAGTGGAAAACCAGCAAAACCTGGAGAAAATACAACCGAAGATATTTTTGCCATGCAGGTGACAACGTTAACAGGATTTAATGGTTTTAATGAGTTTTATGGTTCATCAACCTTTGGAGGACGTGGAGATGCGGTAATATCGCAAGATTGGATTGATGCAACCTATACTGCAGGTGACGACAGGATTAATGCCTTTTATGATGATGACGATATCTTCACCGCTAAATTTGGCAACCAATTTGGTAATGTTCCGGTAATCAGGTTAGCAGAAATGTATTTAATCAGGGCTGAATCTAATGTACGTTTGGCGCCTGCAGCACCAATTGGAGGCGTAACACCATTGCAAGATTTGACAACGGTTAGAAGCAGGGCTGGCTTAACTACAACAACGGCCACCCTGGCAGACATCCTTAATGAACGAAAGCTTGAGTTTGCTTTTGAAGGATTTTCATTGCATGATGCAAAAAGGACCCAAACTAATATTGGTAGTTTGCCATGGAACTCGACTAAATTAGTTTTCCCAATACCACAAAGAGAAATTGACGCCAATACAAAATTGACTCAAAACGCAGGCTACTAGTCATAATTGCCTATAAACAACAAAGCCTCCTGATTTACATCGGGAGGCTTTGTTGTTAAATATGTTTATACTAAAGCTTTTTAGCGGCTTCAATAATTTCTTCTACCACACCTGGATCTAACAACGTAGAGGTATCGCCTAAATTGGTAGTATCGCCTTCAGCAATCTTGCGTAAAATCCTACGCATAATCTTACCAGAGCGCGTTTTTGGCAGGCCGGAAACAAACAATATTTTATCAGGTTTGGCAATTGCACCAATTACACGTGTTACAGTTTGCAAAATATCTTTTTTCGATAATTCTGCTTCGCCATGCATTTCAGGGTAAATCACGAAAGCATAAATCCCCTGCCCTTTTACATCATGCGGATAGCCTACCACTGCACTTTCTACTACACCGGCATGCATATTAATTGCATTTTCTACTTCAGCAGTACCAATTCTGTGTCCTGAAACATTTAATACATCATCTACGCGACCAGTAATTCTATAATAACCATCTTCATCACGTAAACAGCCGTCGCCAGTGAAATATAAATTCTCGTAAGTAGAAAAATACGTTTGCTTGCAACGCTCATGGTCGCCGTAAGTGGTACGCAACATGCCCGGCCATGGGAATTTGATGCAAAGATTGCCCATTACCCCATTTCCTTCAATCTCATTTCCATTTTCATCTACCAAAATCGGCTGGATACCCGGTAAAGGCAGCGTAGCGAAACTAGGTTTGGTTGGCGTTACCGTAGCGATTGGTGAAATCATGATGCCTCCTGTTTCGGTTTGCCACCAGGTATCAACAATGGGCGCTTTACCATGCCCGATTTTTTCATCGAACCAATGCCAGGCCTCTTCGTTAATCGGCTCCCCTACCGAGCCTAAAACACGGATAGTGCTTAAATCTTTTCCGTTTAATGGCTCATCTCCATAACTCATTAATGAGCGGATTGCAGTTGGCGCAGTATATAAGGTATTTACTTTATGTTTTTCTACAATATCCCAAAAACGAGATGGTGTTGGGTAAGTTGGGATACCTTCGAAAAGCACAGAGGTTGCCCCCTGCGAAAGCGGTCCGTAAACAATATAAGAGTGACCGGTAATCCAGCCGATATCTGCCGTACAGAAATAAACTTCACCCGGCTGGTAATTGAATACATTCGAAAAGGTATAACCCGCATACACCATATAACCGCCACAGGTATGCACCACACCTTTGGGTTTTCCGGTTGAGCCAGAAGTATAAAGGATAAACAGCATATCTTCAGCATCCATTTCTTCTGCCTCGCAGATATCGTTTACGTGTTTAACTTCATCTTCCCACCAAACATCCCTGCCTTTCAGCATCGAAACAGGCGTACGGATGTGTGTTAATACAATACATTTCTCCACCGTTGGACAGCCGATCAATGCATCATCAATTACATCTTTTAAAGGAATCTGTTTGTTGCCACGATAAGAACCATCAGCGGTAATCACCACTTTACACTGCGAATCGTTAATGCGGTCGGCGATTGATTTTGCAGAAAACCCACCAAAAATAACCGAGTGAACGGCACCAATGCGCGCACAGGCTAAAACCGCAATGGCTAATTCGGGCACCATCGGCATATAAATACAGATACGATCGCCTTTTTTAGCACCGTTGCGTTTTAACACATTGGCAAAACGGCAAACACGCTCGTGCAGCATCTTATAAGTATACGTAACACTTTCTTCTTCTGGATTATTCGGCTCCCAGATGATGGCCGGTTTATCGCCATTGGTTGCAAGATGACGGTCTAAACAGTTTTCAGTAATATTAAGTTTAGCGCCTTCGAACCATTTAATACTGGGTTCGTTAAAATTCCAGGATAAAACCTTAAACCAGGGTTTACGCCATTGAAAATTCTGTGCTACTTCGCCCCAAAACTGTTCGGGGTTTTCTACGCTTTTTTTATAATCTTCTTCGTACTGCTTAAAAGATGTAATTTGCATTGCTCTGTTTTATATTTTGGATTAGTAGCGGCTAATTTAAATAAATAATACCAAGGAAAAATAGTCTTATCGTATCAAAATGAATATCAAACGTTTGATAAGAAATATTTATTTTTAATATATCAAGAATTTAATATTAGTCGTTAATACGCATTGCACAAACCTTTGTCGCCTGTAGATATTAATTATAAAAATAATTAGCTAGGCTATTGTCTTTTACAATTATTATTCAGATATTTGCACACTCTTAAAAAAATTAAGCGGACGATATTAACAACTATATTTACAAGTCATGTCAAGAGTTTGTGATTTAACAGGAAAAAAAGCAATGGTAGGTAACAACGTTTCTCACTCAAACGTTAAAACCAAACGCAAATTTTACCCAAACCTACAACTTCAGAAATTTTATATTCCTGAAGAAAACCGTTGGATTACGTTGAAAGTTTCTACTTCAGCAATTAAAACCATCAATAAAGTGGGCATTAGCGAAGCAATTAACCGTTTCGTAAAAAAAGGATTTTTGTAAAAAACATTAACTGTTGAGATTAACAGTTTTCAATTTATAATAAAATGGCAAAAAAAGGTAACAGAGTTCAGGTTATTTTAGAATGTACTGAACATAAAGAAAGTGGCATACCAGGTATGTCTAGATATATTTCTACCAAAAACCGTAAAAACACTACTGAGAGATTAGAATTGAAAAAATTCAATCCAGTATTGAGAAAAGTAACCGTACATAAAGAAATTAAATAGGTTAGAAATAAAAGACCAAAGCTTAAAGACTAAAGCATTTGCAAGTCTCAAATCTAATGTCTGATATCTCAAATCTAATAATTAAAATTATAAGAACATGGCAAAGAAAGTAGTTGCAACCCTTAAAACAGGTACAGGTAAAGAATATTCGAAAGTTATTACAATGGTAAAATCACCTAAAACTGGTGCTTACTCATTCAAAGAACTTATCGTACACAACGACCACGTAAAAGATGCTATCGCATCTAAATAAGGTTAATATTTTTTAATATAAAAATATTAAAGGCCGTTCCGTTTTAACCGGAAGGGCTTTTTTTGTTATAGCAAATTTTAGATATGGGTTTATTCGATTTTTTCAAAAAGAAAGAAACTGCGCCTGAAGCTCAGGAAGCATTGGATAAAGGTTTGGAGAAAACCAAAGATGGTTTCTTCAATAAAATCACCAAGGCCGTAGCAGGAAAATCCTCTGTTGATGATGAAGTACTGGATAACCTCGAAGAAGTTTTGGTAACTTCTGATGTGGGTGTAAGTACCACCTTAAAAATCATCAAACGCATTGAAGAGCGCGTGGCCAAAGATAAATATCTTAATACCTCTGAGCTCAACTTTATTCTCCGTGATGAGATTCAGCTGCTGTTATCAGAAAATAACAGTAACGATTTCCGTCAGTTCGAATATGGCGACCATAAACCTTATGTAATTATGGTGGTTGGCGTAAATGGTGTGGGTAAAACCACTACCATCGGAAAACTGGCGCATAAACTTAAAGAATCAGGACTTAAGGTTGTTCTTGGTGCCGCAGATACATTTAGGGCTGCAGCTGTTGATCAGATTAAACTTTGGGGCGAACGCGTTGGCGTAAGGGTTGTGGCACAAGCCATGGGTTCAGATCCAGCTTCTGTTGCTTTTGATACCCTGCAATCGGCAGTTGCCAGTGGTGAAGATGTAGTGATTATCGATACCGCCGGACGTTTGCACAACAAAATCGGACTAATGAATGAGCTGGGCAAAATTAAGCAGGTAATGCAAAAGGTTGTTCCTGGTGCTCCACACGAAATTTTGCTGGTACTGGATGCCTCTACCGGGCAAAATGCTTTTGAGCAGTGCAAACAGTTTACCGAAGCAACAGATGTAAATGCATTGGCCATTACCAAATTAGACGGAACAGCAAAAGGAGGTGTAGTGATCGGGATTTCAGATCAGTTCAGAATTCCTGTTAAATACATTGGCGTAGGAGAAAAAATAGGCGATTTACAGCTTTTTGATAAAAAAGAGTTTGTGAATAGTTTGTTTAAATAACACTTCGTGGTTGATTCCACTGATTTAGTTGATTACACCGATTAGGATTTCAAAGATTATATATAAATTTATGTATGATCGAATATGAAAAAGACCCTTTAACGCAAACCATTATAGGCTGTTGTTATGAAGTTCATAATCAGTTAGGGCCAGGATTTCTGGAGAAAATATACGTGAATGCGCTAAAAATCAAAATTAAGCAAGCAGGTTTAAATTACACCGCTGAAAAAGAATTCGGTGTTGTATTTGAGAACATTGTTGTAGGAAAATTTAGGTGTGATCTTTTTGTTGAAGATAAAGTAATTGTAGAATTAAAATCAGTAACAGGATATCAACCTAAGTTATTTCAAAGTCAACTTATATCATACTTAAAAGCAAGCAAAATTAAAACCGGATTATTGATTAACTTTGGCAACACAAGCTGTGAGGTAAAACGGTTATCAGTTTAGCAAAACAAATAGACGCAATCATCTCATAATCAATTAATCGACAAAAAGATTATCACCTTAATCATTTGATCATTGGTGGAATCACATATAATATGAATACCAAAATAGTAAAAAGTAAAAGCGCAGTTAAACAGCCTAAAATCAATGTGATTACCTTAGGTTGTTCAAAAAACATATACGATTCGGAAGTATTGATGGGGCAGTTGCGTGGCAACAATTTAAATGTTGTGCACGAATCAGATAAGATGGGCAAAGACGATATCGTTGTAATCAATACCTGCGGTTTTATCGATAATGCTAAACAGGAATCAATTGATACCATCCTACAGTTCAGTGAGCTTAAAGAGGCCGGTAAAATTGGCAAAGTGGTGGTTACAGGTTGTTTATCTGAGCGCTACAAACCTGAATTGGAATCAGAAATTACCAACGTTGATGCCTTTTTCGGCACAAACGATTTACAGAATATATTACATGAACTAGGTGCCAATTACAAACATGAGCTTATTGGCGAACGTTTGCTTACTACCCCTTCGCACTTTGCTTACTTCAAAATTGCCGAAGGCTGTAATCGTCCATGTTCTTTCTGTGCTATTCCTTTAATGCGTGGCAAGCACATGAGCAAGCCAATGGAAGAGTTGGTTAACGAAGCTAAAATTCTGGCTAAAAACGGCACAAAAGAGCTTATTTTAATTGCTCAGGACCTTACTTATTATGGTTTGGATCTTTATGGTGTACGTAAATTAGACGAGCTGATGCGCCGCTTATCCGATGTACCGGGTATCGAATGGATCCGTTTGCAATATGCCTACCCTTCTGGTTTCCCTATGGAAATTTTAGATGCCATGAACGAACGCGATAACATCTGTAAGTATCTGGATATGCCATTACAGCACATTACTGATAATATGTTGAAATCGATGCGCCGTGGTACTACCAAACAAAAAACCATTGATTTAGTCAATCAGATCCGCGATAAAGTACCAAACATTGCCATGCGTACCACACTAATCTGCGGTTATCCTGGTGAAACAGAGCACGATTTCGAAGAAATGAAGGAATGGGTTGCCGAAACCAAATTTGACCGTTTAGGCTGTTTTACCTATTCGCATGAGGAAAAAACACATGCCCATACTTTGGTTGATGATATTCCGGATGAAGTAAAACAACAACGTGTGGATGATATTATGGAAATTCAGCAAGGCATTTCTTTCGATATCAATCAGGAAAAAGTAGGTAAAACCTTTAAAGTACTGGTTGATAAAAAAGAAGGCGATTTCTTTGTAGGAAGAACCGAATTTGATTCACCGGAGGTAGATAATGAAGTGTTAATTGATGCTGCAACTAGTTATGCTGCAAACGGAAGCTTTGTTAATGTGAAAATTGATCGTGCTGAAGATTTTGATTTATACGGAACCATTGTATAAAATAAAAACCTCGTAGGTTTTAACATCTACGAGGTTTTTTCTATAAACTTTAGCCTTCTATTTTTTAGGCTCAGGTCTGTTTTTAATCTGGCTAGGTTTTAACCAGATTTTAGCACCTTTAGAGTTTACATAATACTTTTCATTTTTAGCGTTGATGTAAACATCAGTTCCATCTGGTGCCATTTTACCTTTCCAGGTTTTATCTGCAACTTTCGAACTTCCTTTTACAGCAACCTCTGCTGTTTTATTACCTACAGATTTTGCGCCTTTTCCGATAGCTTTACCTGTATGGTCTAATGCTTTACCAACTTCTGTTTTTTTCTTTTCCTGAGCATTAACATTTAGGGCTGCACCACCAAACAAGGCAAGTGTTAATAAACCCATTACTAATTTCTTTTTCATGACAGCTATATTTTGTTTAGAGGATAACAGTTGATCAATAGATTTGTTTTATTTCTGTTACACTAATAAAGATAAAATTTTAAACTATTATTTTTTAAGCAGAATCACAAAAATATAATAGCGGAAAGAAGGACTGCAACAACCTACAAGGCAACAAACCTTGATTTACAAAAATTTTTTATTATTTTTTTGGAGCGCAAAGCCAGAGCTACTATTTAAGTATGTTCCCGTGCTGCGCTGTATCCCTTCGCTGCGTTTCAGGGATGCCGCTACGCCCGGGGCTAAAAATACTATTGCTGCAAAGAACAAAAAAGAAAACGCATCATATTGGGCAAAATGCCAGCTTTTACCTGTACTACCCACTGTTTAATAAACCTTATTGTAGTGGTTATCCTTTTTGCTGCACAAACCAAAATACTCCACACACCCTCACAAAAAGATAATAGCGAAAAGAAGGACTGCCCTAACCGAAAAGCAAGAAACCTGATTTACAAAAAAATTTATTCTTTTTTTGGAGCGCAGGGCCAGAGCAACTATTTAAGTGTGTTCCCGTGCTGCGCTATATCCCTCCGCTGCGCTTCAGGGATGCCGCTGCGCCCGGGGCTAAATTCATCGGCAGTTCAAGTAAAAAAAAACGCATAATACTAGGGCAAAACGCTAATTTGTCCTTACACTGTCCTCTGTTAAATAAACCTTATTGTAGCGGCTATCCTTTTTGGTGCACAAACCAAAATACTGCACACACACCCTCACAAAAAGATAATAGCGAAAAGAAGGACTGCCCTAACCGAAAAGCAAAAAACCTGCTTTACAAAAAAATTTATTCTTTTTTTGAAGCGCAAGGCCAGAGTAACTATTTAAGTTTGTTCCCGTGCTGCGCTGTATCCTTTCGCTACGCTTCAGGGATGCCGCTGCGCCCGAGGCTAAATTCATCGGCAGTTCAAGTAAAACAAAACGCATAATACTGGGGCAAAACGCTAATTTGTCCTTACACTGTCCTCTGTTAAATAAACCTTATTATAGTGGTTATCCTTTTTTGGTCATAACCAAAATACTCCACACGCCCTCACAAAAAGATAATAGCGGAAAGAAGGACTGTCCTAACCGAAAAGCAAAAACCCTGCTTTACTAAACTAATTATTGAATCAAAAACAACGTAACTGTAAACCTACGCTAATTTTAGTTTAATTTCTCTGCCAATAATTTCATCTCGATGCGTGGCGAACGGTTTTCATAAATAATACTATGTACAGCCTTACAGATCGGCATATCTACGTTATAGGCCTGATTTTTAATATGCATGCATTTTACGGCATAATAACCTTCGGCAACCATATTCATCTCGAGCTGAGCCGATTTTACGGTATAGCCCTTCCCTACCATGTTGCCAAAAGTACGGTTGCGGCTAAATTGCGAATAAGCGGTAACCAGTAAATCACCCAGATAAGCAGATTCCTTAATATCACGGTCTATCGGATGAACCGCATCTACAAAGCGTTTAATTTCGCGGATGGCATTGCTGATCAACACCGCCTGAAAGTTATCACCATATCCAATTCCATGGCAAATGCCACTGGCCACTGCGTAAATATTTTTTAAAACAGCGGCATATTCTGTCCCGAAAATATCGTCGGATACGTTTGTTTTAATATAACGGGTGTTTAAAAAAGAAGCAAAAGTTGATGCCTGCTCTATGTTTGTACAGGCAATGGTTAAGTATGAAAGTTTTTCTAAAGCAACCTCTTCGGCATGGCATGGCCCGCTTACCACTAAAATATCGTGATACGGAACGCCATATTTTTCGTGCATAAACTCGCCGATAATCAGGTTATCTTCAGGCACGATACCCTTTATGGCCGAAACGATTTTTTTACCTTTTAAATCCTCAGGAGTGACAGAGGATAGCGTAGCTTTTAAAAATGCCGCAGGAACGTTTAAAATTACAAAATCGGCAGATTTTATGATGGAGTTGATATCAGATGAAATATGATCATCCTGACCAAGTTTAATCTCAACAGAACTGATATAATTAGGATTATGTTTAAATTTCTTGATGTGCTCTATAGCACTTTCATTACGCATCCACCAAAAAATTTCCTTTTCAGCTAAATTATCTGCAAGCATTTTTACAATGGCAGTAGCCCAGCTACCGCCCCCTATCATTGCTATTTTAGGTACCATGATTATAAAATAAAAATCCCGGTTTAATGTTTTAAACCGGGACAATTTAATTATTTATTATGGTTAAATATACCTTACTTCTTAGCGTCTTTGTTAAACAATTGGTCTTTAGCGGTTTTTTCTACGATCATTCCATCTTTTAATTTGTTCTGGATGGCAGAATAAGGTCCCGTTACGATTTCTTGTCCTGCTTTAACACCAGATTTTACAATAATGAACTGATCATTCTGAATTCCTGTAGTTACCTCTGTCTTTTTAACCTTTTTGGTTTTTGCATCGTAAGCATAAATATATTGCTTCACCTTTTTATCGGCTAGTTTAGATTTTTGCTTATCAGTATTTTCCTGGTTACCCTGGCTTTCACCAGATTTTCCGTTATCGGTAAATACGGCCTGTATTGGAATGGCCAAACCTGTTAACGATTCACTTTCAATATCAACCGTAGCCGACATACCCGGACGGAAAATAGATTGTTGTTTACCTGCCAGTTCTTCAGTAATCCTGATCTTTACAGAGAAATTCGTCACCTGATCTACCGAGGTAGAAACTGCTGTACCCACAGCGGTTGATGAACTTGCAATTTCGGTTACTACCCCTCTGAATTTTTTATCAGAGAAAGCATCAACTTCGATCGAAGCTTTATCGCCAACTTTAACGCGGGTAATATCATTTTCATTCACATCAACATTTACTTCCATTGACGACAGGTTAGAGATACGCATAATTTCGGTACCTGCCATTTGCGAGGTTCCAAGAATACGGTCGCCCAATTCGATTGATAATTTCGAAACCACACCATCAACTGGTGCATAAATGGTGGTTTTAGCCAGGTTTGCACCTGCTTCTTTTACGTTTGCACCAGTTTGTTCTAAAGTAAATTTAGCTCCTGTTACATTTTCTTTTGCACTGGCTAAATTTGCTTTAGCTGTTAAGTAAGCAGCTTTGGCCGAATCAAACTCTGAAGCTGATATTACTTTTTTATTAAAAAGCTCTACATTACGTTTATAAGTAGCTTCTGAGTTTACAAAATTGGCCTGGTTTTGTGCAAGCTGTTGTTGTGCTGCAGCTACACTGGCTTTTTGGGCATTAAAACTCGCTACTGTTCTTTCGTACCCTGATTGTAATACATCAGGGCGTACTTTACAAAGCAATTGACCTGCCTTAACAATATCGCCTTCTTTTACCTTTAATTCTACTACCTCTCCAGATACCTCCGAACTTAGTTTAACCTCAGTTTCTGGCTGGATTTTACCACTCGCCGTAACTGTTTCTACAACAGTTTTATCTGATGCTTTTTCTGTAGTTACTTTTTCGGTTTTGTCTCCACCTATCACTCCGGCCAGTTTAAGTATAACCAGAAGGGCTACGATAGCAACTATGGTGATAATAATATGCTTCAGTTTCATAATTTATTTATTGTATTTCGTTTGTTTGTATTAAAGTTGTAGGTTTTTAAGGTGGTAAGTTGAAAGGTTTTAATGTTAAATTGTACTTTGCTTTCAGTTTTAGTCTTAAAAAACAATCTGTTTGCCTAAATAATAATCAATCACTTTGGCACGGAACAGTAAATCGTATTTCGCTAAGATAAAATCTATTTCGGCTTTATTTCTATTGGTTTGTGCTGTACTGTAATCTAAAGAGTTTACCAAACCAACATTATAACGTTGATCGATTACATAAAAAGCATCCTTCTGCGCCTGAAAAGCATTTTGCGTTGAAGAATAGCGGCTTTGAGCTGCTCCAAGATCCGCTACTGCCTGATTAATTACTTTAATCAGGTTATTTTTTGAAATCTGTTCATCAGTTTTACGCTGCATCCAGGTAATCTTTGCCTTTCTAACCGATGATCTGGTTGTAAAGCCATTGAAAATCGGAATGGAAATCCCCATGCTCACGTATTGACCAAAGTTATCAGACAACTGACTTGTAAATTTTGAAATCGGGAAATTCGAATTAAACTGGTAATAATAGGCCGAACCTAAACCTCCACCTAAACTGATCTGGGGAAAAAAGCCACCTTTAGCAATATCTATTGCTTTTTCTGCTGCTTTACTATTAAGTTCTGCCAATTTAATATCAGGGAATGTGCTTAGCGCCTGTTTGTAAATATCAGTAGGGACATAATTGCTCTCAATATTATTTAATTCATTAACCAGTGGCGGTTGCACTTTAAAAGTCATTGGCGGCTGGATCTCCATTAACTGCCCCAAAGTTAAATAAGATATGGTTAACTGATTTTGAGCATTGGTTAAATTAAGTTCAGCAGTTGCCGCCTGCGATTTAGCCTGCGAAATATCGGCTAAAGTTTTATTACCAACATCTAGAAGTGCCTGCTCCCTTTTTAAAGTAGAATTGGCTACATCCAATTGTTGTTTGGTAGCCTTAACCTGATCTTCGTTATTTAAAACCTGAAGATAAGCGGTTACTACCTGAAGAATAAGATCGTTTTTTACTTTTTCTACATTGGTTTGGTTGGCGGCCAATAAAATTTTATTCTGCCTGATCTGGTTTATTTTCGTTCCACCACCAAAAAGCGAAACATTGGTACTCACATTTGGACTTAAATTATAATTCTGAGTGTTTTCGAATAAACCGGATACCTGCTGACTCCTACCCCATTGCATGGATTGGTTAATGGTACCATTTACGGTTGGCAATAAAGCATTTTTAGACTGGCGCACATTTTCTTCACTCAAAGAAGCACTAAAAGCAGCCTGTTTGATGTTTAGATTGTTTTTTAATGTGTTTTCGACCGCTTGTTGAATACTGATAACATCTTGAGCCCTAATTTGCTGACTAAAGCTTAATGCCACTAATAACGCAGATCCGGTAATTAACTTATTCTTGGTAAACATCTTCATAATTTGTTTCAAATCTATATAAACAACTTTAATAATTTCAATCTGTACAGGCATTTAGTAACTTTGGTTCTAAATGTACCTGATCAAATCACCGCTTCTGCTAAAATGGTATTATCCATCACTGTTATGGAATAAATCCCGCACCGAAAAAGTTATTTATTTGACCTTTGACGATGGACCTATACCCAATGTTACAGATTTTGTATTAAAAACTTTAAAAGCTTTCAATGCTAAAGCTACATTTTTTTGCATTGGCGATAATATCGTAAAACACCCCGAGGTTTTTGAACGTGTAAAAAACGACGGGCATGCCATCGGCAACCATACTTTTAACCATTTAAAAGGCTGGAAAACCGATGATGAAACCTATCTCGAAAATACACTAAAATGCCAGAAACTTACGCAAACTAATCTTTTTCGCCCACCATATGGGAGAATTAAGAAAAGTCAGATTCGGAGTCTGAAGTCTGAAGTCCGGAGTCCGGAGTCAGACTCACGACTTCAGACTACCGACTCAGGGCTCAACATCGTAATGTGGGATGTGCTCAGCGGCGATTTCGATATCAATCTCGCACCCGAAAAATGCTATCAAAACGTAGTAAAACATACAGAAAATGGTTCTATAATTGTTTTTCATGATAGTTTAAAAGCATTCGACCGTTTATCTTATGCACTTCCCAGGGCATTAGCATATTTTACTGAAAAAGGTTTCACTTTCTCAACATTATAGCGTTAAGCCAATCTTATGCCAAGCAAAAAATAAGCAAACAAATATTTGATTATCAGAATCTTAAAATAAAACAAAATAAAAAACTGTTCAAAAACGTACAAATATGTCCGGTTTTGAACAGCGAAGAAATAAATGGAATTTTTAGTTTAACGGAAGCGATGCCGCGGTATTTTTAATAAAGATAATGGCATCAAAATCATTACCCACTCTTACCGGCATGGCATAAGGTGCCCTCCAATCAGCCCAGATATTGGTGATTGAATCTTTTACTCCTGAGAAAGGATTATCACCACGAAAATTAATGAAAAAGCTATCATATTTGGCTTTTGCAAATAGCGCGGTGAAACCTGTGGTTGGGACTTCCAGCTGATGCGCCGTCACCTCACTGGTACCATCTTCATTTACACTGATGGTATTCACTTTCCCCTGATAAGTATCAAAGGCAATGTTAAAGAAGTCTGTTTTGTAATGTTTATTCAGGAAATAGCCAAAAGCTTTATACCCGCCTGTAGTATCTTTTAACATATGTAGGTTATGTGACCAAACGACCATTTTAGCATTGGTTTTTGTCTGCCGTTCTACCGCATTGTTTGCCATCAGGCTATCGCGTTCAAAAGGATTGGTGTAACCGACATTATCGAAGCCAAAAACTTCTATTTTGGTATGTTTTGGATCAAGATTATAATTTTTTACCCATTCGAAAAGATCGGAAAAGGATTTCGTATGATACAACCTGAAATCTTTAAGCAATACTTTTAAATCGCCTTTACCAGAGGTCACATAATCATTTACTTTTGCCATTGCCTCATCCGGAACTTCGAAACCTATCTGTGAATATTTCTGATCCGTAATCAGGTATTTCACTATCTTATTTTTTTCCTGAAAGAACTCTTCTGTTCCGTGTGAAGCCTCTCCCAGGCCCACAATAACGTTTTGGCCCAATTGCGCTGATAACGTTTTCAGATAGGTAGATTTCAGATCGACAGCATTTCTATTCAGCCAATTTAACTTTTCGGCATTATTTTCCTGGCTTTTCGCATTAAAAGTTGCACCGAGCAACAAGATCAAGTAGCATATTTTTCTCATTATCTTTTATCAAATTGATGATCAGAATCAGCAGATTCCATAAAACTTAATGGCTGATCTGCAATAAAATCAAAAATTTATTAAGCCCCAACTATTTAGAATATTTCCAAATAATACAATGATCTAAGGATGACCTTAAGAGGTCTATTTTTTTTGTAAATTCGCAGCTAGTAGAATAGAAGTATTACCTTTTAACCAATAAAAATCGATGGCTTTTGATATAGACATGATTAAAAAGGTTTATGCAAACTTCGGTAGCCGTGTTGAGGCTGCGCGTAAAATAGTTGGCAGGCCTTTAACATTATCTGAAAAAATATTGTATGCACACCTTTGGGATGGAGATCCTAAAACGGCGTTTAAACGTGGTTCTGATTACGTAGATTTTGCACCAGATCGCGTAGCGATGCAGGATGCAACTGCACAAATGGCATTATTGCAGTTTATGCAGGCAGGAAGACCACAGGTGGCTGTTCCATCTACTGTGCACTGTGATCACTTAATTACTGCAAAAGAAGGTGCTGCGATAGATTTACCTCATGCTAAAACTGAAAGTGCTGAAGTTTTTGATTTCTTATCTTCTGTATCAAACAAATATGGTATCGGTTTCTGGAAACCAGGTGCAGGTATTATCCACCAGGTAGTTTTAGAAAATTATGCTTTCCCGGGTGGAATGATGATCGGAACCGACTCACACACGGTGAATGCTGGTGGTTTGGGTATGGTTGCTATTGGTGTTGGTGGTGCTGATGCCTGTGATGTAATGGCTGGTTTACCCTGGGAGCTTAAATTCCCTAAATTAATCGGTGTTAAATTAACAGGAAAATTGAACGGCTGGACTGCTGCGAAAGATGTTATCCTTAAAGTTGCTGGTATCCTTACCGTAAAAGGTGGTACTGGTGCTATTGTAGAATATTTTGGTGATGGCGCTATCAACTTAAGCTGTACTGGTAAAGGTACCATTTGTAACATGGGTGCAGAAATTGGTGCAACCACTTCTACCTTTGGTTATGATGAGAGCATGGAGCGTTATTTACGTGCTACAGGCAGAGATGAAGTTGCTGATGAGGCTAACAAAATTGCCGCCTATTTAACAGGTGATGATGAAGTTTATGCTGATCCGGAAAATTATTTTGATCAGGTGATTGAAATCAACCTTGATGAATTAGAACCTTATTTAAACGGTCCGTTTACACCAGATTTAGCTACTCCGGTTTCTCAAATGAAAGTGGAAGCTGAGAAAAACGGCTGGCCTTTAAAAGTAGAATGGGGATTGATCGGTTCTTGTACCAACTCTTCTTACGAAGATTTATCAAGAGCAGCTTCTATCGCAAACCAGGCTATTGCAAAAGGTTTGGTTACCAAATCGGCTTTCGGTATTAACCCGGGATCTGAGCAGGTACGCTACACTGCCAACCGTGATGGTTTCTTAAAAACTTTCGAAGATTTAGATGCAACAATCTTCACCAATGCCTGCGGACCATGTATTGGTATGTGGGATCGTACAGGTGCAGAAAAAGCAGAAAAAAATACAATTGTACACTCGTTTAACAGAAACTTTGCTAAACGTGCGGATGGTAACCCAAATACTTTCGCTTTCGTAGCTTCGCCAGAAATGGTTGCTGCAATTGCCATTTCAGGTAATTTAGGTTTTAACCCATTAACCGATACGTTAACAAACGATAAAGGCGAGCAGGTTAAATTAGATCCACCTACTGGTGACGAATTGCCAACAAAAGGTTTCGCTGTAGAAGATGCAGGTTTCCAGGCACCGGCTGCTGATGGTTCTAAAGTTGAGGTTTTGGTTTCTCCAACTTCTCACCGTTTACAATTGTTAGATCCATTTAGTCCTTGGGAAGGTACAGACTTAAAAGGTTTGAAACTTTTAATCAAGGCCAAAGGTAAATGTACAACCGATCATATTTCTATGGCTGGTCCATGGTTAAAATTCCGTGGTCACTTAGATAACATTTCTAACAACATGCTTATTGGTGCAGTTAACTACTTCAACGATAAAACAGATAACGTTAAAAATGAATTAACCGGCGAGTACGGTCCGGTTCCTGCAACACAACGCGATTATAAAGCGGCTGGTTTAGGATCAATCGTAGTGGGTGATGAAAACTATGGTGAAGGTTCATCTCGTGAGCACGCCGCTATGGAGCCTCGTCACTTAGGTGTTCGTGCCGTATTGGTAAAATCTTTTGCCCGTATTCACGAAACCAACCTTAAAAAACAAGGAATGTTAGGTTTAACATTTGCTAATAAAGATGATTATGATAAAATCTTAGAAGATGATACCATCGACATCTTAGGTTTAACAACTTTTACTCCTGACCAACCATTAACGTTGGTATTACACCATGCTGATGGCACAGAAGAGCAATTTTTGGTTAACCACAGTTATAACGCTCAACAAATTGAGTGGTTTAAAGCTGGTGGTGCATTAAATATCATCAGGGCAGAAGCAGCGGCTAAGGCAGCGCTTTAATTAGTCCGAAAGTCCGGAGTCGGTAGTCCGAAGTCTGGATGTAAATAATATAAATCCCGTTTTGTTAATTCAGAACGGGATTTTTTATCACATTTCTATTTGCTTAAAACATGAAAAAACTTTTACTATCATTTGCCATCCTTACAATATTTAATTTAACAGCATGCAAAAAAACCGAGCCCAACAATATTTCTATTGTTGGAAAATGGCAGGTTGATTCATACGTGATCACGAATTTCGAAAACACAGGAAAAGACCAGGATGACACTAAAGATGAAAGTCCGAGGCCAACCCTAGAATTTAAAGAAGACGGCAGTTTACATGCCATTTTTTATTTCAAAGATTTGTTAGGAAATAATCAGAATACCATAGAAGATGTTCAGGTAAAATATACCTTTACTGGAGATAAATTAAATCTGAGTGGAAATTTAGCCTTTAACCACGATAGTTTTACTTTTTCTATTTCAAATAATATCCTGATTTTAAAAAGAACCGATAAATCTAGCATTGGTAATAAGAACGGGGAAACTCATATCGAAAATACAACGGTCACTGCTCATAGATTATAGCATTATACTGTAATTTTCATAATATTACACTCACCAATCCCGCTTTGTTCATTCAAAGCGGGATTTTTCGTTATGAAACTCGTCATTGCGAGAAGGCTTTTCAGCCGGCGAAGCAATCTCTTTCGCTATTTTGGCATGCTAATAAATGAGATTGTAATTCCTTTTTTATTTGGAAAGCAGGTACAGTAGTTCTTAGGTTGGAGTTGGTCCCGCTAATGCTGCTGCTGGTTAGAAAAAAACCAGCATACGCGTATATCGGGTTTATATAGCAGGGACAGGAACAACTTTAACCAAAAATGCTTTATTCAACAAAATGCATGCTTGAATACGATGAGGTGAGGCTTGTCTTTCTTGCAGTAAAAGAACTTTCTAGCCCCGGGCGCAGCGGCATCCCTGAAGCGCAGCGTAAGGATACAGCGAAGCACGGGAGCCAACCTTAAAAGTTGCTATTGCCTTTGCGCTTCAAAAAATGTACTCAAACTTATTTAAACTCGTGGCCGCAATTATAGCAATGAAAAGATTTATTCCCCTTAAAAGGAAGAAAAACACCAACCAGAACGGAAGTTAGAATAACCCACCAACTAAATTTCTTTTTTGTAGCCATTCCAAAGCCAACATCCTTTGATCCACATTTTGGACAGGCTAGCTGCTCTTCTGTTAACTTTTGACCATCAACTACCTCATCGGATGACTCAATGCTCAAACTATTATCTTCAGCAAACAAAGCATTGATCGCTTCTACATCTCTTTCAAAAACGATCAGTTTTACGCCACCGATGGCCTGATTGTACAAGGGTTGAATAGTAGCTACATTTTCATCGGCGAGGAAACAGGCAAAACCACTGTCTTCCAGTTTAGCCTTAATAATATTGGCTTCCATCGGATTGTAAAAAGTGCTGTAAACAACTGTTCTATCGTTCATGCGGTTAATTTAGATAAAAATGTTGAATATATAAATATTCCGTGTTTTCCGCACATCCGTGGCTAAAACTAGCATAACATAGCGCGCTACAGGCTTTATTTCTTCAGAAAATCCTGCCACCAATAACCTGAATCTTTAATGGTGCGCTGTTGTGTTTTAAAATCGTTGTAAATCAAGCCGAATCTGGCGGTAAAACCTTCGGCCCACTCAAAATTATCCATCAATGTCCAGGCCATATAACCGGTAACATTTATGCCTTCATTTTTAAGTTTCAAAAGGGCTTCAAGGTAAAGTTTAAAATATTCAATCCGTTCGGCATCTTCTACTTTACCATCAACTAACTTATCGTGATAAGCGGCTCCATTTTCGGTAATGATGATGTTTTTGATATTCGGATAAGCAGCAAATTGCTTTACGATGTTATAAAAACTATCCGCATTTATTTCCCAACCCATTGCTGTATGTGGTTTTTTCCGGCTTTTGGCTTTTACTTCCCAAGCCTGGATTACGGGAATAAAAGCGTTGTATTTTACCACGAGCGGAAAATAATTTTGAAGTCCGATAAAGTCAAAATCAAACTTCATCCTTTCCTGAAGTCGCCATGTACCATATTCGATCTGAAATTTTTCAAGCAGATCCCAATCAGCAGTTGGGAAACCCATTCCCTGTGTTGGCTCTACAAATAAACGGTTCATTAAACAGTCTACCCGTTTTGCGGCAAGGATATCGCTATCGCTTTGTGTATTGGGGATAATTTCGGAGCAGGAAAAAGTGGTACCAATATTGGCCTTGCTGATTTCTGCGCGTAAAATTTTACCGCCTTCGGCCTGTGCCAAAGCAGTATGTAATACAGCAGGGAAGAAATTGCTTAAGCCCGTTTTGCCGGGTGCATGGATGCCCAGCATATACCCTAATGAAGTATAACCGAAAGGTTCGTTCAATACGATCCAGTTTTTTACTTTGTCGCCATATTCTAAAGCACAGATACTTACGAAAGCATTAAAAGCAGCATTAATACTAAAGCTGGTCCAACCACCTTCATCTTCCAAAGCTTGGGGCAAATCCCAATGATACAGCGTGATATAAGGGGTAATCCCGTTTGACAAACATTCATCGATGAGGTTATGATAAAACCTGATGCCTTCCTGATTGATTTCTCCCCTACCTGCAGGCAAAATCCGCGACCAGGCAATAGAAAACCTAAAGACTTTAAAACCCAAAAGTTTAACCAGGGCAATATCTTCAGTGTATCGGTGATAAAAATCGCAGGCTGGATCTAATTTATGGTTCTTTTTTATTTTCCCATTTTTCGCCGTAAAGGTGTCCCAAATAGAAGGCCCTTTGCCATACTGGGTTGCAGTACCCTCTATCTGAGCTGCAGCAGTAGCTACCCCCCACAAAAAATCCTGACCAAAATCGCTCGCATTAACCATTGTTTACCAATTAATTGCCATAAGTTGCAAGTTTAATATTAACAAATCATTAACAATTAAAATGATTCGAAATAAAAACAATTTTTAATATTTTTACCTATGCGCTACTCATTAATTCTTTTTCTTTTGGTCATACTAAATCTCTCTGCCTTTGGAAAATTTGCCCCACCCATTAATGATGAACTGATAAATGCCATAAACATTACCAATACCAGTGCATATTGTAGTGGCGATGCGGAATTTAACAATTTAGAAGCTACCCCAAGCAATTATAATAAAGCTTTAAACTGGCCGGCAGTTGGTAAAGATGTTTGGTATAAGTTTACGGCATCTAAATTTGATGTAAATATCTCCGTTAGCGGAAAAATTGATGCCAATAGTACAAATACCTTAATTGGCCCATTAGTTGCCTTGTATTCGTATGATCCGGCTAGTAATTCTATTGCCGAGCAGCCAGGCACTCAAGCGACATCAAATAATGTTATTTCTTTATACAAGGGTGCTTTAACGGTTGGACAGGTTTACTATGTTAGGGTAAGTGCAGCGAACGATGTTACTGGTACTTTTAAACTCTGTATCGATAATTATTTCCCACCGATACAGCCAGGACAAGATTGTGGAACATTTTCAGTATTGTGTACCAAAGAAACATTTACCCAGTTAAATGTAACTGGCTCGGGGGCAAACAATCACGAATCGGCCGGAACCTGCCTGGGTACAGAATCTAACTCTGCCTGGTATATGTTTAAAGCTTCTGCTCCTGGCGATTTTACTTTTGTAATCACACCCACTGTAACCACAAACGACATTGACTGGGTTTTTTACGATTTGGGCCTGAACGGGGATTGTAGTAAAATAAATGCGGCAAATGCTATCCGGTGTGCATCAGGCAGTGGCGTAACCTGTAGCCCCTCCTATTATAAAACCGGCCTAAGTATGACTGAAACTGATTTGACTGAAGCGCTAGGTTGCCCGGCTGGCCAAAATGGGTTTGTAAAATATGTAGAACTGCAACAGGACCATGTTTATGCTATATTAATAGATAATTTTTCTGGAGGGAATAATGGCTTTACCATAGAATTCGGTGGAACGGCAGATTTCGCAGGTCCAACAGCCGAAATTGATGTTAAAAAACTAAATCCATGTACTGATAGCCAGGCCTATACTTTCGAAAGTAAAGCGACAAACTTTGCCTCTTTAAAATGGTCTTTTGGTGAAGGAGCGAGTCTGGCTTCTGCCACAACAGCAGGGCCATTTACGGTAACATACAATACACCGGGAGAGAAAATTGTAGTTCTGGAAGCCAAAGGCACAAACGGATGCAACGTAGTTACAACGCAGACTTTTATTGTAGCAAACACACCAGAAAAACCTGCTATAACGGCTTCGAAGGTTAATTTATGCCAGGGAGATGTATTAAAATTATCAACTCCTTTTTTAAATTTAGCAACCTACCACTGGTCAGGGCCGAATGATTTTATTTCAACCAACCAGAACCCCGAAATTCCGGCAATCGGGCCGGAAATAGCAGGAACCTATAAACTTTATGTTCAGGTTGGAGATTGTGTGAGTGAAGTAAATTCGGTAGACATTTTATCAGTCGATTTAAAACCTGAAGCAATGTTTTCGATTGAGGTAAATAACAGGTGCGAAACCAACCAGTCTTTTTCGTTTATCAATACTTCTAAAAATTATACGAAGCTTACCTGGGATTTTGGCATAGGGGTAAAAAGCCAGGTTGCCATCAATAACGACGGTAAAATATTAACCTTTACCAATCCTGGGCCTAAAACAATCACACTGACAGTTGAAAGCAATAATGGCTGCACTTCTACCTTTATAAAAGATATTTTGGTAGAGTTGAAACCGGAAAAGCCGGAAATCAGTATTAATCAGGCTTCGTTTTGTTTAACAGACATCATCAAATTATCTATACCAGCACAAGAAGGCATCACTTATGCCTGGAGCGGGCCAAACAATTATTCTTCAACCACAAATGCCATTGAAATTCCGGTAACTGATTTTAATGTGGCAGGTGAGTATCGGGTCGTATTAACATCAGGTACTTGTAGTGCCGAACCAGCAACAATTGTTGTTCCGGCTATCGCCAGAATTCCAGTTGCCAAATTTTACACCGAACCCACTTTTAACATAAAGTTTTCTGCTCCGGTACCCATAACATTTACCAATACATCGCTTTATGGTGATTTTTATGAATGGAATTTTGGCGACGGATTTACCTCTACAGAGCAAAGCCCCACCCACATTTATCAAACCGATGGATTATTCAGAATTAGGCTAACGGCTTTTTCGAAAAACGGCTGTTCAAATTCAATTACCCAGGGCGACCTGATCATCAAAAAAAACGCATCTACCTTTGTCCCTAATGCATTTTCACCAAATGGCGATGGAATAAATGATGAACTGCTTGTTGGTGTGACCAACCTCAAGAAATACAGCATTCAGATTTTCAACCGTCTTGGTTCCAGGGTTTTCTTTACCGACAATATTTTTGAAAACTGGAACGGTACTTTTAAAGGCAATGATCTCCCTGTTGGGGTATATTATTATATCATATTGGGCACTAACCTATCCAATAACAATGTTAAATATTCAGGTTCGGTAACGCTACTCAGGTAATTTAATCATTTACCCTGCTATAAATATTTAAGGTGCTTTAAACACGGTAGTATCTTGAGACAATGTAGGTATTCTATAATTTCCGGTATCTAAATTTGTTTTAGGCAATAGTTTTTTTATTGCAGCCAGGTCGGCCTTAGTTATTTTGGTTTGGTATAAGTACAGAAATTTTAAGTTTTTAAGTTTTTTTAACTGATCGATACCCTTTAAAGTCACTTTTGTGCCTACCAGACTTAATGATTGCAGCTGATCTAAATCTTTCAGCGCTACTAAACCAGCATCGGTTATTTGGGTATTATTCAAGTTTAACCTGCTTAAATTTTTACAATCTTTAATGGCAGTTAATGTTTGATCATTCACTTTAGCATTTTCTAACTTAAGCCAAAGCAATTGTTTATCAATTGATTTAAGGAGGTCTAAAATATCTTTCCCCATTACTTGTACATTAACAAAATTTGCAGATAGGTAATTTGTATTTTGCGAGACAGGAACGATCGTTACCCCTGCATCTGCCAATTTTTTCAACGATTTATCATCAGCTGCAGAAATCTCTTCCGTTGGGATGTCATTATTTTTTATTTCCGCAGTCGCATCTTCACCTTTTTGTAAACTAGCCAATACTGGTTTGATATCGTCACCTTGTGGGAGATCCTTAAATTTCTTTTTAAAATCGGCCCCGTTGTTGATCCACCATTTTAACAATGCAATTTCATTGGTGCTAAGCTGTGGCTTTTCTTTAGGCGCCATGTGATCTTCATCGTTTAAAGGCAATAAAATCCGTTTGATTAGCTCGCTTTCATCAGCTTTTCCCTTAACAACTGTATGTCCATCTTCACCGCCTTTTAAAATGTATTCTTCCTGATCTAACCGAAGTTTGCCTTTTTGCTTTTCACTGCCATGGCAACTGTAACATCTGTTTTTTAAAAGCGGCTGAATGGCATTCTGGTAAACAAAGGCTTCCTGTACGTTAGGAATTGGTGGTATAGCTGCGCCATTTTTAGCACCATCCGGTTTTAATGGAGCAGTTAAATAATCAGAACCATGGGTTAAAGAACCGCCTAAATGGCCAGTAATAGAAATTAATATCACAAGAATTGTCGCAACCGCAGCTAATACTCCGTTAGATTTAACCTTTTTATAAATAATCCATAAAATAATCGACAAAACAGCGACACTGATCCCCATCCATTGGTGATAACTCACCAGGTTAACATCATAATCGCCGCCATTGGCTAAAAGATATCCTGTTACGCAGGAAACAATTGCACTTAAAGCTCCGAAAAGCAGCATTAACGGGATTGCATGCTTTAAATTGGCAAATTTCTGCTTCAGTGACAAAAGGATACAAATACAGGCCAACAATAAAATCCCAATGGGTAGGTGGACAAAAACCGGGTGAAAACGGCCGAAAAATTCTAACATTTTACTGATACCTTTTTCTTAATAAGTTCATCATATAAACATTTATTCCCCATTGATCGGCAACAGGTTGGCGGGTGTAAGGCAAAGTGGGCATATAATCTGCCGGCCCAAATTCGGTAAGGATGGTCATTCTTTCACCGTTTTTCTTTTTACGTTCAATCACTTTATCCCACCAGGCCAGGTGTGCTTCTACTACTTTTGTCCACTCTGGTGCACATGGATCATTAACCTGCGGTCCTTCGGGATGACCAACCCGCGAATGGATATGATCTGTTTTTTCCAGGATAAAATCGATGGTCTGTTTTTGATCGGCCAGCAAACTTTCGTGCACATTACACCAATGCGAAATATCCAGGGTAAACCTGAGCTCGGGGTTTTTCTCGGCAAAATTTCGGGCAACAGGTGCTGCGAACATCATCCGGCTACGGTGGGTTTCGTGGTAAATAGGTATCCCCGACGATTTTCTTTTGGCCGTTACGTAATCGATAATCTGTTTGTTTTCTTCATAGGTGAAATAATCTTTCCCCGAGTGGCAATTGATGTAAACAGGTTTTTGATAAGTATTGGCGCAAATGGCATCCAGGCTCTTTTTAAAGGAAACAAGATGTTCTTTAATATTTGATTGTGATCCCGCACACAAAAATCCAATCTCCAGTTTATATTTTTTTACAGCATCAAAAAGTTCTTTTACAGCCTTATCCTCTCCCGGCCACCACACTTCTATACCTTCATACCCCTCTTTTTTGGCAGCAGCACAAAACTCATCTCTTGTACCTTCGAAACCCCAGTCGGTTTGCATAAATAACAATTCGTATCCCGCTTTTGACTTTATATTTTTAAAAGGATTAGCACTGATATGCTGTATTGGAGCCAGCACTGAAGCCGCCGTAACAACCGCTGTATTTTGTAAAAATTTTCTTCTTGTTTGGTTCATTTTATTGGTTCATTGGTCAATAGTTTATTGGTTCATAGGTCATAGCCAATTGGTAATTGAACTTTGATTATTGGTCAATAGTTCATGCTTGATAGTCTAATCGACTTCGGACTCCCGACTCCCGACTACCGACTCCGGACTAAATTAAGCTACAACCTCCCTAATTACCTTCCCTGCCACATCGGTTAACCTAAACGGACGGCCCTGGAAAGGATAGGTAAATTGTTCGTGATCAAAACCCAGCTGGTTTAATATGGTGGCCTGAATATCAAAAGCATCAACTTTACCACTAATGGCACTATAGCCTATTTCATCGGTTTCGCCATGTGTAAAGCCTTTCTTTACACCACCTCCGGCCATCCAAATGGTAAATGCCTCGGTATGGTGATCTCTGCCTTTAAATGGATTCTGTATCCCGTTCCGGTTTTCCATCATCGGTGTACGGCCAAATTCGCCGCCCCACACTACCAGGGTTTCTTCTAATAAACCGCGTTGTTTTAGATCGAGCAGTAAAGCTGTAATTGGCCTGTCAATGGTCCTGCATTTATTCTTCAGTCCAATATTAAGTGAGTTGTTTGGATTATCACCATGTGCATCCCAGCCCCAATCGAATAACTGAATATAGCGTACACCTTTTTCAACCAGTTTTCGCGCAAGCAGTACATTATTGGCGAAACAGGCTTTACCGGGTTGTGTGCCATACATTTCATGAATATAAGCTGGTTCATCGTTAATATTCATCACCTCTGGTGCCGATATCTGCATGCGGTAGGCCATTTCATACTGGGCTATCCGTGATAAAATCTCCGGATCGTTATATTCCTGATATTGCTGTTCGTTAGCTTTGTTAATGGCTTCGATAGATGCTTTTCTCAAATCCCGGTTCATTCCATCGGGGTCTTTAATAAACAATACCGGATCGCCTTCACTCCTACATTGTACCCCTTGATAAACAGAAGGTAAAAAACCACTTCCCCAAACACTTTTACCAGCATCGGGAAAACTACCTCCACTGGTTAACACCACATAGCCTGGCAGGTTCTGGTTTTCTGAACCCAAACCATAAGTTACCCAACTGCCCATGCTCGGCCGGCCTAAGCGTGGCGAACCAGTGTGAACCAATAGTTGGGCAGGGGCATGATTAAACTGATCAGTTTTTACCGCCTTTAAAAAGGTCACCTCATCTACCATCGTAGAAAAATGGGGTAGGTTATCACTTACTAAAGCACCTGATTGGCCATGTTTGGCAAAAGTAGCCTGCGGACCAAGCATTTTAGGTACCCCGGTGATAAAAGCAAATTTTTTACCTGCCAGTAAAGAAGGCGGACAATCCTGTCCATCCATTTTCATCAGTTCGGGTTTAAAATCGAATAATTCCAATTGCGATGGGGCACCGGCCATATGCAAATAAATTACACTTTTAGCTTTACCAACAAGTGGTGGCGATTTTGGCAATAATGGATGGGCAGGATCATAGGCAATCCTTGTCTGTTTATCTGAAAAAAGATTACCACAGCTACCCAATAGCGAACCCATTGCCAAAGCACCAAGCCCCATGGCGCTTTCTTTTAAAAAGTGCCTTCTGGAGTGTAACCTTGCATTTGCTTCGTGTGCTTCTTTAATTAACCGATGTGCATTTAATTCGTCTCTCGTCATAACCTGATCAGATTAATTTTTAGTAACTACTTCATCCAGATTGAGCATGGCATTGGCCACTAATACCATTGCTGCCTCTTCTGGCTTATATTTCTTTTGTTTATCGCCCATAAACGCCGATACACTTGCCGAATTCTTTTTAAACTCCTCAAAAGCCTTAGCATACAGGTCTTCAAATACCTTTAATCTGTTTTGAGGAATGCTTTTATATAAAATCATTTCGTAGCCCTTTGCAATTTTAGTTTTACTGGTATTTCCACCTACTTTTTCCATACGAAGGGCTAGTTTTCTCGCCAGATCGATATACACGCTATCATTTAGCGTAACCAAAGCCTGTAAAGGAGTGTTGGTACGAATGCGTCGCGGACTGCACACCACTCTTGAAGCGCCATCAAAAGCAATTGCAGATGGATAGGGAGCAGTGCGTTTCCAATAAGTGTAAATCCCCCTACGATACTGTTCTTCTCCTCCACTGGTGATCCATTTCGCACCATTATAAGGCGAAAACCAAATACCTTCTGGCTGCCATGGCATTACCGGCGGACCATACATTTTATTGCTCAACACACCACAAACGGCTAAACTCTGGTCTCTGATCTGCTCTGCACTCAGCCTCACCCTCGAGCCACGTGCATAAAACTTATTAAAAAGATCTTTTTCTTTTAATTCATTAGAAACTTTACTGTCCTGTCTGTAAGTAGCCATCATCACAAGCTCTTTCAGCATTTTTTTAACACTCCAATTGTATTTATACATAAACTGGTAGGCCATAAAATCTAAAAGTTCCTGATGAGTTGGCGCCATTCCCTGCGTCCCCATATCTTCTAGCGTTTCTACCAAACCAGCGCCGTAAAGCTGCTCCCATAAGCGGTTGACCATGGTACGCGATACCAGTGGATTTCTTTTATCAGTAAGCCACATCGCTAAGCCCATGCGATTATCGGGTGCATTTTTCGGCATGGCAAAAGCCAGAGAATTGGGCACACCTGCTTTTACTTCTTTACCTTTTGATGTCCAGGCGCCACGCTCAAATACATAGTTTTTACGCTGCATGCTTAATGGATTTTCGACCATGATCGGCGTAGTAGGCACCTGCGCGTCCATTAAAGTATTAAATGTCTTTTTGTATGTTAAGTATTCAGGAGTACCTTTTCCGGGGAATTGCCTGGTAAAGTAAAACCAATCGAAGTACACCATAAATTCGTCAGGATTTTTAACGGAAGAATTGGTGTATTTGAGATACACATCCTTCACCCCAGCATGTTTTGGAAAATCGATTTCCACATTCTGATAACCACTCGTTTGTGCCAGTTTCCATGATTTTAAAACAGGTCCGTTAGGCGAGCCCAAATGTAAACTCATGATGCCATTTGCTTTGCTGCAATTATAGCGCATGATCAACTGATCAATATTGTCGAGCTTAACCGTTTTTAACCTTGCTGATGAACTGTTTTTAAAATACAGTGCAATATTGTTATTGCCAATTACCGAATTAACCAATTGATCGGCCGTAGTCGAATTTATAGCTGGCTGTCCGGTTTTTAAAAATAACTCCATTTCTGACGCCCTTTCTTTACCCGAAACGGTTTTAACCCAACTCGTCAGGTTGTTAAGCTGATTTTTCAGGCTATCGTTAAAATTTTTAAATAAGGGGTATTCTCCCGGCACATCCTCATCCCTGGTATTGTTAAAATACGACATGAATTTATAATATTCATCATGTTTGAAAGGATCGTATGGGTGACTATGACATTGTACACAAGAAAAAGTGGTACTCATCAGACCTTCCCAGGTGGCGTTTACCCGGTCTAAAACTGCGGCCGTTCTAAATTCTTCATTATTGGTTCCCCCTTCATCGTTGGTTGGTGTATTCCTGCTAAATGCTGTTGCAATGTACTGGGCATCGGTCGGCTTCGGAAAGAGGTCGCCGGCGATCTGATCAGTAATAAACTGATCGTAAGGCATATCGCGGTTAAAGGCCTTAATCACCCAATCCCGGTAGCTCCAGATGTTCCTGTTGGGATCGCTCTCATAACCTTTGGTATCGGCATAACGGGCAATATCCAGCCACATTGATGCCCAGCGTTCGCCAAACTTCGGCGAAGCCAGCAAACTATCAACCAGTACATTATAGGCCTGCTGTTCGTCTTTACTGCTGAGGTAAAATTTCGCCAACTGATCTGACGGATAGGTACCGATCAGATCTAAACTTACTCTTCTTAACAACGTAGCTTTATCAGCCGTTTTAGAAGGTTCGAGTTTATTTTCTTCCAGTTTTGCAAAAATAAATTTATCCAGGTCGTTGCGCACCCAATCGTTATTTACATCAGGTACCTCGGTTGGCTTTACACTTACGTAGGCCCAGTGGTTGCCCCATTTTGCCCCCTGTTTTATCCAACCACTAAGTATATCGATTTCATCATTGTTTAAGGCAGGGTGTTTATAGGGCATCCTTTCTTCAGGATCGTTGGATTTTAGGCGCTTAATAAATTCGCTCTCCTCCGGATTGCCAGGAATAATTGCTGGTTTACCGCTTTTGGTTTTGGCCAAAGCTTCTTCCCTAAATAAAACGCTAAAACCACCCTGCTGCTTAACCCCACCATGGCACGAAATGCATTTTTTATTCAGAATAGGCTTTACCTGTGAGTTAAAATCAATTTGTTTTTCTGAAGAAAAGAGTGAAAAGATAATTAAAGTGATCACAACCAGTGTAAAACCGGACGCAAATAATATTTTCTTTTTCAATAACATTTGGTTAGCGTAAACTTGGTTTAATTTTTAGCAGTTTTTTATTTGTAAACAAAGTTAAACTAAGCTAAACAATGTTCTAAATAATGATAGAACATATTATTTTTGCTAAATCGCTAAGTTTCATTTACTGTAAACCAAAGGTGGATAAAAATATAATACACAAAAATGTATTAATTTGCACAAAAGATGGATTATATTACTTTTTTTTAGAACATCAATATGGAGAGATACCCGATCAGAGAAAAAAATAGTTTCGATTTCCAGAAATCCATTATCGTTCCAAAGAACGTAGTTTTAAAACAATGCATCGCAAACGGTATCATAAACAATTTATTTGTTACCGATATTGGCTATTACCGTAAAGCATTGAATCATTATGCACAAAGAAAACATGGAGCAGATCAGCACATTTTGATTTATTGTACCGAAGGTAAAGGAAATGTAGAATTTCAGGGTACTTCTTACCATGTAGAGGCCGGCAACTTCATCATTATTCCTAAAAAAACAGCACACATTTATCAGGCTGATCCGATTTTACCATGGACTATTTATTGGTTCCACTTTTCAGGGCCTGGTGCCGACCAGCTTGTAGATTCCTTACAGCACTATAAAGCTTATGCAGGGTTTAACGATGAAAGGAATATGTTGTTCAACACTATTTACAACCGATTGGAAAGAGGTTTTAGCCGTGAAAATATTATTTATGCCAATTTATGTTTCCACCACTACATTGCAGAAATTATTTATACCGACAAACAGACCGATAAAATCATTGAGCCTGATAAAGTAGAAGAGCTTATTGATTTTATGCGAAACAATATTGAAAAGATCCTGAGTTTAAAAGAACTGGCTTTAGCGGTTTACTTATCTCCATCTTATTTATCTGCCATATTTAAAAAGAAAACAGGAACCTCCCCTATCGATTACTTTAACCAGCTCAAAATCCAGAAAACCACCCAGTATTTACTGTTTACCAATTTACGGATCAATGAAATTGCCCAAAAAATCGGCATCAACGATCCTTATTATTTTAGCAGGCTTTTCTCCAGTATTATGGGCATTTCGCCAAAACAGTATAGGGATAATAGGTTTAATTAACGTGCAATCAGGTGTTACCATCTGCTTGGTTTAAATATTTCTCTATAATGTCAGATGGTAACATCTTACACCACTACCACAACACATTAATCTAATGTCAGGCCAATTTCTTTCAATAAAATGGCGGCATTAAAAGTTTTGCAGGGGCCCTGCTTGAGCAGGTAATCGAATTTCATTTCGCCTTCGGTAATCTGGATATCAAAATGGAAATTACGGACCGTTTCAGGATGATCTATAATCAGATCGGCCAGTTGCAGATCGTGCGTAGCAAAAAGTGCCGGTGTTTTTTCGGCAATCAGTTTTTCTACAAAAACCTTTGATCCCAGATATTTATCTCTGCTGTTGGTACCACGGAGCATTTCGTCAATCAGTACCAAAGTATCTTTATCACTCACCACATGATCTAAAATCATTTTTAAACGGTTTAACTCTGCCTTAAAAGTAGAAGTGCTTTCATTTAGCGAATCTTTAATCCGCATATAGGTATTGATCGAAAAAACAGATAAGTCCATACTTTTGGCACAAACGGATGAACCTGTATAGGCCAATATCATATTAATGCCTAATGTGCGCAAAAAAGTACTTTTACCCGCCATGTTGGAGCCTGTTACAATATCAACGGTTGGTTTTGTTTCGAGATGAAAATCGTTATTCACCCTCAACTGCTCATTAATCAGCGGATGACCAATGTTAATGGTCGACAGGGCGAATTGATCTTTAAGTACAGGGAAAACCCAATCGGGCTGATTATAAGCTGTTGTGGCCAGTGAAATCAGTTCCTCAAAATCGCCCAAATGATCGAGGGCTGTAACCACATCATCTGAAGATGATTTATACCAGTTATCGAGATTTACACAGCACCTTAAATCCCATAATAAAAGTGCATTCAATATTCCGCCAACTATGAGGTTTAGCCTTGCATCAAAATTCCCGATAATTTTAGACAGCGCTTTAATTTCTTTACTTACCGGAATTTTCGAGTCCAATAAACTTAAGGTATAAGGGCTTTTCCAATTTTGATTTTCTGTCCATAAAATAGCACCTGCATATCCGTTCAGGAGATTAGAACTTCCGCCGAAAGTGTAAAAAACCTTATTGATTTTTGCACCCAACAACACATTCCAACCTGTATGAATAATGCAAAGCAATATCAAAATTTTCCAGAAAATACTACTTACAAAAAGTCCGGCTAAAATCAGGGCGATGGAGAGATAAGGGACTAATTTAACGTAAAGCCTCAAAAATTTTCCTTTCACAAATTCCAGTTGCGCTCCCAGCTGGTACTTTAACTGCGTTTTAATCTGCTCTATCTTATCCGGATCATAACCATGCAGATTAGCCCTGAAACTGTAGGTTTCATCTATTTTTTCAATAATTTCTTTTACTGTTTCCTGTCTTAGCAGCATCTTATCAAGCATAGATTTTTCTGCTAAACTTTTAGCCAAAATATCATTTCCGCTTTTGGTACTGCAACGGTTAATCAGTGCAAATAATGATGCTTTTCCAAAAATATCAAGATCAGAAGTATAAGGATGCAGCTCCGATTCGAAAACAGTACCATCATTGTAACCGTTTGCTATTCCGTTTAAAATATTCCATTCGTTCTGATAAACCCACAAAAGTTGTTTTTTATAATCGATTTCACGATCGAGCTTACTTTGCCTGCGCACAATAAAAGCAAAAGCAATTACAGGTACCATTAAACCAATCTGGATTAAAGTCCGCAGGTTATCATCTGCTGAGCTCACCAGTGCAATAAAAAGTAAAATTTCGGCAAGGAACAAACCGATGCGCATAAAAGAAAGCCGGTCGATCAGCTTTTTGGTCTGATCAATTTCTGTGGTAACTTCTTTTATTTTCTCCTGGTAACCGGCTACGATTTCTTGTTGTTGTTTCAGCATGATTTTTATTCTGTATATATTTCCGAAGCTATCAGATGGATAGATTGTATTTTTTGTTACAATTTTCTCTAAGTTTGAATCTCCAAATTCTAAAGATAGGCAAAATATTAAATGAAGATTACCCTGATCGCCATTGGCAAAACCGAAGATAAATATCTAATTGAGGGGATTGATAAATACATCAACCGCCTGAAACATTATATTAATTTTAGTTTTTTGGCCATACCTGATGTAAAAAACGTAAAAAACCTGAGTGAAGCGCAGCAAAAAGCAAAAGAAGCAGAGTTGCTGCACAAACAAATCAATAATGGCGATGTTGTGATTTTATTGGATGAAAAAGGAAAAAAATATTCTTCGGTAGAATTTTCCAACTATTTAAATAAACAGATGGTGGGTAGTGTACAGCATCTTATCTTTATTATTGGTGGGCCTTATGGTTTTGACGAAAGCATTTACAAAAGGGCAAATGGTTTAATCTCTTTATCGGATATGACTTTTTCGCACCAAATGATCAGGTTGTTTTTTGTAGAGCAGCTTTACAGGGGATTTAGCATTTTAAAAGGAGAACCTTATCATCATGCTTAAGATGGAAAATGGCTGAGGTAAGATGGACGATGAATATGGAAAAACAAGAATAAAATCATCATTAAATAAAAGAAATTATGCTATTAGATAAATATAAACGGGAATACAGATATAAAAGCGATCAGAACCGCAACAATAAATACTTATGGATCAGCATTATTGCTTCTTTAGCAATTGTAGCTTTACTTTGGTATTTCTTCGATTAAACCCATAAAAAAACACCAGACACATGGCCTGGTGTTCTCTATCATCATGTAAATAAAGCTTAAACGCCTTTTTTACTTGTCATGCTTGCTTTTACCAGGAGCTGAAGTTTTAGTAGTTGCTTTAGCACTCGCTGATGCTTTTGCGCCACTTGCTTTAGTTTTCTTGTCTGAAGCTGCTTTTTCTTCTGATAATTTAACCTCTGCCGGTGTACCAGGTGTTTCCGGAGTTTCTTCAGTAAATAAAGGAAGATCTTTCAACAGGTTATACCAGGTAATGATTTTCTTCATATCTGAAGCATAAACTTTTTCCTGATCGTGACCTGGAGCTACTTCTAAAAAGTAAGCACGTAAATCGCCTTTTAAATCCGGGGTTGATCCTTTTTCAGAAATTTTAGCAAAAATATCTGCCAATTTAATTTCTTCATCCTCACCATATACCGTAATGTCTTCTAACGAAGCCAGTTTAGTATTGGTAATGTTGGCTACAACTTTAGTTTTTTGGGCATCCAAACCCTCTAAAATATAACCTACTTTATTTTGCCCAACCAGTTTAAATAAACCTGGTCTGCCAGATACGGCAACAATTCCTCTTAAATTCATATTTTTTTTTGAGATATGAGATTCGAGATATGAGAAATGAGAAATCACTCAAATCAAATAACTAAAACTCCCTGTTCAATTATTAATGAGAATGGGACATTAATCAGAGAAATCAAGTCTCAAATCTAATGTCTCAAATCTCGCATCTATTTTTTAATCTTCTAAAACTTCAATATTCAAAATTTTATCGCCCTGGCGGATATCGTCAACAAGATCTACATTCTCAACAACTTTACCAAAACAAGTATGGTTACGGTCTAAATGTGCAGTATTGGTTCTGCTGTGGCAGATAAAAAACTGTGAACCACCAGTGTTACGGCCAGCATGTGCCATCGATAAAACACCACGGTCGTGAAACTGATTTTCTCCGTCCAGTTCGCAATCGATTTTATAACCTGGGCCACCAGTACCTGCTAAATGTGCTTTAGCCGGATCTTTTGAATTTGGGCATCCACCCTGAACCATAAAGTTAGGGATTACACGGTGAAAAGTTACACCATCATAAAAGCCTTCTTTAGCTAATTTTTTAAAGTTTGCAACGGCTTTCGGCGCGTCATTTTCGTAGAATTCTACGGTCATTTCGCCTTTTTCTGTTTTTATTATTGCTTTACTCATATTAATATCGGTACTAATTTTAAATTTTGTTCGCCTAAAAAAATGTTCATTTTTTTTGGTAGAGGGCAAAAATAACAAAATTGTATAACTTATAACATCATTAAATTTTTCTATCCAGTTTAAATGCGGTATTTTAGTGTTTTAAGCACACCGATTTGATAAAGAAATATTATATCCTGCTCATTTGCCTGCTTTGCTCTTTAGGGCTTAGGGCTTCATCACTCTTAATTTATATGGATGAAGACCAGAAAAACCACCTTAAAGCTTATGGAATTGCCTACTGGACCATCAGTAAACAACTGGAGGTTGATTGGCTGTTAAATTATCGCGGTGGTAGCTTTTTAATCAAATACAACAAAGCTGTAGAAGATGAATTGAAGATCCGCGGAGTATCATACGAAGTAATTGCTGATGGTAAAGTAGTGAGTTTGCTGAACGAAATTAGCGACCCATCAGTAAATATGGAAATGGTGAAACTGGAGAAAACGCCCAAAATTGCGGTATATTCTCCTAAGAGCAAATTACCTTGGGATGATGCGGTTACGCTGGTGCTTACTTATGCCGAAATTCCTTACGATGTAATTTATGATGACGATATTCTTCAGGATAAATTAAGCAAATATGACTGGCTGCATTTACACCATGAAGATTTTACCGGTCAGTACGGACGTTTTTGGGCCAATTTCAGGTATGCCACCTGGTACCAGGAAGACGTTAAAAACCAGGAAGCGCTGGCCAAGCGTATGGGCTATAAAAAAGTTTCAGAAATGAAACTGGCTGTAGCCAAACACATCAAAGAATACTGTGCAGGGGGAGGTTTTCTTTTTGCCATGTGTTCTGGTACCGATAGTTTCGATATTGCACTGGCTGCAGATGGTGTAGATATCTGCGCCCAAATGTTTGATGGAGACCCTGCCGACCCAAATGCACAAGCTAAACTGGATTTTAACAAAACTTTGGCTTTTCAGAATTTTAAACTGGATAATAATCCCATGAATTATGAATTTTCGGATATTGATGCTACACAAACACGTACTTTAAACCAAAGCAACGATTACTTTACTTTATTCGATTTTTCTGCCAAATGGGATTTGGTGCCCACCATGCTTACACAAGATCACGATAAGGTAATTAAAGGTTTTATGGGGCAAACAACCGCTTTTAGAAAAAGCCTGGTGAAGACCAGCGTAACTGTGTTGGGCGAAAATAAGGGTGCTGCTGAAGTGAGGTACTTACATGGAGAGATTGGTAAAGGGCAGTTTACTTTTTATGGAGGTCATGATCCGGAAGATTACCAGCATGCGGTTGGCGATCCACCAACAGATTTAAGTTTACATCCCAATTCGCCGGGTTACCGTTTAATTTTAAACAATGTGCTCTTCCCGGCAGCAAAAAAGAAACCTCAAAAAACTTAATTTTTTATAATATTATTGGTTTGGCATTATTCCTTTTGGGTGTAAAAAATTCATAATTACACTTAATATTCCTATTAACTATACAGTGAAACCCCTGCATTGGTATAACGATCTATCGATATCACCATATCAGAAATCATTAAAAAAGACACTGTAAACCAGACAATTAGAAGCTTAAATGTAACAGACTTGATACTTTGGCACAGCTTTTGGAAATGAGGCTTGTAATTAACAACAGGTGAAAGCCTGAAAATTTTAAAACAAGATTCTTCTAAAAGAAAAATATTATGAAAAAGTTATTATTAAGCGCTTCGGTTATTTTATTGGCAACAGGTGCATTTGCACAAACAAAAATGACTGGCGAGACTGCCCGTTTTGGAATTAAGGCCGGTGTTAACTTATCAAAATTCCACGCAGGTGGTGATGATGCAGCAGCAAACGCATACAACGAGAATGTAAAAAACAACGTTGGTTTTAATGTTACTGCATTTGGTGATTTTGGTGTAGGAAACAACTTCTTTATTCAACCAGGTATATCATTACAAAATAAAGGTGCAAAGGGTGAATCAGTATCGACAATAACGGCCAATAATTCAACCATAACTACTACAACAACCGGAAAAACCAATTTAATGGCCATTGAGGTTCCAATTAACGCGGTATTTAGAATTCCTACGGGTGATGCTGGAGCAATACAGATTAGTGCAGGTCCTTATATTGGCTTCAATATCTCTGGAAAAGATAAAGGAGAAATAAGAACTACAACTGTAAATAACACTACTAATGCAAGTACTACAGCTGTTGTTTCTAATGATAGCGACTTATCTTTTGGTAGTGCAAGCGATAAAAATTTTGGCAGTACAGATTTCGGTGCAAACTTCGGTTTATCTTACCGTACAAACTCTGGATTTTTAGTGGGTGCTAACTATGGTTTAGGTTTAACCGATTTAACTCCAAAAGACAGACAAGCTAATGCCAACAAGTTAACTAACCGCGTATTAGGTTTCTCAGTTGGTTATTCGTTCTAAGAAAAGGCTTAAAGTTAAAAAACCGTTCCGATATAAAATCGGGACGGTTTTTTTATGCCTTATAAAACTTCAGTTGAATATTTTTTGCTTTACTCGAGGAGCCGCCATTTCGATCCCGAAGATTCGGGAAGAAATTTTTTAAATTCGATTTCAATAACTTGGTAAATAGATCTCTCCATTTCGCTGCGCTACAGTCGAGATGACGACGTTTCTATTTAGATTCTGTCCATGGTAGGATAATGTATGCTATAAAGATCAATATGAGTGACAGATGGATAAAGGAGTTAATTGGTCTCGGAGTATTGTCATTTCGACCGCAGTGGAGAAATCTTTGAACCAGGTTAAAAGATTTCTCCATTACGTTACACTCCAGTCGAAATGACGACTTTACTATGGGATCTGTCAATGGTAGCCTGTCGAAGAACCTTTTAAATACTTTTCAAGATGTTTCACCAAGCTTAACATTACAGCATTTGAGCTGTAATCAACTTTATGATACAATCTCTGTTTATGTCATCAATTGATTTATTAATCGTAGAAGTTCCAGGTTACGCCAAACTTCAACAATGCATCCTGCATCGGGTACCTGTTTACGGTATAATATCCCCTTTGAAATAACCCCTGGTTTACGAAATCGTATTTCACAAATATATTGGCCCGTTTCAAATTGGCTTTAAAGAAAACATCTACAATCGGTTTTGATGCGAAAGTAACCGGATTGCTTTCGTCTATATAAAACTGTGCGGTTGCTGGCGAATACAGGTAATTTGCGTATTCAGAATTGTACCTTACATCAAAGCCTATATTTGCTTTTAACACCTTAAAAAAGGTATTATCGAAATAAATACTGTTATAAGTATAAAATTCGGGGGTTCTTAAAATGGCATTATCATCGGTTTTTTGATAAGCTACATAATTTTCCATTGCAAACCTGCCAAACCTCCACTTTTTGGATACATCAATCCTGATCAAGCTGATATCGGCTGTTGCCTGTTTAGGTAAAATAGCCGTGGTACCGCTAGAATGATCGGCACCGAAATACAGGTAATTACTGGTTAAAATATACCTGGCCCCTGCGTTTAAAGCATATTTATCATTAATATAATTGAATGATAAATTGGCAATTTTAGTGTTTTTAAAATCGTTATTGGTCCACTGATAATGGTTACCATGGTAATAATTGAAAATGGTAGCCGGCGATTGGTTTTGTGCATAAGCCCCTACCTCTATCCGTCCGATTGATTTGCTCAACAAGATTTTACTTTTCGCTTCATACAAATAATCGCCTGCATTTTCGCCCTGCAATATTTGTTCAACATTTAAGTTAAAATCTATATTAGAAGAGAATCTATAACCTGCAGCTCCTAAAATGGTTATATTCTGATAAGCAAAACGGCTTTGTTCGTAATTTGTTCCGTCTTGTTTAATACCCAAAAATTCGTGTTTGTAGTAATCGTGCCTGATTCCCGCATCAACCTTTAATTCATTTTTAATCAGTGATGAATTTTTAGGTCTTAAGAAAAAACTATAAATAAATTCATTTTTAATGTGCTGTACATGGGTAGAATCGTTTGTAAACGTTGTACTATTTATCCCGGGAGGCAATACATTGTTCGGATCAGTACCATTTTTATAAAAATCGTAACTGTCATTATTGTACTCAAAGGTATAAGTAACTTTATTGGTCGGCAAAACAGCATTGTTTGCGTTTGCAGAAGTATCAATTCTGCCTACATAATAAGTCTGCTTTAAAAACAACGTATTCTTTTTATACATGTTCCGCGCATCCGCCAGGTTTACGGCTTCACCATCTCTGCTGATGGCGTTATAGCCCGGATCGAATATATTTTTTGCTACCACCGCACCATTTTCGTAACCACGCATGGTATTAAAAATTGCAGAGGCCCACATGTTATAACGTTTGCTAGGCGATTGGTACCAGGAGAAAACAGCAACATTCAAGTTATCACCGCGCTGCCTCACATAAAAACCTTTAGAATCTGCGCGGTTAAAATTTACGCCAACGTTCCAGTTTTTCTTAATGTTCTGGCTATGTATAGCCCTAAAAAGCTGTTCCTTTTGTCCGGCACTAACAAAGTATAAACTGGTAAAAGGCGTTCTGGCCTGATAGTAAATAATATCTTCGGGGGTTAAGGCGTAATAATCGAGCGAGTGGAAACCCACATCAAAACCTATCCGCTTACTCGGCTCATATAATAATGGCCTCGCAGATAAACCCATATTACCTGTACTAACGGTAGGATGCATGGGCTGTAAAAGCGGACTGTAATTCTGGATATTAACAGTAGTGGTATCCAAAGGCAAAAGAACAATACTATCTTTACTTAAACCAAGTTTGGTAAAGCGGATGTACCTTGCTGTAAAAACCACAGAATCTTTTCCACCATCCAGTTTTTTCCGCACAGAATCGAGTTCTTTGTTGGTACCCACATTTGTTTTTAAATCTTGTGCAAAGGCTTTATTGATGCCAGCAAGCATAAAGACTAAAAAACAGATTTGAACGATTTTACGCATGTTACAATTCAGAAATTAAGCGGGTTAAAATCTCTGTCATCTTTGGTTCGGCCTTGGCCGCAGCAGCTAAAATTTCATCTAAATTAAAAGGTTGCAGATCTTCAGGGAAACCTTCATCTGTAAGTACAGAAATGGCAAAAACGGGTAAACCGGCATGATTCGCCACAATTACTTCGGGTACAGTACTCATGCCCACTGCATCGGCACCAATTAAACGTAAATATTTATATTCTGCTTTGGTTTCTAAATTCGGACCGGAAACGGCTACATACACGCCTTTATGGCATTTGATATCAACATCTTTTGCAATTTCTAAAGCTTTGGCAATGATATCGCGTTTGTAAGGCTGGCTCATATCCGGAAAACGAGGTCCCAACTCACTTTCGATGATACCGCGCAAAGGATTATCGGGTTGCAGGTTAATGTGATCTTCGATAATCATTAAATCGCCTTTTTTAAATTCGGGATTTAATGAACCCGCAGCATTGGAAACGATCAGGTTTTCGATGCCTAAACCTTTCATTACCCTTACCGGGAAGGTAATTTGCTGCATGCTGTAACCTTCATAATAATGCAGACGGCCCTGCATGGCAATAATTTTCTTTCCGTTTAATGTACCAAAAATAAGTTTGCCGCTATGAAATTCTAAAGTAGAAATAGGAAAGTTTGGGATATTAGAATACATCAATTGATGTTCAACCTCGATTTCTTTTACCAGGCCACCTAAACCAGTACCTAAAATAATGCCTATTTCTGGTTTAAAATTTTCTGTTTTACGTTTTATATATTCAACGGTTTCTTCTATTGCTCTTAACATAATTTAAAATGAGTTCGTCAAAGGTAATCTTATCTTCTTCAAATAATTCAACCTCTATGGGTAAATAATATACAGGTAAATCTACCAGTAAATCTTCAAATCCGGTAGCTCTTAAACGCTTGCTATCCTTTTCTGTTGTGATGATGATTTTTTCTTTTTTAATCCCGGCCAGAAAAGTGCTTTTAAACTTTCTGATATCTGCTTCTTTAAAGGCATAATGATCAGGAAATTCTTCGTGTTTAATGGTTGTTGAATATTTCCCGAGTTCTTCTATTAAGGGTTCCGGATTGGCGATTCCGGTTAAAAGAAAAATTTCAAAATCTTTAATTGATTCGAGTGTGCGGCTTTCATTTTGATACAAATGATGCAGATTGCCATATTGTAGGTAAGAATGTAATACCGGTTGACCGACATTGGGCTGCAACTCATTTACTGAAGCCTGTTGGGCCACATGTAACAAAGGAACGGGCGACTTTGTAACTAATAAAACATCTGCTCTTTTTCTGGAAGAAAAAACATCTCTCAGATTACCCGCCGGCAGTAAAAATTGCAAAGTGCCTAATTTTCTAAATTCGAAAAGCAGGATATTAAAACCTGCCCGCACAGCACGGTGCTGAAAGGCATCATCGAGGATAATTAAATCGTGATTTTCTTTCAACTTATTAATGCCTTTTACACGGTCTTCGCACACGGCAACGGTTATCCCATTAAATTTTTGATGGTACTGCAAAGGTTCATCACCAATGGTTTCGGCAGTGGCATTGCCATCGGCAAGAATGAATCCTTTTGTTTTCCTGCCATATCCCCTACTTAAAATCGCGATTTTGTAATCAGCCAGCAACCTCACCAAATATTCAACGGTAGGTGTTTTTCCCGATCCGCCAACGGCCAGATTACCTACACAAATTACAGGCAGATCAAACTTCACCGATCGTAGGATCCCCCAATCGTAAAGTTTTTTACGGAGGATGATGGCCATTCCGTAAATCAATGAAAAAGGGAGCAGTAAAAGACGTAGGTAGTTTAGTAACATATCGTGGTTTCAAAAATACTGATTATTTAAAAAAGAAAGGCATTGTAGTGGCATGCCCCATAAAGGAACCGATAAGCGGATGAAATGGTTTGGAGAAAAATGATATAGTCCGAAGTCGGGAGTCCGGAGTCGGAAGTCGATTTACTAATGACCAATAATCAATGTCCAATGATCAGTAATCAAGCGCATTATTGACTAAACGAAACAATATCCTGTTTTCAGTTGGCAGTTGGCAGTTGGCAGTTACCAATAAACGAATGACAATTGAACCAATGAACAATTGAACTAATAAATCAACTATAATTTAAGTTTTTTTATTATCATTGTTATCTATCAAAACATATTTTAATGTCTCCGAGTAAAAGATTAGTTGTAGGCCAAGGCCAGATCAGTGGGTATATTTCTATTTTTTTAGCTGTATTGGCGCTTTTAGGGATCCTTTGTTTTCATTATCCTGAAAAGCTTACCACCCCCGAATTCCGCGAAATATACACCAAAGAGAGTATGGAAGCTTTAATGCTTGGTGGTGTTATTGCCTGTTTCTTTTTCGCTTTATTAAGTTTAATCCTCAGCAAAAAAATTAAATGGGCGTGGCCAGGTTTTGCATTGGGCGCTTTAGCGGTTATACTGGGTGCGTTAAGCGTAGAAGGCAGGGATGTTGCTAAATCGAACTGGCATTTTGGGTTAGACTGGATGATCTTAGACCTGCTTTTAATGGTCGCTATTTTTGTTCCATTGGAGTTGTTTTTCCCGAAAAATAATGAGCAGACCAAATTCCACGAAGAATGGCGTACCGATTTAACGTATTTTGTAATCAGCCACCTGTTTATTCAATTTTTCGGTATCATCACCCAAAAACCTGCAGTATTATTTTTTGGATGGATGGGACTGGATAAGGTACATGCCTGGGTACAGGGTTTGCCATTTATAGTAGCCTTGTTTTTGGCATTTTTTAGCACGGATCTTTTTCAATATTGGGCACATCGTTTTTTCCACACCAGGGTATCGCTGTGGCGTTTCCACTCCATACACCACTCTACACAGAATATGGATTGGCTGGCCGGAAGCCGTACCCATTTTATCGATATCTTTTTTACCCGTGCCATGACTTTTATTCCGCTTTATGTATTGGGTTTTTCATCAACGGTATTTAATGTGTACATCATTTTTATTGCCATCCACGCAGTTATGATCCATGCCAATACCCGGATTAATTTCGGACCATTGAAATATATTTTCACAACACCTCAATACCACCACTGGCACCATTGCGAAGACCCTAAATATTACGGACATAATTTTGCCTCTATATTCCCTTTTATCGATATGATATTCGGCACTTATTATTTACCAGGCAAGGAATGGCCGGCAGGAACGGGTGTGCATGAGGCTGCCTACCCGAAAGGTTTTGTTAAACAATCTATTTATCCATTTACCAAAAGTCCGTTCGATACCGATTTGAATATGGAAGAACGGAGTGATAGATAAAAAATTAGCGCTAACGCCCGTGTTCAACGATGCAATCGTAAAGCTATTTCTTCACAAGCAATAAACAGATTAAAATAATTGGGAAAGCAGTGCCTGCAGTAAAGATTAATGTTAGCCGGGCTTTCCGCTAAATCTTTTGTTTTTGAAGGAAAACAAAAGTATATCGCTGCAATCCCGTTTAACCAATACTGCCACTGCTGCTATTAAAGGTTTTTAAACCCGGTCTCAAACTGTTAACGTTCCTGTCAGATGGTAACATCTGACTGCACGCTATCTATACGCCCAACTCCGTGCCCTCGGTGTCTTTTCTCGGCGACCTCTGTGGTAAAAGTGCAACACGTTCTACGATACAATCATAAAGCTATTTCTGCACTCGTTTGGAAACGAGCGCAAACGCGTTAAAGACTTGCAACCGGAACAAACAGACATTTAAAGTGTTATATTAGCGTTCCATCTCATTTTATGCAGCCCGAAACAGAAATTTTAATTATTGGCGGTGGATTGGCAGGCTTAACTGCTGCACTCCACATGAACAAACTCGGGCTAAATGTGATGCTGATTGAGAAAGATACCTATCCCCATCATAAAGTTTGTGGCGAATACATTTCGAACGAGGTACTGCCCTATTTTAAATGGCTCGGCCTCGATATTGAAAGCCTTGAACCTGCTTTGATCAGCGATCTGATTTTTACTTCCCTTTCGGGCAAAAGCATACAGACGAAATTACCGCTTGGCGGTTTTGGACTAAGCAGGTACACTATAGACCACTACCTCTACACCGAACTCATCAAAAGAAATGTAAAGGTGATCCACGATCGTGTTGTGCAAGTGAATTTTACAGATGATCAATTCATAGTTGAAACGGCAACGGCTAGTTTTGCTGCTTCTTACGTAATCGGGGCTTATGGAAAAAGATCAGCCATTGATGTTAAACTGAACCGGAAATTCATCAACAAGCAATCGCCCTACCTTGCGGTTAAAGCACATTATAAAGCTAATTTTCCTGATGATGTGGTTAGCCTGCATAATTTCGAAGGTGGCTATTGTGGGGTTTCCAAAGTAGAAAACGATCGGTTAAACATCTGTTACCTGGCCAATTACGAAAGCTTTAAAAAGCATAAAAACATTATAGCTAACCAGGAAAACATCCTTTACAAAAACAAGTTCCTAAAAGACATTTTCGAAAATGCAGAAAATTTGTTTGAAATGCCATTAACCATCAGCCAGATTTCCTTTGAAGCTAAAGAGCCTGTTTATAAACACATTTTAATGATCGGTGATACGGCCGGACTGATCCATCCACTTTGTGGAAATGGTATGGCGATGGCTATTCACAGTGCTAAAATTGTATCGACGCTGCTGCACCAAAAAATAGAAGGCAAAATTGCTTCTCGTGATGCGCTTGAACTAAATTATATTGCACAATGGAACAAGGAGTTTAAAAACCGATTAAAAATGGGCAGGATTTTATCTTCGCTGCTCAAAAACAATAAATTCGAAAAGTTTGCCATGAATACTTTAGGCAAAATGCCTTTTCTACTCGACACCATTATCAAACAAACCCACGGAAAACCCATTACCATTACAACATAATGCCTGTAGATACCACATATAGAAGCACTGCCCCCGAAATTATGGACGATTTTGACATGGAAGGCGAAATATTACGAGATGCACTGGATAAAATAGCCAGCATTAACCAACTCCTTGGCGGTAATAAAGTTACATTAGATGGGGTTAAAAGCTTAATCGCCAGCAAACCAAAGGATGAAGTTATACGTATTACTGATATTGGCTGTGGAAACGGCGATATGTTGCGCACTTTGGCCGATTATGCCAATAATAATGGCCTGCATTTTATGTTGAAAGGAATTGATGCCAATAGGTTTACCATTGATCATGCAAAAAGTTTATCCGAAAATTATCCCAATATCACCTACGATTGCAGCGATATTTTTGAGGATTTAAGTCAGGATGAACCCTGCGATATTATGCTCTGTACCTTAACACTCCATCATTTTAAGGATGAAGAAATTATTAAACTGTTGGAAAATTTCAAAAGATCGGCCAAAATAGGCATCGTTATTAATGATCTGCAGCGAAGTGCATTGGCTTATCGCCTTTTTAAGGTTTTATGTTATGTATTTCGGTTAAATGATATGTCGCGCGAAGATGGATTGGTATCTATCCTTCGTGGGTTTAAAAGATCCGACCTGGTTAAATATACCAAACAATTAAACCTTAAATCGAGTTCGATAAAATGGAAATGGGCTTTCCGCTACCAATGGATAATTAAAAATATATGAGCGTAACCGTAAAAGCAGTAAGCAAAGCCTTGCCCGAGTTCTGGAGATCAACCGATGAGATTTTACCCTTCCTTGATGTTTGGCTGAAAGATCATGATGAGCGTTTTATCAGAAAGGTGAAAAAGATTTTCGAAGGTGCAGCAGTTGATAAACGCTATTCGTTCATGTCGCCCGAAGAGGTTTTTAGCGATTTAAGCTTCGAAGAACGAAATCAGATTTATGTGCGGGAAGGCATTAAATTAGGCGCTAAATGTTTGAGTTCGGCACTCGAAAAAGCAGGCTGGCAAGCTCAGGATTTAGATTACATCATCACGGTAAGCTGCACGGGCATTATGATCCCATCTTTGGATGCTTACCTGATCAATTTATTGAAACTTCGCCAGGATGTGGTGCGTTTACCCGTAACCGAAATGGGCTGTGCCGCCGGGGTATCGGGTATGATTTACGCCAAGAATTTTCTGAAAGCAAATCCAGGCAAACGGGCAGCAGTTGTTGCAGTAGAATCGCCAACGGCAACCTTTCAGCTCAACGATTTTTCGATGGTCAACATTGTAAGTGCAGCCATATTTGGAGATGGTGCGGCCTGTGTACTGTTAAGTTCGAATGAGGAAGATAAAGGTCCTGAAATTTTGGCCGAAGAAATGTACCATTTTTACGATGCGGAAGAAATGATGGGTTTTCAGCTTACCAATACCGGATTACGAATGGTATTGGATATTGCCGTACCCGAAACGATTGCTGAACATTTCCCTGCTATTATCCACCCGTTTCTGGCTAAAAATGATCTTGAAATTAAAGATATAAACCACTTAATTTTTCATCCGGGTGGAAAAAAGATTATCCAGACCGTAGAAGAACTATTTAGCGACCTCGGTAAAAATATAGACGAAACCAAAGAAGTTTTAAGACTCTATGGAAATATGAGCAGTGCAACGGTACTCTATGTTTTAGAACGTACTATGGATAAAAAACCGGCAAAAGGAGAAAAAGGATTGATGCTGAGCTTTGGTCCAGGCTTTTCGGCACAAAGAATATTATTGCAATGGTAAAATTCATTCAATCACTCAATCCTTCAATAACTCATGACAAAAGAAGAAATATTAGCTAAACTTCCTTACGGCAAATCCTTTCTATTTGTTGATGAATTATTGCATATTGATGAAAATGGTGCAAAGGGAGTATTTACTTACACTGAAAACCTATTTTTTTACGAAAGTCATTTTAAAAACCATCCGGTTACCCCTGCCGTAATTCTCACCGAAACCATGGCGCAGATCGGTTTGGTATGTTTGGGAATTTACTTATTAAAAGATAACGATATAGAAGATCAACTATCAATTGCCATGACATCAAACGCGATAGATTTTTTAAAACCGGTTTATCCGGGTGAGAAAGTGATTGTAACCAGCGAAAAAATATATTTCAGGTTTAATAAACTAAGCTGCAAGGTAAAAATGGAAAATGTTGCTGGCAAGGTGCTTTGCAAGGGAAATATTTCAGGTATGTTAATTTCAAAAAGCAATGGATAACAGGGTTGTAATTACCGGTTTGGGCGTATGTGCACCCAATGGCACCACCATTCCTGAATTTTCGGATGCAATAAAAAATGGGATTTCGGGTATCCGTCACCAGCCTGACCTGGAAACTTTAAATTTCTCCTGTCAGATTGCCGGAAAACCCGAATTGAGCGAAGAACGGATCAGTCGATACTTTACTCCGCTCGAATTACGCAACTTAAATAGTACAGGTATTGTTTATGGTGTAATTGCAGGATTAGATGCCTGGAAAGATGCAGGTTTAGCTATAGAAAATAATGACGAACCCGATTGGGACAGTGGATCTATTTTCGGTACCGGAACTTCTGGTATTGATAAATTTAGATGGGCCATTAATAAAATTGATGAGCTTGAAATCAGGAAACTGGGAAGTTCTGTCGTGATACAAACGATGGCCAGCGGCGTGAGTGCATTTATCAGTGGCAAACTCGGATTGGGTAATCAGGTAAGCACCAATTCTTCAGCCTGTGCAACGGGAGCCGAAAGCATTTTACTGGCTTACGAAAGGATTAAATCCGGTCAGGCTACAAAAATGCTGGCAGGCAGCACCAGTGATAGCGGTCCTTATATATGGGGTGGTTTTGATGCCATGAAGGTTTGTACCTTTAAACATAACCACGAACCGGAAAAAGGCAGCAGACCGATGAGCGCCACAGCAAGTGGTTTTGTACCGGGAAGCGGTGCAGGCGCATTGGTTTTAGAATCGCTGGAAAGTGCACTGGCCAGAAAAGCCAAAATTTACGGGGAAGTACTGGGTGGCCATATCAATTCTGGTGGTCAAAGGGGCTTGGGAACCATGACTGCACCCAATCCAACCGCGGTTCAGCGCTGTATACAAACATCCTTAAAAAACGCGGGCATTGAAGCACACGAAATTGATGTGATTAATGGTCACCTTACTGCTACCACCAAAGATGCCCTGGAAGTAGAAAACTGGAAAGCAGCATTGCAATTACCTCCGGACCATTTCCCCTACATCAACTCATTAAAAGGCATGATCGGGCATTGTATCGCCGCTTCGGGAAGTATAGAATGTGTGGCCTCCATACTAGAATTATCTGAAGGTTTTATTTTCCCCAATATCAATTGTGAAGATTTAAATCCTGAAATCTCCAACTTAATCGATGTAAAAAGCATTCCCCAAACGTTAATCCGACAACCAATTAATATCTTAGCCAAAGCCAGTTTCGGATTTGGCGACATTAACGCCTGTGTTATCTTTAAAAAATACTCCTATGAATAAAGAACAGATTATCGAAGCTTTAAAAACCATCGTTCAGCCTTACAGCGAAGAAACATCAGCCCTGGCCCATATCGACGAGAACACCGACTTTATTAATGATTTAAAGATAAATTCAGCCAACCTGGTTGATATCATTCTTGATATTGAAGAAAAATTCAATATTGAAATAGACAATGATTCGATGGCAAAAATGCTTAATGTAAAAGCCACTACTGAAATTATTGAATCAAAATTAGCGGCAAATGCTGGGTAATGATATTGTTGATCTGGATTTAGCCAAAACCCAAAGTAACTGGCGGCGTAAAAACTATCTGGATAAGATTTTTACTGATGAGGAACAGGTATTGATTTCATCGGCAAAAAACCCTGATGGTATGGTGTGGCTGTTGTGGAGCATGAAAGAATCGGCCTATAAAATCCATAACCGTAAAACAGGTAACAGAAATTTTGCCCCTAAAATTTTGAAGTGTATTATTCATTCAAATATTGATGGAGAGGTAAATATTGATGGAGATACCTATTTCACCAAAAGTAATATTCAAACACCTTTTGTTCATACCATTGCCTCTCCTGTTTACAACCACTTAGAAGAGATTAAAATCTCGATTTTTGAAGCTCCGAATCATATTTTCGATTATAAAAGCACTAAACCAAGTTGTGTGAGCCACCACGGAAGGTATTTGGCTTTGGTTTATTAAAGGATTAACTACTATACCATCCTTAACGTCCCGTTAAAATCTTCTTAAATCTGCGGCAGTTTTCTTTGTAATCTATGGGTACGCACTAACTTAAATAGTATAATCCATTATGGGAGATATTTGGTTTTCGGCTTATTAATTAAAGAGTTGACAACTTTCTTACCACCCTGCTTTTAAAGTTGTCAACTCTTCTTATCAACGTTTTTTCCCGCAGATTTAAAATGATAAAAAACGCAGATTAAACAGATAAGGGTTTTTAGATTTTCCCTAGTTAGTAGGGTATTTATTCAGCATCGCTTTTATTCAAGCTGCAAAGAATATTTTTTGATTATCATCATCTCTACCGCAATGAAGAAATTTTCAAACTATGCAATTATTTCTTTACTTCTATCTTATGAAGATCAAAATCTGCCGCAATGCTGCGTCCTAAAGATTCGGCTATTTCACCAAAGAGAAGAACCATTAAAACAATGCTCCAGATTATAGATAATGTCTTTTTTTCCATAGTAGTAATTTTTTTTAAAAATGGTTGATGAGATTAGTTGTTTTATTTTTAAATTAAGCTAATATAACGAATAATTGTTTGATACCACAATTCCGATTTAGGCAGATTTTAACCATATCTTCTTTAAAATTACCCGTTCCATAATCCAGTTTCCACAGTCAAACGTTTGCTCTGTTTTCTTTACAGAATTATAGAATTGCCTAGCTCAAAAAGCCTTATCTTTGTGCAAATCATAAAAAATAAAATATGCTTAAAGGATTTTTTAACGTACCCACTCCGGTAAACGAACCTATATTAAATTATGGCCCAGGCAGTAAAGAACGTGCACTTTTAAAAGAAGCACTTGCCGAGGCTCGCGCTCAGCAACAGGATATTCCGATGTATATTGGCGGCAAACAAGTTCATACCACCAAAAAAGGTAAAGTTGTTCCTCCACACGATCACCAACATATTTTAGCCCAATTTAGCATTGGCGATAAAACACATATTACACAGGCCATTGATGCTGCTTTAGCGGCAAAACAAGACTGGGAAAACCTGGCCTGGGAACACCGCGCTGCTATTTTCTTAAAGGCTGCCGATCTGATTGCCGGTAAATACCGTTATAAATTAAACGCTGCAACCATGTTGGGTCAAAGCAAAAATGCTTACCAGGCCGAAATTGATGCGGCTTGCGAGCTGATCGATTTCTTACGTTTTAACGTAAGTTATATGGTTGATATTTACAAACAACAACCTCCTGTTTCGCCACGCGGAAGCTGGAACCGTGTAGAGCAGCGCCCTTTAGAAGGTTTTGTTTTTGCCCTTACCCCTTTTAACTTTACAGCAATTGCAGCTAATTTACCAGCATCTGCAGCCATGATGGGTAATGTTGTGGTTTGGAAACCAGCTGATACACAAGTGTACGCTGCCAACCTTTTAATGGAAATTTTCCGCGAAGCGGGTGTACCTGATGGGGTAATCAATTTGGTATATGCCGACGGTCCTGAAACTGGAGAGGTTATTTTTAACCACCCTGATTTTGCAGGTATTCACTTTACCGGTTCTACCAAAGTGTTTCAGGAAATCTGGAAAACCATCGGAACCAATATCCACAAATACAAATCATATCCACGTATTGTGGGCGAAACCGGTGGTAAAGATTTTATCCTTGTCCACCCATCCGCACAAACAAAAGTAGCGAGCACCGCCATTGTTCGTGGTGCATTCGAATACCAGGGACAAAAATGTTCTGCGGCCAGCCGTGTGTACATTGCAGAAAGCCTTTGGCCAGAAATTAAAGAACAGATGTTAGCTGATCTTGCAACCTTTAAAATGGGCGGAACGGAAGATTTCAGCAATTTTATCAATGCTGTTATCGACGAGCGTTCGTTCGATAAATTATCAAAATACATCGATCAGGCTAAAAAAGATAAAGGTGTAGAAATTATTGCTGGTGGTAACTACGATAAATCTAAAGGTTATTTCATCGTACCAACCATTTTAGTGGTTGATGATCCGAAATATACTACCATGAGCGAAGAGTTGTTCGGTCCTGTTTTAACCGTTTATGTTTACGCTGATAAGGATTTCGACCAGGTTTTAGAATTGATTGATACCACTTCGCCTTATGCTTTAACCGGTGCTTTAATTGCTCAGGACAGGTATGCGATTGAAAAAGCCAGCCACGCTTTGCGTAACTCAGCGGGTAACTTCTACATCAACGATAAATGTACTGGTGCCGTTGTAGGTCAGCAGCCATTTGGTGGTGCAAGAGGTTCGGGTACTAACGATAAAGCAGGATCGATGATCAATTTATTGCGTTGGGTATCTCCACGTACCATTAAAGAGGTTTTCGAATCGCCAACTGATTACCGTTACCCATTCTTAGCGGAAGATTAATATTTATTATATCAAGGCCAGGCAATTATTGTCTGGCCTTTTTTATGCCTAACCGAATAGCCTTTCTAACCATGAACCACAAATTTTTACTCTCCTTATTTGTCTTTTTGGCAAGCTTTAACTTTTATGCATCTGCACAAAAGAAACCCAATGTTATTATTATTTACGCTGATGATTTGGGCTATGGCGACCTTAGCTGCTATGGTGCAACAAAAATTAAAACGCCAAATATTGATGCCTTGGCCAAACAAGGCTTAAGGTTTACCAATGGACATTGCACGGCTTCTACCTGTACACCTTCGCGTTATTCGTTAATGACAGGGAGGTATGCCTGGCGCAAAAAGGGAACTGGTGTTTTACCCGGCGATGCGGCATTGATTGTCCCAACAGATAACAGTTCACTCCCATCAATTTTCCAGCAGGCGGGTTATAAAACCGGCTTGGTTGGTAAATGGCATTTAGGTTTGGGCACTGCGGTAGAAAAAGACTGGAACAAGGAGGTAAAACCAGGTCCAAAAGAAGTAGGTTTTGATTATTCTTTTATTTTTCCGGCCACTGCCGATAGGGTGCCAACCGTTTTTATGGAAAATCAATTGGTGGTAGGTTTAGATGCAAATGATCCGATTACGGTAGATTATAAAAACCCGGTGGGTACCGATCCAACAGGAAAAGATCATCCTGAACTGTTAAAAATGCCTGCAGAACAGAATCACGGTCATAACATGACGATTGTAAACGGCATCGGCCGTATTGGTTACATGCAAGGTGGAAAACTGGCCCGCTGGACCGATGAAGAATTACCTTTTACCTTTTTAACTAAAGCCAAAAACTTTATCGAAGACAATAAAGAGCAACCATTTTTTCTGTACTATGCCTTAACCGAACCGCATGTACCGCGCTTACCTGCCACCATGTTTAAAGGTAAAAGCGAACTGGGCTACCGTGGCGATGTAATTTTACAACTCGACTGGGCCGTTGGCGAAATCACCAAACAACTGAAATACCTGGGTCTGGATAAAAACACGATGATTATTTTCAGCAGTGATAATGGTCCGGTAATTATGGATGGCTATGAAGATCAGGGCGCTGAAAAACTGAACGGACATACACCTGCAGGCCCGTTAAGAGGTGGGAAGTACAGCATTTTAGAAGGTGGTACCCGAGAACCTTTTATCATTTCGTGGCCGGCGAAAATAAAACCCGGCGTTTCTGATGCACTGGTATCACAGATTGATTTTCTGGCGTCTTTTGCCAGTTTCTTCAACATCGAAAGTAAAAATGCAATTGACAGTAAAAATGTATGGAATGCCTTTATTGGAAAAGACCAGAAGGGGCGTGATTTTTTTATCGAACAGAGCGGCCAACTGGCCATAGTTAAAGACCAGTGGAAATACATCAGGCCATCAAAAGGAGAAGCTTATTACAAACTTCCCCATACCGATACCGGCAACCTGCCAAACGCCCAATTATATAATTTAAGCGATGATGTGGGCGAAAAGAATAACCTTGCGTTAAAATATCCTGAAAAAATAAAAGAACTGGAAGCTTTATTAAGTGCTGAGGAAGCGAAGACGAAGTAAGAGAAATGGTATTCAACAGCAATTGATATAGAATAATCGTCATTGCGAGGAGGCTTTTTCAGCCAACGAAGCAATCTTTCATACCCGCGAGTCTTACACCAAAGATTGCTTCGTCGTTCCTCCTCAGCAATGACGACCCCTCTAGAGGAATCTCTGAATAAAGCATAGCCAGAAGTACTAATCCACCACCAACATCTTCTTATACTCCTTCGGCGTAACCCCTTTAGCCTGTTTAAAAAACTTATTAAAGTTAGAAAGGTTGTTAAAACCACAAGCATAAGCCAGTTCACTGATCTGCTGATCGCTTTGTGCCATTAATTTACAGGCATGGCCTATTCTTACCTCATTTACAAAACTTACAAATGTTTTTTGCGTGCGGTTTTTAAAATAGCGGCAAAAGGCCTGCTTATTCATATTCGTCATCTCGGCCGCAGCACTCAATAAAATCTCCTGATTAAAATGATCAAAAACATACTTTAAAATTTTATCCATCCTGTCGTTATCCTTCAACTGATAATTATTGGTGTAACCCGGACTGGTTAAAAATTTGTAATCCTTAGTGGAACAAAGCAGGTTTAAAATTTCCAGCACACTTATTAAACGTTCAATTTCTTCTGTCTGTAATGCTGCTTTCAGCATCAGTTCCTTTAACCGGTTCTTTACCCCATTGCCAAATTTCATTCCCCGTTTGGCCAGTTGAAAAAAGTTTTTAATCCGCTGGATATTATCCGGCTCCTTAAAAAGATCAAGGACTTTATCAGGATGTATAAAGATTGAAATTGAGCGGGCATGCGGTTGCGGATCAACCGCGTTAAAGTATTGGTTACTGTTATGCCACACGTGCGGTAAATTAGAACCCACCAAAATGAGTTCATCAGAACCAAAATTTTCGATACTATCGCCAATCATACGCCGCCCCTCACTTTCTAACGTATAGGTAAGCTGACATTCCTCGTGAAAGTGAAATTCAGTAGAAAAATACGGCGCATCAACTACCTTTAAGCCATAGGTATCGTTTACTTTTCCATCTAATATTTTAGCAAAAATGGGTTTCATAAATAGAAATTATTGTTTGGTCAATCTCAAAAGCAATCAATATTACCTAAATCATATAACAATATAATAAAAAGAGCTAATATAACATCAGTATTAGCAAACCTCATTTCAGTGATTGCAAATTTTCATCAATAAATTAGCTGAAGATTAACCAAATATTAAAAACAGAGGCATGCTCGAAAATAAAGTTGTCGTACTCACTGGCGGTGGGGATGGTATAGGCTGGGAATGCGCAAAAGCTTATGTAAAAGCCGGCGCCATCATCTGCATTATCGATAAAAATCCCTTAGCAGACGAAAAACTGAATGAACTCATCAACACCGAAAATTTAGTTATAACCTGCAATTTAATAAACGAAACAACTGTTGCTGCGGCTTTTGATGCCATTGTTGAAAAATATGGCCGTATAGATGCCATTCATAACAATGCAGCCGTTGCTCATCCTTCAAAAACATTAGATGAAACCACTAATTCAGAATGGGATTTATTGATGGATGTAAATTTAAAAAGCATCCTATATACCACCCGTTACGGGATAGCGCATTTAAAAAAATCGCAGGGCTGTATTTTAAATACAAGTTCGGTGGTGGGTAGCATCGGGCAAGATAACCATGCGGTATATGTAGCCACCAAAGGGGCAATTAATGCACTTACCAAAGCCATGGCCTTAGATTATGCTCCATTTAAGATCAGGGTAAATGCAGTATCACCAGCGGCAATAAATACACCAACACTACAAGCCTGGAGCCAGGAACAACCCAATCAAAACGAAATTGAAACCTACCTTAATAAACTACAGCCTCTAGGCCATATGCCAGCAGGTGATGTAATTGCCGATGCCTGTGTTTTTCTTTTGAGCAATGCCGCCCGTTTTATTACGGGAATAATTTTACCTGTTAGTGGTGGCGCAGAACTAGGCTATAGAACTTTAATATAAATATAACATGATTGATAAAATACAGATACAGGATAAGAGGTTCGAACTTGCCACGGGTGCCGGAAGCGATGCGATACATAAAGATCCCCAATACTCTTACGCCGTTACACAATTGACCGAAAATGGCAAAACAGGAACAGGTTTGGCTTTTACCCTTGGTGCAGGCAACGACCTGGTTTGCAGCGCTGCAAAATTTTATGCTGATACTTTAAAAGGAATTGAAATAGAGGAGTTGATGGGTAATTTTGGTCAAACCTTTAAAACCTTATCAAACGAGCAACAATTTAGGTGGCTGGGGCCTCATAAGGGTGTAGTGCATTTGGGCTTAGCCTCTGTAACCAATGCCTGTTTCGATCTTTGGGCTAAGAAAAGGAATGTCCCACTTTGGAAATTACTGATCGATTTAAGTCCTGAAGAAATTGTAAATACCCTCGACTTATCTTATCTGGAAGATGTGCTCACCAGAGACGAAGCCATCGAAATGTTGCAAAATCAGGTAGATTCGAAAAAATCGAGGACAGGGATTCTGGAAACCGGTTATCCGGGCTACGATACCTCTGTCGGCTGGTTTAATTACGATGACGAAAAGGTACGCGAAAACTGCAAAAAAGCAATTGATAATGGCTTTACCGCAATGAAACTGAAAGTGGGTTCAACTGATCCAAAGCGTGATATCCGCAGGGCGAATATTGTGAGGGAGGTTGCCGGAGAAACCTCAAAAGTAATGCTCGATGCCAACCAACAATGGACTTTACCACAGGCCATATCCATCTGTAATGAGCTAAAACAGATGAACCCTTACTGGGTTGAAGAACCTACCCATCCTGACGATGTTTTAGCACACCAAACCCTGGCAAAAGCCATTGCGCCCGTAAAGCTGGCTTTGGGTGAACATGTTCCCAACCGTATTATTTTTAAGAATTATTTACAAACGGGCTGTACCAGTTTTGCACAGGTAGATGCGGTACGCGTTGGTGGGGTAAGTGAGTTTATCACCATCAGTTTAATGTGTAAAAAATTTGGCGTTCCGGTAGTGCCACATGTTGGCGACATGGGCCAGCTGCACCAGCACCTCGTATTGTTTAACCACATTGCCATGGGCCACGAAGCCTTGTTTTTAGAACATATCCCCCATTTAAAACAACATTTTACAAATCCCATTAAAATTGAGAACGGCGTATACATTACCCCACAAGAAGCAGGAAGCAGTTGCGATTTAAAATAGATTTTTAAAGAAACCAGATATGATCAGTACCATAGATATTGTAATCACCATAGCCTACATCTTATTTATTGTAACCATAGGACTTTGGACGGGTACAAGAAAGAAAAAAAACCAGGAAACCACCAGTGGCGAATATTTTCTGGCGGGCAAAAGCCTTAAATGGCCGATGATTGGTTTAGCTTTATTCGCTACTAATATCTCTTGTCTGCATTTGGTCAGTTTGGCACAAAGCGGTTTCGATAGCGGCCTTTTAAACGGTAATTTCGAGTGGATGGCGGCTTTTACGCTCATTCTTTTAGCCTTATTGTTCATTCCATTTTATATCCGCTCGGGTATATCTACCCTACCCGATTTTTTGGAACGCCGTTATAACCGTGCCTGTAGAGATTGGCTGGCGTTTATTTCCATCCTATCAGCCATCATCATCCACATCGCTTTTTCGTTTTTAGCTGGTGGCATCGTACTCGAAACCTTATTCGGCATTAACATGTACACCAGTATTATCGTAATTGCTGCACTAACTGGCCTGTACACCATTATTGGTGGCTTAAAAGCAGTGGTAGTTACCGAAACGATACAGAGTTTGGTTTTAATTACAGGTGCGATTATTATTACGGTATTTGCCTGGAACAAAATAGGTGGCTGGGAACAGATGACAGCTGTACTGCAGAAAGAAAGTGCTATGGATAAAATTAGCATGTTGCGGCCAATCGGCGATGCAAGTGGAATGAGCTGGGTGGCCGTGTTTTTGGGTTACCCGATTCTCGGTATCTGGTACTGGTGCGCCGATCAAACCATTGTGCAACGTGTATTGGGTGCCAAAGATGAAAACCATGCCCGCGTTGGTGCACTTTTTTGTGGTTTTATTAAAATTTTACCCGTATTTATTTTCGTATTGCCAGGTCTGTTCGCTTACACCCTGTATAAATCGGGCTCAATGGATTTAAGCTCCCTGCAGCATATTGGGGCAAATGGCGAAAGCGTATTAAATACCAAGGGAATCTACACCTTAATGATTACCCAGCTATTGCCCAAAGGACTGGTGGGTATTTTGGTGGCAGCACTCTTATCGGGATTAATGAGCCAGATTGCAGGCGCCTTAAACTCCATTGCTACCTTAAGCAGTTACGACTTATACAAACGCTTTAAACCTGAAACTACCGACAAAAAACTGGTAAGCGTAGGGCGTTGGTCGGCGGGTATTGCCTTAGTGGTTTCAATTGGCTTATTGCCACTGCTAAACAGTTATCAAAGTTTATTTGAAGGGATAAACGACGTAATTGCCCACATTGCCCCTCCCATAACCTGCGTATTTTTGTTGGGGGTTTTCTGGAAAAAAGCTTCAGCTAAAGGGGCGCAATATACCTTACTCATCGGTTCCATATTGGGGGTTGCTGTATTCATTGTAAATAAAGTATATGGTGCAGAAACCTTCATCGGACAAATTCCATTTATGATGATGGCATTTTACCTTTTCTGCGTGTGTGTAATTACACAAATCGTTTTTTCATACCTATACCCGGTAAAACATACCGCACAAAGTGAAGTATTGTACTGGAAATCTATCTGGGAACCCTTACAGCGCAAAGGCTGGAGTGGAATAGGCAATTATAAGGTACTATCGGCTGTTTTACTGCTAATCATGGGCGTTTTATATGTCTTTTTTAAATAAAATCCTGACTAACCATTTTTAATCAAAAAATATGAAATTCATAAAGTACACCATCTTATTGTTGCTGAGTTTGAATATAAGTTTAGCAATAAATGCGCAGACCAAAAGCCCAAAATCGTCAACCATGAGCGATTTTATGGATAAACGTTTTGGCATGTTTATCCATTGGGGGCCGGTAAGTTTGCGCGGTACCGAAATTGGCTGGAGCCGTGGAGACCAGGTTGAAGTAAATGATTACGATAACTTATACAAAGAATTTAATCCTGTTTTATTTGATGCTGATGCCATTGTAAAAACCGCTAAAGATGCTGGCATGAAATACCTCACCATCACCGCCAGACACCATGATGGATTTTGTTTATGGCCAACTGCATTTACCGATTTCAACATTAAAAATACACCTTACAAAAAGGACATTGTGGGTGCACTAAACGAAGCCTGCAAAAAGCAGGGCATTAAATTCTGTATTTATTATTCAGTGCTGGATTGGCACCATCCCGATTACCCGATCCATTCGCCAAAAGATCAAACCATTGATCCAAAATCGGACATGAACCATTATCTGTTGTACATGAAAAATCAGTTAAAAGAACTGATTACCAATTACGATCCTTACATGCTCTGGTTTGATGGTCAGTGGGAAAAACCCTGGACAGACGAAATGGGTAAAGACCTGTATGCCTATCTTAAAAAACTGAAACCCGATGTAATTACCAATAACCGCCTCGGAAAAGAATTTGCAGCGATGGAAAATAAAAACATCGATGCGTCTAAAATGATTGGTGATTATGATACGCCCGAGCAGGTAGTAGGTAAATTAAACATGACAACACCCTGGGAAAGCTGTTTTACCATTTGCAACCAGTGGGCCTGGAAACCAAATGATAAAATGAAATCGCTAAAGCAATGCCTCGATATTATTTCTAAAACTGCAGGTGGCAATGGCAATCTTTTATTAAACGTTGGCCCCATGCCTGATGGAAGGATTGAAGCAAGGCAGGTAGATCGTTTAAGAGAAATAGGCGATTGGTTAAAGGTTAACGGTGAAGCCATTTATGGCACATTAGGCGGTCCTTATCAACCCAATAATGATTATGCAACCACCAGAAAAGGCAATAAAATGTATTTGCACGTACTTAATACAGGTATAGCTAAATTGAATTTAAAAGCTATCCCTGGCCGAAAAGTAAAGAAAGCATATCTTTTAAACGGACAGCCGGTTGATGTGGTTCAAAACAGTGATATTTCGATAACACTTCCTGCCAGTCAGGCGGATAAGTTAAATTACATCATTGTTTTGGAACTAAACGGAAATGCTGAAGATATCCAGATCATCAAATAAGTCAGATATGAAAACCTTAAAAAACAGGTATGGCTTGATGTTTATGCCATTATTAATCCTTTTAGCCTGCAATACCACTACAAAACCCGAACAATCGGGTTTTGACCGAAAAGATGCGGAACAGAAAGTAAAGCGCTACGGCTCAATAACCGGATTAAAACCAGAAAAAATTGCGGCTTATAAAAAATTACATGCTGCGGCATGGCCCGGGGTATTAAAAAAAATAACCGAATGCAACATCCATAACTATTCAATCTACCTCAAAGAAATAGACGGGAAACCATATTTATTCAGCTATTTCGAATATACAGGAAAAGATTTTGATGCAGATATGAAAAAAATGGCAGCTGATACCACTACCCAACGTTGGTGGAAAGAAACCGCGCCCATGCAGATTCCCCTGCCCGATGCCGCTGCAAAAAGCGAAACCTGGAGTGGCATGGAAGAAGTTTTCCATCAAAATTAACGCTATCTGATAATTAATAAAAATCATCTCACCATAATGAAGAAAATACCTCTCTTCTTTTTTGTATTAATAACCTGTGCTACAACAAAAGTTTGGTCTCAGGTAAATCATAATGATAAAATCTGGTTTACTTCTCCTGCAAATGCCAATACAAAAGATAATCCGAATGGATGGAAAAGTGATCCCGAATGGTTAAAAGCACTGCCTATTGGTAATGGTTTTTTAGGTGCAATGGTATTTGGTGATGTAAACCAGGAAAGAATACAGCTTAACGAAAAATCTTTATGGAGCGGTAGTGTAGATGATAATGACAATCCGGATGCAGCAAAATACATCCCCGAAATAAGAAATCTTCTTTTTGAAGGAAAATATAAGGAAGCGGCCGAATTAACCAACAAAACCCAGGTTTGCAAGGGTAAAGGCTCTGGCCAGGGCAGCGGCGCAAATGTTCCCTTTGGCTGTTACCAAACCCTGGGTGATCTGAGAATCGATTTCGGCAAAAAATCCGGTTTTAAAAATTACTACCGTGAACTCGATCTCATTACCGGAATAGCGCTAACGGAATATGAGCAAGATGGTGTAAAATATAAACGGGAAGTTTTTTCCAGTTTTCCAGACCGGGCTTTGGTGATTAGATTAACAGCAGACCAACCAAATGCATTATCTTTTTCATTATCGCTAAACAGACCCGAACGATTTACAACCAGAGCAGAAAAAGATCGCCTGGTAATGAGCGGAACTTTAAATAACGGTAAAGGTGGCGATGGCATGAACTATAAAACCTATGCCGTTCCACAGCTTACAGGTGGAACAATAAAAATCAACGGAAATACCTTACAGATTGTAAAAGCAACTTCTGTTACCATTATTTTAACAGCGGCTACAAACTACCGTTTGCATTACCCCGATTATACCAATCCAAATTTTGAAAGTGAATTGAATGTTATAATTAAAAATGCAACAGCCAAAAATTACAGGTTATTACGACAACGGCATGTAAGTGACTTCTCTTCTTTTATGAAAAGATCGGGTTTGCAGATAAATAACAGCAGCAATAATTTACCAACAAATGAGCTGATGGCTAAAAATGTGCAAAACCATAACGAATCGGCCCTATATGGGCTATATTATCAATATGGCCGTTACCTCTTGTTATCCTCCTCGCGCAAAGGAAGCTTACCTGCCAACTTACAGGGCATCTGGGCCAATCAGATCCAAACACCCTGGAACGGGGATTACCACACCAATATTAATGTTCAGATGAATTACTGGCCTGCAGAGGTCACCAATCTGTCCGAATGCCAGGAACAATTTGTTGACCTGGTTTCATCGCTCTTAGCGCCTGGAAAACGTACTGCGAAAGTACAGTACCAAATGGACGGCTGGGTATTACATACCATTACAAATATTTGGGGTTATACCTCGCCGGGTGAACATCCAAGCTGGGGCATGCATGTTGGTGGTGGTGGCTGGATGTGCGAACATTTATGGGAGCATTATGCCTTTACCCAGGACAAAAATTATTTAGCAAAAGTATTTCCTATCCTTAAAGAAGCCAGTAAGTTTTATTTGAGCTGGTTGGTAAAAGATCCAAAAACCGGCAAACTGGTATCAGGTCCTTCCCCATCACCCGAAAATTCATTCTTAGCCCCCGATGGTGCCAAGGTGCAGATCAGCATGGGCCCTACCCACGATCAGGAAGTGATGTACGAATTATTTGGCAATACACTAAAAGCAGCCAGCATTTTAAAAATTAACGAAGCCACATTCCTGAAAAAACTAGCAGATGCCAGACAAAATTTGACGCCGCCTAAAATAGGTTCAGATGGCAGATTAATGGAATGGAGAGAAGAATTTAAAGAACCTGAATTACAACATCGCCACCTGGCGCACTTGTACGCCCTTTATCCCGGCAACCAGATTACAAAAGATAAAACACCCGAACTTGCAGAGGCGGCAAAAAAATCGTTGGAAGTAAGGGGCGATGGAGGCGTAGGCTGGACTTATGCCTGGAAAATTGCCCTCTGGGCCAGATTAAATGATGGCGATAGGGCCTTCAAAATATTAAATGCCCAGTTGCGTCCAACTTCAGATACCGATACCAAATACGACCAGGGTGGCGGAAGCTATTATAACCTGTTTGATGCCTGTCCTCCCTTTCAGATTGACGGAAATTTTGGTGTAATTGCAGGGATGGCCGAAATGTTGATGCAAAGCCACGAAGATTTTATTTCCTTATTACCTGCCTTGCCAACAGCCTGGAAAGAGGGTTCGGTTAAAGGATTGGTGGCAAGAGGTGGTTTCGTAATCGACATGAACTGGAAAAACCTTCAATTACAATCGGCAACCCTTGTTGCCAAAAAAGGGGGACTTTGTACCATCAGTTATCAAGGAAAAAAAGTAATATTACATACAAAAGCTGGTCAGCATTACCAAATTGGCGCTGCAGATTTTAAATAAAAACCAGGCTAAACTGCTTCTAAACATATCACAACCATGAAAATCGTAAAAACATGTCTAATAATTCTGTTTGTTTTTCAATTTTTAGACCTTTTAGCCCAGGAAACCCCTTTAGCCTATTCGCCGGTTGTAGAAAATTTAAGTCCATCCGATTGGCTGGTGAATTTAAACAAATATCCAGCACAAATTTATGCTACTGCTGATAAAAAAGGAATTATGCTATATAATGGTTTGGTTAAACGTGTTTTTACATTATCGCCGGGTTTAGCCTGTACCGATTTCAAAAACATGAGCAATGGCCAGCAATTAATACGCGCTTTAAAACCAGAAGCTAAAATTACCATAAACGGAACTGAATACAATGTTGGCGGACTTTACGGACAAAAAGAAAATGCCTACTTTCTTAATCAATGGACAGATCAACTCGATGCTAAAGCCGATTTCACTTACCAATCGTTCAAAATAGATTCCATAAAGCCTTTTCTTAATTGGAAAAACACTACCTGGGCTTCGAACAGGCAACAAGGGAAAGGTAAAATGCTCACCTTTAATTTTGAAAGTAAACAAGCCGCTTTGAAGGGTATCAGCATCAGTATACATTACGAACTTTATGATCATATTCCGCTAATTATAAAATGGCTGAGCATAGAAAACAAGCGTGAAAAAGCGGTGAAAATAGACCGTGTAATGAATGAAATTTTGGGCGTAGTGGAAGAAGAAAGCGCTGTAGTGGGAACTGAAGCACAAATGAAAAAGCAGCATGGTATTTACATCGAATCTAACTATGCTTTCAACAACTCCATGACTTATGAAATAAGCGACCAAACCACACATTGGAAAAAGGATACCACCTACACTTCGCAGGTTAACTACGATTATAAAACGCCTGCCCTATTGGAAATATATCCAGAAAATGCACCCGGAATTTTGCTAAATCCCAAAGAAACTTTCCAGTCTATCCGCACCCACGAACTGCTGATCGATACTTACGACCGTGAAAGAAAGGGTTTGATGATTAGAAAAATGTACCTTACCATTGCCCCCTGGACCACGCAAAATCCAATTTTTATGCATTTGGTAAGCAAAAACGACGATGAGGTATTAAATGCAATAGAACAGTGTGCCAATACAGGTTATGAAGCCTTGATTATGAGTTTTGGCAGCCACTGCAATATGGAAGATACTTCTGCTAAAAACATCAGTCACTGGAAAAAAATAGCAGATCTGGCCCGCAAAAAAGGCATAGCCATTGGCAGTTACTCCCTGTTCAGCTCCCGTCACATTAGCGAAGAAGATGATGTGGTCAATCCTAAAACCGGCAAAATTGGTGGTTCATTTTTTGGTAACGCGCCCTGCTTTGGCAGCAAGTGGGGTTTGGCTTATCGCGATAAGATCAAATATTTTTTAAGCAAAACGGGTTTTACAATTTGGGAAAATGATGGGCCCTATCCTGGCGATATCTGTGCATCAACCACACATCCCGGTCACCGCGATAAAGAAGATTCGCAATGGCGGCAAATGGAAATACAAAAAGAACTCTACCATTGGTGTAATGAAAACGGGATTTATGTAAATGCACCAGATTGGTACCTGCTGGATGGTACAAACAAAGTTTCAATAGGTTACAGAGAAGTTAATTTCTCCTTGCCTCGCGATCAGCAAAAAATTTTAAACAGGCAGAATATTTTTGATGGCAACTGGGAAAAAACACCTTCAATGAGCTGGGGTTTTGTGCCTTTAACCAAATACCAGGGCGGCGGTCCGGAAGCCATACTGGAACCGCTTTCAGCACACCTTACCGATTATAAACAGCTGATGATGCAATATTATGGAGCGGGTGTACAAGCCTGTTACCGTGGTCCACGTTTATATGATACCGAATCAACAAAAGCAACTGTAATTGAAGTCATCAACTGGTATAAAAAATACCGTGACATTTTAAACAGCGATTTACTCCATTTACGTCGGGCAGATGGCCGGGATTGGGATGGCTGGCTTCATGTAAACCCATCACTTAAACAAAAAGGACTTGCCATGATTTTTAACCCTTTAAAAGAAAAAATCACCAGAAAAATAAAAATACCTTTATATTATACGGGTTTAACACAAACCGCATCTGTTCGTGTTGATGATGGAAAACCACAACAATTAAACCTCAACAGGGCTTACGAAATAGAAATACCTGTTACCCTGAATCCGGAAGAATACAAATGGATTACGATTGAATAATGAGATCATGAAAAAGCTATTATCCCTATTATTGTTTATTACCATTATCAATGATGTGAATGCACAGATTACTGAACGCCCCCGTCCGGAAAGCTGGAAACAACTGGTAAAAGGTGGTGCTTTCAAAGACCGTTTCTTAGCCATGCCAGATGGAAAATTGAGCAGCGATACCTGGGGAGCAAAAAATGTACTGCCAAGATATGTGGATAATGGCATTGAAGACAGACAGCGGTCTTACTGGTGTGGCGATATTATTCAATCAAAAGACAATTTATATCATTTATACGTAGTTGGCTGGAAAGAAAGTGCCCCTAAAGGCCATTTCGAATGGCCCAAATCAATTATTTACCACGCTACAGCTAAAAGTTCGTTTGGTCCTTTTGTGATTAAAGATACCATTGGTTATGGCCATAATGTAGATGCTTTTAGGGCAAAAAATGGTAAACTGGTGCTGTATGCCATCGATAAAAATTATGTTGCCGATAACGAAAACGGTCCGTGGACAGCAGGGAAATTCAATTTTGATAAAAGAGACCGGCCAATTATAGAAGGGCTTTCCAACCTTACTTTTGCACAGAGAACTGATGGCTCTTACCTGATGGTTTGCAGGGGCGGCGGCAGCTGGATCAGCGAATCTGGCCTTTCAACCTATTATCAAATATCTAACAAAACGGCTTATCCGAATATAAAAGGAGAATTTGAAGATCCTGTAATTTGGCGTGATCATGTTCAGTATAACCTAATCGTAAACGACTGGCTTGGCCGCATTGCTTATTACCTACGCTCAAAAGATGGTGTAAACTGGATTACCGAAGCAGGCGAAGCTTATGTTCCGGGCATTTCTTTCCATCAGGATGGTTCAGTAGAAAGCTGGTTTAAATACGAAAGAATGCGGGTTTTTCAAGATCAATATGGTAGGGCAACGCAGGCCAATTTTGCCGTTATTGATGCACAGAAAGAAGAAGATTTTGCCAACGATAACCACAGCTCCAAAAACATTGTAATCCCTTTAAATCCGGGCGTTTTAATTACCATGCTGACCAAAACCTTACCCGATGCTAAAACCAAAAACATTAGAATAAAGGTTAAGGCCGAAAAGGGTTTTAACCCGCAAACCGATATTGATCTTAAATCGTTGCGTTTTGGCTCATCTGAAGTGGTAAATTTTGGCAAAGGAGCTCAAGTAATCAGTACAGAAAAATCGGGCAACGACCTTGTTATAACCTTTAGCACAATTGGTCTTGCCTTAACCAAAGATGAATTCGCACCAAAACTGCTGGGCAAGTACCGTTCCGGTAAAATGCTTTTTGGTTATACCCGTGTGCCCTGGGTAAAATACGATGAAGCCATTTTAAGCGCACGGAAACCCGATTTCAAAGTCGGTTTAGGAAAGCTAACAGCAGCAATAAATATAGAAAATTTTGGTTTAAGCACTTCGCAGCCTGGCAGGATAGAACTTTATGTCAGCATCAATCAACAGGAAAAATTAATAGCCAAAGGCGATATTCCACCTATAGCTAAATATGCCAACATGATTAAAACAATCGCTGCAGCCAATACATTCCAAAAAGGGCAAAATTATGATTTCACGCTCTACATCATTAACGGCACTAACCGATCTGTCTTTAACTTTAAAGCCATACCAAACCTGCCCTAAACAATCTAAAACCAATTCATTATTATGCTGTTCTATAATAAATACCTTATCCTAAGATTATGGAAAGCACAAAAGATAATAACGACAATTTAGGCGATAAAAATGCAGATAATTCGGCAGATAAAACCAATATGCCCGATCAGCTGGTGCCCCGCCACCGCAGCAATGATAACGAAAAGAAAAATACGGTAGAAAGCGATGCCGGTAACCTGGGCAGAAATTTTGGAAGAGGCGATTTCGGCTCTGAAGAAGCCAGGGAAGATGCTGAAAAAGGCAATAAAGGCCATGCTGGCAATATGCCGAACAGTACAGAAAAATAAAAGCCCCCGATGTAAAATCGGGAGCTTCTCCTAACAACTAAAAAATAACACCTATGGGGTGTTTTATCCTACCTTAAACGCAGGGGCAACATCATCAAGACAAGTACAGGTTACTTTCAGATCTTTGATGATTCCTGTTTTCAGGCTGTAAACCCAGGCATGTACAGCTAATTCCTGTCCATTTGCCCAGGCGCTTTGCACAATCGAAGTATTGGTCACATTTGCAGCGCCCTCAATGGCGTTTAACTCCACTAAGCGGTCAAATCGCTGATCCGGATCTTTAATGGTAGCCATCTCACGTTCATGGGTACGGTATACATCACGGATATTTCTCAACCAGTTGTCAATAATACCAACCTGTTTATTACCCAAAGCAGCTTTAACACCACCGCAACCATAATGGCCGCAAACAATAACATGTTTTACTTTTAACACATTAATCGAATAATCGAGTACCGACAGCAGGTTCATATCAGTATGTACCACCACATTGGCAATGTTTCTGTGTACGAAAATATCACCTGGTCTGGTGTTTGTAATCTGGTTGGCTGGTACACGGCTATCTGAACAGCCGATCCATAAAACAGGTGGGCTCTGACCTTCTGATAATTTATCAAAAAAGGCAGGATCGTTATCTATTGTATCTTTAACCCAGTCTTTATTACCCTGTAATAAGTTCTCGTAAGTGATATCTTTTGTATCTATTGTTTTTGCGCACATAACTATAATTTATTAATGTCTTCTTCTACTTTTATATTTAATTTTGGTACAGAGTAATGTTTCTGTATGTTTTCTAAAGTTACAATAATGCCTTTTGTATAAGCATTATGTTTGTAATTGTAAATGGTTTCCAATACATCCGGGTCAATATACCTCGCGTTAGAACCATCAATAATTACGTTTGTTTCTTTGGGGATATTCGTTAAAACCACCTGTATCGCTGCTTTATTTAAAAAGGAAACTTCTTCTGCCAGTTTAATCCTGATGTTCTTTTTATCACCTTCGTTCGAGATCCTGTAAAAAAAGGGATTGCGCATATTGGTACGCAATAAATAGAAAACCGAAACCAGCATACCAACAGCCACACCTTTTAACAGATCGGTAAATAAAACCGCCACAACCGTAATTACAAACGGAACAAACTGGTCCCAGCCCTTATGGTACATGTGTTTAAACAAGCTGATGCGTGTTAATTTATAACCCGTTACCAATAAAATGGCCGCTAAACATGATAATGGAATCATATTGATTAAACCCGGAATAAACAACAGCGATAATAATAGCCAGGTACCATGAAAAATGGCCGACATTTTGGTCCTGCCACCGGCATTTACATTGGCCGAGCTACGTACAATTACCGATGTCATCGGTAAACCGCCAACCATACCGCTGGTAATGTTACCTATACCCTGTGCAATTAATTCCCTGTTTGTTGGTGTTACACGTTTAATCGGATCTATTTTATCTACCGCCTCAATACTCAGTAAAGTTTCTAAACTGGCCACAATAGCAATGGTTAAAGCTACGATGTAAACATTTTTGTTGGCCAGTTGCGAAAAATCAGGCAGGGTAAATAAACCCACAAATTCACCAAAACCGCCTACCACCGGGATTTTCACCATCTGATCGGCACGTAAAGGATGATCAGTACCGGCAAACAACAGCGTTCCTAAAACCCCTAAAGTAACCACCAATAAAGGTGCAGGCACCACGGCCAGTTTCGGAAATTTAGGCCATATAATCAAAATGGCTATCGATAACAAGCTGATGACCACTGCTGCCAAACTAAAATGGCTCAAGGCTGCTGTAATCGCAGAAAAAGTATTTTCGTGATCTTGTTGAAAGAATCCTTCATCACCCGTAAAATCCGTATCAACACCCAGCGCATGCGGTAACTGTTTTAAAATCAAAATCAGTCCGATGGCGGCAAGCATTCCTTCAATTACGCTTGATGGAAAGTAATTACCAATCGTTCCGGCTTTAACCAGGCCCAAAATCAATTGGAAAACCCCGGCAAGTACAACGGCAAGTAAAAAGGTTGGATAGCTGCCCAAAGAGGTAATGGCACCCAGCACAATAACGGTTAAACCCGCCGCCGGGCCACTCACACTAAGCTGCGAGCCACTAAAAGAAGCAACCACTATTCCTCCAATAATGCCGGTGATTAAACCGGCAAACAATGGCGCACCCGAGGCCAGTGCAATACCCAAACACAATGGCAATGCCACCAAAAACACTACAATACTTGCAGGTAAATCTTTCTTTAAATTCTTTTTAAGAATATATTTCTTCACATCCGAACCTGAAAAGGCCGGGTTAAACTTTTGCATAACGATATAATTAGCTGGTAAATTTTTAACGAATAAATCGTGAGGGGATATTAAATGCGCACAGTAAAGAACAGCACAACACCATGTAAAATGCTTAAACACGGCAATGTTCAATTCAATAAAAAAGGCACAGATAATTTACCCCAAATAATAGAAACTAAATAAAGTTAGGCGGCGGTGTTGGTACCGTAGGGTGATATGGATCTACATATCTTTTGAAGTGTTCGATAAAACTGCTCTTCAGTACGAAATGGCTTGAAGAGAACTCGTAAGAAAAGATAGGATGGTTAAGTTCTACGAGTTTAAAATCGGTAAATTTTGCGGTGTCTTTGGCGGTATCCTTCCCGCCGTCATGCTCTAACTCAATCTGCATGATTACCGCATTCATGATTTCCTTGTCAATACTCGTACAAAAAACCGGCGCACCAGATATACCCATCTTCGCCATGAAGATGAACATGAATGCGGTAACGATTATATACTTGTATTTTCGTAAAAACATCTGCTGATTCTAATGTCGTTTTAATACTAACGTTTACAAAAATAAACGGATAATTGGTTTTTCAATACTTTAGGCTGTAAAAAAAATGTAATTTAAGTAAAATGCAGGCATCCATGATGCAAAAACAGGGTTTATTTAGAGGTTTTGAAAACAGTTGGTTCCACTATTATCGGTTAGTTCAGTCCTGCCATCCGCTAAATCTTTTTGGCAATATTGGCTATAAATTCAAAATCAACTGAGGCCAAAAAGGATACCGCTGCTGTCAGGTTTATAAACAAAGAGAGTGGAAAGATATTTTTATTGGTGTGCTTTCGCATTATTCAAACCTCAAAGGTTTTTATAACATCAAGATTTTCCTTAGTTGTTCTTAGATGGCTAAGGCGGTCATTTTTTTTTGGAAACTAAGGGTTCAGTTTCTATGGCGGCTTCAGTCCCGCTATCGCTTTACTCCGTTGCACTTCGTGTTCGCTCCTATCGGGTTTATTTAACAAGGGCAGGTGGCACGATTGAAGTGTTCAAACCATAAGCCCTACATTCTAAACCCGACAGCAGCGATTCCGATCCTTCATCGGAAGTAGCGAATGGCGGGACTGCTGTTTCCGAAAAGTACAGAAGCCTTCATTTCCCAATTATTTTCAACCATATGAGACATTTAAGTATACATAAGTGCTTTTCCAAACCTACTCCTACTATGGTTATTATAAATAACATCAAACTAGTCTTGCATTACCGCTGGTAATTTTTAATTTTAAAACTTAAATAAAAATTCAGTTATCATCCCAACTGCGTTTTAAAAAATAATTTATGAGTGATATTAAGCTATTTGAAGAAAAACAGGTTAGAAGCCATTGGGATGATGTAGAAGGACAATGGTATTTTTCAATTATTGATGTAATTGAAGTTCTAACAACTTCAGATCGTCCTAGAAAATATTGGGCCGATTTAAAGTCTAAACTTAAAAAAGAAGGAAGTGAACTGTCCGATCAAATCGGACAGTTGAAAATGAAAGCTTCAGATGGAAAATCAAGAGCTACTGATGTTGCCAATACTCCCCAACTCCTACGGATTATTCAATCCATACCAAGTCCAAAAGCAGAGCCTTTTAAACAATGGCTTGCAAAGGTTGGTTATGAGCGGATCCAAGAAATAACTAATCCTGAACAAAGTGTAAATAGAGCAAGGGAAAACTGGCAAAAACTAGGTCGCAGTACAGCACTCGCCGAATTATCTACTAGACAAATTGCAGAGACAGAAGAATCAATGGGATTAAAAGAAAATGCTAGTTCAGGTAAAAAGGGAGGTGCTATAGCAAAGAATGCAAGAATTGCTTTAGAAAGCAAAACGGGAAAAAGTGTTATTACAGGAGAAAATTTTTTACCTACACCAAAAGAAAACAAGAAATTGAAATAGTTCGCAATGGATAAAAAAATAGCATTACTTAAAGATAAAATTAACCAGGCCAACCTTGGCGGCGGACAGGCCCGTATCGACAGTCAGCATAAAAAAGGTAAACTTACTGCCCGTGAGCGCATCCATTTTTTAATGGACGAAGGCAGTTTCGAAGAAATCGGCATGATGGTTACCCACCGCAGCACCGATTTCGGTATGGAGCGCGAAAAATACCTTGGTGATGGCGTTGTAACTGGTTACGGAACCATTAACGGGCGCTTAATTTATGTTTTCTCTCAGGATTTTACCGTATTTGGTGGTTCGCTATCCGAAACTCATGCCGAAAAAATCTGCAAGCTGATGGATATGGCCATGAAAAATGGTGCACCATTAATCGGCTTAAACGATAGTGGCGGTGCCCGTATTCAGGAAGGCGTGGTATCATTAGGTGGTTATGCCGATATCTTTTACAAAAATGTACAGGCATCAGGCGTTATTCCGCAGCTATCGGCCATTATGGGGCCTTGTGCTGGTGGAGCGGTGTATTCGCCTGCCATTACCGATTTTATCCTGATGGTAGAAAATACCTCGTATATGTTTGTTACGGGGCCTAACGTAGTAAAAACCGTAACCCACGAAGAAGTAACTTCAGAAGAACTGGGCGGTGCCAGCACACATGCTACAAAATCGGGCGTTACCCATTTTGCCTGCGCCAACGAAATTGATGCGATTACCCATGTAAAGAAATTACTCAGTTACATGCCTCAAAACTGTGAGGAAATTGCAGATCATTTACCTTACGAAGCTACCGACGAAAGCCGGCCAGAACTCAATACTTTTATGCCTGAAAATGCTTCACAGCCTTACGATATCCGTGAAGTGATTAGTACTGTTGCCGATACTGATAGCTTTTTAGAAGTACACGCCGCTTATGCAGAAAACATTGTAGTAGGTTTTGCCCGTTTAGCAGGCAGAAGCATCGGCATTGTGGCTAATCAACCAGCCTATTTAGCGGGTGTTTTAGATAGCAATTCTTCAAGCAAAGCGGCCCGTTTTGTCCGTTTTTGCGATTGCTTTAACATCCCATTACTGGTATTTGAGGATGTGCCGGGCTTTTTACCGGGTACTGATCAGGAGTGGAACGGCATTATCACCAATGGGGCAAAATTATTATACGCCTTTAGCGAAGCTACGGTGCCGCGCATTACGGTGATTACCCGAAAAGCCTATGGTGGCGCCTACGATGTAATGAACAGCAAACACATTGGCGCCGATATGAACTATGCCTGGCCGAGTGCCGAAATTGCGGTAATGGGTGCAAAAGGTGCTGCAGAAATCATTTTTAAAAGAGAGATTACTTCAGCAGAAAACCCGGAAGAAAAATGGCTGGAAAAAGAAAAACTCTACTCTGATATCTTTGCTAACCCCTATCGTGCAGCAGAGCGTGGCTTTGTTGATGAAGTAATAGAACCTGCCCAAACGCGTATAAAGTTGATAAAAGCTTTCAAGATGTTAGAAAATAAGGTGGTGAATAACCCCAGAAAGAAACATGGAAATATACCTTTGTAGAAAATAGTCATTAGTCCATAGTCAGGTAGTAATCAACTCGCCTCTTAAGACTCATGACTGGGGACTTCCGACTCAAGACTCAAATGCAGATTACTCAGAAACTATCCCGAACCGATATATTGCTCATGGCTTTTTGCACAGGCCTCATTGTTGCAAACATTTATTACTGCCAGCCATTGGTGATCTTGATTGCAAAAGATTTTAACCTTACGGAAACCGACGCTGGAAAAATTACCTACCTCACGCAAATTGGTTATGCACTAGGGCTTTTCCTTTTGGTTCCGCTGGGTGATATGTTCGAGCGTAAAAAGCAGATCCTCATCATTACAGGTCTGGCTATTTTTGCTTTATTGGTTGCCGCACTTTCGCACACCTTTTTTATATTGGAAATTGCTTCTATCCTGATCGGAACCTGTTCTATCGTTCCTCAGCTTATCCTCCCATTAGCAGCCAATTTAAGCACCGACGAAAACCGTGGAGCTAACATTGGTATGATCATGAGTGGTTTATTGGTGGGCATTCTGGCCTCGCGTGCGGTAAGCGGAAGCATTGGTTTTTGGTTAGGCTGGAGAGCGGTTTATTATATCGCAGCTGCAATTTGCGGATTACTTATACTGTTAATGGCCAAACGTTTTCCGCAAAGCTATCCTGCATTTAAAGGTACATACAAAGAACTGATGCGCTCGATGTTCAGTTATATCAAAACCCAACCTGCTTTAAGGGAAACTTCCATTATCAACTTTTTGGCCTTTGCCATTATCAGTGCATTCTGGACCACCATGGTGTTATTCCTCGCCAACCCGCCATTTAGTTTCCAAACCTTGCAAATCGGATTATTCGGTATTGCAGGTGCTGCAGGTGCATTGGCCGCACCATTGGTTGGAAAACTGAGCGATGGCAACAATCCACGTAAAAACTTAATGATCGGTTTTATCCTGCAGATCATCAGCATTGCCTTATTCTATTTTACCGGCAACAACCTGTACCTGTTTGTAATTGGCATTATACTAATCGACATCGGTCAGCAAGCCATACATGTAACCAACCAGACCCATATTTATACCCTGATACCTGAAGCAAGAAACCGGCTTAACACCATTTTTATGTCGGTAAGTTTTATCGGTGCCAGTTGCGGTTCAGCTTTAGGCCTCTGGTTATGGGGTCAGGGTGGCTGGGCATTATTCTGCTATGGTATGACGGGTATTATTGTCCTCAACATTTTAATTTATCAGTTTTACGGAAGAAAAAAATAACTAACCAATAAAATTTATGAAATCTAAAAACGCAATCAAAACATTTTCAATGCTGTTTATTTGCCTGGCTATTTTTGGCAGTGCTAAAGCACAGGACAGTACAAAAGTAGAACAGCCAACAGAAGTAAAATCGCTGAATAAAATACGGCTGAACCTATTGTCTCTTCACTACGAGAGAGAGCAAAAGATCGGAAAATTAACCACCGCATATGTAGGTGCAGGTGTAGCCGGAACTTTGTCGGTAGAATATCATTACAACTATATTTCAGGAGGTAAAACCAATACCTATTTTGATCTTGCACCAAACTTATATGCCGGAATCAGGAAATATTATCATTTCGAAAACAGAATAAAAAAAGGAAAAAAAACCATTAATAATGCCTCTAATTATTTTGGTCTGGATGTTGCCAGTTATTTTTCTCCACTGATCAAAGGAGGTAATATGGATCAGTACAATGTGGTAGATTTTGAAATTGGAATCACACCGCAATGGGGTTTTCAGCGTAGCATTGGCAAAAAAACAAATTTCGAACTTTCATTAGGTCCAACTATGCGTATCAACAAATATCAAACTTATTATGGCGTTGACGGAAGAATAGGCTTTAGCTTTCTACTTTAATTATGGTTCAGATTGAACAGATATTCCCCTCATTAACCTGGCGGATCAGACATGAAACCATGTATCCTGACCAACCTTTCGATATTGTAAAACTGCCCGACGATTTTGATGGCATCCATTTTGGATTGTACCTCGATCATAAGTTAACCGGCGTAGTTTCGCTATTTCATGATGGCGATGTTTATCAGTTCAGAAAGCTAGCCGTTCTTCCTTCGGCACAAAAAGCAGGTTTAGGTTCGCAACTGATGGACTATATACTCGATTTTTGTAAAATTCAAAAAGCGACAAAACTATGGTGCAATGCCCGTGTAAATGCTAAAGAATTTTATTTTAAATTTGGCTTCCACGAAACCGATAAAATCTTTTTTAAAGATGGGCACGATTTTGTGGTCATGGAAAAAGAATTATCAAGTTAAGTTAAAAATGAGTATGAGGTCGCAGATCTCAATACTCCCATCTTATATCTATTAATAATGGCTAAGAAAAAAGACGACGAAAAAAAGAAACACAATCAGGTAGTAACCAAAAAATCTTTACAGTTTCTTGAAGAATACATTAACAACCCTGCCCCTACAGGTTATGAGTGGGAAGGACAAAAACTTTGGTTAAACTATTTAAAACCATATATCGATGAACATTTTATCGATAATTATGGCACCGCAGTTGGTGTAATTAACCCTAAAGCTGCTTTTAAAGTAGTTATAGAAGCTCATGCGGATGAGATTTCGTGGTATGTAAACTACATCACCAGTGATGGCTTAATTTATGTGATCCGTAATGGCGGTTCAGATCATCAGATTGCACCTTCAAAACGTGTAAACATCCATACCGAAAAAGGATTGGTTAAAGCAGTATTCGGCTGGCCGGCTATTCATACCCGCCATGGCGAAAAAGAACAGGCTCCGGAGTTAAAAAACATCTTTTTAGATTGTGGCTGCACTTCAAAAGAAGAAGTAGAAAAACTGGGCATCCATGTAGGTTGTGTAATTACCTACGAAGATGAGTTTATGGTTTTAAACGATCGTTATTATGTTGGTCGTGCATTAGATAACCGTGTAGGTGGTTTTATGATTGCTGAAGTTGCCCGTTTATTAAAAGAAAACAAGAAAAAACTTCCTTTTGGCTTATACATTGTTAACTCGGTACAGGAAGAAATCGGTTTACGTGGTGCTGAAATGATTGCCCAACGCATTAAACCAAATGTGGCTATCATTACCGATGTTACACACGATACCACCACCCCAATGATTAACAAAAACATTCAGGGTGATTTATCTGCGGGTAAAGGGCCAGTGGTTTCTTATGCACCAGCTGTTCAAACCAATCTGAATAAATTACTGATCAAAACTGCTGAGAAAAACAATATTCCGTTCCAGCGCCAGGCCTCATCACGTTCTACCGGAACGGATACCGATGCTTTTGCTTACTCAAACGGCGGCGTACCTTCGGCATTAATTTCATTACCATTACGTTACATGCACACTACAGTAGAAATGGTGCACAAAGAAGATGTAGATAATGTAATCAGCCTGATTTACGAAAGCTTGCTTAACATTACTGATGGACAGGATTTCAGGGAATTTAAATAATGGAAAAAGTAAATCATCAAAAAATTATCATCAGGACTTTGCTAAAGTTTTTGCTACTGGTTTTTATCATATTTACGATAAACTCCTGGCCCAGTATCAAGCAAAGTTTTAGTGGCAATACCCCGCCTTTTGATTATTGGCTCGACCATAGTTTTAAGTTCAGCAACATCATTCTCATTTTGGGATTTACGGCTTACTTCTATTATAAAGATTTAACCGATCAAAGAGAATTGATCGAAAAGGCGAATAAACAATAGTCCCATCATTTTGAGGGTGTTATCATTAACAACCTCAAATAAAAAAACGTCGTCATCTCGACTGGAGCGCAGTCCCGAATATTCGGGAGAGAGATCTATCTAGGCAGATTTCTCGGCTACGCTGCACTTCGCTCGAAATGACGACATTACGGGTAGCCACAGCCTACAAAAAAACCGCCTTCTTTTTCAAAGGAATTTACATTTATTGTACATTTTTTCGAGAACTTTTCGCCTCCTGATTGTTTATTTTATTACCATGAAAAAAATTGTATTGATTCGCCATGGCCAAAGTGTTTGGAACCTCGAAAATCGTTTTACAGGCTGGACTGATGTAGATTTATCAGAAAATGGCTATTTAGAAGCTAAAAAAGCTGGTGAAATTTTAAAAAAGCACGATTACAATTTCGATATTGCTTTTACCTCTTTATTAAAGCGGGCCATTAAAACACTCCATATTATTTTAGAAGACCTGGATCATCTTTGGATACCCGAGCATAAAAGCTGGCATTTAAACGAGCGTTTTTATGGGGCTTTACAAGGCCTGAATAAAGCAGAAACGGCTGAAAAATATGGCACAGACCAGGTTTATAAATGGAGAAGGGATCCTGATGAAGAACCGCCACAGATTAGCAAAAACGACGAGCGATACCCGGGTAATGACCTGCGCTATCAACTTTTAAAACCCGAAGAACTCCCTTTAACCGAAAACCTAAGCGATACCATTGCAAGGGTACTGCCTTATTGGAATGAAAGTATAGTACCAGCAATAAGCAGAAATGAAAAAGTAATTATATCTGCACACGGCAATAGTTTGAGGGCATTGATCAAATACATTGATAATTTATCAAACGAAGAAGTAACCGCACTCGAAATCCCAACGGGCGTTCCTTTGGTTTACGAACTGGATGATGACCTAAAAAAAATAAGGCATTATTATCTGGAATAAACCTTGGGTGCTCCGGAGCCAATAAGCCATTATTTCACTAAAACTTTAAGGATTACGTTTATTGTTATTTATACCCGAAATTATATTTACATTGTTTTTATAATTTAACAACGTCAGATATCCTTATTATGAGATCAAACAAAAGAAGCGTCGATCTCTCAATTATCTGTAATGATCATTGGGATGTAGTATTCGACCATGTTGGTATGGGTTTTTGGGAATTAAGTGTAGCCACAGGCATACTTCGCTCAACCCAATCGTTTAAAAAAAATTTTGGTTACCCGCCAGATGGGGTTTTAAGTTATGAAACCCTTTTGGGCTTAATCCTCTCCGAAGATCTTGACCATGTTCAGGATGAAATTGAGCACACGGTTACCCGCGAAAAAAGCAGTTATGATGTGTTATACCGGATTCGCCGGCCGGATGGAGAAATCCGTTGGATTAAAGCCGATGGAATACTATCCCAACAGGACGGCGAATCGCTAAAATTAATCGGAACAACTTTAGATGTTACCGATTTAAGGAAAACACTTTCATAATTACAAATCATTTAGCTCTATCCATACAGGTCCGTGGTCGCTTGTTTTTTCCCACCCCCTAACCTGCTTATCTACTCCCGCCGATTTTAAGCGATCGCTTACCTGAGGACTGAGCAAGAAATGATCAATCCGTAATCCTGCGTTTCTGCCATAGGCATTGCGGAAATAATCCCAAAAAGTATATATGGTTTCGTCAGGATATAGCTTCCTAATGGCATCCGTCCATCCTTGCGCAAGTAAATTTTTAAATGCTAAGCGCGTTTCCGGACGGAACAAAGCATCTTCAACCCATCTTTCAGGCTTGTAGGCATCCAACTCCGTCGGAATCACATTATAATCGCCAGCTAAAACCACAGGTAAATTTTGTGCCAGCAAATCGGCTGTATGGGCTGCAAAACGCTCAAACCATTGCAACTTATAATCGAACTTAGGCCCAGGTGCAGGATTGCCGTTTGGAAGGTATAAACAGCCAATTACCACCCCGTTTACCAAAGCCTGAATATACCTGCTTTGAAGGTCTTCAGGATCACCTTCTAAACCACGTTTTAATTCTGTTATTTCTAAGTTTCTGGCGAGTATAGCCACTCCGTTCCAACTTTTCTGACCATGCCAGATGGCATTATAGCCTGCATCTTTAATCGCCTGCTCGGGAAATTTTTCTTGCGGGGCCTTTAATTCCTGCAGGCACACCACATCTGGTTGGGTTTCTTCCAACCAACGTAACAAAACAGGCAGGCGTCCATTCACGCCGTTTACATTATAAGTAGCTATTTTCATTTGTAAATATATTTTTAATACTGATGAAGCAATCAAGATGGCTTCATTTTATAAATTTCCACATTAAATGCCGAAAAAGGAAGATGATGTTAAAAATCATCAATTCAACCGATATTGAGCCATATTTTGTGCAAATAATTAAGATAATTCAAAAATTTGGAATTATCTTGCGGTTCATTAAGCGTAACCGTTCAAACATCCCATGTTCAAAGCAGTTTTAAACATCCCTTCTGCCGAACCAAAAGACATCCGTTGGTTTTATGATCAGTATGCCCCCATGCTGCTTGGCTATATCAATGGCATTGTGCAAGATCACCAAAAATCAGAAGATCAACTGGTTTCCATACTTACTTCCTTTGTTAAGGATGTTGTTTTACAGGAAAAAAGCAGGTTAAACATCTGGCTCGAATTGCGTCAGTATGCACAAAGCAAATTAACTTTGTTTACAGCAAAAGATCATCACTTAAAACCTAATCAATTTGTAAACCAGGGCAAGTTAGATTTGTTAGATGATTTACAGAAGCAAATATTTTGTGCGGTATATTATCATGGAAAATCAATTCCATATCTGGCGGCAAAAATGGACAGTGATGAAAACGAAATCCGCAATCAATTAAAATTATCAATCGATAAAATGAGGAGGGCAAGTGGAAATTAATAAAATTATTGAAAGTGGTTTAATGGAAACCTATGTAATGGGGATTGCCACTGAAGAGGAGGTACAGAAAGTTTTATCGCTAAAGAAAGAGTTCCCGGCATTTAAAGATGCTTTAGAACAGCTTGAATACGATATAGAAGTGCTTGCGCAAAGCATGAGCATTGAGCCGCCTGCTGGTACTTTAGCTAAAATTGAGCATGAGATTAACGAAATCCAGCGCCGCAATCAAGCTGTACAAACCGCTGAGCCTGAATCCCGACATGATAAAAATGATCAGGAAAACAAACAGGAAAGATATATAGAGGTAGAATCAGAATCTAACCAAATGCGCGTAAATAAAGCCTGGAAATGGGTATTTATTGCAGTTTTTGTGCTAGGTAAGGTATTCTTGGCCAGTGCGATTTATTTTTATCTGGAGAACAGACAGGCGCAGGAACAGATCAAAGAATTAAAAATAGAACTGAAGCAAAAGATCAGGTAAAATTTTGCTCATTATGGCTAATAAACCTGAATTTTAAAACCAATACTAAACTGAAATGTTTAGTTGTTAAGATTCATTCATGTTTGAGCGCATGTTTGAGTTTAGATATAGGGATAGGCTGTAAGCCTGTCCCTTTTTTTATAATAAACTTATATTTTGCGTCCTAACAAATGGTTAACCTTTTCAACTAGGTGGCCAATATCAAAAGGTTTTTCGATTACATCATCCGGAATGCAGCCCAAGTTATTGAGATCAATATTTAGGGCAGATAGTAAGAGAATAGGTATATGTGCTATGTTAGGGTTTTCTTTTAACCTGTTGCAGAGTTCACGACCATCAGCATCTCCCATCCGGATATCCATTAGGATGATATCTGGCGAAAATGTCAGTATCGATTTTTCTAAATTATCGGCTTTTACAACACCATGAACTAAGTCTTGCTCAAAAATTAAATTAATAATATCATGGATGCTTTCATCATCATCAACGATAAATATTTTCTTAACCGGGTAAGTGGGCTTGCTCATTCGAGAGCAAAGCTAACTTAAGTTGCCTAATCAGCGTACCGTATTTATACTTGATTTTATTCCTAATATGTGTTGGCAGTTGTTATGCTGCCAAACCATCTTTGTAGTTTTTAAGCATCTTTTTCAACAGGCCCCTTGCAACATGTATTTTAGTTTTTACTGTTCCTAAAGGAATATCAAGTTCGGCAGCAATTTCGTGATATTTGTATCCTTCAAAGTAACGGCAGAAACAAAAGCGGCAATCTTCAGGTAATAAGTTTAATGAACGCTGGATATCTTCCATCATAAATTTGGCCGCTCCGCCGTTTGCTGAGGCACTTGGCACCAGTTGAACAGAGGTAAGGTCATCTTCCTGCTGGATCATTTCATTTTTGCGCTTTACCTTGTAATAATGGTTAAGGAAGGTGTTTTTTAAGATTGTAAAAAGCCAGGCCCTAACATTACTGCCCATTTCAAACTTTGCCGAAAATCTAAAAGCTTTCATAAAGGTATCCTGCACTAAATCTGCAGCATCGTCTTCATCACGGGTATAAGCTAAGGCACGGTCAAAAAGTGGTTGTTTGTACTGGTAAATGTCGCAATTGAAATTTAATGTTTCCATGTTCACTAGGGGTTGATTACATATTCAACAAAACAGCATCATCCAATGTTGGTTGTAGAAATACCCGATTTTTTACGGTTTATTTAAAACAGTAAGAAACACCCCCTAAAACAGGCAAAAATACTAGGAAACATAGCCATTCCGCATGGCAAAACGCACCAGCGAAGCGGAGTTTTTTGTACCGGTTTTATTGATTAAAGCCTCCCGCTGACTCTCGACAGTACGCCTGCTCAGGTATAATTTATCAGCAATTTCCTGATTGGTTAAACCATCTGCGATGAGTTTTAACACATTAATTTCGCGCTCCGAAAAGTTGATTTCTGTGCCTGTTTTTTGCGATAACATATTCAACTCAGTGTTAAAACGCTCTAATATCGCAATGCATAAATTGGAAGAAAGATAGCGTTTTCCCTTCATTACATGCTGCAGGCAAAACAACAGTTCATCTTCTTCAATGTCTTTTGAGAGGTAAGCAAAAGCCCCTGAAATAAAGGCGTTTGAAGCGTATTTTTCGTCATCTAAAATAGAGAGCACCACCACTTTTGTATCGTATCCACCTGCCTTAATTTTGCTGATCAAACCAATCCCGTCGAGGTTAGGCATTACAATATCTGATAAGATAATATCAGCTTTTATTCCTTTTTCGAGAAGTTCTAAAACACCTAAACCATCCGATACTTCTGCTACAACTTTAATCCCTTCGTGTTTTTCTATCAGTACTTTTAGAGAGGTCCGGATGATATTGTGATCGTCCGCAAGAATAATGTTAATCATAATCCAAATATAACTTACGGTATTTTAAAATTAAAAACGGCTACTTTGGCAGCTCGATATAGAAGGTAGTTCCGACACCGGTTTTACTCTTAAACCAGATTTTTCCTTGATGTAAATCAACAATTGCTTTGATAATGCCCATTCCAAAACCACCAGATTCTTCGCCCTTTAAGCCGGGTCTTAAGGTTTCAGGCAAATGATCAAAAAGGCCGGGCTGTAACTCATCCGGGATTCCGATTCCATTGTCGGTTACTGTAATCAGCACCGTGTTTTCCAATTCTTCGGCATGTAGGCCAATGTAACCATTATCATCGGTAAACTTCAGTGCATTGGAAATTAAGTTATTAATTACCTGAAGAAATTTCATGCTATCTAAATACAGGTAGATCTGTTCTGCCGAACTGGTAAATTTAATATTTTTGACTTTCCCCAGTTTAGACCGTTTGTAAAAACGAACTACATCTCTAAGCTCCCATACCAGGTCTGCCCTTTCTTTACCAATCTCTACTACTGATGATTTTAAAAATTCACGGTTAATCATACTTCTCACCAGCAATAAATTACGTTCGCACATATCTTTTATAAAAGAGAGCGAATTCATCATATGCTCATCACCTGTTTGTGCAATACCATCTTCCATTGATGAAGCTGTTAATTTCATCATGCCCAAAGGTTCTTTTAAATCATGTGCCAATACTTCCAGGGTGATGTTTTTACGAGCATTGATCTGCTCGATATGGATTTTGTTATGTCGTGCAACGGTAGTATCTTCTACTGTACCAATTAAACGCTTACCAGCTTTATCCTCAACAGCAAAAACAATGATACGTACATATTTTTCTCTACCGGCAAACAACAAACGGAACTCGTATTTCTTTTCCGTCCCGTCTTCCAGGCATTCTTCGTAACAAGATATTACATGTGCTAAATCTTCGGGGTGTACCTGATTTAAAAGTATTTGTGAATGATCAAGAATTTGATCTGTTTCTAATTCCCAAATTTCGCCAAACGATTTATTCAGGTACAAAAATTTTTGCTGTTGAGGTTCAAAAATAAAATATCCATCAGCAGACAAATCGCCTAGTGTGCAAAAGAGCTCGTTATTTAATTCGACCATGATTTTATATTTGATAATTTTCGATATGAAGGGCTACCTAAACCCGATGGAACAACCAAATCACAAACATCAAATACCGAAAAAAGTTTTTTCTTTAAAAATTTAGGTAGAAATGCGCCGGGATTTACCCTTTTTAACCTCATTTGCTAAATTTCATGGAGATATTAACATTTTCCACACGATGTGTAAAATTATTTTGCAGAACAAAACCAAGTATTGCCTAAATTGTTATGCATAAAGGAAAGACAAAAAAGTCCTGTGAGCGGGAGATCCGCGGAGGGCAGGCACACCATAAAAAAGATGAATATCTTTTACCAATAGCCATCATTAAGGTGGCTATTTTATTTTGGGGCCAGCCTATTTCAAAATCACTTTCTTCCCTGTTTTGGCCGAAATTTTTGCAGCCTCTAAAATTTTCACCACAATTAAATTATTCGCCAAAGATGAGAGATCGTTATCAGGATTGATTTCGCCTTTCAAAACGGCAGATAGATAGTTCAAATGATTTGCATAAGTGGAGGCTAAGGTTTTGGCCGGATAAATTTTATAGCCATTATTACCGCTTTGTTTCGACCTTATATCTTTTTCGTTGATGGCCTGGATATAGCCGGTTGCGCCAAATACTTCCATATCTTTTATGCTAAAGGGCCAGTTCCAAGAGGCTTCAACAATTCCTGTAGCATTTGGGTACTCCAATAAGATTGTTGCATCATCATCAACATTTGGGTACACCTCTTTTTTAATCTGATGGGTGATTGCTGTAACAGAAATGGGTGCTTTGCCATCCATTAACCAGGTCATTAAATTAGCACCGTAACAGCCAAAATCGACCAGCGCACCTGCCCCATTTTTGTTTGGATCTGTTAACCAGTTTAAAAATTCTTTGCTCACACCGATTTCTTTTGGTCCCTGGTGCCCATCATGTACAATTATTTTTCTTAACGCACCTATGCTATTACTTTCTTTTACATTTTTATAAATTTCCTGATTACTCGGGTACCAGGTGGTTTCGTAATTGGTTAGTATATGTACCTTATACTGTTTAGCCAGTGCTGCCATTCGCTCTGCCTGTTTAACCGATATGGCCAAAGGTTTTTCTACCATCACCGATATGCCCAGTGGAGCCGCAGCCTCTACCACTGCCAAATGATCGCTAATGGCATTGTAAGCAAGCACCACATCAGGTTTCTTTTTCTTTAATAAATCGGGCAGATTACTATAAAATATACTGTCAGGTATCTTATAACGTGTTCTAAAACGGTCAACCAGCTCAGGATTACTTTCTACAATGCCAATGATGTTAACTTCGGCCTTTTGATAGCTGTTCATAATCAGATACACATGATCGTGATTTAAGCCGGCGATAACCACATTTAATTTTTGCTGAGCCTTGCTGCTCATAAACGAGAGTAAAAAGCTAACGATCACACTACTAAACCGGCAAAAATATTTAATCTTATTGTTAACTGCCATCATGTTATTTTAAATTGATGCTTACCAAATTAGAAATTTATAAAAGGCTTACCGCTATCACTTAAAAATATTACAAAGTGAAGGATTATAACATATTGAACAATTCTGCTTTAAATCTTATATTCATCATAAAAAATATGGCACAGAATAAAACCACTGAAAATGATTTAAGCGTAACTGATTTTCTAAATACCGTAACGGACGAAACCAAACGGAAAGATTGTTTCAGTCTCTCGGATATTATTACTGAAACCACAGGTTTTAAAGCGAAAATGTGGGGAACGGCCATTGTTGGTTTTGGCAGCTATCATTATAAATATGAAAGTGGCAGAGAAGGTGATGCACCCTTAGTTGGTTTTTCGCCACGGAAAGATGCTATAGCTTTATACTTCTCATCCGAATTTAAAAACCGCGAAGAACTGCTCACAAAATTCGGAAAACATAAAACAGCTAAAGCCTGCGTATATGTAAAAAAAATAAGCGATATCGATGTAGAGGTATTAAAAGAAATGGTTACAAATTCTGTTGCCAGGATTAGTAGTTTGTATCCGTAAGTCCGAAAAGTCAGGAGACCGGAGTCCGAGGTTTATAGTACAAAAATACAAATTCTTTTTACATAAAACTTTGCGATCTTTGTGCTTCATCTTTGCGGTTATATCACTGCGGGCGGTTTGTCAGTCTGAGCGGAGTCGAAGACTAAAAAAGTATAATTACTAGTATTAATGTGGCGCTAATACCCGCATTTATTTTTTTTACAATTATTTAATTGCGATGGATGCACAGATTAGCACGGAATATTTCCGCTTTCCATTTGGCACTGAAGGCTCTACATCTATCAAACGCTGTGGTTATCTTTGTGGCTTTGTGGTTAAATCACTATAGGTGGGCCTACCAATCAGACCGGAGCTGAAGTGCCTTCTCTTTCTTGCATGAAAGACCCTGAAACAAGTTCAGGGTTACGGTCGCGATTACCATGTAAATAAGAAGTTACGCTACAATAAGTTAAATTTTCCAATATTTGATCATTCCTTATTTCGAACAAAAAACCGGAAATGATTAAAAAATTACACCTCTATTTATTAATAGCTGGCACATGTGCATCGTTAAGCGCTGCCGCTCAGGATGCCATAAGCTACCAAACCCCACCAAAAGAAATCGCCGATCTGTTACTCGCAAAACCAACACCCGGTGTGAGTATTGATGGTAAGGCTGAATGGATCTTATTTAGCGAACGTAACTCCTATCCTTCAGTAGAAGAATTAGCAATGCCTGAGTACCGGATTGCAGGCTTAAGGTTAAATCCAAATAACTATTCGCCCAGCAGACAGACCTATATCAATAATTTCAGTCTTAAAAATATTAAATCCAACCAGAGTTTTCAGGTTGCTGGCTTGCCAACACCATTATTTGCAGGTAACATCAGCTGGAACCCTTCAGAAAACAAAATTGCTTTTACCAACACTACACAAAAAGGAGTAGATCTTTACATTATCGATCTGGCTACAAAAAAAGCAACTAAAGCCAATAAAGCTTTCTTAAACGTAGTTTTGGGTAGCGGACTTACGTGGTTAAACGATAATACCATTATTTATCGCACGGTAACCAAACCTGCCAGCGCTGCACCAACAAAACCATTGATGCCTAAAGGGCCAACCATCCAGCAAAATTTAGGGAAAGCCGCACCAAGCGTTACTTATCAGGATTTAATTAAGTCGCCTTTTGATGAACAGTTATTCGAGTTTTTTGCCACCTCACAACTGGTTAAAAATACAGCTGGTGTAGAAACGCCGATCGGCAAACCGGCCATTTATGGTTTAACCAATTTATCGCCTGATAAAAATTATATGATGGTAGAAACCATCCGCAAGCCTTTTTCTTACCTTGTTTCGGCTTATGGCTTTCCATCAACCGTAAGCATTACCGATTTAACAGGTAAAACCATCAAGGTTATTGCCGAGCTGCCATCATCAGAAGGTACGCCATCAGGTTACGACAATACGCAAAATGTAGCCCGTGGTTTCGATTGGAGAGATGATGAACCTGCCACATTGGTTTGGAGCAAACCTTTAGATAGCGGTTTGATCAAAAAAGATGTTCCTTTTCACGATGCGGTTTATGCTTTAAGTGCCCCTTTTGCCGGAGCGGAAAAAGAATTGTTCAAAACAAAGACGCGCTATCGTGGCGTACAATGGGGCGATGCCAACCTGGCAATTATCATGGAAGGCCTGCGCAGCAAACAAACCAGCAAGGTAAGCCGTTACAACCCCTCAACCGGAGCGGTTGAAGAATTATACAGCCGTAACCAAACCGACGCTTATGGCAATCCTGGCTCACCAGTTACTGTTAAAAACAAATACGGCCGCCAGGTGATAAAAACTGTTGATAATGGCACCAAACTGTTAATGAATAATATAGTGGGTTCCTCAGAAAAAGGAGATTTACCTTTTCTGGCCAAATTCGATTTAACCACCAAAAAGAACGAAATTATCTGGCGCAGTGCTGAAGGGACTTTCGAATATGTAAGTGATGTGATCAATCCTGATAAACTGGTTTTACTTACCCGTAAAGAGAGTCAGAAAATGGTTCCGAATTACTTTATCAAAAACCTGATGCTGCGTATTGCCGATCAGCCGATTACCAATTTCACCAATCCATATCCATCACTGGAAGGCATCACCAAAGAGAAAATTTCTTATAAACGTGCCGATGGAGTTGATTTAACAGGCGATTTATATTTACCAAAAGGATACAATAAAGATAAAGACGGACCATTGCCTACCTTAATCTGGGCCTACCCGCGCGAATTTAACTCTGCTGCCGATGCGGCACAGATCCGTGGATCAAAAGATAAATTTACCACCATTAGCTGGGCTTCTCCTATTTTTTGGGTAACACGTGGTTATGCGGTTTTAGATAACGCAGAAATGCCAATTGTAGCTAAAGACGGCAAAAAACCTAATGATACTTTTGTTGATCAATTACAGTTAAATGCCGAAGCAGCCATTAATAAACTATCTGATTTAGGTGTTGGCGATAAAAAACGTATGGCTGTTGGCGGTCACAGTTATGGTGCTTTTATGACGGCGAATTTATTGGCGCATACCAATCTTTTTGCTGCTGGTATTGCGCGTAGCGGTGCTTACAACCGTACATTAACGCCATTTGGTTTCCAAAACGAAGAGCGTACTTATTGGCAGGCCCCTCAATTGTATTACGAAATGAGTCCTTTTAGTTATGCTGATAAAATTAAAACCCCGATATTGTTAATCCACGGCGATTCTGATGATAACCCGGGTACGTTTCCGATTAACAGTGAACGTTTATTTAATGCCATTAAAGGAGCAGGCGGTACCACCCGTTTTGTATTTTTACCTTACGAAGCACATAGCTACCGCGGTAAAGAAAACTTATTACACATGCTCTGGGAGCAAGACCAGTGGTTAGAAAAATATGTGAAAAACAAAAAATAAATTTCTCTCTACCTTTATCGATTAAAGTGCTTCAAATTGAAGCACTTTTTTTTGTTTACAATATTTGTCATCCTGAGCCTGTCGAAGGATTTACCAAAATACTCAGCAAAGCATTTCGGCTATATTAACCTTATTTAACAGTAAGCTGGTAACAGCTAACTGCATCACCTGCTCTATGCCCATTTCACTTTAAAACCTTACATTTATTCCATTAAACTGAACATTACCTTTACTTATTTGTTAAGCCATTATGGACTACATAGACTATTATAAAATCCTCGATTTAAAGAAAGATGCAACAGCAGAGGATATTAAAAAAGCTTATAGAAAACTAGCCAGAAAACACCATCCTGACCTTAACCCCAACAATGAGGAAGCCAATAAAAAATTTCAGCAGATTAATGAGGCTAATGAAGTTTTAAGCGACCCGGAGAAAAGGAAGAAGTACGATAAATATGGTAAAGATTGGCAACATGCCGATCAGTTAGATGCCCAACAGCAGCAACAAAGGCAATACCAATCGCAAGGTGGAAGCTATGGAGGTGGCAACAGCTATTCTGGAGGTTTCGACGGTGATGATTTTTCTGATTTCTTCTCTTCAATGTTTGGCGGAGGTGGTGGAAGAAGCAGCCGAAATTCACCTTTTAAAGGTCAGGATTATAACGCCGATTTGCAGCTAAACCTGCTCGATGCCTATACCACACATAAACAAACCTTAACCGTAAATGGCAAGCAGGTGCGCATTACCATTCCGGCCGGAGTAGAAAACGGACAAAAGATTAAATTGCCTGGTTACGGTGCCGCAGGTGTTAACAATGGCCCTCCAGGCGATCTGTTTATCAAATTTAACATCAGCGATGATCCTAAATTTAAACGGAAAGGAAACGACATTTACATACAGGAAGAAATAGACCTGTACACCGCTGTTTTAGGAGGAGAAAAAATTGTTGAAACACTTAACGGCAAGGTGAAACTTAAAGTACCGGAAGGTACACAGCCTGACGCTACCCTGCGCTTAAAAGGTAAAGGATTTCCTGTTTATAAAAAAGAAAACCAGTTTGGCGATCTATACATTAAATGGCAGGTAAAATTACCAACCAACTTAAACCCTGAGCAAAAAGAACTATTCGAAAAACTTTCCAAATTCTAACCATTATGGAAACCAATTTAATATCAGTAGAAGATATCTGTGCTTATCATCATGTGGAAATTAATTTCATCCAATCACTCGAAGATTTTGGATTGATCCATACGACCATTAAAAAACAATCTGTTTTTTTACCTATTGATGAGTTATCTAAATTGGAGCAGTATCTACGATTGGCGCAAGACCTCGAAATTAATTTAGAGGGCATTCATGCTGTTTCACACTTATTAAGTCAGCTACAGAATATGCAGGAAGAAATGACTGCCCTGCGTAACGAGTTAAATTATTATAAACAACTTAACCAGCATTAATAAACAACCGTTTGTGCAATATCTTGCATTAAAAGTGCGCATTAAAACACTTCCTTTTTAAGATATCTTTCTTAAATTGGCAATCTAATTTTAAAAAATGAGCGATCTTTCTTCAAAATTCATCGAAAAAATAAAATCATCCTATGCCCCAACAGGCTCGTACATTTATTTAGGCGCCGGAATTTTAGACGGACAGGTTTACAGCGATGCTGAAGTTAATTTATCACTAAAAATGATGAACAGACACGGCCTGATTGCCGGAGCTACCGGGACAGGTAAAACGCGTACGCTACAATTGCTGGCAGAACAGCTATCGGATGCCGGAGTTCCCGTTTTTATGTTAGATGTTAAAGGCGATTTATCAGGCTTGAACCAGCCGGGCGCAGTTAACCCAAAAATAGAGGAAAGGGCTCAACAGCTTAATAAACCATTCTCTCCAACGGGTTTTCCAATCGAGATCTATTCACTTTCGGGTAAAATGGGTTCGCAGATGCGTGCAACAGTCCTCGAGTTTGGCCCTACCCTTTTATCGAAAATTTTAGATTTAAACGATACACAGGCAGGCGTTATGGCGGTAATATTTAAATATGCCGACGATAACAAAATGCCAATCATTGATTTAAATGACTTAAAAAAACTGGTTTCCTATTTATCAGAGGGTGCAGGAGCTGCCGAAATTAAAAGCAGTTATGGCAGTATTTCAACGGCCACATCAGGCACCATGTTAAGGAAAATCGTTGCGATAGAACAGCAGGGATTGGGCGGTATGTTTGGCGAAAAATCGTTTGATATTGAAGACCTTTTCGAACGGGTTGATGGCAAAGGAACCATTAATTTATTAAACATTGCTGATGTTCAAAACCAGCCTGTATTATATTCAACTTTTTTACTCAGCCTGCTGGCAGAGTTATTTAATACCATGCCAGAGGTTGGCGACTTAGATAAGCCGAAGCTGGTATTTTTCTTTGATGAAGCACATTTATTGTTCAAAAACTCATCAAAAGCATTTCTAGAACAAATAGAAACCATTATCAGGTTAATCCGCTCAAAGGGTATTGGTGTTTTCTTTTGTACACAGGCACCAGGCGATGTCCCTGAAAGTGTTTTAGGTCAGTTGGGTAATCGCGTACAGCATGCACTAAGGGCATTTACTCCTAACGATGTAGATGCCTTAAAAAAAACGGTGAATACCTATCCAAAATCAGATTTTTACGAGATTGATAAAATATTAACTTCATTAGGTACCGGTCAGGCATTGGTTACTGTACTTAATGAGAAAGGTATCCCAACTGAAGTTTCGGCAACCCTGCTAACCCCGCCAAGAGCTGTTATGGGCCCGCTTACTGCTGCAGATTTCGAGCAACTGGTTCACGCAAGCCCGATGTATACCAAATACAAAGATGCCATTGATCCGGAAAGCGCCTACGAGATTTTAACAAAACGTATTAACGACCAAACTGCTGCTGCAGAACAACAGAAACAAGAGGTAGAAGCCCAAAAGCAGGCTGAACAAGAAAATAAACCTAAACCAGGTGAAAAAAGTTTGGTAGAGCAGGTAATGGGTGCAACCATCACCCGCCAGATCGGTAAAGAAATTGTCCGCGGTATTTTTGGCATGCTTACCGGAAAAAAAACAAGGTCGAAAACTGGCGGCGGACTATTTGGCTTTTAAAAAACTAATTAATTAACATAATAAAACGCGCAAATTATTAATTTCGCAATATGAACCGGGCATGATTAAATTTTGTTTTAATCATATCGGGTTCACCCACAAATAAAAAAACAATAAATGAAACCCACCCTATTAATATTGGCTGCAGGTATGGCAAGCCGTTATGGAAGTATGAAACAGATCGATGGTTTTGGTCCTAATGGAGAAACCATTATCGATTATTCAATATATGATGCCATTAATGCTGGCTTTGGTAAAGTTGTATTTATCATTAAAGAAGAGTTTGTTGATAACTTTAAAGCTATTTTTGAACCGAAACTTGCAGGAAGGATTGAAACTGATTATGTTTTTCAGAATTTCGATTTAAAACAGTTCGGCATAGAAGAAGAAATATACAGAGAAAAGCCCTGGGGTACCGCACATGCAATCCTTTCGGGCAGGAACGTAATTAAAGAACCATTCTGCGTAATTAATGCTGATGATTATTATGGTTACGATGCCTTTAAAAAAATGGTTGATTTCTTAACCACAGAGGTAACAGATAGCAACTATTCGATCATTGGTTACGAAATCGGCAAAACATTATCAGAGTTTGGTGCTGTTTCGCGTGGTGTTTGTAAGGTAGATGAAGCTGGTAATCTCGAGGAAATTGTAGAACGCACCAAAGTTTATCCTAAAGATGGCAGTATATTTTACGAAGAAAATGGCGAGGAATTTCCTCTGGCTTACGAAACGCCTGTTTCAATGAATTTCTGGGGTTTTACACCAGCCGTTTTTAAAATTACGGAAGAGATGTTCAGGGAATTTGCAGAAGCAAATAAAGATAAACCAAAAGCTGAATTTTTTATTCCTTTAATCGGCGAAAATCTGGTAAAAAGAAATATTGCAACTTTTAAAGTGGTGCCAACGCCTAATAAATGGTTCGGTGTAACTTATAAGGAAGATAAACCATATGTTCAGGACAGTATTGACCAGCTGGTTAAAAACGGAACATATCCTGAAAAACTATGGAACTAAATTTAGACTCTGAAGTTTTAGAAGCCTACGGATACGCTAAAGAAAATACAAAAATTACACAAATAGGTACGGGTTTAATTAACCGTACTTATTTGCTTTCGCCCCAAGCTGAAGAGCAGAAATACATTCTTCAAAACATTAATACTTCAGTTTTTAAATACCCACAGGCCATTGCCAATAACCTTAGGGCAATTGCCGATTACCTTACCTTTAATTATCCCGAATACCTTTTTATAAAACCTGTTTCCACAGCCAACAGTGAGGAAATGGCACATATCCACAAAGAATATTGGAGGATGCTCCCTTTTGTACCTAATACCGTCTCTTTAGATGTTCTGGCCGACCCTAAACAAGCTTATGAGGCTGCTAAACAGTTTGGGAAATTGAGCAGACTGTTAGATAAATTTGACGCTAAAACACTTCAGCCAACTATCCCAGGTTTTCATGATTTAGGTTTAAGGTATGAGCAGTTTAAAGAGGCGTTAAACCAGACAGAAGGAGCGCTTAGAGAGCTTGCCAAAGCACAAATAGAAGATGTTCTAACGCATCAATATATCCTTGATTATTATACCTCTTATTCGCATCGAAACGATTTTCCTGATCGTGTAATGCACCACGATACCAAAATTAGTAATGTGTTATTGGATAACGAAACGAACGAAGGTATTTGCGTAATTGATTTGGATACGATTATGCCCGGCAAATTCATATCCGACCTGGGCGATATGATGCGTACGTATCTTTGTGCTTTCTCAGAAAATGAAACCGATCTGAACAAAATTAAAATTCGTTTGCCTTATTTCGAAGCGATGATAAAAGGTTACTTATCTGAAATGAAGAGCATTTTAACGGAAACGGAAAAAGAGCTCATTTTATTTTCGGGTAAATACATGATATATATGCAGGCCCTGCGCTTTTTAACCGACTTTTTAAGCGGGAATAAGTACTATCCGACAAGTTATACCACACAAAACTTAGACCGTGTTAAAAACCAGTTTAAGCTGCTTTATGAGTTATCTGTAAACGAAAAAGAATTGCAGGATATTATTGAAGAGAATTTGGGTTAGATTTTATCATTAATCACCCTAATCCGAAAGTTGTCGGATTTATTTCAGAGGTCCAAGCTAGGTTGCACTCTGCTACTATTGATAGTTTAATAAAAAGAGGCGTCATCTCGACTGAAACGCAGTGGAATGGAGAGATCTATCTCGATAGATTTCTCGACTACGCTTCACTCCGCTCGAAATGACGACCTATATTAAAACACCATCCATAAACAACAAGCCCTCCTCCATAAACCCGACAGCAGCAAAATCCTTTTTTGTTTGCAGCAACCCTTAATACCCTGTCATGCTGAGGTACGAAGCAACTGTAAACCATGGAAAAGATGCTTCGTTCCTCAGCATGACAGCAGTTTAAAAAGATTGCAGCGAATGGCGGGACTACAATCGCCGAAAAGCACCGGAACATTCATTTCCAAAATCTTTTGAACCACATAAGATATTTAAGGTCATATAAGTGATTTCCAAACCTCGCAGGTTCTAAAAACCTGCGAGGTTTAATGCACAAAAAAAGCGTTCCTGAATTAATCAGAAACGCTTTCTATACTCCCAAGACTCTCGACTCAGGACTGAAGACTCAAGACTTATTTATCTTCTTTCACTTCTTCAAAATCAACATCAGTAACGTTATCACCGCCACCTTGAGGCTGACCATCAGCTTGTGGTTGCTCACCACCTTGAGGCTGACCGCCATCTTTGTACATTTCCTCAGATGCTGCGTTCCATGCATTTTGCAATTCAGCTTGCGCTGCATCGATATCTGCAAAGTTACGTGAACCGTGAGCTGCTTTCAATTTCTCTAAACCAGCTTCGATTGGTGCTTTTTTATCAGCTGATAATTTATCACCAAACTCTTTTAATTGTTTCTCAGTTGAGAAGATCAATGCATCAGCTCCGTTGATTTTATCAGCTTCTTCTTTTTGCTTAGCATCATCTGCAGCATTAGCTTCAGCTTCTTCTTTCATTTTTTTGATCTCAGCGTCAGTTAAACCTGAAGATGCTTCGATACGGATTTTTTGCTCTTTACCAGTAGCTTTATCTTTTGCACTTACATGTAAGATACCGTTAGCATCAATATCGAATGATACTTCTACCTGAGGCACACCACGAGGTGCTGGTGGAATACCATCTAAAATGAAACGGCCAATTGTACGGTTCTGACCAGCCATTGGGCGCTCACCTTGTAAAATATGGATTTCTACTGAAGGCTGATTATCAGCTGCAGTTGAGAAAGTCTCCGATTTTTTGGTTGGGATAGTTGTGTTAGACTCGATTAATTTAGTCATTACACCACCCATAGTTTCGATACCTAATGATAAAGGCGTAACGTCTAATAACAATACATCTTTCACATCACCAGTTAATACACCACCTTGAATAGCAGCACCGATAGCTACAACCTCATCAGGGTTAACACCTTTACTTGGCTCTTTACCGAAGAAAGCTTTAACAGCCTCCTGGATAGCAGGGATACGGGTTGAACCACCTACTAAAATAATTTCGTCGATATCGCTTGTGCTTAAACCAGCATTTTTCAAAGCAGATTTACAAGGATCGATAGTACGTTTAATTAAGCTATCAGCTAATTGCTCAAATTTAGCACGAGATAATGTACGTACTAAGTGTTTAGGGCCGCTGGCATCAGCAGTAATGTATGGTAAGTTAATTTCAGTTGAAGTTGTGCTTGATAACTCAATTTTAGCTTTCTCAGCAGCTTCTTTTAAACGTTGTAAAGCCATTGGATCTTTTGCAAGGTCCATGCTGTTTTCTGATTTAAATTCTTCAGTTAACCAATCGATAATAATGTGGTCAAAGTCATCACCACCTAAGTGAGTATCACCATCAGTAGATTTTACTTCGAAAACGCCATCACCTAATTCTAAAACAGAAACGTCGTGTGTACCACCACCACAGTCAAACACAACAATTTTCATGTCTTTGTGTGCTTTATCTAAACCATAAGCTAAAGCAGCTGCAGTTGGCTCGTTAATGATACGTTTTACAGTTAAACCTGCAATTTCACCAGCTTCTTTAGTAGCCTGACGTTGTGCATCGTTAAAATAAGCAGGTACAGTGATAACTGCTTCTGTAACTTCCTGACCTAAGAAATCTTCAGCAGTTTTTTTCATTTTTTGTAAAATCATTGCAGAAATCTCTTGTGGAGTATATTTTCTGTCGTCGATTTCTACACGTGGTGTATTGTTATCACCTTTAACTACTTTATAAGGTACACGCCCAGCTTCTTTCGCACTTTCGTCGTAGCTGTTACCCATAAAGCGTTTAATCGAATATATCGTTTTTGTTGGGTTGGTTATAGCCTGACGTTTAGCAGGCTCGCCAACCTTGCGCTCACCGTTTTCTGCAAAAGCAACAATAGACGGTGTAGTACGTTTACCCTCACTGTTTGCGATAACTACAGGCTCGTTGCCCTCCATTACGCTTACGCAAGAGTTTGTTGTTCCTAAGTCTATTCCAATAATTTTTCCCATTGTATTTTTAATTTCTCTTTTTAAAGTATTATAATTTCTACTCCTATTAAACAATGCTTGTGCCAATTGGTTTTTGGCAGAAAATATAGGTAAAAGACTGTTAAAATGTAAAAAAAGACGTCTGATATTACTGACAGCATGACAGAGAACAATGGAAGATGCATGAGGGAGCAAGACCATAGGTGAAAGCTTAAAGACTAAAGGTTAAAGCAAAGTTTATTTTTTAAAAGGATTTGGAAATGAAAGTTAGCAGTGCTTCGGGAGTACCTGCCCCGCTATCCGCTTTATCCCGACATGACATCGGGATGCCCGCTCTTATCGGGTTTAGTTACAACGGACAGTAAAAAACCAACCTTAATTTTTATATCTTTAGAGATACAATTAATCTATGCAATCATTTAAATCTGTGTAATCCTATTATATGCAAATAGCAGCTCAAATCGTAATCGGCTTAGTCGCCTTCATCCACATCTACATCCTGTGGTTAGAAATGTTCGCCTGGACCACCAGAGCATCAAAAGTTTTTAAAACCATCCCGAAAGATTTATTCGTACCGACCAAAACATTAGCTGCCAACCAGGGCTTGTACAATGGATTTTTAGCGGCAGGCTTAATCTGGTCGTTATGCATCAGCGATCATCAATGGAAATTTTATGTGGCCATATTCTTTTTAACCTGTGTAATCATTGCAGGTATTTATGGTGCCGCAACCGCCAGTAAAAAAATCCTTTATGTACAATCAATACCGGCTTTAGTGGCGCTGATTTTATTACATTTATAATTCGACCCATCCTATTGGTTAGTGTCACACCGACCAAAACAGTGAATTCTTCATGCCATTAATTCTACATGCAAAAGTTATCCGTTCTCCTCGCTTTATTTACACTTTTCGGGTTTAAACCTGTTGCGAACAATAAAATAACTGAAGATAGAATTAATGAAGCCCTGGCTTTCTGCCAGAAAAACAATATGGATACTTCAATTGCCATCATGGTTGATATGAGTATTCATTCGGGCAAAAACAGGATTTTTATTTACGATTTTAAAAAGAAAGAAATCACCATCGAAGGTTTATGTGCCCATGGTGTTGGTGGTGGAAGTACCCCAACAAAACCTGTATTTAGCAATAAGGAAGGTAGTTATTGCACATCATTAGGCAAATACAAAGTTAAAGGCCGTTCTTTTAGCAACTGGGGAATCCATGTACACTACAAAATGTATGGTTTAGAGAAAACAAACAGCAATGCTTTTAAACGTATTGTGGTTTTACATTCTTACACGCCTGTCCCAAATCAGGAAATTTATCCGCAAACTTTATTTGGGCAAAGTGCCGGCTGCCCTGTTTTATCTGATGGAACAATGCGAAAAATTGATATGTTGCTAAAAACCAAGAAAAAACCCGTACTGCTTTGGATTTATGTTTAATTAAAGGAAAGTTAAAAAGAGTAGTCGTCATTTCGACTGAAGCGCAGTCCCGAATATTCGGGAGAGAAAGCTATGGATTAACAAACTCAAAGATTTCTCCACTGCGGTCGAAATGACGACCCTTCGCGGGCGTCTGACTAAGACAACTACAATCCCAATAATCTTTCCAAATGGTGGTAACCAATCCCAAAATATTCCTTACTCGCTTTAATCTTGAGTAAAATCTCCTCTTTTCGCTCCGCACCATGCACCTTGCTCTTTACCCCCACAACAAGCACATTTTTAGGTGTATGTGCATCTGAGATAAATTCGAAAACTTTAGTTTTATATCCGAAGTATTCTAAGATCAAGGCACGGATTCCATCGGTAACCATTTCGGCCTGGCGTTCTAAAAAGATGCCATATTTGGTTAAAAACGAAACATCATTCTTCACTTTGTTTTGCTCAATTTCTCTACGAATCTGTTTATGGCAACAAGGTGCAACAACAATCAGTTCGGCGTTGGCTTTAATTCCTTTAAAAATGGCATCATCAGTTGCCGTATCGCATGCGTGCAAGGCGATTAATAAATTAACATCCTCGGCATTATAATCTTCAATCGTCCCCTGAACAAAATTCAATTGGGCAAAAGCAGATTTTTCAGCAACCTGATTACACAAATCCACCATATCCTGGCGATACTCTACTCCTACTACTTTAGTTTCCAGTTTTAAAACCGAATGAAGGTAATCGTACAGCGCAAAAGTTAAATAACCCTTTCCAGAGCCCATATCAGCCACTTTTTTAATGGTACCTTCTGGCAATTCTTTAATCAAGGCACTTAAAATCTCGATATAATGGTTAATCTGACGAAATTTATCCTGCGCATTTTTGAAAACCTTTCCTTCTGTATCGGTTATTTTTAATTCGGTTAGGTACGATTTCGAATCAGGTTTAATCAATCTGGTTTTTTCTTTGTCATGGCCGGCAGAAGGAACTTCCTTAGTTGATGCTTTGGTTTCCCTCAAAATCACTTTACCGTTGTTCAGTTCCTCTAAAATCAGGTCTTTTTCGGTAGTAAATAGGGTTCCTATTTTAAATCCATTTTCCAGGTAATCAGCAACCAAATCTACAGCTTCATTAATACCATAGTTTTTTACCACATCGCGGGTTTTGTAGCGATAGGTAAAGGCCAGCTTATCATCACGTTTAATCACCACTTTACGGATAAGTATCTGCTTTAATGCTTCCTCTACCCCTTTATAATTTCCTAAAGAAATTTTCACGAAAGTTGCGGCATCGAAACTTTCTTTTAAAGCTGTAGTAAACTGTTTAATATATTCTGACACGGCCATTGATAATTTTGAACTGCAAAGATAATCAAGTTTATTTGGCGAATAACATGCCTTGCACAATGTAACAATAGGGCGACTATATAAAATTGATGGAAAATGTAGTATCTAATACGGACAGGCATTTTCAACTCGAAAAACCCGTAGCATTGCTTTAAATAAATGAATGAGGTAATACGATTTAGAAATACGCAAGCGTAATATTATCTATATTGATTACAAAATAGACAAACGTTTTTTTTTCAAAAAATTAAACTTTAGATTAGGGTATTTAAATAGCTAACCAAAACACATGAGTGACTTTCAGATAAAAAAATCGCCTACCGTTTATGATGCCATTATTGTTGGTTCAGGTGCAGGTGGCGGAATGGCAGCGTACGTTCTGGCACATGCAGGGCAAAAGGTATTATTGCTCGAGGCTGGTCAAAATTTCGATCCACGATTAGATTCGCATCAATTAAAATGGCCCTGGGAATCGCCCCGCCGCGGTGCAGGTACCGTTCGCCCATTTGGTGATTTTGATGCTTCTTACGGTGGTTGGGAGTTAGAAGGCGAGCCTTATACCCAGAAAAACAAAAGCGAATTCGAATGGTTCCGTTCGCGGATGCTCGGTGGCCGTACCAACCACTGGGGCAGGATTTCTTTACGGATGGGTCCGGAAGATTTTAAACCCAAAGATGGTTTGACCGATGCCTGGCCAATTACTTATGCGGATGTAAAACCATTTTATGATAAGGTTGACCGCATGATTGGTATTTATGGAACGGCCGAGGGGATTGAAAGTGAACCTGACGGTATTTTCATGAAACCGCCAAAACCAAGGTTAAACGAGCTTTTCATTAAAAAAGGTGCAGAAAAAGCGGGTGTAAAAGTAATTACCGGTCGTGGATCAGTGCTTACTGAAGCTTTACCGAATAACAACGATCGTGCACCTTGTTTTTATTGTGGCCAATGCGGCAGAAGCTGTAAAGTTTATGGCGATTTTTCATCTTCATCATGTTTGGTAAATCCTGCAGTAAAAACCGGAAACCTTACCGTAATTACCGACGCCATGGTGCGGGAAGTAATTACCGATAAAGATGGCTCTGCAAAAGGTGTATCTTATGTAAACCGTAAAGATCTGCAGGAATATCAGGTAAACGGTAAACTGGTTATTTTAGGTGCCAGTGCCTGCGAATCTGCCCGTATATTACTAAATTCAAAATCAGCCTCACATCCTAATGGGTTAGCCAATAGTAGTGGTGTGGTTGGAAAATATTTGCACGATTCTACCGGAGCAAGCGTTTCGGGCTTTCTTCCACAGTTAATGGATAGAAAACGTTATAATGAAGATGGCGTTGGCAGTGTACACATTTACTCACCATGGTGGCTGGATAACCGTAAACTCAACTTCCCTCGGGGTTACCACATCGAATATTGGGGTGGCATGGGCATGCCAGCTTATGGTTTTGGCGGCGGTGTGGCCGAAATGAACGGAATGGTACCAGGCAGAGATGGAAAAATGAAAGAAGCTGGAGGTTACGGAAAATCGTTAAAAGATGATTACCGCCGTTTCTATGGAACCGGAGTTGGAATGGCTGGTCGTGGTACCGCAATTGCCAGAGAAAGCAATTACTGCGAAATTGATCCGAATACAGTAGATAAATATGGTATTCCGGTTTTAAGATTTAATTATAAGTGGGACAAAGATGAAATTCTGCAGGCAAAACACATGCAGGAAACCTTCCTTTCGATTATGAAAGAAATGGGTGCCGTGGTTACTTCTGAGATTCAGGGGGCCGATACCAATTATGGTTTACTTAACCCTGGAAAAATTATCCACGAAGTGGGTACTATCCGCATGGGCGATGATCCTAAAAAATCAGCGTTGAATAAATATTGCCAGGCGCATGACTGTAAAAACCTTTTCGTGGTTGATGCAGGGCCATTTGTACAACAAGGCGATAAAAATGCTACCTGGACGATTTTAGCCCTTTCGATGCGTACAGCCGAATATATTTTAGCTCAAAAGAAAAAACAAAACATTTAAGAATTACCATATGAACAGACGTGATTCCATAAAAGCATTAGGTTTAACAGCCATTAGTACAACCGTACTTTTGGATGCTTGTAAACAACCTGACACAAAAACAGAGGCAGCCGTACCAGAAGAAACCGCAAAAGAAACCGGAAGAGAGCAGTGGGAAATAGACCGCGACAAAAAACTTAAATCTGAAACTTATTTCACCAAACATGAAATGGCTACGATTACGGTATTGGCTGATATAATCATTCCTAAAGATGATGTATCGGGCAGCGCATCTGATGCGAAGGTACCCGAGTTTATCGAGTTTATTGTAAAAGACATCCCCGAACATAAAGTACCCATGCGCGGTGGCTTGAAATGGCTGGATGTATATAGCTTTAATAGATTCCAAAAACCATTTGTTGAGGCATCTGCCGATCAGCAAATTTCGATCGTGGATGAAATTGCCTATCCTAAAAAAGCCCGGCCAGAAATGCAGGCAGGTGTAACCTTTTTCAACAGGATGAGAAGTTTAACGGCATCGGGTTTTTATACGACAGAAATGGGCGTAAAAGACATTGGTTATGTGGGCAACGCACCAAACCAATGGGCCGGCGTTCCCGCTGATGTACTGAAACAGTACGGCATGGAAAACGTGAAGGTATAATATAAAAAAACCGTCATCTCGACTGAAACGCAGTGGAATGGAGAGATCTGTCTCGAGGCAGATTTCTCGACTTCGCTGCACTCCGCTCGAAATGACGGGAACTTTAAGGGAGTTATTACTCCACTATCAAAATCAGACCTTTTCCTTTTTCAACAGGAACCGATTTTCCATCCACATAACTGCCTGCTATTTGGAATTTATCAATTGCAGGTGCCGTAATTTTAACTTTACCGGCATCTAAACCAAGCTTAACCCAATCAATGGTTAAATTAACCTTAGTATCTCCTTCTGCCCAGCTCGCTAAAGCAATCATTGTTTTTCCCTGCTTTTTATAAACCGTAGCCAAAACTTTTGGGTTATCGGTTTTAACCGGGCAGTTTTCGCTCCAATAGCCAATCATTTCAGATCCCTTTATGCCAAAGTTATCCCAGGCTTTCCACAGTGGTTTTGGATCACTTTTATCCGACCAGCCTAAACGGCTCGTCATGCCATAAATCATCCCACGCCAGGGGTTTCCATCATCCTGCAACATCTCGCCCATTAAACCGAAAGGAATACCACTTACTTCAGTTAAAAAGAAATCAGGATTATTTTTCTGGTAATCGAAATATTCGCCAAACCATAAACGATTCAGGTAAGGGAAATGCTCCAGGTATAAAATGGCACTGTTGTTAAAACCATCACTTTTATTGTACTGGTTTGCGGAGTGCAGATCGATAATGCCCGGATGATTATTCTGTGTCAGTACACGCTTAATGCGTTTCATGGTTACGCGATCGAAGGCTACATCATCTAAATAAACACCATCAATCCCAACATTATTTACCAGCCAGTTCATGCCTTCTACATAGTAATTATGCCAGCGGTTCATTCCGCTGTTAATCACAGCCGCATCTTTAATTTCGGGCACAAACCAGGCAGCAATATAATTACTATCCAAATGCTCCTGTAACCAGCTAAAACCGCCACCTTTACCAGGTGAATATACTTCGGTACCCAAGCTTCTTAAAGCAGGCCACTCGTATGCATGGTTAGAAAGCTCACGAACTGTATTATAAATCTTGACTTTTAAACCTTTCGAGTGTGCATTATCGATATAACCTTTCATCTTTTTCCATTCGATAAATGGATAATTGATCCAGGGATTAATTGGTGTGGCATGGTGAATGTTCACCACCGTTGCGCCTGTCGATTTAATCGAATCTAAATCCCCATACTTATGATAAAAACGGTTATCCCATTGAAAATCGGTATTGATTAAGTGAAAAGGCGTAATCAGCAAGTTGAAATTGTAATAAAGTACATCCCCTTTTTTCATGCTTCTTGCCCCTGTAAAATTATCGGCCAGCATCGAACTGCCTTTTACATTGATCTGGATTCCACCTTTATCTCCGTTACCCCATGATTTAGGTAATAATAAAGGCTTCTGAAGATAAAAATTGGTATTCAGCGGGCGAACATAGTTTTCATCTCTCAAGTTGTAGTACAGGCCTGCATTCACGTTCCCGATCCATACGGCATCCTGGTTTTTATTGGGCACATCCCATTTCCATTTTAAGGTATCAGGCCGAATACCACCTTTTTCTCCCAAACCCATTAAATATTTGGTAGAACCTTTATCAAACGGAATATGAAAATCGACATTACTGAATGCTACATCCTTTAACGCTGTAACTTTAACCACGTAATGTACATAACCATCAAACTCTAAAGCACCTTCTAAATCCATTTTGAGGTTTTCAGAAGTATTACTTGCCGACCATTTTACTGTTCCAGCCTCTTTACTGGTAATCTGGAAATTATTGGGAATAAATTTCTCCTGGGTTTTTGGCGTATTATAAAAGTGAAAGTGAATAGGCTCAGCCAGGATATTATTCGGTTTTTCGCTATAAGCCGTCATTTCAGCATTAAAGAAAGTCTGGATCTGTTTAGGGAAACCATCTGCGTTAATTTCAAATTTTCTGCCTAAAAGAGAGATTACATTTCCCTCAACCGTTAGCGGCGTATAAGGAGCAACCACAGTATTGGCTTGTGCCAAAGTAGAATTTAACCAGGTTAAACGAGTCTGTTTGTTTGGCGTTCCTACACCGGCATCAGCTAAAACTTCACTACCTACGGTAATTTTAACATCGATTACTTTAGATTTTCCATTGGCTTTGACCGTAAATTTTCCAGCATAAATGCCTGCAATTGTAGTTTTAGGAAAATTTATAGTAATCCACATCGGCTGAATTTTACCTGATACTACATTTACTGTCTCTACCAATGGTTTGTTATCGTAACTCGTTCCATTGGTATTTAAACAGTTGATATTTTTCGAAGAAATTATTTTTCCTGCTGTAGTTTTTAAATCGCCGAAGTTCACCTCAACGTTTTTTAAATCTTTCAAAGCATATACACCCAATTGAAAAGCATAGTTTTCGCCTTTGCTGGCCGTTCCTGTGAAAGAATTTAATGCACCTTTTTGCACCCAACGGTAAGGCAGGTCGTTTTGCATTTTGATGGGGTACATCCTATCCTCCGGAAATACAATAAAAGCTTCGGACGGATATTTTGCTTTAATTGCATTGGTTTCTTTAGCTGTGGCAATCACTTCCATCGGATAAAAAGAGTTGAATGCATCAATGGATTGAATCTCCATCACTGAAGTATTCACTTTAACTTGCTTTGCAGCAGCTAACCAAGCCTGATCTACCTGTTTAGGTTTGATGTAAACACCTTTTGGATAATTGCTCCTGCCCTCGTTTTTATAAGCGAGATAATACACATAATATTTTCCGGCACCAGTAGTTTCAAAATAAACATCGGCACTTTCTCTAGTTAGTTTATCTGTACCAACAATTGAAATAGTTTTACCGTTGGCATCCTGAATAATGATTCCTTTTAACTCAGGATGTTCGTCTCTTCTACGCCAGTCTATTTTTGCATGGCCAATCTTGCCGTTACCTGCAAACTGTAACACAATCCTGTGGTTACCCAGCGAATCAGGGTTCCAGGCATTATTGCCATTCGTATATTTTAATATTTGTGCATTAAGGGATAGCTGCCCGAATAGACAGAACAGTAGAAAAAGCCTAAATTTCATTATCAATTTGTTTTAGGCTAATTTATGTATAGCAGATTGAATTAAAGCTATGTAATGAAAAAATGAGACAAACGTTTGCTTTGTTGGTTCATTTGTTCATTAGGCAATGGTTTATTGGTGGGAGCTGTTGTCATTCTGAGCGCAGCAAAGAATCCCTTTTCTAGTACCCCAGAAATTTCAATGTCCACAAATCGTTGTAATTTGGGTTTATCTGTTTATTAAGGTCAGCATTTCATAGCTTAAAGATTCTTCACCATGCTCAGAATGACAGAAAACAAAAAAAGTCCTGCTCTTTCGAACAGGACTTTCTTATACTTAAAGGGAATAAAATTATTCTCCTTTTGGTTCTTCAGTAGCAGGAGCTTCTTCAGCAGGAGCAACTTCTTCGGCAACTTCAGCTTTCGCTTCAGCAGCTTTAGGTGCAGCAGTAGCTTTACTTCTACCACGACGAGTTGTTTTCTTCTCTTCTTTAACTTCTACATCTTTACCGTAAACAGTATTGTAATCTACCAATTCAATTAAAGCCATTTCAGCGTTATCACCGGCACGGTTGTTTAATTTAATGATACGAGTGTAACCACCTGGACGGTTTGCAACTTTCTCAGCAATTTCGCGGAATAAGATTGTTACCACTTCTTTATCTTGTAAGTAAGCAAATACTGTACGACGTGAGTGAGTAGTATCATTTTTTGATTTAGTGATAATTGGCTCAACATAAGTACGTAAAGCTTTAGCTTTAGCTAAAGTTGTTGTAATTCTTTTGTGCAAAATAAGTGATGAAGCCATGTTAGCTAACATCGCCTTTCTGTGGCTTGCGGTTCTACCTAAGTGGTTTACTTTTTTACCGTGTCTCATTGTTTTTTAATTGAGTGTATACCGTCTCTTTGCAACTAAGCTGAGGGAATTATACACTGTGAAATAATAATTTGTTCAACGCTTTGCGCTAAGCGCATGGCGATTATTCTTCGTCTAATTTAAATTTAGACAGGTTCATACCAAATGATAAACCTTTTGATTTTACTAATTCCTGGATCTCTGTTAAAGATTTTTTACCGAAGTTTCTGAATTTTAACATATCAGCTACATCGTAAGAAACTAAATCAGCTAAAGTACGGATATCAGCAGCTTTTAAGCAATTTAATGCCCTAACTGAAAGATCCATATCTACTAATTCAGTTTTAAGGATTTTACGCATATGTAAAATTTCCTCATCAACTTCTTTAGTTTCTTCTTTAGCCTGAGATTCTAATACTAAATTCTCATCAGAGAATAACATAAAGTGTTGGATAAGGATCTTAGCCGCTTCTTTTAATGCTTCTTCAGGATGAATTGAACCGTCAGTAGAGATATCTAAAACCAATTTTTCATAATCCGTTTTTTGCTCAACACGAAAGTTTTCAATCGTGTATTTTACATTTTTCATTGGAGTATAAATCGAATCGATTGCGATTACACCTACAACAGCATCAGCAACTTTATTTTCTTCAGCAGGTACATAACCACGTCCTTTATTGATGGTTAATTCCACTTCCAAAGTAACAGATTTATCCATGTTGCAGATTACGTGCTCAGGGTTTAAAACTGTAAAGTTGTTAGAGAATTTAGTGATATCACCAGCTTTAAACTGATCTTGACCATTAACGATGATGAAAACTTTTTCAGAATCACCTGAATCACCAGTTTTCTTAAAACGTACTTGTTTTAAGTTTAAGATGATATCAGTTAAATCTTCTACAACACCTTTCATGGTAGAAAACTCGTGAGAAACGCCTGAAAAACGAATAGTAGTAATAGCATAACCTTCTAATGAAGAAAGTAATATTCTTCTTAAGGCATTACCAATTGTTACACCGAAACCGGGCTCTAAAGGACGAAATTCAAATGTGCCATCGAAATCAGTTGATTTCTGCATGATCACTTTGTCTGGTTTCTGAAATGCTAAAATTGCCATTTATATTTTTTTAAATTCGTTATTGAATATATAGTAACAAGAAAAAAGTTAATTACCCTTTCGAGGTAATTAACTATCTTATTTATTACTTTGAGTATAACTCGATGATTAAGTTTTCCTTAATGTTTTCAGGAATCTCATCACGTTGAGGGTAAGTTAAGAATTTACCGGTTAATTCACCAGCATTCCACTCTAACCATGCGAACTTGTTAATTGTTCTGCCTGCAACTGAGTTACTAATTGATTCTAAAGATTTAGATTTTTCACGAACAGCAACCACATCACCAGCTTTTAACTGATATGAAGGGATATTTACAACTTCACCATTCACGGTTACGTGTTTATGGCTAACTAACTGGCGTGCACCAGAACGGGTTGTTGCAATACCTAAACGGTATACTGTGTTATCTAAACGTGCTTCTAATAATTGAAGTAAGTTATCACCAGTGATACCTGCACGTGAAGATGCTTTTTTAAACAAGTTACTGAACTGTTTTTCTAACACACCATAAGTGTATTTTACTTTTTGTTTCTCCATTAACTGGATAGCATATTCAGATTGTTTTCCTCTTCTTTTTGATGAGCCATGTTGCCCAGGAGGATAATTTTTTCTGTCTAACACCTTATCAGGACCGAAGATTGGTTCTCTGAATTTACGGGCGATTTTTGATTTTGGGCCTGTATATCTTGCCATTTTTTTTCTGTTTTTAAAGTATCATCCAGCCTGTAACTGGAGATTCTTAGCTTTAAAATTAATTAAACTCTTCTCTTTTTAGGAGGACGACATCCGTTGTGAGGAAGTGGAGTAATATCTTTAATAGATGTTACTTCGATACCTGCTACTTGCAAAGTTCTGATTGCAGATTCACGACCTGAACCCGGACCTTTTACAAACACTTCAACTTTACGTAAACCTAAATCAAACGCAACTTTACCGCAATCTGAAGCTGCTTGACCAGCTGCATACGGCGTGTTCTTTTTAGAACCTTTAAAGCCCATTTTACCAGCAGAAGACCATGAAATAGTCTGTCCGTTGTTGTTTGTTAAGGTAACGATGATGTTGTTGAAGGTAGCATTGATATGTGCCTGACCAACAGACTCAATTACAACGATACGTTTTTTTGTTACTTTTTTACTCTTAGCCATTTTTTATTTTAGATATGAGATATGAGATATGAGTATTGAGATTTTACGCTCGCCCATACCACTATCTTAACTATTTATACATTAGCTTGAGAGGTTGACTTAATAATACAATTGTCTCATATCTCAAATCTAACATCTCAAATCTACCTCTTACTTAGTAGCTTTTTTCTTGTTAGCAACTGTTTTTCTCTTACCCTTACGAGTACGTGAGTTATTTTTAGTACGCTGACCACGAGAAGGTAAACCTTTTCTGTGACGTAAACCGCGGTAACAACCGATATCCATTAAACGTTTGATGTTTAACTGAACCTCAGAGCGTAAAGCACCTTCTACTTTAATCTCATCGTTGATCATTGTACGGATTGCTGATAACTCATCATCAGACCAGTCTTGTACTTTTTTGTTAAGATCGATACCTGCTGTAGTTAAAATACGTTGTGCAGTTGTTCTGCCAATTCCGTAGATGTAGGTTAAACCGATCTCTCCTCTTTTGTTTCTTGGTAAATCAATACCTGAAATCCTTGCCATATTTGTTTATGTTTTTACGTAATTCCGAACGGCGGGCCACCGTTGTGCGGTTGATTACAATATTCTTAATTACCCTTGACGTTGCTTGTATTTAGGATTTTTCTTGTTGATTACGTAAAGTTTACCTTTACGGCGAATAATCTTACAATCAGCGCTACGTTTTTTAATTGATGATCTAACTTTCATTTTATTTGTATCTATAAGTAATGCGTCCTTTTGTTAAATCATAAGGAGACATTTCCAATTTAACTTTATCCCCAGGAAGAATTTTGATGTAGTGCATCCTCATCTTACCTGAAATGTGAGCAATAATTTCATGCCCGTTCTCGAGTTCTACCCTGAACATCGCATTAGATAATGCTTCTCTTATTACTCCGTCTTGTTCAATTGAGGCTTGTTTAGCCATATTTTATTGATTGTTACTTAATTAGCTGCTTCTAAACAGGGTTGCAAAATTAAATAAAAAATTTTAATTATTTATTTTTTTTGTTGTAAAACTTCTTCTATAATAGAAAACGTTGATAAAACCTCTGCTTTGCCCTTTTTTACGGCTACTGTGTGCTCAAAATGTGCCGATGGCTTATTGTCTTTACTGGTTACTGTCCATCCATCTTTATGGAATTTAACACCGGCTACGCCTGCATTAATCATGGGTTCTATCGCAATTACCATTCCTTCTTCAAGTTTTGGTCCTGCGCCACGTTTTCCATAATTTGGAACTTCTGGTTTCTCATGAAGCTTTACCCCAACACCATGTCCTACAAGTTCTCTTACTACACCAAATCCATTAGTTTCTGCATGGTGCTGAACAGCGAAACCAACATCACCAATACGCATACCGGCAACAGCTTTCTCGATACCCAATTCCAGACAACGTTTGGTAACCTCAACCAGTTTCTGTTTTTCAGCATCAATTTCCCCGATGGAGAAAGTATAAGCCGAATCGCCAAAATAGTTGTTCTTGATTACGCCACAATCAACTGAAATCAGATCTCCTTCTTTAATTACATACTCGCTTGGAAAACCATGAACAACCTGCTCATTTGGCGAAATACATAATGAATAAGGGAAACCATTATAGTTTAAAAATGCCGGGATTGCTCCATTGTCACTAATAAACTCGTAAGCCAGTTTATCTAATTGGATAGTAGTCATGCCTGCCTTTATCACTTTAGCCACTTCGGCCAAAGTTTTCGAAACAAGCATGGAACTTTCTCTTATTAACTCGATCTCCTCAAGAGATTTGTAATAGATTTTAGACATTCTTTACACTACAACGCTGCGTTGCTACTTGCAGCAGGAACACCTGTTCTGCCTGTAACCCTACCCGTTTTCATTAAACCATCGTAATGGCGCATCAATAAGTAACTTTCGATCTGTTGTAAAGTATCCAATACAACACCAACCAAAATCAATAAAGAAGTACCACCGAAGAAGTGTGCAAATTCCTGTTTAATACCAAATTTAACCGCTAATGAAGGAAGTATAGCAATGATCGCTAAGAATACCGCACCTGGGAAAGTGATTTTAGAAATTACATCATCAATAAAAGTTGATGTTGCAAAACCCGGTTTAACACCTGGGATAAAACCGCCGTTTTTCTTCATATCATCGCTCATTTGAGTTGGATTAACTGTAATGGCAGTATAGAAGAAAGTAAATGCAATAATTAAAATAGCGAACGTTAAGCTATAAGCCAACGAAGTTGTGTTACTGAACTGGATTAACCAAGAACCTTGTAAAGAAGGAACAAACTGCATTAAAGCACCTGGAATGAACATTAACGCCTGAGCAAAAATGATCGGCATTACACCAGCAGCATTCACTTTTAAAGGAATGTACTGACGTACACCACCAAACTGGCGGTTACCAACAATTTTCTTAGCGTATTGTACAGGTACTTTACGTACACCTTGAACAATTAAAATGGTAAACATTACCACAGCAAATAATGCAACGATCTCTAAAACCAAAGCAACCGGGCCTCCACCTTCACTGGCAGAACCTACACGGGCACTAAACTCCTGAGAAATTGCAACTGGTAAACGGGCAATAATACCAACCATAATGATTAGTGATGTACCGTTACCAATACCTTTATCAGTAATTTTTTCACCCAACCACATTACAAATAATGTACCTGCCGTTAATACAAACGTAGATAGTACTAAGAATAAAGTGTTCGGTAATAAAATAGCTTCTGCAGGAACCTGCGTTTTAACGTAACCAACAGATTGAACGATTGTGATCGCTACCGTTAGGTAACGGGTAATCTGGTTCATTTTCTTTCTACCACTTTCGCCCTCTTTCTGCATTTTTTGGAAAGAAGGAACAGCAATACCCAATAGTTGCACCACGATAGACGCAGAGATATAAGGCATTACCCCCAATGCTAAAATAGACACACGAGAAAAAGATCCTCCGGCAAACATATCCAGTAAGCCTAAAAGTCCTGATTTTTCGTTATTGCCTAAAGCAGTTGGATCCACACCTGGTAAAACCACGTGAGATACGAAACGGTATACCAAAAGAATTAAGAGCGTAAACAATATACGCTCTTTTAATTCCTGAATTTTCCAGATATTACTTAAAGTAGTAAATAGCTTCTTCATTTAATAATTACAATTTTACAATAGAACCACCTGCAGCTTCAATAGCTTTTTGTGCGGTTGCAGAGAACGCATGTGCTGTAATTTCTAGCTTTGCTTTAACTTCACCACGACCTAAAATTTTAACTAAGTCGTTTTTAGAAGCTAAACCATGTGCTTGTAAAGCAGCGAAATCGATAGTTGTTAAGCTGTGTTTTTCAGCTAAAGCTTGTAAAACATCTAAGTTTACACCAACATACTCAGTACGGTTGATTGGTTTGAAACCAACTTTAGGCACACGACGTTGTAAAGGCATTTGACCACCTTCAAAACCGATTTTGGTTTTGTGACCTGAACGAGAACCCGCACCTTTGTGACCACGGGTTGAAGTACCGCCACGACCAGAACCTGTACCACGACCAATTCTTTTGCTGTTTTTTGTAGAACCTACTGCAGGTTTTAAATTACTTAAATTCATTTTTTTGAATTTGTGTTGCCCTTCGCTTTCACTAAACAGGTACAACGATTAAACATATATAAAGGTAATACCGGTTTTATCCAATATTACCTTTAAAACTTTTATTAAATTGCTTCGATTGCTACCAAGTGGTTCACTTTGCGAACCATACCGATAATTTGTGGTGTAGCTTCAACCTCAACACTTTGGTTCATTTTTGATAAACCCAAAGCCTGAACGGTTCTTTTTTGGCGCTCGCTTCTGTCGATAACGCTTTTTACTTGTGTTATTTTGATCTTAGCCATGATATTATCCGTTAAATACTTTGTTTAAATCAATACCACGGGTTTGAGCTACTGTATAAGCATCGCGCATTTTAGTTAACGCATCAACAGTTGCTTTTACCACGTTGTGTGGGTTAGATGATCCTTTAGATTTTGCCAATACGTTATGCACGCCAGCACTCTCTAATACAGCACGCATTGCACCACCAGCAATTACTCCGGTACCTACTGCAGCTGGTTTGATCAATACAAAACCACCTGAGAATTTACCGATTTGCTCGTGAGGAACAGTACCGTTTAAAATTGGAACTTTTACCAAGTTCTTTTTAGCATCATCCACACCTTTTGCAATTGCTTCAGTTACCTCTTTCGCTTTACCTAAACCGAAACCAACAACACCGTTTTCATCACCTACAACAACAATTGCTGAGAAGCTGAAAGTACGGCCACCTTTGGTTACTTTGGCAACACGTTGTATACTAACCAAACGATCCTTTAATTCGATATCGGTGGTTTTTACTCTTTTTATATTAATAGTTGACATCTTACTTTTTCTTCAGATTAAAATACTAAACCAGCTTCGCGGGCACCCTCTGCCAACGATTTTACACGACCGTGGTATAAATAGCCGTTTCTATCGAAAACAACTTCTTTAACACCTGCAGCGATTGCTTTTTCGGCAACTAATTTGCCTACTGCAACTGATTGGTCGCTCTTGTTTCCAGTACCAGAAAAATCTTTCGATAATGATGATGCTGATGCTATTGTTGTACCGGTTACATCGTTAATTACCTGCGCATAAATCCCTTTATTGCTTCTATATACAGATAACCTTGGACGTTCTTCCGAACCGGTAAGTCTTTTTCTGATCCCTTTTTTAATACGATCTCTTCTTGATAATTTTTTACCTGCCATGATTACTATTTTTTAGATGCTGATTTACCTGCTTTTCTTCTTAACACTTCACCTACAAACTTGATACCTTTACCTTTATATGGCTCTGGTGCACGTAACGAACGGATTTTCGCTGCTACCTGACCGATCAATTGTTTGTCAATACTTTCCAAAATAATTTTAGGAGTCTGACCTTTCTCTGAAGATGTAGTTACTTTAATCTCTTCTGGTAACTGGAATACATAATGGTGAGAATAACCTAAAACCAGATCTAATGTATTACCTGTGTTTGTAGCACGGTAACCAACACCTACTAATTCTTGAGTTAATTTATAACCTTCTGTAACACCAATAACCATGTTATTAAGCAATGAGCGATATAAACCGTGTAATGCTTTGTGTTTCTTTTGTTCTGAAGGACGTTGAACTGTTAAAATTCCGTCTTCCTGACTTACAGTGATATCTGTATCAACTGCTTGTGTTAATTCGCCTTTAGGACCTTTTACGCTTACTACGTTATCTTTTGATACGGTAATTGTAACACCTGCAGGGATTGTAATTGGGGCTTTTCCTATTCTTGACATTGTGCTGTTCTCCTAATATTAATAAACGTGACACAATACCTCACCACCAATATTTAATTTGGCTGCTTCTTTATCGGTCATTACACCTTTAGAAGTAGATAAGATTGCGATACCTAAACCGTTTAATACTCTTGGCATATTTTCAACACCAGCATAGTTTCTCAAACCTGGTTTACTTACTCGCACTAATGTACGAATAGCAGGAACTTTAGTAATCGGATTGTATTTCAAAGCGATTTTAATGATGCCTTGAACTGTAGTATCTTCAAACTTGTAGTTCGCGATGTAACCTTTGTCGAAAAGAACTTTTGTAATTTCTTTTTTAAGGTTTGATGCAGGAATTTCTACAACACGGTGGTTGGCCTTAATGGCATTCCTTACTCTTGTTAAATAATCTGCTATTGGATCTGTATTCATTTTTTATTGTTTTTGATAGTGGTTTCCTTCTGCTACCCAGCTGTGGGACCTGCTATCGGTTAAAATTCTTTTTTAGTATAAAGACATAAATAAGTATCAAGTATCGAGACACAATTTGGTCTTGATACTTGATACTACAGTACTTTAATACTATTCTATATTACCAAGATGCTTTTTTAACACCTGGTATTTTACCGTCTAGTGCCATCTGGCGGAACGTTACCCTTGAGATACCAAAGGTACGCATATATCCGCGTGGGCGACCAGTTAATTTACAACGGTTGTGTAAACGTACCGGAGATGAGTTTTTAGGTAATTTATCTAAACCCTCGAAATCTCCTGCAGCTTTTAATACTGCACGTTTTTCAGCGTATCTAGCTACCAATTTTTGGCGCTTAACTTCGCGTGCTTTTACACCTTCTTTTGCCATTATTCTGCTGTTTTTTGATTTTTAAATGGTAATCCGAATTGTTTCAATAACTCAAGAGCCTCAACGTCAGATTTTGCCGAAGTTACGAAAGTTATATCCATCCCTAAAATTTTATTGATTTTATCTATATTAATCTCTGGGAAGATGATTTGTTCAGTAACACCTAATGTATAGTTACCTTTTCCATCAAAACCTTTATCGTTAATACCTTTGAAATCACGGATACGTGGCAAAGCTACAGAGATCAAACGATCTAAGAACTCGTACATGTTGTTATCGCGTAAAGTAACACGTACACCTACTGGCATACCTTTACGTAATTTAAAGTTAGAGATATCTTTCTTAGAGTTAGCCGGAACCGCTTGCTGACCAGTAATGGTAGTCAACTCAACGATAGTGGTATCCATAATCTTTTTATCAGTAACAGAAAAACGACCAACACCCTGATTGATACAGATTTTTTCCAATTTAGGAACCTGCATTACAGTTTTGTACTGAAATTTCTCTTTTAGTGCATTTACAACTTCTTCTTTGTATTTGCTTTTTAATCTTGGTGTAGCCATTATTTAATCTCCTCTCCTGAAATTTTAGCAACTCTAACTAATTTACCATCTGCGTTAAGTTTACGACCTACGCGGGTAGCTTTACCAGATTTTGGATCAACCAACATCAAGTTAGAAATGTGAAGAGCAGCTTCTTTTTTAATAATACCACCGTTAGGATTTGCAGCATTTGGTTTAGTATGTTTAGATACTAAGTTAACGCCTTCTACAATGGCTCTGTTTTTATCTATTTGTACTGAAAGTACTTTTCCTTGTTGACCTTTTGAATCGCCAGCAATTACTTTAACTAAATCTCCTGTGCGGATTTTAAGTTTTGATGGTGTATTTACTTTGTTTCCCATTTTATAATACCTCCGGTGCTAATGATACAATTTTCATGAATTGTTTTTCACGTAGTTCTCTCGCAACCGGGCCAAAGATACGTGTACCTCTTGGCTCATCCTGTGCGTTCAATAATACAGCTGCATTATCGTCAAAACGGATATAAGAACCATCTTTACGACGGATTTCTTTTTTAGTTCTTACAACAACTGCTTTAGAAACTGTACCTTTTTTAATGTTACCTGAAGGTAACGCGCTTTTTACGGTAACAACTACTTTATCACCAATTGAAGCATAACGTTTGCCGGTTCCACCTAGCACGCGAATTACCAATACTTCTTTTGCGCCGCTGTTATCAGCAACGTTTAATCTCGATTCCTGTTGTACCATCTTATTTAGCTCTTTCTAAAATTTGTACCAATCTCCAGTTCTTGTTTTTACTCAAAGGACGAGTTTCCATAATCAATACTGTATCACCGATACCGCATTCGTTTTTCTCGTCGTGAGCCATAAATTTGGTAGTTTTCTTTACGAACTTACCATAAATCGGGTGTTTTACTTTACGCTCAACGCTCACTACAACAGATTTATCCATCTTGTTGCTTACCACTAACCCCGTTCTTGTTTTTCTTAATTGTCTTTCCATGACTCTCGAATTATTTAGTTTCAGTAGCTGACTCAGTGTTTTTCACTTTAGTCAACTCAGTGTTTAAACGGGCTATGTCTTTCCTTACTTTTGCAATGCGCGAAGGATTTTCGATAGCTGAAATAGTATGAGCGAACTTTAATTTTGATAAGTTCTCTTTTTCTTCCGCAATCTTAGCTACTAATTCTTCTTTTGAAAGCCCTGTGATTTCTGAATTTTTCATTTTTCTTTTTCTTTTACGTTGAGTGTAGCGGTTATAATAAACAAGTATTTACAACATTCATCTCAACACCTTTACTATGCTTCTACGTAATCTCTACGTACTACGAATTTGGTTTGGATTGGTAATTTTTGTGCGGCTAAACGTAATGCTTCTTTAGCAACTTCTAAAGGCACACCTTCAGCTTCGAAAATTACACGTCCTGGTCTTACAACTGCTACCCAATACTCAGGAGCACCTTTACCTTTACCCATACGTACTTCAGCAGGTTTTTTAGTTACTGGTTTGTCCGGGAATATCCTGATCCATACTTGCCCTTCACGTTTCATGAAACGAGTTACGGCAATACGGGCAGCCTCTATCTGACGACTTGTGATCCAAGTAGCTTCTAGAGATTTGATACCGAAAGATCCGAATGCTAATTCAGCTCCACGAGAAGCTAAACCCTTCATTCTGCCTTTTTGCATCTTCCTGAACTTCGTTCTTTTTGGCTGTAACATTTTATTTTGTTCTAATCGTTAAACGATGTTAATAAATCAATTATTTACGAGGACCTCTGTTAGCGCCTGCGCCACCACCTCTATTTGCTCCGGGACCACCTTGACCTGGACCACGACCACCACCTTGGTTTCCACCACGTCTGTCGTTACCACCGCCACGGTTATCTCTTCCACCACCTCTGTTATCTCTGCCGCCGAAAGCTGGTTTATCTGATGCGCCTTTTGGACCGTTGTTTGTTGCACCAATGTTTGGAGACAAATCACGTTTTCCATAAACTTCACCTTTACAGATCCAAACTTTAACACCTATTTTACCATAAGTAGTTAAGGCTTCAGCTAAAGCATAGTCGATATCAGCACGGAATGTATGCAAAGGCACTCTTCCTTCTTTGTACTGCTCGGTACGTGCCATCTCAGCACCACCTAAACGACCAGAAGTCATGATTTTGATACCTTCAGCACCCATACGCATGGTTGATGCGATAGAAGATTTCATTGCTCTACGGAATGAGATCCTTGCTTCTAATTGTTTTGCAACACCTTCTGCAACTAATTGTGCATCAAGTTCCGGGCGTTTAATTTCGAAGATGTTAATTTGAATTTCCTTTTTAGTCAATTTCTTTAACTCTTCTTTGATTTTATCAACCTCAGCTCCTGCTTTACCGATTACGATACCTGGACGGGCTGTGTGGATAGTTACAGTGATACGTTTTAACGTACGCTCGATAACTACTTTTGCAACACCACCTTTAGCGATACGGGCAGAAAGGTATTTTCTTATTTTCTCATCTTCAACTAATTTATCGGAGTAGTTGTTGCCACCGAACCAGTTAGAATCCCATCCTTTGATAATTCCTAACCTGGCACCTATTGGATTTGCTTTTTGTCCCATTTCCTAATTAGTTTTGAGTTGTTTCTGTGTTTTTACTATCTACAATCAGCGTTACGTGGTTAGAACGTTTACGAATTCTATATCCACGGCCTTGAGGAGCTGGACGTAAGCGTTTTAACTGACGGCCACCATCAACCATAATTGTTTTAACAAAAAGTTGATTTTCTTCAGGGCGGGCACCTTCATTTTTAGCTTCCCAGTTTTTGATAGCAGATAATAATAATTTTTCAACTCTTATTGCTGCTTCTTTATTGGTAAACTTTAAAATGCTTAATGCTTTCTCTACACGTTCACCTCTGATAAGATCTACAACCAAACGCATCTTACGCGGTGAGGTTGGACAATTGTTTAATTTTGCTATTGCTTCCATTGTCTAATTATTTTTTCTTTTCAGCGTGTCCTCTGAATGTTCTGGTTGGAGCAAATTCTCCCAACTTGTGACCAACCATGTTTTCTGTTACGTACACAGGGATAAATTTATTTCCGTTGTGTACTGCAAATGTATGATTCACGAAATCTGGTGATATCATTGATCTGCGAGACCAAGTTTTGATTACAGACTTTTTGCCTGAATCATTCATAGAGTTTACTTTTTTCTCTACGTTATGGTCAATATAAGGTCCTTTTTTTATCGAACGAGCCATTATTTCTTCCTTCTCTCTATGATGTAACGATTAGAATATTTTTTAAGTTCTCTGGTTTTGTAGCCTTTAGCTAACACACCGTTTCTTGAACGTGGGTGACCACCTGATGATCTACCTTCACCACCACCCATTGGGTGATCGACAGGGTTCATCGCTACCGGTCTAGTTCTCGGACGACGGCCCAACCAACGTTTACGACCAGCTTTACCTAATACTTCGTTTGCGTGATCTGAGTTAGATACAGCACCGATAGTAGCAAGACAAGAAGTCAAGATTAAACGGGTTTCGCCTGAAGGCATTTTTAAAGTAGCATATTTACCATCGCGGGCAGCTAATTGTGCGTAAGCACCTGCACTACGAGCTAATTGTGCTCCTTTTCCAGGGTGAATCTCCACGTTGTGGATGATAGAACCTAATGGAATCTTCGATAAAGTTAAAGTGTTACCTACTTCAGGTGCTGCTTTATCGCCCGATAATAATACCGAACCAACTTGCAATCCTTCTGGAGCAATGATATAACGCTTCTCGCCATCTGCATAGTGTAATAATGCGATGCGGGCAGTACGGTTTGGATCGTATTCAACAGTAGCTACTGTTGCAGGAATATCGAATTTATCGCGTTTGAAATCGATTAAACGATATGATTTTTTGTGACCACCGCCCATGTAGCGCATAGTCATTTTACCTGTATTGTTACGTCCACCAGACTTTTTTGATGATACAACCAATGATTTTTCGGGCTTGGTTGCTGTAATCTCCGCAAAACTAGCACCAACTCTGAAGCGGGTACCTGGAGTAACTGGTTTAAATTTTCTTAAGCCCATAGTTATAATGAATTATTAAATTAAAGGGTTGCGTAATAATCTATTGTTTCGCCGTCTTTTAACGTTACGATTGCTTTTTTGTATTTAGGGCTACGGCCTGATACAAAACCTGCTTTAGTGTAACGAGATTTAGCTTTTCCATCAACAACCATTGTGTTAACTGCAACGATGGTTACACCGTACAATTTCTCAATAGCAGCTTTGATTTGGATTTTGTTAGCCTTGTGGTTAACGCTAAAAGTGAAACGGTTAGATTTCTCAGTTAAAGCTGAAGCTTTTTCGGTTAATATTGGTTTTTTTAAAATTTCCATATTATTTGGCAAATGCCTCCTCCAAAGTTTTAACAGAATCAGCAGTTAACACAAGTACACCAGCGTTTAATACATCATAAGTATTTAAATCTGCTGCCGAGATTACTTTAGTTTTCTGAATGTTTCTGCTTGATAAATAGATATTATTATTTTGCGCAGGTAAAACCAATAAAGTTTTTTGAGTACCTACGTTTAACGCAGCCAATAAACTTGTATAGTTTTTAGTTTTAGCTGTATCGAAGTTGAAATCTTCTAAAACTACCACGCTATTATCTTTTGCTTTATAAGCTAAAGCTGATTTACGTGCTAATGATTTTAATTTCTTATTCAATTTAAAGCTATAATCACGTGGCTGAGGACCGAAAACACGACCACCACCGTTAAATAACGGAGATTTAATGCTACCAGCTCTTGCACCACCTGTACCTTTTTGTTTGTATAGTTTACGGGTAGAACCTGCAATCTCATTACGTTGTTTAGATTTGTGAGTACCTTGACGTTGGTTAGCCAAATACTGTTTTACATCTAAATAAATCGCGTGGTCGTTAGGCTCGATACCAAATACCGATTCAGGAAGTTGCACCTTGGCACCTGTTTCTTTACCTGAAATGTTTAATACTTTAACTTCCATCTGATTACTTGTCTAAGATTACGTAAGAACCTTTAGCTCCTGGAATGGAACCACTAACTACTAATAAGTTTTGATCAGCATAAACTTTCAAAACCTGTAAGTTTTGAATTTTTACTCTGTCTCCACCTGTTCTTCCTGCCATGCGCATTCCTTTGAATACACGTGAAGGGAAAGATGACGCTCCCAATGAACCTGGGGCACGTAAACGGTTATGCTGACCGTGAGTCTGCATACCAACACCGGCGAATCCGTGGCGTTTTACAACACCTTGAAAACCTTTACCTTTTGAGGTACCTACAACATCAACAAAATCGCCTTCTGCGAATGAATCAACAGTTACCACATCACCTAAATTAAGTGAAGTTGTAAATGAATCAAATTCTACCAGCTTGCGTTTCGGAGTTGTGTTTGCTTTCGCGAAATGGCCTTTCAATGGTTGAGTTGTGTTTTTCTCTTTTTTCTCATCGTAACCCAACTGGATTGATGAATAACCATCTACTTCTTCGGTTTTTACCTGTGTAACTACACAAGGTCCAGCCTCGATTACCGTACAAGGAATGTTTCTTCCTTCGGCATCAAAGATACTGGTCATTCCTACTTTTTTTCCAATAATTCCTGACATTTTATCTTTTAATTTTAACACCCATCGAAGCAGTAGGGCTTCGTTCAAGGTGGTTGTACATCCCCCGAAAGGGACGGCAAAGATAGGCAAGAAATATTAATTTTCAAATAGTTAGCGAAATATTTTTTCAAATAAATTGCTGATATGATGGGATTTAACTAAAAAAGAGATGTTAATGTGCTAAACCACCATTTAAACTGATGGTTATGATGGTTAAAATGATGATTCCAATCAGTACATAAAGGTAATCGCGCTCTATTAAAAAGCTAAAAATAGCGAAAACAATACGTGCAATCGGTGTAAAAATAAGCATCAGGATGCCAAATTGAACAATGGCATCGCCCTGAAAGGTTAATACGCCTTTAAATATTGCTGCTATGGAAGAAAACTTATTGAGCTCGGGCTTAAAAACTTTATAGTTGGTAACAGCCCCTTTATTATGGATAAGAAAAATGGCTCCACCGATTAATACAATGGTCATCGAAATGATTACACCTGCACGCAAAAGTGTACCCAAAATTACCTGGATATCTTTATCGTTCAGATTTTCTTTTTTTGCTGTATCCATTATAATCCGCTTATTCCTTTATAAATCATCTGCAGGGCTAAAAAGGCAACCACTACAGCAAATACAATTTTCAGTTTATCGGTTTTTGTTTTTAATAAAACTTTCGAGCCTAAAGAAGCGCCCGTTAAAACACCAATACAAACTGGCATGGCAATACCAGGATCAATTTGTCCGCGATGTAAATAAACCACTGCACTTGCAGCAGCGGTAACCCCCATCATAAAATTGCTGGTGGTGGTTGATACCTTAAATGGTAAACGCATAATGTTATCCATGGCGATTACTTTTAAGGCTCCACTCCCAATGCCCAGTAGGCCGGATAGCGTGCCTGCAAATAACATCATTAAAAATCCACCCGGAACATGTTTTACAGCATAAGCATGATCTGTACCTTTATCGGGGAAAGATCCGTTCAGTTTAAAAAATTTAGCCCATTTATCGGTATTATCCAAAGTGGTGTGATCTACCTTCTTCTTCAACGTCATGATGGCAGAAAAAATCAGGATACAGCCAAAAAGAATGGCGATATAATTTGCATTAAGGTAAACCGCTACAATGGCTCCGCAAACCGCCCCTATTGTGGTGGCGATTTCTAAAAACATCCCGATCCGGATATTGGTGATGCCTTCTTTTACATAAGCAGCAGCCGAACCCGAAGAAGTAGCAATTACCGAAACAATGGATGCGCCAATGGCATAATGGATATCGACACCTAAAGCCAGGGTGAGCAAGGGGATAATAATTACCCCTCCGCCTAAACCGGTAAGCGAACCCAATAATCCGGCTAAAAAGGCGCCTAATAAAACGATAATGGTAAACAGCAAAACCGACATGCGGGCAAATATAATGTACAGTTTTTGGCTAAACGAAGGATTTAGGGAATAAAATAAAGTCTATATGTTATATGGATAATGTAAGATGGGAGATGGAAAATAGACGGCGGTACAGGAGATACTAATAATGCAAAGGAGATTTACTGGTATGACGTAACCGGACTATGCGGATTTGATTTGGGGTAATTTTATATGATATGCGGTAACGGTATTTTTCAAAGGCCCGCCAACTGCCATCGTTATTTATTTTATATTTATCCAAACCATATTTTTCAGGATGCTTATCGAGCGCTATTGTCAAATCAATAATTTCATCCCTGACCAATACTGCATATTTTAAAGAGTCTAAAGAATGTAATCAAAAACTTTTTTAGTTCTAATCTTGCTCTATAACTCCAAACAACTACCATTTAGTGGCTTCGGCTTTCAACTGATCTGCGGAAATAAAATTTCCATTTTCTATTTCGGCATTTCCTTCTTCAAGATCGGCATTATATTGCTCCAGGGATTGAGGCTTATCAACATTATAAATTAAGCCTAAAGCATCTAAAACAGCCTTAACAGCTTTTTCTGATTTCTTATTGTCGATATTCACAGTTAAAGTGATCATAATAATAAAGTTAAAAAATAAAAGGCAGAATTGTTTTATTTTTGAGATGTTTATTGTCAATTTTTTGTTGAGCTTAATTAAGATTTATAATAAAGCTTACTTTCTTTATTCAAATCAACATTCCGGAAACTTTCCAACAGCTCAAAAGCAATTTGCCGCACCGTTTCCGGTATCGGGTTAATGGTTGATTTAGCGCCTTCGGCATTCTTTATTGTCCAGCCTGAAGTGTTTAATAGCAAATGTTCGGCACCAGCCAATGATTTAACTATTTTGCCTCTTGTAAAAGCAGTGCCATCCGAGTCAATAATCACTTTTTTATTAACCCACCAGTTCTCTTGCAACACTTTTTTCAACTCCGAAACGTCCAATTTCGCAGAATAGTTCCAACCCTTTCCTGCTTTATGCTCCAGTTTTAATAAACCGATAAAATTGGTGAGACTTTTGGGATTATACATTTCCGAACTACAGTATAGATCAAAGTGATGGAGTTTAAGCTGGCTCATCAACGCTTTCGAGTGATCAGTGTTGTGAAAAACCGGCACTATTTTCTCCGCAATTGATCGTATAACGGCTTCATTTCCCTGTTCATATTCTCCACAAAGTATTTCAATATCCTTTAATTGTTGCTGCAATAGCGAAACCAGTTCAGGTTTATTTAAAATGGTTTTCATCTTAAATACCTATTTGCCCAACCTCTTGATCATTTCCGCGCTTAAATCCCTTCCATCGTTTAAACGGTTGGCGAAAAATGATTTTGCAGCTTCAAAATGTGCTTTGTAACCTTTTAAATCGCCATATCCAATAATCGAGGCCCATTCGTGCACTGCGGTATGGAATTCCAAATCATCGCCACGGATTGATTTATCGTATAAAGCAGTATGGATTGACTCTTCTAACATCGCCTCATTTTTGAAAAGATACTCGGCAATGCCCAACCTTAATTTAAAAGGTGGAGTTTGGCAGATCAGGTTATCGTAAGGATTTACGCCCATTTTATACCAGGCGTATACCATGCTCAACAAACTTAAATGCGAATTAGGCTTTTGTTTATGGCTGGCATCCGACAGGCTGAATTCTTTCATGATGTTATCGTCTAACAGTAAAAGTGCCCGACTTTCGTGAAAAACGAAATCGCGGGCCGCATAAATCTTTTCCCTAAATTCGGTTTCATTTTCACAGATCATCAGTTTAAATAATTCTGATTCTGCCTGTGCATAATATTTTACCTGTTTTTGTGCATAAGGATTTAGAATGGCCAAACCGGCATAAATGTGCGATTTATAGCTAAAAATCCTCAGTGTGGTTAAAATCTTTACATTATCGATCCCTCCGGCATAGGCAGGGTTATCCCAGGGGAAGAAACCTGCATTTTTCCATGCAGAGCCCATACTTTCGAAACCCATGTGCGTTACCGCCTGCGTATCGGCCACAATACGGTCGTGCTCCCTGTAATCGTCCATTTCAATAATGTTTGATTTTAAAGATTTATAGATTTCCAATGCCTGTGCATAAACAGCATCGGTTGCACGGTGGCGCACTACCACCAGCGTTTGCCCTTCGGGACTAAAAGCTGGTCCATGCAAAGAGTGACAGGTTACAATCTGGGTATCTTCCGGAAGGTGTTTTTCAAAAGCGGCAATCTCCGGGTGTTTAACAGAGGTTTGTCCGGCAACTATGGCGCCATATTTTGTCGACCGTGCAAAAACAGCAACTACCTCGTCAATTTTTTCCGCTTCAACGCAATAGATAATAAAGTCTGATTTTCGTGCAACCTCATGCCCGTCAATCAAAACTTCTATTCCTTTAGGTTCCAGTTCATTTTTTAAATCGGTAAAACGCAAAGGCATGTCTGCCCCACATACCTTATAACCAGCATTTACAAACGATAGCGCATATAATTTACCCATATCGCCTAAACCAATAATTCCTATTTGCATGCAACAAATGTAACCTATCATAAATTATTTTATAATAAAACTTAGATAAAATTGTTATTTAGAGGTTAAACCAAAAGCAATTTTATCTATTTTAATCAAAGCTTAATTAAAATAGATTAAGCAGGAAATGGATAAAAATGTAGTTTTACAATCTAATACCTATATTAAACTATGCAAAAAATTAAACACACCCTATTGTTTTTAGCCGCTTTGCTATTTGTAAATTTCGCATTTGCACAAACAAAACAAGACACCACAAAGAATACTGATCCCTCTTTAAACGGACAGTACAACTTCATGTTATCGAAATCTAAAAGCTTGTATGGCGCAAGGCTGATTAATCCAACACGGTTATCGGCTTTATGGAAAAGTGTTACGGATACATTGAAAAAAGAACGCAAACAACTGCAGGAAGCGCGGCAGGAGATTAAAGCGCAGGCAGGTAATATTTCGAGCTTAAAGGGCGAAGTAACCGGGAAGGAAAGCTCTTTGGCCAATGCTACTGCCGCAGTTAACGATATTAAATTTTTAGGAATTTCTTTCGATAAAGGCACCTACAATACCATTGTTTGGGCCATTATTATTGTATTGGCTATAGGCCTGGCCTTTGTTATTTTTCAATCAGGCAAATTAAGGCATGAAGCAAAATACAGAACAGAACTCTATCAGGAAGTGGCCGATGAGTTTCAGGCGCATAAGGTAAAGGCAAAAGATAAAGAAATGAAACTTGCCCGTGAGCTGCAAGACGAGCGTAATAAATGGGACGAAGGCCGGGGAAGATAAAAAAAGCTAGCCACAGATGCACAGATCAACACGGAGAAATTTGCTTGTGATTCTAGGTCTAGAAGAAGCAGTGGTGTCAGATGTTGCCATCTGACACTAATTAAAAATTTAATATAATAGCCTTCTTATTTTGTAAAGCAGGGTTTGTGGTGCTTCGGTTCCGCTAGCCCCGCCATTCGCTGTAGTCCCGATGAAAAATCGGGACTACAGCGAATGGCGGGTTTATTACACTTACAGCAACACCATTTGGCCACCTAAACCCGATCAAAGCAAGAGCGGGACTGCTTTTACCAAAAGTTAACGTAAACTTCCCGAAACTTTATTAAAAGAGTTGTCAACTTTTCAGCAAAATGGCTATTAAAAGTTGACAACTCGATTTACCCAAAGGCAAATTGCCTTCTTAATTCTTAATGCTATATTTCAGGCCCAGCTCAAACTCGCCATTACTATAATTCAGCATTTTTGAGGTATTGGTAGTATACTGGAACAAAAGCGAAAACTGGTTTTTATAATTTGTGCCAAAGCCGGCTGTAAAGCTATTTGTGCTGTGGTAAATTCCATTTAGCATTAATTTATTGTCCAAAAGCTGAAAATTAACGCCTGCATCGAAAATACCATCGTAATTTTGTACACCTCTATATACCAGTTTTGGCTCTATACTATTAATTAATTTATCAGTAGTAAATTTATAACCTGCAGCAATAAAATAGGTAGATCGGTCAACCACATTCCTCAACACATCTCTTTTAAAAAACCGTTTAAGATTTGGCAAGGCAGCTTGCAGCGTCAGCTTATCTGTACGGTAAGCAGCACCAAAATCGCCATCCAAATAAAGTTTACGATCGTTAAAACTGTTCAGCACATCATCATCAAAATCGCCTTTAACTTTGGCAAAATCTACCGATTCGTTCATAATCCCGGCAGATAAACCAAAATCCAAAAAGTTAGTTCCACCATTTAAAGGCAAGTGATATGCATAGGTTACGGTTGCCCGGGTACGATTAATAGCACCAGCACCTTCATTATAAAAAAGGAGGCCCAAGCCCACTTTATTATTGGCTAAACCGTAATCGCCAGTGAGGTACTGGATTTTTGGAGCGCCCTCTACCCCAGCCCACTGTGTTTTAAATGCTGCATTTAGGTTTAATCCCCTTTCTAACCCAGCCATTGCCGGATTGGCCAAAAACTGGTTCTGGTAATAAATACTCCCCATGGGGTTAAGCTGGGCAAATGCTGGTGTAATCAATAAAAACAACAGCGCCACGATATAATATCTCATTTCTCTCCTGTTATTTTTTATATAAAATTGATATAAAACCTTTAATAGATCCATCTGTACCCAGATCGAGCATGTAGTAGTAGGTATCTTCCATCAATGGTTTTCCATTGAAATAGCCATCCCAGTTGTTCTGGTAGTTCATGGCAGAATAAATCAATCTTCCTCCCCTATCAAAAATGGTGAGTTTGTTATTCGGATACTTTTCTAAACCTTTAACTACAAAAAAATCATTTTTACCATCACCATTTGGTGTAAGGATATTATTTACAACAGCAACATCGGCCGTGGTTTGTATAATCAGGAAGGGCTGCAAAAAGCCCTGGCTCAATGTGGTGTTCCCTGCCTGGAAAGTTTGCACAATTGTCATTTCTCCTATACTAAAATCGTACAACTGATTATTGATCTTGCCATAACCGCTGGTCGAATTAAATATATAGGGTAGGTTCTGTGCTTTCAACTTGCTCCCAAAAAACATTGGCAACAAGAAAATAAACGGGTAGTATATTTTTCTCATCGCGTTAGTTTAAAGAGATCCATGCCGAACCATCACTTTGAATGGTAAAGGTTTTATTTCCTGTAATGGTGGTTAAACTCGAATCATCGTTTAATAACACCGGATTATTCAGGGTTACATTTCCTGATGATAAGGCTTTAACGATAACATAAATCCTTCCTTTACATGTGCTGGCTGCCGGAAGATTAACCGTTACGGTTGCACCCGCATTTTTTATCCTAACGGTATAATGACTGTCATCCAGCGTTAAAGTACCAGCACTGGTAAAAGTTAAAATACTGGCAGAAACCGAACCGTTTATATTTAAAGTACTGACGTTTGCCGGTGCATAAGCGGTAGTAGTTGCTGCTGCTGTTCCGTTAAGGGTTAGCGAACCACCATTTGTAGTAAAATTACCTGCGATTAAAGGATATGCGGTATTAGAATTAGCCACTACCAACGTATTATTTGCATTTGTACTATTTCCGGCTGCATTGCTCCCGATAAAAATATTGCCTGCACCATTATTTTTCGATCCGGCGCTATAACCTATTGCGGTATTATTATCACCATTGCTCGCTTCAAGCGCCAAACTCCCTACTGCTGTGTTGGCAACACCTGTTCCATTGGCCATTAAAGTGTGTGTACCCAGCGCTGTATTATTAGAGCCAACCGTATTGACCGACAAGGCCTGTGAACCAAAACCACTGTTATTGATGCCACTAAAACTACGTTGCAGTACCTGATAACCAAATGCACTGCTCTCATAACCTGAGATATTTACCGATAATGCTTCCCTTCCGAAGGCACTGTTGTAAAAACCTGATACGTTTGCTGTAAGTGTTTTATAACCATAAGAAATATTAGTTTCTGCCGAATTGCCCAGGCGACCAGATTTTAAACCGTTAACTAAAAAATTGATGGCTACATCATCGGTATTGCCCAGGAAATTGGTGTTCTGATCTATATTACCTGTATTCCCTTTCAATGCCCATGCATTTGCATTGGCAAATAAGGTTCTGCTGATCAGTTCCGGCTTTCCGGTTATCGCATTGGTAATGTAAACTTTGTTTGCATCGCTCACGCCGCTGGTGGTTAATTTAGCAAGGGTGACTGATGCATCTGCAATTTTTGGTGTAGTTACCGAGCCATCTGCAAGTTGAAGTGTATTTACTGCAGCATCATCGATATTGATGTTTTTAACTTCTTTGTTTCCGATTTTGATTGAAGTTACAGCTGCATCAGCTAGTTTTGGTGTGGTTACCGAACCATCTGCGAGCTGAAGTGTATTCACAGCAGCATCGTCTATATTAATATTTTTAATCTCCTTATTTCCGATTTTGATGGAAGTTACAGCTCCATCAGCCAGTTTTGGCGTGGTTACCGATTTATCTGCTAGCTGAAGCGTATTCACTGCAGAATCGGCTATGTTAATATTCTTAACTTCTTTGTTCCCTATTTTTACCGAGATTACTGCAGCATCGGCTAGTTTGGGTGTGGTTACCGAACCATCCGCTAACTGAAGCGTATTTACTGCAGCATCGGCAATGTTAACATTCTTAACTTCTTTGTTCCCTATTTTTACCGAAGTTACCGACGCATCAGCCAACTTTGGTGTTGTAACTGCCCCATCAGCAAGTTTAATCGTACTTACTGCTCCTGCATTGATATCAATTACCACATCTTTTAATAATGCGGTTGTACCATTGGCACTAATGCTTAAATCTGTTGAAGTTAAGGCCTTGGCACCAGATAACTGGCTAACATCCAATGTTACCGGTTTCCACGCCGTTCCATCAAATAAAAGCACCTGGTTATTGGCTGGTGCCGTTGCACTTAATGTTTTTCCCTGAAGATTAGCTATAGTTGGGTTTGGGTAATTCCCCGTTAAATCGCCTCCGGCAGTTCCGGTAGATGGACCAACCGGACCAATATCACCTTTGTCGCCCTTATCACCTTTAACACCAGGTATGCCTTGCAAACCCTGTAATCCGGTAGCACCTGTTAAACCTATCGGTCCCTGAGCACCGGTTGCTCCGGCAATACCCTGTGGGCCTTGCGGACCAACTGCTCCGGCCACACCTTGTGTACCTGCCGGGCCCGTTGCACCTGGATCACCCTTTGGCCCGATTGGCCCATTAGCTGCATATAATGCATAAGGAACACTTAACAATTGTACAGTTCCAGCCAGGGTGAAATTGGTACCATTGTCAGGATCGATTTCTACTTTTACAAATTTTAATCCACTTGCCCAGGTAACTCCTCCTATTGTACCAGTTACCGAGTTTGCCCCGCCTGATCCGATTGCTACTGCATACAGACCCAAAATATTGGTTACCACATTTCTCACTTCCGAATATTGCGTGGTACCAGTTGCTGATGCATCCAGGATGCTGATCCGTAGGGATATGCTTTTATTTGCGAGTGGGCTACCATTGGCATTTCTGGCAGCACCTTGATAATTGAATTGTTGTGGAGCTTGTGCTTTAACAGCCAATGCCAAGCCCATACTTAGCAGCGTGATCAGTAAAATTTTTTTCATGAATAGGGATGAGATCTAATTACCTGGCTACAAAAAATAAGAAGCCGAACGATCAAATCTAATAATTAGTACAAGTTGACCACCTTGCTTTACACGAAAGACTTATCGAAAATACACAAATTACTGAAAATCAGATTTATATATAAAAATGTTATTCATAATTTTACACGAACACTCGATTTACAAGCGGTCAAAACCAATTTGATTGAATAAAAGATGGGCAAAAGCCAATAGCCGTGTTAAAACGGTTATGTTTCTGAAGGGAAAGATATCCCTTTAATATTGCGGTATAAATCTACAGCATAGAGGTCTGTCATTCCCGAAACAAAATCTAATACACTCTGCGTAATGGAATAAATATCAGTTAAATCTGTATGGTACTGTTTTGGGATCAGCTTTACCAGTTTTTTATAATAGTGTGTATTGTTATGGATAAGCGCTGGTACAAATTCTTCCAGCAAACCTGCCATTATTTTGTAACCTGCCACTTCTTTTTGTATTACCGAAGAGAAGTTATAAATACGTTCTACTGAAATTTTTTCGACAGCTTTCCAGGCCGAAATGTATGGTTCAGGCAATAAATCAGTTAAACTATGGTTCAGCTCCCCTTTTAGTAATTCTTCCTGTTTTTCGAAAAAGATACCAGCACACTGGTTGGTTAGTGTGTTAATGGCCTTCGCCCTTAACAGCCCGATTTTGGCATCATCATCTTCGTAATCGTTTTTTAAACGCTCCTCAATCGTTGTAGAGTTGGCAAATGGCAAGAGGTAATTTTTTACTTCTTCGTACGATAGGATCTTTAAGCGGTGTGCATCTTCCAAGTCGATAATACTGTAACAAATGTCGTCTGCAGCCTCAACCAAATAAACTAAAGGATGACGTTTATAAATCAGGTATTCGTTTTCTTCCTTTTCTAAATGAAGTTCTGTAGCAATTTTTTTAAATGTTTCTTCTTCTGACTGGAAGAAACCGTATTTTTTGCGGTGTAAAAGGCCTTTTTGTTTACCTGCGATGGATGCACATGGGTATTTTGCTATCGAAGCCAGGGTTGAATAAGTTAAGGCATAGGCATCATTGCCTTTTCCCTTTAATGGATGGGTTAGGATCCTGATGGCATTTGCATTTCCTTCGAAGTTGATTAAGTCGTGCCACTGTGATTCGTTCATGTCTTTTTGATAAACACGGCCATCACCATCGGTAAAATACCTCGAAATAGCTGCTTCACCTGAATGGCCAAAAGCAGGGTTCCCCAAATCATGTGCCAATGCCGCTGCTGCAACAATGTTGCCCACCTCGTTAATTAAAGGCACTTCTTTAATCAGTTCAGGGTTGTGCGTGTTTACACTATTAAGGAAAATATTAGCCATAGAGCGGGCTACGCTTGCTACCTCCAAACTATGTGTAAGGCGATTGTGAACGAAAACACTTCCAGGCAAGGGGAAAACCTGGGTTTTGTTCTGCAATCTTCTAAACGGGGATGAAAAAATCAAACGGTCATAATCACGCTGGAAATCAGAACGCGCACGATCGGTACTGGCACCGTATTGTTCCTGTCCGTACCGTTTATTCGAAAGTAAATATTTCCACTCCATGCGTTCAATTAATTTTGGGCGAAGTTAATGATTCAGGGGCTCTAATAAAAAGAATCGTTTTTAAAACCTCTGATTTTTTAAGCCTGTTAAGTGTAAATACATGGCATCGATAATTTTTATTCTATAAAAGAGCAATCAAAGCAGTCCATCCGGTTTGATGGCTAGCCCCTAAGCCTTTGCCATTTTCACCGTTAAAGTATTCGTAATATAAAATGTAGTCTTTAAAATGTTCGTCGTGATTTAATTTGGGATAGCCTCCAAATACCGCACGCTCACCTTTATCATTTTTAAGGAATAAATTTTTCATCCTTTTGCTCAATAAATCTGCAATTTCATTCAATGAAAAATATTCGTTGGACCCTGTTGGATATTCTACCCTAAAATCATCTGTATAATATTCGTGAAAGTGTTTTAAGGCATCAACCAACAAATAATTTAAAGGCATCCAAATTGGTCCACGCCAATTGCTATTGCCACCAAACATGCCTGTATCACTTTCTGCAGGAACGTATTTTACAGAATAATCACTTCCATTTAACCAATAACTATAAGGCTGCGTTTCATAAATTTTTGAGACCGATCTGATACCAAAATCAGAGAGGAACTCACTGGTATCCAGCATTCTGCGCAAAAGCATTTTCATCCTATGGCCACGCAAAAGCGAAAACAAGTGTTTATCATTTCCACTTGTATCTGCCCAATGACTCACTAGCTGCACCAAATCAGGTCGTTGACGCATAAAAGCTTCCAAATGAGACCTAAGTTTTGGCAAATCTTTCCAGTCTTTATCGCTAAAAACGATTACTGCAAACATGGGGATCAAACCAACCAGAGAGCGGAGGCGTAACCGATCCCAGTTTCCATTAGGATTACGTAATAAATCGTAGTAAAAACCATCATGATCGTCCCATAATCCGATGTGATGGTCGCCCATATTATCAATTGAGCCGGCAATGAATAAAAAATGTTCAGCAAATTTTATCGCCATATCTTCATATAACGAATTTTGTAAGGCAAGTTCTATACTTATTTGAAGCATATTTAAAGCGTACATAGCCATCCAGCTGGTGCCATCGGCCTGCTCCAAAAAACCACCGCCGGGAACGGGCTCACTGCGGTTAAACACCCCAATGTTATCAAGCCCCAGAAAGCCACCTTCAAAAATATTATTACCCTCGCTATCTTTTTGGTTTACCCACCACGTAAAGTTGAGGAGTAAACGCTGAAATACTTCTTCTAAAAATTTTAAATCACCGGTTCCTTTTATTTTTTTATCTACCAGGTAAACCTTATAAGAAGCCAGTGCATGTACCGGCGGATTTGCATCTGTAAAATCCCATTCGTATGCGGGCAATTGTCCGTTTGGATGGATATAACTATTGTTTAATAACAATCGCAATTGCTGTTTGGCAAAATCCGGATCTACAGGTGCAAGCGCTATGCAATGAAAAGCAAGGTCCCAGGCAGCAAACCAGGGGTACTCCCATTTATCAGGCATTAAAATAATATCATTGGCCATAAAATGACTCCAATGGTAATTTCTACCACACGCTCTTTCATTTGCTGGTTTAGGTAAACCTGCGTCTCCCTTTAACCAGGTATTTACATCATAATTATAATACTGCTTATTCCACAAAATACCCGCCCAGGCTTGTCGCTGTAGCATTTTTTCTTCATCACTACAATCTACAGCGTATTTATCGGCATAAAACTCATTGGCTTCTTTTTTACGATCTTCAAAAATCTGATCATATTCTTCAAATGGTGCTTTTAACTGGCTACTGCTTAATCTTAATTTTATGCTGACGCTTTGTTTTGCAGGAATAAGTTTTGTATAATGAATTGCGACCTTGGTTCCTGTTTTGGCAGGATTTATAGCAGTTTTATTCCCGTTTATCAGATAGTCGTTTATACCATCCTTTACAAAATCTGATGCATTGGCCGATTGATATAAACGTTCGTTATTGGTTTCATTATCGGTAAATAAAAATTCAGGCTTGCCATCTGTATAACAATACAATTTACCCTGCTTTTCTGAATGCAAAAGCAATTTATCCTTCCCAATACTACTAATTGCAGGTTTAGCAGTAGCGCCATTCCAGCTCCAGTTGTTACGGTACCATAATTGTGGTAAGATATGAAGCCCGGCATCTTCATTACTTCTGTTAAAAATGGTGTAGTTAATGAGCAAATCATCCACATCATTTTTTGCATAATTGATAAAAACATCAAAGTATCTGTCTTCATCAAATATGCCTGTATCCATCAATTCAAATTCGGGCTCCTGCCTGGATCGTTTGGCATTTTCTTCTACAAGCCTGGAGTAAGGGAAAGCAGACTGTGGATATTTATACAACATTTGCATGTAGGTATGCATGGGTGTATTATCCAGATAGTAATAAAGCTCTTTAACATCCTCTCCGTGATTTCCCTCTCCATTATTCAAACCAAAAAGCCTTTCCTTTAAAATAGCATCCCTGCCATTCCATAAAGCTAATCCTACACAAAGCAGTTGCTGGTCATCACTTATGCCCGCTATTCCTTCCTCACCCCACCTAAAAGCTTTGCTCCTCGCCGTATCGTGCGTTGTAAAATCCCAGGCATTTCCACCTGGGCTATAATCTTCCCTTACGGTTCCCCACTGTCGCTCAGTAAGGTATGGTCCCCATTTAAGCCATGTTTTTTGATTGGCATATTGTTGATTAATCCGGTTTTGCTCTGCCTTGCTCATATTTAAAAGTTAATTAATCGTGCATTTGCTAAAATTGCACCAATTACCCGCTTACTTCAGCTTATTAATATTTAGTTAAATATCAACGATTAAAATAAATATATTCTAAGTCTTAAGTCACGAAATCAATAATAAAATACAAACCTTTTGGTTTCAGAAACGTTATTTAATGAGATTTAATTTACTTCTATGAAAACGAGTATATATAATAAGGAAGAACATACAGAAGGATATGTTGGACCAGATGGCGGACAAGAAGAAAAATCTGATGTGCAAAAAGCATATGAAGCCGGTAATGATGTTAACGAGGTAACCGCCTACGGAAAAGAACCAAGTGAATTGATTAAAGGAAATCCTTCTGCGAAAGATGGCTTCGACAATTCGGGTACACAGGGTAAAGATTCCCTTAGCGATGATGCATACAACAGTCCGGACAAGCATCCTACTGTAAAAAGTGCCGAAAGCCATACCGGAAGTTCATCTGATGATTTTAAAACCAAAACCGGCCCTAATGAAACAGATGAAGACCATGCATTAAATACGGGAATATAATTTTTTAGTTATGGGGTTATTAAAATATGCCATTTTAGGCGCTGCAGCAGTTTATGGGTTTAAATATGCTACCAGGAAAAGAGCTACAGACGGAAGATCACTAGTTGATGATTTTAAAGAAAAAACACCTGAATATATCGATAAAGTTAAAAACTATGGAGAGCGGATCAGGCAAGATTATTCACAGACCAGTGATTTATACTGACGATATTAACCAATCCGGAAAGACATTAATAATTGACATATATCAATAAATATATGTATACTGCCTTTGTAAATTGGTTTTAAATCGTTGAAATTTGCGCCGCTGTAGGATTCGCGACAAAGATTAACTAAAATCAGAGACTAAACGATTTTGAGGGCTATTGCCACTTGATTAACGCATTTCAGTTGTGGAATCCTAATTAATTTCCATCTACCGGAAAATGCATCAATATTATTAGGGGATTATTCTATATGAATATTCCCTTTTAAATAAATCAGCTACTGATCTTTTCCCCTGATGCCTTTATCTGCATCTTTATTTCTATTCCCAATATCTTCATTCCGGCTTAAATTCGCATTTTTAAGTTCTTCATTGATATTGTGGACAGAGCTCTCAGCTTTCAATAAATGCGTTTCATTTGGCTCATCTTTCCGCTTAAAATCAGTACGCTTATGCCCATAAGTAGCCTCTCCGTTGTCCCAGTCTATTTCCTCATCACGATCAATACCCAGTTGCGGATCTATTTCCTTTTTCTTATTCTCATCATTCATTTTCATAATCGCATTATTTTCAGGTGATTCTATCCTTAACAACAACTGATAAGATGAAAATGTTTAAGAGATAAACGATTACTATTTAACTCCTTTGCTCTGGTCAATTTTGGTATCACTATCCAGGTCATCCTTACTTGATCCATTCTCCTCACGGTGCCTGGGTGGTTTTTCCATTCTGCTTTCTTCCAATTCAGAGAAATCGCCACCTTTTTGATTGGCCACTTCTCCATGTGAAGATGGCTTCTTTTTCTGTTCTTCTTCCGGGTTGGCAAAATCCTGTCCTTCAACAGGTAGTTCTTCTTGGTGGTTTTCGTGTTTGTTCATATCAGTTAAACCGAACTCACATGCTTTTGTTTGAAAATGGCAGGACATAAAAAAAGGCCGCAATTTTCATCGCGACCTTTTTTGTTCTTTTTAAAATCAATTAAACTTTGATTTCAACTTCAACACCGCTAGGTAATTCAAGTTTCATTAAAGCATCAACTGTTTTAGAGTTAGAGCTATAAATATCCAATAAACGTTTGTAAGCGCATAATTGGAACTGCTCTCTAGCTTTTTTGTTTACGTGTGGAGAACGTAATACAGTAAAGATTTTTTTCTCTGTTGGAAGTGGAATCGGACCACTAACCACTGCACCCGTAGGTTTAACAGTTTTTACGATTTTCTCAGCAGATTTATCTACTAAGTTGTAATCGTAAGATTTTAATTTAATTCTGATTCTTTGGCTCATCTTATTTTTAATTATGGCTTCCTGTTAGAGCTATTAACAACAGAAACCGGATTTATCTTTAAAAAGGCGGAGGGCTTAGGGTGTAAGGTTGAGGGTTTAAAACCTTTAACCTTACGCCTTTTACCTTATACCTTAATTAGTCTTCAGATTTTACTCTTCCTTTAGACTTAGCAATTACTTCGTCTTGTACGTTTTTAGGCGCTGGCTCGTAGTGATCGAATTCCATTGTAGAAGTTGCACGACCTGAAGTGATGGTACGTAACTGGGTTACATAACCGAACATTTCTGAAAGTGGAACCAATGCTTTGATTACCTGAGAACCATTACGGGTATCCATACCTTGTAACTGACCACGACGACGGTTCATATCACCGATAACATCACCCATGTTTTCTTCAGGAGTTAAGATTTCGATTTTCATGATTGGCTCCATCAAAGATGGTCTACATTTAGGTAAAGCCTCACGATACGCCATACGGGCAGCAAGCTCGAATGATAAAGCATCTGAATCGACTGCGTGGAATGAACCATCAATCAAACGTACTTTCATATCAGGAAGTGGATAACCAGCTAATACACCATTCGACATTGCAGAAGCAAATCCTTTCTCAACTGAAGGGATAAATTCACGAGGAATTGAACCACCTACAATTTCGTTTACGAATTGCAAACCGCCTTTTTCAAAGTCTGCATCAATTGGAGAGATTACAACTTTAATATCAGCGAATTTACCACGACCACCTGATTGTTTTTTATAAACCTCACGGTGTTCTGTTGTACCAAAGATTGCCTCTTTGTAAGCTACCTGTGGTGCACCTTGGTTAACTTCTACTTTAAACTCACGTTTTAAACGGTCGATTAAGATATCTAAGTGAAGCTCACCCATACCAGAGATAACTGTTTGGCCAGTTTCCTGATCGGTTTGAACCCTGAACGTAGGATCTTCTTCAGCCAATTTAGATAAGCCCATACCTAATTTATCAACATCAGCCTGAGTTTTAGGCTCGATAGCTAAACCGATAACTGGCTCAGGGAAGTTCATTGATTCAAGAATAATTGGGTTTTTCTCATCACATAGTGTATCACCAGTTTTGATATCTTTAAATCCAACTACCGCAGCAATATCACCAGCAGCCACATTAGGCACAGGGTTTTGCTTGTTAGCATGCATTTGGAAGATACGAGAAATACGCTCTTTACTTTCTGAACGTGTGTTGTAAACGTAAGAACCTGCATCTAAATTACCCGAATAAACACGGATGAAACATAAACGGCCTACGAATGGGTCAGTTGCAATTTTGAATGCTAAAGCTGCAAATGGCTCCTGAATACTTGGTTTTAATAAAACTTCAGCACCAGTATCTGGGTTAGTACCTACAACACCTTCTGAATCAAGAGGTGAAGGCAATAATTCCATCACATAATCCAGCATGGTTTGAACACCTTTGTTTTTGAAAGATGAACCACAAACCATAGGAACAATTTTAGCATCTAAAACAGCTGCACGTAAAGCGTCTAAAATTTCGCGCTCAGTGATTGAGTTTGGATCTTCAAAGAATTTCTCCATTAAAGACTCATCATAATCAGCAACTGATTCTAATAATTTCTCTCTCCACTCAGCAACCTCATCAAGCATATCTTCCGGGATAGGCACTTCAGTAAAGGTCATACCTTTATCATGCTCATTCCAAACAATACCACGGTTGTTGATCAAATCAACCACACCTTTAAACTGATCTTCAGAACCGATAGGTAACTGCAAAGGAACTGCATTACTACCTAACATATCTTTAACCTGTTTAACAACTTTTAAGAAGTCGGCTCCAGAACGGTCCATTTTGTTAACGAAACCGATACGGGCAACATTATAGTTGTTAGCCAAACGCCAGTTGGTTTCTGATTGAGGCTCAACACCATCAACTGCAGAAAACAAGAACACTAAACCATCTAATACACGTAACGAACGGTTTACCTCTACGGTAAAATCCACGTGTCCTGGTGTATCGATAATGTTCATGTGGTAAGCCTGACCTCTGTATTTCCACTCAACAGTAGTTGCAGCAGAAGTGATCGTGATACCACGTTCTTGCTCTTGTGCCATCCAGTCCATTGTTGCAGCACCTTCGTGCACTTCACCAATTTTATGACTTACACCAGCATAATAAAGAATACGCTCCGTTGTTGTAGTTTTACCTGCATCAATGTGAGCCGCGATTCCAATATTTCTTGTAAATTTTAAATCTCTTGCCATGTTATGTTTTTGATTTCTGATTTTAAATGATTACACCGATTATGTTAAAACAAATCGGTGTAATTTATCTAATCAGTATAATCTTCTAATTAAATCTGTGTAATCTTTAACCTGTTAATTCTAATACTAGAATCTGAAGTGAGAGAACGCTTTGTTAGCCTCAGCCATTTTGTGCGTATCTTCTTTCTTCTTAACAGCAGCACCTTCACCTTTAGCAGCAGCTACGATTTCACCAGCTAATTTCTCTTTCATCGTTTTTTCACCACGACGACGAGCATATAAAATTAACCATTTCATACCTAAAGCTGTTTTACGCTCTGGTCTAACCTCAGTTGGAACCTGGAAGTTAGCACCACCAACACGGCGAGATTTAACCTCTACAGCTGGCATAATGTTAGTTAAAGCACGTTTAAATACCTCTAAACCGTTTTCACCTGCTTTTTTCTCAGCAATTTCAACAGCATCGTAAAAAATAGAATAAGCGATAGATTTTTTTCCATCGTACATCATATTGTTTACAAAACGAGTTACCTGAACATCATTAAATTTTGGGTCAGGAAGAATAATTCTCTTTTTTGGTTTTGACTTTCTCATTTCTTATTTCCTCCCGATTATTTCTTTTTACCTTTAGTTGGCGCCGCAGCTACTTGTCCTGGTTTAGGACGTTTAGTACCATATTTAGAACGACGTTGGTTACGACCAGCTACACCTGATGTATCTAATGCACCACGGATGATGTGGTAACGTACACCTGGTAAATCTTTAACACGACCACCACGGATCAATACGATAGAGTGCTCCTGTAAGTTGTGACCTTCTCCAGGAATGTATGCATTCACCTCTTTACCGTTCGTTAAACGAACACGGGCTACTTTACGCATTGCTGAGTTTGGTTTTTTAGGGGTAGTGGTGTACACACGTGTACATACACCTCTTCGCTGTGGACAGCTGTCCAACGCTGGAGACTTACTCTTGAACTCCAGTGCTACTCTACCTTTTCTAACTAATTGTTGAATGGTTGGCATTGTGCTTTTTTATGTTTTTTATTAAAAAATTTACCGCTCCCCCGGCATCTTCACAGATAGCCCATAAAACGGACTGCAAAAGTAGAACAATTCTTTTTAAAAATCAAGGGGTTAGCGTAAAAAGTTTTCAGTTGGCAATTGCCGGTTTTCAGTTCAGGATTAAGGAGTTGTAATTTTTCTTCCAGGTCATCGTCATTGCGAACTGAAGCGGAGGAAGTGGTGATGGCGTGAAGCAATATTTCTCAGCTTAAACATTAAATCCATTATAACAGCATTTCATAGTTTATAAACTGATGTTCTGGAAAGCAATTGCAGCAATTCTTAGTTTAGGTTCAGTCCCGCTAATGTTTCTGCCGATGAAACCTGTGAAACAAGTAAGCACACCCATAAAAAAGCAAAGATATTGCTTAAATCGGCATCCACGTATATCGGGTTTAGGTGGCAGAGCAAATCACAGCTATTTACGTTTTTCCCCTCAAATTTTAAAAAATTCCATTTATCTTCATTGAAAAGAATGGATTTAAATTAATGAGAGAAGGCTCTATGCTAATTACAATCCTTAAAACCATCTCTTAAAACCTTCAGTTTTGCCACTGCGGCCTCCAGCTCTTTTGGTGCTTTACCGTATTCGTAAGTAATTTTATATTGTTTACCATCGGCATTAATGGCAATCCATTCTGCACCACCGTCGGCACAATCAGGGCAACCGATTACTTCGGGCAGGTTCGAAATCTTGCTGATGTTCAGCTCATTTTTAATGGCGGATACATCGGCCTCCGAAATGGTTTTACTACAGGTTTTGGTATCTGCCGACTGTCCATTTTTCGATTTAGAAAATGTAAGTTTTAAATCGCTAATGAGTAAGCTGTTGGAACAGTAGCCTGCGCGCATGCCGAATGATGAGCCATAGGCAATGCTGTTCAGGTTTTTGATATTGCCTTTTTTGCAACTAAAAATAGGCGTAATTAAGGCTAGTGTAAGGATGACTTGTAGAATTTTCTTCATAGATAAGGGACAAAATACAACTCAAAGATATTGTTTATCAGTTACGAACTGATACAAAAGGGCCATAAACAAAGAAAGCGATCTCAATTTTGATCGCTTTCTTTGAATTTACCGCAATTTTAAAGTTTCACATATCCCTCAAAATTCGCCAGGCAAGGGTAACTTGTACCTTCGAGCAGCGTAATTTTTACATAACGGATCGGAGTTGTTGGCGAAACAGCAAATTTCTGTTCATTAACTGTAGTTGGATTGAAATTCCGGTCATCGCCCAATTGAGTAAAAGTAACGCCATCTACACTTCCCGAAATAGAAAATTTGCTAAAACCTTGTTTTGGGTCGGTGTGGGCGTTAAGACCGATATAAGAAAGTAAACTTGCTTTTTTCATATCAACAACAATCCAATGCAGATATGGATGCAGCACATCATAATCAGCCTGCCAAAATGAAGGAACTTGTGAATCATCAGGTATCGGGCTTTTGGTAGATATAGGATCTACGATCATTGAGGCCAGGTTCAATTCATCGCCCGGAAAATTTACTTCGCTCGAAGCTGTTGCCGTCCAGCCTGCTTTGCTCAATGCAATATCGGTAAGCGGTTTTCTTTCCTGCAGGCCAGTCACACTAAATTCCGCTAAAAAAGTAATGTTACCCGTTTGCGTTGCAGCTTTTTCTAAAGCGGTTAATTTTAGGTACCGTACATTCCTCGCAGGCGATAAGGTAAATGCCTGTTCGGTATAAAGCACCGGGTTAAATGCAAGTTCGCCAATGGCGGTAAAATTGATCCCATCGTTACTGCCTTCCAGCCTAAATTTGGTAAACCCTTTCGGGTCGCCCTGTTTTGTGGTTAAACCAATTTTGGTAACTACGGTCTGTTTTTTCATGTCGATTAATAACCAGTGCGGAAATGCAGCATTAGCACTCGAACTCCAAAAAGTATTGGTATTGCCATCCAAAACGGTTGCCGGCAGATTAGCCGTTTCCTGACTTGAAGCTGTTGCGCTCCAGCCCGAACGGTCTAACACAACTTCTTCTAAATTGGACGTAAGCTCGGCACTTTTATCCTTTTTACAGGAACTTATTGCCATACCTGCAAAAAGCATGTAAATGGCATATGTTTTTATATTTTTCATCTTTTTAAGTTTGATTTCAATGGTGATAAAGCCCTTATTGTTTTACCACGAATGAGCTAAGGGTTTTGAGTTAGATTTTTATTATTGTCTATCTCATACTGCGGAACGTAAAAAATAACACGGGCATCGGTTGGCAAAATGGTCTGCGTGATGTTTGTATTGGGCGTGTTATTTAAGGCATGTGTACCCGGATAGTTTCTTGTCATCGGTCTGTTGTTCCTGAATAAATCGTAAGCCCGTTGTCCTTCAAAAGCGAATTCAAGCCTGCGCTCTTCTAAAACTACATCCAAAGCTGTTTTATTTTCTGCAGCAATGCCTGCAAGCGTTAAAACAGGAATTCCAGCCCTGGTACGGATCAGGTTTACATCATCAAGGGCCAACTGCGCATTACCTAGTTTGGCATTTGCCTCAGCTTTGTTCAGATACATCTCAGCCAAACGCAGGTAAACCGGTGAGCTTAAATTTGCAATCCCCTCCTGCAAATTGTATTTGGTTACATAATACATGGGTACATTTGGGGCTATTTTAGTGTTTACCTGCAATACACCATTAATTTTATAAGGCGCAATAAAACTATGCCTTAAATCTGCCGGGTTTTTATCCAGCTCTGCCACATATTGCTGAGAAGCATAGATTTCGCCATAACCGGTATTGCCCTGAGCACCAGGAGTAGATAAAGCACCTGGTGTACCGCTGTAGTACATAGAGCCGATGGCACCAAAATCCTGATCTTCTGTTTTGGTATAACGGATAGCAAAAATGGTTTCCAAATTGGCTTCCGGAGTTTTAGTGAAGTAACTGGCATAATCTGCACCCTGAAGCAATTTATAACGGCCAGAAGCAATTACCAGATCAGCATATTTTATGGCATTGGCATTATCACCCATATTTAAATAAATACGAGACAGCAAAGCGTAAGCAACTTCTTTCGAAGCAAAAATATCCGCTTTTGCTACAGTCATTAAATCAGCGGCTTTTAATAAATCGGCAATAGCTGCGGCATATACTTCTTTAACGGTATTTCTTGCCGGAGTACCTGCAGGCACACCTTCTTTCAAAATAGGCACACCTGGTTTTTCGCCATTGCCCTGTGTGTATGGTCTTCCAAAAACGCGGACTAAGTTAAACTCCATCATTCCCTTCAGGTAAAGATTTTCTCCCTTAAGTTGTTTTAAATCTACACTTGAATTATCTGGAATAGCTGCAATAATCTTATTAGCAGCAACAATTACATAATAAGCCTGTTTCCAAAAGTTAGCGCCATGTGTACCTGTGGGGATATGGGTATAGCGATAGCACCTTGAAAGATCATCAGATGATGGTTGCCCCTGAGCCACATTATCTCCCTGAAATTCTGTTAAAAAATGTGCACTCCTAACATAAGTCGCATTTCTTAGCACGGCATAAGTACCAATGGTTGCGGTCTCAATATCACCAGGATTTGTTAATGCAGATTCATCATCAATCGCTGTTGACGGTTTTACTTCCTTTTTACAACTACTTACACTAAAAATCAGTGCAAGTGCAACTATATATATTTTAATTTGATTCGCTTTCATATTTTTCCTCTCCTATAAACTAATGTTTACACCAAACAATATTTTTTTACTGATCGGGTATCTAAAACTTGAACTTCCCGGAATAACATTGGGATCATTATCATCTGGCGCAAGTACAACCTCAGGATCTATACCCGAAAATTTAGTTCCTGTCCAAAGGTTATCGCCACTAACAAAAATCCGGGCGCTACTGATTTTAATTTTACTTAACCAGCTGGTTGGAATCTGATAACCGAGTGTAATGTTGCGCAAACGGATATAACTTCCATCTTCCAGGTAACGTGATGATTGTTGATTGGAATCATGGTTACCACCTAAAACCGGTTTAGGGTGTGTAGCAACATCTCCAATTTTTTCCCATCTGCTCCAGCCCGATTTTAGTACCATCGCATTGTAACTTTCGTACAAACCATCATTATCAAAATAAGCACGGCTATTGTTATACACTTCGTTACCATAAACAAAATTGAAAAATGCACTCAGTGAAACACCTTTATAGCTAAAGGTATTGGTAAAACCTCCGGTAAATTTTGGCGAGGCCGATGTACCTGTATATTGGCGGGTAGCCTGTGAGTAGGTATTGGTTACCGCAATATGGCTTACTCCATCTGCATCAGTAATTACTTTCTCCCAGAGCGGATCTCCGTTATTTGGATCTACTCCCGCCCATATTGGCATTTTGTAGTCGTAAATATCGTGCCCTACCGCTTTTGGCTGCGAACCACCTGGCGTAATCGCATCTTTCCCTTCTGTAAGCCCTAAGATTGTATTGCGGTTAAAGGCCATATTGAAATTGGTTTCCCATTGAAACTCTCCTGTAAAGTTTTTAGTATTGATGCTAAACTCAAGCCCTCTGTTTTTTAAAGCGCCAACATTTTGGAAAATATATCCATAACCATCAGTTGAAGGTAATGGCACTTTAAATAATAGGGCATTAGAGCGTTTATCATATAAATCAATAGTTAAATCTATTCTATTCCAAAAACCGATATCCAAACCAATGTTGGCTGTTTTTTGCTTTTCCCAGGTTAAATCGGGATTGCCTTTTTGATCAGGCCTAGCCCCAGGCAAACCGCCATAACTGGCTGACGCATCAATGGCGTATAGTCCTAAAGATGGATAATCGCCAATTTCAGCATTACCCGTAGTACCATAGCTTGCTCTTAATTTTAAGAAACTAATCGGTTTAACTCCTTTTAAAAATTGTTCGTTACTCAAAATCCATGACGCACCTAACTGATAAAAATCGCCACCACTTTTGTTTAAACCAAAACGCGAGGAGTTTTCGTGCACAAATGAGGCAATTGCAAAGTATTTACCGGCATAATTGTAATCAACCGAACTTAAATATTTACTAAAATTATATTCGTTGGTCCCCCCGGATGGATTACTGATAATATCGGTTGCGGTAGACATTACCGGACGGCCGGCAGGTAAATTTTTCCCATTTGAGTAAGCATCATCGTAGTACGATTTTTCAGCTTCGCCAACTGCCAATACGGTTAAATGATTTTCACCAAAGCTGTTTTCGTATTTCAACCTGTTTGAGCTTAACAACCTGTTTTTATATGTTGTGGAGTTGTAAAGTGAGCCATTTGTTGCACCCCCCTCTTTAGTTCTTTTATCATAATAATCTACAGCAAAGGTGTTGTAAAAAGTGGTTCTGTTATAGCTGGAGAAAGTTAAGTTTTTTACAATGTTATAATCTAAATTTACATCGGCACTTAAATTCAGGCTTCTTTGGTAAGAAAGATTATACTGCGTAGAATGAAGAAAATTTTCTACATCGCGTCCTTTCCAGGTTGGTGTAATCCGCGGATCAACCGGTGTTCCATCTGCATTATAAGCCGGATCGAAAGGGAGATTTAAATAACCATCTCCAAGTGTATTGCTGTTAGCATAGTTGTTTCTGGTAAATACACCGTTTAACAATAAACTCAATTTAAGTTTTTTGGTTAACTGGCTATTTATATTCGCCCTCAAGTTATAGGCATTTTTATCGTTATTAATTACTGTACCCTGTTCTCTATAAAAGTTACCGGCAATGTAATACCTTGTTTTTTCTGTACCTCCTGATGCAGAAAGGGTATAATTCTGTGTTATTCCGTTTTGGGTAGCCAAATCCCACCAATTGGTATCATTTTTTAAAACCGATGGATCAGGATTGGAAAATGTTTTTTGATAATCATACAATTGCTGACTGTTCATCAATTTGAAATGACCTGTTGAAGGGGAGTTAAAACCTACTGTTGAACTGAATTCTATTTTTGCTTCGCCCGCTTTACCTGTTTTAGTCGTTACGATGATAACACCACTACCTGCACGTGAGCCATATAAACCCGTAGCCGCAGCATCTTTTAAAATGGTAACAGATTCCACATCATTTGGACTGTAGGTAGCACCTTCGGTACCGTAAGCCCCAAGGATATTTCCATCTACCACCAACAAAGGCGCTGTTCCTCCATTAATACTTCCAATACCCCTTATTGTCATTTTAGGGGCAGAAGTTGGATCTCCACTGCCTGAAGAAACCACTACGCCCGGGGCTTTACCCTGAATCATGGAAATTACATCGTTAGAGGCTACACCTTTTAACTTTTCGGCAGAAATGACCGAAACAGAACTCGATAACTCTCCCTGCTTTTTTGATGAATAACCTACCACTACTACATCGCTCAGGTTGTTATTTTCTTCTTCGAGGCTAATGTTGAGTGTAGTTTTACCCTGGACAGGAATTTCCTGTGTTTTATAACCTACAGATTTAATGATTAAAATACCATCAGCGGGTACAGTGATTGCGAAATTACCAGCTCCATCTGTAGAGGTACCAATGCCTGGATTTGATTTTAAGGTAATGGTTGCCCCAGGAACCGGACCTGATTTATCGGTTATTTTCCCTTTGATGGTGATATCATCAAAATAATTGGGACGCATTGCCCTGGGCTCGGCATTTGTGTTGTGGTTTAGACTGGCAGCAGCTTTACTTTCGTTAAGCCATAATAAGCCAACCGCGCCAAAAACCAGTAAAGATTTGATCTTCATGTTGCTGTTGTTTTTAAGTTAGTTGATAGGTTTTTGAGGGAAAATCTAGATCTGTTTTTTTAATCGTACTCCGAATATTTTTTTCGTAACACCACCAAAATTTTATGTTGTTTTTTGCTTGCTCATTTCAAAAAGAGAATAAGTGATGAAGTTGGTTAACCTCCGGCATTTCTCTTTCCAAACCTAATTTAGGCGATTTGAAACACACAAAATCTTCAAACACCACGCAAACGTTTGATCATAAATAAAGAAATCAGTTAATTTTACACCCCTAAATACTTAGCATTAGAAACTCATAGCAAGAAATTGCTTTAAATGTGATTGAAACTGTTTTTTCAATCCATTAATCAGAGAAATCTATCTGAAAAATCAGATGGATAGCATTGGATAAAAAAACTAACAAACGTTTGCGTTAAAATTTTTAGCTCCGGAGCAATAAAAATCATTAAAAATTAACTTCAGCGGATAAATGATAAGATGTTTATGAAAACTTTAAACTGATGCCAGGGATTAATCGAAAAGTAGTTAAGAAAGAATACTAATCTTTGAAATAATTTCAAAAAATACCCGATCTCTACTTTGCGTAGGACTTTCTATGTGGGTTTTAATAATGAGATTTGCGTTTATAGCGGGTTCGAATTTCGCACTGATGCCTGTAAAGTTTTGGATCAGATTTAGTCCTGCGTTTTTATATAGGCCTTTTACATCTCTTTCCTGGCAGATGGCCAGCGGACAGTCTAAAAAAACTTCAAAATAACGTTCACCTATAATTTCGGCCGCTAATGCACGGTGCTCTTCCAAAGGGGTAATAAAAGAGCAAATGGTAATCATATTATTTTTTAACATCACTTTGGCAATTTCAGCTGCCCGCCTGATGTTTTCTGCCCTATCTGATTCGCTAAAGCCCAAATCTTTATTAATACCCGTGCGAAGTACGTCGCCATCTAAGGTTACCGTAAAAAACCCTTGTTCCGCTAGTTTTTCCTTTAGCAGGCTCGAGATTGTTGTCTTACCAGAACCTGATAACCCAAAGAGCCATATTACAATCCCTTTTTGATCTAAACCAGTAAAACTATTTTTGGATGAAGCTGAGAGCGGCATGATATGACGTTATTCTATGATTATTCTAAGTAACAAAAAATTAAACAGATGGCCAAAGTTATGTTTATCTCTTAATGATGAAAAATAGAAAATGCCCTTAACATTTACTTCTAAAAGCAAATATTAAGGACTTTAATAAAAGCACTTAATTAACGGTATTGCGGGGATTGCCCCGTTCTTTGTTAGCGCCTACTTTGGTTAATTTGTAATTTAAGGATAGGTAGAAATAACGGGTAATGTTATTGTACCGCACATCTTCTATCCTACTGCTGTTTACAATCCTATCGATAGTGGTATTCTGGTTTAAAATATCAAAACCTTTTAAACTTAAAGTTACCCTGCGTTTCATCAGATATTTATTAATCCCGGCATTAAGCAAGAAATAATTGTTGTTAAATCCATCGGCACGACCAGCAGAGCCAATATGGTTTAAATCGGCCTCCACCCTTAAATCTTTTATAAATTCGTAACTCAGGTTCAACGTATTTTCCAGGCTGAAGTATTTATTGTCAACGGCCGATTCTGCTGTGTTATTTACCTTAGTATAGCCTACATAAGCATAAATACCTGCATTAAATTTATCGTCAATATCGTAACTCCAGTTAATATTCGGGCCGATTTCGAACCTGTTTGTAATGTTTTTAGCGCCGCTGATAAAGTTTGTTCTATGTTCGGTGAAGAAGTTTGCGCCATAATTCATCCTTAAACCTTTAATTTTTGATGGCATGCCAAAAAATGTTCCGGCACGGAGGTAATAATTACCATTTACATTAATGGGTTTCACCGTTTGGATGCCATTATTATAGGTAATATCATTTCCTGTGTCATCAAATGATAAGTTATAAAGGAAATAACCATTCCAATAGCGGTTATTATCAGGACTGAATGTATTGAAGTTTACCGATAAGCGATGGTTTTTCCGGGCTTCGAGATCAGGGTTACCTATTCTCTGGTATAAAGGATTGGTATTGTTCTGTACGGGCTGCAGATCGGTTACTGAGGGCAAATTAACGCTCGCCCGGTAATTAATGGCAATGGTTTGATTGGCTTTATTTTTAAAATTAACCGTTAAGCGTGGCAATAAATTGTAGTATGATTTTTCAATATTGCCAATATTGGCGCCTATGTTATTAAATACATTGGCATTCAACAAACTCTCCTGTGCATTTAATCCGAAATTATATGTCCAGTCTTTTCCAGTGTAAATAAAACCCAGTCCGGCTATTTGCAAACTGTTATGGTTATCGAAAGTATTGGTTAACGATGGAACAATGATTTCGTAGCGATCAGTTGCTGGATTATAATCAAAGGTGATCTGCTGCGCATCAACAATACTCCTTGTATAACCGTAGGCAAGGTTGGCACTCCATTTTGGGTTTAACTGCCTGGCATAATTGCCATTGATGGTATAGGTTTTAGCTGCGTTCTCCTGATTGGCCTGCTGGTTGATGTTGGTAACCGTAGTACCACCATTTACATACTGGTTAAGCAACGATTGATTTAACCAATCAGCATTAAAAGTATTCTGTGTTCCATTTAAACGGAGCGAAACCGAGCCTTTTTTATTGGCCAATCTTCTCAGCACCGTAAACTCCCCAAATAAAGAAGGAGTAAAATTATGCTGGTTATAATACTGCTTTCCATCATTTGCTTTTCCTGTGGCATCAAAATTAGCATTGAACGTGCGATTATTGATGTTGGTGGTATTGTTTAAAATCACATTAGGGCGAAATATCATATCTGTTAACGAATCGGGATGGTATTCTGCCTTAAAATTAAAGCGGTGTGCCTGGTTATTGCTGTTCCGGTCGGTATTATCCAGTGTACGCAAAATATCGCCTGAGCTTAAATCCTGAATGTTGGATAGCTTATTGCCTAAACCAGAAGAAAAATAAGTGAAATAACTGCCGCTAATGGCTAGTTTGTTGTTTTTGCCCCAGGAGTTGCTATAATTTACGCCTCCACTATGCGTGGTGTATAATCCAATGGCATTGTTATCAAAAACACCGCTACCACCAATGGTGGTTTTACCGTTATTGTTATTGATCGAGAAACTTCCCCCGGCTGGTGGCGCAAAAATATTTCCGATATTGCCTCCGCTAAAACTGCTCAGGTCATCATAACCGAAACTGGCATCGTTGGTATTATTGCTCATTCCTAAAACAGCAAACTGCAGATTTTTATTAAAGTGGTTGGCACTTAAATAACTTCCGTATTTATCGGTTGTACCACCGGCAAGGTTAGCGTTTCCGAACCAGCCTTTTTTCTTGTCTTCTTTAATGGTTAGGTTCAGCACTTTTTCGCGCTGACCATCATCAATTCCGGTTGCCTTCGCTTCTTGTGTTTTACTGTCAATCAATTGTACTTTTGCAATGGCATCGGCAGGAAGATTTTTGGTTGCTGTTTTTGGGTCGGTACCAAAAAAGTCTTTACCATCAACAGTTAAGCGCGTAACTTTTTGTCCCTGGACTAAAATACTACCATCTTTATCAACGGTTACACCAGGCAGTTTTTTCAACAAATCTTCTACCGCCGCATTTGGCCTGGTTTTATAAGCGTCGGCGTTAAATTCTACGGTATCTTTTTTTACCGTAGCTATGGCATAACGGCCACTTACCGCCACATCTTTTAGGGCAATGGCATCTTCTTCCAGTTTTAAGGTTCCAAGATTAATATTTTTACCATTTACAATGATGTTTTTGCTGACAGAGTGATAACCCATTGCCGAAATCCTGATTTTATAATCACCATTGGCAACCGCATTAAAAGAAAATTCTCCGGCTTTGTTGGTTACTACACCTAATTTTTTGGTCGAATCTGTTTTATCTGATAAAATAATTCCCACATATTCAAGCGGAAGGTTTGTTTTCACATCCACAATTTTTCCATTTATATTGCCCGGCTGTTGTGCGAAGACTTTCGTAGATAATACGCACAGCAATATCCATAAATAGGTTTTCATAGCTAAAATTCTGTTTTTTATTAATTTGTTTGATTAACCTTTTTTCAAGGTTTCAGCTATAAGACACCAAAAGGTGGAAAGTGTGACAGAAAATATTATTTTTTTCTTCCGAAGTTTTAAAAGCCTGAGAAACCTGGAACTTAATAATTCTGCCAAGCCATTTAATGGACAACTTCGTTTACAAAAGAAATTTAATAAAGAAAAACAGAAATACAGATCTAAAACGTACTCAACAGATTTCTCCACTGCGGTCGAAATGACGATTTGTCAATAACAATCAGACAACAAACAAAAAAGTCTTTCAGGTAAACCTGAAAGACTTTTCTTTATTAAGCTTTAGCTACTTTTTTAGCATGCTTTTTATGATGGTGTTTTTTATGGCCTTTTTTGGTCTGTGATTTTTCTGTTCCTGCTTTTGCCGGAGTGGTGGTTTGAGCGCTTACGGTATTAATGGTAAAAGCGGCTACCAGGGCGATTACTAAAACTTTAATTGCTTTCATTTTTACATTGATTAATGATGAATAAACCTTGTTATTTTGTTTACTTAAATCTCGAAAATCAATATGAAGATTTTATGAATAATTAATTTATTGAATGACTGAATTACAGAATGATTGAATGAAATTGAGCTTCTTACGGTAAATCGAATGAGAAAGTATAATTGAGTCTTTTCCCAGTCAAAACGTATTCAGAAACCACTTTTCCATCCACCAGTATTTTGTATTCACCTTTAGCGTCTGTTGTAGCAGTAGCTAATGTTTTAAGTTTAGCGTGGGTCCCTGATTTTAAGATCACTGTCTTTTCCCAAGTACCGCTTACCTCTTTTAATTCTATCTCTTTCCCACTTTCATTGGTATAAGCTACATCAGCTGTTAAACCGTTGCCAAAGTTAGCCTGATAAACCACATTGTAAGTTTCTTTTTTTGGAACATCAACTTTTCCACCTGAAATAGAATAAATTGAAGTCATGACTCCAAGGGCGCAGCTGCTTAACGCAACTATTAGCAAAAAACAGTAGAAAATATTTTTCATTTGATAAGGTTTAGATCAAGATGACGACGGCTTTAGAGAAAAGGTTGCAAGGGAAAGAGAAATGATTGAATGAAAGCATGATTGGATTAGATTAGCCAATTCAATCATTTTAAACTCACTCATTCCATCATTTATTAAAGGTATCGAGATATAATTCTTCTACTTTTTTTCTGGCCCAGGGCATTTTTCTTAAAAATTTTAAGCTCGATTTAATCGTTTGGTTATTATTGAAACAATCGATTTTGATCAATGATCCCAATCTTTCCCAACCGTAATGCGTTTGCAGATCGGTTACTATTTTTTCTAAGGTGATACCGTGTAAGGGATTGTTTTTTTGCTGTTCGGCCATAGCACAAAGTTAAGGCAAAATTATCAGGGTTTGTACTGTGCCATCCAAACATTTGCGCCTCCGCAATCGGGATCGTTTATTTTATGTTTTAGCACTTCAAATTGGTTTGATTGTAGTAAAGTTTGATATTCAGCAGTAGCTAAAGAAGCATGAAAAAGATTTTCGCTACCATTTATGCCCCAGGCTTCTCCCCTTTCGGTACCGGAGGTAAATAACAAAATACCATTGGGATTGAGGTGCCGCCTAAAAATATTGAACATGTCAGGCTGATCAGCAGCAGGAAGATGAAAAAAACTATGCCATGCAATAATCGCATCGAATTTTTCATCCAGATCCAATTCTCGCATATCTTTTAGCAGAAACCTGGTAGATGGGAAATTGGCTTTTGCCAGCCTAATCATTTGCTCACTGGCATCAACTCCTAAAACATTTATCCCATGGTTAATAAAATATTCCAGTATAGGTTTTCCATCACCGCAACCCAGATCCAAAACCTTTGCATCTGTAGGAAGTTGTTGGAGGATATCATTCAAATAAGCTTTCTCTACCGAATCAGCATAACGGTTTTCGACAAACCACTTACTTATTTTGTTGTAAACTTTATAAACGTTTTTGCGTTCTCCCTTTTCCATCCGTATAAATTATTGTTGTTAATTTTTAATTCAAAGATTTAAAATATTCAGAACATCACCTCATGCTTTAGCAATACCAAATTAATCATATTGGTGTTTTTTTTTATTGGAAACAAATGTACAATGGTTCCTGGCAAATGCAGCCCTGCCATCCGCTTTATCCCGATTTTATCCTATCGTGTGGATACAATTAATTATAATATTTTTCTACCGCTCTCTGCCGCGGGGGCATGGTACTTTGGAGCGCCAAAGTACCCAAAGCGCTTTGTCAATCCAGCAATGAGCCCTTTGCACAATTCCACGCGCATCAAAAAAACAGTGACACTTCGTTTTGTGTTCAATACTTTTTAAAACTAAATTAACCGTTTATGAACACAAAACCACTACGTTTCAGGTTTGTTAGTGCCAATTTACCTGAACTGCAACTGTTTTTTTGATTTCCCCGGCTCTTGGGATTGACAGCGTCCTTGGTTAAAATCCGTGCTGTATTAAAGTTAGTTAGCAAAATGCCTAAACTATTCTTAAAAAAGATGTGCCCACAGGATTGGATTTTATCGGGATGCCCGCTACTGTCAGGTTTAGGATGAACAGCCTGCTTCCGGCATCTCGCCAAAGGTATCGGACCGATGTTTCTAAACCCGATCCGATAGCTATCGGATGAAGTGGTAGCTGCCGGCTTCAAGCCGGCACTACAAACGGAAAGCGGGACTGAAAACCGCTAAGAGAACACAACCCTTCATTTCCAAAACAATACCAGTTTAATAATAATGGTAACCGGGTTTATAAATTAACCAACAGCCGTAGCATCAATTTCAATCAGCATGCCATTTAAGGCCAACCTTTGTACCGGAATAAGCGTATTTACCGGGAATTTCTGATCAGGCCATATTTTATTCGATTCTTCGATCAGGATCTCGTGTTTAGCCTCATCATAATCTACTACTAAAGTAGTCAGTTTTGCAATGTTGGCCATGGCTAAATTTTTGCTCCTTAAAGCTAAGGCAATATTTTCGAAAACAATGCTTACCTGCGTCCTAAAATCATCACTTAAAATGCCATCTGTTCTGCTACCGCCCTGACCGGCAACAAATACCAGCTGACCATTTGCAGAAACGGAGGCGAGGTGGGAATATCCATGCGGACGGGGATCGTATATGCCAGCGGGATTGGTAATTTCTAAACTAGGTTTTTCCATATCTGTAAATTTATGCCTGCTAAATTATCTGATAGTTTTCCGTAAACCGTCGGCAGTTTGCAATAAAAAACCTCCTGATCTTTTAATATCAGGAGGTCTGGAATTATTTAAGGTAAGCTTAGTTGCCCGTAGCGGTCCATGTATCGTTATCAGGATTCGAATCTGGCAATACTTTATCCGGATCCAAAGTAACCGATTCAATTTCTTCAGTTGTTGGGAAACGAACCAACCAGCTTGTATTTTTCATCCAAACATCAACCGGAACTTTTACGATCTCTGTTTTTCCGCTTTTGGTTTTAATCTGAAGGATAATCGGCATTGGCATTTTCTCTAAGTTGACAACTTTAATGTTATAACCTACCAACTTATCGTCTTTTTTAACCTGTTCAACCACAGCAATGCCCTGATCCATTTTCCAGCTGTTTAACCACCAGCTTCTCCAGAACCAGGCTAAATCTTCACCTGCTCCGTTTTCCATCGAACGGAAGAAATCAAACGGTGTTGGATGTTTAAATGCCCAGTTTTTAATGTACTGGCGGAAAGCATAATCAAAACGGTCTTCGCCTAAAATCTGGTTTCTTAAAATATCCAAGCCCCATCCTGGTTTACTGTATAAGTTAACGCCAATATTTCTCTCGGTCATACCATCAGGCATTTGCATAATATTTTCGTAAATCGGGTTACCAATAATACTTTTACCAATTTTGTGTAAATCAGCCGGAGGAGTAGCGTATTCACCATTATTAAAGTTTTTCTTAGAAATACCGTTGATGAAGGTGTTAAAACCTTCGTCCATCCAGCCATATTTACGCTCGTTAGAACCCACGATCATCGGGAACCAGGTGTGACCAAATTCGTGATCAATTACTCCCCATGCGCCGGTTTTTTTAGCAGTCCAGCCACAGAAAACAATACCAGGATATTCCATACCACCAATATTGGTAGCCACGTTAACAGCCATTGGATATGGATATTCGAACCATTTTGATGAATAATGTTCGATGGTAGATTTTACATATTCTACACCACGACCATAAGAATCAACACCATTACTTTCTACAGGTTGTGCAGACACAGCCAAACCTGTTTTACCACTTGGCAATTTATACCTTGCAGCATCTAAAACGAATGCTTTTGATGAAGCCCAGGCCGCATCGCGTGCATTGGTAATTTTAAATTTCCAGGTTAGTTTATCTTTCGCCGGACGTGATTTCGGATCAGTTACCTCTGCTTCGCTACGGATATGTACAGTAGCATCGCTCAGTTTAGCTGCATTCCATCTTTTTAACTGCTCTGCAGTAAAAACTTCAGCAGGGTTTAATAATTCTCCCGATCCCATAACGATATGGCTTGCAGGTGCAGTAATGGCAAAGTTGATATCGCCATATTCGCAATAAAACTCACCACCGCCCCAATAAGGCAAAGTATTCCAACCGATTACATCATCATACACACACATGCGTGGGAACCACTGTGCAATGGCAAAAATTTCACCGTTTTTTGTAGTTAAATGACCTGTTCTGTCCGATCCTTCTTTAGGCACGATGTATGAGTAATCCATTTTGATGGTTACCAAATCGCCATTAGGGGCCAAAGGCTGATCTAAACGGATCTGCATACGGGTATCTTCAACTATAGAAGTGAATTTTACCGCACCTGCCTTTTGTGCTACGCTAATGTTCTGGATTTTATACCCCCCATCAAATTTTTCGCCTTGTGCGCCATAACGGCTACGCGAAGGGGTAATGGCATAACCACGTGATGTTTCTTTAAAAGTATTCTGATCTAATTGTAACCATAAATAAGGCAACTTATCGGGACTGTTATTTTTGTAGGTAATGGTAACTGTACCACTCACCATGTTCTTGGTTTCGTCGAGGTTGGCGGTAATGTTATAATCAACATGGTTTTGCCAGTATTTTGGCCCTGGTGCGCCAATTGCCGACCGGAATTCATTTCCGTTTTGTGTGTAAAATAGTGGTCCAAAGGCATCAGCAGGATTGTAATTGGTTGCTGGTGCAGGGGTTGTAGCCTGTTGAGCAGATGCTGAAAAAGCAAAAACACAACAAACCAAACCAAAATTAATCAGTTTAGTCAATTTCATGATCATAATAAGGTTGTAATACAGCGGTAAATATAAAAAATAACCACATATAGATTTATATGTGGTTATAATGTTACCAATTATGGTTACTATATGATCAATATTTATTAAATAAGCTTAATTCGCCTTTAATTTTGGCAGATCCTGCAATTTTCTTTCCTGCGGCGATAACTTTTTCCACGCTGCAAAGGCACGTGAAATATAAAAAGCGTAGCGAAACGGTCTTTCAGCCTTTACAGCCTCAATAGACGGCCTATAAATGATCATAAAATTTTTAAGTTCTTCGCCTTCCAGTTTGGTCAGATCGGTTATGGTCTTTGGCGTAAAATTTTCGTCGATTTCATCCTGGTACATTTCCTTTTCTTCTAAATCGGCTTCCTTACGCTGCTGTCTTTTATATTTACCATAACCTAAATTCAGGTTTAAGCCTCCAACCTTATCGGTCATACGCTTACGGTTTAGGTTACCACCGGTATTAAGCAGAGTATATTTTTCTGCCAGGGGATCTTTAGCATCGGTTACCTGGCTGTTCATGCGCACCGCTGTAATATCGACATCTTTTAGACTGTTCGATTTTACGGGAAGATATATAGTCCTGTTTAAGAGATTGGTTAAATAAAGCGTATCGCTATGGTATCCTACAGCAGAAAACTCAATCAGATCGCCAATGTTGGCTGCGATGGTATATTTACCTTCTCTGTTGGTACTGGTAGATTTTTTACTGTTCAGGTTTCTGATGGAAACACCAGGCAGTGAGAGTGTTTTTTTCGAATAATCGAAAACTGTACCCGTAGTTACCGTTTGTGCAAAAACGCCCATAGGTAAGGCAAGCAATAGAAAAATGATCAGTTTGTACATACTCAAAAGTAACTTAGTTCGACATTTAAAATCTGCATTTAACAAACTTTAACATTAGAACAAATGAATTAGGCTAGTGTTTTTAAATAATTGTCATCGTCAAATCCAATTAATATGGCTTTGTTATTTTGTTCAATAATCGGGCGTTTTATGGCACTCGTATTTTCTTTTAAATAAGCAACTGCCAATGCTTGATTATCGATTTTGGCCTGCTCCTCCTTAGTCAGTTTTTTCCAGGTTAAACCTTTTCGGTTCAGAACGGTTTCCCAGCCAAAAGTATTACACCATTCATTTAATTTTTCTTCGGTTATGCCCTTTTTCTTAAAATCGTGAAATTCGAAATCTACCTGATGTGCTTTTAACCAATCGAGCGATTTTTTAACTGTATTGCAATTTGGAATTCCGTAAACGGTCATATTGAGTTGTAATAATGTAAGATGGAAAATGTATAATAGATGATGGAGAAACCAATCCCAGCAATCCATTTCAAAGATAGTAAAATTGTTTATCCGTGGTGTTGGATATTACATTAGTGGTGTCAGATATTTCTATCTGACACAAGGTTGAATTATTAACTTGTTATTGATTTTGCGAACAGTCAGATGGTAACATCAGACTGCACGATTATGAAATTGCTTACCTGATCTTAAAATCCTGCAATCCTATAAATCCTGATCATCATTAGTGGTGTCAGATATTCCTATCTGACACAAGGTTGAATTATTAACTTGTTATTGATTTTGCGAACAGTCAGATGGTAACATCAGATTGCACGATTATGAAATTGCTTACCTGATCTTAAAGTCCTGCAATCCTATAAATCCTGATCATCATTAGTGGTGTCAGATATTCCTATCTGACACAAGGTTGAATTATTAACTTGTTATTGATTTTGCGAACAGTCAGATGGTAACATCAGATTGCACGATTATGAAATTGCTTACCTGATCTTAAAATCCTGCAATCCTATAAATCCTATTCGTTCGTCACATTTTTTGCACCATCTGTCACATTTTAAATATTCTAGCCGATTCTCTTTGTAAAATTGTATCATTAATTAAAACAAAATGGAAATTCTTTCAGGTAATTCATCTGCCATCAAATCTAAAAACATCAACCAGCTTGAGTTTTGGATCTCTACTACCTTATTCATCCTTGCTTTGATCAGCATTTGCACACAAACTACTTATGGCGGTGGCGGTTCGTATCGTTTTTCGGAAAATGTGGTCGATTACAGCATCGTAACTAATTTCTTCCTTCCTGAAATATTTAAGATCAGTATCATTTACTTCAGTTTTTTGCTTTTCAATTTTGTTTCAATGCCACAGCTGGCAAAAGGCCGTAATGTTACGATGAATCTGATCATGACCATTGCCGTTACCGCGTTTTCTATAATTGGATGGATGATAGCCAATACCTATTCGGAAGCTTATCGTCTGGTGGAATATGATGATATGGACCGCGGTTACGACATATTTTTTGGGGAAGCTTTTACCTATATATTTTTCATCTACCTGCTTTTTAACGCTTACGCCTATTTTAACGAGCGTGGCATGGAGCTTTTTAATAGAATTCATTTTTTAAAGAGTTATAATAAAAATATTGTTTCAGAGATATTTGTGAGTACAAAAATCTGGCTGATTACGCTTATGATCTTCACTGCAGTACTTTCTGTGAAGATAGATTATGAGTTATTGGTAATCTGGAGTATTGTGCCACCGGTAAATATTTTTACCGCCTTCTGTGCCATTTATTATATCATTCCAAACCTCAGAAAGGATTTTAAAGGCTTTGGTCGGTATTTTTGGGGCAATGTTGGCATAACCATTATTATCTCACTCCTTCTCTTGATTGTCCTTATTCCTTTCATGCGCAATGGCGCAGTTGTGCCAATTACGCTAATTTTAAATGCAATATGTTTAATCTGCATCACCACACCATCAGCCTGGTATGTTTACAAACATAAATTTGAAAAACTGAGCGAAATCCAAATGCTGAAAACAGAGCTGGGCAAATCGGATGCGAATCTGAATTTCTTAAAATCGCAGATCAATCCACACTTTTTGTTTAATGCTTTAAATACCTTGTTTGGAACGGCTTTACAGGAAAATGCAGAAAGAACGGGTGAAGGCATACAGAAACTGGGCGATATGATGCGTTTTATGCTCCATGAGAATACCCAGGACAAAATTTCATTAACTCGCGAAGTAGAATACCTGAACAATTATATCGATTTACAAAAGCTGCGTACTTCGCGCTCTGCCGATATCAGGATTGACACCCATATTGAAGAACAATTAAACAATTTGCAGATTACGCCAATGCTATTAATCCCCTTTATCGAAAATGCATTTAAACACGGGATTAGTTTGCAACAGCCATCGTATATTAAAATTACGTTACAAACTAAAGAAAAGACTTTATATTTCGACGTGAGTAACAGCATTTACATCAAAGCAGATAACGATCCCGAAAAATTGAAAAGCGGTATCGGACTCGAAAATGTTAAGCAACGTTTATCATTGCTTTACTACGGAAAACATGAACTGATTATCCGCGAGAGTGCAAATGAGTTTTTTGTTCATTTAACTTTGCAGTTGGATTAGAGACGTACTTTTCTAATAGCAGCTAAATGAGCACAATACGAAGACGATTTGTTGTTAAAAATTCTTATTATTGAATTTAAATAGATGCCTGTCATCCTGAATGCAATGAAGGATCTTTTAACGATGAAAACTGGTTTGAAATTACAGCAAACCAAGAAGCAAACGTCGTTACATTAGTGCCAGTCGGCTGGAGATGCTTCCTTCGTCAGCATGACAGAAAAAATAAATAGAACAAATAAAAAATGATTGCCATTGCTATAGATGATGAACCGATTGCACTTGATATTATAAAATCGCATGCCTCAAAAGTTCCGTTTGTAGAATTGCAGGAAACTTTTACCGATGCCTTTGCGGCCATCAGTTATCTTCAGCATAACAAGGTTGACCTGATTTTTCTGGATATCAAAATGCCTGACATTAGCGGCATTGATTTTTTAAAGAGTTTAAGTAAACCGCCCATGGTTATTTTTACCACAGCCTATACCGAACATGCGGTACAAAGTTTTGAACTTGATGCTGTTGATTATTTGTTAAAACCTTTTTCACTTTCGCGTTTTTTGAAGGCCTGCAATAAAGCACAGGAACTCTTTAACCTGCGTGGCCAGAAACTGGAAGCAAAAACGGAATACATTTTTGTAAAAGATGGTTATGAACAAATTAAAGTTGAATTAGACGAAATCTGCTATGTGGAAGCCTCGGGAAATTACACCCAAATCCAGCTTAAGGATAAATTATTAAGCTCGCGCATCACCATAAATGACCTGGCTGAATTGTTGCCAAAAACAGATTTTATCCGCTGCCACCGGGCTTTTATTGTGGCCAAAAACAAAGTATCCAAATTTGACCGCAGCCAAATTTGGATAGGAGATAAAATTATACCCATTGGAGCCACTTATGGTGGAATACAACTTACTTAATGCTATTTAAACCTAGCAGGTTTTCGAAATCTGCGGGGTATGGAACAGTGATATGAAATGCAGAACCATGGTTAAATAAACCTGATAGTAGCGTAAAACCCGTAGGTGAGGCACAAACCAAGTGAAGCGGAGCAGGGGGCAGATAGCATGATGTATAGGGATAATTTCTAACACGGTCGTCATTCTCGCGGATGCGGGAATCTTAATGCACTTACTATTTTCTTGTCCTTCGCGCAGTCTTGCCTCGGCTCACCGCCGCCGAGGGGCTCTTTCTTTTGGCTTGGCCCAAAAGAAACAAAAACCCAAGGCTTGCATCCTTTCTTATAAAAACCTATGGAAATCTTAATTGCGGCAGCATCGAGGCTCTTACCCTTGCTTATCTCAACGTTCCCGCTTTGATCCTGCCTTAGGTTGTGGGGTTATGATGGGGAGGTGCAAAGATTTCCGTGCTTTTTCCGGCGAAAATCTGCCAGGCCGGATAGCAGGACTGTTACAAGCCAAGTATGCAGAACCCTGCTTTTACAAAAAAATATTGACCACCTAAGTCACCTGAGTGCATTTAAGTAATATGTAGATTTAAACCTCACTGGTTTTAAAAACCTGCGAGGTTTGTAACCCATTTATTTTACACTTACCCTTATCCCTGCAGAATGTGTGGTAAACTCTGGCGCATACATGCTTTGCAAACTGGTAATCCCGTTCGAAAAATTCCCTGCATGCGTAACCCTTAATGGATATTCGAACACATAAGTTCCTTTTGGCATGTAACTGATAAAGAAATTGGTTGAAGCATCTTTAGTACTTTCATAATAACCCAAACCATCCTGATATTTATATTGGGAGATCACATTTACGGGTTCGAAACCTGATGAACGCATATCTTTCAAATGGAGATATTCCATATCTCTATCGCAGTAAATTTCGATACGTACCTTCAATAAATCGCCCGGAGCCAAAACATTGCTGGTAGTAAGCGGTGTTAACACGTCACCTTTATTGCTGGCTTTCTGGAGGAATAATTGCTTTTTGATTTTGATCCCGGTATTGGCTGATGTAATTTTATCCAATTGCTCAAAATATTGCCAGTATAGTGCGCCCCATGCTATGGTTTGGTTATTGTTTTTAACCTCTACCCTGCCCATTTCGGGTTTTACATTTACACCTGCAATGCTTATTTTCTGATAACCGGTTCCGGTCTCCTTTGTAGCATTGGGTTGTTGCAATTCCGCCAATTTCTGACCGCCAATGGTGATCTCAGGTTCATTACTTTCGGCTAGTAAATCAGTTCCTCTCATTAATAAGGCATAACAGGCAGCTGTAGTAGCTTTAGTGATTTTCCAATCGTTGGTTTGTTTATTTTTGAGCAACCAGATTTTCATTTCCTCTACCGCTTTGGTATCATTGGCTACTTCATCAAAAGCTTCAATCAATAAAGCTTGTGTTTCAACCGGGCTTTGGTACCACCACCAGCCAGCTTTATTGGTGGCCCAGTACATGCCCAATTCTTCATTTTGTTGCGCGGTTTGACTTAACAGCGTAATGATCTTTTTCGCCTCTACATTATTGCCGTTTCTGTTGAGCACCAATGCTGTTTGCGCCAACTGATAGGTATCGAAGGTTTTCCAGCTGGATGCCAGTTTTTTGAGGTAAAAATCTTTGGCCTTCACAAAATCGGCACTGGTATTTTTTTGATCGGTATAACTTCTGGCAAACAGGTAATGCAGCGGCAAATAAGCAAAATATTTTCCTTTCACTTCATTTTTATAATCTTGTACCAATGCTGCATCCAGATAAATAATTGCTTTATTGAGCATGGCATTAAATTTAGGATAAGCCTTTTCATCAACCATTTTCAGTTTTTTTAACTGGCCCATGCCCAAAACAATGTGTTGGGTAATGTACCTATCTTCGCGCATGCCACTAAACCATGGGAATGCACCGTTATTAAACTGCATTTTTTCTAACTTCTCAAAATTGGCTTTTAACTCATAAGTCATTCTGTTTAAGTCGAAAAGTGTAGCCAAACGTTTTTTACGTTCACTCTCATGATCTGCATTGCGTACCCAGGGAGTTTCTTCTAATAAAATCGATTTCAATTCCTGGTTTTTCTCCAGGTTAGATAACAATGCTTCGCCATTATTGGTGTTTTTCCATTGCTCAAAAACAGTTTTAATTTTTGGCGATGAATTAATAATTCCCGTTGCAAAACTATTGGCATAAAAGCGGCTAAAAGTTTGCTCGGCACACTCGTACGGATATTCCATTAAGTAAGGCAGGGCCTGCACCGCATACCAAACCGGGTTTGAAGTAAATTCGAAAGTCAAACCCTGGTTACGCATGGTTTTGGAACTGCCCGATTTTTCGAGTTTTTCGAAATCGAATGTTTTGGTGGTGTTGCCACGCACATTTATCGGCATACTTTCGGTTATCAACATGGCATTTGCTAAAACCGGAATGGTATTTTCTTCACCATCACTAAATTTGCCACTTTGGGCCAGAACTTTATAGGTAATGGCACTAATGCCTGATGGGATAATTACTGTCCATTTTAAAACAGTATTACCCTCATCACCCACTTCAAAAGTTTTTTCTGATTTATCATTTGTACCAAAAACCTGGACCGGTTTTCCTGTTAAAGCATCAGTAAGTTGTAAACTAGCATTACCTGTAAGTTTTTTACCTGCCAGGTTATTGAGTTTGGCGCTTAATAAAATGGTATCTCCTTCTCTGAAAAAACGAGGCGCATTAATGGCAATGGCCAATTGTTTTTGCGTAACCAGCTCCTTGGTGATGGATGCTGTTCTTAAATCTTTGGTATGTGCAAAACCCATCATTTTATAGCGGGTTAAACTTTGCGGTATGGTAAATTCGATTAAGATCTCGCCTTTGGCATCAGTTAATAACTGCGGATAAAAAAATGCAAGTTCGTTAAAGTTGGTGCGAGGGGTTACGTTTAAGTTTTTAAGCGGTTCAATTTCCTGACGTAGCGTTGTTGACTTATCTTCAGCTGCTATTGGAAAGACCATCGCCTCGGCAGATCTACTGCCATAAATCGCTTCTGCGGCTAAGCCAGGAGTCTTCGCTTTTAAAGCAGATCCCCTAACCTGCATTACTGCTCCTGTTAAATTTTCCTTTTTTTGCACGCCATAACCCGTCACAACTACCTCGTTTAAAGCTGTACCATCTTCTTTCAGTGTTACATCAACCCGTTTTTTACTGCCTATTTTTATAGCATAGTTTTTAAATCCGATAAAAGAAAAATTCAGTGTCTCCCCCGCTTTGGCATCAATGGTATAAATACCAAAAACATTAGTGGTGGTTACCATTTTACCTACGCGAACCTGTACACCCGGCAATATTTCGCCCTGAGTATCGAACACCACCCCATAAATTAGTTTACCATTTTCCAGCTCCGCCAGTTTTTTTAATGCTTCCGCAGATATGCCTTTTCGTTTAGCCCTTTGTAAATTGCTGATATAGTTCCGGTAACCAGAGTTGTATCCGCCATAATAGTTATAACCAAACAGATTAAGGTTTTCGTAGCCCCGCGTAATCACGCTATAGTTTTTATCCTGTCTTAAAAACCATAGATAACCTGGGTTGGCTACATTGTTTACATTGAAATTCCAGTTATAAAAACCATAATTAAAACTGGTTTGCAGATTGGTATTCCAGTTCATTTGCTTAAGGTTGTCCAAACTTGCATCGTAAAGTGTGGCCACCATTTCGGCCATTTGTTTTTCTCCCTTGTTATTACTGATCTTTAGTTTCCAGCTTTCCTTTTCGCCGGGCTGTAATTTATCTCGAAAGGTTAAAAAGCGGATGTTCAATTCTTTCTGTGGATCTGCAATTGTAACCTGTTGGATGGAGTTGTAAATGGTACCTCGATGCACCATGGTAAACTGCACAGCAAAACCAGCTTCATAATTGGCTTTTGGTTGTATTTTAACAATGGTTTGTTTTGGCGATAAATTGATCCACACTTTTTCGGCTATGCTATCCCGATAATAAACTTCGTAATAGGCCTTACTGTTTTCTGCCAATCCTGCCAAACGGAATACAGCGCTTTCGTTTGGTTTGATCACAGTAACTTCTGGCGTAATCCATTCGATGTTTGATTGTATTACCGCAGGTACTGCATGATAAATCACCAGGTATTTATCTGTTTTAACGGTATCATTTTGTCCATTTACAGCCGTTAAGCTGATTTTATAATAACCTGGCTTAAGGTCTTTCTGACTAAAACTTAAATTTCCACGACCGTTTTTCGCACTAAGGTTTTGCTTAAACTCTACTGATTTTACCGGCCATTTGGCTACTTCGAGTTCATTGTTATAGTCATCATCAGGAAAGTTTTTAATAAAATCTTCCTTGCTCATGGCATAATTTTCGGCATAAAAAAGGCTTTTGTTCATCAGCCTTGATGGCGCCTGCAATAAACTCCACTCTGCTTTAACGTCAGCCTTAATGGCTTCATTATTTAAATTGGTTACCGAAAAGGAGATACTATCTGTTTTATTGCTCAAATAAACAACTTGCTCTGCACTGATATTAAGTGTTATATCCTTTTTCCCTACATTTATGCTAGTCGTTTTCGAACGGGTTTCGCCATTTAAATCGGTTATATCAGCTATAATTTCGTAGCTATAATTTGCCCTGGTATCTGTAACGTTTGCAAAAAAAGTAATCTCGAATTTACCACCTTCTTTGGTGCTCGTTTTGCCAATGGCTACCTGTTTTCTTTCAGCATACATTCTTGAGCCATAAATAACACTCCGCTGCTCGTAGCTGAGCCTGTAATCATCCATCACTCTGCGGAAAACTTTATAATTTACCTTCGCGTTGCTCACCGAATAGCCGGAAAAAGAACTGGCCTTACCCTCTACTTTAATGCTATCATTCAGTTTATAATGTTTGTTGGCTTTATCAAAAACCACTTCGAAAGTTGGCCGTTTATATTCCTCAACCTGTACGGCAATACGACCATTTTCGGTTTCGATTTCCATCTGACCATTTAATATGCCCATTGGAATGGTAAACGAACCTTGAAACGTGCCATAATCGTTGCTCATTAATTTCGTTGTGGTAATCTCTTTTCCATTGGCATCGTTAAAAGAAACTTCAAGTGCTTTATTTACTTCAATTTTATTTTTTCCATTCAGGATTTCCAAACACAACCCTTTATAATAAATGGTTTGTCCCGGGCGGTAAATCGGTCTATCAGTAAATAAAATTATACGTTCATCTTCCTCATCCCGGTAGCTATTATAGTTGTTGATATTGATCTGTAATTCATCTTTACCAAGCTTTAACAATGCGGCACTCATGCCAGCCTGGGTTTCGGTTGTACTGGCATAACCATTCCCATCGGTAGTTAACAATTCACCATCAATATATTTACGGGTATTGTAATCATATCTCCGTTGTCTGATTGTTACGTTTTTTGAGGGCGCACCATTATTCAGCTGACTAACAAAATATTCGTGTTTATCAATATTGCTCCTATTAATAACCGCCATGGCCGTAACCTTAAAACTGATGTTACTATAAACGGTATCGTTCTGCTTGCGGTTAATGGTCTGCACAATTAAAGTATAACTGCCAAAAGGCAATGCGTCAATTTTATCAACTAAAGTGTGGATTTGAAAATCGTTGGTCTTCGGAACAGCTATCACCCACTGCCTAACAGTTTTATTTTTTCTTAAAAAAGCTAAAAAATCGGTCTTATTGTTAAACTGTTCATAGTCATTTTTAAATTCGGGCGAATGGTACAATCTCAACTGTACGGTATCTGTATTTTTGTAGGATAGATATAATTGGCTTGGTTGATCGGGCTGTGCGAATTCTTTTACCTTAACCGATAAACTACTGCTTTTAATCTCTTCAATTAAATTTTTGGCATTCTCTGCCCCAATGCTTTTAGGGAAAGCATCAATCGCTTTTTCGGCCAAAGCAACTGCCGTAATCAGGTTTTGTTTATTGGTATCAACCGGTAATTGTGCATTTTTATGCATAACGGCCTGTTCGTATAAAATATCAGCAAAAACTTCGGTTTCTTTACTTTGCTCCGCCAACTGACTTAAAGCGTTATAATATAATTCTTGTCTGTCGCCGGTAAAATGCTGTTGCACAAATTTTAACCTTTTTAAATCCACATCTGCCAGTGCTGAAGTATTACTGTTGCCCTGATGAAATCTGATCAGGTTTTTAAACAGCTGCAAAGCCTGTGCTTTAAATGAAGTGCTATCGGCCGATATGGTAATGTTTAAAAATACCTGTCTGTCACCAAACCAATCAGCATTGCTCATGTCGATTAATTCATCATCATATTGTGTAAGGCCTAGTTGTGTATTGTTAAAAACATCGAGGGCACGGTGGGCCAGCAGGTCGTATAAAGTAGGTCTAAAGCTTCTGTATTTTTTATCCCCGGCTAAAACCGCATCTAAAGTATCTACTTTCGTCTGTTGTAAAATCTGGCTCTCTTTTAACGATAACAAGTAATATTTTACCGTTTCATCATTTAATTTTTTAATGTTCCAGGTCTTAATGTCATCACCAATGTCGCCCTGTACCTGTGTACGCTGATTAATTTGCCACTGGTTTTGCTGCAGATAATTCCAATAGGTTTCGGCCAAAAGTGATTGTAAAATACTTTTTTCGGGCTGTTTGGCATTGCCAATATCTTTACGCAAATCGATCAAAATTTTATCAAAAGCATTTTCTTCCAAGTAACTCTGAAACACCATCCGGTAAATCACCGATTTAACGAGCAAAGGCGTATTATGCGTTTGACGTGCCTGCTCATTTATTTTTTCCACCAAAGCCAGTGCATCTTTGGGTTTAGCCAGGTTGGCGATAGAATCGATCCTGTAAAAATCGTTGAGTGTATATTTTTGTTGTGCAGAAACATGTAACGACATCAAAATGAGGAGAAAAAATAAGGCGGGGAGGCGTAATGATATATTCATAGGTAGCTTGCGTTTTTACTATAGATGGGCTGAACGCTTAAATTCCATAAGCGATTGATATTTATCTGATTCTTATACGAATCTAAGTATTAATGAACTAAATGTTACAACCAGCAAACATTAAGGTTTTTAACATTCGCGGCATAACATTATCTTTGCCCCATGTCAACACAATTAAAAAATCTATCCGATTTCTCTCATACCACCGTTCCTAGCGGTGCAAACTATAAATTCGGGATTATTGTAGCCGAGTGGAATGCCGAAATTACCGGTGCTTTATACAATGGTGCATTAAAAACCCTGTTAGCAAATGGCGTTGCCGAAGAAAATATTATTTCTTTACCGGTACCCGGAAGTTTTGAATTAACCGGTGGTGCAGAAATTCTGTTGAGCAAAAGAAGCGATATTGATGCGGTAATCTGCTTAGGCTGTGTAATACAGGGCGATACCAAACATTTCGATTTTATTTGCGATGCAGTGGCGCAGGGCGTAACCAATGTTGGCATTAAATACAGTAAACCGGTTATTTTTGGGGTGCTAACCACCAATAATTTAGAGCAGGCGCAAGACCGTGCAGGCGGCAAACATGGCAATAAAGGCGATGAAGCTGCAATTACAGCGATTAAAATGGCCGATTTTTCTGCACAGATTTAAACTTGCGTTTTAATAATTATTTGTAACTTAGAAGTTTAAAATTTATCAGATCGATGAAAAAAGTAGCCATCTTATTATTGGCGGTGTTCTGCACCATTACCATTTTAGAATCTTGTTCTTCTAAACTTTGTCCTGCCTATGGATCTTATCCAGAAGGTAAACGCAGAAGAAATTAAGCTTCATATCTACAATCTTCATATTCAGGTCATTTGCAGAACTTTATTCAATTGCAAGTGTTGTCCTGTAAAACAATATTTATCATATCATGACTTGGGTTAACTTAACTTCAATAGAACAGCTTGATGAAATCAAAAACGCAAGCGGTTTTAGCCTTATTTTTAAGCACAGCACGCGATGCTCCATTAGTTTAATGGCTAAAAAGAATTTCGAATTTGATTGGGATGTAATTCCGGCAGATACAAAACTTTACTTTTTAGACCTGATCAGTTACCGCGACATTTCGAACAAAATTGCCGAATTATTTCAGGTAGCCCATCAATCGCCACAGATTTTATTAATTAAAAACGGAGATTGTGTATTGGAAGCCTCGCACAGCGATATTTCTGCCGATGAAGTGGCCGAAGTGATTGCAGCTTAACCATAAAAAAGATTTCAGACAAAGGGTATTCAAGCAATTGGATACCCTTTTTTGTGATTGATGTTTTTTTTAGAAAAGCAACGTCCTGTGTGTTATCGGTTGCGGTAGTCCTGCTGTACACTCTAGTCCCGATTGAAAAAAATCGGGAGCTGCCGTTCCCATCAGGTTTATTACCGAAAGGCCTGTGTGGGGGAAACATCAAACGTTCCTACGGAACGAAAAACGCCTATTAGTTTATATTACCTATGAGCCGTCCCGATGGGACGTACAACAATATACATAACAAATATACCGTTACATGCACCGTCCCAGAGGGACGCATCATGGGTAGCAAAAATAATGTTTTATTATTGGTGTCGTTCCGTAGGAACGTTTCGTGAAACAACAATTATATTGATCAGATTTCGGTTTGTGGGGACACAGACCGAGGTAACATAAAAAAGGTCCCGATTTACATCGAGACCTTCTAAAATTATAATGGTTATAGCTTAAGCTATAACCGTATTTTCTATTTTCAACACCTTTGAAGTTTTATCTCTGGTTGTTTTACAAAGCTCAGCATCCTGGGCAAGTGATTTGCCATAAGTTGGGATCATCTCTTTAATTTTAGCCTGCCATTCGTCAGTTGCAAGATCTTCAGCAAAACAACGGTTTAACAGATCAAGCATGATTGATACCGCCGTTGAAGCACCTGGAGAAGCACCTAACAAAGCTGCAATAGAACCATCGGCCGCACTAACCACCTCGGTACCAAACTCTAAAATACCACCTTGTTTTTCGTCCTTTTTAATTACCTGAACACGTTGTCCGGCATATTCCAATTCCCAGTCTTTAAGCTCTGCAGTTGGTAAATATTCTTTTAACGCTTCCAATCTATCTTCTGGCGATTGCCTTACCTGCTCAATTAAATATTTCGTTAAATCGAGGTTGTGCAATCCGGCAGAAATCATCGGACGGATGTTATTAAATTTAATCGATTTCGGTAAATCCAAAAACGATCCATTTTTTAAAAACTTGGTCGAAAAACCAGCATAAGGCCCAAACAATAATGCTTGTTTACCATTAATCATCCTGGTATCTAAATGCGGAACCGACATTGGTGGCGCACCAACCGCTGCTTTTCCGTAAACTTTTGCATGGTGTTTTTTAATAATTTCCTCATTGGTACATTTTAACCATTGCCCGCTTACCGGGAAACCACCAAAACCTTTTCCTTCAGGAATGTCCGATCTCTCCAACAATGGTAACGAGCCACCACCAGCACCTATAAATACAAATTTTGCTACACGTTTACGTTTATCCCCACTTTCAAGATCTTTAACCTTAATGACCCAGTTACCGTCCTTATTCTTTTTCAGGTCGCGGATTTCGTGGTTAAAATACGTGCTAACGTTACTTTGCTCCTTTAAGTTATTAAACATATCGCGGGTTAAAGTTCCAAAGTTGACATCAGTACCAAGATCCATCTTAGTTGCTGCAACTTTTTCGCCTTTTTTCCGGCCATCCATAATTAATGGTGCCCAGTTTTTTACCTGCTCAGCATCTTCGGTATATTGCATATCGCTAAACAAATCGCACTGGGTTAATGCATCGTAGCGTTTTTTAAGATATTCTACGTTCTTTTTCCCCCAAACAAAACTCATGTGGGGAATATTGCGGATAAAATTGCACGGGTCAGAAACCAATCCTTTATTGACCAGATAAGACCAAAACTGCTTAGATACCTCAAAATGCTCTGCAATCTGCACTGCTTTTTTAATTTCAACCGTACCGTCCTTCTTTTCGGGGGTATAATTTAATTCACAAAATGCAGAGTGCCCCGTTCCGGCATTATTCCATGCATCAGAACTTTCTGCTGCCGCAATATCCAAACGTTCGTAAATTTCTATACTTAAGTTGGGCTCTAATTGTTTTAATAAAACACCAAGGGTTGCACTCATGATGCCAGCCCCTATTAAAATTACATCAGCGTCAGTTTTACCAACTGTCTTTTTCTTTTTTGTCATCTTACTTTAAAGGAGTTACAAATTTAGAATGATTTTAAACATCCCACGAATTTTAGGACATTAAATCTTAAAAAAATTGCCTAAAAATTAGAAATATTTCCTTTTTATAGAAGCATTTATCAAAGTTTAGTCCAAAGTTTAAAGGCTTAAGCATTAAATTTTAAAAAGACATTAAAACAACATTAGAACAGTGTTATCAATCTTTCAAAAACCTATTCTAATAAGTAACATATTTTATCATCCTCCACCAAAATGGCGACATTTTTTAATAGTTTTTCAACAAAACACAAAATCAGCCAAAAAAAATCATACGAATATCAACAAACGGCTATTTATTATTTTTTTTCACGACGAAAAACTTAGTTTTATCCATCTATTTATAAAGCCATCAACCTCATGAAAAAACTAATCCTTTTTGGTACAATACTATTTTTTACCGCATGTTCCGGAGAGAAAACCGATCAGCTGCTGCTCGAACTCGACAAAAAGAAACTGGAAGAGAATATTAATTATGATAAAATTACCTTTTACAAGTTTACCAAAATAGCCGTACGCTCAACAGCCGTACAAGACACCACTCAACCTGAATATCAGAAATTCAGTAAACAGGCACAAAGTGTGGTTAAAACTTTGAATAGCATTAACGGCCACAGCAAAGAAAATATTTCTGTAATTGACGCGTTGATGGTGTATAAGGAATATAGATCGGTTAAACAATTTGTAAAAGAAACTGATGAAGATGTTTTTCCACTTTTAACTGCTGGTTTTATTGCCATGAATAACGGGGCGAGAACCCCCATTTCCTTTTTTAAAGATTTTAACAAAGCCTATTATCAAAACATAGAACATGCCATTTTAAGCATGGCTGTATTAACTACGAGAGATCTAGGACAACCCTTCGCACTCTACGAATGTGCTAAAACCCAGCCCGAGCTACTGGATGATTGTGAAATCAAAACCCTGCTCGAATTTGTCAGGGGCTTTTTGTTCTTCAGCAATAATTTATTTTACCTATCAGAAGACGGCCTTTCGAGAAACATTAAATGGCTTGATAAAAATGAGAAAATCCCATTGCCTTACACCAAATCTTTTTTTGGCTGGGGAAATTTAAATGACGAGCAAACACATGTAGCTTTTCATAGCATGAATTATATTTTCAGGGGTTTCGACCGGATGAGGATGGAGCGGAAAATAGATGAGGAAAGATCACTGGAAGATTTTGAAGCTTTTTTAACTGATATGAACAAACTCGGAATCCAGAATGAATTGGTTTGGGGAATTACGGCATACCTCAATTTAAAGAAAGAAAAGCCCGAAAAATCGCTTCCGGCACTAGAAAAATTGAGCCAAAGTCCTTTATTTTCCAATTCGGAGCGCGAAGCCTTACAACAAACTATGGTTTACGTAAAAGACCGTAAATCTGATAAAGCCTTAACGGGTGTGTATGATAAAACATTTATAGGCAAAATAGCCACAAAATATATGATCGCCCTATTGGCTAAAGTAAACTGGGAAAAACTGATGAAAGATCAGGGCGTTCCTTACACCAAAGAAGTATTTGCAGGCATCAATAAATTTAAAACGCTATCCAATTCAGTGAGTGAATATACCCAACCCTCAACGATAGAAAACGGCAAGAAGGAAATCGGCAAAAAAGGTAGCGAGCTACTCGAAAAAGCTAAAGGATTATGGAATTAATTTTTTTAACCACAAATTAAAAGGATGCACACAGATAAATGGTAATAGCATTAAATATGTGCAACCCTAACCGAGCTGATGGTTCTAAAGCCTAAAATTAATCTATATGGCTTAAAATATTGACCAACTTCCCAAAGGGATCTCTGGTATAAAAACGCCTGACACCCCATGGTTCATCGGCAGGACCGTACTCAATAGGAAATCCAGCTGCTTTCACCTTTTCCAATACCTCATTAACATTTTCAACTTCGATGGATAAATCTGGAGTGGGCGTACCTGATCCGCCTTCGGAGGCAAAACTGATCTGCACATCCATTTTTTGATCAGCGGCACCATAGGTGGCAATCCACCCATGATCCATCATCAGATCCAGACCTAAAATATCTCTATAAAAAATCGCCGCATCGGCAATTTTTTGGGTATCGATATTAAATACAATTCTTTTTACCATAAGAAACTGTAAATATAGTGTTGTCATCCTGAGCTTGTCGAAGGAACTGCTTAAATTAATGTAAGCGATTCAACAAGCTCAGCGTGACGGGTTTTAATCAAAATCTAATTTATGAGATAAACCTCATTTACCCTATTAATTTTTAAGCTTCGCTTTAAATATCTTTTCCAGTTTATCTATTTTTGGCTGGATCACCAATCTGCAATAAGGTTCGCTTCCATTTTTATTGAAATAGTTCTGGTGATAATTCTCAGCCACATAAAAGGGTTTGGCCGCTTCAATAGCGGTGACCACTTTTTTGCCGTAAGCATTGGTTTTGTTTAATTCTGCTTTATATTTTTCGGCAAGCAATTTTTGTTCAGGTGTATGGTAAAAAACTACTGAACGGTATTGTGTTCCACTATCAGCCCCCTGACGGTTTAAGGTTGTAGGATCGTGACTTTTCCAAAACACCTCCAGTAAATCATCGTAAGAAATCACCAAGGGGTTATAGGTAATTTCTAAAACCTCCGCATGTCCGGTTGCACCAGTGCATACTTCTTCGTAAGTTGGATTGGCTAAAGTACCTCCCTCATAGCCCGATTTTACCGAAACTACCCCTTTTAAACGTTGAAATATTGCTTCGGTACACCAAAAACAGCCCATTCCGAAGGTTGCTTTTTCTGTCTTTTTCCCTTGTGCATTGGCCTGGTTTAACGCCAATACAGCCAGTAGAATTAAAATTATTTTTCTCATTTTGTGTGTTTTTATTTATTTGTCGGAAATCATTCTTAAACCTTACAAGTATATTGAATGATTCATATCTAATTATACGCAAAAAAACAGGCTGTAGTTTGCATTAAATCAATAATGGATTTTGTGTGACAATCGCAACAATTTGTTGATTTCGCTGTTAATGTTAATAACTTAAAACATTGATTAACAAATTTTTAATTAGCTATTTCGTTAGCCAAATACACTTATTAACAATTCTTTTTTAAATTCGTATAACATTAAAATTTAAAATTATGTCTACACCGTATATTCCTTGTTTAGATTTAGGTTCCTACATCAATGGTTCTGAAGAAGAGCGTAAAAAGTTTTCTGACGAATTGGGCAGGGCTTTTAACGATTCGGGTTTTGTTACCATTACCAACCATGGTTTAAGCCAGGAATTAATCGATAAGCTTTATGAAAATATTAAAGCTGCTTTTTCTTTGCCAGTTGAAACCAAAAGAAAATACGAAAAACCAGAATTGGCTGGTCAACGTGGTTACACCAGCGCAGGTAAAGAAACGGCCAAAGGTGCTAAAACGCCAGATTTAAAAGAGTTCTGGCAAATTGGTCAGGAAGTTACAGACGGAGATCCGGTTAAAAACGAATATCCTAATAATGAAGTTTTGGAGGAATTACCAGATTTTAATAAAGTAACGGGCGATATCTATAAAAAACTGGAAGAGAACGGAACGCATTTATTACGTGCCATTGCTACTTATTTAGAATTGCCGATAAATTATTTCGACAAACATGTACATAACGGAAATTCGATTTTAAGAGGCATACACTACTTCCCGATCGAAAATCCTGAAATTATTCCTGATGATGCAGTACGTGCCGGCGCGCATGAAGACATCAACCTGATTACTTTATTAATCGGTGCAAGCGCAGATGGATTGGAAGTACTAACCCGCAGCAATGAGTGGTTACCGATTAAAGCACACCATACTGATATCGTGGTAAATGTTGGCGATATGTTACAGCGTTTAACCAATAACAAATTAAAATCGACCACTCACCGTGTGGTAAACCCTCCGCGCGAACTGATGAAAACTTCTCGTTTCTCTGTTCCGTTTTTCTTACACCCGCGCAGCGATATGGATTTAACCAGTTTGCCATCAACCATTGATGCGGAACATCCTAAAGCTTATAGTGATATGACGGCTGGAGAGTATTTAGATGAGCGCTTGAGGGAAATTGGATTGAAGAAATAGTCCTTAGTCGGGAGTCTCTTATAGATCGTATAAAATTAATTGGAAGCATCGGCTAAAACCGGTGCTTTTTTGTTATTTTGAGATATGCATTCAACACAACTAGAAGTTTTTGCTGAAATTGAAGGTATAGGCTCTGCTTCGGGATTATTTCTATATACAGATTTACTCTATATCATTGGTGATAACAGTGGTTATTTGAATGAATACAACATCAAGACCAAAGTGCTCCGCAAAATTCAGATCTTGTTTGATAAAGACCTGGAACAACTGGAAAATATCCCTAAAGCACTAAAACCTGATTTCGAAATTCTTTGTCAGCATGAGGATAAGCTCTACATCTTGGGTTCAGGTTCTACGCCCAAAAGAAACCTGATGATCGAATTTGACCTGAAAACTCAAAAAATTATTCAGAAAGATTTAACCGAAACTTACGGTAAATTAAAATCAACTGCCAAAATAGATGATCAGAATTTTAATCTGGAAGGTGCAATTTTTACAGGCACAGCATGGTTACTTTTTAATCGTGGTAATGGGGTTGACTCGAAGAATGGCATATTTAAAATCGAAGGAGCAAATCTCAGTAATTCAAATCAGTTCACTTTCAACAGTTTTAAACTCCCCAATATCGATCATGTAGAATCATCTTTTACTGATGCGGCCCTGGTTAAAAATGAAATATTTTTCATTGCCACAGCAGAGGACACTAAATCTACTTATGCTGATGGAGAAATTTTGGGCAGTTTTATTGGCAGCATTAACCTGCAAAACCTAAAACTAACTTTTAGCAATAAAATTTCTGGCCATCATAAGTTTGAAGGCATTACGCTGCTTCATCAAAGTGAACATGCGACAACATTTCTTTTGTGTGAAGACCGCGATACCGAAGAACTTAAAACAACGATATATAAGCTGGTTTTAAATTATTAACAAAAGGAGTTGTCAACTTTAATAGCCAGTTTGCCAGAAAGTTGACAACTCTAAAATTCTAACATTAGAATTCTTTTATTTAACAATTAGTTTTAATTAATCTATATTTGAAATGATCCCTGATTTAATGATAGCATCCTATTAAAAAAAGAACTATGCTAAAAGAGGATTATCCGGAAGGTTATCAAAGTTTATTTGCAGTTTTTAATGCCATTCATCCGCTTAGCGATGAACTAAAATCTGCCATCGTTAACCATAGCCATGTTGTTAATATCAAAAGAAAAACCACACTTTTAAATGCCGGCGAAAGCAGCAATACGATATATTTTATTGTATCGGGTGGCGCAAGGGTGTACTACCTTGATAACGACGGCAAACAAACCAATACCTGGTTTTTATTCGAACAAGAACTCCTGATTTCTGTTTATGGTTTTTTTACTGGTCAGCCCAGTTTCGAATATATCGAAACACTTGAGGATTCGGTCTTAATTGCTGTAAAGCGCGAAAAACTTGATGAAATGTACCTGCAGTTTATGGAATTTAATTTTATTGGCCGTAAACTTACGGAGTATTATTATATCCGTAATGAAATACAGGCTAATGAACTGCGGATGCTAAGCGCCAAAGAGCGTTATGAGACTTTATTGAAACGAAGCCCGCAGCTTTTCCAACGCGTTTCTTTAGGTCATATTGCTTCGTATCTGGGTATCTCGCAGGAAACGTTAAGTAGAATTAGAAAGTAATTTATTTTTTTGACTTTTATCAAAAGTCAAAAACCAACCAACCTCTAGATTTGATAAATAAATTTCAAATCTATGTTAGTTATAATTTTTATTGTATTCGGATGCTGTTTTCTGATTGAAAGAATTAAACCAGGCTGGAAATTACCAAATGTATCCACATGGACCATCAGGGTTTTAGGCGTTAATTTCATACAACTTAGCATTGTTGTATTGGCAGGCTTTACCTGGGAAAAATGGCTCTCTTCAATTTCGGTATTCCATCTTTCACATCATGTACCCAACTGGCTCGGTGGAATTATTGCATACTTCATTGCAACCTTTATTTTTTACTGGTGGCATCGCTGGAGGCATACTATAGATTTTTTATGGCTAGGCTTTCATCAGATCCATCATAGCCCTCAACGGTTAGAAGTGATTACTTCTTTTTATAAACACCCTTTGGAGATGACTGTAAATTCAATCATCGGAAGCCTCTTAGTTTATACTCTATTAGGATTAAATCCCGAAGCCGGAGCCATTTACACCCTATGCACCGCATTAGGCGAATTTTTCTATCACACCAACGTGAAAACCCCGCAATGGATCGGCTACATTTTTCAAAGGCCAGAGATGCACCGCATTCATCACGAGTACGAAAAACATAGTAACAATTATGGAGACATTGTTTGGTGGGATATGTTATTCGGAACCTATGAAAACCCAAAAGAATTTAAAAGTTCGTGTGGATTCGACAATGAAAAGGAACAACGATTATTTGATATGATAAAGTTTAAAGATGTACATAAACACTAACGGTTATTTTAATTGATAACTATCGTCAACATAATCAAAATTAAACCAACATGAAAAATTGGCATTTTGAAGAAACAAAAAGCAATTGGTGTCTGGAATTAAACTGCTTCAAATTAAACTGCTTCAATTACAAGAGTTCTCAATTTCACCTTAATGTTCTTCACTTCTTAATGGTCAAACATTAAAACTAAACACTTTATTGTTTGACCACCTACTCCACCTTAGCACCTTAATTTCATCACGCTGATATATATTTTTACAAAGCCCACCTAAAAAATTAATTTCATCTATCTTCGAAAAAAAATAAATAACCTATGTACAAACGCTTATTAACACTCTTATTTGCATTAGCAGTTACACAAATCAGCTTCGCGCAAAACAAAAGCATTAAAGATCTTTATTGGGATTATTCTCAAATCAGAATGACGGATACCGAAAAACCAAAAGTTATCCAAATGGCAGAAGAGCTAATTAAAAGAACTCCAGAACTTAGCAAAACCCAGTTAGGCAATGTAAGTTATCATTTAGGAAGGCTTTATGAAGAAACCGGGCAAACAGAAAAGGCTATTCCGCAATATGAAGAAGCTATAAAAATTACGCCTGCTTATTATGTCCCATACCGTGCTTTAGGTTTTATTTTCGTTAAAAAATGTAATGCCATCGGAGCAAAAATGAATGAGGCAGGAAAAGCAAAAGATTTAAAAGCACATGGCGAGCTTTATGCCCAGTATAAAGTGTCGGCACTTAAAGCATTGCCATATCTGGAAAAATCGCAAGCCTGCGATCCGGACGATGAAACTAAAACCATTATCACAAATTTATACCGTAGTCTTAAAGATAATGGCGCTATTACTTCACTTGATGAAAGATTAAAGAAGAATGCAGAAAATTGTGTGAGTTTATTGGAAGATGAGTATTAAAATGCTTTAAGGTAAACTATTTGAAATCATCAAAGGTTCAAACCGTTGCTTAAATCAAAATCCAAATTTCATCTCAATGTTCTTCATTTCTTAATGGTCAAACATTAAAACTAAACTTTATTGTTTGACCACCTAAGCCACCTGAGAATACCTAAGCTTTGGGCATTAGTCATCGGTCTCCCGTCCCCGGACTTTCGGACTATTTAATTTTTCAATAAACTTCTCACCGTCACCTGTGGCACTTCTCCAGCGGGCACAATAAAAATCGCATCGTTTTCGATTACCTGTCCTTCATCAAAATAGTATCCGGCTGTAACTGGCAGAATCGCTGTGATTGATTTTCCGTCTTTATCTTTTGTAGGATAGGTGACATTAATTAAATGACTTTTCATGCTCACCTGAACTTTTTTTGAGGTTAACCTCGCGCCTGTGGCATTCACACAATCTAATTCTATAATTTTCGAATTACTGATCCCAGACAGGTCCAATGAACTGGCCAAACGGATGTTAAAAGATTTGCCGGTATTGTTTTTTATAGAGGCTAAAACTTTATAGCGGTCGAAATCCTGATCCTTTATAGTTAACTTTTCTTTATTGGTAACCGAATAGGTTACAGCAATTCCATTTACATTTACGGTTACTCCATCTTTAATCTGCTGTGCACTAGAGACCGAAACTGTCGCCAAAAAAGGCAATAAAAAAGCTAAGGTTTTAATTAATTTCATAGTATTCTGTTTTAGGTTTGTGTTCTGAAATTACAAATAAAAATAAACCTGATCAATGATTGTAGATCATTCTATTTCTTCGATTCGTCGATTGCTTTGTTTACCACATCCTGTATTCTACCTCTGATTTTCAGGTTAGAAAGTTTGTCGGTAACGGTAGGATTAACCCGGTTCGACAGAAACACATAAACCAAGCCGCGTGATGGATCTACCCAAACACAGGTTCCGGTGTAACCGGTATGGCCATAAGTTTGTGGTGAAGCTAAATCAGAAGGATAATGTTTGGTGCTATCCGGATCCCAGCGATCGAAACCTAAACCCCTGCGGCTTACATTCGATTGTTTTGAAGTAAACATATCAACCGTTGAGTTTTTGAAATACTCCACTCCACCATAAGTACCACGGTTCAACAACATCTGATAAATAATGGCCAGATCGTTGGCACTGGCGAATAAACCAGCATGCCCTGAAACTCCGCCTGCCAAAGCTGCGCCCTGATCGTGCACATAACCTACAAGCAAGGTTTTTCTGAAATACTTATCATCTTCTGTCGGGATAATCTGCTCTGGCTTAAAGCGGTTACGTGGCAGAAAACCTGCAGTTTGCATCCCCAGTGGTTTATAAAAATTTTCATAAGTGTACTGATTGAGCGGTTCTTCGCTAATGTGCTCTACAATATCTTTCATTACATACATGCTGATGTCGCTGTACACATATTTACCCCGTGTTTTAATGGGCGAATTGAGCATCTTAGGCCACATAAAATCTTTAAAAAAGCCTTTTTTGATGTAATAGTTATCGGCCACTTTGGTTGGGAAGGCAGCAGATGAATCTCTACTGTAATCGCCGGTTTTCACATAATCATGAAAAGGGATATAAGGAATAAAACCCGCCTGGTGCAACATCACCTCGCGCACCTGAATATTATTCATCGGCGTAGTGCGTGCTTTAGGGATGTAAGCGCCAATGTTTGTATCCAGCTTTAGTTTTCCTTCTTCAACTAAACGCATTACTGCAGGAGTGGTTGCGGTTACTTTGGTTACTGAGGCCAGATCGAAAATATCGGTTACTTTATCAGGCACATTGGTATCGTAAGTATGCGTACCATAAGCTTTATTAAAGATTACTTTACCATCTTTAGCCACCAGCACCACCAAACCAGGGGTGGCTTTCTGACTGATTGCTTCTGCAGCAATGGCATCAATTTCTTTTAGGTTGTTGGAGTTCAAACCCGCATCTTCGGGTACAGTATATTTTAAGCGGGTAGCGGTTGTAGTAAAGCCTGAACCCATGGTATAACGGGCAGAATAAGCAGTAGTTAACTTATTGGAAGCGGCAATACCTCCAAAAATATATTGTGGAACAATCGCAGCGGCATCGGCATTGTTCTGTGCTGTCCATATAATCGGCGATTGCAACTGATCGAATGATTTTAAACCTGGCCCGTTACCAAAAAAGGAAATGATTACCTGTTTATTCTTACTGATGCTGTTGATAAAGTTGATATATTTAGCTTTGCCTACGTTCTGGTCGTCAATACTAATTAAAATGGTGTTGAAATATTTAAGATCGTCTTCGAGATCGTTCAGGTTTACACTGTCTTTATAAGAATCTGCAGAAAACGAGGTGATTTTATCATACTTATTTGCCAAACTATCGAACACATTGCTGTATGCAAAACTCAGGCTAACAGAAGCGATATTTTTATTTTCAAGCGATTTTAGCGGAATAATAGCATCCTGGTTATTTAATAATACGGTTGTGTTTGAAATGGCATTGGCAATGGAAAGTTTTTTCTCATTTGTGGTATGCTCCTGCGCGCAGGCCATTAAGCATAAAACATTAAAAAAACTCGCCGCAGCCAGGATATACAATCTATTTCGCTTCATATACTTTTTCTCCGTTCAAATAGGTTTTTAAGACTTTGGTTTTTAATATGTTCTGTGGTGTTGATTTTAAAATATCATGATCGAGGATAACAAAATCGGCTAATTTGCCTTTCTCCAAACTTCCTTTCTCCTCTTCTTCAAAATTGGCTTTGGCGGCCCAAATGGTCATTCCGCGCAGGGCTTCTTCGGGTGTTAAGGCATTTTCCATCTGAAAGCCCCCTTTCGGAAAGCCTTTTGCATCTTCTCTCACTGTTGCTGCATAAAACGTTAATAATGGATTAATGTTTTCGACCGGGAAATCGGTACCCAACGGAATCCAACCATTTTGCTTTAACAATTGTTTGTAGGCATAAGCACTTTTTAACCTTTCGGCACCTAAACGCTGCCCGGCCCAATACATATCAGAAGTAGCATGTGTGGGTTGAACGGAAGGAATAATACTGGCTTTGCCGAACAGATCAAAATCTTTAGCGTTAACCACCTGCGCATGTTCGATACGCCAGCGCTGATCATTTTTACCTTTTAAAATTTTATTGTAAATATTCAGGATTACACGGTTGGCCGAATCGCCAATGGCATGGGTACACATCTGGAAATGGTTGGCAGCAATTTTTTTAGCCACTTCTTCAAAATGCTTTTGATCGCTTAGCAGAAAACCGCTTTTATTTGGCATATCGCTGTAAGGATGGGTTAAACAGGCACCACGAGAGCCTAAAGCACCATCAGCATACACTTTAAACGCCCTTACATTTAAGCGGTCGGTTTTAATTGGCCCACGACTAAAAAGATATTTATAATTATCAGGCTCATCAGAAAGCATGACGTATAGTCTCATTTTAAGCTTTTTCTCTTTCTGCAGTTTTTCGATAAACTCTACAGCCAAATAACTTAAGCCGCAATCGTCAATGGTAGTCAACCCAGCGGCGAAGCAATTTTTCTGTGCATCTATAAATATTTTTTCGGCTAATTTGGCATCTGGTGAAGGAATTTTACGTTCAACCAGGGCTACCGCATTATCGATTAAAACCCCGGTCAGTTTCCCATTTTGGCTCAGCATATCGCCTCCCACCAATTTTTGTTCGCCTTTAATGCCAGCATCATCTAATGCTTTTTGGTTGGCAATGGCGGCGTGACCATCAATACGGTTCAGAAATACAGGGCGCTCGGGAAAAAGTGCCGTCAGTTTTTCGTTGGTGGGAAAACCTTTATCAGCCCAATCGTTTTGATCCCAACCATTACCAATTAGCCAACCATCGGGATGGGTTTTGGCAAAAGCAGTTAAACGGGCAAGCACTTCATCCCAGGATTTTGTTTCCCTTAAATCAGCCGTTTGCAAACTTTGCCCATAACCGTAAAAATGAGCATGAGCATCTATAAAACCTGGATAAACGGCTTTGCCCTCTGCGTTGATTTCTTGTTTAGAAGTATATTTCCCTTTGATATCGTCACTTTTACCCAACGCCAGGATTTTACCATTCTTCACTGCGAAAGCCTCAACCGTATCAAACTTACTGTTAACGGTATATACTTTGGCGTTATAAACAATTACATCAACTGCTTCTTTTTTGGTGCAGGAAGTAAACAGTAAAGCCAGAAAAAGGCTGTATAGAATGGATTTCATATCGATAAAGATAGAAAATTGAAAGCATTTGCTTTTGTAAATTCAGCTTTACAGAAAGGATTTGTGCCCCTGGTTTTGGCGTTGCCGCTAATACTAGTGACAATTAGTTTTTTTGCCACAGATGTACACCGATAAACACGGATTTTTTTATACTATACCAAGGTCTGTGTCCTCACAGACCTGTTGAGTTCTAATCTTCGCGTCCCACTAAAAACTTGCGACAATTATTTTTTTGCCACGGAGACACAGAAAACACGGAGAATATATCTTGAGTTGAATAAATGCTGATAAACTAGCGAAAAACCCTTTACGTTCAGAACCACAGCCCCATGTAAAATAAACCTGATGGGAACGGCACCTTTTTGGCTGTCACCCTGAGGGATAATTTATTTCATAAAAATCGATATAAATGGCGTATTCAATTGATTATTTTCTGCCCACTGCACATTCTTGCCTCGGCTCGCCGCCGCCGAAGGGCTCTTTCTTTTTGGCATCAAAAAGAAACAAAAAATGCCGGCTGAAAATTTTTCTTTCAAAGCCAGTAGGCTGGCAGGGTCAGTAGAGCCCGAAAAATTTGTTAGGCCGGATTTAAGTAGAACGGAGATGTGGTGCTTTGGCCTAGCTGGACGGGAAATGCATAGCTCCATAAATTGCTCATTAATAAACAATTACAAAATAACGTCAATGATAGCGGAGTCGAAGGGTAGCCAAAAAGGTACAGTGTACAGCAGGACTACCGGAACCGATTGGTGCAGAACCCTGCTTTTCAAAAAAAATTAAGAAATGGAAGCGTTGGAAATCAATTATTCCTTGCACAGATCCTCCGACTCCGCTCAGGATGACAATTTATGCAAAACTGTCTGCTAAGCAATTAATTCTATTTACCTACAGTCATTTACATGTTGAGTTTTAAACAAATCGGGTTCATTAAGCTTATTTTGCATAATTTAGCGAATTCACTTTGCCTTAATACATGACTGATATTATTCACTTATTGCCTGATGCTGTTGCCAATCAGATTGCTGCCGGAGAAGTTGTACAACGACCTGCCTCTGCAGTGAAAGAATTGCTCGAAAATTCGATAGATGCCGGCGCAGATAAAATCCAACTGGTGGTAAAAGATGCCGGTAAGGCACTGATTCAGATTGTTGATAATGGCTGTGGGATGAGCGTTACGGATGCCAGGATGTGTTTCGAACGCCATGCCACCTCAAAGGTGAAAAAGGCGGAAGATCTGTTTGCCATCCGTACCATGGGTTTCCGTGGCGAGGCCATGGCTTCTATCGCGGCAATTGCGCAGGTAGAAATGAAAACACGCAGGCACGAGGATGAAATTGGCACCTGTATTTCTATCGAAGGGGCGCAAGTAATTAACCAGGAACCTGTAGCCACATCGCCAGGAACACAGATTTCGATTAAAAATCTATTTTTCAACACCCCTGCCAGAAGGAATTTCCTTAAAAGCAATCCGGTAGAAATGCGCCATATTCTGGATGAATTTCAACGGGTGGCCCTGGCGCATCCGGGTGTATTTTTTAGCCTTCACCACGATGGTGTTGAAATATTTAACCTACCTAAAGGCAATTTAAAACAACGGATTGTCCATCTTTTTGGCAATAATTATAATGAGCGTTTGGTTCCGGTTGAAGAGGAAACAACCATCATCAACCTTAAAGGTTACATCGGTAAGCCTGCTTTTGCCAAGAAAACCAGGGGCGAGCAGTTCTTTTTTGTAAATAATCGTTTCATTAAAGATCCTTATTTAAACCATGCAGTAAGTTCTGCTTTTGAGGAGTTATTACCTGATGATAGTTACCCGCTTTATGTGCTGTTTATTGAGATTGATCCTTCGAAAATTGATGTAAACGTACATCCAACCAAAACCGAGATTAAATATCTGGACGAAAAATCCATTTATGCGATCATGAAATCGGCGGTAAAACGTTCCATTGGTCGTTATAATATTGCGCCAACCTTAGATTTTGATCAGGAAACAGGCTTTAGCAATATGATTACGCAAAAAGCGGTTGAAGATATTGTACCACCAAGTATTAATTTCAATCCTGATTTTAATCCTTTCGCAAGCGATAAAAGTTCGGTATCGGGCTACGCTTCATCGCCAAGAAATTATGATGCAAAACCAAGTGCAAAAAACTGGGGTTCGCTTTACGATATCACTGAACAACCTGTTGTAGAGCAGACTTCGATTTACGAGGACGAAACGATTTTAGAAACAAAGCAAAAGCAGTACATGCAATTGCACAACAGGTATATTGTTTCTCAGATTAAATCGGGATTGATGGTAATCGATCAACAAATGGCACACGAGCGGATCCTTTACGAACGTTTTCTCGTACATCTGGATGACCGCAAAGGTGCGTCGCAGCAAAGTTTATTTCCCCAAACCATTACGCTTAATGCCAACGATTTCGAACTGGCTAAAAGTTTACTGGACGATATAAAAAGTTTGGGCTTTGATGTACGCGAATTTGGAAAAAATACGTTGGTAGTAGAAGGTGTTCCTGTTGATTTAGGGAGCAGTAATATTAACGAAACACAGTTGTTTGAACAATTGATTGAGGGCTTTAAGAACTCGCAGCAGGAATTAAAACTGAGCAAACGCGACAGCTTAGCCAGAAGTTTAGCCAAGAACAGTGCCATTAAAGCAGGTACAAGCCTTGGTCAGGAAGAAATGAATACGCTGATTGATGAACTTTTTGCCTGCAAAACCCCTAACTTTAGCGTGAGCGGAAAACCGGTTATCCAAACCATTACTTTAGCGGAACTGGATAAGAAGTTTGAGAAGAGTTAACAGTTTGGAGTCCTAAGTCAGGAGTCTTTAGTCGAAAGACGGAGGTCAGAATGCCGGAGATGGGAGTTTGGAGATGGGAGTTATGGCCGATTAACCGATTTAAACAATTAACCAGTTAACCCAATGAACAATTTTCAATTAACCGATTAACCAGTTTAAACAATTAACCCCTTTTAAAATTAAATGAACAACATACATATTCCACCAGTAGTAAAAAACCTACTGATTATTAACATTTTATTTTTCGCAGCTACTTATTTATTAACCAGGCTTCATCTCGATGATATCCTGGCAGTGTATTATTTTGATTCGCCAAAATTCGAAATATGGCAGCCCATAAGCTATATGTTTATGCATGGTGGTATAGCCCATATCTTTTTCAATATGTTTGCATTATACTCTTTCGGAAGCTTATTAGAATCAAGGTGGGGAGCCAAAAAATTTATTATTTTTTATTTTATTACAGGCTTAGGTGCGCTTGCGCTGCAATGGGCTGTACAGGCTTATGAAGTACATCAGATTATAGGTAGTATTACCAATAACGGCAAGGTAAATTTAGCGGCATTATTACAGGGAGAGTTTAATACTAAACAACTTTCAATGGCACAGGCGGTAACCCTGCGCAGCATTTATTTTGGTGGAATGTTAGGCGCATCAGGAGCCATTTTTGGCTTATTGGTTGCTTTTGGTATGTTGTATCCAAATGCAGAATTATTAATCATGTTTATCCCTATTCCGGTAAAAGCAAAATACATTATACCTATTTATATCCTTCTGGAGTTATCTTTGGGTGTAGCACAGTTTGAGGGTGATTCTGTTGCACATTATGCTCACCTGGGTGGTGCTTTAATTGGCTTTATACTCGTTAAATTATGGAAAGATAAAAACGATACATTTTATACACTCTATGAATAATACTTTCAAAGATTTAAAATACAAGGTTTTTCAATCTGGCAACCCAGTATTCTTTTACATTGGGATTAATGTGCTGTTGTTTCTGATTATCGCTGTTATTGGTGTATTTAGCTGGCTAAGTGGCAAAGGAGATTTGATCAGTCCGTTGGTTAGGGAGTATGTAGGTTTACCCGCAAGCATTTCTAAATTACCAGAACGTTTTTACACGGTATTTACCTACATGTTTATTCATGATGGGATTCTTCATATCCTGTTCAATATGCTTGGTCTGTATTGGTTTGGCAGTATATTCATGAATTTCTTAAAAAGCAAACAGTTCCATTTTGTGTATCTGGCTGGTGGATTATTTGGTGGTTTATTTGCAGTAGCTGTATTGAATATATTCCCGGTATATGCAGGTGGATTAGCTGGTGTAACTATTGTTGGCGCCTCTGCTGCGGTAATGGCCATCATTTTTGCTGCGGCAACGTTGGTTCCTAATTATACCATTATGTTGTTCATTTTTGGGGAAGTTAAAATTAAATGGATCGCCATTGTTTATTTTGTTCTCGATTTTCTAGCCATCGGTTCGGTAAATGCTGGCGGGAGCTTAGCCCATATCGGTGGTGCCTTGTTAGGCTTTGTTTTTATTAAACGCTTGCAAAGCGGAAACGACTGGAGCAAGCTTTTTGAGCGCAAACCAAAACTAAAAGTAGTACGCAACGAAAAACCGGTAAAAAAGCCAGAGTTTAAAGGTGGTGTTTCTCAACAGGAAATTGATGCCATTTTAGATAAAATATCTACTTCAGGATACGACAAATTAAGTGCGGTAGAAAAAGAAAAACTGTTTAAGGCAAGTAAAGATTAATGGCTACAAAAAAGAAGAAGTATAGTTTTCTGGATAAACTCCTCCTGCCCATTGCAGTTGCGCTGGCCATAGCCTTGCTTTTGGGCGTGCTTGCCGGAAATATGGATCCACGTAAACATGCGCTGATTGCTTTTTTTGGCCTTGCCTATCCCTTTGTTTTATTTGGCAATATTATTTTCCTGATCTGGTGGTTTTTAAGCAAAAAATGGGTTTTCGCAATTACAACCGTTCTGGTTATTGCCATCGGAGGTAAAACGTTAAAGGCAACCTTTGCTGTTGGTGGTGATGAAGGTCCGGTTGAAAGAACCGACAATAGCATCAGGATGATGACCTACAATGTACATAGTTTTAAACTTTACGGCGAAGACAATACCGAATCGGTAAAGGAAAAAATGCTTCAGGTGGTAAAAGACCAAAATCCGGATATTATCTGTTTTCAGGAATTTTTTACACGTTATAAAGGGGCATTTGATACTGTTGATAGTTTAAAAGCATTGCTGAACACCAAATATTACTACTTCGTTCCAACCAATAAGAATGACTACGAAGCCACTGGTTTGGCTATATTTTCTAAATTCCCCATTAAAAATTCAGGTAAGATCCCTTTTATGGAAGGGCTTGCGGGCAACATGAGCATTTATGCTGATTTAAACATTAAAGGAAAAACACTAAGGGTTTATAATGTGCATTTCCAGTCTATTTCTTTTGAAAAACAGGATTACGAGTATCTGGATAAGGTAAAAGAAATGAATACGCAGCTAAAACCATCCAAAAGGATCTTAAGCATGCTGAAAAATGCTTTTTTGAAACGGAGCGGTCAGGTAGATATTATGAAAAAGGAAATGACCGCCTGTAAAACACCCTACCTTATTGCAGGCGATTTTAACGATACCCCAGCATCTTACGTGGTTACCCAGATTACGGCTGGTTTGAACAACAGTTTTATAAAAAAAGGAAATGGTTTTGGCAAAACCTATAATGGTAAATTCCCCAATTTCCAGATCGATTATATTGCTACTTCTAAAGAACTAGAGGTGCTAAACTACAAAATTACCCAGGCCAAATTATCCGATCATTTTCCTGTACGGAGTGATTTGAGGTTTGTGCCTTAATTTCTTAAAAGATTTTAATATTCCCGTTGACTGAAGTCAACGGCTAAGAATTGCTTCCTCTTACCTCGTCGCTGTTCTGAAACTTCAGAGTACTGCTTCAACCGGGGCTAAAGGGCCAAAACCGCATTCCATTTTTTGGTTTACAGAGTGCAGAACCCTTGTTCATAAACCCGATTAAGCGGAATAGCCCGCAGCGCAGCGAGGACTATAAGCGAAAGCGGGGCTGTAAGCTGCCAAGAACCACAAACCGATCATTTCCTAATCTTAATAGATTTCTTTCATCATTCGTCGTTCTAAATTCTATTTCAGTCGGTGAAGCATCTACCTATAGAATATTCTTATGGTTCGTAGAGACACAAACCATGGAAATGGAAAATGACGACTGAATTACTAGCTATTTTATTTTCTTACCATACATCAACATTACACTTAGGGCTTATCTGCATATTTGCCATGTAAAATTTAAAAAAATCATCAAAAGATATGAGTTTAATAGATGCCCTAAACTGGCGTTATGCCGTTAAGAAAATGAACGGTCAACCCGTTGAACAAGAAAAGGTTGATAAAATCATTGCTGCTGCACACTTAGCACCAACTTCATCAGGTTTACAACCTTTTAAAGTAATTGTGGTAACCAACCAGGAATTAAAAGAAAAAATTGCACCGATTGCTTTTAATCAATCGCAGGTAATTGATTCTTCTCACCTATTGATTTTCGCAGCAAATGAAAATTACACAGAAGAAGGAATTGATGCTGTTTTTAACAGAATGAATACTGAGCGCGGCTTACCACTAGATGCAACGGATGCCTACAAAACACAATTAAAAGGCATGATCTTATCGAGAACTGCTGAAGAAAACTTTAACCATGCTGCCCGTCAGGCTTATATTGGTTTCGGTATTGCCATTGCAGAAGCGGCTTTGTTAAAAGTTGATGCTACGCCAATGGAAGGCTTTAACGGTCCGGCATTAGATGAACTTTTAGGTTTAGATAAAAAAGGCTTAAAAAGTGTTACTTTATTACCACTAGGAAACAGGGACGAAGCCGGCGATTGGTTGGTAAACCTTAAAAAGGTACGATCACCTAAAGAGGAATTTTTGATCGAATTTAAATAACAGGCAAACACCATTATATTTAAAACGGGCCGCTTTTTTAGCGGCTTGTTTTGTTTATAGGGTTCATCATATCGAGTATCCCATAACAAAAATCCGTCATTGCGAACTGAAGCACCGCCAGTGGGTTGGCGTGAAGCAATCTTTACATATCAATTTAACTCAATTAGAAAGATTCCTTCCCCGAAAGTCGGGGCAGGCTGTCGGCTGAAAAAGCCTTCTCGCAATGACGGTTTTGGCTAGCTTTGGAGTCAATTAACCGATTTAAACAATTAACCAGTTTTCAATTCTCAGTTGGCAGTTCCCCCAATGAATGAATGAACTAATGATCAATGAACCAATAATCTTTTGTAAAAAAATGTTAAACCTCTTTACAATTTAGGCGCTCTCTTTATAATTGGATATATTTACGGGCTTAGCATTTAATAACCAATCCATGAAGATTTTTAGATTACCGTTTATTATACTTTTACTTTTATCAGCGTTCAGTTTCTCTTCGTCGGCCCAAACCGATACCGTAAGTATAAATACCATCATTACTAAAACCAATAAGGTTTTAAGTGATTACCCAAGCGAAAAAATTTATCTTCATTTTGATAAACCTTATTATGCCGTTGCCGATACCGTTTGGTTTAAGGCCTACGTTACCGAAAACCAGAATTTTTTATCAGGGATCAGTAAAATCATTTATGTAGATGTAATCAATCAGAATGATTCACTCATTCAAACCATAAAATTACCGATTGCAGGTGGCTTTGCTTATGGCAATTTCCCTTTAGATCAGGTGAATTATAAACAGGGCAACTACCACATCAGGGCTTATACCCTATGGATGCTCAATAACGAAGATCCTGCCTATTTTAACAAAACTTTTTATGTGGGCGAAGCGATAGATAAAGAAGTAAAAACCCACATTACCTATAAAAACACCTCTACTGATAAGTTGGAAAAAATTGATGCAAGGGTACAATTTAAAGATGCCAACAATAAGCCCTACGCCAATAAAAATGTAAGCTGGCAGGTAGTTACGAGTTATACTGTAATTGCCAAAGGCAGAGGCACAACCGATGCCAATGGTTATTTAACCATCGCCATGAGCAATGCCCAAAAGGCAGAATATCAGTTGCAAAAAGGGCAGCTGATTACGAGTATCAATACCACTGATAAAGACTTAGCCAGTAATACATTTTCGCTAAAAAATGCCATTCTGAGTAAAGATTTCCAGTTTTTTCCTGAAGGTGGAAACTTAATTGCCGGTTTAACGAACAAAGTAGCCTTCAAGGCCATTAAAAGCGATGGTTTAGGCATCAGCTCTAAAGGAACTGTTACCGATAACGATGGTAAAACGGTAGCCACTTTTACCGCTCAACATTTGGGCATGGGCAGTTTCAATTTAGCTGCCGAAACCGGAAAAACCTACAAAGCTGCAGTTACTTATGCCGATGGCACTACCCAGAATTATAATTTACCTGCAGTTAGCCCAAATGGCGTAACCATCAGCATCGATAACAGCAATGCTGATCAGGTAGCGATAAAAATCTCGGCCAATGATGCCTTTTTTGAGCAAAACCAGGGCAAAAAGCTTTATTTAATTGCCCAGAGCAAAGGCGTAATCTGTTATGGTGCACAAACCGCGTTATCAAATAAGGAGTATAATACCACTGTGCTTAAATCTAAATTCCCTAACGGAATTGCCCAGTTTACCCTATTTAACGAGTTTGGTAAACCCTTAAGTGAAAGATTGGTTTTTGTTCAGCAAAAAAACACTATGGTGGTGGCTTTAACCACCGCTGCCCCGGCCTATGGAGTTAAGAAAAAAGTAAAAATAAATGTGGCCGCTAAAAAAGATGGCGCTCCAATAGAGGGGAGTTTTTCTGTTGCCGTTGTTGATGAAACAAAAGTTCCATCGAGCGAAGATGCAACCAGTACCATTTTAACAGGCCTGTTATTGAGCAGCGACGTTAAAGGTTATATCGAAAAGGCAAACTATTACTTTAATGCGCCAGACGCGAAGAAAAATGCTGATTTAGATGTGTTATTGCTTACCCAGGGGTACCGCAGCTTTAAATACACCGATATTATTGCTAATAAACTGCCTAAAATAGATTTCTTACCAGAACAAGGCATCGAAATCTCTGGGATATTACGTCAAAATAATGGTATTCCGGTGAGGAAAGGTGCTTTATTATTGAGTATTCCTGATAAACGTTTCAATTTGGAAGGCACTACCGACCCGGTTGGAAATTTCAAATTTTCGAACCTGGTATTTAACGATTCATCAAAAGTAACCGTTTCGGCTAAATACAACGTAAACTATAAAAACATGACCTTAAGCTTAAACGGTGCTCCGGTTCCTTCGTTAACCAGAAACTTTAGTGCAGCAGAAGAGGTTTTAAATATCGATAGTGCCTTAACGAGTTATCTGGATAATAGCAAAAGACAATATGCTTATTTACATACTTTAAAAGATGTAACCATTAAAGCTGCCGTAGTTCCAAAAGTAAGCCATAAAGATTACCCGGCACTAACCGGACTTAGTCAGATGGCCGACCACGAAATCAGTGGCGATCGTTTAAAAGGCTGTGGTTTATTAATCAACTGTTTACAGGGTATGCTGGCTGGTGTTACTTTTGTAGATAACAATTTCTATGTAAGCAGAGATTACAACCAGGGTAAAAAAATCCCGATGGGTATTTTCATCAATGGAATGAACGTTGATGTAAATCAGATCAATACGCTTGATGCCAATCAGATTGAATCGGTTGAGGTATTTTTAAGAGACGAGTTAGGTTTGGTAAACCGAGCTAACAATGTAAACGGGGTAATCGTATTTAACCAGAAAAAAGCACCAAAAGGCACCAAAATTTCGAAAGCGCAGTTAATGGATATGCTGCCTAAATATTACGAGCTAACATTCTCGCCACAGGGTTATAATAAAGAAAAACAGTTCTATTCGCCAAAATACGATGTGCCTGCAAGCATGAACCGCAACGATTTAAGAACAACCATTTACTGGAACCCTAAAGTAGTAACTGATGCCACAGGAAATGCCTCCTTCGAATATTACAACGCAGATGGCAAAGGCCAGTACAAAGTAATTATAGAAGGTATTGATGCAAACGGAAATTTAGGAAGATCGGTGTTGAAATATCTCGTAAAATAAGGGAAAGGAATTTAAAGGTTGATGGTTCATAGTTTGATAGTTTATGGTCAATATCATACTATGAACCTTTAACCAACTAGATAACTTGTATTCTCGCCATCTCCCATCTTACTTCACTTCAAATGGTAGCTTCTCTCCTTTTAAGCCCGCCAAAATATTCTTTACGATAATCTGCGCCATGGCTGCACGGGTTTCTTCAGTTGCTGAGCCAATATGCGGCAGAACAGCAACGTTTTCCATCGAAAGTAAAGGATTCTCCTTATCCATGGGTTCGGGATTGGTAACATCTAAACCTGCTCCCCAGATTATTTTTTCTTCTAAAGCTTTAATCAGGTCTTTTTCATTGTGAATGCCCCCTCTGGCCGTGTTAATGAAAATCGAGTTTGATTTCATTTGTTTAAACACCTCAAGCGTAAATTTATCTTTGGTTTCTGGCGTAAGTGCGGTATGGACAGAAAGCACATCACTTTGTGCCAAAAGTTCTTCAAAAGATACATATTTGGCACCTATTGCTTTCTCAGCCTCTTCGTTACGCGAGCGGTTATGGTAAATTACAGCCATGTTGTAGGCTCCAATGCATTTTTTGGCCATCTCTAAGCCAATCTTCCCAAGACCGAAAATACCAAGGGTTTTGCCAGTCACCTCAATACCCAGTTCGGGTGTAGGCTCATAGTTTTTCCATTCGCCTTTAATAATTTTCTTATGCGAGTAGAAGGCCTTTCTTGAAACAGCAAGCATCAATAAAAAAGCGGTATCGGCTGTTGCACCACTTAACACACCGGGTGTATTCCCGATTGGAACATTTAATGCTTTTGCTGCAGCTACATCAACATTATCATAACCTACTGAGTGTAGCGCAATAACCTTTAAATGATTACAGGCTTTCAAAAATTCAGCATTAATTTTATTCGGACCAACACTAATAAAAGCATCCTGATCCTGGCAGGCCTTAATCAGTTCTTCAGGTGTAATCTGCTGGTTTTCTTTCCATTGGGTAACCGAAATGTTGTTTTCTTCCAGTTCTTTTAATCCAACCGGAGCAATGTTGCCACTTATAAATACTTTCATGCTTTATTTAACAGTAAACCTTTTAAGGTGTTTTGGATAATACAAATTGACCTGTAAAGCATTATTTTACAGTTGCTGATAGCATCTCATAAGTATTTGCACTAAAATAGCCCAGGGCTTGATTGGAAATATTGGAAGTTGGATTAGCAGGTGTAGTACCCTGGTTTGGCCCGCGGTTAGATTGCTGACTTAAAGCATACCAATAATCGAAAATATTCGAATCAATGCACTCCATTTCTATTCTAATCTTATCGTTAGCGTTTAATTCGTCGCTGTCATGATCGTTGGTAGGAGGTTTAAAAAACAACTGAAGCCTAAGGTCGTTGCCATTCGTTAACCGATCGTTATTTACATAAAAACGTTCTGATAATACATCGTTTACGTATAAATTAAAGTGATAAAAATTGGTTTCATTGGCCGGATCTTTTAAAAATACAGCGGCAGTTTTACGCTCTCTGCCAAAGAAAAAGTTTTTAATTACGCCGATCGAATCCATTTTAACCACATTGGGCATTTTAGAACTGGCTGTATAGGTTTGTCCTTCGGCAGTAACGTTTAAACTATAAATAACACCCGGCACGCCTTTCATTTTATTAATATAGGTTCCTGGTGTTGTACCTTCTTTAAAAATATAAGTATTTCCCTTATTATCGGTTACAGTTACGCTTGCTCCCGAAACTTTTGGAAAAACATTGGCTTCGGTATAACCGATGGTTTTGCTGATCTTAATCTGCTGATCGATCAATTGATCATTTATTTTTCCTTCAATAACAATTTGAGGATCGGCGTTCTCGGTATCAATAGTAATAATTTTCTTGCAACCGGTAAAACAAAAAGTGAACAGCGAAAGGTATATAATCAGTTTTTTCATTGTTTTAAAATTTAAAGTTCCAGGTAACTGATGGAATAAGGCCAAACAGGGAAGTTTGCTGCGCAGCCGTTTTAGTCGGGTCGTTCGGATCGGTAATAAACTCGATTGAGTAGGGATTTTTCCGGGCCAGTAAATTATAAATCCCAAAATTCCAGCTCGATTGGTATTTCCTTCCAGGTTTTCCTTCTAAAGTAGCGCTTACATCTAAACGCATGTTATAAGGCATACGGCCGGCATTTCTTTGGGTATAGTAATAAGCCATTTGTCCGCCGATGCTATATTTACCTGCCGGATAAGTTACCGCATTACCCGTGCTATAAATAAAACTCGAAGAGAATGTCCAGCGCTTGGTCATGTTGTAAATGCCCACTACCGAAACATCATGTGTACGGTCTTGTCTTGCAGGGAAATACTTTCCATTATTCAGCTCGGTAAATTTACGCTCTGTGCGCGATAAGGTATAACCCACCCAACCGTTCAGTTTACCAAATTTCTTTTTGAAAAACAGTTCCATTCCATAAGCACGGCCTACACCATATAATAATTCAGATTCTACATTCGAATTGGCCAGCAGTTCTGCCGCATTTTTATAATCGATCTGGTTTTGCAACCATTTGTAATAAATCTCTCCCGAAAGTTCGTAATTATTATCTTCGATATTTTTAAAATAACCTAAAGCTACCTGATCGGCAATTTCGGGCTTAATGTTATTGCTACTCAACACATACTGATCGGTAGGCGAGCTGGAAGTGGCGTTGGTTAAAATGTGTACATTTTGTGTATTGCGGTTGTAGGACGCTTTTATTGAGTTTTGTTCGTTAAATAGATAGCTTACCGAAAAACGCGGCTCTAGGTTCAAATAGTTTTTATAAAATTTCCCTTTGGCTACATTTGCAGTTGAAACAATATCTCCATTGGCATCATAAGTACTAAAATTGCCCGGCCCCATTAAAGAGAAAGCAGCCAAACGCACACCATATAAAAAGTTTAAATGGTCGTTAACCGCCCATTCGTCAGAAATATAAGCTGCAGATTCAATGCCGTAGCGCCTTTCCTGTGTGAGCGAATTTACCTGCGATGCTTCATCGCTATCAATATCAATAGGAGAAATGCGGTGTTGTGTCGCATTTAACCCGAACCTAAGGGTATGTTTATTGCTGAAATACTGAAAATCTTCTTTAAAGTTAAAATCGCGGACCAACGAAGTGGCCTTAAAATTTGTGGCATCATTTAACAAACGTACCGTATAATTATAGTTGTTATAAATTAACGAGGTATTCGAAAACAAACGGTCGCTAAAAATATGGTTTAAACGGATGGTCGTGGTTACATTTCCCCAGTTGTTCTCAAACAGATCCTTCACACCAATATTATCTTTACCGAAATAGCCTGAAATGTAAATGGTATTTCTATCGTTGATCTTGTAATTTGCCTTTGCGTTAATGTCATAAAAATTCAGCGTACTGCCATTTACCGACGAATCTGGCGAAGAGCGTAAAAACAGATCGATATAGGTTCTGCGGAAACTCACCATAAAAGAGCCCTTATCCTTTACAATTGGTCCTTCGGCTTTTAAACGTGAAGCGATCAGCCCGATCCCGCCCTGAAATTTAAATTCTTTATTGTTGCCATCATCCATTTTAACATCTAAAACAGAAGATAATCGACCACCATATTGTGCCGGCATACCACCTTTATACAAGCTTACATCTTTAATGGCATCAGCGTTAAATGTAGAGAAAAAGCCAAGTAAGTGTGATGAATTGTACACCACGGCTTCATCCAGAATAATCAGGTTCTGATCGGCAGCACCGCCACGCACATAAAAACCGGTATTTCCTTCACCGCCCGATTTTACGCCCGGCAATAACTGGATGGTTTTTAAAATATCTTTTTCGCCCAGTAACACAGGAATGGAATTAAGCAGCTTCATATCGATCTTCTCGAGCCCCATTTGTGCACTTTTAACGTTTTCATTTTTACGGTTATTTGCACTTACTGTTACTTCTGCCAAGTCGTTTGCACTCTTTAGTTCTTCATTTAACTTGGTATCTTTGGTTAAATTGATCGTTTTAATTATTGAAGCATAACCCGTATAACTCACTGTTACCGTATAGGTTCCTTCGGGTTGTGTTAGGGCGAAGTAGCCATAATTATTGGTCAGTGTTGCAACAGTAGGGGTGCCAGAAATCTTTACAGTGGCGCCAATCAGCGTTTCGCCTGTGCCCGCATCCCGGATGGTACCACTAAGGGTAAATTTATTCTGAGCAAAAAGAACTGTACTGGAAAAAAGAAGGAGGAATAAAGCTAAGTAGTGTTTTATGGGCATATCGGCTACTATCTAATTTTAAGATGGAAACCAAATGTACGAAATCCATGTCCTTTTAATGGAAAATCATTAATTTCTTAATGTAAGTTTGGTTTTTACTACTTATTAACGGGATAAATGCCAATATGGTGTGAACGCAACAGGTAAGCGCTCAAATCATTTTTACCAGCTTGCTGAAAAGTGATTAGTTTTGAAGGTTCTTTAGGCATATGGCAATCGATACAATTGGTGGTGAGCAATCCTTTTGCCAAAGTAGCCTTGCTGTGTTTTGTAGTTTGATGACAGCTCACACACCGCTGCGAATAAATGGTTAGGTTGCCTTTTATATTTTCGTGTGTGTTGTGGCACGATTGGCACGTCATGGTTTCGCTTTTGCGGTAGCAGTTGCTACCCATCAACATGGTCGCCTGGTTGCCGTGTACATCAGGGGTTCCTCCACCAAAACCTACAAAATCCTGTTGATAGTAATCATCTAAATTATCGCCGGGTTTAAAACCAAATACCGATTTTTGCGTAACCAGGGTATTGCCAGAGTGACATACGCTGCAAGCGTCCATCTTTTGCTTGCGCGAAAGTGTTTTATAAATCGCGATGAATTTTGCTGTTTTTTCTTTAGGGTTTTCCATATGAAATACCACATGTTGTTTACCCGGCCCATGGCAGCGCTCGCAATCTATTCCATAAATTAACGAACCTTTTTCCATTTCCTCATCCATTACAAAAGCCGATTTTTGGGTCAGCTTTTTTTCTACATAAGAACCATGGCATTCGAGACAGCGACTGGTTATGCCCCTGTCGTAATAAAATCTGTCACGTGGGAAACCCGGACTAATGGCCCAGTTCCGGATACCTGAAAAATATGATAAAGGCAGTTCATAAAGTTTTTTTCCCTGCCAGTAAGCGTAAGTATAAGCTTTTTCACCTGAACCGAACTGGATATCAAACTTTTGGGTACGCACGGCTTTTCCATCCTGGTAAGCCACCTGAAAGATACCGCTGTCTCTCTTTTCGATTACGACCTTTTGATGTGCGTCAAATAAAAAGCTGTTCGAATCAGTTGCAAAAACTTTTAACAAAGCTGCATCTACCACAGGTTTAGAGGTTAAACCATGTGGACTGTGCGCATAAGATTGGGATAAATCTTTGTGGCATTTTATACAGGTAGCCGCTCCGGTATAAGCTTCACCCCTGATATCTTTTGGCAATTGATCAGCAGCATTCATGCATCTTGAAAGGATAATGATGACCACAGTCATCGACCCTAAAATTAAGAGGATACGTTTTATACCTTTCAAGATGATGTTTTGGTTAGTTTTATTTTACGAACTGAATATAGCTAAAATTATAACCTCCTGTTGTTGCCAATACTTTAATTTTTTGCTTACCTGCCTTTAAAGCAATGTTTTTGATTTCAAATGGAGCGAACTTCTTTGCATCGCCCGTATTCGGGACAGCAACAGCTTTTGCCACTTCTTTATCATCAACTAAAACTGTTATGCTACCAGCAGCATGATCTGCCGCGGCATTAATTTTTAAGGTATAAACTCCTTTTTGCGCAACATTTACCGTGTATTGCAACCATTCGCCATTTTCGATGTGGTTTACATAATACTTTTCATAATGGATCGAGTCTCTCGTGATATCTACCCCATCATTGCGGTAAATCCTGCCTCTGTTTCCAGCCGACCTTTTTCCGGTTGAAACATGATAATCGGCCGTATCCGTATCGAAATAGGCAAAACCATTTTTACCCAGGTCGTAATCTACCGCATAAATAATGCTTTTATCTTTAATTAAATTAGCCTTAAAAGGTTTAGTTTCATTGCTAAAAGGCTGACGGATCATCGCATCGATTACATCGCGGTGGATAATGGTGTTCTCCAGTTTCGAATAGATGGCCAGTTCCATTAAACCACTATATACATTGCTATCTTTCGGTTTATTGCCGCCATTGTTCATGTACCTCACCAGCGCATCGTAATTGGGATTCGATTTAATTTCCATCGGATTATTGGAACCAATTTTCTTTAAAGGCCACCATGACCAGCCAATATTATTCTTTTCCAACAGGTTGATGGCATCAGTAAACCATCCATTAGAGTTTTCTCCTGTTTCGCCCAGCCAGACAGGAACATTTTGCTCATCGCGGGCTTTTATAATGTGTGCAATTGAGTTCTGATCGTTATAATTCCAGTATTTATGGTAACTCAATACCATATTTTTATCCCAAAGTGGAAAAATACCGTTATAATTATTGCCCCAACCGTTACCTTCGATGATGATGATGTGTTTTTGGTCAACTTCGCGGATGGCCTTGGTAATTTCTACCATCAATTTTCTCAGTGGGGCATTCGTTTTTTCTTTTGTTCCGTTTTTATCTTCTGTTGGGTTTTCGAAACCATAATTCGGTTCGTTTAAGATGTCGTAAGCACCAATATGAGGTTCATTTTTATAACGTTCGGCCAATTTTTTCCAAAGTGCAATGGTTTTTTGCTGATTGGCTTCGCTATCCCATAAATACGGTTTTGATGGATCGCGGTCGGCAATGTTTACATCATTTCCCTGTCCGCCAGGTGCCGCATGTAAATCTAAAATCAGGTACATTTTATTGGCTTTACACCAGGCCAAAAGGCTATCAGTTAAAGCGAAACCTTTCACCAGCCAGGTATTCTGTCCTGCAACCGGCTCTTTATCAACTGGCAGGGTATATAAATTGTAATGCATGGGCAAACGGATGGAGTTGAAGCCCCAGCGTTTCATCGAATCGACATCTATTTTGCGGGTATGATTGGCCAGCCAGGCATCGTAAAACTCCTGGGTCTGTTTCGGTCCCATCAATTCTTCTATCCGTTCGCGGATCCTGTACTGCTGCGATTCTTTATTGATTTTTAGCATGTAACCTTCCTGAAGCATCCAGCCACCTAAGCCAATGCCACGGAGCAACACATTTTCGTCCTTTTCATTCACTATTTTTTTACCATCTGCCTTTAAAAAACCCTGACTAAAACCTGTAAATGAAATGGTGCCAAGCAGAAATGTATATAAAATTGATTTTGTAAAATTCATAAAAAATAAGGTTAGGTTTTAGATGATTACCAAATATAAGTGGCTACAGATCCTTTATCGAGTGTAGCAACAAGTGTTTTACCATTCAAGCTGATGTTAAATTCGGAAGTATTTTTGCCGCTGTTAGCAACAATTAAAACATGTTTCCCTTCGGGTGTTTTAAAAGCAACATTCGGCAGATCGGCTAAATCGTTTGTAGCGATACGTAGCGAACCGGGGCGCACAAATTTAGAAGCATGCGCAATAGCATAATAGGCCAGGTTTCTGCTGTAATTGTCTTTATCGATGGTTACTGCACCCTGGCACATGGAACAACCTCCCCTATCGGTATAAGGCTTGTTTTCAGGATCGGCTGCTAAATTCCACTCCAATACATTTTTACTCCAGTTACGTGTAGCGCCGATAATTAAACGCCTTACCGGGTTTACAATGTTGATGCCAGCGGAGTTTGGCTGTTCGACCACCATTTGCTCGGAAAAGTAAATGTTCTTATCGGGATGGGCATTATGCACATCGCTTAAGGCCTCAATTTTACCGCCGTAGAGGTGAAAAGCAGATCCATCGATATATTTTTTGGCTTCGGGATCATCTAAAATGGTAATCGGATAATCAGGCCTGTCGGCATTATGATCGTATATGATAATTTTGGTTTTGATATTGGCCTTTGCAAATGCAGGGCCGAGAAATTTCTTGACAAAAAATGCCTGATCTGGTGCAACCATTAACAAGCTTGGGTTATTGCCCGGGTGCAAGGGTTCATTCTGAATGGTAATGGCATCAATCGGAATGCCCTCTTTTTGCATCTCCTGTACGTAACGGACTAAATATTTAGCATAAACATCATAATATTCGGGCTTTAACATGCCTCCACGGGCATCATAAGTGGTTTTCATCCATAAGGGAGGAGACCATGGCGAACCCATAATTTTCAATTTTGGGTTTATCGCAAGGATTTCCTTCATTACCGGAATGACGTCCATTTTATCGGGGCCTAAATCGAATTTTGCCTGTGTTAAATCGGTTTCACCTTCGGGAAGATCATTGTAAGAAAATACTTTTTCGTTTAAATCAGATGCACCAATGCTCAAGCGGATATAGCTTACACCAATGTTATTTCCATCGGTAGCAAACAACTCTTTTAACAAGGCTGTTCTGGCCGGTGCCGACATTTTAACAATATGCTGTGCACTGCCACCGGTTAAGGCATAACCAAACCCGTCAATACTTTGAAAAGTTTCCTTTTCATTGACCATAATGGTTGGATAATTGTTTTTTGCATTCGAAAAACTCAAGCCTGTGGCTTGTTTGGCAAATAAAACGGACCGATCGGCCCTGGTTAACCAAACGTCTGCCTGGTTTTGTGCAATGGCCGAAAGTGATGAACAAGTAAGGATGCAGGCAGCTAAAAGTTGAAAGCTTTTTATAGATGGCATAGGTAAAAATATAGTTCAGATTAAAAAAACAGGAAGAAAGGTTTAACTTTCTCCCTGTTAACAATTAAACGTTAAGCGTTATAGATGATTAGCATTTATTTCGTTCCACCCCACTCTTTACTTTGAAGAAGTTTGGTATTGTTTAACTCGTTGATCGGAATTGGAAAAATTTCATTTTTACCTGCAACAAAGCCTTTTGATGCCAAAACAGTGGCCGCTTTACCCCATCTGATCAGATCAAGCCAGCGATGACCTTCGCCGGCAAGTTCTAAACGTCTTTCTTTCTCAATGTTATCCTGTGTTACAGCTACCGGATTTAAACCTACCCTTGCCCTAACTGCGTTTAACAGTTGATAGGCCCTGCTTCCTGTACCAACAGCGCCTGGGGTTGCATTCATGATTGATTCCGCTTCTAACAAATAAGTATCAGCTAAACGGATTTCATAAATATCCTGCGAGAAGTTTAAATCGAAATTGGTTCCAATTGTTGTTTTGTTTGATTGTCTGGCAATAAATTTACCAAGGAAATAACCAGTATTGTTATAACCTGGTGTATAACCCGGTCTTTTATTACCCGAACCTGCAGGTCCGTTGCCATCGTAGTTTCCGATGATGTAATTCTTCTCCAAACTATCTAAATTGGCAACAGTTGCACCGTTTCGTGGATCGAAATGAATAAAATCAAAAAACGCTTTGGTAAACACCAGGAAGCTATAACCTGAGTAATAATCAGGGGCGGCCGCATTTGGATTATATCCCCTTGGTCCGGTGATGATGTTTAATAAATTCCCCTCAGTTGCACCCGCATCATTCCAGTTCCCTAAAGATGCACCAGTGTGTACGATTTCTAAAATAGATTCACTGTTAAATTTATTAGGTACTTTCCATAAATCGGCAAAGTTTGGCAATAGTTTATAGCCATAAGTAGGATTGGCCTGTCCTGGAGTCGGTCCGTTTACTATGGCAAACTGATCTGCAGCCAGCTGGTATTTTTTCTCCCACATATAAACTTTACCCAATAAAGCCTGGGCAGCTCCTTTGGTTAAACGGCCACCTTCTGTAGCGGCAGGAACTGTATTTGGCAGCCCCGGAATTGCAGCAACCAGTTCTTTTTCTATAAAAGCATAAACATCTTCCTGAGGTACCTGGGTTACATTATACATTTCACTCACAGGAACTTCTGCCGTAAGCAGCGGAATGTTCTTAAAGAACCTTACCAAATCAAAATAGAATAATGCCCTTAACGTTTTCGCCTCAGACGTGTAACGTGCTTTAAGTGTAGCATCCATTGATATTGCATCGATTCTTGAAAGCAGAATATTTGCACGGTAAATACCAGCATAACCTTTATTCCAAAGATAAGTTTGTGGCCCAATTGCGGGGGTTAAAGTATAGTTGGAAATCACCTGAAGGGCATTGATATCAGTAGCACTACCACCACCAGCAAGCTGATCATCGCCGGCAACATCCATAATGGCTACTTTATCATATAAACCTCCGTCCTGATAACCAAACCTGTCGTAAACCGATATTAATGCAGCAAGGGCATCGGCAGGGGTTTTATAATAATTATCAACCAGGACACGTTCCTGAAAATTTACATCTAAATCTTTTTTGCATGAATTCAGTAATTGCGAACCAATCACCAATGCAAGAATATATTTTATTTTAGTTTTCATTTTTATCAATATTAAAATCCAACATTTAAACCAAATAAGAAAGAGCGTGCCTGTGGATAGGCGCCACGGTCTACACTGAATACTGCACCACCACCGGCATCACTTGTAACACCCAACTCAGGATCGTAACCAGAATATTTGGTAATGGTGAACAAGTTCTCGCTCAGCACATAAACCCTTAGTTTCTGCATTTTTAATTTTTCCGTAATTGATTTAGGGAAAGTATAGCCTAACTGGATGGTACGCAACCTGAAATAATCGCCTTTTTCAAGATAAACGGAGTTAAATTTAGAGTAGTTTCCATTTGGATCACCCTGTACAAGTCGGGGCAAGGTTGCACCCGTATTAGTTGGCGACCAGCTATCTAAAATTTTCGTTTGCCAGTTAGCCTGTGTACCGATATCTAACCTTCTTAAACCCTGGAAAATAGTATTTCCGGCAACTCCACTACCAAAAGCAGTAAAATCGAAGTTTTTGTAAGCTACATTAATGGTTAAACCATAACTCATTTTTGGTGCAGGGTTACCCAGGTAGGTACGGTCATCAACGGTAATGGCATTATCGCCGTTTAAATTGGCAAATTTCAAATCACCGGGTTTGGCATTTGGCTGTAGTTTTGTGCCGTTCGGACCAACATAACTGTCAACCTCTGCCTGGGTTTGGAATATGCCCAATGTTTGGTAACCATAAAACTCATTGTATGCCCTACCCAAAGTAGTTCTGGTAATGGCGCCCAAAGTTTGGAAACTGGCTGTATTATCTTCAATAAAGGTAACTCCTGGCAATAATTTGGTTACTTTATTTTTGAAGAAAGATGCATTTCCATTTATCCCAATGTTAAAATCACCGATTTTTTTACGGTATCCCAGTTCCAGCTCCACCCCTGTGTTTTCCATATCGGCTACGTTAGCCGCAAAAGAACCACTTCCGGTATAACCTGGTACTGGTGGGTTTTGTAAAATGCCAATTGTTTTTTTCTTGTACCAATCAAAGTTGAAGGTGATGTTGTTTAACAAGGTGGCCTCAAAGCCGATATCGGTTTGCCTGGTTTCTTCCCATTTCAGATCCGGATTTGCCGGAGCGTTCGGGCTATAACCTATTCCAATAGTTTCAGTTGTACCAAAAGTATAGTTACGCCCTGGGCCAACGGTTGGCACGAAAGAGAAATCGCCAATTAAATCCTGTCCGGTTACGCCATAGCTACCACGGATTTTCAAGAAAGTAAGCACATTGTTTTTAGGGAAAAAATCTTCCAGTGTTGGCACCCAACCCACTGACGCTGAAGGGAAATAACCGAATTTATGGTTAGCACCAAACCTGGATGATCCATCTCTTCTAATCAACGCAGTAAATAAATATTTTTCAGCGTAGTTATACTGTAACCTGGAGAATAGTGAATTTACCCTGTGGTCGGTTCCGTCCGATCCGCTTGTTGTTCTGGAAGCGGCCAAAGCATTGTATCTGAACGAAGCCTCATCAAAAGTTGTGGCCGGAATGTTTCCATAAGTACTGGTTACACCCCTGGCATTGTTATCTTTATAAGCGCCCTGACCAACCAATAAAGTAATGTTATGCTTATCGAAGGTTCTGTTATAAGATACAGTATTCTCAAAGTTATAGTTGATGATATAGTTCAGGTTTCGCGATAATGTAGCAGTAGCATTTACACCACCCGGCCCATTGCCTAAAAAGAATGCAGGTGTAAAAGTATCGCCTCCATAAAAAGCCAGTTTAGTACCCAAAGTAGAACGTACATGTAAACCTTTAATTGGCTCGATATCTACAAAAGCATTGCCGATAATGTTGTGGTCCCAGTTGTAATTACCCAATCTTGTTTTCTGGTAGGCCAAAGGATTTTTCATCTCCTGGAAACCACCAGCCGGAATCGAATAAAAATTACCGTTATCATCTTTAAATCCTAAAGGATTATTTGGATTATAAACCGAAGCAGCAGCAGTTGGATTATCAATTACGGCAGGCATAATCGGGTCTAAGTTAATTGCAGAACTCAATACGCCGCCATACTCTCTGTTGGTTTCGCCAATACCACTGGTAACTGCATGACTGTAACCTAAGTTTTCGCCTATGGTAATCCATTTTGCAGGTTTATAGGTTGAATTTAAACGGATATTGGCACGGTTGAATTTCGAAATTGGTGTGGCTACAATACCATCAATATCGGTATAACCGAATGAGGTATAAAACGTTGCCTTTTCGCTACCACCACTAATGCTTACCTCGTGATTCTGCTTTGGAGCAGCATCATTAAAAATTAGTGATTGCCAATCTGTACCTACGCCGTATGAAGCCGGATCTGCATAAGGAAGCGCAACACCAGCTGCTGAAGCTGCCTGATTTCTTACCGTGGCATATTGCGTAGCATCAAGCATTTTTAATTTTTTCGCTGGTGCCTGAGTACCATAATAACCGCTGTAGTTAATGCTGATATTACCTGCCTTACCTTTTTTAGTGGTTACCAGGATTACTCCCGAGGCTGCACGTGCACCGTAAATGGCGGCAGAAGCTGCATCTTTTAACACTTCGATCGATTCGATATCGTTCTGGTTTAAATAACCGATACCACCATTATCGATAACTACACCATCTACCACCCAAAGCGGGTTATTTTTATCGTTACCGAAAGAAGTAAACCCCCTTAAACGTACCGTAGCACTCGAACCCGGCTGACCAGATGTTGCTGCAATGGTTAAACCTGAAGTTCTTCCCTGTAATGATTGCTCGATACGTACTACCGGCTGATTTTCCAGGTCTGATGCTTTAACGCTCGAAATTGCACCGGTTACTACACTTTTCTTTTGTGTACCATAACCTACTACAACTATTTCTGTTAAATCTTTCGAATCGGCTTTAAGCGAAACATTGATACGACCGCCTGCCGGAACAGTTACGGTTTGCGTGGCCATGCCAATCAGGCTAATGGTTAATTTTCCACCCACAGGTGCCTGAATAGCGAAAACACCATTGGCATCAGTTGATGCGGCTTTGGTTGTTCCATCAAGCTTTACGGTTACGCCCGGTAATGGGTCGCCGTTTTGTTCTGTTACTTTTCCTGTTACGGGAATATCCTGTGCCAATAAGGCCATTGGAAAAACCAGGAAACAGAACATGAAGAATACGAATGTAAATCTTCCTCTCATAGAATTTAGTTTTAAGTTAATATTTGGTTAGTTAACACCGTGGGCCTTGGTAGCCCATTATTAAAATCAAATCTAGAGAGGTGCAATACAATAGCACAATTTAGCGCTACTACACAAACCATACAGCAGCCCTCAATTGAGTAAAAAAGAAAGAAATGAAGCCCTACATAAGCCCTACAAAGAGGTGTTAATATAACTGATAAACAAACACTTAAATATTTATCAAATAAATCTACTCATTTGTAACAAAAACATTGAATTAAGGGTTCTTTTGGCGGGCTATTTCGATCAGAAACTCATATAAATTGGTTTCTGGTTTAAGCTGAAGTTTTTTTCTAAGACGGTAGCGCCCAACTTCAATTGCTTTTATGGTCACATTCATCAGCTGTGCCATTTCTTTTGAAGAAAGATTCATGGATAAATAGGCACAGAATTTAAGATCGTTCTGGCTCAGGTCGGGATAAAGATCTTTAAGTTTATTAAAGAATTCGGTATTTACGTGGTTAAAATGCACGCTTAAATGATCCAGTTCCTGGTCTTTCTTTTCCACATCCCTGATCAGCCTGATGAGGTGCCTGAAACTTGGCGAACTTTCGCTGATGTCGTGGTTTTTGATTACCGTAGAAATTACTTCTTTGATCTTGGCCAGCACCTTGCCACGCTGTACCAAATGCATGGTCATGGTAGAAAGTTCTTTGTTTTTATAGTTTACATCTGCTTCCAGTTTTTCGTTCTGCAGGCGCACAATTTCTTTTTCGTTACGGTCTAATTCCAGCTGGTGGAGGTAACTCATCCGCTCCTGCTCTTTAATGTGTTTCTGCTTTTGCCACCTGATGATCAGCCTGATCAGTAAAACAATCAGTATCAGGTAAACCAGTTTCATCCAAATTGTATTATACCAGGCCGGTAAAACCACAAAGCTATAACTTACCATTACCGATTCATTACCTACATCGGTTCTTGCTTTTACATTAAAGGTGTATTTGCCTGCAGGTAAATTGGTGTAGTCTTTTTCGCTTTTAATGCTCCATTCCGACCAGTCACGATCGAAACCAACTAGCTGGTAACTGAATTTGATGTTCCTGTCGTGCTCAAACAAAGTAGAAGCATATTCGAAATGGATGGAATTCAAACTGTTTACATACTCGGGCAAACTGCTTTCATCCTGTTTATCAGCAATTACCCCCTTTTTCACAAAATAACCGCCAAAAACCATACTATCTTGTTTACCAAACAGTTTGATTGTGCCCAATAACACATTTGGTTTGGTTATATTTTCGATGTATTTATCATAATTGATGTGATAAGCACCTTTATTGGCACCGATAAATATATTGTGACTATCTAACGCGTAAATGGATTCGAAACCGCCCACCACTTTTCCATCAAGTTCGGGCAGGTAAAATATGCTGAAGGCATTTCCGCCGTCAGGTTTTCTAAAATCGATTACCCCAACTTTTTTATTGCTCACAAACCATATGTTGCCATCATTATCTTCTTTCATATACTGTATAGACACGCCGTTAAGTGCCTTACCCAACAGCTTTAACCGCACAAACCGCTTTTTTATGGCATCATACTCGTACACGCCATCAACAGTAGCAATTAAAACCCTGTTTTTTACATGGTACACGTAATTATAGAGTTTAGATGGCAATCCATCCTTGTCGGTAAACATGGTGGTGCGCAATATGCTTTTATGATCGGGCTTTAATTCTATTTTATACACCCCATGGTAGGGATGCGATGCCCAGATATGATCGGGATTGTTATTATCAGCTACAATAAAACGCAGGGTTTCTCTTAATCCTTCAATTTTACCCGCATTGGTAAAGGTACCGCCACTATATAGCAGTCGCTGCAGCCCCCAGTAAGTACCGGCAATAACCTCATTGCTCGGGTACACTTTATCTACCGTTTGGTACATCCAGGTGCCTGGTAAATTGTAAAGCGATCTGGCCATATTATCCTGGATCACAGAAGTGCCGTCCTCATGCGCCATTAGCAACTGATTGTTGATTTCGTCCAAACCCCACACCTGCCCCTTGGTATTTTTTACTTCCTCAAAATTTGCCGTAGAATAGCTTAAATCAGGTGTGGCAGCATTTAGTTTGGCCGTATATAAACCGTTTGAAGTACCGATATAAATCGATTGGTTAAACTTTCTGAAAGCATAACTGGTAATCTGTTTATTCCGGTCGGGAAAAATGTTTTTTATGGCGCTGTTAATGGCCACATAGGCAATTCCATCATCCAAAGCCAGCCACATATTCTTATCCTGATCGAGCTGGATGCCCCTCACATTGTTGTTCTGCAAACCTTCACGGTAATTGTATTTCTGCACCAGTTCGCCGCGTTTATTCATGATGTACACCCCACCTGATGTGGTGCCCACCCCGTACAAGTTTTGGTTAATCTGGCTGGCAAAATAAATCCGGTCGTTAAAAAAAACGGGATCGAGTTTCGTTTTTAAACGGCTAAGTTTATTATTGGCGATTAAAAAGAAGCCCTGTTTTAAGGTTGAAACCAGTAAAGTATCGCCTCCATATGGCAAAATTGAAGTAACGGAAAACTGTTTTAAAATGGTGTCGCTACAAAATGGCTTCCATAAATCATGGTCGAAAACCATGAGGCCCACATCTTTGGTTTGCGAAAAAACTTTATTGTTCGCCATCCCCATAAACAGCCAGGTGGCATTTACTTTGTAGCTTTTAACAACTCCATCTTTGTAATGCAAAATGGCATTAACCGACCTAAAAAATACTTCATCGTTAATGATGGAAATGTCCCAGATATCGGCCAGTTTACGCAGGTTTTCCGGGACGAGGTTTAATAAAGAGGTGTATTTTAAAATGCCATGTTCGTTCGGGTAATAGTAGCCAAATTCATCCTGTCCGCCAACGTAAATTCTGTTTTTAGAGTCGATACCAATAGAGCGGACAGAGGTATAATTGGGCAAACGGTACAGGTTCCAGTACCGGCCATTAAAGGTGAGTAAGCCTTCATTGTTGCCGAAATACAAAATGCCGTTTTTATCTTGTTTAACTTCCCAGTTCTGGATCCCGCCATTATATTGCTCGTTATTGTAATTTACAATCTGCGGAATACCCAAAAGATCCTGAGCGGAGGCTTGGGAACCAATCAGAAGGCATAAAACAGCAAGCAGAATTTTGTACATAAGGTTAGGGAGAATTAAACGCAATAATAAATATATAATTTTAATTCCGGTTAACCTTGTTAACAACCATCAAAGGAACCACGCCCTTTGAAATGAACCACCTTAGTCACCTGAGAACATCTAAGGGTAATATTATTATCCACCGATTACAATACTCAGGTGTGCTTAGATGTCTTAGGTGGTAAAAAAATAGAAAATGAGGTGTTTTAATTTGAAGCGGAACGTCAATGCAAATTGGTGTTGCTCCGGTCCCGCTTTCTCTGCAAGTCCTCACTTCGCTCGGGGCTTTTCGTTCATCCGATAGCTATCGGATCGGGGCTATAGTTGAGTGGCAGATATTAAACAGATTATAACTTTTACTTACTTTATTAAATGTGGTTCAACGGCTTTTCGCCAGATGGCATAACCCTTGGCATTCATGTGCAGCATATCTTCTACAAATAGCTCTGGTCTAAGTTTACCCTCTTTGGTTAACATCAAAGCATAAATATCAACAAAGGTGGTATTGGCTTCTCCAGCTAAAAACTTTTTGATGAGTGCATTAGATGCCACTGCTTTCTCCTTAAATTTATCCCTGCTTGGGCTTGGTTTTATCGAAATATAAACAATCGGCACCGTTGGCAGTTTTGCCCTGATGGCACGGTATAACTTAATGGTTCGGTTTAAAACGGTATCGGGTGTTACCGTATCATTTGGCAGGTCGTTTTCGCCAACATAAATCACTAGCTGTTTTGGTTGATACGGAAAAACCACATCATTTAAATAATAGGTAATATCATCAATTACTGCGCCACCTATACCACGGTTTAAGGTATTGTATTTAGCAAAAATCTGTGTGCAATCGTCCCATTTCCGGATAGATGAACTACCTACAAACAACACCGGATGAACGGGCGGTTTATACATTTGATCATACTTTTTAATGGTTTGCACATCATCCCAAAAGTTAGGTTTCTTTTGGGCAAAAGTGGTTATGGTTAAAAAAGAGAGCAGAAAAAGACTTAGGAATATTTTTTTCATATACATAAGGTTATTAAAGCGCACAATATACCAATATCCATAGTTTTGTGGGCAATTAATTGAATTTAAAGAGTGGTGAATGGTGTAAACTGGTTAATCGGTTAACTGTAAAAAGTAAATGCATTGATTACTTATATGTCTGATAGGATAAAATAGCCTGATATTACTTGCGTTTTCATTTCTTATCCATCAAGCTATCGCGTGGATATTAAATTGTAAAAATTCTTCTACCGCTCTCTGCCGCGGGGCATCAAACTTTTGAGGCATCAAAAGTATGCAAACCGAAGCGATAGCGTAGCTCATTTATATAATTAAAAACACTAAAACCTATAAATAAAATGCCTTGTCATCCGATAGCTATCGGATCCAGCAATGAGCCTTTTGCACAATCCCATGCGCATCAAAAAAACAGCGGCACTACGTTTTGTGTTCAAAATTTTCTTTTTAAAATCAAATCATCGTTTATGAACACAAAACCACTGCGTTTTAGGTTTATTAGTACCAATTTAAATGAACTGCACCTGTTTTTTTGATTTCCCGGCTCTTGGGATTGACAGCGTACTTGGTTAAAATCCGTGCTTTATTAAAGTTGGTTATTAAAATGCCTAAAACATTCTTAAAAAAAGATGTGCCCAAAAGAATTTAACATAGCTGTTGGTAAGCCTATCTGTGCTGATCATCTTAAATCTGCGGGAACAATATTTACAACTCGCCGATCATCAAGCCCTAAAAGCAGCATTAAACCTGCTAAACGCTACAGACAAAACCGCAATATGCGCCAGTTTCTGTTTCGTAGAATGATCACTTTCCTGATCAATTTCATCCGGATTCAAAGTACTATCTGGTAAGGTTGCTACCTCACTGAGGTTATTTACAATCTGGCTCACTACCGCAGGATCAGCCTGTTCGGGTTTATGGTTAAGCGAAAGGTAAATGGAAGTAATAATGGCATTGATCTGGTAAACGGTCGATTGCACACCATAAAGCGCATTAAAATCAAGGTGTTTACGCATAGGCTCCTGACTGGCCGATTCGATGGCTTCGCTTAAGGCAGATAAACTGAGGTTGGCATTTTTTCTCGCCATCCGCGAAATGTTTTCGCCCAGGTTTTCCTTCCGCTCAATAGCTACTTTTAAGTATTGTAAACAATCTTTGGTGGCTTTATTAATTTTCTCTTTCAGCTGCCTGCTGTCCCATATCGGGAAAAGATAAGTGGCAAAAATAGCGATCACACAACCCAACAAGGTAAACAGAATCCGGTCATGCACAATGTGGTCGAAATGTCCCTGATAACTGCCCAGTGTTAAAATCACCGCGGGGGTAATAAAGAGCACACTAACCGTATAATTTAGGCGGTTAAAAGCATAAAAGCCCAATAAAAAGATCACAGAAAAGGAAAGCAACACCACCGGACTCTTCACAAAATAAATGATTACCAAACCAACCACAACGCCACCAAGGCTTCCTTTTAAACGTTGCAGGTTTCGTTTCCAGGTAATCGAAAACTTCGGCCTCGCTACAATCACGAGCGTCAAAAAAAGCCAGTAGCTGTATTTACTCGGTTCCAGCTGCCAGATCAATAAGAAACCAAAAAGGAAACAAATGGCCAGCCGCAGCGAAAACCTGAAGATGGGCGATTTTAAGCTCAGGTGTTCTTTAATGGTAAAGCGATCACCGGTAATAAATAAAGGATAAGAAATCGCACCACTCAGTTCCTGCAGGTGTTTTTCGGGCGTACGCTCATTGCCCCTGATCATTTCGATGATGCGCACAATATCGTTCATGTTCGAAACCACTTTCAGCACAATTTTACGCTGGCTTTCGTTTAAACGTTCCATTTCCTGCAGCAGCATTAAACGTTTCTGGTAATATTCGATATTGGTGGCCACCTCGCCTTTATAAGCCTTTGCCGAACGAACATGCCTGCCCAGTTCTTCAAGTTCTTTTGCCAATAATTCGATCAGGTTGGCAATCAGTTTTAAACTCGGTCCGGTAGCGAGGGTATTCCGCACCAGGGCGTAATCATAATGCACTGCATTTAACTGTTCGTATAAATCGATCAGTAACCTCGCCCGCTCCAGCAACAACTGGCCTTTGGGGTTATTGGGATTCATGGCATACTTATCGGTAAGCAACAGGTTGCGGATCAGCTCATGTTTCTGGTTAACCTTGATATGCAGTTTAATGGCTTCTTTCTGTTGCAGATCGAGCGGTACATCTACATCATAATTCTTGGCTTTGGCATTTAAAAATACGGCACTGCTCATTAAACACTCAAAAATGGCATGATGCAACGAACGGTACGGCCGGATCAGAATCTGGATCAGGCTGATCACATAATACCAAACGCCTCCCACCAGAATATAACTGCTAAAATATAGCGGCCTTGCCGGGTGAAGCCCCATCACAAAGGTGCAAACAATCAAGGCCATGGTACCAATTAACGACAGTTTCTGTCCATACACCGCAAACATAGAACAACTGAAAGCGGCAATAACCACAATCACTGCAGTGAGGTACTGACTATACAATATAGATGATACCACCAAAGTAGTACAGAAAAATACAATGATACTGGATAAGGCTGTTTTGAGTTTATTTAATCGGTTATCGGGCAAATCAGTTAAACTGATCAGCAAAGCTCCCACGCCTATTCCTTTAGCTGCTTCGGGATTACCCAGATAAAAGAATAAAATAATGGGCAATACCACGGTAATGGTGGTGCGCAGCGCATCAGAAAAATACTCGCCTAAAAAGAAATATGTAATGGTAGAGCCGATGCTGTTTTTGCCCATGAATATGCTAATGAATGCTGATATTTGATAAAAGCTGCAAAGATAACAGATTTATAATGCATGCATAACAAATAGCTGCACAAAACCAAATACCAATTCGTTCTTTCGACTTTAGAAAACCATCCTGGCGCTAGTCTTAGCGCCTTAGCCCGTACAATGGCCAGACTTGTGCTTAAAATAAAATTTCAAGTTTTCCTAAAACATTGCTTCACTCCTGCTCACCAGCCCTCCCTTCGGTTCGCAATGACGAGTTAGGATTAATTACTGTTAACAGACTTACATTAAAAAGTTCGTCATCCTCGCGCACGCGGGGATCTTAATGCATTTGTACAGAGCATCCCGACATCATTTCCAATTGGTGTTCTATGGTGAGCCTCATACCTTTAATCAAAAAACCTATATTTATGCATCAAAAAAATAAATGACAGACGAACAAGCCATAACACTGATTGAAAAAGAATTTCAGGAAAAAACATTCGGGGTAACCGGGCAATATCTTGAAATTCATCAGCCAATCTACCTCAACAATAAGCTACAGATAGACCGGATTGACCGCGAGCGCAATAACCTCATTATAGCTTACCTTCCGGTGCAGGATGAGCGGTTCTATTTTGCGGTGTATATCGACCTTAATTTAGGCGAAATTATCTCTATCGAAACAGAAGCTGGAAACTGGGTTTATTTTTTTGCCACATCAGAAAGTCTTACAGAAAATGAACTAAAAGCTTTCACTACCCTATCGGTTTATGACAGCCGGAATAAAGGTGATTTAAAGAAAAACGGCAGATCAGCACATCGGTTTAGTGCCTTAAAGATTATGCTCAATACAGAACCCGACGAATTTGAAGATAAACTCAGCAAGTTGTTAATCTACCTCGAAACAGACAAAAAAGGCGTTAGGGAACTGGTAGAAAAAGCTGAAGGTTACATTCAGGTTGCCATGGAGATCCATAATGGAAATGGGATGATCGGCGGCCCGAGTATCAACAGGGAGAGCATTGCCAGAATGAATAGGCTGGGGCTTTCTATAGATTTCGATCTGTACGTTAGAGGTAAAAGTTTTTGACCACAGATGCGCACAGATTTTAATAATGACCAATAATCAAATTTCAATTTTCAAACGGCAAACTAGCCGGATTGCTTTACTTCCCCTTCGGTTCGCAATGACGACCAAACTCCGAACCCTCAATTCCAAACATAATTTAACCATTCTCAAAACAATTGCCGGTTAAAAAGAATTGTATTGATACACCAATAACATTGAATATGAAAACGAAAGTAATAATCTTAGTTGCCGCATTAGGTTTAGCCTTATCGGCATGTACTGGTAAAAAAGCTGGCGAGGAAAATGCCGACACGATGCACAAATACACCGATACCAGCAAAATGATGGATAGTACACATACCGATTCTACAGCAGATTCGACCACGAATGCTCCGGCCGATGTTAAACATTAAAAACGAATAACAGGGGTTATATCATAATTTAAATCCCTTTAGATGCTGTCATATTGAGCCTGTCGGAACGCATTAAAACTGGTCCTTCGACGGGCTCAGGATGACAAACCGATATTGATACAGCATCTTTTTACAATCTTTATAAATCCCAACTTCGGATAAACAGATTACTTTACACCAAACTCCATCCTACCCTTCGGTTCGCAATGACGATTTGAACTTCAAACGAACAACTAACTTTGGTTCAAACTGTATATATAACCAATCCCTATTGTTCCATTATCAAGCTTTTATCTGGCCAGTGTTCTTTTGTAGCCATACCTTTAAAGTTGAAACGCATTATCACTTGCATGGTTAACAGAATACTTATATCTTTAATTCAATAAACGCTCAACAATGCCTATATACGCTGATAAAATATCCGAAAATAAAAGTCAGTCCACCGCAAATGGCTCTTCCACTCAACAAGGTAAAAACGAAGCAACTTCTTTTATAGATAACAGACCGGAAACCATTGCACAAAGGCAAGTGCAGGATATGGTTAACAGTAGCCAAAAAGTAAAACAGTTGAAAGCCTCAACTCAACGTTTTACAAATGCGCAAATTAGTAATCAAACGCAAACCGTATATGTACAGCCTGCTTCGAACAACATTAATTATAAAACGGTAATACAGCCCCAATGGGCTTATGAAGATAATCAGCATGGCCAGAGTTTAAACCTCACCAAAACTGATGATCCGGATATTTTTATACTCAAAAGTTCAGGTGAATCTTATAAAAAGACTGGCACGGCAACTGATGGCAGACCAATTGTAACAAAACACGTTACATCGGACCACAGTGATTATACACCTGGCACCTTTTCCCCTTATCAGGATTGGACAAAAGGAGCTTCCGGTATTGGTGTTCCTGCTCCCTTTGGAGCTGGTTCGATTAGTGCCTTTCATAACCGTGGGGCACCCAAAACAGGTAGTACCTCTGCCGGTTGGGGCGGAACACAAATGGGTGATACTTATGATGAATTTATCAGGGCGGTAACTTCAGGAACACTCTCTGACCCGCAAATTGCCACCCAACTATTGAAACTTGACGATACGGGCTTTACTGAACTACAAAAAAGAGGCGCATCACAAATGCACATTACCGTTTATCTGGCAGAAGAATGGAGAAAGCAGGGCGCCGGGAAAATATTCAGGGCAACTTTGCGTGCCATTGAGAATGGCGAAATTAAGTTCAACCAATTCACCCAATATTTCAAATTTGTAGCCAGCGCAGCGGAAGGACGAAAACAGGTAGCCAGACACAGAGATGTTCAGGAAGGTACATTTCCGGCCAGTCAGCTTCCTGCCGAAGATCAGGTTATCCATGGGAACATGAGCCCTGCACGAGCTGATGATTGGGATACTGATGATGAAATGGAAGATGAAAAAGCACTAAAAGGTGGCACCAGGGATTACAGATCTACCCAAAAAGGTCAAAAGGGTTATAAAAATCCCTGGGCATAAACATAAAGAAAACCGTGATTTAAATATATCCCATTGGAAGGTAATACCGAACTAATGTTTTTATTATCTTGTACCTATCATAAACAAATATGGAAGCTATTTTCACCATTTTATTTGAACTAATCATCAATCCAATGTTATTGAGGTGGACGTTAAAAAGAGAGAAGCGGAAATTGTATAAAGATCAGGCTACTGTAGTTTGAACTTAATCAGTATGAAAAGGCAAAGCATTAAAACCAGTCATTTAAAAACCAGCCAATTTAAATTAATCAGTTAATGAGTCAGCTCTCCACTTACACATGCCACACCTGTGGTGAAATACATCACGATTGGCCTGCGCTTGCATTCAGTTCCCCCTTACATTATGATAATCTAAATGACCAGGATAAAGAAACCATTGCAACTTTAAGTTCGGATTTTTGTACAATAGAAGATGGGGAAACCGTTGACAGATTTATCCGTTGTACACTATCGCAACTTGTTAACGATCATTGTGAAGACCTGCAGTATGGTTTGTGGGTATCGTTAAGTGAAAAAAGTTTCAAAGATTATAAGGATAATTTTAACAATGAAAACCACGAGGTAACTTATTTCGGTTGGCTGTGCAACAATGTACCAGGCTACCAAAGCACATTGAGTATCCCAACAACAGTTTATACTCAAACAGATAATAACAGGCCTTTAATTGTTCCACACGAGGATTTTGACCATCCATTTGTTAAAGATTACTATGGAGGGATTACTAAACATGAAGCTGAGAAAAGGATCAATGAAATGATCGGTTTAATAAATGACTAAAGAATATTAAAGCTCTTAAACCTTGACCTCCTATCCAGAAGAAATAAAATTTGTATCCAGTTGGCGAAAGTATCAAAAACGGGTGCTCGATCATTTAGACAACTATATTGCTAACCGGCATTTACATATTATTGCACCGCCTGGGTCAGGAAAAACGGTTTTAGGCCTCCAAGTGGCTATCCGTTTAAATAAACCAACCCTAATCCTCGCTCCAACCATTGCCATCCGCAACCAGTGGATACAGCGTTTCTGCGATCTTTTTCTCCAGGCTGAAACAATACCAGACTGGATTTCGAAAGATATTAGAAATCCAAAATTTATGACAGTGGTTACTTTCCAGGGGCTCCACGCAGCCTGTAATAACCTGCGTGTACAAGAGGAGGAAGAAACCGACGAAGAGGAAGATACCGAAGAAACCTTAAAATCATCAAATCCTAATCTGGATAACATTGTAAATGGGTTAAAATTGCAACAGGTTAATACCATTGTGGTGGATGAAGCCCATCACTTAAAAAACGAATGGTGGCAAACCCTAACCAGGGTAAAAGAAAAACTAGACCCCATTACCGTGGGCTTAACGGCAACCCCACCTTATGATGTTACCCCAACCGAATGGTTAAGGTACCTCGAGTTTAACGGCCCTGTTGATGCCGAGATATCCGTGCCCGAGCTGGTAATTGAGGGCGATTTATGTCCGCATCAGGATTATGTGCATTTCACTTTTCCAACAACAGAAGAAAACCAGAACATCCTCAGGTTCAGGGAAAATATCGAACAACTGTTCCACGAAATCAAACAGGATAAAACGATGATCACCGCGATCGAAAACCATCCGATATGGGTAAACCCAACTGAACATCTCGAATGGATTTACACTAACCTGTCCTGCTATTCGGCCTGTTTAATTTTTCTGCATGCCAACGGAAGGGAAATCCACGAACTGCATACTGAGGTGATGGGAGATGAAAAACTGAAAATCCCACCGCTCGATTACCATTGGATGGAAAAGCTTTTAGATTTTTACCTGCATCAGGAAAAAGACCGTTTTAAAGCCTTTGATGAACACCGTAAGCAACTTGAAAATAAATTGAGACGCTGCGGTGCGATGGAAAAAAGACAGATTGATTTTTCGAATAATAAACGCATTACAAGCTTTTTAACTTCCAGTATTAGCAAACTCACGGGCATTTGCAAAATTGTTGATTTTGAGTTTAAACAATTGGGCTATCAGCTCAGGATGGTGATCTTATCTGATTACATCCGCAAAGAATTTTATGTAAATACATCCGAAAATCAGCTTGAGTTAACCAAAATGGGCGTAATCCCCATATTCGAAAAATTACGTAGGGAGAACAACAACAGTAAAAAAATAGGCGTGTTAACTGGTTCGATGGTTATTATACCAAAAACAGCATGTAAAGTATTTGAAGAAAAGGCAGCTAGAAAGGGAATTTCGAAAATCGGCTTACCTCCTCTTCCTTTCGATCATAACTATATCATTATCGACCAAACCGAACAGCTTAAAAATGACCTGATCCACATCGTAACCGAAATTTTCCAGGAAGGAGAAATTGAAGTATTGATCGGAACAAAATCTTTACTGGGCGAAGGGTGGGATGCGCCGGCCATCAATGCATTAATACTGGCCAGTTTTGTGGGTTCTTTTGTTTCTTCCAACCAAATGCGCGGCAGGGCAATTAGAACACAAAATGGAAATGCCAATAAAACCGGAAATATCTGGCATTTGGTAACGATAGACCCGACAACAAAAACCGGAGGGGATGATTTCGATTTATTAAAAAGACGCTTTAAAAGTTTTGTGGGGGTTTCATTTAAAGAAAATCCCGGGATAGAAAACGGCCTGAACCGGTTAAACTTACCCGGGAACATTGCTCAGGAGGTAGAAGCCGGGAAAAAGAATGATGAAATGTTTACATATGCGGCCGACAGGGAAAATTTAAAAAAACGCTGGGAACTGGCACTTGAAGGAGGTGTAAACCTGATCGAAGAAATTAAAATCCCATTTCTGGAAGAAAAAGGATATCAGGAAACTAAAGGCATGTACCTTAGTAAAACTATTGCCAATCTTTCGGCAACTTTAGCTTCGGGCCTGGCCGGATTTGGTCTGCAAAGTTTCGAACTTTTACTCAGGGGCGGTAGAAATGTCCGATCGGCAAACGACCTGTACCTACTGCTTGCTATCATTGGCACGATTGGAGTAATCATATTTGGGCGGCTAACCTACAAAACCCTAAGCCTCTATATTAAGTACCGGGATATATCAAAAGATATCCAGCAAATTGGTGAGGCATTGCTAAATGCGCTGATTAAAGCAGGAGCAATTCATACTGACATTTCGAAAATTTACGTAGAAAGCAATATGGATGAACATGGTGCTGTTTTTTGCCATTTAGAAGGTGGAACCACTTTCGAAAAATCTACTTTTATTAATGCACTGCAAGAAATCATTGCCCCTATCAATAATCCACGGTATGTAATGATCAGGAAAAACAGGTTTATGCTTTTTATTAAACAGAAGGATTACCACGCTGTTCCCGAGCTGATCGGTAGAAATAAAAACCTGGCAGAGCATTTCAAAAAACAATGGGAACGCTGTGTAGGTAACTGCGATTTAATATTTACCCGTACAATTGAAGGCCGAAAACTGATTTTGCAATCAAGAATAAAGTCGCTGGCGGCACAGTTCCAGAACAAGGTTGAGCACGTAAATAAATGGAGATAGCGAATGTTCTTAAATTTCTTACACCGTTAAAATAACAGCGATAATTAACAATAATCAATTTTCAAATGGTAAACGCTAAACTAAACAGATTGCTTCAAGCTCCCCACAACAGCGCTTCGGTTCGCAATGACTATTAATATATTATATTCATCATAACTCTGCGCTGATCATCTTAAATCTGTGGGAGAAAAACATAATAAAGTTGCCCGCTGATCTCACAGATATACGCAGAAAAAAATTGCTTCGTGCCTTTGTGGCAAAAAAACGAGCAAAAGTCCGAAAGTTGGGAGACCGAAGTCCGAAGATAATTTTGCAAAAGAATAACAGCCCAGCTCTGTGCCCTCTGCGCCCTCCCTTTGCGATCTCTGCGGTTAGAAACGCGATTATTCCGATAACTTCTGCTTAATCCCTTCTGTCAGTTTTTTCACTTTCATATAGCCTGCTAAAGAACTGTTCTTTTTATCAAAATTAATCTCCAACCAGCCTTTTTTAGCTTTAAGATTAAACTTATCGCTACCGTTTAAATTTACGAACAGATCTATATTCTGATCCAAAGGCAGTTCATTGTTTAGCGCGCTATCGAGGTATTTCTTCAGTTTAGCTGTTTTACCATCTGCATATTTAGCCTCAAATTTAAACGAGTTATTCGTATCTTGTGTATTAATGGATAAATAACCTCCGCCACCATGGCATCCGCAGCTTAAAGCGGTAAATAAAATTGCGATACTGTAAAAAATATTTTTCATGTTAATTGGTTTAAAAAAGGTTAATTGTTTAAATCGGTTAATCGAAAAGCGAGCCGGCTCAGGACTTTGGACTAAAGACTCTAAACTCACCTAGCCCCCCGCTCTGTTTTTAATATCATCGGCAGCTGTTTTCCGGTTTTGGTTTGATTTTAAATTTTGGTTACCAAAGCTATAACTTACACTAAAGGAGGCCCTTCTGCTAATGTAATTGTTCTGAACCCTTAAATTCACATTTTGATAATCGAGCGTTCCTTTCCAATAGTTGGTTTGGAAAATATCGTCGACGTTTAACCTGAGTTTTAAAGTTTTATTTAAGAAACTTTTCTGTACCCCCATGTTCAGCGCATTTTGGTAAATAATGGTCCGTTCCAAACCACGTACGCGTGGCGAGTTTAACCAGAAATTGGTTTCGAATGTCCAGTTATCAGGTAAGGTAATGGAGCTGCTGATGTTAAAATTGTACGATAATTTACTCAACATAAAAGGTGCTCCTTCTAAGTTATCATCATTAAATTTGTTGTAAAACAAACTAAAATTGTTCTGCAGGTTCCACCATTTGGTAATGGCCAAAGGAAAATATAATCCTGCTGTATAATATTGCCCGCTGCCTATATTACCTTGTCCAACCGTAACAATCCTGGTGCTGTCGTTTTGTGCCGTTTTACTATCTAAAATTAAATCTTTTGTTTTAGAATAACTCAATGAGAAAGACAGGCCACTTTTATAGCTGTAACTTACTTCGAAATTATTGGTAAACTGAGGCTTTAAATATGGATTGCCTTGCTGTATGGTATAAGGATCCATATAAAAATTAAAAGGATTTAACTGCTGGTAATTGGGGCGATCTATGCGTCTGCCATATGAATAACGTAAATTACTACTCTCCGAAATTTTCTGACTTACAAAAACGGTTGGGAATAACGACAGATAATGCTGCTTTGCTTCGGTATTATTGGTTACCGATGTCCCGGTTGATTGTGTATACTCTGCCCTTAAACCTGCCTGAATTTGCCACTTGCCCAAATCTTTAGATACATTTGCATAAGCTGCATTCACATTTTCCTTATAAATAAAGTTATTGCTTTGTCCCACAATATTCTGCCATTCGTTATTGATCAATGCCGATGAAAGAAAATCGTTATTGGTTTTTACATACGTACTTTTCAGGCCTGTTTCCAGCTTCGTTGTTTTTGATATTGGCCAGGTAAAATCGGTTTTGGCCGCATAAATATCAATGGCTGTTTTACTATTGTTTCTAATGGTCGTATTGTTGTAAACAATACCTTTATCATCATAAAAATCGGTATTAAAATTTTCCACTCCCGAGTAATCAAAGCCAGAATAATCGGCATCAAAATTTAAACTGGCACCTTCCTTTTTAAAATCATGCTTGATGTTAAAGTTTGCACTATAATTTTTGTTTGGCGTATTGGCATCACCATTCAGGATTAATGAATTGTTATTAACCACACCTGCTTTAGTTTCGTTTATAAATGTTTGAGAGAAATTATCCAGTTTACGCGTACTGGTGCTGCCATCCAGCATAAGCCCTATCGTCGTTTTTTCACTGGCATAATAATCTGCACCGACTTTTGCAGCCAAGCGCGATCCGGTATATATTTTTTGAAAATTTTGATTAAATACGCTCTGCAAACCATTAGAGTTGGTGCTTCTCTCTAGAAATAAATTCGAAAAATTATTGTTTTTAGAGGCATTTGCATTGGTGTAAAAATTCCATTTTTCTACACGGTGGTTTAAATTAAAGTTTACCTCCGACCCGTAGATATTGGTAGGCAAATTAGCCCTTATTGCATTGCGATAGGTTGATGAAATACTTCCGTTTGTACCAAACGCCTTATTCTTTTTTAGTTTAATGTTGATAATGCCCGAATTACCCGCCGCATCATATTTAGCTGATGGATTGGTAATAATTTCTATAGTGGCAATCTGGCTGCTGCTTAAGCTATTTAAATAGATGGTTAAATCTGATGCCGATAAAAAGTTGTTTTTTCCATCAATCATCACCATTACACCCGATTTATTATTCAATAAAATCTGTTCGTTCTGCCTGTCTAACTGCACACCTGGCGCTTTCTCTAAAATTTCGAGTGCAGTACTACCTGTCGAAACGATACTATTTTCTACATTCAGCACAGTTTTATCGATCTGGTGTTCAACAAAAGGTTTTCTGCCCTGAACGCTCACTTCTTTCAGCTGTTTAGTTAAACTCTCGATGCTGATTGCAGGTAGTCTTAGATCTCCGTTAAGCGAAAAACGATCCGTCTTTTTACTTTTAAAACCAACGATCGAGATGGATAGCTGATATTCACCACTTTTTAACTGGTCGATTGTAAATTCGCCGTCTATATTGGTTGATACACTTTTGACGATAGTTGTATCAGGATAATTCAGCACCCTAACAATGGCAAACGATACCGGAACCGTCTTATCATCAACGATTTTACCCGTGAGTTTATTTAATTTTTGGGCAAAAGATGTCCCACACACCATAAGGCATGCAATTAGCGTAAATAATGTTTTCATGGTTTCTTTTTTAGGCGTTATATTTTTTTTTACCGAGATAAATCAGTGATTGGCAGCTTCTTCACAGCAAAGTGATCGTCTTTCCCGCGCAGGCGGAAATCTTAATGCCAATTTGTATGGGAATGATTAGGTTTCACCGGCCAGGACTATTGTTCAGGTTCAATCCCCAACTCTTCTTTAACTTCCTTAATCCTGTTTGAAACAGAATCCTGATAAATGGTATCCGTAGGTTTGCTCTTTTTCAACAGTTCCAAATCGAATAATTCTCCTTTTAGCTTTTGTTTTTTTAAGGCCTCTTCTTTTAGTTGCGCAACACACTTCAAGCCATCTTCGGTCATAATCCAAACAGTATAATCATTGTGGTCGTTTTCGCTGTTTTTACAGTCCCAGGTCCAGTAATTATTAATGTAACGGTAAGCATCTTCCTTTAAAATTAACTTTGTACCCACCGGAACTTCAAGGGTTAACCTTACCTCCTGGTTACGCCAGATGGTTCCTTTTCTCAATTGAAACCGAGGACTAAAGATCAACTCCGAATCTTTCACGGCATAACTGTAGCTGATGTTCTGCGCATTCTGCAATGCACTTTGAAAGGTTTTACCCTGCGATTCGTACTTCTGTGTTAAACGCGTAACGTTGGTTTCGCTCTTGATGATATCGATACGGATATGGTTAGGCGAAACAAACGGTCCATCTTCAAAATCGTCAACCACAATCTGGTGGCGGTTATTTGCATCGATGTGGTAAGCCACACTATCCTCTTTACTGAAATATTTACTTTTATCGATATTAATAGTATACGAAGAGAAAGATTTTAAATCGACAGTTTGCGTTAACTCTGCGTGCTGTTTAAACTCCGAAGATATTTTAGCGGCCTGATAACCCGTTACAGCTACACCAGCCAACCAGATAATCAGCAAAGCAAAAGAAAGTGTTTTATTTATGGCCTGTTTGTTAAACGCCACCCTGATGGAGAATAATACCAAAGCTAAAACCGGTACAAAGCATACAATAAATGCACCAAATAAAATGATTCCTCTATTGCCTTCGTTAATAATAGAGAAGGGGAAATATTCGTAAATACTCGCATCCCAAAATCCCTGGAAAGCTGCCACACTAATAATTAAAGCCAGTAAAAATAATACCCCAAATACTACGATAAAACCTGCAATCACTTTAAAGATCACTTTTCCTGTGCCCGAAATAAAGCGGCCAAGCCATTCGAAAAACTCACCGATAAAAATGCCTATCCGTCCGAATATAGGTTGTGCGTGTTTATTTACTTCACTTAAGCGTTCCTTAACAGCTTGTAACTCTTCGTCGAGGTTCTTTTGAAAACCCTGAAGATTTGCGGGCTCGCCCTTCATCTCCATTTTCTCTACCCGCGATTTCGCTTTCGGCATGATAATCCAAAGGAGTACGTACACCAATACGCCAAATCCACCAACAAAGCTGATCAGCAATGTAGCCAACCTGATCCATTTAGGGTCTGCGTTTACATAATGGGCAATACCTGCACAAACACCTGCTACTACACGGTCGTCCATGTCGCGGTACAGTTTTTTCTCGGTATACTGATACTGATAAGCATTATTGATTACAGGCTCTTCTTCGCCTTCCTCCGTTGTATCAAAATCCTGTACCCTACCCATCTGCGCAATAACCGAATTTACGTTGGCCGAATCTACAACCTGTTTTTTCTGCTCCTCCAATTGCTCAGTCAACAGTTCTGCAATCCGGTTTTCAATGTCCGTTACAATTTCAAGGTCATCTGCATGATTGGCAAAATATTGTTTTACTTCGTTCAGGTAGGCCTTTAAGAGTTCGTAAGCACTTTCTTCAATATGAATAATCGTATTTCCTATATTTATGATGATGGTCTTTTCCATTTCCTTTTTTACTAATTATGAATTGGCTCCTTTTTGTGAAATACCTACAGCATAAGCCAGCTCCTGCCAGGTTTGATCTAATTGTGATAAAATGCCCCGACCATCTTCGGTTAGGGTATAATATTTACGCGGTGGGCCTGAGGTAGATTCTACCCAGTTGTAGCTTAACAAACCGTTGTTTTTAAGCCTGGTTAATAATGGATATAACGTGCCCTCAACCACCAACAGTTTTGCCGACCTTAATTCAGCAATAATATCCGAAGCGTAAATTTCGCCCCGAGAGATGATCGATAAAACACAGTATTCCAGAATTCCCTTCCGCATTTGCGTTTGCGTATTTTCTGCTATCATATAACAAAGATATATGTTTTATATACTACCATGCAATACATAGTACTAAAATAAATTAAAGTAAATTCATAAAACACTGATTATCAATTGTATAATTTTAAATAAAATTTTGTGCTTTGGAAATAATTCAGTAAAAGATGAAATTTTTTACTGTTTTTTGGAAAAGCAAGGATCTGTAATCCTTCGGTTTCGGCAGTCCTGCTATTTCCCATAGCCCCGATTAGAAAAGTCTTAAATACAATTTTTTTTATAAAATCGGGGGCTATTTGGCGCGATCAGGTTTAGGTGAAGAGAAACAGTTGTTCTTCACTAAATTTACGAAGTTAGCCTTACACTTGTGCCCTTTCTGAAACTCCTAAGTTAGTCAACTATACACATAAAGTGCTCGTGCTGTATTGAATTTCAAACAGCCTGATCAGCCTGTTTAAATACCTACAGTATTTTACAACCGTATAAATATCAATTAATTAATAAAAAATATAAGTTATTAACAATTTCACATTTTTCTGAATTTTTGGCTTGGGATTTGCCTTAAGAAAATCGACCCTATTAAAACATTATCCCATGATTATTAAATTAGACACATCAGTTTTCAGGCTTTCCAGGCATAAAGCAGAAACCGTAAAAAAAGTTGCAACACCACTTACAAGAGATCAATGGATCACTGCCGATAGAATTGTTATGGCGGCCATGTTTATTGCTACTATTGCTGGTGCCATCTTATTTTAATTTCCGATGATTGATCAAAAATCTTCAGAAATTAACTCCTTATTGATCATCACTGCAGCCATGGTTCCAGCGGCTGTAACGATAGATAACGACCTGAACAAGGTTGCACAATCTCCTGCGGCATAAACGCCATTGGCAGTGGTTTGCTGCTGCTCATTTACTTTTATCGTTTTCATATCTGTTAATTCGAAACTGAGTTGCTCATTAAAATTTAAGTGCTGCTCTATCTCTGGTTTAACATAAATTGCTTTAAAGGCTATCTTTTTTCCATTTTTAAAAACAATGTTTTCGAGCTGACCATCCTGGTGTTCCAGTTCAATAATCTCCTCTTCTAAAACAGTAATCGATTTAGATTTTAGTTTTTCAGTCTGCTCTATAGTAAATTCTGATTTCCCATTGGTTAAAATGGTTAAATCTTTATTCCACAAGTGTAGGTTTTTAGCCATCTCAAAGGCATGATCGCCATTCATTAATAAACCTATTTTTTCATTTTTCACTTCATAACCATGGCAATAAGGGCAGTGTACCGCAGTAATGGCCCAACATGCTGCCAAGCCTTTAATATCGGGCAGTACATCTCTCAAACCAGTTGCTATTAACAATTTGCGGGAAGTAAAATGCTGTCCACCTTCCAAACCAACACTAAAGCCACCTTCTACCTGTTTAGCCGAATTGGCTTTCCCATCCAAGAACTTTACTGTTGGATATTCTAACACTTCGGCTTTTGCAGCTGCTGAAATTTCAGCAGGCCGATCGCCATCGTGTGTTAAAAAATTATGCGAATGAGGGGTTTGCCTGTTACAGGGTTTCCCTGAATCGATTACCAAAACTTTTCTGGTTGAACGGCCCAAAGTTAATGCGGCAGATAAACCAGCATAGCTACCTCCAATTATAATTACATCAAAATCCATATCCTTATCTTTTAATACAAAGATCTGAATTCAAATTTCAAATGCAACACAGATGCATTAATTAAATGTCATTTTATTTTTTGAAAATAACCGCCTTAATGAAGCCTCCATAATATAAGCGCAGTTCTAAGACCTTATAACCTGCATTTAAAAAGTAAGGATTCATGTCGATAAGCTCGTTTGCTTCTACAATCCCAAGTAATTTAAAAAAGCTGTACATTGATTTTAGCAGCAGCCATTTCCACCAATTCCCGTTCGTTTTATTGAGCGAAAAATCGACTAAAAACCATAGTCCATCTTTCTTCAAATATGCATTTAACTGTCCGAACACTTTTTCCGCACGTTGCTCAGCGAAATTATCGAAAAGAAACGGTGTTAAAATTACATCAAATGCAATCTCTGTTTTGAAATCCTCAATACCAAGATTTACAAATTCGACCTGATTATTTTGGTAGTTCCGTTTTTGAGAAAGTGCAATCATTTTAGCGGATATTTCTACGTACACAATCCTTAAACCGCTCGGATATATTTTGGCAATTTCTTCCAAAATCCACCCTGTTCCACCGCCTGCAATTAAAACTGAGCTATCTTTTGGAAGATACTGAAGTTGATTAACCTGCGCATTAACCTGCGATTTAAAAAACACCAAACGGCTTAAGGTATCGTAATGATTGGCTATTTTATCGTAGTTGTTATTCATAGTATCAGGTATTGAGTACAAGTATTCAGAATCAAGTATCAAAACAGACCACTCAAATGTAATATACGCTTTGGTCTTTCAGCTTAATGTACAAACTGCATTCCTATTATCCCACATATTGCCTTGAATAAAATCAGACCATCAATTACCATCAAATAATAGAGGATATTTTTTCTCTTATGCATAGAATAGGCAATGTAAATCGTTAAAATAAAAGGCAAAACGTTGAATAAAACCTGGGGTAGCCCAAAGCCTTTGTAACTGGCAAATATGCCTAAAGAGATTAAACCAATAATTAACAGTGGAATTAAAATACTAAAAATGGTTCTTCGCAAGCCATAACGTACCACAAAAGTCCTTAAATGTTTGTTGGCATCGGTTGGGTAATCTTTAATATCGAAAATAATTGCATTTACGGTGCAGAACATCCAGTTTTTAATAAACAACCAGGTCCACAATACCGAATCGTGGTACCCCACGCCTGTTTCGATTTTAAGCATAATCAGTGGCAGCACATTGGCGCAACAGGCCCAAACAAAACCGATAACGAAAGCTTTTAACCAACCCGTATTGCGGAGATTAAATTGCAGAAAAGATTTTGGCAATAAACCATAATACAAGCCGCCTGCAACAACAATAATTACTATAGCTACCCAATAACTAAAGGGAAGCGCTAAAATATGCTGAAAGTTTTGGTAAAGCAGATTAATGGCCAGCAGCATGCAACTGATAAAAAGTACAGCCTGACTCCGGTTAATAAAAATTTTATGTTTAAAATACCATTGATTACGAGGATTGGTAGTAGATGGTGCAGTAGAAACTTTATTATAGGCGTAAGTATAATAAATGGTCGGTGCCAGAAACAACAGCAGGTAATAATTTAAGGAATTAAAAGGCAGTCTCAGTTGAAAAGTGGCTTCGAGGGTGAGAGCGACCGCCAAAATTCCTACAAAGTAGTTTCCAAAGAAAATAAACCTGATTACTTTACTGAGCATTTACCGCTGTTTTTCAGCAGGCAATTTCGGATATATAATTGAATAAGGTAAATAATTATGCAGATTAAAATAATTGCAAAGCAGTATACATCATCCTGCTTTGCAATTAAAATTTATTGGAACTAAGGAAGCGTAGTTAAATTAACCGTTGGTGCGGTACCAGTAGCTGTTCTGGTAAACGACTGGTTTGCGGTAACATAGTTGGCAAAAAAACCACCGTTCTGCAGATAAAATTTACCGCCCGAAACGCCACCTGCAAAATCCATTCTTTGCTGGTTACTACCTGTGGCATCTACAGTAAAATTGGCCGAAGTAATTTCGGTCCATGTGCCCGCCGCATTACGTACCCATTGATTATTGTATTCGGCCTTTCTGCCCAAATAACCATTTTTATCATTAAAGTTTTCTAAGAAAGAGTATAACCCGGTTAAATAGCTATTGGTATTTGGCTTTTTCCACGAAGCCATAAATGTCCAGGTTGCTAATTCTGGTGCATAAAACCATGATGAATAAACGGTATTGCCTGCTCCATCTGGCTTTCCCTGCGTTAAAAACTTATAGGTATTCCCGGCAACCCAATTGTAAATGAGGTAAGATTGTCCACCTTCACCTTCGCCAGTAAAATTAGTCGCAACAACATTTGTCCCCTTTCTCGTCCAGGTTGTGGTTCCACCTGTTGGGTTCCAAACCGAGAAGAGTATTCTGCGCTCTGTAGCCGAATTCACCTGTATCCCGAAATAGCCCCCATCAAAACCATTTGCCATGTAATAACTCCCGATCTTATCTTCTCCTGTTGGAACAGTAACTTCGTTATAAAACCATTCTGTATTTGCAGGTGCCGAAAAGCCTAAATGAACTGAAGGTCCCCGCCTCGACCAGTAATAATTGGCAGGATCATTGGCATAATATACATTTGATGCTACTGCAGGCCCGCTAATCACAAGATCAGAAACATCTGCGAAGTAAGATCCTGTTTTGCTTACTCCCTGAAACTGAACCGTTACATAACCAGGTGTGCCGATGTTTACTGTACCTACCGTATAAGTGGTATTTGCCGTACCTGTTGCTGTAACGTTAAATGGAGTACCGTTTATGGTAATTTTTAAAACACTTGTACCACTGGGCACCGATGCTTTTACAGCCACAGTTAGTGATCCTGTATTTCCGATCCTGAAATAAGAACTGAAAATACTATTGGCATTGGTCCAGTTTGCCAACTTTGTCGAAGTCACCGTTTCTGCCCCGCCTGATGCTAAAGTAGTTACAAAAGCATTTCCTCCCATCGAAACGGTTAACGATGTACCGCCAAGCGCCTGGGCATTTGCAAGCCCCAGTTTCTTACTCTGATCTGTAGATGCACCATCTGCACCCGTCAAATTTTCTTGTTTTTTACAGGAACTGGTAAATAATACGAAACCCAGTATAGCCAGGCCCGAAATTGATTTGATAGACTTTTTCATTGATTTGGTTTGAGATTTATGGTTAGTAATGATGTATCAAACAGAGACTTACAACAGGAACTCGCTTTCTCTAATTTAATATCGCAATGAATCATTCCTATCATATTTCTTGATAAAAAACCACGCAAACGTTTGTTTTAAAACAACTTAGGATTAACAAAAATTAGCTAAACAATCTTGATACATCAGTATTAATACTACAAATTAATTGTAATTTGAATAAAATTATTTTTAAGGCAGATTAGTTTGATTTAACCATGTTTATTCCTGAAAAAAATTGGAGATTAGGTTTTGTTTAGGGCAACAATCAATCGTTTGTGTGAAGAAAAAGATAATCAGGAGAAATGATTTTCTGCTATCTTGTAACGATCAAGAAAATTAAATATAAATACTGATCGCAATAGGTCTTAAATTATAACTCAAAAAAAACGATATGGAAGATTCAAAAAACTCAACTTCAGCTATTGATACCACACCGAAGGTGACAGGGATAGGCGGTATTTTCTTTTTCTCAGATAATCCGAAGGAAACAAAAGACTGGTATGCTAAGAATTTAGGGGTTGAAGTTAATGCATGGGGTTCAGTAAGTTTTGATTCCAGAAACCTTAACAATCCCGACGAGGTAGATTCCCTTCAATGGAGTCCATTTAAAAAAGGGGATGAATACTTTTCGCCTTCAAAAAAGGAGTTTATGATCAATTACCGCGTTCAAAACCTTGAAGCGCTACTGGAAAAACTCAAAGAAAATGGCGTAACCATACTCGATGAAATTGCCACTTATGATTTTGGAAAATTTATCCATATTATGGATGCAGAAGGCAATAAGATTGAGTTATGGGAGCCTAAATAAGTATTTTCGGAGTATTTAACCAAGAGTTGTCATTCTGATTGAATAGTTATCTGATCAGAATAACAGGATTTAATAGAAAGATCGTCCTTTAGATTTGTTTTGATCTTTTATTTAAGGAGTACAAATATTTATTTTGCTTAAATTATTAATCAGATTACCTAAAGCGGTAGCGGCACATTAAAATTTCGTCAAGGTTTTTATGCCTAAGAGATGATGCAATCCGCTACCGTTTTTTCCCTTAGTGACCAGATAACAATTAGGGTATTCCCCATTATTAAGGACTAGGATCGATGGGGTAAAATTTAGGTAACTAT
>NZ_AYMG01000024.1 GCF_000633455.1 Pedobacter jeongneungensis
GCTGAAAAAGCCTCCTCGCAATGACAGAGTAGGCACTCAGGATGACAGGAAAACAAAAAAACACCAGGAACATCGCGCCCCTGGTGCTAAATTTATACACAAACCTATAAAGCCTTTTACAAGCCTTATAGGTTTCTGCAAATTAATTCCAGCCGCCGCCTAACGAGCGGTACAAGCCTACCACAGCATTTAACTGCTCTGTTTTAATCGAAGCCAATTCCAGTTCACTTTGCAACAAATTGCCTTGTGCCGTAATTACCTCCAGGTAGTTAGCCATGCCACTTTTAAACAACAAACTTGCGTTTTTAGAAGCTTGTTGTAAAGTCTGTGCCCTTCTTTCAGCAATGTCGTATTGTGCTTTTAACTTCTCTACTTTCGTTAATTCATCAGATACTTCGCCAACTGCATTCAATACCGACTGACGGAACTGAATCACTGTTTTTTCGCGGTCAATTTTAGCCAGTTCTAAATTGCTCTTTAACTGACCTCTCTGAAAAATAGGCTGTGTAATTCCACCCGAAACCAAACCGAATAAAGATGCCGGTACATTAAACCAGTTGCTCGCTTTAAAAGAGTTTACCCCACCGCTAGCCGTAATCACCAATGATGGATACAAACTCGCTTTCGCGACACCAACCTTTGCATTGGCCACACTTAGCGCCAGTTCTGCACTTTTAATATCCGGTCTGCGGCTTAACATTGCTGATGGAAAACCTGCGTTTAAATCCTGCGGAATCACCATTTTATCTAAACGGCTCTCACGATTAATTGCTTTTGGTAAGGTACCGATCAATACACTTAAAGCATTTTCCTGTAAGGTTACATTTTGCTCCAAACGAGGGATCAGCTGTGCCGCATTTAACTGCTGTGCCTGCGCCTGCTGTATCGCTAACGAAGTAACCTGACCTGCATCAAACTGTAAATTGATAATCCTTAAAGTACTATCGTTTAGTTTTAAGTTCTTTTTAGCAATTTCCAGTTGCGCATCAAGCATCAACAGGTTGTAATAACCTTGTGCAACATTGGCAACCAAACGCGTTTGAACGGCTTTACGCGCTTCCTCAGTCTGCAAAAAACTGGCTAAAGCGCCAGCTTTTTGATTACGGATTTTACCCCAGATATCAGCTTCCCAAAACACACCCAGATTAGCACTGTAATCTTCGATGTGTGTAGAATTTGTAAACTGGTTCAGGCTTAAACCATTTAAACTGTTATCACTTGGGCGGCTGGTACTTGCCGCCACCTGTAATTTCAATTCAGGTAAATAACCCAATTTTGATTGTTTGAACAATACTTCAGCTGCATCGATATTTTTCAATGCAATTTGCATATCGTAATTTTTAACCAAAGCTGTATCAATTAAATTCTGAACAGTAAGGTCGTTAATAAAACTCTTTAGGGGCATCGTGCCGATGCTCGAAGAATCTCGTGGTGTGGTGTTTCTGAATAAGCCTGGCACAACATTAGGCAAAGCTGTATCTTTCGAAACCGAACATCCGCTCCAGATTAATGCAAGGAGCAGGATGGTAACTATATTAAACCGTTTCATAAACTGCATGATTATTAACAGGTTCTTCATGATGTTGAACAACCTCATTTGATGATTTTTTTGATATTTTTTCCTGTAAAGCCTGAAAGATGACAAAAAGTACCGGAATGATAAATAAACCTAATATTACACCAGATACCATACCGCCTGCGGCACCGATACTGATGGAGTGGTTACCCTGTGCAGATGGACCAGTTGCAATACTCATCGGGAATAAACCAAACACAAAGGCAAGTGATGTCATAATGATTGGTCTGATCCTTAATCGGGCAGCTTCTATAGCCGAATCAACCAAACTAAGTCCTGCCTTTCGTCGCTGCACCGCAAACTCTACAATCAGGATCGCGTTTTTAGCCAGCAAACCGATCAGCATAATCAGTGCTACCTGTACATAAATATTGTTTTCGATACCAGTTAAACCCAATACCACAAACACACCGAATACACCTGTAGGGATCGATAAGATTACCGCCAATGGCAGGATGTAACTCTCGTACTGTGCTGATAATAAAAAGTACACAAATACCAGACAAAGCAGGAATATCACCGTCGATTGTCCTCCTGAAGAAATTTCTTCACGTGTTTGTCCCGAGAATTCATAAGCATAACCAGTTGGCAACTGTTCTCTGGCCGTTTCTTCTATCGCTTTAATCGCATCACCAGAACTGAAACCTGGTTTAGGGATCGCATTTACCTCGATCGAGTTAAACAGGTTATAACGCGAAGCCGTTTCCGAACCATACACACGGGTTAATTTAACCAGGGTACTGATTGGCACGCTTTCTCCTGCTTTGTTTTTCACAAACACACGGTCGATACTGGCAGGATCCGTTCTGTCGGCCACATCAGCCTGAACCACTACACGGTAGTATTTACCAAAGCGGTTAAAATCTGAGGCCTGCGCCGTACCAAAATAAGTCTGCATGGTTTGCAAGATATCTTTTTTACTTACGCCCAACTGATCGGCCTTTTCGTCGTTAACATCCAGTTGTAACTGCGGATAATCGGCTTTATAAGAAGTAAAAGCATAAGCAATTGCCGGTTTCGCCATTAACTTACCGATAAAGTTATTCGCTACACCACTAAATTTATCCAGTCTGCCATTCGTTTTATCCTGTAACATCACGTTCATGGCCTCCACATTACTAAAGCCCGGAACGGTTGGAAAACTGAATACAAAGAAGGTACCGGCAGATATAGCCGCCATTTTAGCCCTTACGATATTCTGGATTTCATCGATATTTTTTACCGCTCCTCTTTCGTCGTTTGGTTTTAACAATAAGAAAATCTGACCAGCTGACGGACTGTTGGATGCGGTTAAAAAGTTATAACCTGCAAGCGACATCACGAATCTTGCCGATGGCATCGCCCTCAACTCTTCTTCAGCCTGTTTTAATATTTTATTGGTATTGGCTAATGAGGTTCCCGATGGACTGGCAACTGCAATGGCCACAAAACCCTGATCCTCTGTTGGAATAAATCCTGTTTTTGTTTTGCTTACCAGAAGAACGGTAACCGCCACGATTAAGGCAAGCCCGGCCATGCTGATCCATTTATTACGGATAAGCACTTTTAAGCCACCAATATAACGGTTGGTCATATAATTGAAGCCACCGTTGAAGCCTGCATAAAACTTATCGACAAAGCCTTTTTTAGGCGATTTGTGTCCGTGTGCACCTTCAGCGTGTTTGTTCTTTAAGAATAAGGCCGCCAATGCAGGACTTAAAGTTAAGGCGTTAACAGCCGATATAATGATGGCGATGGCCATGGTTAAGGCAAACTGTTTGTAAAATATACCTGTTGAGCCCGTCATGAAACCAACTGGTAAAAATACTGCCGCCATCACCAGGGTAATGGATATAATGGCCCCGGTAATTTCATTCATCGCCTGGGTAGTTGCCGCTTTCGGCGTAAGCGTAGGGTCTTCCTCCATTTTGGCATGCACCGCTTCCACCACCACAATCGCATCATCCACCACAATACCTATGGCCAGTACGAGGGCGAACAGGGTTAAAAGGTTAACCGAGAAGCCGAACAACTGCATAAAGAAGAAGGTACCGATAATCGCAACCGGAACTGCAATAGCCGGAATTAAGGTAGACCTGAAATCCTGAAGGAAGATAAATACTACGATAAATACCAGTAAGAAGGCTTCGATTAAAGTATGCTCCACCTGATTGATGGATTCGTCCAAATCGGTTTTGGTACGGTAAAACTGATTGTATTTAATACCTGCCGGGAAATCTTTTGATAGTTTTGCCAATAATTTATCAATGGCAATCTGGATTTCGTTGGCATTAGAGCCTGATAACTGAATTACACCAATCGTAATACCATCATGTCCGTTTAAACGGTTTACACTACCATAACTGTAAGCACCCAGTTCAACACGGGCTACATCTTTTAAACGTAATATAGAACCATCTGAATTAGAACGGATCGCGATATTTTGATATTCTTCTGGTTTGGTAAGCTTGCCTTTATATTTAATAATGTATTCAAAAGCCTCATTACTACGTTCTCCAACCCTACCTGGCGCCGCCTCAAGGTTTTTGTCCTGAATGGCTGTGATCACTTCGTTCGGTGTAATTTTGTAAGTGGCCAATTGACTTGGATTTAACCAGATACGCATCGAATAATCTTTAATACCACCAAATACGCTGGCCGAACCTACACCCGGGATACGTTTAAGCTCGGGAATGATATTGATCTGTGCATAGTTATTGACAAAAACGGCATCGTATTTTTTGGGATCTTCCGAGTAAACACCAATCGCACCAATAAAGCTGTTTTGCTGTTTAGTAGTGGTGATACCATATTGTACAACCTCAGCTGGCAATTGGCTGGTGGCCTGCGAAACACGGTTTTGCACGTTAACAGCTGCCTGATCGGGGTTGGTACCTTGTTGAAAATAAACTGTAATGGCTAAGGTACCATCGTTACTGGCGCTGGAGGTCATGTAGGTCATGTTCTCCACACCATTAATGGCTTCCTCCAATGATGGAGTTACCGAACGTAAAATCGTTTCGGCATTCGCCCCCGGGTACACCGCAGTTACCAATACCGACGGAGGTGCGATATTTGGAAAGCGCTCTAAGGGCAGCTTTGTTAAACCCAGTATACCAACTATCACCAATAAGATGGAAATAACAGTCGAAAGTACAGGCCTGTCTATAAATTTCTGAAACATGACTTCTTAAACTTTAATTGTTTATTATTTTTTTGATTTTGCAACAGCTACTTTATCTGCTGCTTTTTGAGGCTGGATCACCATGCCTTCCTGTAATTTATCAATGCCGCTTAACACGATCTGGTCGCCAACTTTTACCCCGGCATTAACCAGGTAATTTTCGCCGGCTTTACCAACAATGGTAATGGCTTGTTTTTTCACCTTACTGCTGTCGCCTACGGTAAATACAAACACTTTATCCTGCATTTCTACCGTTGCCGATTGAGGAACCAGAATGGCGTCATTATGCTGCAAGCCTAAGTGGATTTTACCAGTATTACCAGAGCGAAGCACACCACTTGCGTTAGGAAAACTTGCCCTTAAAGTAATGGCACCGGTGTTTTTATCAAACTGACCATCAATCATGTCGATTTTACCTTTAACCGGATAAACCGTGTTATCAGACAATAAAAGTTCAACCGCTGGTAAATGTTTAATCCTGTCGGCTGGCGTTTTACCCGGGTAGTTTGCATTAAAGTTGTTGAAGTCGTTTTCTGCAAGTGAGAAATAAACGTGTACTTCGTGGATATCAGATAACTGTGTTAAAGCAATCTGATCAGTTGGCGAAACCAAACTTCCCTGTTTCTTCGGGATACGGCCAATGTAACCACTTACCGTAGCCTTAACATTGGTATAACCTAAGTTGATCTGTGCCGAAGCTACACTTGCTTTAGCCTGTTCGGCGTTTGCCTGTGCAATTTTGTAAGCTGTTTTCGCTGTTTTTAACTGAATATCGGAAACGACCTTATTTTGTACAAGTGGTGTTAACTTATCCACTTCTAACTGTGCGTTTAAGATGGCTGCTTCTGCAGCATGTAAACTTGCTTTAGCGTTGTTTAATGCCTCACGGAAAGGGTTTTCGTTAATTTTAAATAAGGTTTGGCCTGCTGTTACATAGGCACCTTCGTTAACCAGCACGCTTTGTAAGTAACCACTCACCTGCGGACGAACATCAATATCAACTGCGCCTTGAATGGAGGCCGGATAGTCGACAAATGTGGTTTCTGTGCTTGCGTTAATCGAGCTTACAGGTAAAACCGGTGGTGGTGGTGCAGCAGCTGATTGCTCAGGAGATGATTTACAGCTAACCAAAATTATAGATAAAAGAGAAATTGTTAACAATGATTTAATACCATTAAACCATTTAACGGTGTTAAGTAATGGATACAAGCGATGTAGAGACTTCATATGATTAAATTTAATTGGATTATAGTGTATAAATAATCTAACAGTGTTAAATTATTGTGTAAAAAAAATATTCTAACTGTTAATAGATAACGTAATGCCTTTAATGGCATCTTTTAAAATTTGCTGGTTAAGTTCGTCTGTTGTTCTCCCATTCGGACGGACCAGATTGATGGAAATTAAGCCATGAATGATAGACCAATAGGTATAATACTTCATACAGATATCATCATCAGATACTGGCTTTTTCTCGAATAAAGATTCAATTACATCGCCCAACATACTACCTACGTTTTCGGCTTCGGGCATTGAATTTTTAACGGTACAACAAACCATATCTACACCGTACATCAGCTGATAAAATTCTTTGTGGGCAAAGGCGAAGTTCCAGTAGGCAATCCACATGGCTTCCATTTTATCTTCTGCTGATTCGTATTTATCCCTGGCTTCGCGGATATCTTTGGCTAACATCAGATATCCTCTTCTGGTGAGTTCCAGTAAGATGCCGTCTTTGTTGGAAAAGTATTCGTAAATAATTGGTGCAGTATATTCAATCTGGTCGGCAATTTTACGCATACTCAATGCCTGCCAGCCTTCTGTTTGAACAATGTTCAAGGCAGCATCCAGAATTTTTGTTCTGGTTTCATCTTTTAAACGTAGAATTCTTTCTTTACTTCCCATGATTGGAATATAAGGTGTAAATAATCTAACACCGTTAAGCAAATGTAGAACCAATTCCAGAATTGACAATCATTCATTTGTCATAAACATTTTATTGCTTAGTTTTACAGCTGATAATCAAGCTTTAAAGTGTTTAAACGAAGATTTTAAAATACTTTAAGTTTATAAGAAAATATAGAAAATGATTTTCCGCCCTGCAAAAATAACTGACATACCTGCTATGCAAATTGTCAGGCATACCGTAAAAGAGAACATTTTGTCCGATCCTGCATAAATTATCGTCATTGCGAGAAGGCTTTTTCAGCCGACGAAGCAATCTCTCTGGCAGGATCACTAGCATGAAAGATTGCTTCGTCGTACCTCCTCGCAATGACGATGTAACGTGGCAAAGGGTGGGTTTGCGAAGTAAATGCAGAAGTTGTGGGTTTCTCCATTGTAGATCTAAAAGAACACAACATCTGGGCGCTCTTCGTTCGCCCCGAGTTTGAGGGCAAAGGCATTGGCAAAGAACTGCACCGCTTGATGATGGATTGGTATTTTGAGCTGACTAAAGCGCCAGTATGGTTGGGCACATCACCCAATACCCGTGCAGAAGAATTTTATACCAGGCAAGGCTGGAAAAAAGTAGGTTTGGTAAATAAAGGGGAAGTGAAATTTGAAATGAGTTATGGGGATTGGGTGAATAGATAGATTTATTCAAAGTATCATCATTGCGATCGCATAACCTTATAGTAAGATTGCCAAAAACGGTCGTCTTTCCCGCGCAGGCAGAAATCTTAATGCGACTAGTAAACCGTACTATGGCATTACGATTCCCAATCAAGTTGGGAATAACGATTAAGCCTAGAAATGACTAACCACCAAGTCACAAAGAACACAAAGCAGATAATACTTGGTGCCTTCGTGTCTTAGTGGTAAAACAACCTAACTATTCCAGATAAAAGGTGCCTGTTTGATAAAGGTCTCCTCCCCTAATTGTTCAACAATAAACCGGGCAATGTTCACTGCATTAATCTGATCACCATCACAATTCGCTAAGCTTACTCCTACAGGTGTACGCTCATCGGTTTGTATGATTAAGGGTAACCGGATCAAAGTCCAATCCAGATCACTTTCTTTCAGTATATCATACTCTTTTTGCCGATCAGCTGTCGAAATTGGGTAATTCTCGTACATCCATTGGGTAGCAAATTTGGTTTTGATATCTTTTTCATCAAAAGGCGTATCTACATTAATACCTGTTAGCACGATATAACGTTTCAGCCCAAAAGTTTTCATTGCCATTAATATATTAGCTGCTGATTGCGTAAAAATTGTTTTTTCACTGGCCGGCTGTCCCATTCCCAATGCGCTTACAACTACTTCACAATCTTTTATAAAAGCATGTACCGTTTCAGTATTACTAACATCACCTGTTATAATTTCTAGCGAAGTGTGATTAGCCTGAAGTTTCCCTGAATCTCTAACAAGGGCTTTTACCCTGAATTTGTGCGCCAATAACGCTTTTAGAATATAAGTACCAGCCTTACCTGTAGCACCGATTAAAGCAATTTTTAAATCTTGCATGATGTTTCTTTATAAAATTTTAGAAAATAATGGTTTAATTCCCGTTATCGGATGGATAAGGGAATTTCAGAACGGAGTTCTGTTTGGGGAATATTTTATAAAGAGATTTTAATGAGACTAATGTACGAAAATTTCCGCCATTTTGATGCACAAAGTCTACCTGAAACAGGCAGGCAATCATACTCCGATCGCTATACTTATAGTAATAAGATTACTAAAAACGGTCGTCTTTCCCGCACAGGCGGGAATCTTAATGCGACTAGTAAACCGTACTATGGCATTACGATTCCCAATCAAGTTGGGAATGACGATGTAGCCTAGAAAGGACTAACCGCTAAGACACAAAGAGCACAAAGCGCATTTCTTGGTGTCTTCGTGCCTTATTGGTAAATGATTAAGCTTTAAACTTCTTCGTAAACGTACTCACACTTTCTTTTAAATTTCCATCAGCGATGGCTTTAACGAATGCTGTACCGATAATTGCTCCGTTGGCATATGAGCAGGCCTTATCGAAAGTTTGTTTATCACTAATCCCGAAACCGATCATGGTTGGGTTCTTCAGGTTTAGGTTTTTGATCCTGCTGAAATAAGCTTCGGTGGTATCACCAACCTCGAGGTTTTTACCAGTGGTAGCTGATGATGATAACAGATAGATAAAGCCATTGGTTAAACCATCAATTTTATGGATGCGTTCTTCTGCCGTTTGTGGGGTAATTAAAAATACATTGCTCAGGTGATGTTTTTCGAAGCAATCTTTATAAAACTCCTCATACTCTACCATTGGCAGATCGGGAACGATACAACCATCTACCCCTACTTCGGCACAGGCTTCGCAGAATTTTTCTACACCAAACTGCAAAACAGGATTTACATATCCCATTAATAAAACAGGAATACTTACTTTTTTGCGCAAATCTTTCAACTGTTCGAAAAGCAGCTTAAGCGTCATGCCCTGATCCAATGATTGTTTGCTACTGGCCTGAATTACCGGTCCATCGGCAACAGGATCGGAATAAGGGAAGCCGATTTCGAGCATATCGGCGCCTGATTTCTCCAATGCCTCCGCAATTTGTAAAGTATCGCCAGTATTTGGATAACCAGCGGTATAATAAATTGATAATATATTTTTCTTCTCCTGGAAGAGTTGTTTAATTCTGTTCATATTCTTTTGAGATGTGAAATTGGAGATGTGAGATTTGAGATTGATGACCTAACAAGGAAATCTACTGTCTCATATCTCACTTCTCAAATCTATCTATAGATTAAAATATTTTATATAGGTATCTAAATCCTTGTCGCCACGGCCTGAAAGGCAAACCACTACGTTTTCGCCACCTTTAAATTCCATTTTTTCTAAGTAAGCTAAGGCGTGCGCGCTTTCAATGGCCGGGATAATCCCCTCCAGTTGCGTACAAAGTAAACCCGCATCTAAACTTTCTTCATCAGTGATAGAAACATATTGTCCGCGACCGGTTTTAAACAAATGTGCATGCTGTGGACCAATGCCCGGATAATCCAATCCTGCAGAAACTGAGTGTGGCTCTACAACCTGCCCGTCCGGTGTTTGCATCAAAATACTTCTGCTACCGTGTAAAACACCTTCTTTACCCAGATAAGTGGTTGCGGCAGAAAATCCACTCGATACCCCTTTTCCAGCTGCTTCAACAGCAATCAGTTTAACATTTTCGTTATCCATAAAATGGTAGAACATGCCCATAGCGTTACTTCCACCACCTACACAGGCCAAAACATAATCAGGCTGATCGCTACCGGTTTGCTCTGACAATTGTTTTTTGGTTTCTTCGGAGATAATCGATTGGAAAATCGCCACCATATCAGGGTAAGGGTGTGGACCCACTACCGAACCGATAATATAATGCGTATCAACCGGATTATTGATCCAGTCGCGCATGGCCTCGTTAGTGGCGTCTTTTAAGGTTTTACTTCCAGAACTAGCGGGAACAACCTTTGCACCCAGCATTTTCATACGGGCAACATTCGGTGCCTGTCGCTCGATATCAACCTCGCCCATGTAAATTACACATTCCAGGTTACGCAGTGCACAAACCGTGGCAGTAGCTACCCCATGCTGACCCGCGCCCGTTTCGGCAATAATCCTTTTTTTGCCCAGTTTTTCGGCCAATAAAATCTGCCCGATGGTGTTATTGATCTTGTGCGCGCCAGTATGGTTTAAATCTTCTCTTTTTAAGAAAATATTGGCACCGTAACGTTCCGAATATCTTTTAGCCAGGTATAGTGGCGAAGGACGGCCAACATAATCCTTTAATAACTGATGAAATTCCTTTTGAAAATCGGCATCATCAATAATCTTTAAATAGTTTTGACGCAATTCTTCTACGTTTGGATAAAGCATTTCGGGGATGTAAGCACCGCCGAAATCTCCATAATATCCTTTTTCGTTTACTTTGTATTTCATATCCGTAAATTTTGTCATTCTGAGGAACGAAGAATCTGTTAAATATTAGCAGCAGTTCTTCGTCGCTTGCAGATACTTCGTACCTCAGTATGACAGTCTATTTATTTATTTCTTTTATAAATTCTTTAATTTTCGCTGCATCCTTCAGGCCTGGCTCAGTTTCGAAACGGCTATTGATATCCAATGCATATAATCGTTCATCGTTTATGCTTTTTATCGCTGTGGTATGTTCTAAATCAATTCCACCGCTTAAAAAGTAGGGTTTGGGGTAAGTATATCGGTCTAAAACAAACCAATTGAATGTTTTTCCCGACCCCCCATGTGCTTTTGTTTTGGTATCGAAAAGAAAATAGTCTGCTACATTTAAATAAGGCTCTAAAGTTGAAAAATCAAAATCCTCATCTATTCCAAAAGCTTTGATCACTTCTACCGTATTGAAACTTGATTTTAACGCAGCACAATACTCCGGAGACTCACTTCCATGTAACTGAACAGCTTTTAACTTCAGTAAGTTTACTTTATCTCTTACTTTTTCAAGGTCTTCATTTACAAAAACACCAACAGTTTTAATTTCTGAGGGAATGTATTTGATCAATTCTGCAGAAACCTCACTGATTAACCTGGGTGATTTTTCATAAAAAATAAAGCCCAAATAATCTGGCTGCAATTCTGCCACCGCAGCAATATTCGCAGCTAAACGCATTCCACAAACTTTTAACTTTAACATGCCAATAGGTTTTTGAAACTATTTAATGCTTTTTTGCTCATTAAAGATTCTTCTGCTTCATAGAAACAATCGGCAAAAGAAAGTTCAGGTTTGATCGTTTTGATAGCTAATGCTGAATTGCACAACACGACATTGTTTTGCACATCGGTGGCTTCGCCGTTTAACACATCCATAAATATTTTGGCTGATGATTCTACCGTATCGCCACCTTTAATCGCGTTTACATCCACTTTTTCAAAGCCCATATCGTCAAGCGTTAAAATCTGTTCGCCCTTGTTCGAAAAGGTTTTCACATCGCAGGTTAATGAAACTTCATCATACCCCTCGAGCGCATGCACGATGGTATAACTTTTATCGGTATCCTGATATAAATAAGCATATAAACGGGCCAGCTCCAGGCTAAATACCCCCACCATCTGGTATTTTGGCTGTCCCGGGTTAACCATTGGGCCCAGCATATTAAAAAACGTTTTCACGCCCAATTCCTTACGAATCGGGGCTACAATTTTCATTGCAGGGTTAAACAGCGGTGCATGCAGAAAACAAATCCCGGCTTTATCCAAATTGCGTTTTAAAGTGCCTTCGTCATTGGTAAAAGTATAACCCAGATACTCCATTACATTTGAAGATCCGCAGCCTGATGAAACTCCGTAATTACCATGCTTAGCTACCGGATGACCAGCGCCGGCCACAACAAAAGATGATAGGGTAGAAATGTTGAACGTATCCTTACCGTCTCCACCGGTGCCACAAAGATCTATCAGTTCGTAACCCGATAAATTAACCTTTACACACATATCCAACATCGCATCACGGAAGCCCTGTAACTCCTGTACCGTAATGTTACGCATGGCATAAGCAGTAATAAAAGCAGCAATCTGCGAAGAATTAAAAGCTCCTTCTGAAATGGAGATTAAAATGTTCTTTGCTTCTTCCCTGCTAAAACTCTTGTTCTCGAATAAATGGTTTAATATCTTTTTCATGTTTTATATTCAATCTTGCGCCATGGTTTGTGTCTCCACAAACCATTTATATTTATTCCGGCTCGTGTCTCCACGAACCGTGGCGATGGTTATTGCAATGTTATTTAACCCCAGATGAAAAGGATGAACACGGATAAAAATCTGTGTGTATCTGTGTACATCTGTGGCTCATTTTTCATTATCTCTTTATTTTGCGCCATGGTTTGTGTCTCCACAAACCATTATGTTTATTCCTGTTCGTGGAGACACGAACCAGGGCGTTGGTATTACTCCTACTTTTTAACCACCCCCGTCCTGCGGACACCCCTCCACGGGAGGGGAAGGCATAAAAAAAGGATTGCTTTTTGGGCAATCCTCTTCGTTGTGTTTAAAATATTTTAAAATATATAACAATAGAATTTGCCTAACGAATTTCGTTATGCCACCACCAATTGTTATTTAAGTTTTTAATTATCATGTTTGTATAAAGCAAATATTGATATAGTTTTTTAATATTCCAAAATCTTTCTAAAAATATATGGCTTTCTTTAAAAGAAAAGTACAGTTTAATGATGATTTCGGTTTCGGATCCAATCCGGTTACCAAAAATCAGCGTATGCTTAACCCCGATGGTTCTGCAAATATCGAGCGTACTGGCCTGCCCTGGTTTAAGTTCGATGATACCTACACCCGTTTGGTTACCATGAGCTGGACACGGTTTTTCTTTGTGATTCTTCTCGCCTACCTGGTAGTAAATACCATTTTTGCGGTTTTATATAATCTTGTAGGAATAGAAAATTTAGATGGCGCCAAAGGTGTAACCCTGCGCGATCAGTTTTTTGATGCCTTTTTCTTTTCTGCCCAAACCATTTCTACGGTAGGTTATGGCCACATTTCTCCACAGGGTTTTATTACCAGTGTGCTTGCCGCTTTCGAAAGCATGCTGGGTTTGCTGGCATTTGCTCTGGCTACCGGACTGTTGTATGGCCGTTTCAGTCGCCCTACTTCTAAGGTGAGTTTCAGTAAAAAAATGGTGATTGCTCCTTACGAAAAAGGTCATGGTTTGATGTGCCGTTTGGTTAATTTACGCCGCAACCAGCTCATCGAGGTTGAAGTGCAGATGGTGATGTCGTACAATGAAACCGTTGATGGCAAACATGTTAGAAAGTTTTATCCTTTGGCTTTAGAGCGCAATAAAATTGGCATCTTATCTTTAAACTGGACTTTAGTACACGCCATTACCGAAGAAAGTCCGTTTTACGAAAAATCGTTAACGGAGTTACAACAGGCAGAGGTAGAAGTTTTTGTGATCCTTAAAGCTTTTGATGATACTTTTTCGCAGACGATCCATACCAGAACGAGTTATCAGGATGAGGAGATAGAAATGGATGCTAAGTTTGATAAAATGTATTACCATAACGAAGAAGGCAAAATGGTGATGGATTATAGTAAGCTGGATAAGATTACGCCGACGGTATAAAGATTTTCTGTCTTTAAAAAGGTTTATTTTTTTGGAAAGCAAGGTTCGGTGCTAATTGGATGTGATAGTCCCGCCATACGCTGCAATCTTTTTGTGGTTTTGTCATCCTGAGGCATTAAGGATCTGTTTCATAGCTTGCAGATGCTTCGTACCTCAGCATGACAGGATATTTAAGGCTGCTGCAAACAAAAAGGATTTTCGCTATTGTCGGTTTTAATGAAACATGGGTTAGTGCATTAACAAAGAACCACCCCCTCACAGCTTTTATCCGATTTGTATTCCCCTCTCCCAGAGAGGTGTCCGCAGGACGGGGTGTTAATTAAAGCCCTATAAAACCTACAATATCCTTATACAATTGATTCCCGCCAAAAATCATCTGACTGATCATCGGTACGTGGCTTTTGCCCTTAATCTCCTTTATTTCAACGGGAACATTGTTTGCTTTAAGCTTTTCGTATAACCTTGGTGTTTGCAATTTAATGGCGCCATAAGTTTTACTTCCATAAAAAAGCAGGTGCGGATTTTTGATGTTATTGACGTAATCCAATGGCGAAGCTACTTTCCAAACCGCAGGCTGATCGGTAAAAGTTCTGATGAAATCGAAATAAAAATGATCTTTTTCGGCCGTGCTTAAATATTCCTTCATGTCCAAACCAAAAGGATCATCTAGAATTACACCTTTAATTGGATTATTAATGCCGGCTTTTTTAAAATATTTAGGATCTGCATTAATCAGTTCGCCCAAATGCGCCCCGGCAGAATGCCCCATTACAAAAATCTTTTCCTTACTTGCCGTATAATCTGCTATATGCGCTTGTACCCACTTTACAGCCAAAGCACAATCATCGCCCATTTTTTCATACTGAACATCTGGCGCTAAGCGATAATTGATAATAACGGTAACCACGCCTTTCCGTGCGAAATTCCTGCCCAGCCACCAATAAGTTTCCTTTTTGCCACTGCTCCAGGAGCCACCGTGAATGAATATTAAAACAGGTTTATTTTTGATACTGTCGTTTTTGTAAAAAATATTCAGCGTATTGGCTTCGTCGGTATTGCCTGCGTAGTTTATGTTTTTTACTTTTTTAACCTGTGCAGAAGAAAGTATCGTTTGGAACAAAAGCATTAATAAAACATGGAATTTGTACATAAAAAAGGTTTATCATCTCAGCCTAAATAAACGAAATTGTTGTAGGTGTGGATTTCTTTAAGAGTATCAAGAAGCGAGTATTTAGTATCAAGACATTATTAACTTCGGCTCTTAAACCTTACGCCTTAAACCTTCTACCTTAAGCTTTAATCAGTGGATTTTTCTCTTTCGCAAACAAATCAAATACCTTTTTATCTACAAATGCAGGAAAGAGTTTATTCATCCAAACAGCTAATTTACCCTGTCCCGTCATAATTAAGGTACGTTTGCGTTGTTCGATACCATCGGCAATAATGCTCGCCACTTCTTCTGATGACATCATTTTACCTTCATCCATGCTGGTTTCGCCATGAGCAGCGCCATCTTTTGAAAGAGCAGTTACGCGGATGTTCGAGGCGGTAAAACCAGGACAAGCTAACAGCACATTTACACCTGTTTTTAGCAGTTCGGTACGTAAAGATTCCATAAAACCGTTCATTGCAAATTTCGAAGCTGAATAACCGGTTCTGCCTGGCAAACCTCGAAAACCAGCAATTGATGAAACGCCAACCACTGTTCCTTTTGTTTTTAAAATCTCGGGTAAAGCATATTTGGTGCAGTACACCGTTCCCCAAAAGTTTACATCCATCAGGTTTTTAAGTACCGATAAATCCAGATCGTTAAATAACGCACGCATCGATAATCCGGCATTATTTACCAAAATATCGATCTTTTGAAAGGATACTAAAGCTTGTTTGATAATCAATTCGCAATCTGCTTCTTTACTTACATCAGCCTGAACCGCTACAGCCCTGATGCCATGCTTTTTCTCCAGATCGGCAGTGATTTCGCAAAGGGTTACATATTGGCGGGCAGCTAAAACCAGATTGGCACCACGTTTTGCAAATTCTTCGGCACAGGCTTTTCCAATTCCGCTTGATGCCCCGGTGATGATGATTACTTTATTTTTTAGGTCCATTTGTAGTAGCAAGTATTAAGTAGCAAGTATTTAATATCAAGATTTGATACTGCTTTATTGTAATTTGTTATAGGTTATATTATCACTATTTCATCATTGCGGTTTCGTAAGGCACTCGGGTAATGATGGATCGGCCTAGTGTAATTTCGTCGGTATATTCGAGTTCGCCGCCAAAGGCAATTCCACGGGCAATGGTGGTTACCGGAACATTGAATTCTTTCAGCCTTTTGTACAGGTAAAACAAAGTGGTATCGCCTTCCATATTGGGACTTAAAGCCAAAATCACTTCTTTAATGCCTCCTGCCACCATTCGAGCCACCAATCCATCAATAAACAAATCAGACGGACCCACACCATCCATCGGCGAAATTAATCCACCTAAAACATGATAAACTCCAAAGTATTGTCCGGTATTTTCGATCGCCATTACATCGCGGGTATCTTCTACCACACAGATGGTTTCTTTATCGCGTTTAATCGAAGTACAGATTTCGCACACCGTATAATCAGAAATGTTATGGCAGGTGGTGCAATGTTTAATCTGCTGTTTTAATTTGATAAATGTATTGCCAAACTGGTTTACCTCCTCCTGTTCTTTATTTAATAGATGTAAAACCAAACGTAAAGCTGTTTTTTGCCCTACACCAGGAAGTTTCGAGAATTCGTTTACCGCATCTTCGAGCAGTTTGGATGAAAAATTCATGGTACAAAAATAGGTAAAATCGTTCATTGGTTCAATAGTCATTAGTTCATTGGTCAATAGTTTAATGGTTGATAGTTCATAGCCAATGGTAACTGCCAACTGAAAACTGGATACTGGTTCATTGGTCAAATAGTTAATGGTATGATAATTCATGGTTAATGGCTTAGTTGTTTATGGTTAAATTACTTATTAGTTCGATAGTCTGTTTGCCTAGAGCACCATGCTTATGCAAATCGGCTATTAACCATTGAACCATAGGCCATCAACCAAATAGCAAAACCTATTGACTTTAAATTCGAATTTCTTACATTTATCAGCTTAATACGAAACTATGTCTCCAACCATCCTATTGTGTTTCCTGATCGGTTACTTTTTACTGCTGATCATTATTTCATTTGTAACCTCAAAAAACTCATCCGATAATTCGACCTTCTTTGTTGCCAACCGGAATTCTAAATGGTACTTGGTTGCCTTTGGAATGATCGGAACCGCACTTTCAGGTGTTACCTTTATATCCGTACCGGGTGAAGTTGGCGCACCCAGCGGAAATCAGTTTCAGTATTTTCAGTTTGTGCTCGGCAATGCAGTTGGTTTTATCATTATTGCCACGGTTTTACTCCCGCTTTACTATAGAATGAACCTCACTTCGATTTATAGTTATATAGAAAGGAGATTAGGTCATTATAGTTATAAAACTGCAGCCTCTATATTTTTATTGAGCCGTACATTGGGTTCAGCGACAAGATTATATTTGGTAGTAATTGTTTTACAGCGTTTTATATTCGATAATTATGGTATTCCGTTCTGGTTAACCGTATTGATTTCACTGGCATTGATATGGTCGTACACTTTTAAAGGCGGATTAAAAACCATTATTATTACGGATACCTTGCAGACGTTTTTTCTGGTTTTATCGGTTTTCCTGACGATTTATTTCATATGCAACAGCTTAAATTTCAATATTCCACAGGCCTTTGAGACCGTCAAAAACAGCAGTTATTCCAAAATATTCTTTTTAGATGATTTCCTGACGAATAAATTTTATTTCAGTAAACAGTTTATCGGCGGTATTTTTGTAACCATTGCCATGACGGGTTTAGACCAGGATCTGATGCAGAAAAATCTCAGCATGGGCACCATTAAAGAAGCACAAAAAAACATGTTTACCTTTACGGGTGTATTTGTGATCTTAAATGTTTTCTTTTTAAGTGTAGGTGCATTACTGTACATTTTCGCTGCAAAAAACGGCATCGATATTCCTTTAGATCACATTACCGGTAAACCGAGAACAGATTTATTATTCCCCGAAATTGCTTTAAACAACCTGGGGGCTATACCGGCTATCATCTTTATGCTGGGTTTAACCGCGGCCACCTTCGCCACAACCGATTCGGCCCTAACGGCTTTAACCACGTCATTTTGTGTCGACTTTTTAGGAATGGACAAAGCAGAAAATGTAAATGCTACAGACGCTGTAAAAAAGCGCCACACCGTACACGTCGCCTTTTCGATTTTGATGTTTCTGGTGATTATCGTAATTAACTCCTTGAATAACTCATCTGTAGTCAGTTTGATTTTCTTGATTGCCTCATATACCTACGGACCGCTTTTAGGTCTGTATAGTTTTGGATTATTTGTAAAAAAACGCGGACTTCATGATAAATTAGTGCCGATAGTTTGCTTATTATCACCTTTTTTATGTTACTTGCTTGCGACGAATTCGACCACTTTATTGGGAGGTTACGTTTTTAGTGTTGAACTGATTTTAATTAACGGTTTAATCACATTTATAGGCTTGTTGTTCATCAGCAAAAAAACTGATGCGCAAACCAAATTTTAATATTAGAATAACAGTATATGACGAGTGAAGAAAAAATTAGAAGTGCTTTCGAAAACAAAGACTGGCAGGAAATAAAAGTAACCGATTCCTGGCAAATTTTTAAAATCATGGCCGAATTTGTTGATGGCTTTGAAAAACTGGCTAAAATTGGCCCATGTGTTACCATTTACGGATCTGCCCGTACAGCTCAAACGCATAGATATTATCAATTGGCAGAGCAATGCGGTAAATTACTAACCGATCGCGGTTATGGTGTAATTACTGGAGGTGGCCCGGGTATTATGGAGGCCGGTAACAAAGGTGCGCATACCAATGGTGGTAAATCGGTTGGTTTAAATATCGAATTGCCATTTGAGCAGTTCCACAATAAATACATCGATCATAATAAATTACTGGAGTTTGATTATTTCTTTGTACGTAAAGTGATGTTCATGAAATACAGTCAGGGTTTTGTGGTTTTACCAGGTGGTTTTGGTACCATGGATGAACTTTTCGAAGCTTTAACCTTAATCCAGACCGGAAAAATTGCACGTTTCCCAATTGTATTGGTTGGTGTTGATTATTGGGGTGGATTAATTGACTGGATTAAAGAAACAATGTTGCAGAAAGAACATAATATCCATGAAGAAGATTTAAACCTTTTCAGGTTGGTAGATACCGCAGAAGAAGCTGCAGAGCATATTTTCCGTTTCTACGATAAGTATGTACTTAAACCGAATTTCTAGGTTGGTTCAATAGTTCATTTGTCATTGGTTCATTAGTATGGTTAACTGGTTAATTGTTTAAATCGGTTAACTGAAAATTGCAAAATGGTAATTGATAACTAAAAAAGTGCTTACAAACAATAAGCACTTTTTTTGTGTAACAACTTCAACCAACTGCTATCTAAATTAAAACGCATTAATATGTCGAGATTTATCAATTGGAGAAGTAATTGGCTTAGCGGAAACTTTCAGCTTTTTGCAGATGGTGTTCAAAAAGGCATGATCACTTTCGAAACCTGGAGAAGCGATGCAGAAAGCATGTTCGAAGATAAAAACTATTTTTTCTCGAATGTGGGTTTCTGGCAATCACAAACCAATGTAATCGACAGGAAAACCCATGAAGTGGTTGCAATTATTACTTACGATAGCTGGAAATCGAAAGCGGTTATCAGCTTAAAGTCAGGCGAGCAGTACGAATGGAAATCAGCAGGTATATGGAAATCGCAGTTTACAGTAAGCAACTATAAAGACGCACATATTACTTATAGCGCAAGTAGTAACAGTGGCGCAATCTCTTCTGATACAGACAATGAATTATTGATTATTGCAGGCTTATTTATTAAACAAATTTACAACAAACGTGCTATTGTACTTGTTGCTTGCTTTATGCCCATTATAACGATATCAATTAGCGGTCATTAGAAATAAATTAAACCCTTTTGTGAGATGGAACAGGTATTAAATTGGAGAAAAGGTTTATTTGATAGCAATTATCAGGTAATAAATAACGGATATTTAAAATTTTCAATCAATTTTGGTTCGTGGAAAAATACGGCAATTGCAACAACCCAGGCAGGCATTTATCTGTTAAAAAGCGAGGGCTTTTCTAAACCGGAAACCAAAATCATTGATAATAAAAATACGGTTTTAGCGGTAATTACATACGATTGGCTGGGTTTTAAAGCTAAAATCGCCTTTGTTTCCGGCGAAACTTTCGATTGGAGCTACCAAAATAGCTGGTTAAGCCGCTGGTCGTTAAATAACCACAAAGATAAACAGATCCTTTTTAATGCTTCAGCAGGAAGTGGATTGATCCATACCAATATAGATGATGACATGCTGGTTCTATGCGGCCTCTTTATAAGGGAATATTATTCGAGGTTGCTTTTTGGCCTTATCATCTTAATATTCTGTATGCTTACTTTTAAAAGTATTTTTTAACTATAAAAAGATCCGTCATCTCGACTGCGTTGCACCCGATAGCTATCGGGTCTGCTCGAAATGACGATTGGGTTAACCCAAAATCTCTTTAATCTTTTCGGTCGGTCTGGCTATTACCGCTTTGTTTTCAGAAATAACAATTGGTCTCTCGATTAAAATGGGATGAGCGATCATCGCATCAATCCATTCTTCGTCACTTAGGCTTTTTCCTTTATAATTTTCTATAAATACCTTTTCACCTTTACGGATCAATTCTAATGGTTTAAGACCCAATTTCGCGATAATCTCTTTCATTTCAGCTTTGCCGGGAGGTGTTTCCAGATAATAAACGACTTCGAAATCTTTTCCGCTTTTTTCGAGTTCTTCTAAAGCACAGCGGCTTTTGGTACAGCGGTTATTATGGTAAATCGTAATCATTTTAAAGGTGTTAAAGTCCGCTTACACCACCGCTTACCACCAGTTTCATGGCGTCGGCCGCAGTCATGTTTAAATCAGCAACCTTATCTCTTTTTACAATACAAAGCTGACCAGCAAAGGAGTAAGAAAGTGGAAAATATACGGCTACTTCATCAGGCAGATCGAGTTTATGCAGGTCATTCTGTGTTAAAAAACCAATTTTTTTTAATCCCCCTTCCACTTCTACCAACACAGGATGGTTAAATTTCTTCTCGTCGCCTACAAAAGCTTCTGTTAAGTCTTTTATAGATGAATAAATGAAGTTAAGCAAAGGCAACCGTTGCATCATCCGCTGGAACCAGTTGTACATCGGTTCGGTTACCAAATTGGTTACAAAAATACCGGCAAGTAAAATAATGGTTAAAACAGTCAGCAAACCTAAACCTGGAATATTGCGACTTTCGCCTGTACGTGGGTTTACACCTAAGATATTGTTTACGTTTAACCAGCTATCAACGGTTGTAACTGCCCAAACCACAATAAAAATACTCACTGCAATGGGCACAACAATTAGTAAACCTTTAATCAAATAGTTTAAAATAGCTTTCCCGACTTTATTCATGGTGCAAAATTAGCATTTTTTTAGTTATAAGTGTTCATTGGTTCATTCGTCATTAGTTCATTTGTATAGGGTGCATACCTTTGCAATCGGTTATAATAAAGTAGTTCAATTGTTCAATCGTCATTAGTTCATTTGTATAGGGTGCATATTTTAGCAATTGCTGGTTACTGTTGGCTATGAACTATCAACTATTGACCAATGAACCAGTAAACCAATAAGCAATTTGCCCTACTAATGACTAATGAACCATTGAACTAAATGAACCATTGAACTAAATGAACTATTCATAAAAATAAACCCTCTTTACCCGTTGCGAGATATTGGTTAAAATTTCATAAGGGATAGTATTAATATCTTTTGCCAACTGCATGATGGTATGCTCCTGATTAAAAACTATGGCTTCGTCGCCGGGTTTTACATCAATACCTGTAACATCCAACATCGTCATATCCATACAGATTGAACCAATTACCGGCACTAAATATCCATTAACCAGCATTTTACCTACGCCATTGCCAAAATATCTGGTGTAGCCATCAGCGTAACCAATTTTTACGGTGGCTATTTTTCCGCCGTTGGGCATTATTCCTTTTCTGCTATACCCTACTGTTTCACCAGGCTCCAGGTTTTTCACCTGGGTTACGGTTGTTTTAAGTACCATTACCGTCTGCAAGCCACGGTTATTGGCCAAAGCAGAATCAAAACCATATAAACCTATTCCTAAACGCACCATATCCATTTGAGCTTCGGGCCAGCGTGAAATACCAGAAGTATTGGAAATGTGCAACAATGGTTTATAACCTAAAACCTTGACCAATTGATCAGCAATGCTTTTAAATTTAACAATCTGCTGCCCGGTAAATCCATCATGCTCTGCAGCATCACTAGCCACTAAATGAGAGAAAATACTCTGCACCTTTACCCTTACCGAATCTTTTAGCAGTGCAGATAAAGCATCCATTTCAGATTGATCAAAACCTAAACGGTGCATGCCGCTATCAATCTTGATGTGGATCGGATAATCAAAGTCATAATCCGATAATGCATTTAAAAAACTGTTCAGGATTTCTACACTGTAAATTTCGGGCTCGAGCCTGTGTTTAATGATGGCTTCGAAGGCAGATTCTTCTGGGCTCATTACCATAATCGGCAACGTAATTCCGGCTTTCCGTAAAGCAATACCTTCATCGGCATAAGCCACTGCCAGATAATCTACCTTGTGGAATTGTAATAAATTGGCAATTTCGAAACTTCCGCTTCCATAAGAAAAAGCCTTAACCATGGCCATAATTTTAACACCTGGCTTAACTTTAGAACGGTAAAACTGCAGGTTACCTACCATGGCATTTAAATCGATTTCCAGAACGGTATCATGTATTTTCTGTGTGAGGAGTTTACTGATGCGGCCAAACTCGAAACGTCTTGCTCCTTTCACCAGTATGGTTTCGTGGTTAAATTGCAAACCGGGAAAAGCTTCTACAAAAGCATTGGTATCGTCGAAAAACTGTGTTTCGAATTTAAAAAGATCGGCATAACGCGAAATGTGTGTTCCGATACCGATCAAGCGGCTTACCTTTTTTTGAGCAAGCAGATCAGCTATTTCGCTATAAAGATCGAGGTCATCCCTACCGGTTTCAAATAATTCGGAGAGGATAACGGTTTTCTTTGGATGCTGGTTCTGCTGGTTTAAAAAATCGAGCGCAATGGCTAAAGAAGAAATATCCGCACTATAAGAGTCGTCGATAATGGAACATTGATTAATACCATTTTTCAGTTCCAGGCGCATGCTTACATGGCTTAGTTTTTCTAAACGCAAATCGGCCTGTTCAGGAGTATAACCTAAGGCCAGTAAAGTTGCCCAGCAGATCATGCCATTTTCTATTGAGGCTTTATCTTTAAAAGGCAGCATACACTCTATTTCAGTATCCTGATAAATGGCCCTTAAGTAGCAATTCCCTTCAATGGGTTCAACAGTGGTAATCTGTAAGTCTGCAACCTGTTTACTGCTCCAGCTAAACTTTTTCTTACCGGGTAAATCTTTTGTACTTACCTCGGTTACATATTCGGGAGCATAAATAAATAAATCTGAATCTTTAAAAAGTTTCAGTTTCTCTGTGAGTTTTTCTTTTTTAGAACTGAATCCTTCCGCATGCGCTTCACCAATGTTGGTTAAAATCCCTATTTCAGGCTGAATAATCTCCGCCAGGCGCTGCATTTCATTCACTGCAGAAATACCGGCTTCGAAAATCCCAAGCGTATCATCAGCCTCAATCTGCCAAACCGAAAGCGGTACCCCAATCTGCGAATTATAACTTTTGGGGCTTTTAACGATATTGAAATCGGCAGCCAAAAGTTGATAAAGCCATTCTTTTACAATGGTTTTTCCATTACTGCCGGTAATACCAATGGTTTTAAGATCGAATTGATTACGGTGATAAATGGTGAGCTGTTGTAAGGCCTCCAAAGCATTATCAACCAATAAAAAATTACAATCCGGGTATTGATTAACATATTTAGCTTCGGTAATTACGAAATTACGGATATCCTTTTCGTAAGCATCTTTTATAAATTCGTGCCCATCACGGTGCGACAACAGTGCAAAAAACATAGAATTTTCTGGCACTAAAACCGAACGACTATCAATCACCAGGTATTGAATAATTACCTCTCCATCAACTAATTTGGTATCGGCATTTAAAATTTCGGCTATTTTGGCTAGGGTATATATGGGGTTTTGCATGCTATTATATTCAGAAAAATACGGTAATCGCTTTTATTTTTACGAATTTCAGTAATTAATTATGAAAAGCGGTAAACAAGAGGCAGTATTATTAGATAAAAAACAAGCTTTGGCAAAAGCCGAAAGTTTTTGTGTTTATCAGGAACGCTCGCAAAAAGAAGTGCGGTACAAATTGGTAGAATGGGGCATGCGTGGTGATGAACTGGAAGAAATTATTACCGACCTAATCATCAACAATTTTTTGAATGAAGAAAGATTCGCCAAAAGTTACGCATCGGGCAAATTCAACATTAAACATTGGGGCCGCGTTAAAATTAAACAGGGCCTAAAATTGAAAGGCGTTCCGGATAAAATTTTACAAAAAGCGATTTACAGTATTGATGATGATGATTATTTGCAGACGATAGAAAAATTAGCCCTTAAAAAAGCGGAAAGTCTGGGTGAAAATGATTCGTTTAAAAGAAAAAACAAGCTGATGAGCTACCTTCAGGCAAAAGGTTTTGAAACTGATTTAATTTTACTTGTACTGAAAGCCAGCAATTTAAATTAAATATTAAATTTTTAACAAGAAATCTCTTGACAGAAATATAAATCTGCCTATATTTGCATCACCAAAACGAAACAACAACATCAGTTTTGTTCATGCGAAAGTAGCTCAGTTGGTAGAGCACGACCTTGCCAAGGTCGGGGTCGCGAGTTCGAATCTCGTCTTTCGCTCCAAAATGCCTTCCTACCAGAAGGCATTTATTTTAAAGTTAACCAAGCCGATGGAGATCGGCAGCGGCTAATGCTCGGGTGGTGGAACTGGTAGACACGCAGGACTTAAAATCCTGTGCTTTCAAAGGCGTGCGGGTTCGATTCCCGCCCCGAGTACAACAAAAAAATCGAACGAAAACCTTTCAGAAATGAAAGGTTTTTTTGTTTATAGCGCTATTTATGCCTTTCGCTATCATTATATTGCCAAAGCACGTTAATAATCTTCCAAGCCCCATTCAATTTAACAATGTGTATATAATCGATCCATTCATCCGCTATCAGCTTAACTGAAGCTGTTCTGTCCGATATATCAAGAAATTTAATTTCTTTTTTAGGAACAGCAGGAAATTTGTCCTTCTTTTTATTGTAGCTCTCCGCTAAGATCACCATTGATTCCGTGGATGTTTCCCGAACATAGTCTTTGCCAGTTTCCTTATCTTTCCAAAAAGTACGTTTAACCATCCTCGGATGCAAAGCCCGCTCCATTTGTTTAGGATTTGGCGTATGTTGCGACTCAATGTAGTCAAGCGTTGCCTGTTTAATTTCTAAACTATCCTGTTTAGTTTGTCCGAAAGTATTTATAGCAACTACTAATAGGGGAAAAAAAATGATACTGTATTTCATGAGGATGTTAATATTTTTTGGTTTTTGATGCAAAAGTTAGTCTTGAAGTCGGGAAAACCATTTATAAATATTGCCACATGCTTTCCTGATCATATTTCGAGAATCCCTTATTAATTGGTTATGAATTAATCCTATCAATTTATGTATTTTTTTTCATGTCCCATCAAAAAGTTCAGAGATCATAGAATCTCCCACTAGCTATATAACAAAACCCTTTCTATTTTTATGGGATGACATTGCGGGGCCGGGGTTCAATAAAAGTAGCTTTTACATTTTTTATTGATTTTATCTCTCTCATTTTTAAGCATTAATACATTATACCTTATTTTTATTTTATTTTTTTTTGCATTGAAAAGTTTAATTTCTATATTTGCAACCCCAAAGGAACACAGCTGATGTGTAAATTTGCGAAAGTAGCTCAGTTGGTAGAGCACGACCTTGCCAAGGTCGGGGTCGCGAGTTCGAATCTCGTCTTTCGCTCTAAAATGCCTTCCTACCAGAAGGCATTTTATTTTAAATTAACCAAGCCGATGGAGATCGGTAAGGGCAAATGCTCGGGTGGTGGAACTGGTAGACACGCAGGACTTAAAATCCTGTGCTTTCAAAGGCGTGCGGGTTCGATTCCCGCCCCGAGTACTGATATCCAAATAGGATAAGTTTGAAAAAAAAGCGTCATTCGTGTAGTCACGCTTTATATAATCAAAGTAGGGTACTGACTAACAATCAGTTATGATCGAGGTTCGATTCCCGTACGTGGTACAAACGAGTTACTTTAATCGATAAAAAGCCTGCAAATTAATCATTTGCGGGCTTTTTCATGTTTGGTCCATACCCAACTTTGATAAATATTCCCGTAATTAATTAGCGTCATTCGTGCGTCCATTCTTTTTAAAAATAAAGACGCACGATATGCTCTTAAAATATTGATTATCAAAATGTTCAAAGCGTGAACATCTTGATTTACAAGTGCTTCAATCCGACATTTGTTTAACTTAAATTATTCAAGTTATGTTGGAGAAAAGCTTTGGTTTGCTTTACTATTTAAAGAAGCCAAAAAATCAGAAGAAGAAGGATCGTTATGTCTATCTAAGGGTCACTGTTGACGGGAAGTCAAAAGAAGTTTCAACCAAAAGAATGTGGCTCTGTGATAAATGGAACCAGCATACGGGAAGGGCACTCGGGAATAAAGAAGATGCCCGCAGCTTAAATGACTACCTGGAATCATTAACCGGTAAAATTTACGATGCGAAAAAATTACTTGTAGATACCAATAGGCGGATGACCGCTTTAGGCATCATAAATATCATCTCTGGCAATGGCCCCGAGCACCGGATGATAATAGACATTTTCAAAAAGCATAATGAAATTGTAGAAAAGCTTATCGGAGAGGAATACAAGCCTCGGACCCTGCAACGGTATACAACCGCTTGCACCCATCTTAAAAACTTCATTGTATTCAAATCTGGTGTCCTATTAGATAAAATAGACATGGTACGTCGCCAGGCACAGATAGATGGTATTGACATGGAGCTGCAGGATATCAATTATGAATTCGTCCTTGAATTTTACTACTGGTTACGATCAGAAAAGAAACACTCCTATAATTCAGCGGTAAAATATCTCAGTCTTTTTAAACGTATCATTATTCAGTGCCGGAAAAAAGGGTGGTTATTTGCAGACCCCTTTGCAGACTTCAAAACAAGCCCGAAGGACATTCCTGTTGTCCCTTTGACCCAATCCGAACTTCAAAGACTGAGAACTAAAATATTTTCAACAAAACGCCTGGATACGGTCAGGGATATCTTTGTTTTCAGTTGTTACACCGGCCTAGCTTACGTTGACATCAAAAACCTGCAACGTTTCCAAATTATAACAGACGAAGAAGGTAATAAGTGGATCATTTCCAATAGAGAAAAGAATGGTGCCCCTATTAAAGTGCCAATGCTTCGTATTGCTGAGCAACTTCTTGATAAATATGCTGATTATCCAAAGTGCCTGCAAACAGGTTGTGCCATGCCTGTTTCCTCCAATCAAAAAATGAATGAATACCTCAAAGAGATAGCTGCTCTTTGTGATATTGACAGGAATTTAACCTACCATATCGCACGCCATACATTCGCTACAACAGTAACGCTTTCCAATGGTGTACCTATAGAAACAGTCAGCAAGTTAATGGGCCATGCAACGATCAAGCAAACCCAACATTACGCAAAGGTTATTGATACTAAAGCATTGGAGGATATGGAAAAGCTGGAGAAAAGATTAGCGGCAAAACCGCAACAGGAACCAGAACCATTACCTGAATTGGATATTTCCGGTGTCGTCGCACAAGCTTCATAAAAAACTTTAACTATCAAAAAACATTAAAAATGAGCAGAAAAGAAGCAAAAAAAATCCAAAGAAAAAGCTCCCATTGGATTCAGATCCTTCCTTCTACTACAATTGAAGAGGTATTGATAAATCTTTGCCTGACTTATCAATTCAGGAAAGATAAGCCAAAGCATAAAAAGAAGCTTTTAAAGCAGTTGGCCCGGATTATTGAGTCCTACAATACCGTATATTCCATAGATGGAATTAAGCACTTTGTGACTAATACCAGCATATTTTTTATTGACCATAACCTGCTCCATGTAATTGATTACATGCTGATTTATCGGGAGCCATATTCTAAACGGCTCCCTGCAAAACTCAAGGTGCATATTTACAGGTTTAAACCCATGAGTGATTTGAAAAACTTTACGAAGTGCCCTGACTATTACATACCGTTTGTATTTCGGAAAGGATTGGTTGAACCAAGTCCAAAAGGGCTCGTTAACGACTTCTTTCGATTTAGAAATAAATGACTGAAAAAATAAAAAAC
>NZ_AYMG01000025.1 GCF_000633455.1 Pedobacter jeongneungensis
ATCATAACAATCATCTCGACCAGAGCAACGCGAAGTGGAGAGATCTTTGAATTATGGTTACCTAAAAGTTTAAAGATTTCTCCATTCCGCTACCGATGAAAAATCGGAGAGCTTCAGTCGAAATGACGATACCTCTAGGCAAGTATTACAAATCCCAACCAATAATTACTTTATTTTACTAAATTCCGGCATGAAAAAATTCAGTTTCTTCATCTTTCTGTTTTGTGCCGTCAACTGTTTTGCGCAGGATTCTATTTATACCCGGAATGTAATAAACACACTAACTTCAAAAGCTTTTTGGGGCAGGGGCTACACTAAAGAGGGCATGAAAAAAGCGGCCGATTATATTGCTGATGCTTACCAGAAAATCGGCTTATTACCAATGGGTACTCAATACAAACAAGATTTTTCTTTTCCTGTAAATACCTTCCCGGGAAAAATGATGGTTAGCATTAATGGACAAAAACTTGTGCCCGGCAAAGATTTCATCATTAATAATGAAAGCCCTGGCATTAAACAGAAAGCCAATTTAACTCAAATTGACAGCCTTAATTACCAGGCTTCTCCTTCCATAAATATCTCCTTAAAAGATAAATTAACCTGGTCGGTAGCTACAGAAGTTGGCGAGATAACAACCATCCAGATTAACAAAAATTATTTTACGACCATACCAAAAGAGATTAATGTTGATATCGAAAACAAGTTCATTCCTGATTTCCAGGCGGCCAATATCTGTGGATTGATTAAAGGAACCAAATATCCCGATTCACTTTTAATGATTACGGCACATTACGATCATTTGGGCGGAATGGGTGCAGATACTTATTTCCCCGGCGCTAACGATAATGCCGCAGGTGTAGCCACTTTATTAAGTTTAGCCAAATATTATGCCGCCCATCCACAGCCTTACTCCATTGGTTTTATCTGTTTTGCAGCTGAAGAGGCGGGCCTTTTGGGATCAAGGTATTTTGTAGAAAATCCGTTGGTTCCCTTAAGCAAAATTAAGTTCCTCCTTAACCTCGATCTGGTTGGTACAGGTGAAGCCGGGATGACAGTGGTTAATGCATCTGTTTATCCAGGAGCATTTGCACTGCTTAATCATGTTAATAACCAATACCACTATATTTCAAAAATCAATTCGAGGGGAAAGGCAGCCAACAGCGATCATTATTTCTTTACCGAAAAAGGAGTTCCTGCTTTTTTTATCTACACCCAGGGTGGTCCATCGGCCTACCACGATGTATTTGATAAACCTGAAACCTTGCCCCTTACCGAGTATAAAGATCTCTTTAAACTGATTGTTGGTTTTAACCAAAAACTGATGGAATAGCTTCATTCTAGGATCAAAACCTGAAACCACTATCCAAACCTTTAATTCTAACTTACCAACCTTTAATTTTCTTTTTTACCAGATTGGGATAATATAATCAGCCATTGGGATAATTAAATATAGCGGGCAAGTGCATATGCTCATCTTTGAATCAACAAAACGAAACAATGATGAAAACTATACAAAAACTTAGCCTTGCATTCTTATTGTTAACCGCAATTGCGTTTAAATCGAATGCTCAAAACCAGATCGAAATTGTAATTGTCGGCTCTAGTCATAATAATGCTAAATCTGCTCAGGATTTTCAGCCTATAATTGATAAACTAAAAAACTTTAAGCCTGACATGGTTTTCGGCGAATATTTACCAGCGTCTGATTATGCTAAACTTGAAGAAAACAACTGGGCGGTGAAAGTCTTTAAAAAAGGCCACGATTACATCGAAAAATTAAATCCGGAAACGCCAAAAAACATTGTTTCGCAGATCAAAAAAGACCAGAAAGCACTTTCATCTTTTGCTTACTATCATAAAACCCGAATGGATTTAGCGGTTAACTTTGCTAAAAACTGGGACAGAGGAAATTCGGAGTATCAGATCTTCGTACTCGAAAATTACATGAAAAACAGTTTCGGCAAAGAAGAACGGGTTGAGTATGCAAAAATGTTCGGGAATATAGATTCTTTAAAAAAAGCAGGTTTATACCGAACAGCTAGCGAATACAGTAAAATTTATTTCCCGCTTATTTATCAGTTAAAACAAGATCGTATTTACAACATGGATTGCCAAACTTATGATAAACCCTGGAGCGCGGCCTGGGCCAAAACAGATTCTCTATACAAAATCATGATCAATAAAGGCAAGGCAGATAGTACCTCAGCAGAAGCAGCAACCGTTAAAGCCATAGAAACCTACTGGAGTTATAGCGAAGAAGAATCGAAAGTTTTTAATGCCGATCAATACGCTGGCATGAATACCGTAAAATATGGTGTGCTGGATGAAGCCTGGAATTTTTATGGGGGCACTCACTTTTATGGTTATGCGGGCTTCCCCACCGAATCAGTAAAAGCAATGATCGCCCAATGGACATTAAGAAATGAGGGCATGTGCAAAAACATCATTGAGCAGGCAAAAGCGAAAAATGCTAAAAGGGTTATCGTGGGTGTTGGCGCCTCGCACCGCAAATGGATGGAAGAAATTCTGGCCAAAAATCCAGCGGTAAAAATTATTAATTATAACGATCTGCATTAATTCGCTTGACTCGGTGGTCTGTGTCTCCACAGGCCACTTTTATACAAACATTTCCGCTAGTAATTCATACGATCTTACCCGATCTTCAAAATGCTCCGTAATGGTAACGGCCATCAGTTCATCTACATCATATTCTACCGCTAATTGAGTAAGGCGAACTTTAATTACATCGGGTGTACCATAAATCATCCGTTGTTTATTGGCTTTAATCTGCTCCAATTCTGCCTCGGTATAACTTATCTCTTTAATATCATCCCAGCCAACGGCAGGCAATCCTTTACCTTTTGCCAACTGCAAAAACCTGTAGCTCATTAAAGCTTCCTGCTGTTTTACCTTTTCATCATCTTCAGAACAGAAAATATGTAGTGCAACATTTTCAACCGGCTTGGTTAGATCTACCGAAGGTTTAAAATGTTCCCTGTAATATTGAACCGCCTGCGGGCCACCAACTGGATTAATGAAATGTGCAAAAGAAAAACCCATTCCAAAATGTGCTGAAAATAAAGCACTTTGTCCGCTGCTGCTCAGCAACCATTGTTGTGGAACGGTTTCAGAAATTGGAATAGCTTTTATTTTTGCCTGGATGCCACCATCAGAAGTATCATGCAGGTAATGTTGTAACTCGCGCAACTGCTCTACAAAATCCTGTTCGCTCCAGTTATTTGATGGATTGAGCATCGAAGCCGTAATCCGGTCGGTGCCTGGCGCACGTCCCATTCCCAGATCAATGCGGTTGGGATGCATCACCTCCAACAAACGAAAACTTTCTGCCACTTTTAACGAACTGTGATTGGGCAGCATAATGCCCCCAGAACCTATCCTTAAAGTTTTAGTGTGATTTGCCAAATGGGCAATTAAAATTTCAGGAGTAGAACCAGCCAAACTGGTGGTATTATGATGCTCGGAAACCCAAAAACGGTGATAACCTAATCTTTCAGCTTCTTGTGCAAGTATAGTGGTTTCTTCAATGGCGCGACGGGCAGTAACACCTTTCCGCACCGGCGATTGATCTAAAACACTGAGTTTAATTTTCGTATTGCTCATATTTGTATTGAACAAATTTATGAGCCTGTTGATTTAAATCGGTGCTACAACAAGTTTTATGACTTTAATATTATTGCGTTAAAGTCAATTTGACTAAATATTGATCTTCTCCATCATCAAAAATCAATTCAGCGTCCCATCCTGTTTCTTGTGCCGTGCGCTTAATGGTTTCTTCATCTATATAAATCCAATTGAACCAATTGCCTTTTTCGCCTTTGTATTCGTATTGGTACGATACTTCACCATAATAATGATTTTCAGGTTTTGGCATATCTTCATATAAATAAGCAATATCTGAAGAATCGAAAATCACCTGTCCGTTGGGGTTGATGAGGTTTTTTAATTTAATCAGAAAATCTTTAAACCCGGGCAAAGTACCGGTTAAGCCAATACCATTCATGAGCATAATAATGGTATCGAATTTCTCCTGATAGGTAAAAATATCCTGTACGAATGCTTTTTTTACACCACGGTCTTTCATAATATTTACGGCAGCTTCCGAAATATCGATAGCCGTAACATCAATATTAAAAGCCTGTAAAAGTAAGGCATGACTGCCTACTCCGGCACCAATATCCAATACTTTTCCACTGCACATGTGCAAAGCCTGAAGTTCTAAAACTGGCATATCTTCATCATCACGGAAGAAAAATTCTAAAGGCATTTCTTCAGCTTCCCCATAAGAATTGTGCAGCCAAAGCGTATCGGCCTCGCCCGTTCTGTAAATATCTGTTAGCGCTTTACCAAAAACATCCATGCGGGCAAAGATAGGGAAAATGGAAAAAGGAAGATGTATGATGGACAATGGAATGTTATGATAATCATCCGGGGCAAAATTAAGTTGTTATGCTGAGGTATGAAGCATCTGCAGACTTCAATAGAATGGTCGTCTCGACCGGAGCAACGCGAAGTGGAGAGATCTTTGTACTATGTTATTGAAACCTGTTCGTCGGGATTTGTAATCCTTATAAAAGAAGATTGAAAATCTGAAGAACATAGGCCCGGATTACAAATCCGGACCAACATTATAACTACCAACATTATAACTACTCCAACTCAAACACCTGGTGGTATTCTGGTATGGCTACATGTTTAAAACCATTATCTTTTAATCTAGTGGCGAAATGCTGTTGTACTTCGTATTCCCCATGAACCAAAAACAGCTGTTTTACTTTTGCCGGATCCTGGCAAGATAAAAAGTGTAGTAAATCTTCATAATCGCCATGTGCACTCATCGATTTAATCGATTGTACTTCAGCTTTCACGTCGTATTCATCACGGAAAATTTCTACTACTTTTTGTCCGGCGATTAACCTGCCACCAAGCGAGTTAGGCTCACAATAGCCTACCATTAAAATCGTGTTTTTCTGGTTACTGATATTATTACGGATGTGGTGTTTCACGCGACCAGCCTCAGCCATACCCGATGCCGAAATAATCACACACGGCCTTGGATCTTCATTTAAAGCTTTCGATTCTTCTACACTCTCAATAAAACGCAGCCCCTTAAAACCGAACACATCATGATCTATTTTTAAGGTTTCTTTAACCCCATTATTATACACCTCAGGATGATTCTTGAGAATTTCGGTCGCTTTTGATGACAGCGGACTATCTACATAATAAGGAACATCAGGTAATTTACCTTTCAATTCCAATCCGTTTAAAGCATAAAGCAGTTCCTGTGTACGGCCTACTGCGAATGCGGGGATTATTACTTTACCTTTTTTTACTTTACAGGTATTGTTGATGATCTCCAACAGCATGTTTTCTATCGGATCGAGGTCTTTATGCAGCGAATCGCCATAAGTAGATTCCATTAAAATATAATCGGCCTGATCAAACTGCTGGGGACTTTTTAAAAGCAGATCGCCATAACGGCCAACATCACCAGAAAAAGTAATCCTTGTCGGTTTGCCTTCTTCGGTAATCGTAAGGTGAACTGCAGCACTACCCAAAATATGACCGGCATCAGTCAATTTTAGGCGTATCCCCGGCTCAATTTCAAAATCTTCCTCATACTCCACAATTTTCATCAGACTAAGTGTTTTGATAACATCTTCTTCCGTATAAAGCGCTTCTTCCATTTCTTCTCCATGGCGGAGGTGGCGGTTTGCATATTCAGCATCCTGCATCTGGATTTTTGCAGAATCCATCATCAAGATACGGGCAAGGTCCATAGTTGCCGAAGTACAAAAAATTTTGCCTCCGAAACCTTCTGCAACCAATTTGGGCAATAAACCGCAATGATCGATATGTGCGTGGGATAAAACGAGGTAAGTAACTTTTTTGGCGTCGAAACCAAAATAATCGTTTAATTTATCGGTAACGTGGCCCATTCCCTGAAATAAGCCACAATCTAATAATATCTGGATACCGTTTTTTAATGTAATAAGGTGCTTACTCCCCGTAACGGTACGGGCGGCACCATGAAAAGCAATGTTCATCAAGATGGTGGTTAGAAAATATATAGAATAAAAATGCCGGATATTTCCGGCACTTCCAATTCTTTAGGCATTTATTTCTGCTACTTTATCTTTAACCTTATCTGCAACGCTTGTGGCTTTCTCTGCCAATCCTGCTAATTTATCCTTCGAAGCATCTAAAAGATCCGCAAAAAAATCTGATACCTTGCTTTTAAGATCGCTGGTCGAATCTGATGATAACGCCAATGCGATGGTTGCACCAAGTGCTGCTCCGGCTAATACGCCTACTATAATTTTTGTCTCTTTTTTCATGATCTTAGTGATTTACTTATTAAACATATTTAATCCACAGGTGTTTTATTTTTTTCATCTTACAAAAACCAATCCACAATGAAGCGCATATTTTTTATAGATCTGGACAATACCATTTATTTTACTAAACCGAATGAAGAACAGTTGATGGGCGAATTATACCGTTTTTTGGAAAGTCTGGATTTAGGGATCAGTGATGAAGATTTTCAGTTCGCCAAACAGGATATGTTGAAAACGCCTTTTTTAAAAGTGGCAAAAAAATATGGCTTTAGGGAACCAGTAATGCCCGAGGTGATTTCTTACCTGCACAATAGGGAAGTAACCAAACCATTAAAACCAAGCGAAGATTATCACTATATCAAAAGCCTGACAGGTCGCAAATTTATTGTAACGGCGGGTTTTCCTAAACAGCAGCAATCAAAAGTAAAAATGCTGGGCATTGCCGATGATTTTGAGGAAATACATGTTGTAGACGTTTCTACTACCAATAAGAAGAAAACTTTTGAGATGTTGATCGATCAGCACCACCTTAACAAAGAAGATATTTTAATTATTGGCGATGATGCCGAATCGGAAATTAAATTCGGGCTGGAACTGGGGATCAGCACTTTTTTACTCGATCCCGAAAACCTACACCCAAATGCCGAAAGCACTTTTAGGGGGAGTGATTTGAGTAATTTGCATGCAGCGGCGGGGCAAGCTTAGTTACGTCATTTCGAGCGGAGTGCAACGTAGCCGAGAAATCTAAATATCGAAATTAACTTATATAAATCCCTCTATTGCGCTGTACTCTAAGAATGAAGATCGTACTTTAATGATATAATGTGACTCAGGTGCTCAATATAAAATGAAATGGTTAAAAAATACTAAGACGGCTTTTTGTTATAACCACCTTAGAAATACTCATCAATAAAAAAGTCCCGATTTTCATCGGGACTTTCCATTTTATCCTCTACCACCTCTTGATGGTCTTCCGCTTTCACCTCCACCTCTTTGTTGTGGCGGAGCTTCAGATCTTCTTTGTTCTTGTCTTTGTTGTTGAGCTTGAGCATCGCGTTGAGCCCTTTCTTGCTGCTGTTGTTGTTGTTGCTGAGCCCTTTGTTGTTGGGCCTGAGCATCACGTTGTGCTCTTTCCTGCTGTTGTTGTTGCGCTTGTTGTGCACGTTGTTGCTGCATTTGCTCATTACGTTGTTGCTGTGCCTGAGCATCGCGTTGAGATCTTTCCTGCTGTTGCTGCTGTGCCTGTTGCGCACGTTGCTGCTGCATTTGCTCATTACGTTGTTGTTGGGCTTGTGCATCGCGTTGAGATCTTTCCTGCTGTTGCTGCTGCGCCTGTTGTGCACGTTGTTGCTGCATTTGCTCATTACGTTGTTGTTGGGCTTGGGCATCGCGTTGAACCCTTTCTTGTTGTTGTCCTTGAGCTTGTTGAGCACGCTGTTGTTGCATCTGCTCGTTACGTTGAGCCCTCTGTTGCTCCATTTGAGCTGCACGTTGCTGATCATCCTGACCGCGTTGCTGTGGCTGAACATCACGTTGTGTACGTTGCTGATCGGCACTCATGCGGTCCTGATTACGCTGCTGTCTCATCTGCTCCAAACGTTGCTGATCCTGACCACGGTTTGCATTATCCTGTCTGTTTCCATTATCGATACCGTTGGTACCTCCACGGCTAATACGGCCATTTGCATCCCTGTTATAAACCTCGCCCCTGTTATTAGGCTGATTATTATTATCTCTGCCTGCAGTGCCATTATTTCTATCAGGTTGTGTAGAGGTACGGTTATCTCTTGATCCAAAACGGTTATCGTTATTACCTGGATTTCCGCCTCTTTGATCGCGGTTGGTATAACCTTCGTTTCTTCCGTTTCTGCTAATACCAGCATTGCCCTGTTCAAATCTTCTTGGTGCAGCACTGCGGTTATCTACTGCGTTACGTTCTGGTCTTGGTCTGTAAATAGAAACCTCTCTGCCACCAACCCTGCTAGCGCCCGGTCTTGAACTTTGTGCATAACGGTAAACAGTTACGTCCCTATTGGTTGCACGTCTGATATCTTCAATCCTTGGCCCGCCATAATAATTTCTTCTGTTATATACATAGGTATTATTGATGATGGTGGTATTGCGGATATATACATTGTTGCGTCCATAATCATATCTTGGAAAAGTATTGATATAAATGTTGCGCTGTGGAATAAAGTTCCAGCAGAATTCTGGTACAGTATAACGGCGGCCAAAGCTTAAATTAATACTGATACTTGGTGCCATAGGCGCCCATCCGTAATAACCATCACCACTTCTCCAATCTACCCAGGCTGGTCCCCAACTGGTATCAGGTAACCAGATCCATTGCCTGTAACTGTTAATTACCCAACGGCCATAGTGGAAAGGTGCCCAGCCCCAATCGTAACTGGAAACCCAGGTATTGCCGTATTCGGTCATAGCCCAACGTCCGTTTGTATAATATGGACGGAAATCACTTTGATCTACATCCGGACGCCAAACATAACCATATTGTGGATCCTGAATCCAGGTACCATAAGGCGAAAGTTCATCGTAAAAAGTCTGTAAAGAGATATTGCCAGTACTGTAACCATCATCCTGGTAATCGTTTTGATAGTCTTGTGCCCTGACAAGGGTAGTGGTTCCGGCAAGGAGCGCAAAGAGCCCCAGCACAAGTGCCGTAGATTTCAGTGTTTTCATTTGTGTGTTTATTTTAATAACCTAATGTGTGTGTATCAATTAGAGAACCAAAATTATAGAAGGTTTAATATGCAAGCATAGTTTTAGCGTTTTCCTTCAAATATTGCGTTGCAGGGCATATTTAACTAATATTTAACGTTTTAAGTGAAGTTTAATTGTGCAGAAAATTAGTCAGTTAGAAATAAAATTTGCTACACCTTTGCTTATAAAAGAGATTATATTGTGAGTACCGCAAACTTTAGAACTTAAATTCTATTTATTGTAAGTATTTTTGTAGCATGCAAAAAGGCACTTTATACCTTATTCCCGTACCATTGGCAGAAGAGGTAGCACACAAAACGTTTACTCCTTATTTGGTTGATACCATTAACCAGATTGATACTTACATTGTAGAAAATAGTAAAACTGCCCGCCGGTTTTTAAAGGAGGCTGGATTAAAAACGCCCCAGAAAGATTTAATTGTACACGATTATGGCAAACATAACCGCACCGATTTAGGTCAGTTTTTTGTTGAGCTTAATGCGGGGAAAGATGTAGGTTTAATGAGCGAGGCAGGTTGCCCGGGCATTGCCGATCCAGGCGCCGATATTGTTGCCGAAGCACATAAACGCGGTATTAAAGTAGTTCCATTGGTAGGGCCAAGCTCCATTTTGTTAGCTTTAATGGCCTCAGGCTTTAACGGACAGAGTTTTGCCTTTTGGGGATATTTACCTATCGACAAGGAACAGCGCACCAAAAGGATTAAAGATCTGGATTTATCGGCCAGCCGTTATAAACAAACTCAGATTTTTATCGAAACCCCATTCCGTAATAACCAGCTTTTCGAAGAGGTATTAAAAAGCTGCAAACCAAACACGCAGGTTTGTGTAGCCAGTAACTTTACCGCCGAAAATGAATTTATTAAAACGCAAAGTGTTTATAACTGGCGTAAAGAAGAAATAGACCTGCATAAACAACCTACTATATTTTTATTGTATTAGAGGGTTCATTGGTTCATTAGCCATTGGTTAATGGGTGATAGTTGATAGTCAAATTGCCATTTCGAGAAGGCTTTTACGGGTTATTGCAACTGCATCACGAACGACTTTGAAAAAATCAAAACATATCAAGTTCCACATTGGTTGTTAATGTAGCGCTCTGCAATATTATTCACTAAATTTTATAGTTATGAAAAATACAGGCACACCAAAAAACAATCCAACGGTTCAGGGTAGTTCAATAGCAGATCGCGCAAATCATGATGTTAAAACGGATAAAAAAATCCAGGGTATTACCAACGGTGGCGGACAACGATCTGATCAGACTTCGAACAAGGACAATCAACGGAAGCACGATAATAAGAAATAAAAAAAGGTGATGATCTTGAAAGATCATCACCTTTTTTTGTTGATCATAAATTTCTAATCCGCGGGATGTCCAGGGTAATAGCCCTCTGTAGCAATGATATATATTGCACCCTCTACTGACGGAAGTTTAGGCAAGGCAAAATTCGATCTGCCATCGCCGCCATAGCTTGTTTTGAGGATAGAAAATAACTGTACATTTTTAGTAATAGATAGCAGCGAGCCATCACATTTCGCAAATCCTACCGGCGCATAATCACCGGCAAAAAGGGTTATTGCCCCTAACATTAAATTCATAGCGTTTTTATTTAGTGTTTTATACTACTAAATAAATAAAATAATTCCTATTTCGCCATTACATTATAGAAATTATAATCTGTCATTGGTGCACCGGTAATTCCCAAGTTGTGGCAAATGGTAATAATCTGCCCCCTGTGATAAGTACTATGATTAAAAACCTGCAGTATGTATTCAAAATTCTGAAAATCGCAACTAAACCAAGGGCTCTGTATTGCTGTTTTTTCATTAAATTTATCTTCACCTATTGCTGTAACATAAACGGCAAGGTTTTCTGACTGTTTTAGTAATGCATTAAAAACTTCTGTTAAACTATTGTATTCCCTAAACTCAAATTCGGTTTTAGTAAGGATAGAATACCAATATTCCTGCGTTTGTAAAATATGGGCAAGGGTTAACTTAACACTTTTAAAACTAGATAGCACTTCTTGCTCTAATAATGGTTCCGGATGTTTTTTCAACCAGTTTATCAAGGTCAAATTTGCCCAGAAATTATAGTTAGCATAGTTTTTCATTAAATACACAAGGGAAGTTTCTTCCATTGTTTCTGCGAATAATTGTTCCTGTACCATGTTTTTTGTTTTAGTTATACAAAGAAAATACTACGCACTGACAACCCTATGGCAGCGTAAAAATTAAACTTGAAATATTTTTTTATAAGCTTTTTTATTCCGCTTATCACCGCAAAAAGCACATCTAAAACTCCATTCCAACTCAAATACAACCTTTAAAACAGACTGTTGATGTAAATTTTTAAATACAAATACAACTTTAAAACATTACAACAAACACTAATTAAGTTTTCGTGTAAAATTCAGGAATAGGCCAAAATTTATGTAACACGTTCTGTTACATTTGTTTCATCAGCTCTTAAGGATTAACTAACCTAAACTAACCATGAAAAAAAATCTAAAAAGAATCGCTATCGTTGCGATGGTTGCAGTCGTATTTGCAGCCTGTAAAAAAAACCAGGAATCAACAGTAACAGAACCACAGGAAATTGTAAAAAATGCCGATAAGGTTTTACAGCACATTAAAAATCTGGGCTTCCCTGAGTCGAGCATTGTCGACAATGGAAATGAATATATCGTTGAGGAAGATATTATATTCCCTAAAAACATGGAAATCCCAGCCAGCTCGGCGGGACCAAGAACCGAACAGTACTATACCGGAAGTATTGTAAACGCTACTAAAAAGCTGAATATCAGGATTTTTGTAGATGCATCTATGACATCAATGAGCAGCGAGATCAACAATGCCATTGCCCAATGGAATGCTGTTCCAAATTCTACTTTGCGCTTTAGTGTTGTAACTACAGCACCTTATGACATTCTGATCAAAGATGAAAACTTGGGATCTGGTGTTTGCGGTCAGGGACAATTCCCATCAGGTGGAAGTGCAGGTGCTCTGGTAAAAATTAACAAAAGTTATATTGCTGGTAACTCATTTGCACAACGTGCCAGAACAATTTGCCATGAGTTTGGTCACTGTATCTCATTCAGACACACCAACTGGGCTGCGATTGGCGAATCAAGTGCAACAAATGTACCTGGCGTAACCGGAACCGATGCATCATCGATTATGAATGGTGGTCAGTGTGGTTCGGGTGCTACTGTATTATCCCAAAAAGATAAAGACGCAACAGCTGCTTTATATTAAACCCAAAATAATCAATTAACCTAAAACCAAATCCTTAAACCAGCTGAAGATGAGCTCGGGTACCCATGTAGTACCTGAGCTTATTCTTTAGCTAAAGCGATGATGTCTTTCCCTTCCAAAACCCGTCTTTCATCATTATGGCTTAAGGTATTGATCATCGCCTGGCCCAGCTCGGCCATGGTACAGAAACCACTTGGGTAAATGGCCCTACCAACCGGAAATAGCCAGTTGATGTACTTATAGAATTTATGCGCATATTTCTGCCCCGGCAATGGTTTAATAAAACCTGGACGGAAATTAAAAACCTGCTCAAAAGGTAGCTTTGTTAAGTCGCTTTCCGTTTTGCCTTTTACCTGTGCCCATTTCAAACGGCTATGCTCATTGGTCCCTCCACCAGAAACATAACAAAAAGTCATATCGCTATTAAGCTTGCTTAGTGTTTGCGCTACATGCATAGTGAGTGTATAGGTCATTTTGTAATAGGTATCCTGATCAACGCCTACTGAGGTAATCCCTAAACAAAAGAAACAGGCATTATAACCCATTAACTGACTTTCTATCTTAGAAAAATCGAAAAAATCGGAATGAATGATCTCTTTTAGTTTTGCATGGGTATAACCACAAGGTTTGCGGTTTATCACTAAAACGCTGTTAATTTCAGGACTGTTTAAGCACTGCATTAATACACCTTCGCCAACCATTCCTGTAGCACCGGTAATGATAACGTTATTCTGATCTCTTGTTTTTCCCATGAAATGATTATTTACAAATTAAACGGTTAAAAGAGGGCATTGTTTAGTACAATATACAAAAAGAGCAAACTGTTAATTTGCTCTTTTAAATTATCTTACTGTAGGGCCTTTCATCTGGTAATCTTTAGGAGGTTCTGCACCTAAAAGATTTTGTACAAAGTAATCCCAACGGCGGCGCATCATATAAGGTGAGTAAGTACCGTAACCATGAGCACTATTTGGAAAAATAACCAAATCGAATGATTTGTTTGCTTTCTCAAGCGCTTCTACTACCAATAGTGTATTGTATGGCGGCACGTTATCATCCATCAAGCCGTGCACCAGCATCAGTTTGCCTTTTAAGTTTTTAGCATAATTCTGGTTAGCCTGAGCTTCGTAATCTGAATTTTGTACCAGGCCGTTATAGCGTTCGCCCCAATCATCCTCGTAATTTCTGTTGTCGTGGTTTCCTGATTCAGAAATACCCACTTTAAAGAAATCGGGATAACGGAACATGGCCGCAGCCGTAGCAAAACCACCACCAGAATGACCCCAGATGCCTACTTTTGTAGTATCAATAGGATATTTTGCAGAAAGTTGTCTAATGGCTGCAATCTGATCGGGCAAGGTGTTCTCTGCCATATTACCGTAGCTCATGTCGTGGAAACTTTTAGAACGGTCGGGGTTACTGGTTCCCTCAATTACTACAACAATAAAACCCAGCTCAGCCAGGGCCTGGTTATCGCCACGTGAAGCTGCGAACGCCCAGCTGCCTACACTACCACCCTGTGGGCCTGGATAAATGTAATCGATAACGGGATATTTCTGGTTGGCATCCATTTTTGTTGGCGTAAAAACCAATCCATAAATATCGGTTTTACCATCTTTAGCTTTAAGCGAAACCGGAGCCGGGGCTTTCCAACCTGTAGCGGTTAATCTGGAAACATCTGTTTTTTCTAAAGTATTGATCAGTTTTCCATCCATGCTTCTTAGCACAGTAACTGCTGGTACATCTGGCTGGGAGTAACTATCAACAAAATAGTTGAAAGATGGAGAAAATACTACCTGGTGATTGCCAGCTTCTGGCGTTAAAAGGGTTAAGTTTTTACCGTCGAAACCAATTTTATACAGGTAACTGAAATAAGGATTACCTTTTTCGCGACCATTGGCGAAGAAATAAAGTGTACGTGCTCTTTCATCTACCTTAACTAAACGCGAAACCACAAAATTACCTTTGGTGATCTGGTTTTTCAATTTTCCATTACTGGAATCGTATAAATACAAATGTCCCCAGTTATCTCTTTCCGAATACCAGATAATTTCTTTGGAAGCAGGAAGATAATGCCAGTTAATGGCACCCTGACCCGATTCGAACTGTGTTTTCACTGTTTCTTCGAAAACTTCCCTCACTGCACCGGTTGTAGCATTTGCAATACGGAATTTTTCATTTTTATGATCGCGGGAAGTGGATAGAAAGGCTACTTCCGAGCCATCAGCTTTCCAGTCGATATCGTCAAAAGTACCGCTGCTCGAAATATCATCGCTCAAAGTTGCACGGTGCGGATCGGCAGGAATGTTGAGCGAAATTACTTTTGGATTTTCTACATCAATAATCACCCTTCTGATGGTTGCAATCTGTTTATCACCTGGTAAAGGATATTTCCAGGCTTTTAATACGGGCGCGCCCACGTTAGTGGTTACGAGGTACATATCTTTTGAATTTCTTTGGTCTTGCTGAAAGGTGGCTATTTTTTTCGAATCGGGCGACCAACGTAAAATTGGAGCATCGCTGTGTTTCCAGCCTGCGTTATCGGTAGCATAACCGTAATCTTTAATGCCATCGGTGGTGAGCTGTGTTAATTTACCAGAGGCCACATCTTTCACAAAAAGATTATAATCTTTAATTAAAATGGTTTTTTTCCCATCGGGAGATAACACCTCGTTGCGGCCACCCATACGTCGCGATGGCATTTCGCCGCCTTTATAATCAGTTGTTGGGGTTTTGGTTTTCTTTGCCGGATCTACAAGGAAAGTTTGTTCGGTACCATTGGTTTTAGTGCTGTACCAAAATTTATCGCCTTCGAGCCAGTTCGGTTGCACGCTGGCATGGTCGATATACTTTGCTGTGTTGTAGCTCATAAAACTTTCCGCTCGTTCGTAATCGCTAACGGTTAAAGTTTTTTGCTGAGCATTTGCTGTAATGGCCAAAGTACAAGCCGTTACAGTAAGCCAATATTTATTCATCATGTTAGTTAATCTTGCGATAAAAATAATACTGTTTTGGCAAATGATTGGTATTAATCGTGATACAAAATAGGTATGGAGCCGGCAGGAGAACGCAAAGAGCAAGCGGAACTTCCATTTTACCTTTCCCATATTACATCTTCCAATTTTTTATATCTTTACAAGAGATATGAACAGAAAGAGCTGTCTTCCTCCACCAAACTTTAGTAAATAACATTGGTATGCCCATAAACATGCTATCGGCATGCAGGCATTGACCAGAAACGTTTATTTATTAATTTTTCAATTCTCGCCCTTTTTTTGGGCGACAGATAACTCTTTATGAAAAAATCATATTTGGTATTACATTTCGCTGTAATACTTGCAGGCTTTACGGGCATCTTCGGAAAGCTTATATCTTTAAACGAAGGACTTTTAGTTTGGTACAGGGTCTTTTTCTCCGCTATTATTTTATTACTGGTTCTAAAACTATTTAAGGTAACAACAGATATTAAATGGAAAGAAAAATTTGACATTTCGAAAATCGGGATGTTTATCACCGTCCATTGGGTATTTTTTTATGCCAGCATTAAGTATTCGAATATTTCTGTGGGTGTAGTGTGCTATTGTTTGACCAGCTTTTTCACGGCAATTTTTGCTCCGCTGATTAACCGGAATAAATTTAATTTATCGGAAATTTTATTAAGTCTGCTCACTTTATTCGGCATTGCGCTGATTTTCCATTTTGATTCATCTTATCAATTGGGGATTGGTTTAGGCGTGATATCGTCGGCATTTGCCGCCCTTTATACCATTTACAATGAAAGGCTGGTTAAAGTTTACGACAGCAGACTCATCAATTATTATCAGATGCTTGGTGGAACAATAGGTTTAGGAATTTTACTTCCTGTTTACCTGCACTTTTTCCCTGTAGAAACCATCATACCGAGCCTGAAAGATACGGGCTACCTCATTTTACTGGCTTCTTTTTGTACTGTTGGCCTGTATGTTTTATTTGCCGAATCGTTAAAACGCATACCTGCTTTTACGGTAAACCTAAGCTTTAATCTCGAGCCGGTTTACGCAATCATACTGGCTTTTATATTCTTTAACGAGGGTAAGGAATTAAATCTTTCTTTCTATATAGGTTTAGCCTTTGTCATGATTTCGGTTGTGTTGCAAACATTTATTTCAACTAAAAAATAGCTGGGTTCTAACAAAAAAGTGCTTGACAGCGCTTTTTTGTTAGTTGAGTATTAAATCATCTCTATATATCCTTCTGTTCCATTAACCCTTATCCGTTGCCCATCTTTGATCAGTCTGGTTGCATTTTCTACACCAACAACTGCCGGCAAGCCATATTCACGTGCAATAACGGCTCCATGGGTCATCAGGCCACCAACTTCGGTAATCAGTCCTTTAATAGATACAAACAATGGGGTCCAACTTGGGTCGGTAAAGGTGGTTACCAATATATCTCCATCTTCGAGATCAGCATCTTCTATATTTAAAATTACTCGTGCCCGTCCCTCTATCACGCCAGTAGAAACGGCTAAACCTACAATAGCGCCTTTTGGAAGATTTTCATATTTGTATCTACCTGATACAATTTCTCCATCGGAAGTGATTACACGCGGCGGATTAAGCTTTTCAAACAACCGATGTTCTTCTTTGCGCTGAGCAATAAGCTTTTCATTCAGTTTATGGGTCCCTACAACTTCCTTTAATTCATCAAATGTGAGGTAATAAATTGCTTCTTTTTCATCAATTACCCTGGCTTCTAATAGTTTTTCAGCCTCTTTTATCAAGGCTTCCTTATAAACATAAAAACGGCTAACGATTCCGTATTTTGGATATTCGCGATAACCGGCAAAATTGCGGAGCAGGCTGATCATCTCTTTTGTTTCCTTGATTTTTCGCTCCCCTTCTGGTAAAAGCGCGAGCCTATCCAATAGTTCATTTTCTTTTTTCAAAGCCTGCGATCTTCCCTGATCAAATTTCAGCTTTCCGGCATTTGGTTCAAAGTTTTTGATATTACTGAGGATGATCGGAATCAATATAGACGGCTTTTCGCTCCAACGTGTGTTTGTAATATCAATTTCGCCCGCACACCTCATCCCATATTTGTTTAGATAGCCATCAATAGCACTTTTAACTATTATTCCACCTTGAAAATGAAGCAGTTGATCCAAAAAATGATCGTTTTTAACTTCTTGTAAATAATTGATGACTTCAGGATAAGGGCGGATCGCATCTGCCACGTCCAACAATGCCAAACCCATTTCGGAAGTGATATTATTCGATACGGATTGAGAAAGTACATCTGCTACGTTTTTTTCATCCAGCCATTCGCCCATCTTTTCATTGATCCAGGATGCGGCGTTCATTGCAGCTATAATTACACTGATATGTTTCGAATCAAATGTCATCTTTTTCGATAGCTCAATGTCTTCCAGAATAAAATCAAATAGCTCCGGTCCCGATTTGGTTTGGATATTTTGTTTTAATATTTCTATCGATGCTTCGCTATTTTTGATCAGCTCAGAAACAATTGCAGGGTCATTTCCCATCTGCGCTAAAATATCAGCAGAAGATAAACCTTTGGTACTTTTAACAATCAAAGGGCTTTCTCCATCATCCGGCAGCGATTTTATAAAGTCTGCCCGCTCGGTTATGGTAATCAATGCATCTTTGATCAACGGATCGTGCTGCCCCATGGCTTCCAGTAAGTTTTTTCTGCCTGTAGGCGTAACCAGGCTATCCATTACATCTACAAATAATCGCCCACCGGCTTTAAACATGGGCCTGGCTGCTCTTAATTGCCACAAAGATAGCCCAAGGGGTTTCATCGGATCGGTCATCATTTGCTGGTGACCAACAGAGATATAAACATGCTTCTCCTTATCGTCTGCCTCAGGTACTGGATATAAGGTAGTAACTGGCCTGCTCTGAACGATATAAAAGGTATCATCTATCCAGCACCATTCGATGTCCTGGGGGTTGCCGAAATGCACTTCAATCTTTCTACCCAACTTTTCAAGCTGTAAAATCTGTTCATCTGTAAGTGCTTGTTTATTCTGCTGCTCCGGTGAAAGCTCCTGTGATGCTGTACCGCCATCTTTTAGGGAACAAATGGCAATTTTCTTTGTCGATATCTTTTTATCGGTAATCTTGCCACCACAAACCTGATAATTATCTGCATTTACCAAACCCGAAACCATGGCCTCGCCTAATCCAAAACTGGCATCGATAGATAAAACTTTCCGGTTGCCTGTAATGGGATCGGCAGTAAACATAATTCCGGCTGTTTCAGCAAGAACCATTTTCTGTATTACAACACAAAGCTGGACTTTATGATGATCAAAACCATTTTGGATGCGGTAAATGATGGCACGATCTGTAAACAAAGATGCCCAGCACTTGCTGATATGCATAAAAATAGCCTGTTTACCGATAATATTCAAATAAGTATCTTGCTGACCTGCAAATGATGCTACAGGCAAATCTTCAGCAGTAGCACTTGATCGTACAGCAAAGGCATCATTTTTATTAAATCTTTTAAGGTAAGCTTCAATTTCATCAGTTATACCCTTAGAAATCGGTACATTTTCGATAATAGTCCTGATTTTTCTGCTGATTTTGCTAATTATATTCAGATTCTCCGCCTTAAGCCCTGCCAGTTCATCCAATAAGTTTTTAAGCTCCTTATTGCTTTCAGTGATCTTTTTATAAGCTTCGGTTGTTATGCAAAAGCCATCTGGCACAGCTATGCCTTCAATTTTTGATAGTTCGCCCAGGTTGGCACCTTTTCCCCCTACAGTTAAAAGATCTGAACTGTCGATTCCCTGAAAACCAATTACGTAATTACTCATATGTTTCTCTTTTTTTATCTGGTAGAAATTTCGCTCCCCCTGATAACAGCAAAAAAATCACACTGTATATCAACACTTTAAATAATGATTTCAGGAAGAAGAAAGCCCAAAAGTATAAGGTAAGAAATATGAAAACAACGTTTTTAAACTATATTTTTCCAATCGCAATAAGGGTAGCCGTATCTACGTTATCCTTACAACAAACAGATAATAATTAACTCCAGATTTCTTCAAAACAGACCCCTAATTCTGAAAATTGATTTAGTCTTAAGGGTCGATAAAATCCAGCCGTCCGTCATTTATGCTACAAGCAAACTCAATTTGGCTACGTCAGAAATTGTGCACTGCTGCAACTTTGTATTGTCAATTTAAAACAATCGAAAATGCAAAAGACAATTTTTATTACAGGAGCTTCTACAGGTTTAGGAAAAGCTGCTGCCAAATTATTTCAAAATAGGGGCTGGAAAGTTATCGCCACCATGCGTAACCCAGAAAAAGAAACAGAATTAACCGCTTTAAGCGACGTTACCGTATTGCCATTAGATGTAACAGATTTAGCTCAAATTCAATCAACTACTAAAGAGGCGATTGCACAGGGGGTTGATGTAGTGTTCAATAATGCGGGTTATGGTTTAATTGGTCCGTTAGAAGCCCTTAACGATGATCAGATTGTGAAACAGCTCAACACCAACTTATTGGGCGTAATCCGCGTTACACAAGCTTTTATTCCTTATTTCAGGGCAAAAAAAGATGGGCTCTTCATTTCTACGACTTCTATCGGCGGATTAATTGCTTTTCCTTTAGGCTCTACTTATCATGCTACGAAATGGGCATTGGAAGGCTGGAGCGAAAGCATGGCCTTTGAGCTGAATACCTTTGGGGTAAATATTAAAACCGTATCGCCAGGCGGAATTGCAACTGATTTTTCAGGCCGTTCTTTAGAACTGGCAAGCAACGAAGATTACGATCCTTTAGTACAATCGATGATGGCGGGTTTTGGCGATATGATGGAAACTGCATCTTCTGCAGAGCAAATTGCCGAAGTGGTATACGAAGCAGCTACAGATGGTAAAACCAAGCTGCGTTACGTAGCCGGTGAAGATGCTAAAGCTTTATATGCACAACGGTTGGCACAAGGTGATGAAACTTTCAGAACGGAGCTTGCCAAAGTCTTTTTAGGTAAATAATGATAAACGGGCAATGCAGACAAAATAATTTGCGTTGCCCTAATATTTGTATTTTTATACTATGGAAAAGAAAGCCCCTCTACGAATTTCATCTATCTCCGAACTGCATGCACTGTTGCAAGTGCCCAAACCAGTGCACCCCTTAATCAGCCTGGTTGATAATTCGCTGATAGCCACCAATACGGAAATGTTAGACCGGCCGTTTTTTCTTAATTTTTATAAAATTTCTTATAAATATTCAACAACTGGCCGAATGGGTTACGGACAGGGCTATTATGATTTTAATGAAGGAGGCATGATGTTTACCTCGCCTAATCAGTTGATTTCTACAGATAATGAGGCGAAATATTATGGGGCTACACTTTTGTTCCACCCCGATCTGATCCGGAACCATCCGCTGGGCACAACGATAAAAAAATATGGTTTTTTCTCTTACGAAACCAATGAAGCTTTATTTCTATCTGAAAAGGAAAAGAAAATTATTTTAGGGCTATTCGATAATATTAATGATGAGCTAAATACTTCTATTGATGAAATCAGTCAGGATGTATTGGTTTCTTATATCGAAGTGCTGCTCAATTATAGCAACCGTTTTTATAAACGCCAGTTTATTACCAGAAAAGTGGTTAATAATGATGTATTAACGAAAATAGAATATTTGTTAGATGCCTATTTTGCTGATGAAAAATCTTTGGTTAACGGATTGCCTACAGTAGAATATCTTGCGGCCGAAGCCAATCTTTCACCACGTTATTTAAGCGATATGCTCAGGGCCTTAACCGGACAAAATACACAGCAGATTATTCATGAAAAACTAATTGAAAAAGCAAAAGAGAAATTATCAGCTGGCAATTTATCGGTAAGTGAAATTGCTTACCAATTGGGTTTTGAGCACCCGCAATCGTTCAGCAAATTCTTTAAAACGAAGACACATTTCTCACCAGGGGAATTTAGGCAGTCGTTTAATTAGAGGTCAAAACATTTCTTGTAACTACATTTTTGTCAAAATAAGCGTTAACAAAACAGTTTATTTTGACATTTTTGTTGAATCAAATCAGACAGGGAAATTTTCTGGCAGTTATCTTTCTACAATTAAAATTCAACCTGATAATTGATTATTAGCTAAAATTGCAATTTTACAACCTTAGATGAGAACTGACCTGAATAATGAGCTGGCCACCAAGCCACACTATCCCATATTAGACGGCCTCCGCGGTATCGCAGCCATAATCGTTGTAACCTTTCACCTTACTGAACCGTTAGGAACCGGGCACCTGGATATCCTGGTTAACCACGGTTACCTGGCTGTAGACTTCTTCTTTTTATTGTCGGGCTTTGTAATGGGCTACGCTTATGACGACAGGTGGAATAAAATGACAGTTGGCAATTTTTTTAAACGCCGTATCGAACGACTTCAGCCCATGGTGGTTTTAGGAATGACCCTCGGCGCTATCGGATTCTACTTTACAGATTCTACCATATGGCCGCTCATCCATACTATTCCTATCTGGAAAATGCTACTGGTGATGCTAATCGGTTATACAATCCTTCCAGTACCATTATCGCTTGATATACGTGGCTGGGAAGAGATGCATCCCCTGAATAGCGTAGGATGGTCATTGTTTTTTGAATACATTGCAAACATATTGTATGCCATCTGGATCAGGAAATTTTCCAAAACGGCATTAAGTATTTTGGTTGTTATTGCTGCTATCGCGCTCGCACACCTGGCAATTACAAACGGCGATGTGAGTGGTGGCTGGACGCTGAATGTGGAACAGGTACGCATTGGGCTAATCCGTACCATGTACCCCTTCTTTGCCGGTTTATTACTTTCACGCATTGCGAAGCCAACCCGAATTAAAAATGCCTTTTTATGGTGTAGCCTTTTAGTCGCTATTGTACTCTATATGCCGCGCATTGGTGGCGCAGAACATCTCTGGATGAACGGGATTTATGAATCTGTTTGCATCATTATCGTTTTCCCGCTTATCGTTTACCTTGGCGCGAGTGGTGTAATACAAACTCAAAAAGAGAACAGGATATGCAAATTTTTAGGCGATATATCTTATCCGCTTTACCTGGTACACTATCCCTTGGTCTATTTTTACGTTGCCTGGATCAGCAACCATAAAGACGTAACGATTGTACAGGCCTGGCCCTACGCGTTACTCATTTTAATAGGTGGAATCGTTTTGGCCTATGCCGCATTGAAATGGTACGATGAGCCGGTTCGCAGGTGGTTGCGAAAAAAGCTTGCTTAATCTTAATACGGGTTAATATACTAACCGAAAAAATATTGGTAAATCAAAGTTAATTTTCTATTGGGGGTTCCAAAGAATGTTGGTTCTTCCTAAAAATTAATTATAGATTTTTTTGTAGAAATTTTCGAAGTCCGGTTGAGGGATAGTTCCTTTAAAGACCCAAAAATATTATTTAGGGAGGCTTCTTTAGCTAAAAAGGGTTTTAAAGCGGAGAGAGCGGGATTCGAACCCGCGGTACCTTGCAGTACACACGCTTTCCAAGCGTGCTCGATCGACCACTCTGACACCTCTCCGATTGGATTGCGAATATAAATATTTAATTAAAAACAGCAGGATGTTTCGGTTTATATTTTCCAAACAACAATAAAAGTAGTCGAGGTTAAAAATCAACTACTTTTATTAATTTATGTATTAAATTACAAATCCAATAATTCCATATTATCAATCTGGACTTCACGGGTGGTTGATCCATCTGTAAATCTCACTTTAAACCCCTTAACAGTATACCTACCTGTTGATGCGTTATAGGTAATATCGGTGTTTAAGAAAGCTAAAACCGTAAAGCCATCTTCCATCGTTACATTACTTAATGAAGTACTACTTGAATCGAAAAATACATTATAAATGTATGTTCCATCTCCATATACAAATGACAAAGGAGTCCTTTTCTTTATAATGCTTGCTGGAATCGCAAAACTAGTACTTACATTAATCAAGCTTGTTGAACATAAACAGGCAATTAGAAATAATTTTTTCATAGGATTTATTTTTTAATTGGGATAATTAATTAAACCTAAAGTTTAAATTCCTTAAAAGCAAATCAGATAAATTAGTAAGTGAAATTTCACAAATTATTTTTTATGGTAATAACATGCAAATTAATTCGATAATGGCATATTTTAACAGTTTATGCCAAAAAAAAGAGGTTGATCACTTAAAAGCGACCAACCTCTCTAAATATTTGAATGTCTAGAAATTAATCTATAACTGTAATTTTTAACATATTGGTTTTACCTTTTGCTTCGATTGGAATAGCAGCAGTATTGATTACAATATCACCTTGTTTAACCAGTTTTTTGCTTTTTAAGAACTCATTCACCTCAATGATGGTATTATCGGTACTTTCCCACTTATCGTAGTAAAAACCTCTAACGCCCCAAAGTAAACTTACTGCATTTAGTAAAGCCCTGTTGCTGGTAAAAATGAAAGTTAAAGCTTCCGGACGGTGACTCGAAATTTCAAAAGCAGTATAACCGCTTAAAGTCATCGATACAATACCCACAGCGTTTGTTTGTTTAGCTAAGAAACAAGCCGAATCGCAAATCGCATCGCTTAAGAAAGATGCCGATTTTGGTTTTAAAAACTTATCAGGATTGAAAGGATAGTTGTTCTGCTCAATGTTCTGGATAATTTTTTGCATCGTTTCGATTACGATCAATGGAAATTCTCCTACTGAAGTTTCACCACTTAACATTACCGCATCAGCACCATCCAAAACAGAGTTTGCAACATCATTCACCTCAGCACGTGTTGGACGTGGGGTAGTAATCATGCTCTCTAACATCTGCGTTGCTACGATTACAGGTTTAGAAGCTGCCCTACATTTAGCAACAATCATTTTCTGTAACAATGGTACTTCTTCCATCGGGCATTCAACACCCAAATCGCCACGGGCAACCATAATACCGTCAGTTACCGCAATAATCTCATCGATATTTGCAATGGCTTCTGGTTTTTCAATTTTTGCAATTACGCGTGCAGTTTTGCCACGTTCTGCAATAATTTTTTTAAGTTCGATAATATCTTCAGCCTTACGTACAAAAGATAAACCAATCCATTCTACATCATTTTCTAAAACAAATTCTAAATTCTCACGGTCTTCCGGAGTTAAAGAAGGGATAGAAACCTTAGTATTTGGAAGGTTTACACCTTTTCTCGAAGTTAAAATACCACCGTGAACGATTTCGCAAACTACCTCATCCTTTAAATTGGTAGATAAAACTTTCATCTGAAGTTTTCCATCATCCAAAAGGATAATTTCTCCGGCCTGAACATCCTGAGGGAAATTCTGGTAAGTGATGTAAATACGCTCTTCGTTACCAATACATTCATTGGTTGTAATTACGGTAGTTTTGCCGTTGATCAGGTTAATACCACCTTCTTTTACCAAACCGATACGGATTTTAGGCCCCTGTAAATCGGCAAGAATACCTACATTATAATCGTATTTTTTGTTTAAATCGCGGATGGTGTCCAAAACAGCCTGGTGATCTGCCTGCGATCCGTGTGAAAAGTTTAGTCGGCAAACATCCAACCCAGCATTAAACATACTATATAATACCTCTGGTTTTGCTGATGCGGGCCCAAGCGTGGCAACAATTTTAGTTCTCGAATGAAAAGGTTTCATTTAATTTAATTGATTTTTAGCAATGCAGTTTAAGAAAGCACTAATTATTATCTAAAATAATCAAACTGCATTAAATTTTATATATTTTGTTCTTTTGTTCTTCGTTTGTAACCGTCAAATATAGTGTATTTAATACACCAAGTATATAATTTTTATATTACCAAATTCTCCCTGTTCTTTAACTTAGTCGGATCTATTTTTGCAGCTACCTGTATATCAGGCAGTTTATTCAAGCCATTAATCAGATAATCAAGATCTTCCTTATCAATAAATTCTTTAATGATAATAAAAAAATCTACTTTATTCATCTCCGGAATCAGGAAACCATCGCTGCTTTTGTTGCAGATTAAGTAGTATTCTACCTCACCCTGCTCTACAAAAAAGTAATATTTAGAGAAACTCCAGGCCGGCTCATCAATATTAAAAAATATTTCGTGATCCTCTATTTTTTCAAATTGTGTGTTTAACCGGGTATTAATTTTGTGGCAAAGCACATAGTCTTTTAGGGGTGCTGTGATCGCAATTAGTATAAAATCAAGGTCTAAGGTAAGTTTTAGGTAAGTCTTATTCAAAGCGAAATAAATTATTTACAGAACGAAATTAAAAAACTAATTCTATATTCGCTGTGTTATTGAGATACCAAAATTACGTATCGAAATAAAAACATTTGAAAATTGTAAGAATTTATTTTTCTTTGCACAGAATTATTTAACCATTAAATTATAAAATTATGTCTGATATTGCTTCAAGAGTTAAGGCTATTATCGTAGAAAAACTAGGTGTTGACGAAAGCGAAGTTACGCCAGAGGCTTCATTCACCAACGATTTAGGTGCAGATTCTTTAGATACCGTAGAGTTGATTATGGAATTTGAAAAAGAATTCAATGTAGCTATTCCTGATGATCAGGCTGAAACCATCGGTACAGTTGGCCAGGCGATTGCTTATTTGGAAAAAAACGTTAAATAGAATTACGCTTTTTCAGTATAAATGGAATTAAAAAGAGTAGTAGTAACAGGGTTGGGTGCGCTCACTCCTATAGGCAATAATGTTCCCGATTTTTGGGAAGGATTGACTAACGGGGTGAGTGGCGCTGCTCCTATTAAGGGTTTTAACACTGAAAAGTTTAAAACTAAATTCGCTTGCGAGGTAAAAAACTTTAATCCAGAAGACTTTTTGGATAAAAAAGAAGCCCGTAAATTAGATCCGTTTGTACAATATGCTCTTGTATCAACAGAGGAAGCGGTGAAGGACGGTGGTTTTGATTTTGAAAAATTAGATACCAACCGGATCGGTGTAATCTGGGGTGCGGGCATAGGTGGATTAAAAACTTTCCTGGATGAAATTTCAAATTTCGCCAAAGGAGATGGTACGCCAAGGTACAATCCATTTTTTATTCCTAAAATGATTGTAGATATTGCTCCAGGGCATATCTCGATCAAATATGGCTTACGTGGGCCGAATTTTGCAACTGTTTCGGCATGTGCTTCTTCTACCAATGCCATGATTGATGCATTTAACTATATCCGTTTGGGTATGGCAGATGTAATTATCAGCGGAGGTTCTGAAGCGATCATTAACGAAGCAGGTATGGGTGGTTTTAACGCCATGCATGCATTATCAACACGTAACGATGATCCGGCAACGGCATCGCGTCCTTTTGATAAAGACCGTGATGGATTTGTGGCCGGTGAAGGTGCGGGAACCATTATTTTAGAAGAACTTGAACATGCAAAGGCAAGGGGTGCAAAAATTTATGCAGAACTTGTTGGCGGTGGAATGAGTGCCGATGCTAATCACATCACGGCGCCACATCCTGAAGGTTTGGGTGCCAGAATGGTAATGACCAATGCACTAAAAGATGCTGGTTTAACAACTGCTGATATAGATTATATCAATGTTCATGGTACTTCTACCCCATTGGGTGATATTAGTGAAACCAAGGCCATTGGTACATTGTTTGGTGAAGATGCTTATCGTTTAAACATCAGTTCAACCAAATCAATGACGGGTCACCTTTTAGGTGCAGCCGGGGCTATTGAAGCTATTGCAGCAATCCTTTCTGTTAAAAATGATATTGTTCCACCAACAATTAATCACTTTACAGATGATCCTGCATTTGACCCTAAATTGAATTTTACTTTTAACAAAGCGCAAAAACGTACCGTTAGGGCTGCTTTAAGTAATACATTCGGTTTTGGAGGCCACAACGCTTCTGTGATTTTCAAGAAATACGAAGATTAATTTAAAACAGCGCTGCTATATAATTTGTATGCTAATTAAAAATAGATAACTTAGTTAAATATGCTAATTAGCCGTTAATTGTGTTATTTATTTAATGCCGATCTTAAAATTATATAAACTTTATCTTTCTCCCGAAAAGGAGTTTGTTAAAAAGCTGAAAAATATCTTAGGCTTTGTTCCTGGCAATGTTACGCTTTATAAAATGGCGTTCAGGCACCGTTCTGTGGCAAAAGTTTTAAAAAACGGAAGCAGAAGCAGTAACGAACGTTTAGAGTTTCTTGGGGATGCTGTTCTGGGCTCGGTAATAGCCGAGCTGCTTTTTAAACATTATCCATACAAAGAAGAAGGTTTTTTGACTGAAATGCGGTCTAAGATTGTAAACAGGGCTAATTTAAACCAATTGGCAAAGAAAATTGGTTTCGATAAGCTTATACAGTTCGATCAGCGTTCGGTGAGTATACAAACTAAGCACAATTCGATGCTGGGCGATGCTTTTGAAGCTATAGTAGGCGCCATTTACATGGATAAGGGCTATAACTTTACCAAAGAGTTTTTATTACGCAGAATTGTAAAACCGCACATCGATATTCACACTTTAGAACTTACTGAAACCAATTTCAAAAGTAAACTGATTGAATGGTGCCAGCGCCATGGTAAGGATGTAATGTTCGAACTGGCAGAAAATGGCGAGGGCGAAAGCGCTAAACTATTTACCATCAGTGCCGTAGTAGAAGGCGAAAAAGTTGGTACTGGAAGAGATTACAACAAGAAAAATGCAGAGAAATTAGCGGCGGAGAAAGCTTGTGAAGCGTTGAGTATATAGGTTCATTGGTTCAATAGTCATTTGTTTATTGGGGGTATTGGGTTAATTGTTTAAACTGGTTAATCGGTTAATTGTACAGGTGCGTTAAAATTACCGCTAAATGAATTATTCATTGGTTAATTGTTCAAACTGGTTAATCGGTTAACTGAAAAAATTGTTAATTCAGAATTGCTTGATAGTTAGGATTGTTAGGAAATTCGATTAATTGTCGATATGATTTAAAACTTCAGACCTCCGACCCTGGACTTCGGACTTTAGAATCTGCGACCAAAACTCTCAACTCCAAACAGACTCAAGCCTACGGACTAAGGACTCCCGACTAAATCTACTTCCCTTTCCCCAGCGTATCGGTGAACTTCTTCGAAGATTCTTTGATGTATTTAATGTAATCGTAGCTGTTCCAATATTGGGCCTTGTCAAATTCCGGGCGACAGTTTAGCATGTATTTTTCTAGAGTATCGCCCCTTAATTCGGTATTGTTTTTAATGATGCTCTGATTGAAATATACATCGATCTGCGATTGTTTGATCTCATTATCGGCATATCGGCCAAATCTTCGGGCGTTTTTTGGATCGGTACCAAATAAATTATATAATGCGTTTAACGGACTAAATATAGCCGACAAAACCGTCGTTTTACCACCATTATATACCCCCTTATTTTTAAACTCACGTTTAATATCGTCAAGGTCCTGCTTTTTTGTATTTCCTACAATTGTTACATCTGCTAAAGTGGTGCTTCCCCTAACCAGGTAAATTACGAGATCTTTTTCGCTGTTCACTACCACACGCTGATCGATCAGGTCGCGCTTAATAACTAAAAGTGTATCACCAATTTTAGCTTTAAGCTGGAACATACCGATATCGTTACTGCCAACGCCAATTCCGGTACGTAAGTTGGTAATTTCTGATAAGGCAATCCTGATATTTGAGCCCTTTTCGATAACCACACCTCTGATAATAAATTCTTGTGCCTTTGCGATAAAGCCAAGTGAAGTAAGAAGGAAAAGTATGATGGCAAATTTTAAATTTTTCATTGTGTAGCTAATTTGTGTGCTTCAGGGTATCGGTATATTGTTTGGCCGATTCCCTGATGTATTTAACAGCATCGTAATTGTTCCAGTTACTCACCATGCTGCGGGTTGGGTAATAATCAAGCAAAAATTTGTCGAGGTCTTTCCCTTTTAATGTGGTATTATTTGAAACCAGGCTTTTATTGAAGAATTTATCCACTTCCATTAGGCCTAATTCCTTTTTGTAATAACGGTTAAAGTTACGTGCCCTGGTTGGTGTTTTCCCAAATAATTCGTAGAAAAACGTTAACGGACTACCACCGAAGGGATTTAGTAAAATTAATGGAGGTTTACCTTCAAAAAATGATCCATTTCTTTTAAAGTCGCGCTTAACACTTTCCATCTCCTGCTTTTTAGTCTGGCCTTTAACCGTCACCTCTTCAAGCATGGTACTCCCTCTCTGCAAATATACCACCAGATCATCATCGGTATTGATCACCAATTTCTGATCGGTTAAATTTTTCTTTGTAATCAACAAAGTATCACCAATCCTGGCTTTTAGCTGAAACATCCCGATATCATTACTGGTGGCGCCCATTTTACTCCGTAAATTGGTTATCCCAGCTAAAGCAACACGCACATTAGAACCTTTTTCTATCACCACACCTTTCAATACAAAATCCTGAGCTTTAATTTTTAAGCCTTGCATTAAGATGATGAGAAACAGAATAGCTTTTAAAGGTTTCATTTTATTATAATGAGGTGTTTAAAGTATCTAAATACTGTTTTGCCGATTTTTTGATGTAATCAGCGGCATCATAGGTATTCCAGTTTTTAATCTGTTTATGCTTTGGCCTATAATCCAACATAAACTTACTCATTTGCTTTCCAGTTAAACTGGTGTTATTTTTAACCAGGCTGACATTGAAAAACCTGTCTATTTCCAACTCTTTTGTCTCGTTATCATAATAACGGTCAAAACGTTTTGCATTTTTCCGTTCTGCGCTAAACAGCTCCGTTATTGCGGCCAACGGGTAACGCACATAATAAAGCGGGTTTCTCTTTTTACCATAAAAATAAGTTTTCTTACGGTGTTCTAACCTAACAGCTGATAGGTTTTGTTGTTTGTTTTCCGCCTTAATTGTTACATCATCAAGCAGCATATCGGCCCTAACCAGGTTAATAACCAAATCCTGATTGCCAGGCACAATCACATAAATATTATCGAAATGCCTTTTGGTAATCAATAGGGTATCGCCGGGTTTGGCTTTAACCTGAAAGAACCCCATATCGTTACTTCCTACCGCCTGTTTATTATTAATATTGGTTACTACAGCCAATGCAATACGAATCTGAGTTCCTTTTTCTAAAATAACTCCTTTTGCTAATGTAATTTGAGCGAGCGTTTTTTCAGGTAAAATGAACAATAGCAATGAAAGTGATAACATGATCAAAAATGCTTTCATATCTATAAGATATTTTTTGTAAAATTAACATTTGTTAACCTTGCAAACTGTTAAAGAAACGTTAATCCCCATGAGAAAACTATTGGGCGGATTTTATTTACTGTATTCGGCAGTGGTGTTCTTTCTGCTCATGCTCGTAGTTTGCCCTTTTATCATTATCAGTATGGGTATTTTTAACGAGAAAACCGGAAGAAAAATCTCTTTCTATTTTTTAAAATGCTGGGCATGGGGTTTTAGCCTGTTAACTTTCCTGTGGTTTTCGGCAGGAGGAGCAAAGATCGATACCACGAGATCGTATATTTATGTGGGCAATCACAGTTCTTTTTTAGATGCTGTAGCCATTGTAATCTGCATTCCACAGGCTTTTAGTCCGCTTGGGAAGATAGAAATGCTTAAAATTCCGGTATTTGGATGGATTTACAAACGTTTGGTGGTGATGATTGACCGCAGCAGCAGGGAAAGCCGCGACCATTCGGTAGCCGAACTGCGTAAAGATCTGGCTGATGGTCAATCAATTTTGATTTTTCCTGAAGGCACGATGAACAAATCTCAGCTGCCTTTAAATCCATTTTATGATGGTGCATTCCGTTTGGCGATAGAGACACAAACACCTATTTTACCTTTTGCGATATTGAACAGCCGAGCACATTTCCCAAGAACAGATCCATCATTATTGAAGCCCGGATTGATTAAAACAGTATTTGGCGAAGCAATCGAGGTGAAGGGTTTAGTAGCACAGGATCTGGAAGAATTGAAAGCAAAACTTTTAAAGCTATTTTGAGCATATTGGAAAAGTAGCCTCATTTATTATCAGGAAATGAGGGCTCCGGCACTTTTGGCTAAACCTGTCCTGCTGTCCGTTTTATCCCGATGAAAAATCGGGGATGCTCACTCCCATCAGGTTTAAACACTTCGGTATGCACGCTGTGGGGATCAGACCCAAGCCAAAAGCTGCCCACTTTGTACATAAACCCGATTGTAGCGGGCACGGAGTGTAACGTAGTAAAGCTTAAAGCGGGGCTACAGTTCCCGAAGAATTGAGAACATTCGTTTTCAAAATGTCAAGAACACTATTCCCATCTTTTCAATTTTAGCCCCCCCGTACAATATTATTTCTCCTTTCCGCTTAAAACCCTATCTTTGCACATGATAAAATCCATGACAGGATACGGCTTAGCAACAGCCGATTATGCAAATGCAAAGTATAGTGTCGAAATCAAATCGCTCAACAGTAAATTCCTTGAGCTGAATTTAAAATATCCTAAAGCTTTTTCTGATAAAGAACTGATCTTGCGCAACATCTGCAGCAAAGACATCGAACGCGGAAAGGTAAGTTTAAGCATCAATGTAGAACGTACCAATGGTGAAGTTACAGGTGCTACCATTAATACCGCATTGTTAAGCCACTACTACAAACAACTTATTGCCGTTAATAACGAATTAGGCGCTGAGAGCAGCAACTTATTGCAAACGGCATTAACCTTCCCTGATGTAATCAGTTATAAGGAAGAAAGTGTGAGTGAGGATGAGTGGAATCATTTATTCCAGATTTTTACCTCGGCCTTGGCCAATTTCAATAAATTTAGGGAAGACGAAGGTTCAGTTTTAAAGGCTGATTTGGAACTGAGGATTAAAAACATCCTTTCTTATTTTAAATCTGTTGAGGAGCTGGAACCTAAAAGGATTTCGGCTATCCGCGATAAATTTACCCAATTTTTGGATGATGCTGTGGGTAAAGTAAACATCGATCAGAACCGTTTTGAGCAGGAATTGATCTATTACATTGATAAAATAGACATTACGGAAGAAAAAACACGTTTGAAAAGCCACTGCGATTATTTCTTGCAAACTTTGGCAAGCAAAGAGGCAAATGGTAAAAAAATGGGTTTCATCTCGCAGGAAATTGGCCGGGAAATTAATACCATGGGAGCAAAAGCAAATGATGCCCAGATGCAACAGTTTGTTGTGGGTATGAAAGAAGAATTAGAAAAGATAAAAGAACAGTTACTGAATGTGTTGTAGCGTTAGGCGGATAGCGATAAGCGCTTAACGCCATACGCCAATCGCAAAACTTTTAAAAAGCATGCAAGGCAAATTAATCATATTTTCGGCACCATCAGGAGCAGGTAAAACCACTATAGTACATCATTTATTAACGAAATTTCCTGAGCTAAGCTTTTCCATTTCTGCAACAACCCGCGAATTGAGAGGCGCTGAAACACATGAAAACGATTACTATTTTATTAGTAAGGAAGAATTTTTACACAAAGTTGCCCGTCAGGAATTTGTGGAATTTGAAGAGGTTTATAACGGAACTTTTTATGGCACTTTACGTTCAGAGATCGAACGCATCTGGAATGATGGTAAACATGTTATTTTCGATATTGATGTAGAAGGCGGTATCCGTTTAAAAAGAAAATACGAAGAGGACGCACTTGCCATTTTTGTACAGCCACCATCTTTAGAGGTACTGAAAGAACGTTTAAGCGGCCGCGGAACAGATAGCGCAGAAAAATTACAGGAGCGTTTTATCAAAGCGGAGAAAGAATTGCTTTATGCGGATAAGTTTGATGTGATCTTAAAAAATTACGATCTGGCTACAGCTTGCGCAGAAGCAGAAAAATTGGTGGGGGATTTTTTGAAGAAATAGTTTTCTTAAGCGTGCAGAAATCTTTATATTTGATTGATGACTGATATTCAATTATATAGCCAAATATCTTCATTGCCTTCAGACCTGAAGAAGCAAGTGTCTGATTTTGTCTCATCCCTAAAGAAAAAATCGAAAGCCGGTAAAAAACTGAAAGAAAGACAATTTGGCTATGCCAAAGATTTCTTTAAAATGTCTGCCGATTTTGATGAACCATTAGAAGACTTTAAAGATTATATGTAATGCAGTTTCTGTTAGATACGCATACATTTATTTGGTTTATAAATGGAGATTCATCTTTGCCAAATAAGATAATTGATGAAATCAAAAATCTAAAAAATCAATGTTTTATTAGTATTGCCAGTATTTGGGAAATTGCGATAAAATGCAAACTAAATAAGCTTTCTTTAAATGCAGATTTCAATAGAATTTTAGACTTTTTGGATCAGAATCAAATAGAAATATTGCCAATTTCATTCGATCATATTACTAAGCTGAATGAATTAGATTTTCATCATCGTGATCCATTTGATCGGATTTTAATTGCTCAAGGCATCTCAGAAAATTTAACTATTTTAACAAAAGATCAAAACTTTAGCTTTTATAAAACTAAAACACTTTGGTAAATTAATAATATAAATAAATCCGTCATTGTGAACAGTAGCGATGGGAAAAGAGCATAGGATGAAGCAATCTTTTTCGCAAAATAGATTGCTTCGGCTCCCTCAATCCAGCCTCGCAGTGACGATCAATAATATTGAAAACCGTAAACATGAAAACTGGTCTTTTCTTCGGTTCGTATAACCCCATCCATACCGGACATTTAATTATTGCCAATTATATGGCTAATCATACCAAACTTGATGAAGTATGGCTGGTAGTTTCTCCACACAATCCGTTGAAAGATAAAAGTGGTTTAACCAATATGTACGATCGTTTGGAAATGGCAAAGTTAGCTACAGAAAATGCAGAGCATATTCGCGTGAGTGATATTGAATTTGCGTTGCCACAGCCTTCGTATACTATTGATACTTTAACTTATCTCCAAGAAAAATACCCGGAAAAGGAATTTGTACTGATCATGGGCGCTGATAACCTTGTTTCATTTAAAAAATGGAAAAACTACGCGGTGCTGTTAAAAAACTACCATATTTACGTGTATCCACGCCCGGGTGCAGATGTAAGCGAATGGGACAACCATCCTGCAATTACTTTTACCAGTACTCCTTTAATGGAAATATCCTCAACCTTTATCCGCAGGGCCATTAAAGAGAAAAAAAATGTACAGTTTTTCCTTCCTGATAAAGTAATCGACTTCATAGAGGGTAAAGGGATGTACAAATAGCATCTAACTTTGCCGCCATAAATCAACAGGCTTACAACAAATTGTATTAAATCGATTACTTGGATTGGTTTTTGTTTAATTAGCCTTTAGATGATTAATTTAGCAGCTGATACAACAAAACACGTGAGAAGAAATTTATTTATACTGATTGCCCTCTGCGGCACTGCATTTTCTGTAAGTGCACAACAAAAAACCTATTTAGAATTACTGGCCAACCAACCGAAATGGGTGGATTCGGTTTTTAACAGACTTAACCGCCGGGAGCGTATTGCACAGCTATTTTTTGTGCGGGCGCACACCAATCTGGGTAAAAAATACACCGATTCAGTTGGTCAGGTGATTAAAAAAGAGCAATTGGGCGGGGTAATCTTTTTCCAGGGCGGTCCGGGCAGGCAGGTTTTAGCGACTAATGCCTATCAAAAACTGAGCAGGGTACCTTTAATTGTGGCAAACGATGGTGAATGGGGTTTGGGTATGCGTTTGGATAGTACCATTTCGTATCCTTATCAAATGACTTTGGGCGCCATTCAAAACAAAGAATTATTGTACAAAATGGGCCTTGAAGTGGCTAAAGATTACAAGCGTATGGGTATGCAGATGAATTTAGCCCCTGACGCCGATATCAATAACAACCCAAAAAATCCCGTAATCAATTACCGTTCTTTTGGCGAAAATAAATACAATGTAGCTACTAAGGTTGCCGCTTATATGAAAGGTATGCAGGATGGCGGTTTATTAACCACATTGAAACATTTCCCTGGCCATGGTGATACCGATGTAGACTCGCACTTTGATCTGCCTCAATTGACTTTTTCGGCTACACGCTTGGATACGTTAGAAATGTATCCTTTTAAAGAGCTGATTAAACAAGGTGCTTCCGGGGTAATGATTGCCCACATGAACATTCCTTCCTTAGATGCCACACCAAACTTACCTTCTACCCTATCCAAACCCATCGTAACTGGCATTTTAAAGCAGAAATTAGGCTTCAAAGGTTTAATCATTTCTGATGCAATGGACATGAAAGGCGTTGTAAAATATTTCAAAGATGGTGAAGCTGATTTAATGGGTATTATAGCCGGAAACGATATTATAGAACTTTCAGAAAACAGCGACAGGGCCATTAAACTGGTTCGTAAAGCCGTAAGGCAAGATCGCGTGAGCATGGCCGAAATTGACCAAAGCGTACGTAAGATCTTAACTGCAAAATATTGGGCTGGTTTAGCTAAACGCGATACGATTGTAACGCAGGGTGTTGTTGCAGGTGTAAACCGCAACTCGAGCAATGCTTTGGTACAAGAACTCGCCAATGCATCAGTAACCTTGTTAAAAGGTAAAGATTATATCAAGCGCCTTATTCCAATCAGAAGAACAGCCATAATCAGCATTGGCGTACCTTCGGTTACCACTTTCCAGAAAGAAGTTTCTAAAGGCTATTACAACTCTGTTTATTATGTGTTGGATAAAGATGCTAGCGCCACACAGATTTCGAACATTGCCCGCGAAATCGGTGCATTTGATCAGGTGATTGTGGGTATTCACGATAACCGATCGAGACCAGCAAATAACATTCCTCTAAATGCTGGTGTAAAAAACTTTATCAAAGAATTATCGGCCAAAAATGCGGTCTTTGCTTTGTTTGCCAATCCGTATAACCTGGCTGGCTTATCGGGTTTAGAAAACAGCAAAGGTTTGGTTGTAGCTTATCAGAGAGAAGATTTTATGCAGATTTCTGCAGCAGCTGTGATCAATAACAGATTAGTACCAACAGGTAAATTACCGGTTAGTGTGGCTCCGTTTTATAAATTTGGGGAAGGGTTTTAATTGTTCACCACAAAGGCACGAAGACACAAAGAATTAGTATTGTCATTCTGAGCGCAGCGAAGAATCCTTTACCAAGAAGAACTGAATATTACGTCATAAGTCTTTCAGCTTTAGTCTTTGAACTTTTGCCTTTCAGCTTTTTCTTAAAACAATTTCGCCTTCAAAATGATTATCTAATGATAAAACCTCAATGTTATGATAGATCCAGAAGATGACAATTATTCAAATGATCCGAACGATGCTTTGCGCAGAGAAGACGACGTAGAAAATATCAATGAAATTAGTGGCGACGATACCAGTATTGAACATGATAAAGATTTGCTGGAACAAGCCGATGAAGCTTCAAGAGCCTCTTATGAGCTAAACCTCGATGATGAGACAGACGAAGATGAACTAGACGATTAACAAGAAAGCCGTTCCGATTTACATCCGAACGGCTTTTTTTATTTCTTTAAGCTGCCTCGTTTTACCTTATGCCTTAAACCTTCCGCCCTATACCTTATTTAGCTTTCGCTTTATAAGTTTCAGGATTTACAGCAGTGGTGGTCCAGCCTTTTAAAAATGAAGTAATTTTTTTAACGTCGTGTCCAACTTTCTTTTTACCATTGGCAGCAACTTCATCCGTTTCTAAATAAGATGAATTTTCAATGTGTAATACTTTTCCTTTGCCGTCTAAAATTAAAAATACCGGGAAACCAAAACGTTGAGGATATCCTAAGCTCGCCAACACACTTTCGTTTTTATTCTCAGGACTGTAATTAACCAAAACGGTTTCAAAATTATCGTTGATGTATTTTTTCAATGTAGCGGTGCTGTCAACCAGGTTATGGAATGCGATACACCAGCTGCACCAGTTACCGCCAACCTGCAATAAAACATGCTTATTTTCCTTAGCCGCTTTTGCAACCGCAGAGGCAATTTCTGCTTTAGCATCGGCCTGTGGATTATAGATATGAACACCTTCTTTTTTCGCCTGACTAAAAGCTGCAGTCGAAATCAACACAGCAGTTAATAAAATGAGTAATCTTTTCATGATTTTTTAGAATAATAATAGCAAATGTAATAAAGTCTAGTAATGTTATAGATTATTTAGCAAATTCTTTACAGAGCGTAAACATTGGTCATTTTCTGTGCTGTCAGATGTTACCATCTGACAAACTACTAAATTAACAGTAAAAGGTAGCAACTCCATTGATTCAAAATTATTTTTTAAAGTGTCAGATAGAAATATCTAACACCACGACTAAACCTCCTTCCCCACCAAAACATTATCTTTACCTCGCAATGGATTTCCTAGACATACATACCCACAAAGTTGCCACCCAACCTGGAGTAATCAGCATTCAAAGTTTGTCGTTAACCAGCGATATCTTTTTAGCAATGCCTAAAACCAAACCAATTTCGGTTGGGCTGCATCCCTGGTTTGCTAAAATTGATCAGCTCGAACTGCAAATGAAATACCTAAGTGTTGTGGCCAATCAAACAAATGTAAAACAGATTGGTGAGTGTGGTTTAGACCGGCTTAGGGGTGAAAAACTGGAAAACCAGCTCATTATTCTGGAAAAACAGATCGAGCTGGCAGAAAAAATCAATAAACCCCTGATTTTACATTGTGTTAAATGCTTTTCGGAGTTAATTGCCATTAAAGAACGATTAAAAGTTAAAGTACCGATGATTATCCACGGTTTTAACAAAAACGAACAGCTTGGTCAACAGCTATTAGATAAAGGATTCCTTCTTTCTTTCGGAATTGCAGCCTTAAAGGAAAATTCTAGCGCAGCTAAGCTGATTCAAAGTACTGATCAATTTTTCTTAGAAACTGATGATGCTGATATTTCGATTAAAGAAATTTATCAAACTGCAGCCATTTTAAAAAAATGTACAGTGGATGAACTTAAAGCTCGTATTTTTGCTGACTGTAAAAATTTGAATTTAATATAGACTTGTCATTCTGAGCCTGTCGAAGAATAATGCAGTCAAATACACGAAAATATGTCTGATGTTAGCTGGCTTTCGCGCTCTGCCCTCCTTGTAGGAAATGATGGAATAGATAAACTCCAATCAAAACACGTTTTGGTAATTGGTTTAGGCGGCGTAGGTTCTTTTGCTGCCGAATTTATCTGTCGTTCTGGCATTGGCGAAATGACTATTGTTGATGGCGACGTGGTCGATCCAACCAACCGGAACAGGCAACTGCCAGCCCTGGCAACCAATCATGGTGTAAGTAAAGCGGCAATTATGCAGGAACGTTTACTGGCTATTAATCCTGAATTAAAACTTCATGTGGTAAATACCTTTCTTACACCCGAAAAGTGCAGGGAAATTTTAGAATCAAAATTCGATTATATTATGGATTGCATTGATAGTGTAATGCCAAAAATCACATTGCTATCTACCGCCCTTGAAAAAAATATTCCAATTGTAAGTTCAATGGGTGCAGGGGGTAAAATGGATCCGACGAGATTGAGAATTACACTTCTTCCTGATACTTATCAATGCGTATTTGCCAGTTACGTGCGTAAAAGGTTGAATAAGCTTGAAAATGCAAGTAAAATCAAAGCTGTTTTCTCCACAGAAGAAATGGATAAAAACTCCATGATCATGACTGATGGAAGTAATTTCAAACGTTCTGCTTATGGTACAGTTTCTTACCTTCCTGCGGCATTTGGCGGTGCATGCGCATCTGTGGTCATCCGCGATTTGCTTGGCCTGCCCATCGAAATGGCCGAACGCCCGGCAAGGATCAGTCATAAAACACTCAATAAAAAGAAGAAGAAAAAACCGTAAATGGGTTGGAATGTTGATATCATGATTTCGGGAAAATTTTAAATTGTTGTAAGTTAGGGTAAGATAAGTGATTAGGTGTAACAATGGCTAACCACCGCATCGTTACAATAAACTAATGACCACCCCGCCCTGCGGGCACCCCTCCAAAGGGGGGGGAATAACCTAACTAAAATGCAAAAGAAAACTAACACCCCTGCCGGTTTAGGCACCCAGCATTCCCCTCTTTCAGAGGGGTGTCCGCAGGACGGGGTGTTAAAAAAGAATTTGCAAAATGAAATTGTAGTAAATGGCACAACTTTAACCGCAATACCTATTACTGATTTACCTTATCAACCCCGATTAAAAGAGAGAGCAAAAGCACTTCGGCAAGCAGGAAATTTACCAGAAGTCTTATTTTGGATGCAGGTAACTAAAAAGCGATTTCATAAAATAGATTTCGACAGGCAGCGTATAATCGGAAATTACATCGTTGATTTTTATATCAAGCGGCTTGGTTTAGTAATAGAAATTGATGGCTGTAGTCACGATGATAAACAAGTTTATGATAAATTGAGAGAAGAATATTTAATTTCATTAGGATTAAAAATATATCGGATTACGGTTGATGATGTCATGAAACAAATGGATTTTGTAATTATGGGTTTGGAAGAGTATATTATTAGAGAATATGGAAAGCAACGATCCTAAACATTAATTAAAAGAGATTAAACCACCCCGCCCTGCGGGCACCTCCCGATAAATCGGGAGAAATAAATAACATATTATGCCCCAACCCCTCAAAATTCTTCAGGCCTCCGCAGGTTCCGGTAAAACGTTCAGTCTTACTGCTCATTACCTCACTTTGCTGTTTAGTGGCGACAATAAATACCGCGAAATTTTAGCGGTAACCTTTACCAACAAGGCTACTGAAGAAATGAAAACCAGAATTTTGGAGGTACTGCTTGGACTCGCAAAGGGCAATCCATCAAAAAAAATTGAAGACTATCGGAAATTGATTTTACTCGCCTATCCGATATTAAGCCCGCAGGAACTACAATTTAAAGCAGATAAGATTTACCGAAAGATTCTGCACGATTACAGCCGTTTTTCGGTGAGCACTATTGATGGTTTCGTACAGAAAGTGATCCGCGGCTTTGCATTCGAACTGGGACTTAACGCCGATTATAATTTAGAAATGAATTATGACAAGGTGAAAGATGATCTCGTAAACAAACTAGATGAAGCTTTAGATCATAATAAACAGCTTTTGCAATGGATCATTGACCTGGCCATCGAGCGCATCAGTGATAACAAAAGCTGGAATTATAAATTCGAACTCTATAACCTGATCGGCGAAATATTTTCTGAACGTTTCCAGATTTTTGAAGATGCGGTTAGTGCTTTAGGCTTAGAAAATATCGACGAATTATTTAAAAAATATATCAGTGTTACCAAGGCAGAAATCAAAAACTTTGAAGAGGAACTGATTTCCCTGGCAACTGAAGCAAACGAAGCATTGAACGTAATCGGTGTAGAAACCGAACACTTGAAAGGGAAATCAAGAAGTCCGTTGGCTAAAATTATTTTAGTCGCCAGAGGCGATTTTTCTAAAGTAGAACCCCTTTTCAATTTAATTGACGAGCCGGATGAGTGGTTTCAAAAAAATGCTAATTTCCCCGAAGCTTATGATACGGTAAATCCCATTCTTCAAAAGTTAAAAACGCATTATTTAACGCATTTACCAAATTACAGTCTGGCTATTGCCTTTAATAAAAACCTCTACTATTTAAGGTTGATGCAGGAAATTGCGGTACTTTTGAAAGAATATAGGGCCGAAAACGATAACCTGCTCATCAGCGATGCGCAAAAACTAATTTCGGGAATTACCGAAGATGCGGGAGATAATCCTTCCTTTATTTGGGAAAAAGTAGGCAACCGATACCGTAATTTCTTGTTTGACGAGTTTCAGGATACCTCTACCAGTCAGTGGGGAAGTTTTAAATCATTGTTAACCAATGCGATGGCTACGCCGAGTCAGGATCTGATCGATCACCTGATTGTTGGCGATACTAAACAATCCATTTACCGCTGGCGTAATGGCGACTGGAATATCCTGCATAAACACGCCAAGCTTGATGTTGGTGCAGAAAATGTACTCGAAGAAAGTTTGGAAGAAAATTACAGAAGTGCAGAAAACATCATCACTTTCAATAATTTCCTTTACAAAGCCATTCCAATTACCTTGCAGAATGAGCTGAATGAAAATCTGGCCACTAAACCCGAAAGCATTTCCAAATGGTGGCAAGAGCAGCAATATCAACAGATCATTACTGATATTTATAGTGGTTCTACCCAAAATTTTGCAACCAATACGCTAAAAGGCGGAACGATAAAAATTAAAAAATTTGGTAAAGATCATGCACCAAATGAAGCTCGTTTTACAGAAACTGTTTTTAGGGATATTGCCTTAGACGATATTGTTGAAGAAATAAATTACCTCAAAAATGAGCAGCAATATGCGCTAAAAGATATTGCAATTTTGGTACGCTCCAACAGTGAAGCTTTATTAACGGTTAAAAAATTAATGGAGCATAAATTGCCTGTTTTGTCGGGTGATGCTTTATTAATCTCGAACAACTCAGCTATACAACTCATCATTAACACCTTAAAAGTACTGATCGGTTTAGAAACGCAAACGGCTCTGTACAAAGCCAATTGTATTGCACTTTACCATTCTTTGCACGATAAAGAGATTGATGCCAATTATTATCTCAACCTCACCAATAAACCTTTAAGCACGCTTACCGCGGTTTTACCCGTTGCTTTGTGCGAAAACTGGCAAAGCTGGCTGCAGCTTCCGCTACCAGAGTTGGTGGAGATTTTAATTGAAAGCTACGGTTTAAAAAACTTAACTGCCAACCTACCCTATCTGTTAGCATTTAGAGACCTAACCGCTTCTGCCGGAAAACTTGGCGAAAAAGGCATCATTTCATTTTTAACCTGGTGGGAAGAAGACGGTATTAAAAAATCATTGCCTTCACCAGAAGGTGCTGATGCCATACAGATCATTACCATCCACAAATCAAAAGGATTAGCCTTTAGGGCTGTTTTTGTACCTTTTTGCAATTGGGAAATTAAAGGTAAGCCTAATGGTACTTTCTGGGTTTCTTCTGAAGAAACAGTTTATAAAGAGTTGAAAGGAATTCCATTAAAATACAATGAAGCCCTGGCCGATTCAGCGATTTCGAAAGCGTATTACGAAGAGCTTCTCTACAATAATATGGACGCGCTGAATATGCTTTATGTAGCCACCACGCGTTCTAAAGATTATTTGTATATCGCCACGATGGCTAAAAAGGAATTGAAACTATCTAACATGGGTGATGTAATCAATTTCACATTCGATGAGCAGTTTGATGAAAATGGCGTGTATGAAATTATTGAAAATGTAACTGTTGAAAATAAAACAGAAGAATCTAATTTCATTAATTTAAATAGTTACCCAACCACAACCCGTTTGTCGGAACTCTATGTCCCCTCAGCAGAAAAACATTTAAAACACCTGGTTAACATTGAAAAATCAGGCAGAAAAGGTTCCTTATTACACGATATCCTTGCCAGTGCCAGTAATAAAAAAGAAGTTGAAGATTATACGATAAACCTGCTTTTACAGGGCATTATTAAAGAAGAAGAAAAGCAGAAATTAATTGATTCAGCACTTGAAGTATTAAACAACCCCGAGCTTAAAGAAATTTTAGATAAAGCAAGCGAAAGCATTGTAGAAAAAAACATCATCGATGCCAATGGAAAGCTTCACCGCCCCGATCGGGTATTGATCAACGCAGATGAAGTGATTATCCTCGATTATAAATTTACTTTGGAAGAAAGCGACAAACACATCGAGCAGGTAAATAATTACAAAATTTTACTTACAGAAATGGGCTATCAAAATATTAAAACCTATCTTTTTTACGCGGTTAAAGGCAAATTGAAATTAGTATAATATGGAAAAAGCAAACGATTTATACGGCAACATATTAAATATACTGAAAAGATATAGAACCGATGCTTACCGAGCGGTTAATACGGCTATGGTGATTTCCTATTGGCAGATTGGGAAAGAAATAGTAGAAAATGAGCAGGAGGGGAATGTAAAAGCGACTTATGGAAAAGAAGTTATTAAAACATTGTCAAAAAAACTATCTTCAGAATTTGGCAAAGGTTTCTCTGTAGCAACTTTAGAAAGTTTCAGAAAATTCTACCTTATCTATTCAGATATTGAAAACTCAAATAATCCAATTTCCTACGCACTGCGTAGGAAATTAGAAACCACTGATAATCAACAAAATGAAATATCGTACGCACTGAGTAGCAATTTGAGCTGGACACATCACCGACTAATCATGAGGGTTGATGACGCGCAGGCAAGGGCATATTATTTAAGTGAAGCAGAAAGCCAGCAATGGAGCTCAAGGGAACTGGAAAGAAATATTAATTCATCATATTTTCAAAGGTTACTATCTAATCAGAAAGAATCAAAACCTGTCATTAATGAAGTACAGCTTTCTGAAAATTTCATTAAAGACCCCTATGTTTTAGAATTTCTAAAAATAGAAGAACCTTCAACACTAAATGAGAAAGAAATAGAAATCAGGATAATTAATCATCTTCAGCAATTTTTATTAGAGCTGGGCAAAGGCTTTTCTTTTGTAGGCAGACAGTTTAGAATAAGTACCGAAACCAGCCATTTTTATATTGATCTGGTTTTCTACAATTATATCCTTAAATGTTTTGTGTTATTTGATTTAAAAACCAATAAACTTACCCATCAGGATGTTGGTCAAATGGATATGTATATCAAAATGTTTGATGATTTAAAGAAACAGGAAAATGATAATCCAACAATCGGCATTATTCTTTGCACCGATAAAGAAGAAACTGTTGTTAAATATTCGATGTTGAAAGATAGTAAACAGTTATTCGCGTCAAAATACCAGATGTACTTGCCTACAGAGAAACAGCTGGCAGATTGGATTGAAAACGATAAAGCAATTATCGAATTGCAATTAAAAAACCAGGGCAACGATTAAAACGCCATACATGAAACCATTTTTACAGGAAGTTGCCGAAGATTTAGTTGCCCGTTTTGGAAATCAGCTGGAAAACTATGCCATTGTTTTTAACAACAAACGCCCGTCTGCGTATTTGCAGAAACATTTTGCCGATATTATTGGCAAACCGTTTTTCAGTCCGTCGTTTTTTACCATACAGGAATTCTTCGCCAGTTCTACCAGTTATAAAATAGCCGATTTTTACCTGCAGTTTTTCACCCTTCACAGAATTTATAACCAACTGCTTGCGGAAGAGAAACTCGAAAATATATCGAGCCACAAGTTTTTTCCTTTAGCCAAGATTATTCTGAGCGATTTTAACCAGATTGATGCCGACTTGGTAGATGCAGAAAAGTTATACCGTGATTTGGAAGACATTTCGGTAATCAATAAAGATTTTGATTATTTAAGTGCCGAGCAATACGAGTTTCTTGCACAGTTCTGGACATCCTATTCGGAAGGGAAACATAAAAAACAGCAGGAACTGTTCATCAAGATGTGGCGAAGGATGCCCAAGCTTTACCACAAATACCATACTACGCTTAAAGAGCAGGGTTATTTAACCAATGGTTCGGTTTACCGCTATCTGGCGAATGATATTACCAACCATCAGGAATTTATTTCCAATTTTGATAAAGGGAAGATTATTTTCGTCGGTTTTAATGCTTTGAGCAGTGCCGAGGCTAAAATATTTACCCAGTTACAGGAAACCGGTAAAGCATTGTTTTATTTTGATGCCGACACTTATTATTTAGACGATGTTTCGCAGGAGGCAGGTTTGTTTTTGCGCAAAAACATCAACCAGCTTGGATTGAAAAACGAATTTGCAGGGCAGGAAAGTTTAATGAAATCTGCCCCACACCATGTAAATGTTTTTAAGGTTCAGGGACAATCGGCACAGGCTAAAATCCTGAACAATATTTTAGCCGAAGATTATACCGCAGCCGAAACTATTGGAAAAACAGTAGTTGTTTTGGCTGATGAAAGCCTGTTGATTCCGACACTGCAAACCATCCCGACGGTGTTAAATGGAAAAGAAATTGACCTCAATGTAACTATGGGTTTTGCCCTCTCCACCTCAAGCATTTTTGGCCTGGTTGATTTATGGTTAGGGAGTCAGCTGGAGATTTTACAGCGGGACAAAGTAAGTTACAAAAATGTAGAAGCTTTTTTAACCCATCCCTTAACAGGCCTTACCCAAAAAATGCGGGATAAAATTTTGACCGCATTGCTGGAAGAAAACCAGGTGGAGATCGACCATAAACGTTTATTACGCCAAAGTGGCCTGTTTGAAACTTTTTATAAAAAAATCGATGATCCGCAGCATGTAGTCACCAATTTACTGGATGTGCTGGATTATGTATTAACACGATTATCTAATGCCAAAACGCTCAAAAAAATCGATGCAGAACTGTTTGTAAAAACGATACAGGAGTTAAACCGTTTGCACGATACCTTTAGCAACCACATCGGTAAAGAAGAAATTCCTTTTGTAATTTACCTCGTTCAAAAATCGCTGCAGGCCATTGCAGTGCCGCTTTCAGGAGATCCACTGAACGGAATACAAGTAATGGGATTACTAGAAACCCGGAACTTAAATTTTGATAAAGTGGTAATTTTAGGTTTCAATGAAGGTATTATTCCAAAATCATCTATTGGTAATAGTTTTATTCCTGATTCCATCCGCCGTGTTTATGGTCTTCCTGTCCTTGAAAATCTGGATGCCATTTCCTCTTACATGGTATACCGTCTATTACAGAGAGCAAAGAATATCAATTTTGTCTATAATAGCTTAACAGATGAATCTACTTCAGGCGAAGCCAGCAGGATTTTAAAGCAGCTTGAGTACGAAAGTGGTTTCGATTTCAACTATAACGAACTTAATCTCGAAGTAAAAACAGAACCTTTTAAGGAAGTCAAGATCGAAAAGACCAATAATGCCTTTATCCAGGAAACACTTCAAAAATACCTCGATAAAAAGAAGGTGCTTTCGCCATCGGCACTTACGCAATATATTTCCAATCCGATAGATTTCTTTTTCAATTACATTGCAGGTATTAAAGAACCCAAAGAAATCAGTGCAGTGGTGGAAGCCAACGAAATCGGTTCGATTTTGCACAAAGTGATGGAATATTTTTATGAGGATTTAAGATCTGCAGAAATTACAGCAGAACGGATTAAAGAAAAAAGAAAACAAATTCCTGCATTAATACAAAAAGGCTTTAATGCCGTGATGTTCAAAAATCCTGATACGGTAATGGAGTATAAGGGCATGCAAAAGGTAATTTTATCGATTGTTGATGCATATGTAAACATTATTTTAAATCAGGACGAATCCCAAGCACCATTCAACATCATCAGTCTCGAACAAAAAGTAGAAGCAGAGATTAGTTTCCCTCTAAAAGGAAAAGAAGCCAGCGTGAAGATATTTGGTTTTATCGATCGTGTGGATCTAAAAGATGGAGTAACCAAAATTATCGATTACAAAACCGGAAGCGATAAGTTAACCTTTAAAGATATACCTGAGTTGTTCAATTCAGATGGAAAGCACATCAACAAGGCTTTAATCCAAACCTTATTGTACACCTATGCTTATGAACAATTCTCGGGGAAAACTTTTGTAGAGCCCAATTTATATGTGGTAAAAACCATGAGTGTAGATGGCGTTTGGTTTAAATCAGGCAGGCAAAATTTATCAGGTGCCTATTTAGAAGAAATTAAGCCTGAATTTCTTGCCGAATTAAGAAAAAAACTGACCGAACTCTTCGAAGCGCCTTATTTTGTAGCCAGCGCGGTTGAGGATAACTACAAATATTCTATTTATAAAACTTTGTTTGGGAAATAGGTAAATCATATAAATAAATCGTCATTGCGAGGCGGCTTTTTCAGCCAACGAAGCAATCTTACAACGATCGCTGCTAACCCGAAAGCATTAAGATTGCTTCGTGCCTCGCAATGACGACCAACAAAAAACTTCTTAAACTAAAGAGGTTAACTATCCCAATATGAAAAATTAAAACTTTTTGCTTTGGTCTTTTACCTTTAAGCTTATCTTTAAAAATGCTAACCTTAAATTTCACAAAATTCCCCGTACTCGAAACCGAACGTTTAATCCTTCGCGAACACGATCTTGGTGATGCTGAAGCACTTTTTGCCATGCGCACCAATGAAATGGTAATGAAATACATCGATAGGGAAAGACCAAAAGATATTTTTGAAATCAAAGATTTTATTTCCCGTTTCAGGAATGGCTATGAAAATGGCGACAACCTGGCCTGGGTAATTGCTTTAAAAGAAAACCCCAACCAGATGATTGGCTCTGTAGGTTATTGGCGAACCGATTTTGCCAACCACCGTGCAGAAATAGGTTATATGCTCCACCCTGATTACTGGAGACAGGGAATTATAGCTGAAGCCTTAAAAAGATCAATTGATTTTGGTTTTAAAGAGGTTAACCTGCATACCATCAGTGCAAACATCAATGTAGGAAACGATGCATCAAGGCAAATGCTAATTAAACATGGCTTTGTAAAAGAAGCGCATTTTAAACAAGATTATTATTTTAGAGACCAGTTTCTGGATAGCGAGATTTATGGCTTATTAAATCCAAATCATTAAATTATAATCCTAACTAAAATGCTTAAAACCGCAACACCAATTCTCGCCTCGTTAAATGCTGATGAAACCATCAAATTCTATACAGAAAAACTCGGTTTCACTTTTCATAACAATTGGGATGGCTATGTTATTTTCAGTAAAGATGATATCAGTATACACCTGTGGCCAACTGATGATGAAAACATCCCTAAAAATACGGGCTGTTATATCTACGTTACAGCTGTTGACGAACTTTATGCCGAATATACCGAACAAGGTATTGTTCACCCGACGGGAAGTTAAAAAATATGCCCTGGGGCATGCGCCAGTTTTCTATTTTAGATAATAGCGGCAATATTATTCATTTTGAATAAGATATTTCGGAAAAAGCATAAGCTTTAATACAAAAAGCTTAACAAAAAGGCAATTGCCCAATAATATTTCTTACTTAAACCAATTAGCAAAAAATACCGCTTAAAAAACGCTAAATAATGAATTAAAGCACCTATAATTATTACAAAACATAGGCATTTTAGCCTTTGGTTTCAAAGCGATTAATAATTATATTTGCCACCGTTATTAAAATTTACAATGAGAGAAATCCAATTTAGAGAAGCACTACGCGAAGCCATGAGCGAAGAAATGCGTAAAGATGACCGCGTTTTTTTATTAGGTGAAGAAGTAGCAGAATATAACGGAGCGTACAAAGTAAGTCAGGGTATGCTTGACGAGTTTGGTGCGAAACGTATTATCGATACCCCGATTGCCGAATTAGGTTTCGCAGGTATTGCAACTGGTGCCGCAACAGCAGGCCTTATTCCAATTGTGGAATTTATGACCTTTAACTTCTCATTAGTAGCTATTGATCAGATTATCAACGGTGCTGCTAAAATTTTATCAATGAGCGGTGGTCAGTTCTCATGCCCTATGGTTTTCCGTGGCCCAACAGGTAACGCAGGTCAATTAGGCGCACAGCACTCTCAAAACTTCGAAAACTGGTTTGCAAATACACCAGGTTTAAAAGTTGTTGTTCCTTCAACTCCTTATGATGCAAAAGGGTTATTAAAACAAGCTATCATTGATCCGGATCCGGTTATTTTCATGGAATCTGAGGTAATGTACGGCGATAAAGGCGACGTTCCTGCAGAAGAGTATTATATCGAATTTGGTAAAGCTAATGTAACTAAACAAGGTACTGACGTAACCATCGTAACTTTCGGTAAAATGTTAACACGCGTTGTTAATCCTGCTGTAGAAGAATTAACTAAAGAAGGAATCAATGTTGAGGTGATCGATTTACGTACCGTACGCCCTATCGATTATGATACCATTATAGCTTCAGTTAAAAAAACAAACCGTTTGGTTGTTGTAGAAGAAGCCTGGCCTTTGGCATCTCTTTCTGGAGAGATTGCTTTCATGGTACAGAAACATGCATTTGATTATTTAGATGCACCAGTTTTACGTATCACTTGTGCAGATGTTCCACTTCCATATTCACCAACTTTAATCGCCGCCAGCTTACCAAATGCTGATCGCGTAGTTAAAGCGGTAAAAGAAGTAATGTACGTTAAAAAATAAAATTGACCGTCTGAGCGTAGTCGAAGACCAAAAACATATAAATCCTCCAAAGAAATTTGGGGGATTTTTTATTTCCCCTTTTCCGTGTCCTCTGTGTTTCCGTGGCAAATATTCGAAAATTTATGTTCAGTAATCCTTCGGTTTCATCAGCCCCGCCATTCATTGCAATCTTTTTGGATAAGCTTGTCATGCGCTGAGGCACGAAGCATCTACCACTTATGAAACAGATGCTTCGTGCCTCAGCATAACAGCATATTCAAGGTTGCTGCAACCAAAAAGTATTTCCATTTCTGTCTGGTTTAGTTAACCCCTGTCTGTATAAGAAACACAATTCAGTTTCCTGCTTAAAGCCAAAAAACCACACTAAATTTTTATATTCGTCGTAAAATAAATTCCCTATATGCCCGACAATTACATAGCCGACCAAACATTCGAAAAAACCGATTTTACCTTACGCTCACTCCCAAAGGCCGAATATGAAAACTGTAAATTTATTAACTGCGATTTTTCCGGTTCAGATTTAAGCGGTGTTAAATTTTTAGACTGCGAATTTGTTTCCTGCAATTTAAGTTTGGCTGGCTTAACCAAAACCTCCTTTATTGACATCAATTTTCAAGGCTGTAAAATGCTGGGATTAAGATTCGAAAACTGCAATGATTTTGGTTTAGCATTCAGCTTTAACAACTGCAAACTGGATCATTCTTCTTTTTATAAATTAAAGCTGAAGAAAACGACTTTTAAAAATTCACAATTGCATGAAGTCGATTTTTCGGAAACTGATTTAGCCAATGCGACGTTCGACAACTGCGACCTGCTAAATGCTACTTTCGATAGGACTATCCTTGAAAAAGCAGATTTTAAAACAGCTTACAATTATTCCATAGATCCGGATAACAACAGGATCAAAAAAGCAAGATTTTCAAAATCTGGACTTGCAGGGCTATTGCATAAATACGATATACAGATTAGCGAATAATATTTGTAAATTCAGCTTGCAAAACCATCAGATATGGATCAGCTTAAACCAGAAAATATCGACCAATATATTTCCAGTTTCCCTGCTGAAACGCAAAAGACATTGCAAAAGGTTCGTAAAACCATCCGCCAGGCGGCACCAGAAGCTAAAGAGGTAATCAGCTACGGTATGCCAGCTTTTAAACAACACACTGTGCTGGTATATTTTGCAGGTTATGCTAAACACATCGGTTTTTATCCAACCAGCTCAGGAATAGAGGCTTTTAAAGATCAATTTGAAAATTATAAATGGAGTAAAGGGGCAGTTCAGTTTCCTTTGGATAAGCCTTTGCCGTTAGATTTAATTACGAGGATAACAAAATTTAAAGTAGAACGCGATCTGGAAAAAACGAAGAAAAAGAAACCAGCTTAGCACCAGTTTTCTCAAAAACTTACTCACAAATTTCGGTGGAAAACTTCATTTTAAAAATCCTTAAATCCCACAAATCCTCATTAGCTTTGCTTCCTTTAATTTTACCCTTTAGGATATGTTAACCCACCATAAAATAATTGCAACCGAATTAAAAGTTGCAGAAAAACAAGTAACCGCAACCGTAAACCTATTAGATGAAGGTGCAACAGTACCTTTTATTTCACGTTACCGTAAAGAGGCAACCGGCAGTTTAGACGAGGTTGAAGTAGCCGCAATCCGCGATAGGGTGTTGCAATTACGCGATTTGGACAAACGCCGTGAAGCGATTTTAAAATCGATGACGGAACTGGGTAAGTTAACACCCGAACTCGAAAAACAGATTAACGAAGCAGAAACCATTTCGCTGCTCGAAGATATTTACCTGCCATATAAACCAAAACGCAAAACACGTGCATCGGTGGCAAAAGAAAAAGGATTAGAACCATTGGCCTTGCAAATATTTGAGCAGAATGCTTTTGATCTGGATGCTGAAGCCGATAAATTTATCGATACCGAAAAAGGTGTAAATTCGCTTGATGAAGCTTTGGCTGGTGCCAGGGATATCATTGCCGAAATGATATCTGAAAATGCTGAAGCCCGCACCAAAATGCGCACCTATTTTCAGGAAAAATCAGTTTTTAAATCGGAAGTAATCAAAGGAAAAGAAGAAGAAGGTATTAAATACAAAGATTACTTCGAATGGAGCGAGCCGGTAAAAACGGCTGCATCACACCGGGTTTTAGCCATGCGCCGTGGTGAAAAAGAGTTGATTTTAAGGTTAGATGCATTACCACCATCCGAAGACGCCGTTGCCATTTTAGAAAACCAGTTTATTTTAGGCAATAATGCAGCGTCAAAACAAGTTCAGCAAGCTTTAGAGGATGGTTATAAACGTTTGTTGGAACCAGCAATGGAAACTGAGTTACGCGTATTAACCAAACAGAAGGCGGATGAAGAAGCGATCCGCGTTTTTGCAGAAAATGCAAGGCAGTTGTTATTGGCGGCACCAATGGGACAAAAAAATGTATTGGCGATCGATCCTGGTTTCCGTACAGGCTGTAAAGTGGTTTGCTTAGATAAACAAGGTCAGTTGTTAGAAAACACAGCGATTTATCCGCATACGGGGCAGGGCAATGTAAAAAATGCCGAATTCACCATCCAACAGCTTTGCGAAAAACACAATGTTGAAGCCATCGCTATTGGTAACGGTACTGCAGGAAGAGAAACTGAAGCTTTTGTTCGTGCATTGAATTTACCGCACATCACCATTGTAATGGTTAACGAAAGTGGTGCATCTATTTATTCGGCTTCAGAAGTGGCAAGGGAAGAATTCCCAACGCAGGATATTACCGTGCGTGGTGCCGTTTCAATCGGTCGCCGTTTAATGGACCCATTGGCAGAACTAGTGAAAATCGATCCAAAATCTATCGGAGTTGGCCAATACCAGCACGATGTTGATCAGAATAAATTGCAGGCGAGTTTAGATGATACGGTAATTAGTGCCGTAAATGCAGTTGGGGTAGAGCTCAATACCGCTTCTAAACAAATTTTGGCTTATGTTTCTGGCTTAGGACCAACTTTAGCACAGAACATTGTTGATTACAGAAATACCCACGGCGCGTTTAAAAACCGCGAAAGTTTGAAAAAAGTGCCTCGCTTAGGCGACAAAGCTTATGAACAGGCGGCGGGCTTCTTACGCATTCGCAATGCAGAAAATGTTTTAGATACCAGCGGCGTTCACCCTGAACGTTATGCTGTAGTAGATAAAATGGCGAAAGACCTGGGTACTACGGTTGCAGCCTTAATGAAAGATACACAACTGCAAAAACAGATCAAACCCCAACAATACATAACCGACGAAATCGGATTGCCAACCCTAAACGATATTGTAAAAGAGCTGGCAAAACCAGGGCGTGATCCACGTGAGCAGTTTGAAGCTTTTAGCTTTACTGATGGTGTAAACGAAATTGCCGATTTAAGAACAGGTATGAAATTACCAGGAATTGTGACCAATATTACCAATTTCGGAGCCTTTGTTGACATTGGCGTTCATCAGGATGGTTTGGTTCATACCAGTCAATTGGCAAACCGTTTTGTAGCAAATCCTAATGATATAGTAAAAGTGCATCAAAAAGTAGAGGTAACCGTAATGGAAGTTGATGTTGCCCGTAAAAGGATTTCACTATCGATGAAAACTGAGGCTAGTCCAAAGTCGGAAGTCCATAGTCGGGAGTCTAAAGAACATAAGCCAAAGCAAGAATACAAACCTAACAGCAGTAAGCCTAATTTTAAACCCCGCAATGAGCCAAAAGATGCTGATGGCGATTTACAGGAAAAATTAGCAAAGCTAAAAGGGATGTTTAAATAACTTTAACTGTCATACTGAGCCTGTCGAAGTATCTAGTGGTCTTCGACAAGCTCAGACTGACATGGATTTTTATATACGCTCCAACTTATCTCTAAACTCCAATCTTTTCTTCGGTAAGCTTTCCGGATAATTTGTTTGAATAAACGAAATCATAGCTTCCCTTACATAACACCTCAAATCGAAAGCTCTGGAAGAATTTGAAGCGCTCATTAAAAAACGCACCTCAATAGCGCCATCTTTTGTACTGTCGGTAACCTGTACTACATTTACGCGTTTATCCCACAATACATTTGCGTTCAGCAATCTTGTCAATTCCTGTCTCATGGGTTCAATAGGAATCGTATAATCGAGGTATAAAAAAACAGTTCCCAATAAATCTGCCGAAACACGTGTCCAGTTTTGAAAAGGTTTTTCGATAAAATAGGTAATCGGCAAAATGAGCCTGCGTTGGTCCCATATATTAACCACTACATAGGTTAGCGTTATTTCTTCTACCTTTCCCCACTCACCTTCTACAATTAAAACATCGTCAATCCTAATGGGTTGTGTAAAGGCAATCTGAAAACCCGCCAATAAATTCCCCAGTGATTTTTGCGCAGCAAAACCAATGATAATTCCCCCTATTCCGACCCCCGTAAGTAAACCCGCCCCTATTTTACGCATACTCTCAAAACTCAACAAAATGATAGCTGCAGTAATTAAAATGATGAGCGAAACGATAAATTTCCTTACAAACTGCAACTGTGTCCTGATTTTGCGCTCTTTCAGGTTATTTTCCTTATTCAGATCGTATTTCAGATAAAAATAATCCTCCAATACATTTATTAAACGCACCAATATTAATGCAAAAGTGATGGTTAAGGCAATTTCTAACGCTTTCGTAATGGGCAACCTAAATGAGGGCGACATCTCCATTAATGTGAGCGAAAAATTAAGCAACAATAATGGAATAAAAACCGCAACTGGCCTTCTTAAATGTTTAATGGTTGATTTTATAATAATAAAATCCCACCAGCGCGAAAGCAGGATAAAAGTTTTGTGGATAATGAATTTGATAATAATCCCCAGCAAAATTGCTGCTAAACCAATAATCAGGTTCTTGAAAAACAAAGGAATAGGATAACCGAAAATCTGGTCGATATACTGCATACAAGAAATTTGCTGGTTAATAAATACGGCGATAAGCCAATAGATATTCTTATAACAGCTATATTTTTGGATTGTTTGCCAACAGAAAATCAATAGCCGCAAATAAATTATTTACATTAGCATTTTGTATACTTCCAAAAAGAAAAAGATGGATTTTTTTGATGCCCATAGTATATTTTTTACGGTTCTTGGTTATAAAATGAGCTACCTGGAATTTTTTGCTGTAATTACCGGGGTTATTTCAGTTATTCTTTCTGCAAAAGCCAGTGTTTGGAGTTGGCCAGCAGGCATCGTTAATGTATTCTTATCAGCCTTTTTATATTATCAAAGCCAGCTTTACCCTGATATGTTTTTGATGGTTTTCTTTTTTGTAACCAACATTATGGGCTGGTGGCGATGGACAAATCCGAAACCCGGGGAAGAAGATAAAAACAAAGAACTCAAAATCAGTTTCATGCCGATAAAACAGTTCTTCATCTTGCTGGCTGTTGGCATTATTGGCACACTACTCATGGGTACTTTGGCAAGTCAGCTCCATAATTGGCTTCCATTGTTGTTCAATTTACCAAGTGCCTATCCTTTTGTCGATTCATTTATTTTTGTAATGAGTGTAATCACCACTTTTCTGATGATCCAGAAAAGGGTAGAATGTTGGATTATCTGGCTAATTATTGATGTTGTGGCTACTTACTTATATTTTTTAAAAGGCATCAAGTTTATGGGGATAGAATATTTCATTTTCACTATTATAGCTGCCTTTGCTCTATGGCATTGGGTTAAAGAATACAGAAGTTATTCTAAAACAGCATGAAAAGAGGATTAGTTATCGGCAAGTTTATGCCAATCCATAAAGGGCATATTGCCCTGATTAATTTTGCTGCTGCACATTGCGATGAATTGATTGTATCGATGAGTTTCACACCTGAGGATACAATTGATCCGGTATTGCGTTTTGAATGGATCAAGCAAATATTTAAAAGCCAGCCCAATATTAAGCCTGCCATTATTGATGATGATTTTGATGATGAAACCTTACCTTTAAGTGAGCGGACCAATATATGGGCCATCAGAATGCGGGAGGTTTATCCAAAAATCGATATACTATTTAGTTCTGAATTTTACGGGCCTCCCTTCGCCCATAATTTACAGGCAGAACATGTCCTGTTTGATGAGCCAAGGAAATTCATCCCAATTTCTGCTACGCTGATCAGAAACCATCCTTTCCAATATTGGGAATTTATTCCTGAACAAGTGAGGCCATATTTTACAAAAAAGATTTGTTTCTACGGACCAGAAAGTACCGGAAAATCGACCATGGCCGAAAAAATGGCTTTATATTATCATACCGTTTTTGTTCCCGAAGTTGCACGCGAATTAATTACCTCTAACGATATCACTGTTGACGACATTATCAAAATAGGGAAAGCACAAACAGAAAGGGTAAAAGAAAAAACAAGCATTGCCAATAAAATCGTTTTTTGCGACACGGACTTAATCACCACAAAAATATATTCGCAATATTATTTAAATCAGGTTCCGGATATTCTTAACGATCTTGAAAATGAAATCAGGTACGATTTATATTTCTTATTGGATATTGATGTAGAATGGGTTGCTGATCATCTCCGCGATTTTGGCGAAAGGCGTTCAGAAATGTTTGATCTGTTTAAAAGGGAACTCGAAAAGCGGGGTATTGACTATATCCACATAAGTGGAAATTATCATGAACGGGAAGAGAAAATCAAAAAAATTATAGACTCCATTTTGCTATAAATAATTCTATTTTTTGTATCTTCAATTCAAATCCAAAATGATATGACAGCTAAACAAGTGCTTCCTATCATCCCTGACAATATTGTAGTTAACAAGATTTACGAGGTAAGAGGCCTTAAAGTAATGTTCGATAGTGATCTGGCTGAGCTTTATGGTGTAGAAACTAAACGCCTTAATGAGCAAGTTGGGCGAAATCCTGATCGATTCCCCGATGATTTCATGTTCCAACTCACTGATGAAGAGTGGTTAAACTTGAAGTCGCAAATTGCGACCTCAAGTTGGGGCGGCAGAAGAAAACTCCCCTTTGTTTTTACTGAACACGGTGTTCTTATGCTGTCAAGCGTATTAAACAGCAAGCAAGCCATTCAGGTGAATATTCAGATTGTAAGGATTTTCACGCGCATACGTCAATTCATTATTGACAGTGGCGAACTTAAACTCGAAATTGAAGAAATTAAACAAAAAGTAAGTAATCAGGATAAAAACATCGAACTGGTTTTTACCTATCTTGATAAACTCATCGATAAAAAAATTGGGCCAAGGAAGAGGATTGGTTATATGCCTGATGATTTGTAATTTTTATTTTCTCTTTAAAATGCTATTTTTGAGTATCTAATCCTCAATAATGAAAAAATATACGCTCTTACTTGCTCTTATAAGTATTCTTTTCTATTCATGCGCTAAGAAAGGTGAAAATTCACAATCCACACCTAAGAAAATTGAAAGGATTATCATTTCGCCGGAGTACCTGCTTCAATCTAAATCATCAGAAGTATATATCGGAGTCAGGTATTTTAAAGATTACAGCGACAAAGACAATATCACGCTTAGCTTAAACGGCCAGACTGGAACTCAGCTATCAGAAATAACTGCACAGCTAGAGGGAACCAGTTTGTTATTCAAATTTAATGCAGTAAATCAAACAGGTGATTTTAAGATTAGATGTGTAGTTAAAAATGACCAGAACTCTCTTGATCAGGAACAAACCTTAAGGCTTGTTAACGATTTTAGCATAAACTCGGTTTGGAACAGCCTTGATAAAAATTATTCATCGTCATTTTCCAGTTATGCCGACAGGCTTAAAACAACTGGTTATACCCTAAAACCCATTTCAAGCACGAGCACGAATGTTCAGTTTGGTGCCTATTTTGAAAACTATGCCTATTCAAATCTATATGTCAGCAAATCTTTCATTGCAGGGCTTGCAGGTATTTACACCCTTCTTTATAATGACCTTGGCCTTCAGCAAATAAAAATCAACAATGGATCACCAGACGTTGATCAAAACTTTTCGACAGCTAAGTTCTATGCAGATGTAACGGCAAATTATGGCAATTATGTTTCACAGAGCAATACTGGCAGTGGGAAAGTTACCGTATTTAAAAACGGAATCTATACCCTGACGGTTACCGAAACGCCAGCTTTGGTATCTACAATAATTACAAAGTCTTAGAATTGTATTTTTAGATTAGCCCGGTTTTTTTTAAAAACTTAACATACTTCCGCCAACCCACATTTCCTAAACGGGATTGCAGCGATACCCTTTTTTGTTTTTCGCTTTTACAAAAAAATAGCACTGAAGCAAGAAATTTGTCAAAGCTTTAAAAACAAAAAAGATTTAGCGCAAAGCCCGACTGGAACAACCAAAAGAACTAAAGGTTTTGCTTTACAAAAAATCGCCAATTAGATTGCCACATCGCTGCGCTCTTCGCAATGGCGACAATTTTACATCAAAAATTTTCTCTTCAACTATTTGATAATAAAAGTATTCTACCTATCTTTGCAGTCCCAAATTTAATGGGAATAATAAATTGTTTAATAAATTAAATACAAGCAAGTGAATACGTTAAGTTACAAAACTGTCTCGGCCAATGCGAAAACTGTTAACAAACAGTGGATTGTTGTTGATGCGCAAGGCGAGATTTTGGGGCGCTTGTCATCGAAGATCGCTATGATCATCCGTGGTAAAAACAAGCCTGAGTACACCCCACACGTAGATTGCGGCGATAACGTAATTGTTATCAATGCAGACAAGGTTAAATTGACAGGAAACAAATTCAGCGAAAAGCAATATGTTTCTTATACTGGTTATCCAGGTGGTCAACGTTTTATTTCTCCTAAGGAGTTAATGGCGAAACACCCTCAACGTGTAATCGAGAAAGCGGTACGTGGTATGTTACCGAAAACTAAATTGGGTAAAAAACTTTACACCAATCTTTTTGTGTATGCAGGTGAGACTCACCCTCATGCAGCTCAATCTCCAAAAACCATTAAACTTTAAGAAATGTCAGTTACTAACACTTCAGGAAGAAGAAAAACAGCTGTTGCACGTATCTACTTAAAAGATGGTGCTGGCGCAATTACCGTTAACGGTAAAGATCACAAAGTATATTTCCCAACTTTACCTTTGCAATATATCGTAAACCAAAGTTTAGAAGTTTCTGAACTTACAGGCCGTTATGATATCACTGTAAACGTACAAGGCGGTGGAGTAAAAGGACAAGCAGAAGCTGTTCGTTTAGCTATTGCTAAGGCGATTGTTGAACTAGATGCGGAGAAAAAACCTGCTTTACGCGCTAAAGGTTTAATGACACGTGATAACCGTATGGTTGAGCGTAAAAAACCAGGACGTGCTAAAGCCCGTAAGAAATTCCAATTCAGTAAACGTTAATCACAGGAGGCAAACACAATGGCAAGAACAACTTATCAAGACTTATTGGATGCAGGTGTACACTTTGGTCACCTTACCCGTAAATGGAATCCAAAAATGGCTCCTTACATTTTCATGGAGCGTAATGGAATTCATATTATAGATTTAAATAAAACTTTAACTAAAACTGAAGAAGCTGCGGCTGCGATTAAACAAATCGTAAAATCAGGACGTAAAGTATTATTCGTTTCTACAAAGAAACAAGCAAAAGGAATCGTAGCTGAACAAGCTAAAAAAGTAAACATGCCTTTCGTAACTGAACGTTGGTTAGGTGGTATGTTAACTAACTTTGCAACTGTTCGCAAGTCAATTAAAAAGATGTCTAACATCGATAAAATGACTAAAGACGGTACTTATGCGATCTTATCTAAAAAAGAGCGTTTAATGATTCAGCGTGAGCGTATTAAATTAGAATCACTTTTAGGTGGTATTGCTGATTTAAACCGTTTACCTGCAGCTTTATTCTTAATTGATGTTAAAAAAGAGCATATCGCAGTAACTGAAGCATTAAAATTAAACATCCCAACTTTTGCGATGGTTGATACAAACTCTGATCCTTCTAACATCGATTTCCCTATCCCGGCGAATGATGATGCTACAAAATCTATCTCTTTAATTACTGATGTAATTATCAAAGCGATTGAAGAAGGTTTAGATGAGCGTAAACGCGAAAAAGATGATGAGGCTGAAAAAGAAGCAGTAGCTGCTAAAGCTGCGGCTGATGCTCCGGAAGCAAAAGAGCCAAGACGTAAAAAAGCTGCTGAGGCAGAAGTTGAAGCGTCAGCATCAGAAGAAACTAAAACAGAAGAATAGTAATATTTTTTAATTGCAGGTTACTGGTTTCAGGTTTTAAGTTGGCTTAACATGAGTTTAACTTGGCGCTTGTAACTTGTAACCTGTAATTGTTATAACAAGATTGTAAACTTTAAAAAAGGAAATAAAATGTCTACAGTACAAATTACTGCCGCAGATGTAAATAAACTACGCCAACAAACTGGTGCTGGTATGATGGATTGCAAAAAAGCTTTAGTTGAAGCTAACGGCGATTTCGAAGCTGCTGTTGATTTATTGCGCAAAAAAGGTCAAAAAGTATCTGCCGCTCGTTCTGGTAATGCTACTTCTGAAGGTCTGGTATCAATCGCTGTTTCAGCTGATGGAACAAACGGTAAATTAGTTGCTTTAGCTTGCGAAACTGAGCCAGTTTCTAAAGTTGAAGATTTCCGTAACCTGGCTCAAGCCGTTTTGGCTGCAGCAGTTGCCAACAATCCTGCTTCTGCAGAAGAATTATCAGCAATTACTTTGGAAGATGGACGTACAGTTGCTGAAACCATAACTGAACTAACTGGTAAAATCGGAGAGAAGATCGTTATTCAAGAGTATGCAAATATATCTGGTGAAAAAATCGTTTCTTATATCCATTCTAATGGAAAAATGGGCGTTTTAGTAGTATTTGAAGGTGCTAATGGCGTAGATATTACTGAAGCTGGTAAAGATGTTGCAATGCAAATTGCTGCAATGAGTCCAATTGCTGTTGATAAAGACGGTGTTGATCCTGCTACTATCGAACGTGAAATCGAGATTGCTAAAGACGTTATCCGTCAAGAAGGCAAACCAGAAGAAATGGTTGAAAAAATTGCTGCTGGTAAATTGAATAAATTCTACAAAGACAGTACTTTATTAAACCAGGAGTTTGTTAAAGATAGCTCAGTAGATGTTCGTAAATTTTTAGATAACACTTCTAAAGGTTTAACAGTATCTGCTTTCAAACGTGTACAATTAGGTGCATAAGCACTAGAAAAACATATTTGAAAAGCTCCAAGAAATTGGGGCTTTTTTTATGCGTTATGTCTCCAGTCGTCACCCTGAATTCATTTCAGGGTCTATATGTATATGCGAGAAAGATGCTGAAATAAATTCAGCATGACGATAGTATTCCCTACTTTCTAAGCGCGGTATACGCCCCTACTTCCTTACCCGAATCATCGAGCATACTCACCACTACTTTATTTTTATCTGCTTTTATTTTTGTAATCGTTCTTGTACCGGTTTTAGGTCCGCCACCAATGATTAAAGGATAATGATTTAAGTTTTTATCTGGCTGGTGCACCATATATTTGTGCGTATGGCCGCTTAATACCAGGTCTACCTTTCCCTGATTCAATAGCGGTTCGAACAATTCGGTACAATGCTTTGGTCCGTGCGCATCGCCTGAGAAACGTGGCGGAATATGCATTAGTACAACCCTGAACGGTGCTTTTTTAAATTCCTTCGAATTCATTTCTGATTTAAACCATTCTGCCTGCTGCAGCCGATAATCATCAAAATTTACAATGCCAGCATACACCGGATGTGCATCTTCCTTATCCTCTCCGGTATCTAAAATCACAAAGCGCACAGGCCCTAAAGTAAAAGCGGCATGACCAACATGCATATAATACTGCGGAAATTCGCGGGAGAATTTACCACGGGTTTCGTGATTGCCCCTTACGTAAATAAATGGCGTGTTCTTTGCAAAATTATCTACACAGGGCTGAAGCATGTGATCGATAATTTGTTTTTCATCAGTCTGGTAATCGAATATATCGCCATTAAAGAAGATAAAATCCTGTTTTTTTTCAGGAACAAGCCCCAACAAATGCGGAATGGATTCAGGACGATCGTGCGTATCATTCAACATTAAAAATGAAACTTCTGCTTTATTCAGATCAGTATTAACAAATTCCTCAACCGAACTACTCACTGTTTCACCATAGGTTAACTTATAAGGCTGAAAATCTTTAATCTCTTTCGAAACAATTTTATAATAATATTTAGTACCAGGTTTTAAGTTAAAAAGCGTTACAGCATTGAGCTTACTATTGGCCTGCATTAAACCTAATTCTGCTTTGCCATAAGCTTTTTGATTCAATTGATCGGCCTGTTCGCCATATTCTACCCAGCCCGCAGCATTTTTATTGGTTAACCAAAGAATAGTCATTTTGTTATTAAAATTGGTTTGGAGGTAAGGGCCTACTGCAATTTTAAACCCTTCTTCATTAGCGGGTAAATCTGCAATTGCCATTGATGGCGCCACCAATGTAGCCGCACTTAAAGTGAGGCCGGCCTTTAAAAAACTTCTTCTATTGGGCTGATTTTCATTCATTTGGTTATTTTATCTTATTAACCAAATATATAGCGACAATATTTAACTTTGACCGTGTAAGATTAAATTTACTCAAACGTTTGATATGCCTAAAGTAATTACCAATACCTCCTATTTTCAGGGCAACGATTTAAAAAGCAATCAAGATATTATTATTGACGGCGCTTTAATTTCAAATATTAAGGAAGGTGACAATAAAGAAAATAATCATTCTTTTGTTGTTCCGGGTTTTATAGACCTGCAGATTTATGGCGCGGGCGACAGGTTATTTTCTGCCGACCCAAGTATTGAATCGTTAACGATAATGGAAGATGACCTGCTAAAAAAGGGAACTACAGGCTTTTTGGCCTGTATGGCAACAAATTCTCCAGAGGTTTTTAATGAGTGTATCAAAGTAGCTAAAGTGCATCGCTCATCGGCCAGGAACTGCCTGGGATTACATTTAGAAGGGCCATTTTTAAACCCCAAACGTTTAGGTGCACATGTACCTGCATTTGTACGCAAAGCCTCATTAGATGAAATTAAAAAACTAATCGATTTTGGGGATGGTGTAATTAAAATGATGACCATTGCACCGGAGCTTCAGGATGAAGAGGTAATTGAATACCTGCTGGATAGTGGTGTGGTTGTTTCACTAGGCCATAGTAATGCCACTTTTGAGGAAGCTACTACTGCTTACAACAAAGGCATCCAAACCACTACACACCTATTTAATGCCATGAGTCCGATCCATCACCGCGAACCCGGAATACCCACAGCCGTTTTCAGCCATGATAAGGCAATGGCCAGTATTATTGCCGATGGTCAGCATGTAGATTTCGAAGTGGTTAAATTTGCGCAGAAACTATTAAAAGATCGTTTATTCCTGATTACCGATGCCGTTACAGCCTGTTCAACTGGTCCTTATCAGCATATCCAAAAAGGAAACAAATTTGTAATGCCCGATGGCACACTTTCGGGTTCGTCGCTAACAATGTTAGAAGCTGTTAAAAACTGTGTATCTCATTGTGGCATCAGTTTAAATGATGCAGTTAAAATGGCAACGAGTTATCCGGCCAAATTAATCGGAATTGAAAACTTAACGGCAAATATCGCAGCTGGTGAGCAGGCTAATTTAGTAGTGCTTGATGATGCACTAAATTTAAAAGAGGTCATTTTTAAAGGCGAAACGGCATAATCAAACCAATATGTTCAAAAGAATTCTTCCGGTTATTATCTTTCTTTCTATTTATGCCAATCATTCCTGGTCGCAGGAAATGAATACTGCTTTTACCGTTATACCGCTTGGTGTTAAGGGCGGTGATGATGAGAGTAATTTATCATCTTATCTGATCGCCCCAAAAGGAAGCGAAAATTACGTTTGCCTTGATGCAGGCACCATAAATGCGGGTATCCAAAAAGCAATAGACTTTAAGTCACTAAAAGGAATCAGTGAAGAAATTCAACGCAAACAGATTAAGGGGTATCTGATTTCGCATGCCCATTTAGATCATGTAGCTGGCTTAATTATCAATTCCCCTGCAGATACAGTTAAAAACATTTATGGTTTACCTTCGGTCCTCAATATTTTAAGGGATAAATATTTTACCTGGGATGCATGGGCCAATTTTGCTAACGAAGGCGAAAAACCGCAATTGAAAAAATACACTTATTTTCCATTGGTTCAAGGTAATACTTATCCGCTTGAAGGTACCGAAATGAAAGTAAAGGCTTTTGAACTCAGCCATGGCAATCCTTATAAAAGTACCGCCTTTTTGATCAGCCATCAGGATAGTTATGCATTATATCTGGGCGATACCGGAGCAGATGAAATTGAAAAATCGGATAAACTGGCCAACCTATGGCAAAGTATAGCGCCTCTGATTAATGCAGGCCAGTTAAAGGCTATTTTTCTAGAGGTTTCTTTCCCTAATGAACAACCCGATAAACAATTGTTCGGGCACCTTACACCAAAACTTTTCTTCAGCGAACTGTCGAAACTGGAGGCTTTAACGAACGAAAAAGCATTTAAAAAAGTTTCGTTCATTATAACTCACACTAAGCCTCCACAAAAAACCGCCGAAAGGGTAAAAAAGCAATTGATTTCAGGAAAACCGAAAGATTTAAAGCTAATTTTCCCTGAACAAGGCAAGTACTTAACAATTAATTAATTTAAATAGAACATTAGCAGCATTAAGTCAGCGTATTTTTGTTGAAAATTGAGTGAAATATCATAATTTTATTACGATAAGGGTAACAACAAATTATAATTGCTTCATCACCAATAAAAAACATGAACTAATGAAAAAATTGTTACTATTATTCTCATTTATGCTTGTGATAACCGTTTATGGTTTCGCACAAGGGGTTACCACTGCATCATTTATTGGTACAGTTAAAGATCAGAAAGGGGTTATCCCTGGCGCAACGGTTACCGCCATACACATTCCCTCAGGTACAAAATACTCCACCCTAACCAGGGCCGATGGTAGGTACAACCTGCCCAACGTACGTGTTGGCGGACCATATACCATTAAAATTAGTTATGTTGGTTACAACGAACTGGTTAAAGAAAACCTGAATACCACTATTGGAGAAGACTTAAGGGTTGATGCCTCGCTTACCGAAACCTCGCAAAACCTTGCCGATGTGGTGGTAAAAGGAACGCAGGACAAGGTGATCAACTCCTCACGTACCGGCGCAAGAGAAACCATTACCAGGCAGCAGATCGATAATTTACCAACCATCAGCCGTTCGTTATCCGATTTTACCAAATTAACGCCATCAGCAAACTCAACAACCGTTGGGGGTTTGAGTTTCGGTGGCAGAAGTGGTTCTTACAACAACTTAACAGTTGATGGTGCTCTGTTTAACAACTCCTTTGGATTATCGGGCAGTTTGGGTGGACAGGCGAATTCTCAACCGATCTCATTAGATGCGATTGAGCAGATCCAGGTAGATATTGCCCCTTACGATGTCCGTCAGGGATCTTTCACCGGAGCAGGTATCAATACCATTGTAAAATCAGGAACAAACGATTTTAAGGGATCGGCTTATTATTATACCAGGGGAACTGATTTGACCGGATACTCTGCCGGGGTAACCAAAATACCTGTTGTTGATTTTAGCTATAATCAGCGTGGTTTAAATATCGGCGGACCGATTATTAAAGACAAATTATTTTTCTTTGTTTCGGGTGAACAGGAAAGAATCAGTACACCTGCAACATCTTTCGTAGCATCAAGGCCAGGCTTATCAGGAGCAAACGTTTCGACAGCAGATGCTGCAACATTGGATAAGTTATCGAACTATTTAATGAGCAAGTACAACTATGCAACCGGTCCTTACGAAAATTATCCTTACAAAACACAGAGTGATAAAATCACGGCTAAAATAGATTGGAACATCAATGCCAATAATACCTTAAGTGCAAAATATTTCTATCTGAAATCGAACAGACAGGTTGTTGCCAGTGGCTCGGGCATTCCGGCAGGCCTAAACGGTAGCCGCTCACCTTCATCAACCTCTATGCCTTATTTCGGCTCGAGTTATACCATCAATAATAACTTTAACATCGGTATTGTGGAGTTAAACACCAGGATCGGCAACAACATGTCGAACAAATTAACAATGGGTTATTCAGCATTGAGAGATTTCCGTGATTCAAACGGTTCCGAATTACCAATGGTTGATATCGGTAATGGAAACGGCGGCATCTTAACCAGTTTTGGTTACGAGGTTTTTACTGCTAACAACCTGTTAAACTCCGACATTTATCAATTCTCGGATGATTTCTCGATTTATGCCGGTAAACATGAAATTACTATCGGTACGAGCAATCAGTTGAACAAATTCCTGAATGGTTTTGCTCCAAACTATAACGGCCTGTATTATTTTAAAACAGCTGATGATTTTATTAATAACCAGCCCGCGGTAAGTTATTCATATCGTAACTCGGCATTGGCCGATGGATCATTTCCATTCGCAAAAATGTCGTCGTATAACCTAAGTCTATATGCACAGGATAAATACCAGGTGAGTGATAATTTCAAATTAACCTATGGTATCCGTGCCGATTATACTTATTTCCCTACCAAACTAGATCCAAATCCAAATTTGGCAGCATTAACCTTCCAAAATGGTTTGCAGGTAGACATTTCTAAATTCCCGAACAAAAAATTATTGTTCTCGCCCCGCGTAGGCTTCAATTATGATATTTTTGGCGATAAAACTACGCAGTTACGAGGTGGAACCGGAATTTTTACCGGTCAGGTGCCTTATGTTTGGATCTCTAACCAGGCCTCTAACACCGGAACATTATTCAGCTCCAGCACTGTTTCAACTGTTGGTGATCCACGTTTGATTTTTAATCCAAATGTAAATGCCAACCGCCCTGCTCCTGGTACCGCTGCTGCCAATACTTCTTATGAGGTAGATGCGGCTTCAAAAGATTTTAAATACCCTCAGATCTGGAGAACGAATGTTGCGGTTGACCAAAAATTACCAATGGGCATCATTGCCACTTTAGAAGCATCGTATACTAAAGATATCAATGCGGTAAACTTCTCTAACGCGGCATTACCGAACAATTCAACAGGCTTAATTACCCTTCCTGGAATTGAAGGACAACAGCGTTATACCGTAAAATCTACACAGACAGGTACTACGGCAGCAAATCCATCGATTTCGCCATTCATTTATATGCAGAATACCAAAAAAGGCTATTCATACTTCATTACCGGTCAGTTGCAAAAATCTTTTTTCAATGGTTTTAATGCCAGTGTAGCCTATACCTACAGTCAATCTAAATCTGTAAACGACGGCGGTTCTACTGCAAGTTCAATCTGGTCGCAAAGGGCAATTGCAGGCGATGCAAATTCGGACGTTTTGGCCAATACCAATTTTATTCAGCCAAACAGGGTTATTGCTTCATTAAGCTATAAAAAAGAGTATTTTAAACATGCCGCTACCACAATTGGTTTAATCTTCGAATCGGCCAATAATGGTGCATTCAGTTATGTTTCATCTGGGGATATCAATAACGATGGCGGCGCGAACGATTTAGTTTATATCCCACAAAGCAAAGGCGATATTATTTTGGTTCCTGATTTTGTTGGCGATACCCGCACCCAGGATCAGATCTGGAACCAGTTGAATGCCTATATTACACAAGATAGCTACCTAAGCAAACACAGGGGTGAATTTGCAAAAAGAAACGGTGCCATCATGTCGTACTTTAAAAGAGCAGATTTACACATTGCACAGGATTTCTTTGTTGGTCCGAAAGGAAAAAGAAATACGCTTCAGTTTACACTGGATATCATCAACCTTGGTAACCTTTTAAACAGCGATTGGGGCTTATATCAAACACCAAATATCCCATTATCAACTTACAATACCGCTGTATTGCTGGCCTACAAAGGTTTAGATGCTACTACAGGGAAGCCTACTTATTCATTCCCATATCAGGATAAGGCCAATTTAACGCCATATACCACAACGTATAAAAATATTACCGATCAGATTTCGCGTTGGCAGGCACAATTTGGTGTGCGTTACATTTTTAATTAATTCACAATCCATATCTTTCCATTATAAAAGCTCCGTAACAGGGGCTTTTATTGTTTGGGGATAAAATCCAATAAACAATTTACATCAATTATTAAAAAGCATAGCTCGGTATTAAAAAATTGTTGATATTTTTGAGGTCATGAAATACAAGCGCATCCTACTAAAGCTTAGCGGAGAATCGCTAATGGGCGACAAACAATACGGTATTGATAATGATCGTGTTAAGCAATATGCAGAAGATATCAAAGCAGTACACGATAAAGGTTTAGAAATTGCTATCGTAATTGGAGGAGGAAATATTTTTAGAGGCCTAAGCGCCGAAAAAAGTGGGATGGATAGGGCTCAGGCTGATTACATGGGCATGCTGGCAACAGTAATTAACTCTATGGCCTTACAGGATGCCTTAGAGAAAGTTGGCATCAAAACACGTTTGCTTACCGCCATTAAAATGGAGCAGATCTGCGAACCATTTATTCGCAGAAGGGCCGTTCGCCACTTAGAAAAAGGCCGTGTGGTTATTTTTGGTGCAGGTACCGGAAACCCATATTTCACTACCGATTCTGCAGCAGCTTTACGTGCAATCGAAATTAAAGCCGATGTGGTTTTAAAAGGAACACGTGTTGATGGAATTTATACCGCAGATCCTGAAAAAGATCCTTTAGCTACAAAATACGGAGAAATTTCGTTCAGAGAAGTGTACGATAAAGGCCTTAATGTAATGGATATGACAGCTTTTACCCTTTGTGAAGAAAACCAAGTGCCAATTATTGTGTTTGATATGAACAAACATGGTAATTTTATGAAAATTGCCAATGGCGAACCAATTGGAACCCTGGTAAAGTAAGCATTTAAAAAAAATATTATTTTTGTAGAAATACACACGATTATGAACGACCTCATACAATTACAATTAATGGATGCTCAATCTGCAATGGATAAAGCAATCGATCATTGTGAAGCTGAATTAACTAAAATAAGGGCTGGCAAAGCATCAGCTGGAATGTTGGATGGTATCTTTGTTGATTATTATGGTGCCTCTACTGCATTAGCGCAAGTGGCCAGTATCAATACACCTGATGCAAGGACAATTGTAATCCAACCTTGGGAAAAATCACTTTTAACAGTGATCGAAAAGGCCATACAGGTAGCCAATATTGGTATCAATCCTCAAAATGATGGTATTGTGATCCGTTTGGTGGTACCTCCTTTAACCGAAGAACGTAGAAAAGACCTGGTTAAAAAAGTAAAAGAAGAAGCCGAAAGAGGCCGTGTTACGGTTCGTAATATCCGTAAAGATGCCAATACCAAAATTCAAAAATTAAAAGGCGAAGGCGTATCTGATGATGAAATTAAAACTGGTGAAGGCGAAGTACAGAAATTAACTGATGCCTACATCATTAAGGTTGATAAACACGCAGAAGCGAAAGAAAAAGATGTAATGACAGTTTAATCTGCGTCAAAAATCATGATAAAGGGAATAGGATCTAAATCTATTCCCTTTTTTAATACTATTTTTTTGAGCTCGAGGCCCTCACATTTAATACAGTGGGAAGCGATACCTGGGCATTTTCAATATTTCTACCTGCCTTTTTAAGCTTATTCAATAAAATTTTCATAATATTCTCTGCAATGGCTTCAAGCGGTTGTGCAATCGCCGTAACGGGCGGCTCGCAGAACTCCAGGATCTCGAAATCATCAAAAGATACCACTGCAAGGTCTTTATGAATCTGGATACCTTCTTTTCTAAAAGTCCTTAAACCATCTAAACAGATATAGTTGGCCGCAAAAATTACCGCATCCAGCTGTTTTTCTTTTTTGAAGAATTTCACCATTTCCTTAATCGACTCAGCAGAATTAACATAGCTGATCTTTTTTACAATGGCTGGCAGTTTATGTTTTTCTACCGCAGTTTCATAACCCGATAAACGATCGACCATTTGCTGCTGAACAGTATCTATCGTAACAAAACCTATATTTTTATATCCATTATTAATCAGGTGCTCGGTGGCTTCGAAAGTACTGTTTTTGTTATCGATAATTACATAATCGGTTTTTACATCCTGTACGTAGCGGTCGAATAAAACTACGGGCGCATCTGTTTGGATCAGTTTTTTAACCTCCTCTTCCAAACCTTCGGGCAGTGCCATAATATAGCCATCTACATGCCTGTCTTTAAAAATCTGCAACAGTTCTATGGCTTTTTCAGTATCGTTACGGGTACTGCTAAAAAGAATTTTATATCCAAGGCTCGAAGCAATTTCATCAATACGGCGTGCTATGCCCGCAAAAAAAGGTTCAGAGATGTCATCAACCAAAAAACCTATAATTTTTGTTTTCCCAGTCCGTAAACTCGTGGCAAGGGCATTAGGCTGATAGTTTAATTCGGCAACCAGATCCAAAACCTTTTTGGTAAGCGACTCGCTGATGTTCTTCTCTCTCGCTTTTCCATTAATTACGAACGATACGGTTGTAATGGAAATATTTAATTGTTTGGCGATATCTTTTATGGATACTCGTTTTTTCATTACAGGCATTACACAGTTAGAATAAATTGAACTGGTAATATAGGAATATATCTACAAAAATATAATCGATATTGAAAAACTAAAGGTTAATCATTAAGGTATTATGAATCTAAAAACTTTTTAAACCCCATTTTTTGGCTCATTTTGTTTTTTTAGCTCTTCTAAAATTGCCTTAGAATATTTTGCATTTTTTCCAGATGATCATATATTGCCTGTATTCCTTTGGTTTGTTCTTGTTCATTCTGAATTATGATTTCAACTTTCCAATACCATACTACTAACTGTCTCAATGCAATAAACACCAAAATTGCTATTCAGATCTCAAAAACTATAATTTTAATTTATATGTCAACTACTTTGGAATTTAACAAGAGTATATTGAACAAGGATGCAACAATATGTTAACGAAAAAATAACAACTTGAGTCTGCATTTACACATATCTTAGTGCAATCAATTCATACAAATCTTATATTAAAAAATGAAAAAAATTATCGCTTTAATGCTCAAAACATCAATGCTTATGTGTTTGATTCTCTCCCTATACTCTTGCAAAAAGGGCGCAGACGGTAGTAACAATGCCCTAAACGAAAAGGAAGTGCTTCAACTGGTCGGGTCAGCAAAAAAGTTATACGAAATGAAAGTAACAGATGCTCCAACAAGCCGCTTTACCGTGGACTGGAGTAATTATGTATTTGAAGGAGATAGTATCTTGGTTGTCAAAACAAAAGGTGTAAGTATTGCCAGCGCTGGTCGCAATAAGGACAGTGATGTGGCTATGGTGTCCGGCGTAATTTTTAAATTAAGGGATAAACAGATAATACGTGTACAAAAAGTAGATTTTTTTGGTAAACAATCTGTAGTTAAAGATAAGGGGCTAAAGATCTTGGCATCATTTAACAAATTGAAGTCCGGAAAATCCGACATCGCTGATGGAATTTTTCTTCAATATAGCGCCAAGCACAATATGAATGTTGCGGGCTTTTCTATTAAAAACGGAAAAATTGAAAGCAATAGATATATAGCAGTGCGAAGAATATTAAGCCTAAACAATTCAATTGGATCTAAAACAAATGCCCGTGTTTCAAATTTTTCCAATAAATTAATGAACGGATATGGTACTTCTAACTGCGAACCAGTATATCTTTATATCTATGACAAACAAACAGGGAGGATTATTTCTCAGACGTGGCTATATGATGCCTGTGAAGATCAAACTGATCCAGAGGCTACGAACCCAAACCCTCCATCTGAGCCGGATGTAGATCCCTGTGAGAATGATAAGGCTGTAGATGCTTTAAGTTATGAACTTGCTGGTGATAATAACCTGATCGTGCTTGATAATGAAGCAGCTGGAGGTACAACAAGAAGCATGATATACCGATGGGTATTTTTAAGAAATTCATTGCATCTTTGGTCATATGAGAGCACTGAACGTGGCTTTCATAAAAAGGTAGGAGAAGAATGGCAATGGGATAGATTGGAACATTTAGGAGAAGGCTTAAGCGGGATTACCCCTGCAACAGAAATAACAGTCTCTAATTTTGTTCTTCAGCCTACAATCGGAAAATATTATGCAACAGCGAAAGCTTATTTTAACTTTAAGGCTAAATTGCTCTGCGAGTCAAAATTGAACCCAATTCCTGGTACAAACCAGAATCTTAGTGCAACGTGTGAAGTTTGGTACGTAAACGATATTTTTGAATGAGATTTTTGCTTACCATAATATTTGCAGCAGCATTGCTGACTTCATCATGCAGTATCAATACCAGTCCTGAAATACTAGCTATGACTAGCTACGCAGAAATTGTTGACCGCCATACTGGGGCTATTACACCTACAAATAATGATACTAGTTTAGTTTCCAGACTGGAGAACATGATCTTATACCGTAAAACTATCCGCGGAACTGTGTACAACGAGAAGGCTATTAAGAACGGTGTAATGGAGGCTGGAGATGATCCTGCTACAATATCCTCAAGATCCTTTGAACACCGTTTTTTTATCCATTACATAAATCAAAAGACGGGTATAAGATATGATTCGGTAGGAACAAATGGAAGTAGAAAACGCTTTAATCTTGATTCTCTATTAATGGAAGATCCGATTCTAAAAGGCGGAACGGCTGATTTTGATGATAAAAGCATTTTATTGTCAAAAACCAATACAAAAGAAAGCTATGTTCAGGAAACTTATAAATATACGGCCAATCCAGGAGACAATTATCCCGATTCGACTTATCTGATTTTTGACAAACACTGGAAAAACAAGATTAACTATACATTATCAAAAAATATTGATAGTGTGCGAAAAATGAAGCTTGTTCGTATCAATTTAATTTTTAACCCTATAACCAAAGAGAAAAGTGGCAGTGGGGTAGCAATTCCCAGAAAAGTGATTGACGTGAAAATATTTGAGCCCAATTTAAACAAGCATGATTTATTAGAAATAAAACAGGCTTTTGAAAAATTTAAAAAAGATCAATAAAAGGTTTTTATCAGGATCAGAAAAAATGTCCTTTTCATTCTCTTGATCATTAAACCTATTGACAACTCTTGTTTAAAATTAAATATTTCTTTTACCAAATTAAGCCCGAACATTGTTATGTTTCGGGCTTAATTGGTCGATCTTCTAATTTTGGCAGCTTACATATGTATTTCAGCGAAAGTGTCTCCTTTGATTCGGACCAAACTGACACCAATTTGATTACCGGATGAAGCACTTCTAAATTCTTTCCATCTGAACAATATACACCGTGGATGCAAAATTATTTTTCCTCTGTACTTTTAGGTTTGATCCTACTGCTAGATTTATCCTCAATCCAAACATTTCTAAAGATCAAAATCTTTTCACTTGCACTGGAATGCTTAAAAAAAACGTCTTACCCCTACAAAATAGCTAAACGACTATATTCCATCCCGAATTGTAGATATGCCAACAGGAGTCTTTATATTATGTAGAATTTGAAAGATTGTTCCCAAATATCAGTATCAAAAAAAAATGCCCACTAATCAATGTTAAAGCAGAAAAGTTATAAAAGAAAAAGAGCAACCTATCCAGGATTGCTCAATTAACTAACTTATTATTCATAAAAAATGCTGTTGGGGAAGGAGTCGAACCTTCAAGGGGTAGTTAGCTACAGTTCAAAAAATTAATTTGTGGTCAACCCAATAAACTGCGTTTGTCCCATTATTCCCCACCACCGAGACAAGGAGGCGTGTCTGCCAATTTCACCACCCAACATTTCAAAAGTTAACAGTCTTCAATTTCCAATTTTCAGTTTTAAACTGCTAACTGTAAATTGCCAACTGAACTGGCTGTAGGGGAAGGAATCGAACCTTCAAGGAGTGGTTAGTACTGTTGCCAGTATATTCCCATTATTCTCCGCCACCGAGACAAGGAGGTGTGTCTGCCTGTTTCACCACCCTACATTTTATTAAACAATTTTGAAAGAACGTTTCCTTTTTGTTAATTGCTTGATACAAATGTAAAGGAACATCCAATACCTTGCAAATATTTTAAACATTTAATTTTATTTTTATAATATTGATAAATATTTGTAAATTCGCTTATCATAATTCAAAAATATGCTTAAAAAAGACAATTCCAATTTAGAAATTGACAACCTCGACATCGATATATTGAAACAATTGATGCAGGACGCGACTAAACCCTATACGGAAATCGCTAAAGATCTGATTGTTTCGGGCGGAACGATACATGTTAGGATGAAGAAATTACAGGAAATGGGCATTATAAAAGGCTCTCACTTAATTATCGATCCACAGAAGGCTGGTTATGACATATGCGCCTTTTTGGGTATCTATCTCGAAAAAGGAATCCAATATAAAGATGCAGTGGCCCAGTTGAGCAAAATTAAAGAAGTGGTAGAGCTCCATTATACTACGGGTGCTTACAGCATGTTTGCCAAAATTATTTGCAGAGATACAAACCATTTGCGTCACGTTTTAAACGAAGAAATCCAGGCCGTTAACGGTATCCAACGTACGGAAACTTTAATCTCATTGGAAGAAAGTATTAAGCGACAGATTGAGTTGGGATAAGCGGAAAGGTTAAAGCTGAAAGATCAAAGACTAAAGCAGAAAAGAAGTTATAAAACTAAGATCGGTGCAATCCAAAAATCTGTGTAATCATACTAAAGGAAAAAAGACTAAAGCCTAATCTTATTTAGAATACCTGAGCTTGGATGGCCTTATATGTCTTATATGGTAAAAATTTAAATAAATTATTAAGGATTATTTGGAAATGAGCATTCAGTAGGGTTTCGGGAACAGCAGTCCCGTTATCCGCTATAGTCCTGATGAAAAATCAGGAGCTGCCGCTACTACCGGGTTTATAAACAAAGACTTGTGCAGATAAGCACCCAATCTATAATAGCTACACTTACCGGGCCACCTAGACCCGATTGGAGTGAGCATCCCGACATTTCAGTCGGGATAAAACGGAAAGCGGGAGGAAACTTAAATAATTGCACCTGACCTGCTCTTCTAATCATGATAATATTTTAACAAGGCTTTCGACTACGCTCAAGGTTACAAACGCTTTAAATGAATCATTTTTGAGGGTCAGCAATTAACATGCATCTACGATACAAAACTTTTTATTGCATTAAGATTTCAAACCAAGGAGGGAATGACGATAACTTAGAAAATAATCTCCGAAAAAATACTGTCTTATTTCAACAACTGATAAGCAACCAATGCGGCGATATAGGCCATGGCTGTCATGTAAGCCAATTGAATTACCGGCCATTTCCAACCTTTGGTTTCACGGTAAACAATGGCTACCGTACTCATGCACTGCATAGCAAAGGCATAAAAAAGCATCAGCGAAATGCCCGTAGCAAAAGTATAAACAGGCAAACCCGTAAGGCTGTTTTTAGAAGCCGACATACGCTCCCTGATGGTGCTGGTATCTTCATCGCCACCATCAACACTGTAAATGGTAGCCATGGTACCTACAAAGGCTTCACGGGCCGCAAAAGAGGTAATTAAACCAATACCGATTTTCCAATCGTAACCCAACGGACGGATGGCAGGCTCAATGGCATGACCGAGGATGCCCACATAAGAGTTTTCCAATTTCTCTGTAGCCACCAAAGTTTTAATATGATCTGTATTTTTGGTGGTATCGGCTAATGCCTTTTCGTATTTTTTATCGATGTTTTCGAAACGGTTTCCCGGTCCGAATGAGGCCATTACCCATAGAATAATGGAAATGGCAATAATTACCTTACCGGCTTCGAAAACAAAGGTTTTCGATTTTTCGTACATGGTATAAAAAACGTTTTTCCATCTTGGCATACGGTAAACCGGCAATTCCATAATGAAATACGATCTTTCTTTGGTTTTAATGATAAATTTCATTACCCAGGCCACCAATACCGCAGCAATAATCCCAACCAGGTACATCACCATTAACGCTAAACCCTGCATGTTAAAAATACCCAACACCGTTTTAGACGGGATAATTAAGGATATAATCAAAATATAAACCGGGAGCCTTGCCGAGCAGCTTACCAATGGGGTAACCATGATGGTAATCATCCTGTCTTTCCAGTTTTCGATATTTCTGGCGGCCATAATAGAGGGGACAGCGCAGGCCAAACCACCAATCATCGGCACTACCGACTTTCCGTTAAGACCTACCTTGCTCATCACTTTATCCATCATAAAGGTAACACGGGCCATATAGCCGGTATCTTCCAAAATGGATATAAAAGCAAAAAGAATGGCAATTTGCGGAATAAATACAAAAATACCGCCCAAACCAGCAATTACACCATCTAATAACAAATCGGTGAGCATACCAGCCGGCAGGTATTCGTGACCTATGCTGGTAATAAAACCAAATCCGCTTTCAATCAGATCCATAGGATAAGATGACCAGGCAAAAATGGCGTTGAAAATAACAAATAAGATTAACAGAAAAATGGCGAATCCCCATATTTTATGGGTAAGGATACCATCTAATTTATCGCTGAAAGAAAATTTCTTTTCGGTGCCATTATCCACCACCACATCAGACAAAATAGTGCTGAGGTGTTTATAACGTGCAATAGTTTCGGCAGCCTGAATTTTAGAAGACTCGAAATGGTGTGATTGCTCTATCTCCTCAATTTCTTCCTGTTCTTTTTCAGTAAAAAAAGTAAGGTATTCGTGCTGGTGCAATACCTGTAATGCATAATAATCATTATCAGAATTGAGTTTCGATTTGATGGCATTAATGGCTTCTGGTGCCAGAAAATTTACATCAACATCCTGAAACTGGGTGGCAATTTTATTGGTATTGGCAATGGCCTGTTTTAACTTATCGATACCGATGTTATTTCTCGCTGAAATGGAAACCACCTGGATGCCCAGCTTTTCTGCAAGTTTATCAAGATCAATTTCAATTCCCTGCTTTGCAGAAAGATCGATCATATTCAAAGCCAAAATCATAGGGATACCCAAATCGGCCACCTGCGAATACAAAAGCATGTTACGCTTTAGGTTGGAAGCATCAGCAATAAGTACAATTACATCAGGATGGCTGTTGTTATTTTTATCGGCAAGCACCTGAAAAACGATACTTTCGTCAGAACTTTTGGGATATAAGCTATAGGTTCCGGGTAAATCGATAATTTCGGCTTCCCTACCGCCAGCAAGTTTTGTAAAACCAGTTTTCTTATCAACAGTGATACCTGGAAAGTTTCCTATTTTTTGATTTAACCCTGTTAAACGGTTAAATAAAGTAGATTTACCTGTATTGGGATTACCAACTAACGCAACTTTAATATCCAAACCCAGCTTATTTATTGTATAATGATCACATCGGCCTCACTTTTACGCAAGCAAAGCTGATAACCTGCAACACGGATCGCCATTGGGTCGCCCAGTGGAGCAAAACGCTCAACTTCTACCACCTCGCCCGGCAAGCAGCCCATCTCCATTAACTTTACAGACATATCTAAATCCGTAAATGCTACAATTGTTCCTTTTTCTCCAATTTTTAGGTGCGACAGCTTCATGTGCTAAATTTGGCGCAAGTTACCCTTTCTTTAGATTTATTCCAAATAAGATAGCCAATATGAATGTATAAATTACACAGCTTGACGCTTAAATGATCTAGTTTCTTTGCCTGCCTCGGCCAAAGCCTCCACCGCCGTTACCACCACGATTTCTACCACCTTCTTCTCCACCCCTAATCCTGTTTTTACCACCCATACGGTTTAAGGAATAGGTAAATGAAAACATAAAATAACGCTGCAATACGTTATAACTTACATCCTGAATAGTATTGTTATTGGCTGTTCGGCTCACACCCTGGTTTTCGTTCAGCAAATCGTTTACAGCCGCTTTAAAGGTTCCCCTGTTTTTGAAAAACTGTTTGCTGATGTAAGAATTAACGAGTGTAAAATGGGTATCAAAAGCTTCACCCCTGCCGGTATTCTGGTTGTAATCAGCATCAACAGCCCAGCGGATATCGCCAGGAAATAAATAGCTTACACTGATATTGGGACTGAAAGTATAAAAACGGGTATTGGAATTTGGCTGCACAGAATAAGTTGCGCGGTTTATGGAACCATTTACGCCTGCGGTTAAATCGAGTTTATCTAAATTGGAAACCAGACGGTAGCCATTGGTAACGGACCAGCTGTTGGTGATATTTTTTAAGGAATTGGTAAAGTTTACATCGCGGTCGTAATTACCGCTCACATTGATATGGAAATTTAACTTGTTCTCTGCCATAATCGGTAAACTTAATGAAGATGAAACAGATCCTGAATATACGCCGCTTACGTTAACTGGTGTAACCGCCAATTTACCCTGATCGGGACCGGTTTGGATTAAACTGGTGCTGTTTGCAATGCGGTCAGAGGTTTGAGTAAGGTTTAAATTCACAAATAACGACCTGTTTTTCCCCACAGTAAAAGTATTATAAGCAACGCGGAGGGTATTGTTGAATTCGGGTTTCAGGTCGGGATTACCAACCGGAATACTTTGCGTATTTGTATTGTTCCGGATGGGCTGCAATTGCTGAATGGTTGGCTGATTGGTACTTCCCCTGTAGTTAAACACCAGGCGTTTACTGTTGTTAAAATTATACCTGAACATGGCTGAAGGGGTGTAATTGAAGACATTCTGTTTGAGCACGTATCCAGCACTGATGTTGTTATTGGTCCTATCGGTATTTTGAACGGCCATCCCAACGTTCCAGTTGTATTTTTTGGCCATTTTATTAAAGCTAAAACCTGTAGAATTGGTTAAAATGGTATTTTCGTAAGCGTTGCTAAAGGTTTGATCCAATAAATCGTATTTTAAAGTTGCAGGATTAAAATTGTACGTAAACCGATCGGATGTATTGTGGTTATAGCCATTTTGATAATTAAACTCGATACTTAAGGTTTTATCCAATGGCTCAGTATATACCAGGCGGCTATTTTGGTTGATTGATTCACTTTCCTGGTCGTTAAACTGATTAGTAGTTTTTTGGGTAGTAATGCCGTTTTCTACCCTTGTTTCAGGGTTTGTATTGTAGTTATCCGCATCATTATTATTGATACTCGTGCTAAAATTTAATGATAGCGTTCTGCCTCTGCGCATAAATTTTTTCCGCAGCAAAATGTTATTGCTGATGGATGGCGCCGTATTATGATTCCTGAGCGATTGCGTACCATTGATCATATACGTTTTATAATCGCGGGTATATATACTATTGTTTAAACTCTCGTTATCAGTATAACTTAAATTGGGTTGTACTTTAAGTGAGGTTAAGGAATCGAGTTTGGTATCAATCATAAAGTTTAAACGGTGGTTTAAACGGTCTGAATTATTAGTCTGGTTATTATTAAAAACCGTGGTTACATCACCTAACAGGTTTTGGGTTACGCTGTTCCTGAGGATGAGGTTATCAGATTTATTCACAAAATAACTCAAACTCACTTCTGTCTGATCGGCATATACATCCGAGAAATTAAATCCACCGGCCTTGGTATCGGTAATTCCACCACGACCGCCATTGCTCCCACCGTTTCCGCCACCTAAACCGCCGCCAAAATTCTGTTTGTTTACATTATTGAACTGTGCAATTACACTCAGACGCTCATCCTGGTTAAAATGGTTGATGTTCGCGTTCACATCGTAACGATCATCAGAACCATAACCTCCGGTACTGTTTCCAAAATAACCGTTCTTTTTGTCTTTTCTGGTGGTAATGTTAATGATTTTGGTCCGCGAGCCATCATCAATACCTGTAAACTGTGCCTGATCGGAAAGTTCATCAATAATCTGGATTTTATCAATCATATCAGCCGGAAGGTTTTTAGTGGCCAATAAAGGGTCGTTGCCAAAAAACTCTTTACCATCAACCTTTACTTTAGTAATGGTTTCGCCCTGCGCTTTTACCGTACCAGCTTTATCAACCTCTACTCCAGGCAATTTCTTCAATAAATCTTCTACCACGGCATTTTCTACCACCTTAAAAGAGCTTGCATTAAACTCGAGGGTATCTTTTTTTACCACAATCGGTGGAACTTCGGCTTTAATATCAACCGTTTGAAGATCGATAGCGCCACCTTCCAAAACAATATCACCCAAAGTTATATCAGTTTTATCAGCATCGATGGTAAAATCTCTCGTAGTGTTTTTTAAGCCCAAAAATGCAGCATATAACCTGTAGTTGCCAGGTTTTAGGTTTTTGAAAACAAATTTCCCGTCTTCTGCTGTACTTACAGCACCAACCATGCTCGAATCGCTCAGGTTTTTTACAGCAAGTGAGGCATAATCGATCGGTTTTTTATCTTTTGACTGGATTACCCTGCCGCTAACCGAACCGGTTTTCTGGGCGTAAACATAAAATGATGATAAAATAAGAAAAAGCGTAAAAATTTGTTTCATTCGGTTAGTTTGATTGTCGAAATAAAGACTACCGGCAGTTATAAAGGTTTATTTTTACTTTGGTAACATTTGAAATACATAATTGTCGATTGTACATTTAATACAAAAGATTGAGTGTTGCTCTATAAGACAACAAACAATAGGAAAAAGTTGTAAAACAGAAAAGTCCCGGTTAAACCGGGACTTTTTATATCATATCGATGCTTGGTGGGCCACTGACCATAGGAAATTACATCCTCTGACGACCGCCGCCACCGCGCTGGCCTGGCATCTGCATATCGCCACTCATATTTCTACCACCAATGCGGGTTAAAGAATAAGTGAATGACAACATGTAATAACGTTTTAATACATTGTAGTTTAAATCGGTAATAGAAGTACCGGTTGCCGTTCTGCTTACGCCTGTGTTCTGGTTTAGGGCATCGTTTACAGAAAACTTAAATGTTCCTCTGTTTTTGAAGAACTGACGGCTGATGTAAGGATTAAGGATAGTGTATTCCTGATTATATAAATCGCCACCACCAAAGTTTCTGAAATAATCGATATCCATAGCTAACCTGACATTGCCTGGCAACACATAACTTACATCAAAACTTGGGTTAATGGTATAAAACTGCGTATTTGCCGATTGCTGAGCTGAAAATGTTGAATTGGTATAGCTACCGGTAATACCTCCTGTTAAATCGAATTTATCAACGTTGGTAACCAGTTTATAACCGTTTGAAATGGTATAACTGTTGGTAACGTTTTTAACGGATGTGGTACCTCCCTGAGGAATAATGTAATTCACATTTCTATTGTAAGCACCGTTTCCTGAAATATTTAAGGTTAACTTACGTTCTGCCATTAAAGGCAATGACCATGTTGCATTGGCGTTACCTGCATAAACACCATCAACATTTACATAACTCACCTGTTGAATACCGTTAGGCAACTGGGCAACACTGTTACCAATGCTGTTAAATGTCTGGGTTAAGTTTAAACCTGCAAAGAAAAACCTGCCGTTTTCAATATTGAAGTTATTAAAATTAATCCTCAATTGGTTATTGAATGAAGGTTTTAACGCCGGGTTACCTACATAAATGGTCTGCGAATTGGTATTATCCGGAATCGGCTGGATCTGATCGATACTTGGCTGAGTAGTAGAACCACGGTAGTTAATAAACAAACGTTTACGGTTACTAAAGTTATACCTGAATTGCGCCGAAGGTGTGATATTAATAAAGTTTTGTGTGCGCTTTAAGCCAGTGGTTAAATTGGTATTTACCCTGTTGGTTTGCTGTGCAGCTACTCCAATATTCCAATTGTATTTTTTCTCCGTTGTAGTTAAGCTTACACCTGCTGCATTGGTTAAGGTACGGTTGTTATAGATATTTGAAAAGGTGTTATCAACGATATCAAACTGCAGCGTTGATGGATTGTAATTAAAAACATCCCTTTGCGAATCGCTATTTGAATAACCGTTTTGATAGTTAAACTCTACACTTAAGGTTTTGTTTAAAGGCTCTGTATAAACTACCCTCGTGGTGTTACTTATGGCATGACTGTTGGTATTATTTAATTGATTGGTAATGGTGTCCCTTTTAGCTATTCCTGCAGTAATTGTCTCTTTTCTATAGTTAAGATTTGTTCCATCGTTATCGTTTATATTTGTGTTTACATTTAGTGATAACGTACGGCCTCTGCGTTTAAAGCTTTTACGGATTAATAAATTATTGCTAATGGTAGGTGTTGCAGCAGTTGTATTGTTACGCTGTGTACCAACGGTTGAACCATCAGTAAGTGTTCTTGTATATTCATTCAAATTGTTTCCATCTGTTTCGGTATAGGACAGGTTTGGTTGTATTTTAATAGATAACGATGGGTTTATCTTAGTATCAACCATAAAGTTAAAACGGTGGTTAATTCGGTCGGTAGTATTATCTATAGCTTCAGCAATGTTATTTGTTCCTCCGGTAAGGTTCTGGATATTTGAATTCTGGATACTTTCTGAAGTTGCTTTGTTAAAGAAATAACTGGCCTGAAACTGCGTACCATCTTTATAGGTATCGGCAAAATTTAAACCCGCAGCGTTGGTATTGGTAATACCGCCGTTACCGCCAGAGCTACTTCCTCCACCGCCGCCGCCAAAACCACCACGGCCACCGCCGCCGCCACCACCAAAGCCGTTACCTACACCACCGCCCTGGCCAAAGTTCTGTTTATTTACGTTATTAAACTGCCCGATAAAACTGATCTGCCTGTCATCATCAAACTTGTTTACGTTTAAGCTGGCATCATAACGGTCGTTAGAACCATAACCTGCGGTACTGTTTCCGAAATAACCATGTTTCATGCCGTTTTTAGTAGTGATATTTAAGATTTTGTTCCTTGTTCCATCATCAATACCGGTAAACTGAGCCTGCTCAGAAAGTTCATCAATTACCTGGATCTTATCGACCATATCAGCAGGAAGGTTTTTAGTCGCCAATAAAGGGTCGTTACCAAAAAACTCCTTACCATCTACTTTTACTTTGGTAATGGTTTCACCCTGAGCTTTAACACTACCATCTTTCGCTACTTCTACACCCGGTATCTTTTTCAAAAGATCTTCTACCACCGCATTTTCGCGCACCTTAATCGATTTGGCATCAAATTCTAAAGTATCTTTCTTTACCACAATCGGAATCGTTGCGGTAACATTAACGGTATTTAAATCCACACCATCGTCACTCATGGCAATATCGCCTGCATTTACTGCAGCTTTAGCTACTTCAACATCTTTAGTTGCAGTTTTTAAACCTAAAAAGGCCGAATAAATACGGTATTTACCTGGTGCTATGGCCTTAAAGCTAAAACTTCCATCAGGATTAGTTTGACCTGAAGCCACAACGCTTGAATCTTTTAAACTCTTAACTGCTACAGTAGCAAAATCAACCGGTTTTTTATCTTTAGCATTAATTACTTTACCGCTAATAGAACCAGTATGTTGGGCCTGAGCGATATAACCACAAAATAGGAGCACCACAAATACTGCCCTCTGAACGTTTCTTTTCATCAAAAAATTAGATATTATTATATAAAACTAAGCTATCAGACTATAGAAAAGCACAAAGGTTTGTTAAGGTGTGTTAAAAGCTTGGTAACATTTTAAATACAGCCTCTTGGCAGGCCTCCAAACTTTGAAAGAAATAAGAAAAAAGAAAGTTATTTCCGTGGTGAAGGATAACTTTTGTAGTATACTTTTGGGCAATGACAGTCCTTTTTAAAGATACTGCATCCACTTAAACTAATGGCCATAACTACACAGATGATGCTAATTCTCTTTTTCATTGATATAATTTTATTTTCAATTGCAATGAAGCTATTCCGAATACATTAATTGTTTTTGGTAAGCGGCGTATTTGTCATGGTTTCATTGAAATTTAATTTATGAAGCAGAACATAGCTAAAGACAGCCATGCACGCACCTAACATGTCGCAACCAAAATCCCACCATTCTGCCGAGCGGTAGGTAAAAACTTTCCATTGTAGTAATTCTATACCGCCACCAATTATTGCGTTGATGAGTAAAATTTTAAAAATGGTTAGCGTTCTGAAAGCGTAGGTATGTTGATATTTTATCTTGCCAAAAAAGAGCAGGACGGATAAGACAAAGAAGAAACCCATATGGGTCATTTTATCAAAGCCTTCGAAAAAAAAGCTACTTCCTCCAACGGAATTGGAGATGTGCATATTACAAAGCACTAAAACAATGATGGTCCAGAGAATGGCCCATTTTTGATGTTTTAGTGCTTTGTACAAAATATAATGATTAAGCTCCTACCAATTCCTGGTAAGCTTCTGCTGTTAATAAACCTTCTACTTCAGCTAAATCAGCTAAAGATACTTTTACCATCCAGCCTTGTCCATAAGGATCAGAGTTAACCAATTCTGGATTATCGTTTAATTCAGCGTTAACTTCTAATACGGTTCCGGTAACTGGCATGTATAAATCAGAAACGGTTTTAACGGCTTCTACAGTACCAAAAACTTCTTCTTTTGCCACTTCGCTACCTACAGTATTGATATCAACATAAACAATATCACCTAATTCGCGCTGAGCGAAATCGGTAACACCGATAAAAGCTTCGTTACCTTCAACTCTAACCCACTCGTGGTCTTTAGTGTATTTTAATTCTGATGGAAAATTCATTTGTTCTAAATTAGTTTTTCAAAGTTAATCAGGATTTTTGAGATTTGCAGATGTTAATTCATTTTGCAGATTCAAAAAACATTCATCACGCTAATAATTTCTTCGTTTACTTATTAATTAAGTGTAAACCTTAAACTAAAACCAAAATTACTGAACGAAGTATTAAAAGTTTGCGAAGTATAAGGCTTTGTAATGTTCGAATCGTAAAATAACTTGATATTAAACTTCTGGTTTAACACATAATCAACACTCGGTCTTAAACTAATGTTTTTTGCACCTGAGGAAACTTCAGCTTCAGTAATATCTGCGCGGTAAATAACTGTTTTGTTATCACGGATGGCCACATCCAATTTAAAGTCCATGTTATTATCCATTTTCAGGCTTTTAAACCATCCAAAAGGAAAACGGAATTTATTGGTGCGATAGCCCAAACCTAAAACCATATTATTTTCTGATAACTGTGCCAATTGACTGTTTGATAAACTCAAACCCAATAACCTCGAACGGTTTAATTCGAAAGAAGCGGTAAGGTTATTTTTAAACCTGGTATCTACCCCAACCAATGGTGCAAAATACTCTGAAACGGTTACCTGCGCAAACTGATACTCTGGCAGGAAGTTATTGTTTACATCCCTGCTGCTAGAAGCACCGTTAGTTTCCTGATAGCGTAATAATGAGTTAAAGCCATTAATATTGTAAGCAGAACGGTAACCATGCCTGATATCAACAGATGAGAATTTATCGGCAATAAAAGGGATACTTGTTAAGCCGCTATAAGTTAAATTCCAGTTTGGAAGCGGTATTTTAGGGAAGGCATTCATTTTTGATTTGCTTGCATCTTTCCCTGAATAGGCCGCCATAAAAGCAGAAATAATTACATCCTGACTTTCTTTGCTGTAACCATCTGCATATCCTCCGTTAAGGCCTGATGAGTTGGGATTTTGAGCGCCCAATCTTCTCGAAATAATAATCCTATTGGCCATAAACTGGTTAAACAGGCTCGAAACAGTACTCGAGTTTTTCTCTTTAAAAGCAGTACCGATGGCAATGTATGAAATGCTATAATCACCTGTAGTGATAGCACTTAAATTCTCGAAAGATGATACACTTGCCACATACCTAAAATTGGTAGAGAAATTTCTTGTCTGCGCTTTATTGGCCTTTAAGGTAATTCGTAGATCTTTAAACGGCTCTATTTGCCCTGTAAGCTGGAAATCTTCTCTTAGCGTATTTACATACAATTGGTTCTGCAGGGTATCAGTGGTTAACCAGCCATTGTTTAGTGCCATTTCGCGGATATCGCGCTGACTACCGAAAGCAAAGCCCAAACCCGGGGCACCTGTCGCATTATCAATACCAAAATATTTGGTGGTTGGCAGGTAACCCGGCAAGAAAATACCTTTTGTTTGCACATAGCTGGCATTAACGTTTTTCAAACTCGTTAATATATTAATGAAGAATTTCTTCGCCTTACTGCCATCCTGATCGTTGCCCGTATTCCGGATAAAACCAAACTTATTGTATAAAGTGGTTAGATTTAATGTTGGGTTTACCTGGATTGTTCTGCTGTTCTGCACGGTGTTACCTAAGTTAATATTAGGATCGCGCAGTGTAGAAAGCGGCTCTGTTTGCCAGTTAAAATTGGTACCGTAACGTGTTTTAACCGTAACCCAATTTAAACCCGGAATTTTATCGATAGGCAGGTTATAGGTTACATTTAAATTGTGGTTATAATCGGTAGTACGGCCCAAACGTTTTAAATTCTGCCAAACGGTATCGCGTTTTAATCCTTCAATTCTTCCATCCGGTTCATCAATAATCGAATAGTTGGTGGCATTAAAATCTAACTGTAATGAGCGGGTAAGGTTCCAGGCAATACCATAAACGCGGCTCATGGTAAAGTTTTTGTTAAAGGTAGTACCATAACCGTTCCGATAAAGGCTAATGGTATTATTCGGGTCGTTGTTTCTTAACGTGTTTTCTGAATACAAACGGTCTACATCGATCCTGAAGTTAATGGCACTTGGAAAAATACTAAAGTTAAAATCCCTTAATAAAGCAAGCATATTCGATTTGATGATCTTCTCGAATGGTGCTATGGTTTTGGCTTCTTTAGAATAACTGTACTGTAAAGATGCCCGATAAGTATTCTGGATACTGCTTTGATTGATAAAATCGCGGTGATTATACTGGGTGTAAGCATAACTTGCTGCAAAGTTTTCAATATCCCAAAGGTGAACCGGTTTACTTGTATTCACACGGTCTTTCCTTACATTGGTAAAGTTGATCCCTCTTCTAACCGTATAATCCTGTGCAAAATTTAAGATTGAATCTTTTTGCGCTTTGGTTGATTGGTCTAAAGCATTTTTCAGCTCGATATCTGGTGTTCTTGGGTTGTATTGTGGCGTAGAAACCTGTTTTGAATAACTCACAAACATCGGGATTTTTACACCTGATTTTTGTGGCAGGAATTTACCTAATTCCATCGCCGAAGAAATATCCAGCAACACATTATCGGCACGGTTTCTTTCGCTCACTTTCGAATCGATAGAACCAAAACCAACGGTAGATTTACTGCCTGAAATATTTACATCGGCAAAATCTGCCAGCTTTAAATTTAATCTTCCTGTTGCGGCCCAGCCACCTTTTTCATCAAATTCGGTTAACCTTAATTCGTTAAACCAAACCAAAGCGCTTTTATCCTGACCGTCATCACGGATACCATCATCAGTGGCGGCACGTAATGGGTTTTTAATACCCACCATATAAACCCTCACCTTACTCATATCGGGCTGTCCTTTTACCACAATTGTTCTTGCACCATCTGTATAGGTAAAAGGAACATTGGTAGGCCAAGGCTGGCCATTAGCCAATTTGGCCACATTACGGGCAAGCTTGGCGTTTTGGAAAAGCGTTAAATCGATATCCATTCTATTCGCTTCCGGCCAAATGGCATCAGGATCACTGGTTCCCGGATTGGTAACCTTTAAAGGCATTACATATTCGTAATAGTTATCCTGGTTATCTGTTCCAATCCTTAAGAAAGCAGAAACATCGTTATCATTTAAAAGCTGGTTATTAACCGCCTCTGCGTGCACAAACATTTCTAAATGCTTGTAAGATCTAAAATCGCTATAGGCAGTTTTAAATGCGGCCCTGCCGTAACCATCTCTTAAAGATTTAACGGTAACGGATAAAGATTGCTCGTTTAACCTGGTATCTCCGCGGTAGTTACTGTAATCACGCTCACGCAAAATACCCGGAGGGGTAACATAAGGAATTGGTGAACGTTTTCCGTTTTCTTCGATATTTACGGTTGATACTTCAATGGTAGAATTATCAGGCGTTAAAGCCGGTAAAGATGGATCAACAATTACCTGAGCGGCAACGTTAGACGCGTTATATTCTCTCCATTCGCCACGGATCAATTGAAGTTTTGCAAAACGCAACACTGCAGTATCGGCGAAATTGGTCATAAACATCCTGAAAAAACGGATCGATTTGAAATCCTGAATACCACCTACCTTATCCTGATATTGGCCAATTGGAATCCTGAACTGATACCAGGTAACAGCCTGTGTATTTCCGTTGGCCAGTTTTACCTGCGAAGTTACTTTATCGGTAATAAAATTTTGTCCAACATTTAAATCGCCAGGGCGGATAGAAACTTTATATTGAAAGTATTCATCGCTTTGGGTCATGTTGTTATCGCGGTTGATATCTTCCCCATCAGGCAATGAAGTAGAAGCCGAATTTTCAAGTCCTAATTCTGCCTGTGATTGTTGCGAAGTTTTAGAGTTTCCTTCCGTTCCGTTATATTTTTCGTAACGTTTAAGGATACCGGCATTGATCTGATCTAAAGCCGGGCCTCTGAAATAAGCATAGTTATCTGATGATGGATCGGCATCAAGTGCTGTAGCAGCAGTAGCATTTAATTGCGATTTGATCTGAGTGATTGCCGTAGCAAATTTTATTTTTTCATCTGCATCCGATAGTCCATCTAAACCCACATCCTGTGCACGGCGCGAATCAGGATTGTTATCAAAAGCCTGGACAACGGGTTGCAATTTTGGTACACGGCCCCAAACCGTTTCATCATATTTACCTGGATCGTTTGTAGCAGGCAAACCATTTTCCAATGATTTTCTGCCATCCTTAAGGATATCTTCGGAGATATTTCCTAAGTTGAAATACATATCACCACCGGCAGAATTCGGTTTATAGATAAAAGGATCCATTACCCAAAGTTCGATAAAGCCAACGTTTAGGGCTTCGAAATCGTTGGTTTCTATTTTCCGCTGAAAACCACCCCAGTTATTTCTAGGTTGTAGTAACGATCCATCAGGTCTAAAATCGGTAGTACGGAAGTTATATGGCCCCCTAACCGTTGGGTAATAGGCCACATCAAGGGTGGTAATATTTAAAGCCTGTCCGGTTGCCGTTTCTTTAAAAGGGAAAACCTCCTGCTCAATTACTTCCCTTACATAGTGGTTAGAAAGTTCGTTCCTGTTGTTTCTGATATTGGCAGGAGTGGTTGATGCAGCTGAATTATAAAAAGTAGGGTCGATATTATAAAAGGCAATCCTTGCACGGTTGTAGCCGTAAGATAAATCGTTGGATTTGTTCGATTCGCTGAAAAGTTGCGGCGTGCCCGACAGCTGCCAGGCGATAGCACTTTTTAGATCGATCACCGATCTTGATGCCTCGAAATCATCTAAATAACTTACCCCGTTTTTACTTCCGGCAAAATTGAGCGCCCTTGGGTGACCCGGGATCAATTGTGCAAACTCTCCATAAAACGTTACGCTTGATGGCGCTTTGGTTGAAATGAACGGAAGTTTATCCACCAGTTTTGTTAAAAATCTTGATGGTGAGCTATAATTAATATCTGCTCCCCAAATGGTATTCGAAATGGGTTCTTCACCGATGTTTACCTTTTGGGTGAGTGGTTTTTCGGTGAGGTTCATGATGGTACCACCCAGGTTTAACTTATTGTTTACGCGATAATCTAAACGGGTACCGAAAAGTGAGCGTTGCTGCAGGCCAAAAAGTTCGTTATTCTCGGTGGTAATCCTAATCGGCTGACCAGAAATTAAAAGTGCCTGATTGATAATACTTACACGGCCACCCTGATAATCGACCGTAAAATCTACACCTTCGGTTAAAGGCATCGTTCCGGCAAAAACCTTTACCGATCCTTCGGGAACGTTGATGGCGTTTAAGCTAAATTCAGAAGAAATATCAGATTGGTAATTTACCTTAATTACATACCTGTTCTGGTTCTGGAACAATTGCTTGGCAATAGTCTGCGTTGAATCGTAAAGTGCAGTAAAAGTATATTTATTAATCAGGTTCTGTTCGCTGGGTAAAAACCTTGCCGCTAAATCTTTACCAAAAGGTTCAATCACCGGAAAAATGATCCTTCCATTTGCAGGATCAATGGTAATATAGCCCGAATTTGTATTGGTAATTAATGAAGTCTGTCCGTTACTGCCCGTACCAAATAAACTGGCCTGGTTGGAGTTGCTTGCTGTAGAATAAGAACCAAAAGCATTGTTTGCTGCCACGAAATCGAAAACTCCATCTGGTCTACGTTCATTTTGCTGGTTTAAACGGTCAAACTCGGTCAGGGCAATCCATTGTTTGTTTGCAGTATTTTGTCCTTCCGTCATTACCGGGTTATCTACACCTGTTTCGTTATCGATGCGATAAATATCGAGTTTAAAATTCTGACTACTGATCTGATACCCACCGATAGAGTAGATATTTTTCATCATCAAATCCCAGGTAGGCAGTTGAATTTTGGTGGTTTCGTTCTTTAATAATTTGGCATAAAGTACTTTCGGATTTGCAGCATCAAAAGAGATATCAGTAGAAAACTCACCCACCTGATATTCTACACCGTTATAAGTATAGCGGTAAGCCACGGCCAAAACTTCATCGGCATTTAAGGGGTTATTTAATGATAAATACCCCAGTTGTGGCTGAAAGGTAAACTCACGCTCAGTTAATTTTCTGGCGTAGATCAGTTTGGCAAAGTTATCGGTATTGCTGGTGTTAACAGGGGTTGTTTGGAAGAAAGAAAGAACAGCATTAGAATTGGTCTGTCTTACGGCCCCTCCCTGATAAGCATTTAACTGTGCGATTAAGTTATTCGATTGCTGTGCAAAGCCAGTTGCAGTAGTTCCGGCAGGCAGGCCCGAAGTTCCTCCTGTAAGCAAAAGATTGTTAAAAGGCACATTTTCTCCCAAATCCATTAAGCCTAATACGTCTCTTGAATCGGTAGTGTTGCCTGCTTTGTTGGTAATCCATACCTCTATTTTGGTAATCTGGATCGGAGAAGTAATAATTGGTGCATTAGCCAGGTTTTTATTGTAGTTGTTCCTGAAATATTGTGATAAGAAATAGTGTTTATTTGCCTCGTAACTATCAATATTTACCGTGGTGGTATTTTGCTGTGCCCCATTGGTAATCTTAATTTCTCTTGATTGTGATTTTTGCTGGGTATAAACACTCGTTACATTTAATCGGCCAAATTTTAACTGCGTTTTTATACCAAATAACGCCTGTGTTCCGGTAATTAGCGAGGTATTTAAAGGTAAACTTACGTTACCTGCTTCAATTTTTTGAATAATATCATCTGCTCCACCGGTATAATCGAGTTTGATCTGATTTTCAAAATCGAACTGTGCCTCAGTGTTGTAATTACTTTTAATCTTTAATTTTGTTCCGATATTTCCAACAAGGTCCATCTGGATCCTTTGGTTAAAGTCGAAATTGGTTTGCACCCTTTGTCTTTCGTTAAAAAGCGGGTTTTCATTTTTATTTATCCGGCCTAAAAAAGTAAGTTCAGCTTCTCCACGCGGCTGGATATCAATGGTGGTTCCACCAAATAATTTTTCGAAAGCCTTACTGTTTACCTGGATCTGAGGGATAATACCTGAGCTGCGGTAATCACTTACCTCAGCATTTGAAATGCTGCGCCAATTGCCACGTTTGATCTCGCTGTTTATCAGCCGTTGGTATTCATCAATGGTTAAATATTGGGTATTTAAAACGAACCGGTCGCCAATAATTTCTTTAACCACATAACGTTTGTTTTTGGCATCGTATTCTACAACGCGCCTTAAGTTATTTGGGGCCGGATAAAATGGATTAACGGCAGGACTAAGCCCCAGGCGCTCTTTTTCTTTGAGACCGAAGTTATTTTTTGGCGTAATGGTATCCGCTTTGCTTGGAACAACTTGGGAAAAAGTGTTTTGAGAAGCAATTAAGAAAAGTGGGATGAGAAACAGAAATGTAGATATTCTCTTCAAAGGCAGTTTTGTCTATAAGGTTTTTAAAGCTTGTTTAATTAGTTGCTCTACCGAAAGTGTTCCCTCTGTCACTTTTAATATCTGGTCTATAGTTTTTTCGGCGGTTTGTTTGGCGAATCCGAGCATTACCAATGCAGATAACGCTTCATCTTTAACAGTATTGTGTTGAGGCATAGAAATTAACGAATCTACCCCTTCTTTTTTCAGTTTATCCTGTAATTCTAAAACCAGGCGTTGTGCAGTTTTCGCACCGAGCCCCTTAATTCTTTGAATAAGAGGCAAATCTGCTTTAACAATTGCAGTCTGGATTTCTACAGGGGTGATAGACGATAAAATCATTCTGCCTGTATTTGGTCCGATTCCCGATACCGATATTAAATGTAAAAATAAACGGCGTTCGCCCTCATCAGCGAAGCCGTATAATGTATGTGCATCCTCTTTTACATGCAGCCAGGTGTAGAGTTTACACCTTTCTGCATCGCCCAAAGCGCTGTATGTATTTAAAGAAATGTTAATATGATAGCCTATACCTCCGGCTTCAACCACAACGTAAGCTGGGTTTTTGAATGTCAATTTACCATCAATATAGGCGTACATGCAATTCTACTTTTTGTTTGTTTTCCCAAATATACCTTTTCGTTTCGAAGTTTCAATTTCTTCTTTTGCCTGAACATCTACAACAGCAATGGTAACCATATTTACAATTTCGCGCACCGAACTGCCTAATTGAACAATATGAACAGGTTTATTCAGTCCTAAAAGGATCGGGCCAACTGCTTCTGCACCACCAAGCTCTTGTAACAATTTGTATGCAATGTTCCCTGACTCAAGATTTGGGAACACCAAAGTATTGGCCGGAGCATCAGCTAATGTACTAAAAGGAAAGTTATCTTTTAACAACTCGTTATTAATGGCAAAATTTCCCTGCATTTCGCCATCTACCACAATTTCCGGGTGGTTTTTATGAAGCAGGTTAACGGTTTCCCTTACTTTATTTGGGGTTACGCCATCGTTCGAGCCAAAGTTTGAATAGGATAACAGCGCAATACGTGGTTTGATATTAAACTGTTTTACCGATTTATCGATCAATAAAGTAATATCAACCAGTTCTTCTGCAGTTGGATCAACGTTTACTGTGGTATCGCCAAAGAAAACCGGACCCTTTTTGGTCATCATCATGTACATACCGGCTACACGTTTTACGCCCGGTTTTACACCAATTACCTGTAAGGCTGGTTTAATGGTAGCACCATAGTTTTTCGTTAAGCCCGAAATCATCGCATCAGCCTCGCCAAACTCGACCATTGATGCACCGTAATAGTTACGGTCTCTCAACAATTTAGTTGCATCACGCATAGAAGAAACTCCTTTACGCTGGCGTTTTTTGAAAAGTGCTTCGGCATATTGTTTGGTTTTATCCGGATTCTGCATCTGATCAATTATCTCTACGCCTTCCAGTTCTAAAGCATGTTCGTCAATAATGGCCTGGATTTTTTCTCTATTCCCTAAAAGGATCGGAATAGCAATATTCTCATCTTTTACAATCTGGGCTGCTTTTAAGATTTTATAATTATCAGCCTCGGCAAATACCACACGCTTAGGATCCATTTTAGCTTTGGTGGTTACCGCCCTCATGATGGCATCATCCAAACCTAAACGTTTTCTCAATTCTTCGTTGTAGGCATCCCAATCGGTAATGATTTTTCTGGCCACGCCACTTTCTATGGCTGCTTTTGCCACAGCAGTAGAAACTTCGGTAATTAGCCTAAAATCAACAGGTTTTGGAATGATGTAATCTTTGCCAAATTTAAGGTTACGGGCATTGTAAGCTAAGTTTACAGCCTCTGGAACCGATTTCTTGGCCAGTTCTGCAATGGCTTTAACCGCAGCAATTTTCATCGCTTCATTAATGCTGGTTGCCCTAACATCTAATGCTCCACGGAAAATATAAGGGAAACCCAATACATTGTTCACCTGGTTGGGATAATCAGAACGGCCGGTAGCCATGATGAGATCTTTACGGGTTTTAATGGCCAGCTCGTAGGCTATTTCGGGATTTGGATTGGCCATGGCAAAAACAATCGGGTTTTTGGCCATACCAACCAGCATTTCCGGCGAAATTACGTTCGCAGCAGAAAGTCCGATGAAAACATCGGCACCTTTCATCGCTTCTCCAATATTGGCAATATCTTTTCTGGTGGTTGCAAAGCTCATCCGGATATCATCCAGATCGGTACGGTGGATATCAATTAAGCCGTTGATATCGAACATCACCAAATTCTCTTTTTTAACCCCCAAGCTGAGGTACATTTTAGAACAGGAAACAGCCGCAGCACCAGCACCACTAACTACCACCTGAATTTTATCTATTTTCTTTTTCTGGATTTCGCAGGCATTTAATAGTGCAGCGCCAGAGATAATGGCTGTTCCGTGCTGATCATCGTGCATTACAGGGATATTCATTTCCTGTTTTAAACGACGCTCAATCTCGAAACACTCCGGCGCTTTGATATCTTCGAGGTTAATCCCCCCAAAAGTTGGCTCCAATGCTTTAACAATCTTTACAAAATCGTCTACATTTTCGGTATCCAGTTCTAAATCGAATACATCGATATCAGAAAATATTTTAAATAAAAGGCCTTTGCCTTCCATTACGGGCTTACCAGCCTCGGGACCTATGTTACCCAAGCCTAAAACAGCCGTTCCATTACTAATTACAGCAACTAAATTACCTTTTGCGGTATATTTATAAACATCTTCTTTATTGTTTGCTATTTTTAAACAAGGCTCTGCAACTCCCGGAGAGTATGCGAGGGTTAAATCCCTTTGCGATGTTGTGGGTTTGGTGGGTACTACTTGTATCTTTCCCGGACGGCCTTGCGAGTGGTAATCCAACGCATCTTGCTTTCTATTCGTATTACTCATTAAGTAACTTATTAGTGACCGTGCAAAGGTACAATTCTTTTTATGAGGCTTAAAATAAAATACCTTTCAAAAAAAGTTAAATGAGATGTAAGGGACTGAAGCGTAGCTCGGATGTTAAATTGGGAGAGAAATTTCCTTAACGTTATTCACAGATCTCGCCGCTACTGTCAAGATGACGACAGCACTAAAGAAATCCATCATGGATAGCTTGTCGAAGGACAAATGTTATTTTCTATGGATAAAAAGGTCTTCGACAAGCTCAGACTGACAATAATACAATAGAAAGTTTTACCCCTTACTAATTTTAAGAATCATTCCTACCTGTAAACCTGCTTTTGATAAACGGTTATCCCTTCTAATGCTCTGAACAGTTGCACCGTCGAATTTCTCAGCAATATCTGATAAGGTATCGCCGGTTTTAACTTTATAACTTAAGAATGATGATGGTGCTTTTAAAGCTGTACGGTTTTTGGCATAGATTTTCAGCTTTTGCCCCGGAACAATGGTTTTGCTTTTCAGTCCATTCCAAACCCGCAGATCCTGAACCTCTACACCGTATTTATCGGCAACTGCAGTTAAATTCTGCCCGGCGGTAACTTTATGGTAAACTACAGAAGATGTAGCTATGGCTTTTACTTTTTTCTTTCTTAAATCCCTTACATCATCGGTGCTGGCCTCTACTACTTTCATGCTTACATCAACTTCCTGATTGTTCAGCACATCATAAATACCTGCATAATCGATATCCCTCAGTTTTGGCATTACGATACGCTTGGGTTCATCATCAGTACCATTTACAATCTTTTTCTTATACGAAGGGTTTAAGGCCATCATGGCTTCTTCTTCAACATTAAGCACTTTGGCCAGAGTTGCCAACGACACAAAACGAGTGGTTTGAACGGTATCGGTTTTCAGGAACATGTTTGAAGCCTGTGCAGTAATCTGGTGTTTGCCTGAGTAGTTCATCACATAAACAGCCGCAATAAATGCCGGTACATAATTTCTGGTTTCTTTAGGTAAAAACTGTCTGATTACCCAAAAGTCTCTCGATCCTGCTTTATCTATTGCCCGTTTTACATTGCCTTTTCCACAATTATAAGCTGCAATAGCCAGCAGCCAATCGCCTAGTTCTTCAAAAGCATCTCTAAAATAAGCCGCAGCAGCATAACTGGCCTGGATCGGATCTTTACGCTCATCAACAAAATTGTCCATTTTCAGACCGTAGGCTTTTCCTGTGCCGAACATAAACTGCCAGATACCCGTTGCGCCTACACGCGAAATGGCATGGGGGTTCATCTGTGACTCTACAATGGTTAAATATTTTATTTCCTGCGGAATGTTATAGTCTTTTAACGCTTTATCAAAAATCGGGAAGTAGTAACTTGATAAGCCTATCATTTTCCCGAACATATCCTTACGCTTGGCATAGATATCGATATACTGCTGCACATACTCATTATAAGGAAGCGGAACGGCTTTAGCGATAGAATCGAGCCTGAGTTTATAGATAAAGTTCTGCCCCATAGTTAAAGGGTTTTCAGAAACTACGGGTACGGCTACGGTATCAGTATTGATAAAAATGTTGTTGTGTACCTTCGGAAGACTATCGAGTTTAAGGGTTTGTTGCGCGGAAGCGGAAGAAATGTATCCTAAGCAAGCACAAATTGAAGCAAAAAGTAATTTTTTAATCATGGGCTATTGGTTAAACTTTCATTCGCCGTGGTATGTAAAAATCAACAAACCTTAGATTACCCCTTCCGTAAATAAACGAACCAGAGATAAATAATTCCCAGATTATATCCGGGAAACGACTCATGAAATGCCACTGCCATACTTCAATTTAATGCGATGATGCGTTAAGATTGTTCTGTATTTTGCAATGACGATAAAACTATGATAAAAATGCCTGAGAAAAAGCTAAAAGCTTATCTTCCTCAAAATGTTTGGCTGTAAATTGAATACTTAACGGTAAACCAACTTCATTATTGCCCAAAGGCAAAGCAATAGCCGGATTTCCGCTCAACGACGGCAGCACGGTAAAAATATCGGCCATGTACATCACCAGTGCATCCTGTACGTTATCGCCGATTTTAAATGCTGCTGTTGGTGCCACAGGAGAAAGAATTAAATCATAATCCTGAAATAAAGCATCCATTTTCTCCCTGATCAGGCGACGCACCTGCTGTGCTTTTTGATAATAAGCATCGTAATATCCGGCACTTAAAACAAAGGTACCTAAAAGGATACGGCGTTTTACTTCTTCACCAAAACCTTCAGCACGGGATAATTTATATAATTCGTTTAACGATTTTGCTTCGGTATTGCGGTGCCCGTAATGCACACCATCATAACGCGAAAGGTTTGAAGAGGCTTCGGCCGTTGTTAAGATATAATAAGCCGGAACCAGGTAATCCAACAGGTCGAAAGAAACATATTCGACCGTGTGTCCATCCGACTTTAACTTTTCAATTGAAGCTAAAATAGCCGATTTAATCTCCGGATCCAGGGCATCGTTTTCGATGGTTTCTTTTAAAACCGCTATTTTTTGTTTTTTGTGTTCGCCTAAACGCGCAGGGTAATCGGGAACTGCCAAAGGAGAAACAGTTGAATCATGTTCGTCGGCACCAGCCAGAACCTGCAAAAGCAGAGCCGCATCTTCTACTGATGAAGTAATCGGTCCAACCTGATCAAATGATGAGGCAAAAGCAATTACACCATACCTCGAAATTCGGCCATATGTAGGTTTTAAACCAATCTGTCCACAAAAAGCCGCTGGCTGCCTCACCGAGCCACCTGTATCGGTACCAAGGGCAGCTAAACACATATCGGCCTGAACGGCTACAGCCGAACCACCAGAAGATCCACCTGGAACCAGATCGGGATTTGCTGCATTTTTAACAGCCCCATAGTAAGACGTTTCGTTAGAGCCGCCCATAGCAAACTCATCACAGTTTAAACGGCCGATAATGATGGCATCTTCCTGTAACAAACGTTCAACAACAGTTGATGAATATGGAGATACAAAGCCTTCGAGCATTTTTGAAGATGCGGTAACAATATGGCCTTCGTAACAGATATTATCTTTAATGCCAATTACCATACCTGCAAGTTTACCTGCAGTACCTTCTTCTATTTTTTGCTGTATCGCTTTTGCCTGAACTTCGGCCGAATAAAAAAACACCTCGTTAAATGCATTGAGGTGTTCTTTATCTTTAATTTGCTTAATATAATAAGCCAATAAATCGGGTAAAGTTAATTGCTTTTGCGAAATGAGTGCCTGAATCTCTTTTAGAGCGCTGTATTTCTTCAAAACTAAAATTATTGCAATTAAACGGTTTTATCACGGTTAGATGGATCTACCTGATCTCCATCAACACCATCTTTTCCATCTTTAAATTCTTTAACGCCTTTACCTAAACCTCTCATTAGTTCAGGAATTTTTTTACCACCAAATAATAACAAAACCACTACCGCGATAATGATAATTTCTGGTGTTCCAAGCATTGCTGCTATTGTTGTATTTAACATAACTTTTTTGTTTAAACTTTATGATTGTCTGCTACAATTTTTTCGTCAATTGGGGTGCTTGTATTAGTGTGAGGTACACTAGCCGCAACCTTTTCGTCAACAGGGGTTTCTTCTGTTGGATGGTGACGTTCACTATGGTTTACCGCTGCTTCTTCCGCTTCTTCTTTATCTAAATCCATGGCATTAATATTCCTGTGGATTTCACGCTTCACTCCCTCAGATGCATCTTTAAACTCTCTGATCCCTTTTCCAAGTCCTCTTGCAAGCTCAGGCAGTTTTTTACCACCGAACAATAATAAGACTACCACTAAAATGAGTACGATCTCCGATCCACCCATGTTTAAAAACTCTAATAACGTGCCTTGATACATCACTAATATAATTTATACAAATATAAACAATTTAAAAACTAATCTATTTACTAATCCAGGCTTCAGGATTTAAAGCCGCCTGGCCCCTTCTGATCTGGAATTTCAGGATGGCATCATCCCCAGTGTTGGCCACCACACCTATGGCCTGTTTGGTATCTACATCATTACCCACGCTTACACTCACCGATCTTAAGTTCTGGTAAACCGTAAAGTATTCACCATGGTTAATCAATACTACCGTTCTTCCCATAAATACCTGAACAGCGGCAACTTTACCAGCAAATACAGCCCTAACCGTTGCGCCATCGCTGGTGGTAATGTCTACCCCATCATTAGTATAGCTCGCCTGATCTACCTTATGCAGACCAAATCTTTCGGTAATGGTACCTGTTGCTACCGGCCAAGGTAACCTTCCCCTGTTATTTTCAAAGCCTGCAGATAATCTTGCGGCTTCCGGTGTGGCTGTTAACAACTCTCCGGTTGATTTTGCCTTCGCAGTTGGTGCGGCTGGGGTAGCAGGAGCAGGTTTATTTTCTGCTTTAGCTTTAGCCGCAGCAATACGTGCTTCTTCTGCCGCTTTTCTTCTGGCCTCTTCTGCTGCTTTTCTTCTTGCTTCTTCAATTGCACGCTGAATGGCCGCACTAATGGCCCTATCTATCTGCGCCTGTTGTTTTTTACGGGTATTGATATCCTGCTTAAATTGCTTTTCATCTTTACTCAACTTATTTAACACTACAGACTGTTCACTTTTGTCTTTACCTAAACGCTCACGTTCCCTTTCCTGCTCTTTTAACAGGTCGCTTTTTTCGCGGAGTGTTTTATCCAACACTTTGATTTTACCGTTTAGGTCTTGCTGTGTATTTTCGATATAACCAGCCTGTTTTTTTCTGTACTGGCTAAACTGTTGTAAATATTTTATCCTTTTATAGGCCTGGTTAAAATCTTTTGAGGCGAAAATAAACATCATTTTATCGTACGAGTTCCTGTTCCGCTGTGCAAAACGGATCATGCCTGCGTACTCTTTTTTAAGATCGCCCAACTGACCTTGCAACGTATGTACGGTATTTGTGTTCTGAGAGATTTGGTTATCCAGATTTTTAATTTCAGAGTTGATTGTTCCAATTTTATCCTGGCGCAACCTGATCTGGGCGTTTATGGTATTAATCTGCTGTAAGGTAAGCTTTTTACCACTGGCAGTTTTATTCAAATTCTTTTGAAGCTGTTCGATTTCACGTTGTATAGCTTCTTTTTTCCTTCTGAGCTGACTTTCAGTTTGTGCAACCGCCGAAAGGGTTAACACGCTTAAAAAAAGGATAAATAGGAGTTTTTGTAGCTTCATTAAGCCAAAAGTATAAAAATTTTATAGTAAAAAGTATTAAAATCGAGATACTAAAGTCATAATCACTTATTACAGAACTGTCTTCACCTAATCTTCATATAATACAAAGATTGCCAAAGTGACCATACTGAAGCAGTAGATACCTTTGGCAAGCCAATTATAGATATTAAGTTATTAAGTGCTAAGCTTATTTCACAACCGCAAACCTCTTTGGTACAGTAAACGGAAAATCGACCGGAACATTGCCATCAATTTTTACAAATTGCAAGTCGATGTTTATCTTTTTGGCTTTAGACAGTGTATTGATCTGTAAAGCACTTGGAAATAAAGATTCATTTAGTTTTTGGTAATCAGTATAGGTCACTTTCAACGCCTGACCATTTTTAACATCATTCAAATTGGTTTCAGCGACCTTGAACAAAGTATTAAAAAGCAATTTATAATCCAGTTCTGCTTTACTGCCCGAAACTACCCAAACACCATTTTCTTGTTTAACATCTGATTTTTCTGTTAAAAATTCGCCCATGGCATTACCGGTTAAAATGGCCTGCAAAGTATTAAAGTTAACCTGTTTATTGGTGAAATTGTAAACATAGCTGAAAGGCTTTTTTAGGTATTCACTTTTCATTCTGTTCATGATTTTAATGCTATCAGGTGTAATCAAAGCCCTGGCAACCTCAGCCATTCCACCCAAAGCAGTAATGCTTACCCAAATGGTTTCCTTGTCTTTCATTTTGAAATTCATGGTTACATCGTTGGCATCGCCACCAATATCTAAAGTTGCTTTGGCTTTTAAAGAAAGGGTATTAAATTTAAGTTGTTTACTATTTAACAGCGTTAGGGTTTCAGCTTTAGAATTGTCGGTTTTAGTTTCCATTTTAGTAGGAGGAGCCACCACAATTTCTTTTTTAGGCTTACATGCCGAAACAAAAACTACCGCTCCCAAAAGGAACACGCTATTTAAAATACTTCTTTTCATTTATCTTTTTAATTAAAACTTCTGATCCGTTTCCGGCTTCTTTTGCTTTTTGCCATTGGATAACCGCCTCTTCCTTTTCACCTTTCATAAAAAGTATATCTCCATAGCGCTCCAAGTAAACACCATTTTTATTGCTATTGTTTTGCAATGCCTTTTCTATCCATGTTTTTGCCAGATCGTATTTTTGCTGTTTAAATAGTATAAAAGCATAAGTATCGATAACAGAAGGGTTGTTTGGCATTCCATTGGCCGCTGTTTCTGCATATTTTGCGGCTTTTGCTAAATCATCATTCTTTAACGCTAAATAATAGGCATAATTATTCATGATGAGGTAATTATCGGGCTCTAATGAAATGGCTTTTTCGAAAGCCGTTTTTGCTGCTGAAAAATTATTCTGATTGATGTATATATCACCCTGAAGGGCATAAATCTGTGCCTGTAAGCTCTTATTCTCTACGTCTAATTGTAGCGAAGTTTTTAAATTGCCGAGTGCAGGCTCGTATTTACCCGTTTTATACTGGGCGTAAGCCACATAATAGTATAAACTGGCTTGATTCGGATAAATGGTTAGCGCTTCATCACCCACTTTTACAGCTTCACCATAATGGCCCAGTAACGTTTGGATATTGATAACCTGCTCCCAAACCACATAAACCTGTTCGTTGAGTTTTAATGCTGCCTGGTATTCCGCTAAGGCTTCTTTTAGGTTATTCTGCTGATAAAGTACATCGCCGTAAAGCGCTAAAGCTTTGGCATCGCCCGGATTTTTTTCAGCAACCAATTTACTCAATTCGGTTACATTTTTGGCCACAATGGGCTGGTTCAGTTTCGGGAATAGGGCTGCTATGATTTTAACTTTTTCACTCAGAGGCATTTCGGCACTCTCAAAAGCAAGCTTTAATGAAGCAAAAGCTGTTTCATCGTTCTTCTGCCTGCGGTAAATATCTGCGAGTGCAAGATTGACCTCAAAGTTATTGGGTTCTAATTGTTGCGCTTTAACCAGCACCTTTAATGCTTCAGGATCATTTCCTTTTTGCAAAAGCAAACCAGCAGCATATAAATAATTTTTTACGTCGGCCTGGTTGCCCTCCAATAATTTAACAATATCACTTTCGGTGGCACTTCCATTTGCCTGAAAGCGTTTTCTGGCATTTGTCAGATCTCTTGAATCGCCAAATTTAACCTGGATTTCATCATAAGTTTTTTTAGCAGCATCTAACTGATTGGCTAAAAACTGGGCATTGGCCTTATCAAAATAATAGGCATCATTTTCGGGATCAATGCGGATGAGCTGATTAAATACATCAATCAGTTCGGGCATTTTATTGGTGCGTTTATACACTTCGCCAAGCAAACGCCAATACCATAAATTGTCGGCATTTAACTTAATAGCCTGTTTTATATTCTGTTCAGCCTCGCTAAGTTTATCTAAACGGAGATTAGCATTTGCCAGTTCGAAATAGGCGGCATGGTTATTCGGATCTAAACCGACGATTTTATTAAAATTGGTCGAGGCAACAACATAATTTTCGGACATTTTCTCTCGAAGACCAGCAAAAAACAACTGCTTTACCATATTGCTGTCGCGGTTGGTAGCTGGCGTAACCGCTCCTTGCCCAAAAGCCTGGAAGCTCAAAAAAGCAGCCCCGATAAGAAAATATATTTTGTACTTCATATCATCCAAAAATTAACTCCAAATTGAAAACTGCCAACTCCTAATTATTTTCCCGTATGTCCGTAACCACCTTCGCCACGTGCAGTTTCGCCAAGTTCGGTAACCGGTTGCCAGTTTACGGTTTCATGTTTGGCCACTACCATTTGGGCAATCCTGTCGCCATTAACGATCTTAAAATCTGTATCTGATAAATTTACCAATAAAACTTTTATTTCACCACGGTAATCGGCATCAATTGTTCCAGGTGAGTTTACAATGCTGATACCATGCTTATAAGCCAGGCCACTTCTTGGTCTGATTTGCGCTTCATATCCAGTTGGCAGTTCGATAAACAGACCTGTTGGCACCAATAATCTTTGCAAAGGTTTTAATATTATTTCTTCGGTTATTGCAGCCCGCAAATCCATACCAGCCGCATGTGCAGTTTCATATTGTGGAAGCGGGTGTTCGGATGTATTGATAATTTTTATTTCCATTTTTTATAAGATGTGAGATTGGAGATACTAGATTTGAGATAATTAATCCTCCTGATTTACTTCTTTAACATTTTCGCCACATTATTCTTTTCAAAATAGAAAATACCAAGGAGAAATAGCACTAAAATGCCATTGCCGATGTAAATATTGCGTTTAAAAACCCAAAAAGATAAGTACACCATCACAATAGAAACCAATATATACGCACTCATTGCTTTAAGTTTATAGGGGATGGGGTAATGCTTTTGTCCCAGTAAATAAGAAATAACCATGATTATGAAATAGGCAAACATCGACACCCATGCCGAACCCATATAACTAAATTTAGGAATAAGGATAATGTTCATGATGATGGTAAAAACGGCCCCCACCAAAGAAATATACAAGCCGTACCTGGTTTGATCGGACAAGCGGTACCATACCGATAAATTCATATAAATACCTAAACAAACATAACCGAACAATAAAAATGGAACTGCGTTGAGCCCCACCCAATACCTCGAATTGATAAAATATTTAATGATTTCGATATTGGCTGTTAAGCCTACAAAAAGGATGGATAAAGCAAGCACAAAGTAATACAGAATATTGGCGTAGGTTTGCTTTGCATTTGCATTTTTAGCATGACTAAAGAAAAACGGTTCTGCACCTAATCTAAAAGCTGTATTAAAAATACTAATGAAGATGGCCAATTTGCACACGGCTCCATAAATACCTACATCATGGTTGGCAATGCTTTCAGGCAGGTATTTCCCCAATAAAATTTTGTCTAAATTTTCATTAATAATGAACGATAAATTAGCCACTAAAACCGGCCAGCTATAGCCCAGCATATTGTTGAATAAGCTCTTGTTAAACTTAAACTGGATTTCTAAAAACTGCGGAATAAGCATGAGCAAAGTAACCACGCTTGCTATTAAGTTGGCTACAAATACATAACCTACCCAACGGCCTTTGTACCATGAAGTGAACCAGCCGCTCAATATATCATGTTTGATGAGGAATGGGATCACGTAAATGAAAACCAGGTTTAAGCCTACAAAAGTGCCTATGTTAAGAAACTTGATTAAGCTATATTTAAATGGTTTTCCATCGGCCCTTAATTTGGCGAATGGAATTACACTGATGGCATCCACAAATAAAATCCACGCGAAATAATGGACATAAGATTTTTGATCGGCCAATTCGGCGATGTTTCCATCTAAAGTATATCTGGCTAAATAATCGGAAAAAATTAATGCGGTGATTAAAAACAGGGTTGATATAAAAGCGATTACCAAAAAGCTATTGTTATAAACTTCCTGCTTTTTATCTTCATGTTTATTTAAATACCTGAAAAAGGTGGTTTCCATCCCAAATGCCAATATTGGATTGATGATGGATACATAACTGAACATTTTGGTAAAAACACCATAAACGCCAGGGGCGAAAACACCCGTGTAAACAGGCGTTAAAATAAAATTGAACAACCGCGAAAAAATGGTACTGATACCATAAATCATGGTCTGCCCAAGAAACTTTTTATATACAGACATTTAATATTGAGATTTGAATATTGCGTATTGAGATAAGCCCCATTACCGGAACAATATAGCAATCCAACAATTCAGCAATTTATTTCCTTAAGACTTCAAAATTACGATAGTTTTTTACTTCGCCATCGCTTACTGTTACATTTTCTACACGCGAGCGGTCGGGACCTTCGTGACACCAGTTTACGAATTCTTCGAGGAAAATTTCTTCGCCTTCTGCTTCGATGTAAACCGACCCGTCTTTTTCGTTCCTTACAAAACCATTCACCATCATTTGGTTGGCAATAATTTTTGTGGTTTCCCTAAACCCAACGCCCTGCACTTTACCAGTTATAATTATATTAAGATGCTTTACCCCTTCAGAAGATTTTATATTTTTTTCGCTCATACTAAATTTTAACGTTGCAAAGTTAGTAAACCAATTGTGTATCCTTATGTTCGGATGTTGTAAAGTTGAAATGTTGTAAAGTTAATGACCTGGTAATATAAAATGTTGTTTATAAATCTAATTCCCCAGATATGTACTTAAATCTTTGTAATTCGGATTTAAATTCAGACCAAATTTCGTCAAGAATGGTTCTTGCAGGTTTAATTTTTTTGAGCATCGCAGAAACCTGACCAATTTCGAGTTCACCATTTTCCATATCGCCTTCAAACATCCCCAATTTTGCCCTGGCCCTGCCTAAAAGTTCCATTAAACGGCTTCTATCTGCTCCTTCTGCCTCAGCTATTGAAACGGCATCAGCAAATTCATTTTTCAATAACCTTACCGGAACCAGCTTTTTCATAGTCAGTTTGGTATCACCTTCAGTGGCCGAAATAATTTTATTTTTAAAAGCAGGGTGAGCAGATGATTCTTCGGCAACCGCAAAAGCAGAACCTACCTGAACGGCATCTGCACCTAAAGCAAAGGCAGCCAACATGGCTTTTCCACTCCCAATACCACCAGCTGCAATAACCGGAATTTTTACAGCCTCTTTTATCATAGGGATTAAACACATTGTAGTGGTTTCTTCCCTACCATTATGACCGCCAGCTTCAAAACCTTCGGCAACAATGGCATCTACCCCAGCTTCCTGTGCTTTTAAGGCAAATTTTGTATTTGCAATCACATGAACTACAATGATGCCTTTTTCCTTTAAAATGCTTGTCCATGTTGCAGGATTGCCAGCCGAAGAAAAAACAATCTTTACTCCTTCTTCTATTACTACATCAATAATTTCCTGAATGTTAGGATAGAGCAATGGAATATTAACTCCAAAAGATTTATCGGTAGCTAATTTACATTTTTGGATGTGCGTTCTTAAAACCTCCGGGTACATAGAGCCTGCGCCAATAATACCCAAACCGCCTGCGTTGGAAACTGCCGAAGCCAATTCCCAACCACTGCACCAAACCATTCCGGCCTGAATGATGGGATATTCTATATTAAATAATTTGCAGATTGGGTTCATTCTTAAAGTATTTCGGGGTTAGCAATATTTGTTGGCTTTCCGTTAATATAATTGATGATATTTTCGAACGCTTTACTAAAATACAGTTCATAACTATTTTTCTCTACATAGCCAAGGTGTGGTGTACAAACCACATTTGGCATATTTAGGAGCTCAAAACCGGTATCGTAAACGGGTTCGCTTTCATAAACATCTAAACCGGCAAACCCTGGCCTACCTGCTTTTAAAGCTTTAATAAGGCTTCCCTTTTCTATAAGTTCTGCACGGGAAGTATTGATCAGCACCGACGAAGTTTTCATTAAACTTAAATCTTCCTCTTTTACAATACCAGTGGTATCTTTGTTTAAGCGTAGATGAAGCGAAACAACATCGGCAGTTTTAAAAAAATCAGTTTTACTTTCGGCTGCTTCATATCCATCATTTATAGCGTTCAATCTGGATTGCTCACTTCCCCATACCAAAACCTTTGCACCAAAAGCTTTTGCATAACCTGCAATCATTTTACCGATTTTTCCATAACCCCAAATCCCTATGATTTTTCCATTCACACTTTCGCCGATATTCACCTGCCAATTGCCTTTTTTCATTCCTTCAATAGCATTGGGAATCTGCCTTAAAACATTCATTAGTAAAATCCATGTTAATTCGGCAGGAGCTACAGGTGAACCAACCCCCTCGGCAACAGCTACTTTGTATTGAGAACATGCATTTAAATCTAAATGATTGGATATTTTCCCGGTCTGGCTAATCAATTTTAAATTGGGCAATCGGGAAAGTAAGTCACCTGTAATGACAGTCCTTTCTCTGATCAGAACCAACGCTTCCACATCTTTTATTTTTTCGGCCAAAGCATTAGCGTCTTTCTCGGTTTTGTTAAGAATAACAACTTCCTGCTGCTGTAATAAATCAAAACATGCAAGTTTTCTAACTGCATCCTGATAATCATCCAATATGGCTATTTTCATCTTTTTTTAGCATTAGATCAGTTTTCTAACCTGATCACTTTCAATTATAAAACCAGCTGACAGCTGGATCAGATTCAATCCCGGTTTTTTGCCAGCTTCTATTGTTCCGAATTGTTGATCAAGCGCTAAAAATTCAGCTCCATTGATTGTTGCCCAACGCAATAGTGCTTCAAAGCCTGCTTTTTTGTGATTCTGCAAGGTGATCATTTCCGACAGGATATTAAGCTGATGGTTACTTGCCAAACTATCGGTACCCAAGGTGATTTTCACTTTTTCATTTATCAGGAGATTAACATCTGGCAAAGTGTTTTCGATATACAAATTAGCTTGCGGGCAGAGGCACCAATATAAATGACTATTGTGTTCCTTTGCAAACAGAACATCAGCTCTATCTGAAACCGTGTTATGCACCAGCAAAGTTTTTTGCTCCTTAATATAAGGTAGCCAGGTTTGTAATGAAGTTTTGTTTGTAGGCTCAAAGAAAGAGATATCCATACCTAAAAATTTGTACAGATCTAAAAACCCACCTGTTTTATTTTCGAAAAAAGCATTTTCATTATCCGTTTCCTGATTATGCACACTGATAAAAGTATTGGTTTTTTCGGCTTCTTCCCTGATTAATTCAAATAATTCGGGAGATACAGTATAGGGTGCATGTGGAACGATAGATGCTGACAGTGGTTCAAAATCTTGTTTGATACCTTTAACATGATCCATGATGGCATCAGCACGTTCAGGGTTAAAGCCTAATGCTTCTATAAAGGTGTGGTAATGAATCTGGCTTTTTTCTTTTACTGCTTTGGAAGAAACCTGGTTAGAAATATCGCCAACAGCCACAATACCATTTTCGAACATCTTCTGGTCGGCATTATGCATGGCTTCCATAATCTGCTCTGCGTTAGCCTGTCTGTTTGCAATAATGCTCCGCACAAATTCGACCAATCCGGTACGCTCAGGGATTTGCCCCAGCATGTGCGAAAGTTCTAAATGGCAATGTGTATTGATAAAACCCGGAACAATTGCTCCTCTATATTTTGTGATCTCCAGACCAAGCCTTATGATCTCTTCTTCAGTTAAGATTTCTATAATTTCGCCATCGGGATTTGCGGCAACAGCCCCGTTTTTAACCGGAGCAGAAGCAACAGGAAAAATCCAATCGGCTGAAAAGTATTTTAGCATGATGCAAATTAGCGCAATATGGGCAGCAAAAAAAATATTTTTCGGTACTTAGCTTATTTTGATGATGAAATGATTTTATGATTTTTCCTAAAGAAATTAGAAAACCGGGAAAGAAAAAAGAGCCTCCTATCGGAATCGAACCAATGACCTACTGATTACAAGTCAGTTGCTCTACCAGCTGAGCTAAGGAGGCTTTTAATCGGGCTGCAATGATAGAAAAAAATCTTCTTTTTTCAAAAATTGAGATTTATTTTTTTGTGCTGTCTCATATTTCTATCTGATAATCAGAAGTTCTCAAACATCACTATTTCAAAATTACACTTAAATCTGATCCCCCTGATGTTACGGTTACCTCTAAAGGCATGATCATATGCTGAAATCTTTGCTTTTTGCATTACAATTCCCGGTTAAGTTGGGCATGACGATGTTTCTCTTCTATAAGTATGCAACAAATAACTGCAAAACTTGTAGTCATTCGCCACAAAGTGTAGAGAAACTCCACAACATTAAAACCTTGGCACAATAACAATTAACTGTAAATCAATTATTTAAATAAAAAAATTGGTTTGGCATCATTATGAAACATTAGCAAGTATTGTTACACAAATTAAATTTTAAAATATATACCATGAAAAAATTCGTTTTAGCAGCTACAGTATTAGCATTCGCAGGATTCTCAGCAGTACAAGCAAGTGAAGTAAAAGATTTTAAAACTACTGCAATTGTTGCAGTTCAAGATAGCGCAGTGAAAACTCCAGTTAAATTGGAAGAACTTCCTGCTCCAGTAACAACCGCATTAAAATCTGATGCATATAAAGGTTGGACCGCCACTGAAGCCTGGTCGGTTAAAGAAGGAACTAAAGAGTATTATTTAATTAACGTTAAAAAAGAAGCTGAAACCGGTTCTCTTAAAATTGATAAAGACGGTAAGCCAGTTCAATAATCAATATAAAATTAGCGCTCCATAATTAATAAGTATTTAAACAGTAACGAGAGTTACCAATCATATTTAAAACAGAATATCATGAAAAAGATCATTTTAGCCGCTACTTTAGCATTCGCAGGATTCACAGCAGTACAAGCAAGTGAAGTAAATACAATCAAAAACGCTGCAATTGTTGCAGTTCAAGATAGTGCAGTAAAAACTCCGGTTAAATTGGAAGAGCTTCCTGCTCCGGTAACCACCGCATTAAAATCAGACGCTTACAAAGGATGGACTGCTACTGAAGCATGGTCGGTTAAAGAAGGTACTAAAGAGTATTATTTAATCAACGTGAAAAAAGAAGCTGAAACCGGTTCGGTAAAAATCGATAAAGACGGTAAACCAGTTCAATAACCTCAAAGAATACGCCACAAGGCATAATTAACATATTAGCGTGGCCCCTCGGGCCGCGCATAACTAAAAAAGAAACAAGATGAAAAAATTAATTTTATCAGCTGCGTTCTTAGCTTTTGCAGGATTCTCAGCAGTACAGGCAAGTGAAGTAAAAGATTTTAAAACTACTGCAATTGTTGCAGTTCAAGATAGTGCAGTAAAAACTCCGGTTAAATTGGAAGAATTACCTGAACCGGTAACAACAGCATTAAAATCTGACGCTTATAAAGGATGGACCGCAACTGAAGCTTGGTCTGTTAAAGAAGGAACAAAGGAATACTACTTGATCAATGTTAAAAAAGAAGCAGAAACTGGTTCGGTTAAAATTGATAAAGACGGTAAACCCGTACAATAAAAACCCAAATATTACATCTACCTATTACAAAAGAAAGCCGGATTATGTCCGGCTTTTCTTATTTTTGTTAAATGGCGAGAATCCTGATTCTAGAAGACGATACAACATTTGCTCAATTACTTGAAGGTTTTTTAACAAAAAACGGTCATGAAGTTACCCTTGTAACCCATGTAAAGCAATCTTTTAAACAAGTTGAGAACAGCGAATTCGACTTATTGTTAATTGATTACCGCCTTCCGGACGGTACAGGCTTCGAAGTGCTTACCCACCTCCGCGATTTGGGCCTTTCTATTCCGGTAATCATCATGACAAGTTTTAATGATGTTCGTACCGCGGTAAAATCAATTCAGTTAGGCGCTTTTGATTACATCACCAAACCGGTTAATCCTGATGAATTATTAATGGTGATCAAAAATTCTTTAGCCAAAAAAGATTTAAAAAGCGTTACCCCAAAAGAAACAAACGGCGATTTTATTAAGGGCAAAAGTGCCATTGCCGATAAATTATATGGTCACATTAACCTGGTTGCACCTACTGATATGTCGGTAATTATACAGGGTGAAAGCGGAACCGGGAAGGAATTTGCTGCCAGAACTCTGCACCAACAGAGTAAGCGGGCAGATAAACCTTTTGTGGCAATAGATTGTGGTGCTTTATCGAAAGATTTAGCAGCCAGCGAATTATTCGGACATGTTAAGGGTGCTTTTACTGGTGCCTTAAATGATAAAAAAGGCCAGTTTGAAGCAGCCAACGGTGGAACGTTGTTTCTGGATGAAGTGGGTAACCTGAGTTACGAAGTACAGATTAAACTACTCAGGGCTTTGCAGGAAAGAGTAATACAGCCTTTGGGCAGTACCAAACAAATCCCTGTAAACGTTCGCATTATTACAGCTACAAATGATGACCTGGCCAATAGCATGCAGCAAGGAGAATTTAGAGAAGATTTATATCATCGCTTAAATGAATTTAAAATCCAGCTACCACCACTGCGCGATAGAGGTGGAGATTTGGAACTGTTTATCAATCACTTTATACAGTTATCAAATCGCGATTTAGAGCGGAACGTTAAAAGCGTATCTGCTGAAGCAAAAGCATTATTATTGAGTTACGATTGGCCTGGCAATTTGCGCGAACTTAGTAATGTAATTAAACGTATGGTTTTATTGAGCCCAGGTGATATTGCCCAGATTGAAGCCTTACCGGATGAAATGATGATTTCCGTTCAGCAACAATCGGCACCTGGAAATTCATCCGACCTGAAAGCGGTAAACGAACAGAACGAAAAAACATTGATTACCGAAACGTTGATCAAAGTGAGACACAATAAATCAAAAGCAGCAAAAATTTTAAATATCGACCGTAAAACGCTTTATGCTAAAATGGAGCGCTACGGGATTGAATAGTGGTATTTTACCACAAAGCATACAAAGGTTTCACAAATCAATTTTTTTTGGAAGAAAGACGGTTGTCTTGGCCAGACAGGTTAGCAAAAAGACTGAGCAATGTATTTCGACACAACACTATTTCTGTTCTGCTTACCCACCTTGTAAGGCCAAAGCACTGTTTCTTCGTTGAGCTTTTAAACCGGCATGGTCAATTTTTTGGCAGGTAGAGTTCAAGCCTATCCACCGACTTTAATAAAAAAATTGCGAGCCGGTAGCTTTGTTTTTTTTGCTATCAAAAGAAAGAAGCCCCCGTGGCTAGCGGATAAAGAAAATCTTTTAAAATTATCCATTTCTATCAAATCGCAGGCGAATAATCCATTTGCTCAATAAAAGCAATCAGACTATCCAATTTTTTAATCTGTATCAAAACTTCAGTTTTGGTTTTGTCTGTTAAGCCATTTTCAGCAATTTCTATTTCTAAAGTGCGGAATGCATTAGCTAAGGTTTTAGAGCCCATCTGTGCTGTCCGCCCTGCCAAACGATGAACCAGTAACCTGCTTTTTTCCTGATCTTCCTCTGCGATATATTTTTTCAATTCGGCTGCATCGTCAATAGAATCCTGTTTAAAACGGTTGAGGATTTTTTCTAATAATTGTTGATCGCCAAAAGTCATTTTCTCAATTGAAGAAAAATCAAATTCGGGCTGTTCGGCTAATATTTCCGTTTTATCAAAAATAGAAAGAATATCAACCGCCCTGAACGGTTTCATAATCAGCCCATCAAAGCCCTCACTTAAGACCATTTCACGCTCTTCTGGCAAAACCTGTGCGGTAATGGCATAGAACTTAATATTAGGAGGCAGTTTCTTTTTCAATAAATGACAAAGTTCGAAACCAGTCATTTCTGGCATGCGCATATCAATCAAAACATATTTTAAATCGGGTTCCGGTTCGGTATGAAGAATGTCGGCTACCTGGGTAAAACTTCTAAAAGGGATTTTGTTTTTCTGGAAAATCATGCCGCATAAGTCAAGAATCAGCTTATCATCATCAATTATCCAAACAGAACCGGGATTAATAATGGCGTAATGTTCTAAATCCAAAGCATCGTTTACCCTTTCGGATGTATTTTCATATTTCATGTAAATATTAAATGTGGTTCCTATACCAGGCTTACTTTTAACATAAATCCGGCCTCCCTGCGTTTCAATTAATGATTTAACAATGGGTAATCCCAAACCGGTACCGGCCTGATTGATGATGTATTTTTCCGGAGATTCTATTTGCTCAAATTCATTAAATATTTTAGGGATATCTTTCTCTTCGAAGCCAATTCCGGTATCTTTTATCGTGAAATGAAAATGCAGATCATCACCTTGTCTTTTATAAGAAACAGACAAACGGATTTCGCCTTTCAGCGTAAATTTAACGGCATTACCTAACAAATTAAATAAGATCTGCTTTAACCTAAAAGCATCACCTTTTACAAATTCGAGGTTAGCCAGATCGAGTGCTGCATTTAATTGAAGGGATTTCTGTTCTGCCAGTGGTCGCATTACAGATACGACCTCATCCAAAGCTTTTCTGATATTAAACACCTGGTTATTGAAACTAAATTCGCCCGAAATAATCCGGTTATAATCCAATACTTCATTCACAATCTGAAGTAAATGGATGGAAGACTGGTAAATGGCATCAACATCTTTTTTATTGGGTACATCCTGTTGAGTGATCAATTCGGCATAGCCTAAAATAGATTGCAATGGCGTCCTGATTTCGTGGCTCATATTAGAAAGAAACCGCTGCTTTGCCTTTCCATGATATTCAGCTTCATCTTTCGCCAGCTCCAAAGCCTTTCTGTATCTATTGCTTTTGGTAATATCTGCCAGGATCAGGTAAAGCAGGATTACGGTCAACAAAAAGAAAATGATAATAATGGTAGTAATCTGGGTAATACCATCATTAACCACTTCTTTAGCCTGGATGCCATTTAAATCAACCTGCGCTACCGCTTCGCCCTCAACTTCACGCAAAATCTGTAGCATTTTAGCCGTTAAGGCATTACTGGCACTTGATAAATCGGCTTCGCGTTTTAAAAACTTCTGGCTTTTCTGACGTTGTTCCTGTTCGATATTTTTTAACGAACCCGTCATGCTTTTCATGATGCTGTCTTCAGCCTTAGCATTTAAGGTATCGCGTTTAACTTTAAATTCTTCATTAATGATTTTGTAAACGTCAGATTTCTTCTTTCCAAAAAGTTTGCTCAGGAAACCACGCGATTTTTGTTCTTCCTCTGGTGCAACCGTAGTGGTTGAGGTAGTGGTTTCGGTAGTCAAAACCGCGCTATCCGTTTGCCTTGTCCTGGTAGCCACCAGTTCGTTTAGTTTCTGCACCTCATCAGAGAACGATTTGGTATTTACCAGCGTTTCCCTTACCTTCAGGTAGTTTATGAACTGTTTATCGCGGTCGGACAGTAAATTTTTGATTGATTTTATCCTTGCCAGCTGGGCAGAATCACCACGGTATAATTTCCGTAACGTATCCAGGCTGGATCTTAATTTACGTGATTCTTTCAAAAAACTATAGGTGCCTTGTTTATTAAAGGCTTCATCGCGCTGCAGCTGATCTAACCTGGCAATTTTATGCGAAAGATCATTAACAATCCTTAAACGGTCGTTCGGCGCCGAAATTTCTTCCACCGTATTAAGCATCCGGGTAAAGGCAAACTTGCTGATCCCCCATGCCAATAGCAGCGCAAAACAGGCGAACAGAAAACCTATAATTACCTTACTTTTTATTGCCCGGAAGAAACGCTTTTGAATAACAGCCGCCATTTAATTCAGATTATTACCTTAAACCATTATAATAACGGTTTATCGTTTAGAATTGGTATATATTTATCTTTTACAAATAACGTACCATAAGAAAATTGGTTAAAAAGCTTTAATTTTATCATCGCCTAAAAAACCAAACATGAACCGTATCGACCGACTTTTTGGAATCCTGACTTTACTCCAATCCAAAAAATACATTACTGCAGAGAAAATTGCAGAAAGGTTTAACATGAGTATACGTACGGTTTACCGTGATGTTAAAGCGCTTTGCGAGCAGGGAATACCCGTAAGTTTTGAGCAGCATAAAGGTTATTACCTTGTTCAAGGTTATTTTTTGCCCCCTGTTTCGTTTAATATGGACGAGGCAAATGCATTGTTATTGGTAGAAAGTTTGGTAAATGGTTTTGCCGATAACTCCATCCGTACGCATTACTCTTCTGCACTAACCAAGGTAAAAGCAGTATTAAAAACAAGTCAAAAAGAAAAGCTGGAAACTTTAAATCAGCATATCAAACTTCAGATTCCTGAAAGATTGAGTTTCAACTTTGAATACCTGTCCCTTATTCAGCACGCTATTGCCGAAAAACACCTTATCGAACTTGATTATAAAAACAATAAGGAAGAGGTTAGCAAAAGAGAGGTAGAACCGATCGGATTAATCTTTTATGCATTTAGCTGGCACCTTATTGCCTGGTGCCATTACCGCAACCAATACCGCGATTTTAACCTCACACGGATTATCTGCCTCAAAAACTCTGGCATTCCTTTCAGGAAAATGCAACACATGCCATTAAGCGATTACATGCCTTTGCTACCGGTAAATTATTAAGAGTTAATAATTCCTGCATCATTCAAACGTTGTATCACGTCTTCAATATTTACAGTCGAATGGTCGCTTTTGAGGTATATTTCAGCAAGATAAACTATTTTATCAATGACAACGACATAAGTAATAATTCTTGCTCCGCCAGATTTACCCTTATTCGTACCAGAGATAGATAAACGAATTTTATAAATGTTTTGACCTAAGTAGGCTCCTAATTCAGGATTTCTCTCTAAATCGTTAATAAGCTTTAATAAATCAGATTTTATGCCGCGATGTTTCTTAAAGATTTTTTTAACTTCCCTTTCAAAATTAGGAGCCGTTTTAACCTTAAAGTTCATCTAAAAAATCTTTGGCATCACGAAGTTTTATTTTCCCTTCCTGATGAAGTTTGATTTGCTCAAAAGAATCTTTTAGGTGGTTATAGATTGCGTTTTCAGCCTTAATTGATGCTTTTTCCTTGACTTTAATGTTAGATGCGACCTCATAATTCAAGCCCAAGGCATCAAGTACAGCCTTTACAGCTTTTTCAGATTTCTCGTTTTCAATATTTACGGTTAATGTCGTCATTACCACAAAAATACGTTTTTTGAATAAAACATTTCTCAATTAAATTATTTTTTTACACTGCCATAGGGTTGTCAGTGGTCCGTATTTTCTTTGTGTAAACAAACATCAAAAATCATGAGCATTGCTGATTTATTACTTATGGAGTTACACACAGTAGAAAAAACAAAACAGAAAAATATGGACGTTATTAAATTATTATTGAAAGAGTTGGCTGATGAATTCAATACCACAAAAAAATTCCTGGCAATTGTACCAGCAGATAAATTTGACTGGGCGCCGCACGAAAAAAGCATGAAAATGAAATCGCTTGCCGTTCATATTGCCGATCTTCCACGCTGGGTTTCATTGGCTTTAACTACCGATGGACTGGATTTTGAAACAGCACCTTATACAGAACCACCTGTAGAAAATGCTGATGACCTGGTTAAAATTTTAGAGGAAAATTATGCAGCTGGAAAAGCTGATTTAGAAAAAGCTACCGAAGAAAATTTAAACGGGCGTTGGATACTGAGTATGGGTAAACAGGTTTTGGCCGATTATTCTAAATATGAAACCATTCGACACTCTTTAAACCAAACTTCCCACCACCGGGCACAATTGGGTGTTTATTTAAGGTTGTTGAATATTCCAATTCCGGGAAGTTATGGCCCAAGTGCCGATGATCAGAGTTTTTAGATTATAAAGATACTTTAACCACAGATAAAAAGGATAAACACAGATATAGAAATCCGTGTTTATCTGTGTACATACGTGGTTAAAAGCCATTAACCTTAAGGCCTGGGCTAGAATCTTAAAGCTGTCGAGTTAGCATTGTCTCCGGTTGGTTGTCGAGCATTTTTCTGATGAACTGTTGAAACATGGTGCGTTTCAATGGTTCATTTGAAATGACTATCGGATTACCAGTCCCGCTTCCTAATTTATCCGCACTTTGCTATTTTTAGCAATGAGAAAAATATTTGCGATTTCGGGTAGTACGAAATCTATTTCAACCAATGGACTTTATATTGCTGCCATCAGCCAGTTTTTAGATAAAGATTTTGAAGTAACCCTTTTTCCTTCCATTGCCAATATTCCACATTTCAATCCTGATTTAGATTTAGAAGACCCACCAAAGGCTGTTCATGATCTTCGCCTAAACATTCAACAGGCAGATGGAATCATCATTTCTACACCAGAATATGCAATGGGTTTACCGGGTTCATTAAAAAATCTGCTCGACTGGACTGTAAGCTCGGCTTCATTTTCTGGTAAACCAATATTAGCACTAGTTGCTTCTACTCAGGGCGAAAAAGCTAATCAATCCATGATAGATATTTTAACCGTTCTTGAGGCTAAAATATCTGCTCAGCTCATTCCTTTTGCAAAAGCCAAGATTAACAAGGAAGCTGAAATTACAGATCTCGAAACTTTAACAAAGCTTAAAAGTACTGTTAATGCATTTGTTGCTACTGTTGAGAATGGATAACACAATTTATTTCCGTAAAATTGCAGTATGAACAATAATTCTGCCACCCGTTTAAATAAATTTATCAGCGAAAGTGGATTGTGTTCACGCCGTGAAGCAGACCGTTATATCGAAAAGGGTACTGTTTTTATTAATGGAAAAAGGGCTAAAGTAGGCGATCAGGTTTTTCCAGGCGATAAAGTAATGGTAAATGGCCATAACATCGAACCTAAAGAAGAAAGTAATTTCATCCTGCTGGCATTTAATAAACCTGTTGGCATTACCAGTACCACTGAATCCAGTGTCCGCGATAATATTGTAGATTACGTTAACCATAGCGAAAGAATATTCCCAATCGGCAGATTGGACAAAGATTCGTCAGGCATTATTTTCCTGACCAATAACGGTGACATTGTAAACAAGATTTTAAGGGCTGGGAATAAACACGAAAAAGAATATATAGTTACGGTTAATAAACCCATAACAGAAGATTTTATTTTCGAGATGAGTAACGGTGTTCCAATTTTAGGAGTGAATACCCGAAAATGTAAGGTGCGCCAGATTAGCACTTTTGTTTTCAATATTATCTTAATTCAAGGTTTAAACAGGCAGATCCGTAGGATGTGCGAGCATTTTGATTATGAAGTAACCAAACTCGAACGTACACGGATTATGAATATAAGTCTTAAAGGTATCCCTACGGGAGAATTTAGGGAACTTACCGAAGACGAGATGAAAGCCATTACCAAAAGTGTCGAAAATTCATCATCTGAAGCCAAACCCAAATCTAAAAGTACCACAAAGAAAAAAGCAAATGCCTGGGAGGAAATTCCTGAGCTAAGGGAAGAACAGCCTAAAAAGGCGTTCAAACCAAAACCATCAGGTCTAAAATCTTCAGGTAAAAAACCTGGTGGTCATTCAGGCTCAAAACCTACTCCTAAAAGTAATACTGGTAATAGAAATTCCAGACCAGCAAAAGGTAAGCCTGCAGGCAAGCCAAATACAAGAGGCAGAGGAAGATAAGCCAACAAATTGTAAAATTTGGCTTTATCTAACTACCTTATACCCTCCGCCTTTTTACCTTCTACCTTTTTTAAGTACCTTTGCAACAAATGGTAACAGCAAAAAAAACCGATATCCGTGCATTAGATCTTCCCCAATTGCAACAACACCTTGTAGCGATGCAACAGCCTGCATTTAGGGCCAAGCAGATATACCAGTGGCTTTGGGAAAAATCGGCTACGAGTTTCGGGCAGATGAGTAATCTTTCTAAAGATCTTCGTAAGGCTTTGGACGATTCTTTTGCCATTAATGCTGTTCAGGTTAACAACTCTCAGTTCAGTAACGACCACACGATTAAAAACACTTTTAGGTTAGCCGACGGCAATATTGTTGAAGGGGTATTAATTCCTTTAGAAGACCGTATGACTGCTTGTGTGAGCTCGCAGGTGGGCTGTAGTCTAACCTGTAAATTCTGTGCGACGGGCTACATGGACCGTAAGCGTAACTTAAACGCAGACGAAATTTATGACCAGGTAGTACTTATTGATAAACAGGCAAAGCAGAATTATAATAATCCACTTACCAATATCGTGTATATGGGTATGGGAGAGCCCCTGTTAAACTATGCGAACGTATTGAAGTCTATTGAGCGTATCACTGCCCCTGACGGCCTAAATATGAGCTATAAGCGCATTACTGTATCTACTGCAGGTATTGCGAAAATGATCAAAAAACTGGGCGACGATGGCGCTAAATTTAACCTTGCACTTTCACTGCATGCTGCTAACGATGAAAAGCGTAACGAAATTATGCCCATCAATGAGGCTAACTCTCTAAAAGCATTGGCAGACGCCCTTAAATACTATTTCGCTAAAACCAAAAATCCGGTCACTTACGAGTATATTGTTTTTAATCATTTTAACGATGAAATTTCGGATGCAATGGATTTAGCAAAGTTCTGTAAACATATCCCTTGCAAGGTAAATCTGATCGAGTATAATCCAATCTCTTTTGCTGATTTCACCAACGCAGAAGGGGATAAAATCGATGCTTTTTCAAACTATTTGAAAAGTCAGGGCATTAACACCAATATACGCCGTAGTCGTGGTAAAGATATCGATGCCGCTTGCGGGCAGTTAGCCGTTAAAGAAGAAGCGAACGCTTAGTCCTATCATTTAAACATTCCATTCACTTAAGTATAGCCTTCAATCTTTTTTTGAAGCGCAGTTTCCTGTGCATTTAGGTTAGGTTCGGTCCTGCTCATATCTTTATAT
>NZ_AYMG01000026.1 GCF_000633455.1 Pedobacter jeongneungensis
AGCTATAGCAGGACGAGACAAATTGCTGATTTGTACAAAACTGAACCATTTCCGTACAAAACTGAACCCTTCCATTAGGTACAAGTAGCTAGTTTTGGAATCACCAAATATGACAGCTACAAATTATTATGAGATCGATAGGCGGGTCTTTCCGCGAACTTTTGGAAATTCTCCACTGAAGTTTGTATCGATGCAAATCCTTGAAAAGATTTACCGGGATTGGACATTAACCATTCAACCTTTTTTACTGCTTCTTACTTTGATTACAGTCGTTACGCCTTGCCTTGCGCAGGATGGATGCTACAGCCGTTTGAATAAGGATACCCTTACCATTGGCAATCAATTTATAGAGCGTAAGTTTATCTGGAACAAGGGGAATATCGTTACTTACAGCCTCAGTGATAAAATGGGGCAGAGGGTTTGGTTTAACCGGAACAAGAAACCTGATTTTTCTGTTCAGGCAGATGAGGTAGCTCGAAATGCAAACTATCAACTCTGTTCAAGAAAGGCTGATCCAGTTAAAGTCGCTACTCAGGAAACCATCGTTTCTTTTTCTATAGGCAGCCTTGATGTAAAGCGAATCTATCGGATTACCGCTCAAAGTCCTTCAATCGCTTGCGAAACCTATCTGAAAGGAAAGATGGAGGGCATGACAGGAACGCAATCAGTCAATGCCGCTGATCAAAAAAACATTGAATTTGCTGAGGACATGAGGGTTAACGGTTCTGCCGCAGTTTTAGATCAATTAAAGCTCGACGGGTACCATTGGCAGGGTAAGGCCGTTGAATTTTTTGATGTAACCGATTGGAACAATAATCTTGTGCAGGAGAATAAGTTTATTCCCTATCGGAAAAGAACGCACAGAGGCAACCTGCTTTTTGTACACAATCAGGAAAAAGAGAGCGGCTTTTTTTTCTTGAAGGAAGCGCCAAGTTCCAGTGTGCAGCTTGCCTATGGCGGTCAGGATTTTACGACTGAATTTGGACATTTTGCAGTAAATGGATTGGGGCTAAGTGCCAGGGATATTCTTACAGATGACTGGCGCAAAGCCTACACGGTTGTATTGGGTGTTTATAGCGGACAGGAGATTGACCAGCTGCAAGCCTTACGCAGTTATCAGAAAACCATCCGTAAAAACGAGCCACAGCGAGACGAAATGGTGATGATGAATACCTGGGGGGATAGGAGCCAGGATGCTAAAGTTAATGAACGGTTTAGCCTTTTAGAATTGGAAGCTGCCGCAAAGCTGGGTATAACACATTTTCAAATTGATGATGGGTGGCAGCAGGGAAAAAGTCCAAATTCTGCCTTAGCCAAAGGATCTTTTAAAAACATTTGGGACAATCCAAATTATTGGAAACCCGATACTTCAAAATACCCAAATGGACTCGATCCAATCGTAAAGAAGGGCAAAGCGCTGGGCATTGAAATTTGCTTATGGTTTAACCCCAGTATTCAGCAAGACTATGCAGACTGGGAGAAAGACGCTTCGGCAATGGTAAAACTTTACCGGATGTACGGAATCAGGACATTTAAAATTGATGGACTCTCCATTCCCAACAAGCAATCGGAAATTAATTTGGGCAAAATGTTTAATAAGGTGCTGAGCGAAACAGAAAACCAAGCCGTTTTCAATCTCGATGCCACTGCAGGGCGTAGGGGTGGGTACCATCTTTTTACTGAATATGGCAACATTTTTCTTGAAAACCGTTACACCGACTGGCAAAACTATTATCCCTACTGGACACTACGTAACTTATGGCAACTCTCCAAATATGTACCACCAGAGAAGTTGCAGATTGAATTTTTAAATAAATGGAGAAATGCCGACAAGTATGGCAATGATCCTTTTGCCCCTTCCAAGTATGCTTTTGATTATTTATTTGCCAGTACAATGGCTGCTCAGCCACTGGCCTGGTTTGAAGGAACAGGGCTACCTAAAGAAGCCCTAAAACTGGGAACACTCGTAGCAAAATACAAAAAGGTTCAGCACGATTTCCATCAGGGAGTTATTCTACCAATTGGTGAGGAGCCTTCTGGCAGATCCTGGACAGGATTTCAATCCCTTCAAAAAGATAGGGGTTACTTGATTGTTTTCAGGGAAAATACTGCAGATGGTATAGGCATGCTGGAAACCTGGTTGCCCGAAAATGTCAAAATACAATTAAAGCCCCTGCTCGGTAAGGGAAAGTCGATGATCCAGGCAACAGGACGTAAAGGTTCTATAAAGGTAGAATTACCTGCAAAAAATGATTTCGTGATGTACAGCTACACCATTTTAAGATAACCCAATGAAACAAAAAATATTACGCTTATTCCTTTTAACGTTCCTAAGCATCCCCGCAACCGCCCAAAAGAGGGTTAGTGTTAATTCTCCTGACAGGAGGTTGCAGGTGGATGTGATTATCGCTGATAGTATTCGTTTTCAGCTGGAGCACGATAAGGAAAGGGTACTGAATTCTGGTGCAATAGCCATGAAACTAGGCAACGGGAAAAATTTCGGTATCAAATCTCACTTCAAGCAAGCCAAAACCATTACGGTTAAACAAGATATTCCCGCTCATTTTTACAAAAGAAACAGCATAAGTGATGACTATTCAGAATTGACACTGGAATTCAAGGAAGATTTTAAACTGATTTTCCGACTTTACAATGAAGGAATGGCTTACCGTTTTATATCTACGGGTGAAAAGGATTTTATCGTCAATGAAGAACTGGCCGCTTTCGGTTTCCCAAAAGATTACAAAGCCTACATCCCTTATGTGAAGACGAAGGAAACAACACTGGAAGGACAGTATTTCAATTCATTTGAAAATACCTATGCCTACAGCCAATTGAGTAAAATGAACAGCGGAAAACTTGCATTTTCACCGCTGGTAGTAGAATTGGAAAGGGGAAAGAAAGTATGTTTAGCAGAAGCTGATTTGCAAAGCTATCCAGGTATGTATCTTTTTAATCCTACTGGAGGTACTATCCTGAAGGCCAACTTTGCCACTTATCCAAAATCTACTACGCAAGGTGGGCATAACCAGCTGCAACAAATAGTGACCTCGCGCCAGCCATACCTCGCTAAAAGCAAGGCTGGAACTAAATTTCCCTGGCGTATTTCCATAATAACAACGAGCGATAAAGCCCTGGCTGATAATGATATGGTTTACAAGTTAGCCGAGCCCAGCCGGTTAAAGGATGTTTCCTGGATAAGACCAGGGAAAGTTGCCTGGGAATGGTGGAATAACTGGGGGCTGAGTAAGGTAGACTTTGTTTCGGGTGTTAATACTGAAACCTATAAGGCTTATATAGACTTTGCGGCCAAAAATAAAATTGAATACGTTATTCTGGATGAGGGTTGGGCGGTAAACCTCAAGGCGAGCTTATTTGAGGTTGTACCAGAGATTAACCTGAAAGAACTGATTGCTTATGGGAAGACCAAAAATGTAGATATTATTCTCTGGGCTGGATACTATGCCTTTGAACGCGATTTAGAGAAGGTTTGCAAGCATTATTCCCACCTGGGGATTAAAGGCTTTAAGATCGATTTCATGGATCGTGATGATCAGGATATGGTTGATTTTCATTATCGGACGGCAGAAACGGCGGCTAAATATAAGCTGCTGGTCGATTTTCACGGTACTTATAAACCCACCGGGCTAAACCGAACTTTTCCTAATGTAATCAACTATGAGGCGGTAAATGGTCTTGAGCAGATGAAATGGACCGGGTCTGAAATGGATATGGTTACCTACGATGTTACCATGCCCTTTATCAGAATGATAGCTGGTCCTGTTGATTATACCCAGGGAGCCATGCGCAATGCCACCAGGCGCAGCCACAGGGGAATAAATGATGAACCCATGAGTCAGGGAACGCGCTGCAGGCAGCTGGCAGAATATGTGGTTTTTGAATCGCCCTTAAACATGCTTTGTGATAGCCCTGATAATTATGCGAAGGAGCAGGAATGTACCGATTTTATCAGCGCTATACCTACGGTTTGGGATAACACAATCGTGCTTAATGGCGAGATTGGACAATATATAACTACTGCCCGTAAAAAGGGCAACACCTGGTATTTGGGCGCTTTAACCAATTGGGAAGCGCGTAAACTTGAGCTCGACCTCAGCTTTCTTGGCAGCGGAGATTATGCCGCAGAAATTTATCAGGATGGTATTAATGCCAATAAAATCGCTACCGACTACAAAAAGGAACGAATTGCTATCCCTGCCGATCGAAAATTATCCATTAACATGGCGCAAGGTGGTGGTTTCGCTATGAAAATCTTTAAAAAGTAAACACAATAATTTTATGAAACTAACCAAAGCCATTTTTAATTTGCTACTGCTGATGTGTTGTTTGCTGTCTAATCTTTCGGCACAGGAAGTTTTGGTAAATGTATACGGTAGAAAAACACAATCCCTTAACGGGAAATGGGAAGTCATTATAGATCAGTATGATCAGGGTAGGAAAAATAGAATCTATCTCAATAAAAAACCTGCGGGAAAGACAGATTTTTATGAATATGCTTTTGATGGTGGCTTAAAACTGAATGTACCTTCAGACTGGAACAGCCAGCTATCCGAACTGAAATATTATGAAGGGACTGTTTGGTATGCCAAACATTTTGATGCCCCGAAAGAACATAATGAGCGTTCGTTTATTTACTTCGCTGCGGTAAGTTATCGTTGTAAGGTTTATCTTAATGGAAAGGAAATTGCCGGGCATGAAGGTGGTTTTACGCCCTTTCAGGTTGAAGTAACAGATCTGGTTAAGCAATCAGACAATTTTTTAACCCTGGAGGTAAACAATACCCGAACTGTGGATGCGATCCCGGCGAAATCTTTCGATTGGTGGAATTATGGAGGCATTACCCGTGATGTGATGCTGGTATCAACCCCAAAAATATTCATTCAGGATTACTTTATTCGGCTGGATAAACAACGCAGTGATCAAATTAATGCGGAAGTTAAAATCGTTGATAACCAGAATAACATACCGGTAACCCTTGAAATCCCAGAATTGAATATCAAACAAAAACTGGTTACCGATCAACAGGGGATTGCCAAGCTGTCAATCACCAATGTAAAAAAAATACAGCGCTGGTCACCGGCATCTCCGAAACTTTATCAGGTGTTTATATCTACCGCGAATGATAGGGTAGAAGAAAGGATTGGCTTTAGAAACCTGGCCGTAAAAGGAACGCAGATTTACCTCAATGACAAGCCGATCTTTCTAAAATCCATTAGTTTTCACGAGGAGATTCCACAGCGCAAAGGTAGAGCCTTCTCTGAGGCAGATGCCATGATGCTTTTATCTGAAGCGAAGGCGTTGGGATGCAATATGATTCGTTTGGCGCACTACCCACAAAATGAATATACGGTACGTGCAGCCGAAAGAATGGGTTTTCTGTTGTGGGAGGAGACTCCAATATGGCAAGGAATTGATTTTGAAAATCCGGAAACCAAAAAGAAAGCCGGAAATATGATCAGGGAGATGGTTATGCGTGATAAAAACCGCTGCGCCCTCTCTTTTTGGGGTATGGCCAATGAAACTCAACCTTCTGCCGCCAGGAATGAATTTCTGAAATATCTGATCAAATGCACAAAGGATATCGATAGCACCCGTTTAATTACTGCTGCATTCGATCTGGTTCGGTTTGATCGGAACAAACAACGCTTTGTTATGGACGATCCTTTTATTAAAGAAATAGATGTGGTAGCCATAAATAAATATATGGGTTGGTACCATCCCTGGCCAGTTGCTCCAAACAAGGCCATTTGGGAGGTTGCCAGCGATAAGCCTTTAATTATTTCAGAATTTGGTGCAGAGGCATTGTACGGTAAATCCGGAGATGCTGACATAGCGAGTTCATGGAGCGAAGACTACCAGGCCCAGCTTTATAAAGACAACCTGGAAATGTTTAAAAATATTCCAAATCTCAATGGAATTTCACCCTGGGTATTGTTCGATTTTCGGTCGCCGTTCCGCTTTCACCCTACTTATCAGGAAGGCTGGAACAGAAAAGGACTGGTTTCTGATCAGGGATTTCGCAAAAAAGCCTGGTACATCGTAGCAGACTATTACAAAAACATCAAATAAAATTATGAGGAGATATTTTTTAGCCTTGTTGCTATCAGGGTTATTATGGTGCAACCTGGCAACTGCACAACCATTGAAAACAGTAGTTGCAAAGGCCCTGGCTTTTTCTGAACAGCAAAGTCTTTTAATGGCCAGGAAATATGAACAAGAAGCAGGTGTATTGCCCCGGTCATTCGAAGGGGGAAAAAACACGGTATCTGATTCACGGTGGTGGTGTAGCGGATTTTTTCCTGGCTCCCTCTGGTATCTTTATGAAAATAGCAAAAACCCAGAGCTGTTAACCTTCGCCAAACAATATACCGATAGGGTAGAGCGGGAAAAATACACTACCGATAATCACGATGTAGGTTTTATGCTGTATTGTAGTTTTGGCAATGGTTTGCGTTTAACCAAAGAAGCATCTTATAAGCAGGTTTTACTGACTGGAGCGCAATCGCTGGCTACCCGCTATGACCCTAAGGTGGGCCTCATCAGGTCATGGGATCATAATAAAACGATTTGGCAATATCCGGTCATTATCGATAATATTATGAATCTTGAGTTGCTGTTGTGGGCCAGTAAGCAATCAGGGAGCGAGCAGCTGAAAAAAATAGCACTTTCGCACGCCGATAAAACCATGAAGCATCATTTTAGGCCTGATTTCAGTTCCTACCATGTAATTTCTTATGATTGCCAAACTGGTCTTCCGCATAAAAAACAAACCCATCAGGGCTATGCTGATGATTCTGCATGGAGCCGGGGCCAGGCCTGGGGCCTGTATGGTTACACTTATCTTTATCGGGAAACCAGGGAAAAACGCTATTTGGAGCAGGCCAAGCACATTGCCAGCTTTCTAATCCATCATCCCCAAATGCCTGAAAATTTTATTCCTTATTGGGATTATAATGCTCCACAGGAAGCTGGTACGCCAAGAGATGCTTCAGCTGCCTGCATTATGGCCTCAGCACTAATCGAACTGAGTGATTTTGTAAATGCCAGCACCAAAAGGAAATACATGGAGGTGGTAGAAAAGCAAATCAGGACGCTCGCTTCGGATGAATACACGGCAAAGCTGGGCGAAAACGGAAATTTTATCTTGAAGCACAGCACAGGAGCATTTCCATTTAAATCGGAAGTAGATGCACCGTTAACCTATGCCGACTACTATTATCTGGAAGCACTCAGCCGTTTGAAGAAAAGATTGTAACCAGATCATCAAAATGATGTTGGATAGATTCCAGCTCAAATTCCATTGAAATACCCTATATCTTTCTATGAATACTATAAAAACCTATTACAAACTATTATTAACTGCATTTACCCTTTTAAGCTTCTTTACTGCCAATTCTCAAACGCAGACGGTAGATTTAACTGGCAAATGGCGCTTTCAAACCGATGTGATGGACTTTCGCCGGGGATCGCTTTCTCCCAGATATAACCATGAGTTGCAGGGGGAGATACAGTTACCTGGAATAACGGATGATTATCAAATCGGTTACAAGGTGCCGTATAAATATATCGACAGGCTTACGCGGAAATATGAGTATCTCGGGCCAGCCTGGTATCAGCGGGATATCGAGATTCCCCAGGCATGGAAAGGGAAGCAAATCTTTATTTATTTTGAGCGTACCAGCTGGTTAAGTTCCATTTATGTGGATACCAAAGAGGTGAGTAAAAGCGACTATGTAAGTGTTCCGCATAACCATAACCTTACTGCCTATCTTAAACCGGGTAAAACCCATCGCATAACCGTTTGTATCGATAACCGGTTTCAGTATAATACGCATAAATGGGACCATGCACATACAGAATTTACACAAATCAATTGGAACGGGATCCTTGGTGAAATGAAAATGATCGCAGTTGATCCTGTTTACATTGAAGATTTACAAGTCTATCCAAATATTAGTGAACAATCCATTGATGTGAAGATGGATCTGGCCAACCGGACAGGTAAACCCATTTCGGGCAGTATTAAATTTAACGTTGCCGGTAAGCATTACAACCTGGATAAGGTGATGAAGGTAAGCGGTAAAGACTCGCTGATTCATTTTGAAGGTAAAATTTCACTCGGTAAACAAATTAAACTCTGGGATGAGTTTCAGCCCAACCTTTACACGCTCAGCTGCAAACTAAGCAGTGATGTTGAAGGGGCCAGGTTTGAGCACGAAAAAACGGCCACATTTGGCATGCGCGAAGTAAAACAAGGGAAAAATCATGTTTTGATCAATAACAAACCTGTCCATTTGCGTGGAAACGTAGAAAATGCCGTTTTCCCCAGAACAGGCTATGCACCGGTAAAAGAGGACGAATGGGAGCGGATTATGCAGCTGATGAAACAATATGGATTGAATCATTTACGCTTTCACTCCTGGTGTCCGCCAGATGCAGCATTTAGAATGGCCGATAAATATGGTATTTATTTCCAGGTAGAAATGCCCATGTGGGGTAAAGATGCTGAGCCAGATGAAGCCCGGTACAATTTCTTTAGGAGAGAGATGACTGCTATATTAAAGGAGTATGGAAACCATCCCTCATTTGTGCTGTATTGTAATGGAAATGAGATTACCGGTAATTTCGATTTTATTGAAGAATTGACGGCTAAAGGCCGGCTGAAAGATAACAGACATCTTTTTTGCGGCTCCACTGCCCGAACACGCGTAAAATCAGATCAGTTCTACGTATCTCAACAAACCAATAAAGGACCTGTTAAAGTTTATGAAGGGTTGCCTTACACCAACTGGGATGTGAGCCAGCAATCGGATGTAGACGTTCCGGTAATCTCTCACGAATCGGGACAGCGTGCGGTTTATCCAAATTTCGAGGAAATAAAAAAATATGCCAATAGTCCCGTGGAGGCCAGGAATTTTGAGGTTTTCCGTGACTTGCTAGAAAAAAACGGGATGCTGGACCAGGCCAATGACTTTTTCAAGGCATCAGGTGCCTTAACCGTGGTTGAGTATAAATCGGTAGTAGAAGCGCTGTTGCGTTCGGCGAAATCAGCGGGATTTCAGCTTTTGTCTATTAATGACTTTCCCGGACAGGGGTATGCTTCTGTGGGTATTTTAGATCCTTTTTGGGATTCGAAGGGCTTGATCAGTCCTGAAAAGTGGCGGGAATTCTGCGGGCCAACTGTCGCATTATTGCGTTATGCCAAAAGCGCTTATTTCAATGACGAGGTTTTTCAGGGAGATGCTGAACTGTATAACTTTAGCCCTTTGGGATTAAAAAATGCAAAGATAAAATGGCTGCTTAAGGATGAATCTGGAAAAATTATCAAACAGGGGAGTTTGAAAACCCAAACACTGGGTACTGATGGCGTTTTTCCTATGGGCAAATTCACCTTCGACTTAAAAGACATTAAAAAAGCAGAAAAGTTAACCGTCTCTGTAGTGGTTAATGATACCATTAAAAACAATTGGAACATCTGGGTTTATCCCCGAAACGAAAATCTTTTGACCACAACTGCTGATGTGCTTTACACGACAGTTTTTGATGATCAGGCGAAACAAAAACTTGCCGCAGGAGGAAAGGTTGTTTTAATACCATTCCCTGAACAAGTGCAGGGCCGCAAGTCTATCTTTCACAATCACTTTTGGAACCCCATCATGTTCGCCTGGCCACCAATGACCATTGGTTGTCTCATCCATAACGAAGAGCCGGTTTTTGCAGATTTTATCACCGCTAACCATACTGACTGGCAATGGTGGGACATTTTAAACAATGCCAAGGTAATTGAAATGAAAGATGCACCGCAGGCATTGCGGCCTTTCCTTCAGGTAATAGATGCCAACGACAAGAACGAAAAACTGGGCATAGGTTTCGAAGCCCGGATTGGGAAAGGTAAGCTTCTGGTATTGGCGGTAGATACTAAAAAAGATATGGATAAGCGTCCGGCAACCCGGCAGCTGCTAAAAAGCATTGATACTTATGTGAAGGGCGATCAATTTAATCCTAAAGTAACAGTAGATGAGCAGTTTATTCAGTCGTTTATGGTTAAGTAATTTGAGAATAAGCCATGAAAAAAATAACTTACATCATTCTGTTTCTTGCATTTCTTTCCAGCAATGGCTTTGCACAGGAGATCCAATTTGATAAGCAGGCCAGTGTAGATCAGGGATATTTAAAACCTCAGGAATCTGCGAACCTGTTGCCCATGAATGAGTTGGATGTAGAAACTGGCTATGCTTTATACCAGGCAGAGATCAATCTATCAGTGGAAAATCCTCTGCTCAGGTTAGAAAATGTTCGCGATTATGCAGTAGTCTTTCTCGACGATAAATTACAGGGAACCCTTGCCGATCAACACAAACAGCTTGCCTTGAAGGCTGGACTGGGCAAGCATAAACTCCAGATTTTTGTAGAAAATATTGGCCGCATCACCTATGGCCCAGAGATCTTAGATAATTCGAGAGGATTGTTCGGAAGCATCACCCTGGGGCAGGATGAAATTGAGGATTGGATGATTACGCCAATAAGAATTAAAAATCTTGAGGTTTCTAAACTCCTATTTGAGCAGAAAAAGGTATCGGCCTTACCCTGTTTCTTTAAAGCTGAATTTAACATATCACAGCCATCGGCATATTACCTTGACATTTCTGGCTGGGGCATGGGAGAGATATGGATGAATGGAACCTATGTTGGTGCTTATTGGGAAGAGGAAAAGCAACAATCTATTCAGATTCCTTCAGAAGTGCTTAAGACCGGAAAAAATGAGATTGTTGTATTCGAATTAAAAAATCTGGAGCAGAAAAACATGAAGCTCAGTAAGCAAGCCGTATTTCGTTAACATATAAACAAATGACCAGACAGATAACCCTTTTGGTTTCTTTGATACTGATAAGCAATGTTGTATCAGCGCAAACTAAAAAAACAAAATTTTTATATCAGGATGCCCGCCAGCCAGTAGAGCTGCGGATAAATGACCTGCTGGAGAAGATGACTTTAGAAGAAAAGGTGATGCAGTTGAATCAGTACACTTTAGGCAGGAACGATAATGCCAATAACATGGCCGATCCGATAAATGATATCCCTGCTGAAATTGGTTCACTGATCTACTTTAGCAGCAATCCGGAACTGCGCAACCGGGTACAGCGGAAAGCCATGGAGCAAAGCCGCTTAGGGATTCCCATCCTCTTTGGTTATGATGTAATCCATGGTTTCAAAACCATTTATCCGATATCGCTGGCACAGGCCTGTGCCTGGAACCCGAATTTGGTACAACAGGCTACAGCTGTAGCCGCTCAGGAGGCGAGAATGTCGGGGGTAGACTGGACCTTTTCTCCTATGATAGACGTTGCCCGTGATGGGCGCTGGGGCCGTGTGGCAGAAGGATATGGTGAAGATCCCTACACGAATGGCATATTTGCTGTGGCATCTGTAAAGGGCTACCAGGGAAAGGATCTATCCAGTCCGGTCAACGTGGCCGCCTGCCTGAAACATTATGTGGGCTACGGAGCATCTGAAGCTGGCCGGGATTATGTGTATACCGAAATTTCTGATCAAACGCTTTGGGATACTTATCTTCCTCCATATGAGGCAGCTGTAAAAGCCGGAGCTGCAACTTTAATGAGTTCCTTCAATGACATCAGCGGTACGCCCGGCACTGCAAATACTTACCTGCTGAGAACAGTATTAAAAGAGGGCTGGAAGCACGATGGTTTTGTCGTTTCCGATTGGGGGGCTATAGAACAGCTTCGCAGTCAAGGGGTTGCTAAAGATAAGAAAGAAGCTGCCTGGAAAGCCTTTACTGCCGGTGTAGAAATGGATATGATGAATCAAAGTTATGACAAACATCTCGCAGCATTGGTAAAAGAGGGTAAGGTTGGGCAGCAGATTCTCGATGATGCTGTAAAAAGAGTTCTGCGTATCAAATTTCGTTTGGGCCTTTTTGAAAAACCTTATACCCCTGAAATTGCAGAAAAGGAACGTTTCTTATTGCCTAAAAGCCGGGCTATAGCAGCACGCCTGGCAGAGGAATCTATCGTATTGCTTAAGAACGAACAAAATGCCTTACCCTTAGCGGGCTTTAAAAAGATTGCCGTGATTGGTCCGATGTCTAATAGCAAATGGCATTTGTTGGGTTCCTGGAGGGCACACGGAAATGCCGAAGATGCCAGTACAATTTATGATGATATAAAACAGGAATTTGGAAATAAAATAGCGGTAAGCCAGGCGCAGGGTTGCGATTTTGATGGCAGGGATCAATCAGGTTTTGTTGAAGCAAACCGCCAGGCCCGGGAGGCAGATGCAATCGTAATCTGTTTGGGAGAGAAAGCCACCTGGAGCGGCGAAAATGCATCCAGATCTTCTATTTCTTTACCGGCCATCCAGGAGGAGTTACTTGCAGCATTGAAAAAAAGCGGTAAGCCAATTATTTTACTGATTTCCAGTGGGCGCCCTTTAGATTTAAGCAGGATAGAACCCATGTGCGATGCCATCCTCAGTATGTGGCAACCGGGAACAACAGGAGGAAAGGCAATTGCTGCGGTATTATCCGGCAAAATTAATCCCTCTGGTAAGCTGGCAATGACTTTCCCTTATTCCAGTGGTCAGATTCCAATTTATTACAATCACCGTCAAAGTGCCCGTCCAAACCAGGGGAAGTACCAGGACATTCCCAGTAAGCCTTTGTATGATTTTGGCCATGGACTCAGTTACACCACCTTCGAATACGCCGAATTGAAAGCCTCTTCCTCAAGCATTAAAGTCAGTGAAACTTTAACGGTAGAGGTTGCAGTGAAGAACACTGGAAATCGCGATGGGATGGAAATCGTTCACTGGTACATTTCCGACCCGGTGAGTAGCATTTCACGTCCGGTCAAAGAATTGAAATTTTTCCAGAAACAATTCATCAGGAAGGGTGAAACAAAAGTCTTCAGTTTCCAGATTGATCCTAAAAGAGATCTGGGCTTTGTGAATGCCAAGGGGGAGAAATTCGTCGAAGCAGGCGACTATTACCTTATCGTTAAAGACAAGAAGATGAAACTTGAGCTGCTGAAGGAATAATTTTTCCTCAGCGGCTTAACCAGGAGCAGTATGATGTGCCATTGAACAATAAAAATGCTTTTCTGGCCTCCATTGTACAAAACTAAACCATTTCCGTACAAAAACGAACCCTTTGCACGAAGGTTTAGAACTAGTTTTGTGCTAACCAGATATAAAAACCAAATATGATGAGCACAGGACAGATCATTAATTTTACCTTAGCTAACGTTTCGGTAAACACTAAGCTGAGGGCTGCCAGCATACCCGAAAAATCGCCAATACGATTTACGGTAAAACCCAATTTTCATGCAGTCCTATTTCCTCTTTTAAAAACCAGCCATACGAAAGGCTTCCAGTTTAACAGCAAGCCATCAGGCCCCTGAACTTCATTAACCTGCTGTTAAGTTTTTCTTACAGCACTCAGGAAATAGATAATTCAAATACTAACCATATATAACTCTAAATGATTAAAAAAATACAAATCAAGCTTAAGGGCCACATCATAACGCTGGTGCTGTTGTTACTACTAAACGTTAGTTATGCGCAAGACCTGAAAAAAGTTACCGGTAAAGTTACCGATGAGAAAGGAGATGTACTTGTTGGGGTTTCCGTTAGGGTTAAAGATAGCAATACAGGCACTTCAACTGATAAAGATGGAAATTATACCTTGCAGGCTGCTCCAGCTGCCATTTTGGTGTTTTCTTATGTAGGCTTTAGTAACCAGGAAGCGAGCGTAAGCGCCACAGGTGTAGTCAACGTAAAAATGGCTGGAGATAAACAACTGGATGAGGTGATCGTAGTGGGATATGGTACCGCCAAGAAAAAAGACCTTACCGGTGGACTGGCGGTGGTAGGAAAAGAGCAGATTAACATGGTTTCTACACCAAATCTGATGGATCGTTTGGTTGGACAGGTAGCGGGTTTTAATATCACTACAGGTAATGCCGCACCAGGTCAGGACCAGACATTACTTATCCGTGGCGAAAATTCACTATCCGCCAGCAACAATCCATTAATAATTTTAGATGGAATTCCATACAGCGGCTCGCTTGTAGACCTTGACCCGAATAACATCGAAAACCTCACCATTTTAAAGGATGCCTCAGCGGTAGCTATCTATGGTTCCCGTGGTTCAAATGGGGTAATCCTTATTCAATCCAAAAGAGGGATGCTGGGTAAAGCACAGGTTGGCTATAAAGGCCAGTTGGGTTTTGCAGAACCCATGCAGCGAATTGATGTAATGGGACCAAACGAATACATCAGGTTTAAGCAGGATATCGGCCGGTTGAGACTGAGCTATACAGGCGAACAGCTCGATCCAATTGCCGGAAACATCATAAGCGTTACTGAACGTGAAAATTACAAAAACGGAATCACCAACAACTGGCAGGATTATATCTTTCAGCGTGGGATCACCATGGACCATCAGTTAAGTGTTTCTGGTGGTACGCAAAATACCAAATACATGGCTGCAGCCTCCTCCCTCAGTCAGGAAGGAGTAGTTTATAATTCGAAACTTTCCAGACTAAACGTTACGGCCAATATTGATCAGACCTTTAATAATTGGTTAACTATGGGCATTGGGACACAGTTTGCGCAAAGAAATGATGGAGGCATTACCCCAAATATCGAACACGCAATTAAACAAAGTCCATATGGAAAGTATAAAGATGCCGCAGGTTATTATGTTCCGGAGCCAATGGAATATTCGCTGATTGTAAATCCGATGCGTAATGTTAATGCCGATCAGGATCGGATTAACCGCAGTTTTTTCCTTACCGGTTATGCTGATATCAAACTGCCGGTGAAAGGCTTAACAGTAAGATCAAACTTTGGGTATAACTACCGTAACGGATTTACAGGAACCTATTATGGCCGCGATACTTTCGATGGAAGGGAGCAGGCAGGATTAGTGGGTGGGAAGGCAAGCGTTAGCAGTAATCAGTATAACGATTATACCTGGGAGAATATCCTTAAATACGACCGTACTTTCGGCGACCACCGTATCGATGCTACTGGTTTATTTAGTATGAACCAGACCAGAAGCGTAAGCACCACCCAGAATGGGGAAGGCTTTGTTACCGATGACACGGGATACTTCATCATGGGGAATGCGAGCCGTAACATTACCAATGTTTCCGGTATTTCAGAAACAGCCATGTTATCTTACATGGGCCGCCTTAATTACGCCTATAAAGGCAAATACCTTGCTACGTTTACTGGCCGTACAGATGGCGCTTCCGTATTCGCGGTAAATAGAAAATATGCTTTTTTCCCTTCAGCAGCTTTAGCATGGAATATTGGTGAAGAAAATTTTGTGAAAGATAATTTAAAGTGGATTGATCTGATAAAATTTAGGGTTTCTTACGGAGCCAATGGTAACCAGGCGATTACTGCTTACAGGACCTTAGATCGGCTGAATTCAAGCGTTAAATATACCTGGGGAGATGGAAGTACTGCGGTTAATACCGCTTATCTGGCAGGAGACGGTATCGGAAACCCCAATTTGAAATGGGAAACTACTTATACAACTAATGTCGGTCTTGATTTTCAGTTGTTTAAAAATCGCCTGAGTGGAACCATCGATGCCTATCTCTCCAATACCAAAGATTTATTGATGATCCGTACGGTGCCTATCATGAACGGTTACAGCCGCATCTGGGATAATATCGGCCAAACCCAGAACAAGGGCTTTGAGGTTACGCTCAATTCGCTTAACATCGATTCGGAAAACTTCAAATGGAATTCAACAGCCGTTTTCTCATTAGATCGTGATAAGATTGTGGAACTTAGAGGTGATGGCCTGGATGATATCGGTAACAACTGGTTCATTGGCAAGCCCCTGAGAGTTTTCTATGATTACAATATGATCGGAATCTGGCAAAAGGGAGAAAACTATAGCCCTCAGCTGGGTGCAGGCGCCGGAGCTGCAAAACTTGAGGATGTGGATGGCAACGGAAAAATAGAACTTGCCGACAGGAAAGTAATCGGTTCAAAAATGCCAAGATATACGGCTTCATTTAGCAACCGCTTCAGCTATAAAAATTTCTACATGTCTGCCCTGCTTACCGGAGTATTTGGGGTATGGCGTGATGATCACATGGCCAACATAGGCGCCTGGACATTTGGCATCACCAACTATGTTCATCAAGCCAATTACTGGACGCCTGAAAATCCTGATGCAACCATTGTTTCTCCAGGTTATACCAATAGCCTCGGGCACGGTTACTATAAGAAAGTTAACTATGTACAGGTGAAAAATATCACACTTGGTTACCGGGTAACACCGCAACTGGCTAAAAAAGTTGGAGTAAGTGGAATTGATGTGAACGTTAGTGTTAACAACCTGGATACGTTCTCCAACATCAGGCAGGTACTCAATTATGACAATACCTGGATGGCCTCTTACCCCACAGCCCGCTCTTATATGTTCGGGTTAAATGTAAACTTCTAACCAACTACACAACATGAAAATTATTATAAAAACCAGCCTGGCACTCATGATGCTACTCTCCGTATGTGGGTGTAAAAAGTTTCTTGTAGAAGAATTGAAATCAGAACTGGCACCAACCAATACTTACACCAGTACCTATGGATTTGAAGTCGGAAGTGCCGGGTTGTATGCGCTAACCCGCTCTGAATATAATACTTATGGTGAAGGTGGTGCTTTCATTCACAACGGAGCCTGTCCGTACGAAGCTTTACAGGCGGGGACAGATATCGCCGATGTGATTAATAGTGATGCATCGTTATTGCCATTTGCCAATCTTACACTTGCCTCTTCAGATCGTTTTGTAGGAACATACTGGAACTGGGCTTACAGCCTGATTTCCTCTGCCAACCTTATGCTGGTTTATGCTGAAAAAAATACCAACTGGGATAGCCCATCTGATAAAGCCCGTTTTCAGGCTGATGCCCGTTTCTTCCGTGCCTATGCATACCGGTATCTGGTATACCTTTATGGTGATGTGCCCTACGTAGAAACCATTTTATACGATTTTAAACTCAATTTTACCCGTACACCAAAAGCTGAAGTGCTGGGTCATATTATTGACGACCTGAAATTTGCAACAGAAAATCTTCCGGCAAATCCAGATCAGGTGAAAGATGGAAAGCTGACCAAGTGGGCTGCTTATCATTTGCTAAGTGAAATGTACCTGCTGAACAAGGATTATGAACCTGCCGCGCAGGCCGCCCTTGCAGTGATTAATAGCGGTTATTATAGCCTGATGAAAACCCGTTTCGGAGCCAGTAAAGACAAGGCTGGCGATGTATTTAGCGATTTGTTTGTGGAAAATAACCAGAACAGAACCAAAAATGCCAATAAAGAAAGCATCTGGGTATTACAGTTTGAATTTAATACAGTAGGTGGTGGAACCAATTCTGACGATTGGACACGCAGGGCATGGATTCCAAACTATTCTTCCATTACCGGATTTGTGTTGGCTGACACGCTGGGTGGGCGTGGATTGGCGCAGTTAACACCAATGAAATGGTGGGTAGGAACCACTGGTACCAATGCAACAGGAAACGTACCCGGTATTTTTGAAACTGCAGATATTCGTAATTCAAACTATAACATCAAACGCAACTGGTACTATAACAATCCCGGAGAAACTTCCTTATATGGGAAAAAGGCCAACATCACCGAACAAACCTGGTTCTCTACCAAAACTTTGTTTCCGGCCATCACAAAATTTTTCTACGGGCGTGCAGAAAACCTCAGTTTAACAGGTAGTTATAAAGACCGTATGAAATTCCGTCTTGCGGAAACGTATTTATTACTGGCAGAAGCCTACCTGGGGCAAGGCAATCCATCAAAAGCTGCCGAAGCAGTAAATGAGGTGCGTAAGCGTGCCGGTGCTTCCCAGATCAATGCCAGTCAGATGACGATGGATTTCCTCCTGGATGAGCGTATTCGTGAACTGGTGGGAGAGGAAACCCGTAGGTTCACGCTAATCCGTACAGGTAAACTGGTTGACCGGGTGAAACTTTATAATGCCGCAATCAAAGATAAAATCATGGACTTTCATAACCTCTGGCCCATTCCACAGGGAATCATTGATGCCAACCGGGAAGCACCATTTCCGCAAAACCCTGGTTACGGTAAATAATGATGACCCTGCAACTACCTTGAAAATAGCCTATACCATTAATTACACTCCATATTCATTTAAGGATGAAAAGAAATAAATATCTATATAAAGTAATGCCTTTGGTATTACTGATGATTGGCATGGTTGCCTGCAAAAAGGGCATCAATGATATTGAGAAAGTTCAGGAGCAACTGGCCATTATGCCTTCATCAGAAAGCATTTTGCTCGACGAGAACAACCTGTCTAAAAACATTATCACATTTAACTGGAAACCAGCCCGGCCGCAGTCGGATGATCACTTGGTATCTTATATCACTAAGCTGGATGTGGTCGGGAATAATTTCGGCTCTTCTACAGCGATTATGAAATATGAGGATGACGAGACTTTCAGCAGGAGCTTTACTTCCGAACAATTGCAGAATTGGGCCAGCCAGAAATGGGGAATCCCGAACAATAAGGTATTTACTTTAGAGTTCAGGGTAGTTGCCCAATGGGAAGGGGGCCGAACTTTCGAGGCTCCGGAAGTACGTACGGTACAAATTAAAGTAACACCAATTAAGGCAGTCGTTTTTGATGCGGATAAGATTTTTTTATCAGGAAGTGCTGTGCCTGGGATAAACAAAATTGAAATGACAAAAACACTCGAAAACCTGAATCAGTACGCTTACGTATTGAACCTTCAGCCTGGTGAATTACAGATTCCGGTTGACTATAAAGGTGCAACCAACTATATCGCTTCTGCCGATGCAAGTACAGCCTTGCAAGATGGCAGTGCGGTGGCTATAAAAACCAGGGAAACGGCGTTTTCATGGAAGATAGAAACTGCCGGACAATATCGGGTAGTGGTAAACATGCAAAAGGCAACCGCCACCATTTATTCGCCCCTGAAGGCCCTAAGCCCAAAAGTGGTAAACTGGACTGGCGATGGATCGGTAGCTCAAACCACAACCGTTACCGATTTATGGATGCACGGTGCGATCAACAGTTTCGGTACGCCAATAAAAATGGACTGCCGGGTAAGTTTAGCCGATCCGCAAATCCTGGTTTATACGGGAGCAAGAGTTGGGAAAACTAAATTCATTGTTTATGGTGGTACAGATAATAATAAAAACCTGGCCTATGCCTTTAGTGCCCCACTTTCGGCTACTAATACTGCTCAAGACCTTACGTTGGTACAGGGCGCAGTTGCTACGCTATCCGGAGGCTCAACAAGTGCACAGCGAAATTCATACTACACCATCCCCTCAGGCACCAATGTGCTGATACTCGACCTGCGTAATATGACTATTCTCGCTGAAAAAAGATAGATCTCCATTAAATCAATGAATCATTTATCAATCAGATTAAGATTTTAAAAAGATGAAAACATTAAATTATAAATCAATCCTATCGCAAATTGCAATGACCCTGATGTGCATCATGATGTTGGCATGCAAAAAAGACGAACCAGAAGAAATTACCAAAGCCGAAGGTACATTGGTTAAACCTAATTATAACAGAAGTACCATGTTCAGAAACCCGTTAAACGGCTGGGTGATGTATGGTTCAGGTTCTGGTTCAGCCAGCTATTGGGACACCGAGTACTATGTGCCGGATCTTGGGAAAAAAGTAAAAGCCATAGATTATGCCTCCGCTTGCTACATCCGTACGAGTTGGGCTACATTTAACCCGGCCAACGGCGTTTATGCCTGGAGAGATCCAAACACAACCATTTATAAAATGATCAAAGCAGCAAACGATAAAGGTTTGCCCATTGCTTTCCGTTTTGTGGCCGATGGGCAGGATCAGGGCCTGAACACACCGCAATTTGTGATTGATGCAGGTGCCAAATATTACCTGGCAGATAGTAAATTTCCAGATCGCAAATCTCCATATCCACAAGACCCGGTTTTTCAGCAATACTATGCCAAATTTATTCAGGCGCTGGCCGAAGATTTCAATGATCCGAAGCGTACATCGTTTATTGATGGTTATGGACTTGGGAAATGGGGAGAGGGGCACGGTGTGATATATGAAGATCCCAATACTGCTACGGTGGCCAATACCGAAAAATATAAAACAGAAGTAATGGACTGGATTACAACTTTATATGCCAGGTATTTTACCAAGGTACCTTTGATTATGACTTATCATCGTTTAATTGCAGATCCGGCCAGTGGTGGTTCGGTTAATGCCAACAGCACCCGTTTACTGGAAATGGCGATCAACAAGGGATATAGTCTTCGTCAGGATGCATTCGGAATGACAGATTATTATCAAACCTGGGAAAAGAATTTTGCAAAAACCTGGAATTTTAAACGTCCGGTGATTATGGAGGGTGGATGGATTACCAGCGGCACACACCGTTACTGGATCGATCCGAGTGGTAAATACAGGGAGGGGCATCCGGAAGACGTACGCCAGGGCGAGTTTGATTCATCAGCCGAAGCCTGCGTGAACATGATGGATTTCCGAATTGGCGATATCGAATCCTGGTTCTCAAAGGCTTTCAACCTCACTCAGCGTTTCATCTCTGAAGGTGGATATCGCTTGTACCCGGATCAGGTATATCTGCCCGAAAAGATAAACAGCGGGAGCGAAACTACCATTACACACCGTTGGAGAAATATGGGCTGGGGCTACTTTCCAAACAATATTCCGCAGTGGAATTTCAAATACAAAGTGGCTTTTGCACTCCTTGATGGCAGTAATAACGTGAAGAAAGTTTTTCTTGATGCCAATGCTGAGCCTTCAACCTGGCTGAAAAACAACCCTGCCAGATATGAATTGAAGGCAACAGTAGGGGTTCCTGCCGGAAGTTATACATGGGCGGTAGCCATTGTTGATACCACAAAAGAAAATCAACCAGGGATAAAACTTGCTGTAAATGGCGATCTAACCCCTACAGGATGGCTGAAACTCATGGATGTAGCTGTTCAATAACCGCAGTTTAAAGGAGGATGTATCATAAAGATCGGGACAAGTTGTCGAAGACCCTGTTTTAAATGTCTGAAAAGGCATTTCGACAGGCTCAAGGTGACAAATCCAGAATGAATTACAAATTATGATACGGCTTCTTAACCGTTGGCGATTATAGTGCGGATCTTAGCTGAATCCAATAAGCTATTGAGATAAAATAAAATAGAAATCGAAATAAATTTATAGATAAAAAATTTTAATGGTAATTTCAAATTCAAGACTTTACCTGCTTCTGCTTTTTGACCTTATGGATATCCGGAAAATCTCTTATTTGCTATTTTGTTGCTGTGCATTTCTGCTTAAAAGTGCGGCTGCAATTGATATTTCCAGGTATCGGTTTCATGTGATGCCCGAAACATCGTATTACGGAGGTATTCAGAGCATCACCAAAGATAGTTTGGGGAGAATCTGGTATACTGGGCCGGATGCTGTTTTTATGTATGATGGAAACAGTTTTTATCAGTTGAATGAATTGGCCTCAAAGAGCAATCCCAAGGTAAAATGGGCTTACGGTTCTCTGGTAACCGATAAGAAGGGGGGATTGTTTTTGGCCACCAATCACGGTTTGTTAAAGTTTAACTATGAGCAGTTTAATTTTGATTTGATTCTCCCGGGAAAAATCCGTTCCATCTGTCTCCATAACGACGGTAATGTTTACATGCTCTCTGGCGACAGCCTGTTTATATACGATCGGGAAAAAAGGGTTTCTAAAAAAATCAAGCTTCCTACCAGCAAGTATTTCAATAGTGTGATCAGCCTGAAGGGAAATATTTATCTCTCTCAGGAAAATTTACTGTACAAGTTCAATACCAGAACAGCACGCTTTGCAGTTTTTGCCAATCTGGGACAAACCTCCTTTGTGGTGAACGATGCAGTGGCCTATCAGGGCGATTACTATTTTCTTACCCAACGGGGAGGTATTTTCGTAACCGATGCGAAAGGTGTAGTTAAGAAAAATATTTCAATAGCTGCTGCGGGTAACCAAACCACTATGGCCAAAAAAATCTTTATTGACCAGGTGGGTATGATGTGGGTAGCCACACAGTCAGGACTGCTGCTTTATGATCCGCAAACCCAAATCAGCAAGCTGCTTAAAATGAATCTGAACGATGCCTTTTCGCTGCCAAATAACTCTATCTGGACCATTTACGGTGACCCAGATCAGGGCGCCTGGATTGGCACTTATGGCGGAAAGATTGCTTATTGTTCACTTTATGATGCTTATGTTCGTTATTTTACACCCAGCCTTGGCGGACTTAACCACCCGGTGGTAAGTGGTTTTCAGGAAGATGATCTGGGCAATGTTTGGATTGCTACAGAGGGCGGTGGGCTCAACTATTGGAACCGGAAGGATGATACTTTTCGCCATTTTACCAAGTCAGAAGCCAACTCCATCAATTCTAACATGGTTAAGCGCCTAAAATTTGATCCCGAGCGAAAAAACTTATTTATTTCTTCTTTCAACGGAGGAATTTCTGCATATGAAATGGCTACAAAGCGTTTCAGTAACCTCAACATCCTTTTTCCCGGAAATAAACAGCCTTTAACCGTGTATGATTTTGTTCGCGATGCCGAAGGTACCTGGTGGATGACGGATCCCGATAAAAACTTTTTCCACCGGAAGAAAAGCCAGGCCGATGCAGAGACTGAGATTGTTAAACTTATCGGGGAAAATGGCCAGGCTTTAGATGTAGAAATCGAGGCGATTTCGCTCGATCAGCAACAAAATCTTCGTCTGGTTAGCCATCAGGGCCTGTATATTGCAGATCCCAAAACGCTTAAAGTAATGCGTCATTACGTGATCAAGAATGGCCCTTATTCGGTAAATCACCTTTGCAGCTATTATGAAGCATCAAACGGCGACCTTTGGCTCGGTACTTCAGGAAGGGGTGTCAATATTTTAAAGAAGGACGGGCGCTACCTTAATTTTAACAGTACCAATGGTTTTCCTCCTAAAATCGTTTTTGGTATTCTTGAAGATGATGTTTCAGGAAATATTTGGTTCAGCACCAATGAAGGGCTGTACTTTTTCGGTCAGAAAGCTCAAAAGTTTGAAAAAGCCAGGTTTTATAACGCAAACAGTTGTGGCTCCTTTTATTTAAGGTCGGCCTACAAAACCAAAAATGGAGAGATGTTATTTGGAGGTACAAACGGCTTTTTGCTTTTTGATCCGCAATACCTCAATAAAAACTTACAAAAGCCAAGGGTGTTTTTTACCAGCTTGTTAATCAACAATCAACAGGTAAACAATGTCTCCAAAGATTCTCCATTAACCAAAGATATTTCTACGCTAAGCAATCACAAGGAGGGAAGGATTTCACTTTCCAGTAATCAGTCAAATATTGAAATCCGTTTTTCGTCAAACAGCTATTTATCCGCAGATAAAAATCAGTTTTCGTATCGCATGGTTGGCTTAAGTGATAAGTGGCTTAAAATGAATACCAGTCAACATGCTGTTCAGTTTTTCAATTTGCCGAGCGGAGATTACATCTTTGAGATCAAGGCCTCTAATAATGACGGGCTCTGGGGTAACGAGATTTCGAGACTTTACTTTCATGTAAATCCACCGTTTTTCTTGTCCTGGTGGGCCTATTCCATCTATACTTTAATTGGTCTGGGACTCTTGTTTTTCATCATGCGTTATTATACCAATAAGAAGGTTTTCAAGGAACGATTGGCTTTAGAAGCGCTGAAAGAACAGAATATGCGGGATTTAAACCAAGCAAGGACAGATTTTTTTACTAATATTTCCCATGATCTGAAAACCCCACTCACCCTGGTACTCGAACCACTGAAGCAGCTAAAAGAAACTGTTCAGAAAAATGACCATGCAACAGGCTATATGCAATTAATTGAGAAGAATGTTGCCCGCATACACCGTACAATCAGTCAATTGCTGCGTTTTAGGGAGATTGAAAGTCAGAAGGTAACCTTAAATCCTCAGGTTGGCGATTTTATCAGTTTTGTACATGATGTTTTTGGCCTTTTTGAGCTCTATGCGAACAAAAAGGAAATAGAAACCAATATGACCGCCCATGAAGACCATTTATATGTGGCCTTTGATTATGATATTATTGAAAAGATTTTAACCAATCTTTTCTCCAATGCCTTAAAATATACCTCAAACAAGGGCTATGTGGGCGTAAGGATTTATCAATCTACGGCCGAAGAACAGTTACGGTTAGGTGTTGCGCCAAATCACCAGGAATGTGAATATATCTCTGTAGAGGTATTAAACACCAGTATCGGGTTTTCCGAAGAGCAGATTGCATCGTTATTTACATCCTTTAACCGATTATCCTCTTATCGCCCCACATTTGAAGAAAGCTCGGGACTTGGCCTTGCCATTGTGAAGGAACTCGTAGATGCCATTGAAGGAGAAATCTGGATGGTGAATAAAACCAATAAGGTTTCTTTTACCATGATGCTGCCGCTTAAAAAAGAAGCCGGCTCCGGAGATATGCAGTCGAACGTATACGATTATACCATCTCAGAAATTGATGATATCCTTTTAGAAGCCGAGGAACCCGATCATTCACTAAAGAATGTGAGGAAATCTACCAGCATTTTATTAATTGATGATGATCCAAACCTGCGAAACTATCTGGAACGCCGACTATCGGAAAAGTATAATGTATACTTAGCCAGCGATGGTATGGAGGGCATTATTAAAGCTGAAAAAATCTATCCTCAATTGATTATTACCGATCTGGTGATGCCTAATACCAATGGATTTGAGGTATGCAGTCATTTGCGGCAGAACTTTAAAACCAGCCACATTCCCATCGTAATGATTTCGGGTATGGGCGATGTACACCAGAATAAAACCAAGGCGCTGGAACATGGGGCAACAGTTTTTATCGATAAACCTTTTGAAGTAGAATACCTTATTCAGCAGATTGATACCATCTTGAAGAATCAGCAAGAGATGAGGGAAATGTACAGCAAGCGGCTGGTAGTCGATCCTTCTAATGTGACCATTACTTCTATGGATGAGGAATTGCTGATTAAGGCCATGAAGTTTATTGAGCAGAACATGGCCAATCCGAATTATTCAGTAGACGATTTTGTGTCTGATATGAACACTGGAAGAACAATTCTCTACCAAAAGATTAATGATATTGTGGGCATGTCTATCAAAGAATTTATTTTAAACATCAGACTTAAAAGAAGTGCCTATTTGCTGGAACATGCAGATTTAACAGTGGCCGAAGTGGCTTATCAAACCGGGTTTAATAACGCCAAATATTTTAGTGTTTGCTTCAAAAAACAATTTGAAACCAGCCCGTCTGAATATAAAAAGCGCTATAGTTCAGAGAATAATGCCGTTTAATAAACTCATACCGGGTATGCACCCTGCCAATAGCGGTTACTAAGCCGGTTTTAGTATAAATCTATCTATAAAGGGGCCTATTGCATCATTGAAGCCCCTATCATTAACCAAATAAAACCCATGAATCGTTTAAAAATTTTTCTTTTTATTTTATTGGCAACCGGCCTCTTGTGTGCCCTGCCAGGTCAGCAAGTCTTTGCCCAACATCAACTCAAGGGGATGCATCCGCAACAACAGATTGATTTTGTTAAAAAACAGCTCAAAGCCAAAAAAGAGCCTTATTTATCAGCCTATAAGGCCTTGTTAATCCAGGCAGATTCAGCCCTGCTGGTGACCCAACATGCGGTAGAAGACTTCAGTATTCCGGGATTTTATGCAGATAAGGAAACACATCGCCGAACTTCCCGGGCACTCCAGGTTGATGGGTTTTCGGCTTATAGTTGTGCCTTAGCTTATCAGTTGAGTGGGAAAACCAAATATGCAGATAAAGCTGTTTATTTCCTGAATGCCTGGGCGTCTGTTAATAAAAAGTATTCTCAACTGGATGGTTCACTGGTGATGTCCTATTCTGGTACCACCTTAATGATCAGCGCAGATTTGCTTAAGGGTTATAAAAGATGGCAGCCCAAGGATGTTACGCAGTTTAAATGGTGGACTAAAAATGTATTTCGTGCTGCTGCAAACAGCATCCGGTATCGGAACAACAACTCGGGCGATTGGTCTCGTTTGGCCTCTATCCTGGCCGACACCTATCTGGAAGACCAGGAAGATATGCAACAAAACATCACTTTGATTAAAAAGGATCTTTTCGATAAGATTGCAGCAGATGGCCACCTGGTTGAAGAAGTAAAGCGCCAGGGAAAAGGCATTTGGTATACTTACTTCTCTTTAGCACCACTTACAGCATCCAGCTGGATAATTTATAATCAGACGGGAGAAAACCTTTTTGAGGCCTCGCGAGATGGGGCATCATTTAAAAAGGCGCTCGATTATTTGTTGTACTACAATCAACACCCTGAAGAGTGGAAATTTTTCAAAAATCCGGATACAGGCTCCGTTCATACCATAACAGGCTTCTGGCCGGCCAACCTGCTGGAGGCGATGAATGGAATTTACCCTTCACAACAATTTGATGATTTTCTGGCACCATATCGGCCAATTATGTATACCACACACGATTACGCCTGGACATTCCCAACCCTTATGCCTTTACGTTTAAATGGATATCAATAAATTATTCGCCATGAAAAAACATTTACGCCAAACTTTATTGTTGAGCTGTGCCATATGCATCGGTTTATCGGCAGGAGCCCAGCAAAAGAAATATCCTAAGCCTCCTGCACTCCTTGCCAATGGTTACAAATTGGTGTGGGCCGAAGAATTTAACAGCAATGGTGCACCCAATCCGGCTAACTGGACTTACGAGCTCGGATTTGAGCGCAATGAAGAATATCAATGGTATCAACGGGAAAATGCATGGTATGAAAAGGGAAAACTAATCCTCGAGGCAAAAAGAGAAAAAAAGGCAAACCCTAATTTTAAGGAGGGAAGTAGCGACTGGAAAAAGAAGAGGAGAGAAGCCGATTATACTTCTGCCAGCATCAAAACACAGGGCTTGCACAGCTGGCTTTACGGCAGGTTTGTAATGCGTGGCAAAATTGATATCCGCGATGGCATTTGGCCAGCCTGGTGGACATTGGGAACTAAAGGATCCTGGCCAGCAACTGGTGAAATCGATATCATGGAATACTACCGGAAAAAGCTGCTCGCCAATATCGCCTTTATGGGGGCAGATCGAAAAGATGCCTGGTTTAGCACGGAGAAAAATATAGATTCCCTGGGTGGTCAGGCCTGGGCAGATCAATTTCACATTTGGCGAATGGATTGGGACGAAAACAGCATTGCGCTTTACGTAGATAACCAGCTTTTAAACAAGGTGTCATTAAACCAACTGGTTAACCAGAATGGTACCAATATTAATCCTTTTAAACAACCGCATTATATGTTACTCGACCTGGCAATAGGGGGTAAACAAGGGGGCGATCCCTCCAAAACTACATTTCCAGCCAGGTTCGAAGTAGATTATGTAAGGGTTTATCAAAAATAATCAATTAAGAAATGAAAGATATGAATTTAAAACGCCTGCTTTTGATTTTAATATTTAGTGGTTGTAGCGTACTTAGTGCCTTTTCCAGCCAGTCACCCGTAAAAAGGGATTCTATTTTGGAAAGTGCAAACATTTTTAAAACGATGCAGCGGGTGGCCGACTGGCAATTGAATACCTGGAAAAATAAAGGTTTTAATCATCGGAAAGCAGATTGGACCAATGGTGCTTGCTACACCGGTATTTTTGCGTTCGGTAACCTGAAGGGCAATGAACATTACCTGAAAACGCTGGTGGATATTGGCGATGAGCTAGGCTGGAATACCGGGCATTTGCGCTTTCATGCAGATGACTATTGCGTAGGGCAAACTTATGCGCAACTCTACAGTAAATTCAAAAAGAAAAGAATGATTGCTCCTTTTATTTTGCAGGCCGATAGTATTATAAGTCAGCCACATGACGAACCGCTAAACTGGAAAAATAATATCCAAAAAAGAGAGTGGGCCTGGTGCGATGCGCTTTTCATGGGGCCTCCTTCACTGGCTTATCTGAGCACTGCTACTAAAGAAGAAAAGTATCTGAACACAGCAGTTAAGCTATGGTGGAAAACCACAGAATTTTTATACGACCCTACTGAAAAGCTGTTTTTTAGAGATGAGAGTTTCTTTACTAAAAGAGAGAAAAACGGACAGAAAATATTCTGGTCGAGAGGCAATGGATGGGTTTTGGCTGGCCTGGTAAGGGTGTTGGAGAATATGCCGAAAAACCATCCCGATAGAAGTAAATCAATTCAGCTTTATAAGGATATGGTATCCAGGGTTGCCGGATTACAACAGGCAGATGGCAGCTGGCATGCTTCATTACTGGATCCTGCGAGTTTCCCGGTTAAGGAGATGAGCGGTACCGGCTTTTTTTGTTATGCCATTGCCTGGGGCTTAAATCATGGAGTTTTAGAAAAGCAGCAATATCTTCCTATAGTAGAAAAATCATGGAAAGCCCTGGTATCTGCGGTTCATGAAGATGGTATGCTGGGTTACGTACAGCCAATAGGCGCAAGTCCGGATGCGGTAAATGCCAGTAGTACCGAGGTTTATGGCGTGGGCGCATTTTTGCTGGCAGGAACGCAATTGTTCGAATATCTGAGGAAGCCAAAACAGGTAAATTAAAATTATTAATATGAAGATTAATATGAAACTACGGTTTACGGTTTTAATGAAATTCAGCATTCATTTTCTTCTGCTGGTTTGCCTGGCTGGAGATGTTTTTGCCCAAACCCAGCGAGATACATTACGCTTATTTATTATAGGAAACAGCTTTTCGCAAAACGCATCCACTTTTTTACCTCAACTGGCAAAAGAAAGAGGAAAAATACTCGTTATAGGGCACGCTGAACTTGGAGGGCATTCTCTTGAACAGCATTGGAGCTATGTAGAAAAAGCAGAAGCCAATCCTGATGATCCCAAGGGAAAACCTTACGGTGGCAAATCGTTAAAAATGTTGTTGGGACAAGGGAACTGGGATATCGTTACCATACAGCAATATTCTTTCCTTTCAGCAGATTCTTCAAGCTACTATCCTTATGCCAGTAAACTCATTGCCTACCTGAAGGCACTGCAACCTCAGGCCCGTATTTTCATCCATCAAACCTGGGCCTACCGTGCCGATGCCAAAAAGTTTGGTCGTATAACCGAAGGTGAACTCGCGAAGAACCAGCAGAAAATGTGGCAGAAATCCCGTGAGGCTTATCATCTCCTGGCAAAACGCATCAATGCCCCAATTTTACCTGTCGGTGATGCTTTCGAAGTCGTGGCCAACGATAAGATATATGGCTTCAAACCCGATCTTACATTTAATTATCATCAGCCCACAGCTCCAAATCTACCAGATCAGACCCATTCCATCAATATTGGGTACTTCTGGAATAAAAACGAGCTGGTGTTCGATCCTAACCATGCCAACGATGCAGGGAAGTACTTAGGTGGATTAGTCTGGTATAGCATCTTGTTTAATGATTCCATTAAAAAGATCAGATTTAAGCCAGAAAAGGTATCGGAAGAATTTGCCCGGTATCTTCGTAAGGTGGCAGCCAATACCGTAAATCATAAAGAAGCGGTAAAATAATTGCGAGTGCTAAACCGAATTCATTTAGGCTAGTTTCAGTTGCAAATTTTAAGCTTTGGGGAAATAAATTGCGGATATCCTCAATCTGTACAAAAACAAACCATTTCCGTACAAAAGTGAACCCTCTGAAGGAGATATGCATATAGATTTGTGTTAACCAAATAATAAACCTAACTAAGTATGAAAACCCAATTCCCAACCATCCTGGCTATTGCCAATGCGGAAAACACAACATCTGAATTACGAGCCAGTACATTGAAAAGGCCCTGCTGTTTAATCGGCATTCCCCGGCACCAGGTTTAGCTTACAAGCCTAAATCAAACTTAATAAAAACGCTATCGTAATGCTTTCCTATTTCCTTTCCTAAATATAGCTGATAAAACCTGAACCCTTTTAGGGGATTTATGAGGACGCGTGTATGGTATCCTAAAGATGCATTATGCGCGAAAAGCGAAAGTATTAAAAACCTATAATTCTAACCATATATCAAATAAATGATAAAGAAATTAAACCTCAGGCCCAAACGCTGGTTTTTTGTGGTTGTTGCATTTTGGTGTCAAGCACAGGCACTTTCCGCCAAGCCAATAAATATAACCACCAGCGCCGTTACTACGAGCGCTATGTTGCCGTATCAGGAAATAACCGGTACCGTAAAGGATGAAAAGAGCCAACCCATTCCGGGCGCAACGATCAGAATAAAGGGAACCACTAGCGGTGTTCAAACCGATCTGGATGGGAAATATAAGATAAACGTTAATCGTGGTCAGGTGCTTGTTTTTTCGACCATTGGCTTCGAAAGCAAAGAAGTAACCGTAGGTGCTGCCAGCGTAATCAGTGTAAGTTTGACCGCTACAAGCAGCTCGCTCAGTGAAGTGGTGGTAAACGGTTATTCTACACAAAGAAGATCAGCTGTTACTGCTGCCATTAGTACCGTTTCTGGTCAGGATTTATTAAAGGCACCAGTTACCAATGTCAATAATGCTTTGGCCGGTCGAGTTCCCGGCTTAGTGGTGCAGCAAACCTCCGGTCGTCCGGGGATTAACGGTGCAGCTTTGTATATCCGCGGACAGGTCTCACCCTCAGCTACAGCCCTTATCATTGTTGATGGTGTTGAACGGACTTCCTTCGGTGATATCGATCCCAATGAAATTGAAAGTATTAACGTCCTTAAAGATGCTTCATCTACAGCATTATATGGTTTGAAAGGTGCAAACGGTGTGTTTGTAGTCACTACCAAAAGAGGGGTAGAGGGGCCGGCCAGGGTAACGCTTTCCGGTAATCTGGGCATTATCAGTTCAACCTCCCGTCCTGAAATTCTGGGGGCGTATGAGAGTGCCATGCTGTTAAGCGAAGGCCAGTCAAACGTCGGTGAGTCGCGAACCTTTACCGATCAGGATTTAGCCATTTTTAAGGCTGGAAATGGCAATCCACTGCTTTACCCAAATGTGATGTGGTATGATGAACTGGTTAAAGATCATTGGATGCAAAATCAGCAAAACTTAACCATTTCAGGCGGAACTGAAAAAGTAAAATACTTTACTTCTTTTAGCCACATGCGAGAAGAAGGAAACTTTAAGGAGTTTAAAACCCCATTAGATTATTCGACTTCTCCAAGCTATAGCCGTTACAACTTCAGGGCCAGGGTAAGCATAGACCTAACCAAGACCACTAATTTTGAAGTCAATCTTGCAGGCAGGAACGAACACCGTTACAGCCCTGCCGGAATGAGTGAATACAACGATCCAGCCGGAGTAGTAAGTAACGGTATTGAAGGACTTGTTGGCCGCGCCTTAAAAATGCCTTCATGGGCAGCACCGTTTTTTAAGGAATATATCAATTCTGACGATCCCAAAATTATTGCTCTGGATGGAAATTACAACCACATTGTAAACTATGGGCTGGGAGGGGTAAATGCTTTCAATCCTTACGCTTTGCTAACCTATGGTGGATATGCCTTTACCGATAACAATATCGCCGAATCGATTTTCACAGTAAGGCAAAAACTTGATTTTTTAACCCAGGGCTTGAGCTTTAAGGCTCAGTTTGGTTATGATGCCACACAATTATCCGGAAAGTTGCAGCGTGGAAGTATTGGCTACCTCGAGCTGGACAGAAACACTTTGGCACTAACGCCGGTGGGTGGTACGTATAATGATTTTTTTGGAGCACCTGCCTATTCAAGAAGTGGTTTTACCAAAACGAATCTCCAGTTATTTTTAACCTACGGCAGGTCTTTCGGCAAGCATAACCTGAGTGCTAATCTAATCGGTCAGCGCGAACTTCAGGGATCGGCTGCGGCTGCCGCTCCTTATGCCAACCAGGGAATTATTTCGGAGGCCACTTATAACTACGGAAATAAATACTTTTTAACAGCCAGTGCCACTTATAATGGTTCGGAAAACTATGCCAAAGGTTATCGTTACGGATTTTTCCCGGCAGCAACGTTAGGTTATAACCTGGCCAACGAGGAATGGATGAAAAAACTGACCTGGATCAGCATGCTTAAAATTCGCGGTTCTATTGGACGTGTAGGGATTCCCAGTCCAGGTACAAGCCGTTTCTATTATCAGAATAGATTTGGGGCCGGTTCAAGCGTAGTGTTTGGAAATCCGAACAGTAACTTCAGCGCACCAACTTATACCCAATTACAATATGGCAATCCATTTATCACCTTTGAGGTTTCCTTAAAAAGAAATCTCGGCCTTGATTTGTCCCTATTCAAGGATAAGCTGAATATTACAGCAGACCTTTTTGATGATGAGCGTTCGGATATTTTGACTACCCGTTCAGCAACGAGTTTTGCTACTTATGGCGCTACTGTACCGAGTACCAATTATGGTATTAATTATAACCATGGGTATGAACTTTCAGTAACCTACCGGGATAAGATTAAAGATTTTACCTATTCCTTTACAGGCAACCTGAGTTATGCCAGAAATGAACGCAGAGTACTGGACGAAGCGCCCGGTCTTGCAGAGAACCTGCGGGTAACTGGCAGGCCGATTGGTACCTATTTCGGCTACCATGTTTTGGGTTTTTATGCAGATCAAAAGGATATAGACAGTAGTCCGCTGAATAAAATTACTGCCTATTCTTCCATACCCGGCGACTTTAAATATCAGGATGTTAACGGCGATGGAATCATCAATAACCAGGATGTAATGGCCATTGGACATTCAAATATTCCAGAGTACAATGCAAGCTTAAACATGCAGTTTGGTTACAAGGGTTTTCAATTGTCGGCACTGTTTAATGCGGTAACGAATGTAAGCTCTAATGTGGTGTTTCAAAGTGGCGGTCTTAACCAGTATTATGCACCGATGTTGAATAGATGGACCCCTGGCAATACCAATGCTAGCTGGCCGGTAATTCGTCCGGGCTTGAATGCAAACCCTAATGAAAGTCTCAACGACTTTATATTACAAGATGCTTCCTATATCAAATTACGAAATGTGCAGCTCAGTTACAGTTTGCCTAAAAAATGGATAACCAGACTTCGGTTAAATAGTCTTACGGTATTTGTTAGTGGTCAGAACTTAAAAACCTGGACGAATTTCTATGGCATAGACCCTGAAAATAGTTTGTCGGGAAATGCCTATGCCTCCTCTATTGCCACTATTCCCACCACTAAGGTTTTCAATTTTGGCCTCAATTTATCACTCTAATTAAAGGTTATCATCATGAAAAAGTTCATATATCTTTTATTTTTCGTTTTTCTCTCCACTGGTTATTCTTGCAAAAAGGATTTTTTACAGCGTGATGTGGGTATTCAGAGCGACCTTGAAGAAGTTTTTAAAGACCCACTGCTGGCCTCACGTTTTGGGGATTTCACCTATACCTTTTCTATTTCAGATTATGGTCGCCTGAGCGGGTACAAGGGAATGACCTCACAATTTACAGATGAATCCATTGCCAATAATGGTCAGATAGAAGTGGCGGCAATGAACAGCGGACAATTTTTAGATCCCGGAGCCTCAGATGTAGCAGGTATTTACACCCAGATGTACCGTGGAATCAGAAATGCGAACCTGATGCTGGCAAACATGGATAAAACGCCATGGACAGCGCTTTATAACGCCAATTATATCAAGGGTGAACAGCTTTATCTGCGTGCATACTTTTACTTTGAGCTTTTAAGACGCTTTGGAGGGGTAGTAATATTAACCCAACCACAGGATTTTACCGAGGCTTCTACAGATTTTCCCCGCAGTAGTTATGCAGAAACATTTGCGCTGATTTTAAGTGATCTGGAACAGGCCATCACGCTGTTGCCATTAACCAATGCTGATTGGCCCAATCCGGCAGCACAATCTAACAGGGCTACGGGGGCTGCAGTGATGGCGCTTAAGGCCAGGGTACTATTATTTGATGCCAGCCCCTTAAATAATCCCAGCAACGATTTAGCGAAATGGAAGAAGGCCGCAGACGCATCAAAATCAATTATAGACTTAAATAAATTTTCACTGGAGCCCAATTATGCCAACGTATTAACCGTGGCCAACTCTAATGAATATATCCGCATCTGGCCACGCGGCGGAAGAGGATTTATTGGTACCTACCTCAGCGATTTTTTGATTCCTACAAGTTTTGGTGGGGCACAATCTAATCTTTCGCCTGTTCAAAACCATGTTGATCTCTATGAAATGGCAAATGGTAAACCCATCACCGATGCCAGTTCGGGATACAATCCGCAAAATCCTTATCTCAACAGAGACCCACGCTTTTATGTTAACATTCTTTATAACAATACTACCTGGCAGGGGAGGGCGCTACAAACCTGGCAATCAGAACCCAATGCCCAGGGTATTATAACCTATGGAACTGATATCAGTACCGCTACTTCCATAACCAAAACCAGCTATTACCTGAAAAGGCTTTGGCCGGAAGCTTCACGTTCGGGCTCAACAGCATCAGCGTTGCTTAATTATGTTTTCTACAGGTATGCCGAAGTACTGATCAATTATGCGGAGGCTTTAAATGAAGAAGCAGGGCCGACTGCTGAAGTTTATAATGCAGTGAATGCCATTCGCTTGCGGGCTAAAATGCCGGCTTTACCAGCAGGGCTCAGTCAATCCGAAATGCGGGAGCGCATTAGAAACGAACGCGCCATAGAGTTCGCTTTCGAAGACATGCGCTGGTGGGATATTCTTCGCTGGAAAAAAGGTGCGGAAATCGTGGCTCAGCCAATGAAGGCGATGAAAGTGATTAAAAATACCAACGGATCTTTCAGCTATAATGTGGTAGAACTACCCGCATTTAAAAAGGTATTTAATGATAACATGTATTTATACCCCATTCCCCGAGCAGAAATGAATAAAACCAGCGGTGTATTGAAACAGAATCCGGGCTGGTAGTTATTCAGTTGTACATAATTTAAAAGATAAGAAATGACAAGATATATTAAATGTTCAGGCATTATTTTGGGCATCATATGCTATCTGTATACCTGCACAGCCTTAGCACAAAATACTAATCAGCAGGAGTCTGTTACGGGCGAAAATGGTAACCTGACAGATTCAACAGATAAATTAATAGAAATTCCCTTTGGTACACGGAGCAGAGAAGAACTGAATTATGCCCAGAGCTCGCTTCGCTACAACCAGCTCAGTAAGGTGCCCATCAGCAACCTGTCTGGTTTACTTGCCGGGAGGTTGAGCGGCTTTTTGTTCAGGTGGACAGGTAATCAGCCAGGTGGCGGAAACGTATCCTATCAAATCCGTGGAAGATCGTCTTATGCGCAAGGCTCTTCACCAGCTTTTCTGGTAGATGGAATTGAACGCGATTTCGAAGATATGGATATTAGCGAAATTGAAAGTGTTACGGTATTAAAAGATGCTGCTGGCTTAAACTGGTACGGCCTAAATGGAGGCAATGGCGCAATTCTGGTAACAACAAAAAGAGGTAAAGTAGGGCAGAACCTAATTTCTTTTGATGCTCAGGGTGGTTTTCAATCTGCCAGTAACCTCATTAAGCCCTTAAACTCCTTTGATTTTGCCACCCTGTATAATCGCGGGTTAACCAACGCCGGGCAGGCACCAGCTTATAATGATGCGGCTTTAGAAGGTTATAAAAATCATACCGATCCCTACCTCTATCCAGACAACAACTACTTAGATCGCTTTCTTAACAAAAGGGCATCTACCCAACGGTACGCGCTTACCTTTAGTGGCGGGAACAATAGGGTACGTTATTTCAGCTCGGTGAGTTACTTTAATCAGCAAGGTCTTTTTAAAGAAACCGAAACCCCTAATTACGATTCAAATTATGGTTATAAACGTTATAACTTCCGTATCAATTTAGACTATGATGTTACTAAAACACTTACCTTAACGCTTTTGGCAGGGCTAAGAAGTGAAGTGCGCAATGATGTTGGAGATGGCACCAGCACTGTTTTTAGCAACTTGTATAATTTACCGCCCAATGCCTTTCCTATTTTAAATGCAGATGGATCTTACGGTGGAACCTCGCTCTTTCAAAATAATCCCCTCGGTCAGCTACAGGCTACAGGATTTTCCAGGACTACAACTAATATTTTACTGGCCAGCATCATGGCCGATCAAAAACTGGATTTTATAACCAAAGGCCTTTCAGCTAACTTATTCTTTTCTTATGATGGCTACGGTAATTATGGCGATGGGTTATCTGAAAATTATGCAGTTTTTAATCAGACAGTCACTCCTGTACAAACTTATCGTACACCAGCCGTTATTGCTTACCGAACTGCAGCCTTTCAAACCAATACCAAAAATAATGAGCTCTGGTTTGGCTTAGATTACAACAGAACCATTGCCACAGATCATCAGATAAAGGCCAATGTACGTGCCCAACAATATGTAAGTGCAGCGGTAGACCGATTGGATTACCGTTCCCGTATGCTCGTGGGGAGAGCAGATTACAGTTTCAAGCAGCGCTATATGCTGGGGTTCACAGGGAGCTATTCCGGGGCTGAGAATTATGCACCGGGAAGACGTTTTGGCTTTTTTCCGGCAGTATCGGCCGGGTGGCTAATCTCCAAAGAAGATTTTCTGAAGGATGTTTCAGTGATTAGCTACCTTAAATTACGAGGGTCTTATGGTCGTTCGGGTAATATTGGCCCAACTTACGATGCCAATGGTAATGTGGTTAGGTTGCCATACCGTACGCTGTTTACCAGAGATGCAGGACCATTCCTGGGCTCTACTTTTTCTACATCAACCACGGCAAGGTTGGTAAGTCCTGCGGGTAACCCCTTAACCACCTGGGAAAAAATTGACCGCTTGAATCTGGGTACAGACGTAGACTTTTTTAAAGGAGCGTTTTCTTTGTCTTTTGATTATTTTGATGAAAAAAGAACTGATATACTTGGACCAGCCAACTTACCCGGTATCGTTGGAATCGCCATTGCGCAGGTGAATTCGGGCAAGGTAAGCAGCAAGGGATTTGATGCCAGTGAAACCTTCAATAAAAAAATTGGTGAAGTGCTGATCAGTGCGAACGCCAACTTTACGTATGCTAAAAATGTAATTTTGGAAAGAACTGAAAACGTATTGCCCAATCAATCTACAATAGGCCGATATGTGAATGGTGGAAATTATTACATTGCCGAAGGTATTTTTCAGAGCCAGGCAGAAATTAATGCCAGTCCAAGACAAACCCTTTCAAGCCTCGTTGTACCCGGCGATCTTAAATACAAGGATATTAACAATGACAATGTAATAGATGCAAACGATGCCGTTTCAAGCGACTATACAGATATTCCGAAAATATTTTATGGATTTGGCTTTAATATTAAATATAAACAGTTTGATTTCGGCGCACAGTTTCAGGGTGTAGAGGGCAGAACAGTAGATCTTTCTGATATCATGTACGCCGGTCCAAATGGACTAAATCAGCTAAGCTTAGACACCTGGACTCCAGCCACAGCGGCTACGGCCAAATATCCTCGTGTTGGAATTTCAGATAATGGAAATAATACTGCCAACTCTACCTTTTGGCTGTATTCGGGAGATTTTTTAAAACTCAGATCTGCCGAGATCGGCTATAGTACGCCACGAAGCCTGAATCAACGCTTACGCTTTAAGGGAGCAAGGATTTTTGTAAGTGGTAACAATATCTTTTCGGTTTCCAAACTCGATGACCTGGATATTGATCCTGAAACACCCAATGCAGGTCGTTTTTCCTCTTACCCTTACGTGAAAACCTTTGCAGTAGGCATAAATGTTAAATTTTAATTCATAATGAAGATGAAAAAGAAAATATATGGCATGCACATCGTTTTGGCCGTTTTGCTGATGAGCTTTGCCGCTTGCAAGGATGAATTCTTTGAGCCATCCTACAGTGAAGGCCCCGTGAATGAAGAAGCGATCTGGAATACCGACAGGCGAGTGCGGGAATATTTAAATAACGGTTATAATTATATGCTGCCCAGGTACAATGTTGATGGCTCAGGGGCGTTAATGGCCAGCGGAAGTGATGAAGCGGTAAATTCAAATCTAAACAGCAACGTAAATATTTTTAATAATGGCAATTGGAGCAGTTTAAGGACCTTTGATGAGCAGTATACCAATCTTTATAACGGCTTATGGGTGGTTAATACCTTTCTCGAACGATCGCCCACGGCGGTGATCTTTCCGGCAAGCGATCTTCGCGGATTAAGAGGAGAAGCCTTTTTCCTGAGGGGTTTATTTCATTACGAATTGTTTAAAAGATATGGTGGAATTGTCCTTGCCACCCGGTCCTTTTCACCGGTAGAAGACCTCAATATCCCCCGCAATTCTGTTGATGATGTGGTCAAACAAATTGTTAAAGATTGCGACTCGGCAATCAATCAGATTCCTGCGGCTTCTACCAAGGATTGGGATGCCGCCAATTATGGGCGTGCTACAAAAGCTGCGGGAATGGCGCTAAAAGCTAAAACCCTGCTGGTTTATGCAAGTCCGCAATATAACCCCGGCAACGATCTGCAACGCTGGCAAATTGCAGCAAATGCAGCAAAGGATTTGATCGATTTAAACAAACATAGTTTATTAAGTGCGGCCTTGTTTCCGAACCTGTGGGACTATACCACTGCTGCAACCTCTTACAACAACGAGGTCATATTTGCTACACCGGCAAGCAATACCAATGCAATTGAGGCAAATAATGCGCCCATTAGCTTCACTGGCGGATTGGGCAGAACAAACCCTACACAGAATTTGGTCGATGCTTTTGAAATGACCAATGGCAAACCCATTACCGACCCTACATCAGGCTATGATCCGCAAAACCCCTATGCAAATAGAGATTCACGTTTAAACCAGTTTATAGTTTACAATGGGGCAAATTTTAAAACAGGAAGCCTAACCCGGGCAGTGGAAACTTATGAAGGCGGACGTGACAATGTTCCTTCCAATGTAAACAGTACCAAATCCGGTTATTACCTTCGGAAGTTTTTAAGTGGTAACGCCACTTACAACATCACGGGTACCACAAGCGTAAGAAGGCCCTGGGTATTGTTTCGTTATGCAGAAATTTTACTCATCTATGCAGAAGCCCTGAACGAATTTGGAGGTCCGAATTCAGAGGTTTATACGGCAATAAATGCTGTACGTAACCGTGCAGGTATGCCTGCGCTGGCCGGATTAACACAATCGCAAATGCGTGATCGGATTAAAAATGAACGCCGGGTAGAATTGTGTTTCGAAGAACAACGGTTTTTCGATGTGCGGCGTTGGAAAGATGGGGAGAGCAATTTTAATGGATCGGTTAGAGGAATGAAAATTACTAAGGTCGGTACGGCGCTCACTTATAGCCCATTTGTAATTGAAAACAGAATCTTCAGCAGCAAGAACTATTGGTATCCTTTTCAGCAAACTGAAATCAATAAGGCAAATAAACTCATTCAAAATCCTGGTTATTGATAATGATGATAAGATTAGAATCCTTCGCTCCTAAAGGCAGATTGCTTATCAGCTATTGGATGAAAAAAGCAGTAATCTGCTTGATTGGGCTAAATTTTCTTTCAGCAGGCTTATATGCGCAGAAAACAGATAAGTTTATGGGAGAAATCGTTAATTATGATGAAAGTACCGTTCCAACCTATACCTTACCTAGTATACTTCTTACTGCAAAGGGAGAAAAGGTAAAAAATACCGCTACATGGGAAAAGAAACGTAGACCAGAGCTTTTAGCCCTGTTTGAAGAACATGTTTATGGAAAAACACCTGGCAGTTTCGACAGTTTAAAGTTTGTTGTCACCAATGAAAAAGCTGATGCCATGGCAGGAAAAGCACATTTGAAAGAAATAAAAATTACGGCCTGGAACGGTGGCCATTCGGTATCCTTTCCGGTAGTACTCTTTATTCCCAACAAGCGCAAAACACCTGCTCCGGTATTCTTACTGATTAACAACCGCAGTAGCAAAAATACAGATCCGGCAAGAATAGAAAAGAGCACTTTTTGGCCTGCAGAAATGGTCATCGACAGTGGTTACGCCATTGCTGCCTTTCATCATTCGGATGTGGCTCCCGACCGTAAGGACAGCTATCAAAATGGCGTATTAAAACAACTGTTTCCTGCAGAACTGGAAAAAGACAATGGTATGAAGGCCATTGGCGTTTGGGCCTGGGCCGCCAGCAGGGTGATGGATTACTTTAAAACAGATATAGAAATTGATTTTAATCATGTTGCCCTGGTGGGGCATTCACGAGGTGGTAAAACAGCTCTGTGGGCCGCAGCTCAGGATCAACGGTTTGCTATGGTATTCAGCAGTTGCTCCGGAAGTACAGGTGCATCACTTGCCAGGCGTAAATATGGCGAAACCATAAGCCTGATCAATAAACAATTTGGTTACTGGTTTAACAACAATTACAAAAAATATAGTAACGATGTAAACAGCCTCCCCGTAGATCAGCACATGCTCATTGGTTTGATTGCTCCACGACCTGTTTATACCACTAACGCTACTGAAGATCGATGGGCAGATCCCTATGGCTCATTTCTTTCATTGGTACATGCCAAGCCTGTTTATGATCTCTATCGAAAGAAAGTTAGTCTGCCGAAGGAGATGCCAGCAGTAAACAGTCCAATTATTAACTCGGCTATGGCTTACCACTTAAGGGAAGGGAAACATGACCTCAATGTTTATGATTGGACAAATTTTATACGCTTTGCCAATCTCTATTGTATACCATGAGGTTTGGCGGGGTGCTGTTGTAAGGTCTTTATTTGTAGTGTTTTATATTGTTTGATCTAAAGAAAGTTGGTTAGTTTTAGTTAACGGAGGTATGCTGTAAAGCATCTCCGTTTTTTGTTTTTCTTAACCATACGCACTGTTATATGGTGAAACATGACATGTGGTTTTTGTTAATTTAGCTCTGCGTCCATTGCGTTAAAACTCTGCCTGCTTTGCAGTTAAGTAAACATTAAGAAGTTAGGGGAGTTAAGGTTTGGCTGTGGATCCAACTCTGTGTCCACTGTGCCTTCACTCAGCGTCCACTGAGGTAAAACTTTGCGTGCTTTGCGGTTAGATAAACATAAGAAGTTAAGGGGAGTTGAGGTTTTTGGGGCGAATCGAAATGTGTTTAGCGTTAAAACGAATCCCGAGACTTTATGGATCCAACACTGTGTGCACCATGCCTTCACTCTGCGCCCTCTGTGGTAAAACTTTGCATGCTTTGCAGTTATTTCTTACGATTATAACCACTTATATCCCAATGTTTCACCACTTTGTACAAAATTGAACCATTTTCGGACAAAAACGAACCCTCCCGAACGCCTATCTGTGTATTTTTATCTCAACCAAATTATATTCTTATGAGCCATTATCTTAAATTCCATTAAATGGAGCGCAAGGTGAAATGGAAGGAACTTACACGTAGATAAAATCCATGCGCGGTGGATTAAAAACGTGCACAGCGCTTTTCATATCCGAAGTAGACAGTTTACTTGGGCACCTACTTTTTAACCCGTCATTCTGATTCGAAATAAAGATTTGTCGACGATCTTTCCGCTAATCTGTAATGTCTCTTTATGTCATTCCCTTATTCAGGTAGCCAATGATGCGCATTCAATTTAGCGAAAAGGCAAGCTATTGCCTTGAGTTTTCAAAATCAGTGCCGCATCAATCTAACGAACTTTTAAATCTAAAATTTAATGTTTATGACCATGAAAAAACTAATTTTCGAGCGAACCGGAAGGGCCGCGTTGTTGGCCTTTCTATGTTTGCAATCACTTTCCTGCTCCAAAAAGGTAGAAGAAGATCTTTCCGAAACCTTCAGTACCGGGCCCAGAAAAATGGCTGTTGTTGGTGCCGCCAATAATGTAGTGATCACGCCTGTGTACAACAGTACCGTGGTATTGCGAAACCCGCTAAACGGGTGGGTAATGTATGGGAAGCGTGATGCTACCGATACCTTTTGGGATAGTCAGTTTTTTGTTCCCGAATTGGGTGCAAACGTGAAGGCAATTGATTACGCTTCTGCCTGTTACATTCGCACCAGTTGGAGATCGCTTAATCCCAGTCCTGGCGTTTATGCCTGGAGAGACCTTAACTCTCAGATAGGTAAATTAATCAATGGCGTTAAAACAAGAGGTTTGCCCATCGCATTGCGAATTGTGGTAGATGGACGTGACCAGGGAGAAAATACCCCAGCCTTCGTGTTCACTGCTGGTGCTCAGTATTGGTTGTCAAACCCTGCAGTACCGGCACAGAAAACTCCCTTTCCCCAGGATCCGATTTTTAGACAATATTATACCACTTTCATTGAAGAACTCGCCAAGGATTTTAATGATCCTGTTCGTACCTCTTTTATCGATGCATATGGTTTAGGCAAATGGGGAGAAGCACATAATACCGTATATGCAGCCCCTGGGGTATTAACGGCAGCACAAACAGAATCAGTAAAGGAAGAGGTATTGGACTGGATCATGGCACTATACAACAGGACTTTTACCAAAGTACCGCTAGTGATCAACTATCACAGACTCATCGGACATCCAACGAGCTGGGGTGCAGCAAACGTAAATAGTAATGCTTTGCTGGTAAAAGCAATCAATCAGGGATATAGTTTAAGGCATGACGCCTTTGGTATGACCGATTACTATCAAAGCTGGGAGAAGAACTTTGCGGCAACCTGGAAACATAAACGCCCGATTATTATGGAAGGAGGGTGGATTGTGAGCGGTACACACCGATACTGGATTGACTCGAGTGGCCAATATCGGGAAGGGCATCCTGAAGATGTTAGAAAAGGTGAATTTGACAGATCGGCAGAAGCTGCGGTAAATATGATGGACTTCAGGGTGGGCGAAACCGCTTCCTGGTTTCAAACCAGCTTTCCTCTGGTACAACGCTTCAATGCGGAAGGAGGCTACCGGCTGTATCCCGATGAAGTTTCGTTGCCAAATGCGATTGCCAACGGGGCTACGGCTACACTGATCCATCGCTGGAGAAACATGGGTTGGGGCTACTGCCCTAATAACATTCCTCAGTGGAATTATAAGTATAAAGTGGCCTTTGCCATTCTGGATACTGCCGGTGTAGTCAAAAAACTTTGTATAGATGAAAATGGTGAGCCATCTAAGTGGCTGAAAGATAATCCCATTACTTATAACTTTACAACTCCGGCAATCAATCTGCCAGCTGGTAGTTATAAATGGGGGGTAGCCATTATTGATAAAACAAATGCAAACAAACCTGGGATTGCGCTTGCCGTAACCGGCAACTTTAAAAATGGCTGGCTGGAACTTGGTAGCTTGCAGATACAGGCTGAGCCACCCATTGGTCAGACCGTAAAATTAAAAGGTCCCAATAACCTGTTTGTTTCCGGCGAAAATGGGGAAGTACCAATGAGATGTAATCGCGCAAGTGCTTCTGACTGGGAAACTTTTACCATTATTGATGCCGGTGGTGGGAAAATCGCCTTGCGAAGTATGAACAAATATGTATCCTCAGAAAATGGCGCTACTACAGGGATAACCTGCAACCGGACAACAATCAGCGATTGGGAAAAATTCGATTGGGTGGTAAACGCTAACGGGAAAATTTCCCTTAAAGGAAATAATGGCAAATACATTTCTTCTGAAGATGGACAATCGGTAATGAAATGCAACAGGGCTACAATTGCTGGGTGGGAGGCTTTTGCTTTAGAGTAATCTTTTTAACTTTTAGCTAGATCATTATAAATCAGTTTAATTGGTTTGTAATGAGTCAAATATGAAATGGACTGGGTTGCTCTTTTTAGAGTAACCCCCTCTTCAAAAATGGATATAATATATTCGCAACGTTTCACCGATAATAGCTTAGCCTAACCCGTTTCTCTTAAATACGCTGCCCGGCTCAAAAAGTTGTGATCGGTTCGTTGACAACACTTTCTTTTTTTATTTTTCCCGTCATAGCGCCGTAGGCTAAAAGAAAGCAGATCTATGCTATGGATAAAAGATAATTTCTCGATGAATTTTATTAAATTCGTGCTTTTACCGCTGTTTAGTTTAATGATCAATAAATAAACCTAGGGCTTTTGTAAGCTTATATCAAGATCAATTAGCTGCCTTTCTTAGCCATACCTCCAGCGAGCGGCCGATCAGGTTTTCGGACCGGGCACCAGGGTGGAAATAGACCGATGAATGGGGGACGGTCGGCATGGTGGGAAAACCCAACCTGATCCAAAACAAAATCTGTTATCGATGTATTACAGTTATGTTTGAACTCTCCGGTGCTGAAAAAAGGCTACTGATCGATGCAAGTCTGGGCCATCGTATAGGATATCGGTATGCAGCTATTCTCAATAGGCTGGTTCCATATCTTTGGCTAAACTGGGGATTTCGGCAATGGCACACCTTCCGGATTGCTTTCATTCTGGATCATAATTGGCGCTACCGCACTAATCAATACTGCTTTTGCAACCCGGCCTTTGCCATGTTTCGCAACATAACGGACTACTTCACTACCACCGGTTGAGTGGCCAATGTGAATGGCATCTTTCAAATTGAGCGCCGCTGTGAGTTCTGCAATGTCGGCTACATAATTATCCATATCATTGCCATTTGCACTTTGGAAACAATGGTCAATTGATTGGTTTGTCGTGTTTTATTTTGTATTTAGCTGCATTTTCTAACCTCAGGCGCCAATAATCAGTTTTGTACTTAAGCTTACTTTCTGAGGTATGCGGAAAGAAATGGTGCTGTCTTGCTTTCTTTGCAGTTTATGAGGCCTTCAACGCTACCGCTATATACGATACTGCCACCTTTCTCACCTGCTCCCGGGCCGATATCAATGACCCAGTCGCTTTGTGCAATGACCTGCATGTCATGTTCAACCACAACAACAGTATTACCTGCATCAGCTAATCTGTTGAGCTGGACCAGTAACCGTTCTACATCCGAGGGATGGAGCCCCGTAGTGGGCTCGTCCAGGATATAAAGTGAAGATCCTTTCTGGCTTTTCTGAAGTTCGGTAGCCAGTTTAATCCGCTGCGCCTCACCACCGGAGAGTTCTGTTGCCGCCTGTCCGAGCCTGAGGTAGCCAAGACCGACCTCCCTTACGATATCAAGTGCGCGGTAGACAGCAGGATCCTCATCAAAAAAATGGCATGCCTGATCGACCGTCATTTCCAGTATCTGGGCGATGTTTTTATCCTTATAGGTGACCTCAAGGGTTGCGGGATTGTACCGTGATCCACTGCAGGTTGGGCAGGGAGTATATACGCTCGGTAGAAATAAGAGCTCAACCATCACAAAACCTTCACCAACGCAGTGCAGGCATCTTCCCTTTGCTACGTTGAAAGAAAAACGGCCTGCGTCGTATCTGCGTTTCCTGGCGAGCGCGGTATCTGCAAAACGCTTTCGCACCTGATCGAACAGCCCTGTATAGGTTGCCAGGTTCGATCTTGGCGTGCGGCCTATTGGCCGTTGGTCCACCACAACCAGCCGGGTAATCTGAGACAATCCGCCTGATATCGTCCCCTTAACCGGTGCAATGGCCGTCGATTCCGGTCCTTCAACAGCTTCGACGCCTGTATCTATTTTCTGGCCTAATCCATTTGCAACCAGTTCAACAAGAACCTGACTGACCAGACTGCTTTTTCCGGATCCGGATATCCCGGTGACACAGGTGAGCATGCCGATCGGGAAATCAATAGCCACATTTTTTAGGTTATGACGGTATACCCCTGAAACGCTCAGTTGGCCTGTGGCCTTTCTGGGTGTATTGATGGCGGGAGCTTTATCATTAAATAAAAATGAGGCGGTAGTCGATTGGCTTATACCTTTCAGGCCATGTGGGGTACCGCTATACAGAATATGGCCTCCGTTCTCCCCGGCGCCCGGCCCGACATCGACGATCCAGTCTGCATGTTTGATGACCTCGATCTCATGCTCAACGACAAAAATACTGTTTCCCGCATTTTTAAGTTTGTCCAGGATACCCAACAGTGCCATTGTATCTGAAGGATGGAGCCCGGCTGAGGGTTCGTCCAGAACATAGATTACGCCAAAGAGATTGGAATGGACCTGGGTAGCCAGTCTTAATCGTTGGAGTTCTCCGGGAGATAAGGTTGGCGTGGTTCGTTCCAGGCTCAGGTAACCCAGCCCGAGCTCCAGCATCACTTCTATACGGGAAAGAATGTCCGCGCAGATCCGCTGCGTGACGATCTCTTTCTCGGACTGCTGTCCTTTTTGAACAGACGCATATTTTTGGAAAATGACCGAAAGTTCGGATAGCGACAATCCAGAAAGTACCGCAATATCCTTTCCATCGAAGGTGACAGAAAGCGATTCTTTTCTAAGCCTCTTACCCAGGCACAGTGGGCAGGGAGCACTGATCATGTATTGGCTTACCCTTTTTTTCATCAGTTCAGACTGGCTCGAAGAAAACGTCTTAAGTACATAGGGCTTCGCACCGATAAAAGTCCCCATATAATCCGGAGTCTTCTTATTTTTTATGGCTTTCGCAGTCTCTTCTGGAGATAATCCAGGATAAACAGGAACAGTTGGGGTTTCCATTGTGAAGAGTATCCATTCACGTTCTTTTGCCGGAAGATCTCTCCACGGGATATCGACATTATATCCCATCGATACCAGGATATCCCGCTGGTTCTGCCCCTGCCAGGCGAGGGGCCAGGAGGCAACCGCACGTTCACGAATGGTAAGGCTGGGATCTGGGACCATGGTTTTTTCGGTTACCTCAAATACACTGCCCAATCCGTGACACTCAGGACATGCGCCTTGCGGGGTATTGGCCGAGAACCCCTCAGCATAAATGATAGACTGCCCTTTTGGATAATCACCGGCCCTGGAATATAACATACGCAGAAGGTTGGAAAGGGTGGTCACACTTCCGACTGAAGAGCGGGTACTTGCTCCTCCGCGCTGCTGCTGAAGTGCAACAGCTGGTGGAAGCCCGTCAATTGAGTCTACCTCCGGTACGCTCATCTGATTGAACAACCTTCGGGCATAAGGGGATACCGATTCGAGATACCTGCGCTGGGCCTCAGCGTATAGTGTTCCAAAGGCGAGTGAAGATTTACCTGATCCTGACACTCCGGTAAAGACCACAAGCTGATCTCTTGGAATGTCAAGACTGATATTCTTGAGGTTATGCTCCCTTGCGCCGCGGATGATGATCATATTCTCTTTTGCTTTTTCTACCATATTTCACTTACTCTATGCTATGCAACACCCGAGTGGTTAACCAGGTTTTGCTAAAATGGATTTTGTGAGTGGACACCACTTTTCCTCTTTTGCAGGGTTACAGGATCATGCAGATCTCATCCCAATCGCCTGCCTAAGGGCAGAAGAAGCTTGGTGGGGCGCCACATGAACCCATCAAGGACACCGAAATGCAGACCCAGCGGAGCATGAAAGCATGGTGCAGCAAAAATAATCGATTTCCTGTTAATTCCAGCAATTCCTGTATAGTGTATTATTGCGATTGAAGGGCCTAAGATGAAAATAGTAATATATAAATTTCCTAAATAATGTAGATGCTGTTTTTCAAACAATCTATTCGCTTGATGGTTTATTAAACAATTTCTTTGATATCCCATGAATAAATTTCTATCCGATCAGCCTGTGCAGGTACTGTCTTTGAGCAGTGAATACTATATTGCCGTATCAAAGCTTAAAGTTCAAGAAAGCACATCCCCTTTGTGGGACAGGCTGAGGCGAATTTTAAAAGCATTCACCTTTAAGGCCAAACGGACAGGGCTCTTAAAGAGCCGCAAAAGCCCCAAGGTAGCTAAGCGTGAATTCAGGCCGGAGTGTGGCATGCAAGCGCCTGAATATTGCTTTGATTATGATTCACTAAAGATAAAAATTATAGCCCGCTGGCCAGAGGCAGTACAAGATGTTATTATGGAAAGTGAAAAAGTTTATCTGGTGATATGCAAGCCAGGGATCTGCTTTTTTACCTTTAGGAGGGTGTTTCCGCAATTTGTTCCGCGAATAATTCAACAGGAAAACGATCTGGAATTTAAAGTTTACAATGCCAGTTTTAACAGTGATTTTATCGTCCGCCTATTCTAAAGGTCTTTTTCCACCAGAAGTAGATCTCAGGAGCATGTGCAAACATGTGATCAGGCAGGGTAATTCCGCTTGAATTGCGGTACATATCAGGCCCTGTTGATCTTTGCTTTCAAGCGACTAAGCGTCTCTTCCCTAATGCCCAGGAAACCTGCAAGATGTTTTGAGGGGATGCGTCGGTAAAGATGGGGGTAGGTTTCGATCAAACGTTGGATGCGCTTTTCCGCAGTCGGAATCCGGATGAGAAAATTACGCTCATCAGCTTCATGGTAGTGGTACCACAGCAGGTTTCTTGCCAGATGGTGCATCTGCGGAAAAGTGAAAAGTTCCATGATCAGTTCGTGTGGGATGATCACCGCATGTGTGGTTTCCAATGCCTGTATAAACTGCTGGCCGTGCAGGTTGTACTGTTTGTCAAAAAGCGTCAAACCAACAATATTGCCCTCTGTAGCCAGCCAGGTTGTAATCTCTTCACCGGCATCCCTGACAAAACCCCGTACAGCACCCTTGACAATAAAATAGAGGCTTGGTTTAAGGTCAAGCGGGCTTGAAATATGTTTATTCTTCCGGAAAGTGATGTCTAAACATTCACGTTCTACTACCAGTTTCATGTCATTCGGGATCCGGTTGAAGGATTCGAAATATCTGATAAGCAGTTTTGTACCATTAAGGTTAGACGTTAATGAGGGCATAGTTCGTAGGATAGACCTGCAAAAATACTACAAAGCACTTGCCTATCCCGCCTATCGATGGGCTGAATAAGTCGCTTTGTTCTTGACCTTTATCAAGAAATGTGATCTACGAGAGCGAATAAGTAATTCATGCTGCACTCCTCCGGACAAAAATTAGTCATTGATTCTCATTTTGGGTGCTTTTCCGGATTGAACAGGTGTGTGGGCGGGATGAATTGCTGGGCGGAAATTTTCCCTGCCCGAATACATCCTAGCAGGGTGAGAATAGGATAAATAGATATTTTTCATGGTTTAAAGATTGATGTTATGATAAGCCCATATAGCGAAAGATTGTTTTCTGAACTTGCAATGTGATTCCGGTTCTATCCTGGTACGAAGACTACAGGGCCTATCCTCCCGGTGGGACAAGGGTGGGTAAGAGGGAACAATCCTGCTCCGGCGGATGTTTGGTTCACGCTTTTTGTTTTTCCATAGAACAATTGCCGGATTTATAATGTTGGATTTAGGGAAAGCCTTTAGCTTTTAAAGGTCCGCCCACAATCCATGGCCAGGATATATGGGCAGTATGTTTAAGGCCGAAATAAACAACATAAAAAGAAATGACTGAAAATAAAAAACAGCCTTTACAGGATCCGAGAACTAAATATCCACAGCCGCCATTTAGCAAACAGCCACAGCCGGTACCGGGACTTGCATCAAAAATGGACCCGGTTCCGGATCACGGGGAGGAGAGTTATAAAGGATCAGAAAGACTTTTAGGCCGCAAAGCGCTCATTACCGGCGGGGATTCAGGGATTGGCCGGGCTGCGGCTATTGCCTATGCGAGGGAAGGAGCAGATGTGGTGATCGGTTACCTGCCCCAGGAGCAGTCCGATGCCGATGAGGTATTGGCGCTCATAGAAAAGGCAGGCAGAAAGGGATTCGGGATACCTGGCGATATTACCTCAGAGGCATTCTGTGTGTCCCTGGTTGCAGGGGCAGTGGAAAAATTAGGCGGGATCGATATCCTGGTCAATAATGCAGGGCATCAGCAGGCGGTCGATTCATTACTGGATATCAGTTCGCAGGATTTTGACACGACCATAAAAACCAATATTTATGCGCCATTCTGGATTACCAAAGCAGCTCTGCCACATCTTGAGCCGGGTTCAGTGATTATTTCAACCAGTTCTGTACAGGCGTATGATCCTTCGGAAAACCTTTTTGATTACGCACAGACCAAGGCGGCCAATGTGGCTTTTGTGAAATCACTAGCCAAGCAATTGGGGCCGAAAGGGATAAGGGTTAACGGGGTGGCACCCGGACCGGTATGGACGCCGCTGCAGACCAGTGGAGGACAGCCGCAGGATGCCATTGTAGAATTCGGGAAGGTAACGCCATTGGGGCGGCCGGGACAGCCAGCCGAGCTTGCTTCCATTTATGTACAGCTGGCAGATAATTCAGGCAGCTTTGCAACCGGGCAGATTTACGGTTCAGCCGGAGGGAACGGACATCCCTGATCTATCATCTGTCCCGAAATAGAGCGGGTTGTAGGAGTTCATATCTTCAGCTCTTCTTTCGGCTATATCGATTGCTTTTAGGCGCCCGTGAGGGTGTAATAGCGATTTTTCCATATTGTAGCCAGGCAAAACCTGTTTATTCCCCTATATCATCCTGATAGGTTTTTAGGTATTTTTTAAGCAGGAGCCTGGCCTGGTGGATGCGGGTTTTAACCGTGCCAAGCGGAATATCGAGCTCTGCGGATATTTCCTCGTATTTATAACCTTCGAAATAGCGTTGAAAAGGATAACTGTACACCTCAGGGACACTGGCCAATGCCCTGCGGATGTCCTCCATCATAAAGGTGGCGCCTGATGAGTTCCGGCTAGCGCTTTTTATCAGGCTGGGGCTGGTGATCTCTTGTTCCTGCACGATCAGCGTCTGTTTTTTCTGGTCCTTGCGGTAATTGTTGATAAAGGTATTACGCATGATCACATACAACCATCCTTTTATATTGGTACCCCTTTCAAAATTTGCGCAGAAACGTATCCCTTTAAGCAGGGTGTCCTGTACAAGGTCCTTTGCTTCATCCTCATCCCGGGTGAATTTCATCGCATGTGAACGGAGCGCGGATGCATGCTTGTCTGCAATCAGGCTGAATTCATTTTGATCCATAGTTTCTCGCTTAGTTGCCATTATCGACGGTCTTTTAACAACAAGGATGACTTTTGGTTTGCAGATAGTTCACAATTGGGAAAAGATGAGTATTTACACCATCATTGCCAGGCAGTTTTTTCGCTATGCGGTGGCCGGGAGTTATCAATATGGTTTGAAATGCCTGAAACAACCGTCGGTCTCTCTAAATGAAAACGGGAACCTATCAAAAGACAGGTTCCCGTTTAATCTAAATTAACGCTCTCAAATTAATAAGCGTATTTTTATAGTTTTTATTGTGCTTACTAAAAAAAATATTCACTATTATGCCCGTTTGAAAAGCTTAAACATCGCCGCAGTAGTGCAGGCTCCTGTCAGGTAAGAGCCAATGGTCAGTGTTGTTACCTTTGCATTTACTTATGGCGGGATATTGGGACAGTTGGAAGGAGCCTAAAACTGGGATTGTGTTCCGTCCTGCACCATCATCACGCAGCCGGCCAATAAATGTGAGGGAATTGCCGGCAGCAGAGCGGTTAAAGGTAGCCAACCAGTAGATGATACTTTATTGAAAGGCCCTCAGATGGACCCGAGATCAACAATGCGCGAAATAAAGATGAGCATAATAACAGGCCTTCAGGACCTGACCTTAGCTTTTTTGACTTTGTTTTCGCGGCCTCGTTTTGGGGCTGCTTCTATGGGATTTGGTGTCTGAGAAGTGCTGTTCGGTTTCTTTTTTTGCTTAAGTTTAGCGCCGTTTTTTTCCACCTGTTTGCTCAGGCGTTTCTCAAGACCTTGGAGCCTGGACTTCCATTTTGTGAGTGTGTCGTCGGCCTGACCGGGCTGTCCATCGGTATCGAGCAGGCCAAGGATGCTGGCAAGGGGCCTCGGCAACCTTTTGATGAGTACTGATCCAGTTTTGCTGAAGGGTTTTCAGATGTGCCTGCTGTGAACTGATCAGATCCTTCAATAGCTTCATTTCAGCTTTAATGTCCTTGCCCTTGCGAAGCAGGATGAGCAGTCGGGATGCGGAATGGAGGTGAACCGGATTTTTGGCAAGGATGGACCTGTAGGTTTTGATGGCCTGCACGTAGTCCCCTTCGGCTTCAAGGGCTTTCGCCGTTTCCATTCTTTCCGCCTCAATGATTTTTGCTTTTTTGGACATGTTTACGCTGTGGTTTATGTTGTCTGATCAGTTTCCCGTTCCCTGATGATCCGGTGTAATTCAGGCCAGATATTTTCTGCAGCGATCTGGTAACCTTTTTTCAATGGATGTACGCCATCTGGCATATTCAATTCTCGATGGCCGCTAACGTTTTTAAGAAAGGAGGGGACCAGTGCAATCCCATTTTTTTTTGCCAGCTGCGAGAAGATGATCCCATATCCGGTGCTGTGTGCCTCATTGGCCCAAACGGGAAGTTCGATACCAAGCAGCAATATGGAAGCAGAAGGACAGGCGGACTTTACCTTGTTGATTATGGCCTGAAGATTGGCCGTGACCAGGGCAGGGTTGATTCCGCGCAGGAAATCGTTGGCGCCCAGCTCCAGGATAAAAATAGCCATGTCTTCTTTCAATACCCGGTCCAGCCTGGATAACGCCGAAGTGGTGGTATCACCGCTAACGCCAGCATTGATCGTGCCGTAATTTAAACCCTTTTTTTTTAGCTTTTCGCCGATCAGTGCGGGAATGGATTCCCTGGATGGATCGCTTAAGCCGTAGCCTGCAAACAGGCTGTCACCAAAGAAAATAACCTTAAGCATCGTTTAGGAATTCTTTTTTATTAGCAATGCGGAAAGCAGTATTACAGCCCCCAACGCTATGTATTTGCGGTGTGCTTTAGGTTTTCCGGGTATTCCCCATCCCCCATGAACCGCGTTGCCGTATTCCACGGTGCAGAAAATGTTTCCATTGGTAGGGGGAATAGCTTTGGCATGCTTCAGGTAGGTCCGGATAATGCTACCTGCTATAGCGGTGGTCAGGGTAGGGAATAATGCACTGGAAAGGCGCATAAGTGAGGCGAAACTTCCCACCATTTTCTCAGGCCTTGGATTTAAGGAGAGTTTGAGTATTTCGATTGCCAGACGGTCTGGGTCATAAACCAAGGGCCCCGGTTTGAGTACTTTTCCCGTATAGTTTGCAGCATGCTGCATACCGGGTGTATCCAGAAAACCTGGAAAGGCGTCACACACATGTATATTTGGGTAGGACCGTAACTCCGATTTTAATGAGGCAGAAAAACCGCGCAGTCCAAATTTTGCGGCCGAATAACCTGCTCCGAAGGGAACCGGAAGAAAACCGCCTATGGATATATTGTTGATCAGGATACCATATCCCTGCTTTTTAAAATAGGGCAGAACAGCGTGGGCACCATGCATATAGCCCAGAAGGTTGGTCCTGATAACCTGTTCGCTCACTTCCAAGGGGGTCTGGTCGAAGTTTCCGATAGCAAAAACCCCTGCATTGTTGACCCAAATGTCGATTTCTCCTCCATCTGCGGCCGCGGACGCGAGGTTTAGGACCTGATGGTAATGTGAGGTGTCGCATGCGATGCATTTCACTTCAGCACCAAACATTGTACACTCTGAAGCAAGTTCCTCCAGTGCAGCGATATTCCGGGAGGCAATAACTAGGTGGTCACCGTGTCTCGCAAAAGCAAGTGCAATGGCCCTTCCAGCACCACTGGATGCGCCGGTTATGACTATTGTCCTGATTTTTCTTTTTATATGCTGGTCATTTTCCATATTGATATAACCCGCTTGCAAAGCTGAATGTTTGCTTTCTGGCAGTAATTGGACAAACTTTTTCCCTATATACACTGTTCTCCATCTTACAGGCCATATGGTAAGGAAGGTGCCGGCGGGAAGGCTGTGGCGTAATAAGTGCGCCAGCTATAAAAGATCAGGATGATGAATAATTGTATGGTTGTATGTTTTCTGACGGGTGCGGATTTTCTGCATGTAATGTTAAACCTGACCATGGAGAAGATGACCAGAAAGATACTTGTCGTGAGATAACTGCAAATGATGCAGTAGATGGCTATGAATATGAAAAAGATTTTATCCGCCAAAGGTATCCGCAGGGTTAGGCGCCCTTCTTATCTGGGATTCGATATCGAAGGTTATCCCTGGAAAAAGGAAATCAATTACCGTGAACATCCGCAGATGTACCGTGTTGGAAAAGGGGAACAGGGCGTATTGATTTGTGAACCCTACAAATCGATAATCGGCCCATTGTGGCGTTTTAAGGATCCACAGATTGCCAGGGAAAGCGCAGAGACAATTTTCAATCGCTTTATGGAATTTATTGACGATGGAGATTTCGTAGGGGCTGACCTGGCCCGGAAGTACCTTCAGATGGGGTATACCCGTTCGAGACGTTATGCTAATTATAAGGGTGGCCGCAAATATGATAAAGAAGATGGTTATGCCCTTTTAAAGCGTGGTACCGGTGAGAAACAAAAGGCAGAGGCTGCCCTGATATTCTATGGTTACTGGAAAAAGGCGGAAGGGAATGACTGGTACCGTGATGAAAAGATGCGCTGGAAGAAGGAATATGGCTGATTTTCAGCATAGTATAAGATGCATATAGAAATAAATGATAGTTATGAATATAAATCGGGATGGTGGTGCCCTTGACGGTGCCAATAGAAGCAAATTCGAAGAGGGTCTGGTGGAAACGCGTTGGACGGATGTCGGAGAGCCATATTATGTAATTCGGGATGGCCTTGATCTCGAAGAATATGCGGAAATGGCCAAAGCGGTGCTCGAGTCGGAAAGAGATATTGCACATGACTTTACAGGTAAGGTGATCAGTGAGTCGGGAGATCGGGAGGTCCTGTTTGAATACAGATCGGGTTGGTTTTTGGAGGGGCTCGCTGAAGGGGAGATTGAATAAAGAATTATGACCAGAATTATTGATTGTTACCATTAGCTAATGGATCGGATTGAAACGATTAAAGAAAAGCAACCGCTAATAGCGGTTGCCTAACTTAACATTGCTTAATGTTGTTACGAAGCTGTGGATTTAAAAACAGCTTTTTGTATCGCGAATTTTTTTACGGAAACCTGGTTACTGCCCGGTAGCTGGTTGAACTATGCATTCATTACCCAGATATTGTCCCCATTCCGTGTTGCCGTTGATGGATAGGCAGAACGGTATGTGGATAGGGTAGGTTTTTCATATTCCGGTTTCTCTTGTTCAACAGTTTCTTTTGAAGAATAGTTTTGGAAAACCGTGGTAATGGGAAACATTTCAGGAATCATGGCTTTGCAGGTTACAGGACTATGGATGATCCGTTTCATGATGTATATGAATAAAGATTTTGTGATCCCTCCTCGTCTCAAAACTTTCAGCCCGCTTCCGTGGTTGTAACACCATGCAGATTTTATCCCCTTCGGCTGCGCATGGTCCAGCGAGAAAATTATATCCCTATCAGCAGCATGCTATTGAAACCCTTTTTGAAAAAATGCAAAGTAGGACCGAAAGTCCGCGTTTGCTCTATCAGTTGCCTACCGGTGGTGGTAAGACGGTGATCTTTTCCGAAATTGCTGACCGTTTTATCAAAAAATACGGGAAGAAAGTTATCGTTCTGACCCATCGGCAGGAGTTGTGCAAACAGACCTCGCTGGCGCTGAAAAATACGGGTGTTGTTAATAAAGTCGTGAACAGTACAGTCAAAAGGATAACTAAAAAAGATTACTATAACTGTTATGTGGCAATGGTAGAAACCCTTAAGCACAGGATCGACGACGGCCTTATCGATACTGAAGGGGTAGGCCTTGTGATCGTGGATGAAGCCCATCACAATTCCTTCCACAAACTGCTTAAGAAATTTCCGGGAGCCGGAGTAATCGGCGTAACAGCAACCCCATTTTCAGCAGATATATCCAGGCCCATGAAAAACTTCTATGGTGAACTGGTGCTTGGGGAGCCGATAAGTTCGTTGATCGAAAACGGTTTTTTGGCAAAGCCAAGGAGTTTTGGCTATGAGGTAGAACTCAATACCCTCAACAGGGGCATTCATGGTGATTTTACGGTAAGCAGTTCCGATGAACTTTATTCATCCAAAGCCATGCTGGATCTCTTGGTACATGCTTACAGGGAACATTCCCTGGGGAAAAAGACATTGATTTTCAATAATGGGATATTTACCTCCCGAAAGGTTTTGCAGGTTTTCCAGGAGGCAGGTTATCCGGTCCGCCATCTGGACAACCAGACAGAGGGCGAGGAGCGGGTTGAGATATTGAGATGGTTTAAAAAAACAAAAGGCGCTATACTTACATCAGTTTCCATTTTGACGACAGGTTTTGATGAACCTTCGGTACAGTCGGTGATATTGAACCGTGCAACAACCTCCCTTACACTTTACCACCAGATGATTGGCAGGGGAGCGAGACGTCTGCCCGGCAAAAGAACATTCAACATCATCGACCTGGGCAATAATGCAGAAAGGTTCGGAGAATGGGATGCGCCAATCGACTGGCAACATGTATTTGAAAACCCAGAAATCTATCACCAGATACTGGCGAAGGTCAGTGATGATATCCATCAGATGCCTGCAGAAATGAGGAACAGTTTTCCCAATAGCGCGGGTATATCCTTTGATGTGTTGGCGGCTTATCAAACGGCTATAGAGAAAGGAGAAAAAGCAAGGACAGTACTCCGCAGTTCCATTAGGCAACACGCACTCATGTGTGCAGACAATGCGGAAACGGTAAGCATGGCGCTGGAATTATCCAAAACGCTTGATAAAGAGATCGACTGGAGGATAAAACAATACGGTAAATGCCTGGGTACGGTAACCAAAAATTATATGAAGTGGCTGGGCAGCGACTATCGGAGCCGTTTGCAGGGCCTGATCGAAAAAATAATGTCAAGGCGGGCCGTAATGCGTGCAGCGGTTTAATATATAAAGCAAGAGTCAACCCAAAAAAATACAAATTAGCCTTGCCGTACAAAAGGCAGGCTGGAATTTAGCAGAAGTAAAAATCATGATTGTTAACTATTGTAACAGCGGATGGGAAATTATAACCCAACGGGCTCACGGGCTCCTGGCCGGGCAGATATGTGCAAGATGGAAAATTTCTGACCAGCCCAGCCGATGGGTGGAAACTCTTATTGCAACCACCGAGCATGATGATGTTTTTAATGAATTCAGCCGTGGTCCGCTGTTGTGTGGTAATGGTGGTCCTTTGGATTTTAAAATGACCTCATTTGATATCACCGCCTGCAGGGAGATGATGGACAAGGCCCTAAGTAAGAGCCGTTTTATTGCACTGCTTTTTGCGAGGCATATCTCCTTTACCCATGGAAGTGAAGGTGCGGCAAAGCGTTATCTCGCAGGACTTAAAAAGCTGGAAGGGCAGTGGATCAAAGAGGCACGGAGCAGCATAGCTGAAGTAGACCGCGCTTACTCCCTGCTTGAATTCTGTGATGCCTTTTCGTTGCTCATCTGTCAGGACCAGATTCCCCCCGAGGAACGTCGCCTGGAAATCAGCCAGGGCCCTAGCGGCAATTCTTTCCAGTTTTTTCAGCAAGGGCAGCGGCTTGTTGTTGAGCCCTGGCCATTTGAGCCTGACAGGTTTGAGGTGGACTATGAGCGGCTGAGCTTAAAGGAAATCAGTTTCGAAAATGATAAGGTCTTTAGGAAGGCCCTGCGGAAAGCAGCGGTTGAACACCGGACGGTTATAATCTGCAGGGAATAATCTAGTTATTTTAACCTATTGGTTTTCAATTTCTTAAATAATCGTCGAAATTACTGCGCGCCCGATTACTCACCACTATCTTGATGCAGATTAACTTTGTATCTTACAATTCAAAGGTACAATTTGAGTTAAAACTAACCAAATCAAACTACTAAATTATGAGGTAGTGTGATTTTTGGACTTCTGAAAGAACTAAATGACATCCGTTCGACTGCAATATAGATTTTGTGGTTGCCCATCCGAAGTAGAATAACAACGGCATAAATTTTTTTCTGTGAAATAAACGGTCGGTTAACTGTACGCCATTGGAAAACAACTGGGAAGATTTTTTTTCGCATTATTCCGTACATTTTCGTGTTACACTAAATTAAATTATGTTATATTTATAGAAACGAGTAAAGTGTAATTATGCTAATTGGATATGCAAGGGTAAGCAAGTTTGAACAAAATTTAGATTTAAAAACTGATGCTTTTAAAAACATTGGAATAGAAAAAAATTTTGTTGACCAGGTTAGCGGTGTAGAATCTGAAATAGCACACCTTAACGAGCTATTAAGTTTTATAAGAAAGGGAGATACTTTAACAGTATGGAGATTAGACAGGCTTGATGGAACTTAAGTAAAGTTAATTGAATTCGTTACGCAACTTATAGAATCAGGAATACACTTTAGATCTCTTACAGAAAATATCGATACTTCTACGGCCATGGGTAAATTGATCTTTCACATTTTTTGCGCCTTAGCCGAACATGAAAGAAATGTATTAATAGAAAGGACTAATGCAGGATTGAAGTCTGCCAGAGCTAGGGGCAAAAATGGAGGTAGGCCAGAGGGTATGACGGATAAGTACAAAGAGATTGCCCCATTGATAAAAGCTTCTTACGAAAGTAAAAATGGATCAGTAGAGAGTATTATGAAAGCTTTTAATTTTGGGAGTAAAACCACATTTTATAAAATAATCAATTTTGAATTAGGGCAGCAAAGGTTTATGCTTTCTTTGGACTATTTCTTTTTATCTTAGGGGGGACTGCTTGGTACTGTAAAATTCAAAAACAGCAAGATCGGTTGCAATCAATCCAACTTGAAATAGCTCAAATCGAATTGTCAAAAATCAAATCTTCAAATCCAGAACTAGAGGAGTCTTAGACAATTCGAAGTGCAAACAAGCCTAGCTGTAATCCACCGTGTAGCAATACCGTGAAACATAAATGCAAAATCTCTATGAACGATTAATATGGATGACAAATTAAACAACGAGGAATTAATAACATTAGTAAAGAGGTCTTACGGTGAAAGTGACATTAAATTCGCCGGCCATAGTGATGAAATTGTAAATGCACAAAAGGCTTTGATTTTAGCAATGAAACTTGATTTAGAATTAGATCAATATTTGGATTACCATAAAAAATTTCTTTTTTATGGTAAAAAGGTATCAGCAGAACACATTAATAAACAGATTGAACGGGTTAAAGATCTTTCTTACTATTTTAAATTCGATTGATCAGTTTAAATTAGCTAAAAAGAAACATTAACCCGGCACCGTTTGCCAACAGCTTTTGATCAGATCCACATGTAACCAGATGAACATTAAAGTCCGGGACAAATAAATTCTTAAAGAACGATCAAAATGAAGTGCTCAATTATTGTATTTTTCTGTTCATTATTTGCAACAAGTTGCTTTTCTCAAGATCAATGGAAATATATCGGCACAGACCTATACTAATGGAGGTGCACAAAATACTTTCAGCTATAACTATGACAAGCTGAATAGGTTAACACTTTCCAGTGCAGGAAACAATCTTGGTGAAAGTATCAGTTATGATGTAATGGGAAACATTAAGAGTCTTTCCAGGGATGGTTATGGAGCCAATGACTATCACATTGATCAATATAAAGGGAACCAGCTGAAGAATATCAGTGGTTTTACCAATGGTAGTTACGTATATGATGAAAACGGAAATCTGGTGAGCGATGGGCCAGCCGGGACGATCATCGGTTACAATTACCTGAACCTTCCGGTACAGGTAAACGGGAACCAGAATATTACCTTTACCTACGATGCTTCTGGTAAAAAACTGACAAAGACTAATGCAGGCGTAGTTACGGCCAATTATCTTGACGGTATTGTCTATAAACCTAACGGTGTAATTGATTTCATTCAGACCGAGGAAGGGATCGCAAGGAATAGCAACGGTAGTTATAGCTATGAGTATAATCTTGAGGATCGTTTGGATAATGTGCGTACAAGCTTTCATCGAAATCCTGCATCAGGACTTTTGGAGCCTATCCAGAGAGACGATTATTATGCGTTTGGGCTAAGGAAAGTTGCGAGTGGAGGAACAAACAAGTATGTTTACGGTGGTAAGGAACTGCAAGAAGAGTTAGGGCAATATGATTATGGTGCAAGATTCTATAACCCTGTCATCGGCAGATGGAATGTTGTCGATCCGCTAGCAGATATGTCACAAGGAACCTCACCTTATGCGTTTTGCGCAAACAATCCTATTTTGTTTAATGATAAGCTGGGCTTAGACACTGCGAAAGCTCGAAATCTGGGAACCGTTAACATTACCGCACATAGCATAGCCCGCGGTTATGAAAGGCTTATGATGTGGACGCATGGATTTGGCAGGATTATAGTTGGCAAAACTTTGGATCACTTCAATGTGGCGAGTAATTCTTCAAACTTTTTTATGTTATTAGCGAATTCTGGAATGCAGAGAGGTAAAACAAATTTGACCGGTGGTCTCTTAGAAAAGTTGAAGAAAGATCCAGGGATGGCCAGGTTTAAGAAAAAATTGATAGAAAAAATGAAACTTAATCCTGGTCTGAAAAAAATTAAATTTTCTGACCTTGTAGAGTTTGGTGGGAAGTGGGAGGATGGCAATAAAATGAATGTAACCACAAACGCTTTGACGTGGACAATTCGTCATTCGTGGTTAGACGCTGATGCGATAATTAAGCCTGATGGAACTGTTGTAGTTCAATTTAGCACATCCGACACCTTAGATTTGACACCACAGGAATCTAGGTCGTTTAGCTATAATGTCGCCAGCTTCGTAACTGGCACAGTATACCATGGATTCGCGGGAGGAGGCATGGATATGAAAGTAGAAGCCAATTGGACCGAAACTATTAAACCATAAAAAATGAAGCAGTGTATCTTTTTAATAATTACGATTTTGTCGATGGCCGGTTGTGGCAGTAATTCAAAAAATGGGAAACAATCAGATGAATTTTATACAGACAAAGGAGGCATGGATTGGGGGCGGGTTCCAATTATTAAGCCATATGAAATAGTTTCGCTTAGGGAGGGGAATTGGGGCGCTAGATCTGTTGATACCTCTGACGTTGCATTAAGTATGCCAGGTGTCAGGTCAGTAAATGTTGTAGATTCTTTTATTTTCATTTCTGGAGAAAAAACGATTTTGAACGGTCAAGAGGTTGAGGCAGCCTGGTTTGTGATCAATTCTAAGAACCACAATGTGCTGGGCTTTAAAGATCATAAGGACTACCTTAACCATTTATATTTCATTGGGATTGACAATGAACCGAAATTACTTGATGTGCGAGAAGTTTCTCAATATTTCCTCAAACATGATACGGTTGATTGGAAAGGCATTTCAATATCTTCTAAACAATAACTTAGATTGACCTATCAACAGATCACCGAAGATTAAGAAATGGAGGGCGATAGTATATTTTTTAAAAATTGACGACCTATAGAAATGATGGATTTTGCTTTTTCAGAGAAGTTATTTATTATCTTTAACTTAGCCAATTACAGTCAAATAGTTGCAAAATAATGGTGAGCATATAGTGAGCTGGTTAGTGTGTTCTAATTTAAAATATTCATTATCAAAGAAATAAATGTTCGGTTCGAGTCCCGTCCATTCCCAACTAGAAATTCAAAAATATTAAAAGCCCCAAAAATATTTGGGGCTTTTAACTTTGCTGTGAAAGTTAAATTACGTGGTTTAAATATGACCGAACTGCTGTTTAAGCTTGCTCATATCCCGGCTTACTTTAATGTCAAGGACTTTTGCATAGTGCTGAGTAGTTTTTAAGGCAGTATGTCCTAGGATTTTGCTTACCGTCTCAATTGGAACCCCATTAGAAAGTGTTATTGTAGTTGCAAATGTGTGCCTTGCCAGGTGAAATGTCAAATGTTTAGCGATACCACAAACATCTGCTATTTCTTTTAAGTAAGCGTTCATCTTCTGATTGCTTAACACTGGTAATGAGAGGCCTTTGTTTTCGCATTCAGGGTTGTCTTTATAGCGGTTCAATATTTCAATGGCGCTTGGTAAAATTGGTATATGCGATGATGTATCAGTTTTTTGTCTCTTTGTAAATATCCACTTTTCACCATCTATCCCTATAACGATTTCTGTCCGTTTTAGTTTTTTAACATTAGCATAAGCTAGTCCTGTAAAGCAACAAAAAATGAAAATATCTCTAACTTGTTGTAACCTTCCTATTGCAAACTCTTTGGCTATAATCTTATCTATTTCCTCTTGGGTTAGGTAGCTGCGTTCTTTGGCTTTTGCTGTTGATTTATAACCGATAAAGGGAGCGTGTTTTAGCCAGCCATTTGCCATACAGTCGTTGATGATCTTTTAAAGGTGTTTAATATATTTTGCGGCAGAAAAATCTCTACACTTACAATCTGCCCGTAAATAATGTTCAAAATTGTTAATGAAGGCATAATTCAATTCACTGATCTGAATATCATCTTGGGTATACTTTTTTCGAAGGAAATCTGTTAAGTGTTTTTCAGATGTAATGTAGCCTTTTAGTGTATGGCTTCAAAACCATTCCCGATTAATTCCTTTATCCTCGAGTTATGTTCCGCAAATAAACCCGTTAAATATCTGCTTTTTTGTGATTTGCCTGTGAACTGTCCTTGCAAACTCGCTGCTGTAACCTGTAGGCCCGTGTCGAGTAAAGCCTGATGGGCCATTCTCATCTTGCTTTGCAAACTATCCAGATAGCTATTGTGGGTTCTGACATCTTCCTTTGTGCCAATTGCACGCCCGGCTGAACTATTCCATTTTCCGGGTTCGCAATCTCGACCTATAGATATTTCTGCCCGTTTACCATCTACGGTAATGCGCATATAAATGGCCCTTGGGCCTCCTTTGTAGACTTTTTGCTTTCTTAGATAAAAAAGCAGATGGAAATTACCTTTCATAATTACTTACTTGGAGTGAAACAAAAGTAAGACAACAGCTTTCCAGTATCAAGATGTTTAATGATTTAACATGTTGGTGTTCAAGTGATTGAAGTAAATTCGGTGCGTAGTTTTTTTATTCTAGATACACACCGAATTACACACTTTTTATTGCGATTTGATGCATATTTTAGGTTTTTGATATCAGTAAAAAACCCTTCAAATGTTTGATTTTCAGTGTTTTGATATTATTTTACATTGATTTTTGTAGCCCGTAGGGAAATAATCCCGGTTTCTCCCTGCGGTTAAGGTGCCTGAGAATAAATGCATGGTTCCAAAACTTTCGCCGCCCGCGTATGGTTATCAGCATGATGAAAAAATGGAATCCGTTTGAGTGGCTTGTGGTCTGCCTTATATTCATCATGTTTATTAGCAGGACGTGGGTTGCCTTGCAGCGCAGTAACAGCTCGACAGCATTACCTCCGCAATATCCTGTCGTTGCCATCTGCCGCTAAGGTTAAAAACTGTTATTGTAAAACAGCGTATTATTTAGTATACCATTTGCGTTAATCTCAGTCGTCTTTACCCAATATTTATTCCACCAAAACAATAATATAACCAATAACAATGATAGTAACAGAAAAACTACCTGCTTACGAATATCAGATAAATCAGGATTTAGCCGGCATCGACTGGCAACGGGTGCATGAATTATTCCAGAAAATCAGTTGGAAACACCGTCTGGCAGAAGAAATAGAAACAGCCTTTGGCATGAGTACTACCACGCTTTTTGTCTATCACGGAGATGTTATAATTGCTTTTGGCAGGGTAGTAGGCGACGGAAGGTATTATGCGATGCTGGCCGACGTTGTGGTGGATCCAGCTTACCAAGGCCAGGGTCTGGGAAAATATCTGGTAAGCACATTAAACGCTCAATTGAAGAATTACCATTTTGTTAACCTGAGTGCTGCTCCTGGTGCCGACCGCTTTTACAAGAACCTTGGTTGGAAGAAGCAGACCACGGCCTTTATATGGCCACAGGGACCTAAGCAGCTCAGGCAGCATTGTGAAAAAGATTAAGGGACAAAATGCCTCATCTCAAAGCCTGAAATAACAGGCATCTACTTAAACCATACCTTTCACTTGTTCCGGTAGTCCTGTTATCGCTTGTTTGATCTGGCAAAAAAACCGCAGACATGATTGCCTGCGGTCAGCCGTCCTGCTATTTTCTAGATCAGGCAATTATTCGGAACCTGTCGCCAATAAACCTTAAGCAGCTCCCCTGATCAAGCGTAGTATCACAGCAATTACCGCGATAACCAGCAGGGCGTGGATGATCCCGCCGGTGTAATATCCCCCGAAAAAACTGATTGCCCATATAATGACAAGTACGACTGCGACCAGATAAAGTAAGTTTCCCATGTTTTTAATATTTAAGTTTTATTTAAAACAGGATTTATTCCTTTTAGTTTTAAGGATATGTGTATACAATTCGATTTTAGCCGGAATATCGCTCGAAAAATAAAATGCAGAAAATCAAACCGATCGGTCACATATGCTGTTCTACGGACATGGAAGTATTTGTAAACGAACAGACTGGGCGGCGTGCCGGAAAATGGATAGCGCGGCACACCACAGGACTGTTCATTGGCGCAGCCTTTGGTGTTTCACTTGTGGCTATTTGTCTGATATATGGCAAATGGCGCGGAAAAATTTTAAAATCCAGCGCATCCGAAGCAAAACCTGATCTGAATATGGAAAAATACATTTTTGATATCGCAACCAGTGATGGCATCAAACAGGTCACTGTTGAAAGTAGTGGCGAATGTTATAGCGTAAGCCTGGAAAATTCTTTTCTGGGCACAATGTGGCAGGATCCTGCCCACGGCATGCAGTGGAAGACAGAAGACCAGCCACTTCAGGAACATCTTTGGGATATATCCGCTGCGCTTTCAGAAGCGTTTTCCAGAAATGGTTTTCCCACAATTCTAAAAGGGGCATATCCTGAAATCATCCAGACCAGATGGAAAACCAGCGAAACATTGGAGGTTATCCTTAAACCTGATGCCGATCTTGTAGTATTCAGCACTTTTCTTCAGGATGAGGTGATGAACCTGGTTGATTTTGAGGAACACCTGGATCTGGTAGTGAAGAAAAAGGAGGATAATTATTTCAAGATAATAGGTGTTAACTGATGAAAACAAAGAAAGGAGAATATTACGCCATGGTACAATGGTGACTATCCACCATCATATAAGAATCAGCCTGTGTCTTTAAGGGAAAAAGCTCTAGAAATAGCAAATTCCCTGCCTGCAGAAGGGCTAGAAGACGGCGTAGCGATAGCTGCCGCACTTAAACGGACGAGGCAGTTCTTTCAGGTTGATTCGACCGGGAAGGGTGATGCGCTTCATGAGATCGAAGACGATTTCGAAATGCTGGAACCTGGTGACTTTGGGCCTGAGGAAGGAGTAATAAATACAGGGAAAGAAAGTGAACTTGCCTATTGGGCTGAACAGTTTCAGATCAGTACAGATGAGCTTAAAACTGCGGCCTTGATGCAAGGCAATACACTTTCAGAAATCAGAAAATACTTAAAAATATAATCTTATGGCAGAACTTCCGGATTTAGAGGTGTTTTCCAGGATTCTAAGCCGCAGATACGGTGGACAAACACTGGATAAAATTGATGTAGAAGTTGCAAAGAAACTCAACGTCACGGCTGAAAAACTCAAGGCCTCGCTCGAAGGCCGTAAGCTTTTGGCAGTGAAACGTTCAGGTAAAACACTGCAGTTCCATTTTGACCGGGACAGGATTTTAGGACTACACCTTATGCTGCGCGGAGCGTTGATGGCATTAGGTGAAGATCCCCCGAAATTTCCAGTGCTGATTTTCCATTTCAAAGGTGGGAAAGGCTTCGCTGTAACCGATATGCAAAAACAGGCGACGCCCATGCTTGATCCACCGGTAAACGAAATACCCGATGCTTTGGATGTGGATTATCCGGGTTTAAAAAAGCTGCTTGATGGCAAAAAAACAGTGATCAAAACACTTTTGATGGATCAGAAAAAAATCCGCGGAATAGGAAACTCCTATGGAGATGAAATCCTCTATGATGCCGGGATTTCCCCTTTCTCTATCGCCGGTAAAATCCCTGAAAAGGATGTCAAAAGACTTCAGAAAAGTATCCACTCGGTTTTGAAAACAGCCATTAAAAAGATCGAAAAAGAAAATGGCGATGAGTTGGCAGGCGAACTCAGGGATTTTATGCAGGTCCATAGCCCCAGACTAAAACAGACCCCTAAAGGTGAAGAAATCCTTTCTGAAAAAATCAGTGGAAGAACAAGTTACTATACTAGATCCCAGGAGCTTTTCTGTTAAGTGCCCCCAAAACCATTCTCTAAATAAATATGTTCCTATAATAAAAATAAATATCATGGAAGAAAATATTGATCCAAAAGACAGGGAAACAAAAAACAATGATGAAAATTCTCAAAATAGTCCAAATGATGAGAAAGAAGTGGATGATAATGAGTTACAGCGCGGTTTGACAGGGGAAACTGACGATGAAGAAGATGTTGGCGGTGACCTTGCCGGAAATGCCGGTGGAAATACCTGATCGTTGAACGGGTATTTTATTTCTACCGGGAAAGATTGAGGTTACTGATCAGCACCTGAAAGACCAAACCCGGATTGCCAGTCGGTCCGGTTTTTTTGTGTCTGTAAATAAAAGCAATTGAACTGGTGTTCTTTGATTTTGGCTATCGTTTTAGTGCAGTATATTCACTCTTTCTGCTGATAAGTAAGGGTGTCCTGGATATTGCGGCAGATAAATATCCAAAACTATTTGCCATAAAAGGGCTTGTATCTATATGAAAACAACCAAGTTATTTTTATGCATCACGGCTTTTGCCGCCCTGGCCCTGCAAGCCTGCCATAACCCTTCTGAAATGGTAAAAAAATGAAGCTAAAAATGACTTCAAAGGATACATCAGCAATGAAAGCGGATACGCTACAGCCCCCTGAACGGATCAATCCCGGAGATTCTGCACAAAAGTTTTAATCTTCTAAACCATGGAATGATAAGCGAACCGCAGGGTTCTGGCCGCAGGTGAGCAATTCGGAAAATAAATTTGGCAGCATTCCCATTAGGGTGACAGATATGGAGGCACACAAAAAAGTGAAAATCCGATTTATTTACCTCCAAATCCTGAAGGACGGCTGCCCCTTAAGGTTTGCTGCTTTTAACAGCAGTTCCCACTATTAATCAGCAATGCATCACCTTAATAGCTGTTCTTTCGTATTTTCTGGCTGAATGCCATATGCACCATTCCGGTAATCCTGTTGGAAGGCCCCAAAATCTGCACATACCAGGGCTGCCTGCTCTATGGCAACATCAAGAATCTGTTGTTGCCAGTCCTTTTTTAAAGCAAAGGCCTTCAGTTCATCCTTGGTTGCCGTTCCATCCATTCCCGAACTCCTTAGCTGGGAGGAGGCAGTAAGCATGCCCATATTGTCAATGACCTGATAGAGCTTGCGGTATTCCTCTCTGATGAGTTTGAATTTCAGTGTATCCTTTACGGGCTGAAGTTCCTGGATGACATAATCTTCCCTATTAAATGTACTTATCGAAAGCAGAGAGGCGGATACGTGCTGCATGCGTTTCTGCACCGTTACAATCCGCTCTGCCTCATTTTCCCAATCAGGCTGGGGGTTTTTTAAAAAGGGGGAAAGTGAGGAAGGATAGGCTTGTTTCATATCGATCAATAAATAACGGTCTTTTTTTTGAATGCTCTTAAGTAGGAACAAATACCGTTTTTGTCCGAGGCTTCCGGTTCCGGCGAGCCGGTAAACTACATCTTTCACCCGGTAATTATAGGGGCTGTCGTTATTCTGCGATAACCATTCTGCCATATGGTTAATCAGATCTGATTTAAGTTTTTTATCCAGTTTGAAATGACGCTCGTTGCTGGTGTCAAGCTGTAACTTGCGTCCTTTCCGGAGTGTTCTTTTATGTATAAGTTCATCTGCAGAGCCCCTTTCTGCCCGTTTTAAAAAATCTCCCACGATGCCTCTGGATGTTCTGGGATCAAGGTCCATTGCCTTTCCACCGGTCAGAGTTGTACCATAACTTTTCAGGAAAAGGGCTGCCATGTTCATCGCCTGCTCACCATCGATCTCCAGGCTTTGGAAAGCTATGAATATACTGGTTACCAGGCGGACAACTTCCCAAAGCACCGGCGCTTTTATCGCCTCGTCAAAATCGTTCAGGTCGAAATAGACCAGATTGTTGTTACCCTTATAACTGCCGAAATTTTCCAGATGCAGGTCGCCACTGATCCAGCCAACTGGTGACTTGGGCATAGTTTTAAGTGCAGCTATCCGTTCATAAAAAAGATGGCAGGTTCCGCGGTAAAATCGGAAAGCATTTTCCAGCATTGCGGCGTATTTTAAGCTGATAATTGAAGTAAGGCGGTTGTTATTAAAAGCCTTTATTTTTTCGGAACGTTCTGACATATTTCGCTTGATCATGTATATTGGTTAATGCTGTTCAGGCCTGCTCTGTTCAAGTGCCTGGTTTTTTTCTTCAGCCAGCTTTTCGGCCGAATCAATGGAGTGGGATTTATGGATATCGTCATCCTTTTCAGCGACATCTGAGAGTTTCTGGTAGTATTTATGTAGGACATCCAGCTCGGACTCGGTGAGGTCCTCGATATCCACCATCCGGTTACTGGCATGACGGCTTGCTGCCAGCAGCTCATTGAGTTTCAGCTGTATTGCTTTTGAGTCCTTGTTCTGCGTTTTCTGGATCAGGAAAACCATCAGGAAAGTGACGATCGTGGTGCCCGTGTTGATGACCAGTTGCCAGGTATCAGAAAAATGAAATATCGGACCACTTATGCCCCAGATAATTACGATAGCAAATGCAGTGGTAAAAGCCCAGAGACTACCCGTCCAGCAGGTAATCTGATTGGAGACGCGTTCGAAGAATTTCTGTTTTTTCATGTTTTTTGTTTAATTATAGCTAGTACAATGTTTGGTGCGTAATAGTTTTAAGTTATGTGAAGAGGTTTGTTGTCCAGCTTTTTATAATGGGTGTCTGGTCTGCTGTAAGTTTAATCTGATCGCTAGCTTCCTTTTTCTTGCCCGGATTTTAACTGAAAAAACAAGAGTTTTCTTTTTGTTCTGAAGAGATTTTATATCCTGAAAATATAGATCTTAATATTCAGGCAATGAAAAAGATTTTGATCAGCTGCTTTGCCAACAATTCAGCCTTAGGTATTGTTGCTTTATATCATGGGACAAGAAATTAAAGGTTATTATTCCGGCACCAGCGGGCTGTTACTGCCCGTGCCGAATAAACTGCATTATCCGGAGGAATTCCGGGAAAGGTCAAGGTTATGCTATTATGGTTCACTTATGGACAGCATCGAAATCAATAGTTCGTTTTATAAGGTTCCACTGGCATCCACCGTAAAAAAATGGAGTGCAGATGTTCCAAATGGATTCCGGTTTACCTTTAAGCTCTTTAAGGGGATTACGCATTCCCCTCAATTAGGTTTTGATCCTGCAGAGATCGGCAGGTTTATGGAAGTTATCAGGTCTGCGGATGAAAAGAAAGGCTGTCTTCTCGTCCAGTTCCCGCCAAGTGTCAGGATAGGTAACCTCCGCCAAATTTCACGCTTAATGTTTAGCCTGAGGGAACATGATCCTGAAAATGAATGGAAAATAGCATTTGAATTCCGGCATGCCTCTTTATATACCGAAGAGATAACAGAACTCCTGGAAGAAAATGGGCTAGGCATGGTTGTCCATGACAAGGGTATGGGAACAGGGCCTGAAGATGGTCCTGATAGCCCTTTTCGTTACCTGAGGTTCCATGGTCCGGGCGGTGATTACCGGGGCAGTTATGCTGAAGATGTGCTTTCAGAATATGCCGGTTATATCACAGAATGGTTGCTGGAAGGCAAAGAGGTTTTTGTATATTTTAATAATACGATGGGAGATGCTTACGGTAATTTAAAGACACTAAGTCGTTTGGTGGAGATTATGGTTTAAGCTAATGATTATAGGATATGATACCAAACTTTTTAACCAGGATTTACATCACAACCTAGGTTACGGGGGGCTTTTGGGTAACATGTTGATCTGGATTTTTCCTGGCCTGTTGGTATTTGTGCTCCCTGCGGTAGGATAGCATTTTTTTAAAGGCGCGGAACAAGGTTGATGGGCTCTAACTTAAACACACAGTTTATTATTACATTAGCAGATAATCCCTATCAAAATGCAGAATTCCCAATTGCCATTTCAGGACACACTCAAAACACTTGAAACAGTTCCGAATATGTATCTGATCGTTTCTCCGGATCTGATTATCCTCACAGCCAGTGATCTTTTTTTAGAAGCAACGAAGACAACAAGGGCGTCCATTGTCGGGAGACATATATTTGATGCATTTCCGGATAACCCTGAACTGCCCGATGCTGAAGGCGTGAGAAATATCAATGCCTCTTTACAGGAAGTACTGAAGACCAAAAAAGCCCATTTTATGTAAATCCAGCGTTATGATGTTCCAGACGTGCTGAAACCCGGAGCGTTCATAACACGGTATTGGGAACCAAGCCATACCCCGGTACTGGATGAAAATGAGAACATCCTATACATTATCCAGCATGCAAATAATATTACAGAAAAAGTGCTCAGGCTTGCTGAGCTTGCAGAAAGCCGTAAGATCGGACTGAACGCCTTAAAAAAGGTAGAACTGCTCAATCTTGAACTTGATGTTCTCAGGATATCAGAGCTGGAACATGAAAAGAATGAAAGGCATTTCAGGTATTTGGCAGACCTGGTCCCCGCAAAAATAAGTAATGCACTTCCAAATGGTGAGTAACTTATTTCAATAAACACTGGCTGGATTATAGCGGCATGAGCTTCGAAGATCTCAGGGATTTTGGATATTTCCAGATGATGCATCCCGATGAGATAGAAGCTTTTCAGGCCGGACTTAAGCATGCATCGGAGACAGGAATTCCATTTGAGTCCGAAATGCGGTTTAAGGATATTAACGGTGAGTACCGATGGCATCTGAATATAGCCTCTCCGGTATTTGATGATGAAGGTAAAATCGCCTTGTGGGCCGGTTCTACTACGGATATTCAGCGCCTGAAGGATGAGGAGCAGCGGAAGTCCGATTTTATCGGCATGGTCAGCCATGAACTCAAAACCCCGCTTACTTCAATTAAGGCTTACCTTCAGGTAATGGAAGTAAAGGCAAAGAAGATTGATGATGAAAATGTTCAGAAAATCATTGATAGGTCCCTCATTCAGATCAGGAAAATGACCAGCATGATTGATGGTTTTATGAGTGTTTCCCGTCTGGAGAGTTCAAAAATAGTTATAGCCCCAACCAGATTTGGTTTAGCCCAACTGATCGGGGAGATTAGGGATGACTTTAAAAATACGGTGATGAGTCACCAGCTCTATTTTGGGAATGTGGAAGGTTTTCCAGAAGTTACCGCTGACCGGGACAGGATTGAGCAGGTAATCAAGAATTTTATCGGTAATGCCGTGAAATATTCACCCAGGGGAACCGATGTGATATTTAAATGTCTTGCTGAAATTGAAGAAATCCATTTTTCAGTCAGTGACAATGGTCAAGGGATCGACCCCAGCCATCATCAAAAAATCTTTGAACGTTATTATAGGATTGAAAATGACCTGAGCAAGACCACTTCGGGGTTTGGCATCGGTCTTTACTTCTGTGCCGAGATTATCTCACTGCATGGTGGCAGGATATGGGTAGAAAGTGAACTTGGTAAAGGATCAACCTTTCATTTCACACTCCCGCGGCATTGAACATAAAGGCTAACTGACATCTTTTGACCGCTCAATACTATGGCATCAGCTGGGTATTCCAATTTATTGGATAAGAACGGAGATGTAAATGCCCGATTAAAGCGGTTTATATCTCTCCATAATAGCCAAATAGTGTTAGTCGGGGCTACAATATCAGCAGGATTACTCAAATACAAGCCCTGCTGATATTTCTCTGGTCAGTATTGGGAAAATGAAGACATATGAATTAAATTTGTCATTTTAGTACTCGATACAGATTACTAAAGCCGGATTTGATTTTTTTGGTAGAGCAGATTATTTAACAAAACTAACCAGTTCGGTTATCGGCAATCTTACCTTTTTTAAGGCAGCATAGACATCATTCTGCTCATCCCGGTATCCGAGTGCTAAGGTAACCACACTGGTCAGCCCTTGCGACTCCAGGTTAAGCAAAGAATCAAATTTTTTCGCATCAAATCCTTCCATTGGAGTAGAATCAATCTTCAGCTCTGCTGCGGAGATCAACGCTGTCCCCAAGGCGATGTAAGCCTGTCTCGCTGCCCAAGCCGCATTTTCCTCGTCCAGCCTGGAGAGAATCCCACCAACCAATGCAGTCTTGAAGTCCTCGAGGGCCGCCAACGGGATTTCTCTTTCCTTAGCAATCTGCTGCATATAAGCATCGATCTGTTCAATGGTAACCTTTGTAAATGCAGCAAAAACAAGCAGGTGGGAACAGGTAGCGATTTGCGTATTAAAAGATCCCTCAGCCAGTGATTCCTTAAGGGAAGGATTTTCAACTACTACAATCCGGTATGGCTGCAGTCCGGTGGACGATGCAGATAGATTGATAGATTCCAGGATTTTGTCTATGGCTTCAGCCGAAACTTTGCGGTCACTGAATTTTTTAGTGGCATAGCGCCATTTTAAACTTGCTATGGTATTCATGATTTTCGTTTTAATTTGTGCTGTAAAATTGCAACATTTAGTTTATTTTTGTCACTATAAGACAAAAAGTAACGGTGACAAACAGGTAACTATGAAGCAGATTACAAAAGAACCCAGCCACGATTGTAAAATGGCCATAATGGCTGTACATGATGCAATTGATGTTTTAAACGGCAAATGGAAGATCACCATTATCACCTGTTTGTTGTTTGGCCCAAGAAGGTATTCAGAGATTATGCGCGATGTGAAAGGCATTTCTGGAAAGGTGCTCAGCAGGGAGCTTAAAGAGATGGAGATCAACCTGCTCATCAGCAGGAGTGTAATCAGTACCCAGCCCATCACTGTAAGTTACTCGCTAACCGATTATGGTACGTCTGTACAGCCTATAATCACGGTGCTTTCAGAATGGGGACAAACCCATCGGAAACAGATTAGTAAAAAAACGAAAGACAGATAATCATTGAAAGAACTAGAGCTGGTTTGGATCCTGTAAAGACTATGGGTAGATCGGGTGCCGATCTAAGGACTATCGGAAAAGTTGAAAGAAACAGCACTTACTGCTGAAATTCTGTATAAGGGAAATCAACATTTTACGGATGAAATTGTAAAACGTCTTTACTAATAGCTTTCTCATTAACCATGATCGTCATTGCAATCTCATGCTTTGTAAAACAAGATTATTATATGGGAATAGTTTCTATTATATTCCCAAGCTAAATCCCAGATGATCGGGGTCATTTTAATCTTTGCATGCTATAGTTTTGGGCAGAAGATTTATGCTCAAAGCCTGATCACATCAGCGTTCTGGTTTACATTATCCATCCTTTTTCTATCTTTGCCTCTATACATGAAGACAGCACAGGACCTACGCGAAACATTCGGAAACATTGATATTTACCTATTTGACCAGTTGTTAAAGGGCACCTATTCCAACTGCGATACTGTTTTAGATGCCGGGTGCGGCACAGGTAGAAATCTCATGTATTTTCTGAAAAATGGTTATCAAACTTATGGTATAGACAAGAGCGCCGATGCTATTGTACAGCTGCAGCAAATCGCTAAAGAGTTTTCCAGCCCATCTGCAACAGAGAATTTTCGGGTATCCCCGGTAGAAAACCTGCCCTTTGAAAATGAAAAATTTGATCTGGTAATCAGTAGTGCGGTGTTGCATTTTGCCGAAAATCTGGAGCATTTTGAGGCCATGCTTTGGGAAATGTGGCGTGTGTTAAAACCCGATGGTTATTTTTTTTGCAGATTAGCCTCCGACATCGGTATTGAATCCGCAGTGCATTTTATCGGCAGCGGAAGGTATATCCTTCCCGATGATTCCGAACGCTTTCTGGTCAATCAGGAAATGCTCATCAGGTTTACCAAAAAACTGGGCGGTGAACTCCACGAACCCATCAAGACCACCAATGTGCAGAACATGCGTAGCATGACCACCTGGTGTGTGAGAAAAGAAAAAAAGTAAATTTAACAGATTAACCTATAAATCCAAAGCACGATCTATGCCCGGTATTATGCCACACGAACTCGTCCGGGTAGCAGAAAAACTGGAAAAGGTGTTCGGGAACTTCAATGTTATTGTTAAGGTTGGTCTTCCCAATGTCATTGCGCTTTCCCTGCCCAATGATCTTTCAAAGATGAAGGGGCTATGCAGGAATTTGGCTACCAATCGCTGAAGGCAGCAGGTATTAATCTGCATACCCGGCTGGAGATGGTATTCATCAGCCCTGACCAAAGCTTAATAAACATTGTCCTTGAGGGGTCGCCAAGAGATGAACTTAATTAGTTACACTAATTTAGGGTTGTTTTATGCCTATTTAAAGTTCCTAGCTGCAGGAAAAACTGCTCCATCCATCTGCTCCCTTTTCTGCGTGCGTTTGTTCTCTGCCGGAAAAGGAGAACGTTCATCCGCCCTGGAAAGCGTCAATAACGGCAGTTCTTCCTGGCCAGTATCGGTCAATCCTTTCAGCATGCCCGTTAGATCAAAACACCGCTTGACAATTACATGCACCACTTCGCCCTCGCGCTGCAGTTTTCCCTCCACCATCAGTAGCCTTGCGCCCAAAATCTCCTTTCTGTACTTTTCAAAAAGCTGCTGAAAGACCACCAGGTTAGCTACACCTGTCTCATCCTCAATGGTAATAAAACATACCCCACCGGCGGTGCCGGGACGTTGACGGACTAAAACTAACCCTGCTACTTTTACCAGCCTTCCGTCCCATGATTCCGCTGTTTCTTTGGTGGACAGGATCTTCAGCAGGCTCAGTTTTTCACGCACAAAACTTACCGGATGCGCTTTTAGGGATAGTGCTGTCGTGGCATAATCCTGTACCACATGTTCCGAATCACTCATCAGCGGCAGAGAAAGCTGCGGCTCTTTTTCTGATTCTGAGGATTGCTTTTCAAAGAGTGCTACCGGACGATCCGCCAGTGCCGAAACCTCCCAGAGGGCCTGACGCCTGTCCATCCTTAAGGAGCGGAAAGCATCTGCATCGGCCAGCCTTTCCAGCGTGTTCTGTGATACTCCGGCATCCATGATCTCATGTATGGTGCGGTAGGGTACCGTTCTTCCTTTTACGAGGAATTCCATTTCCTCTGCCGCAATGCCCTTGATCTGGCGAAAACCCAGACGCATGGCATGGTACTTTCCGCTTTTTTCTTCTAATAGGTTGTCCCAAAAAGAATAATTTACATCAATCGCCCGGACCTCAACGCCATGATTCCTCGCATCGATCACAATCTGTGCAGGTTGATAAAAGCCCATGGGCATGCTGTTGAGCAGCGACGCCGCGAAAACATCAGGATAATAACATTTCAGCCAGCAGGAAACATAAACCAATAATGCAAAACTTGCTGCATGGCTTTCGGGAAAACCATAACTCCCAAAACCTTCGAGTTGCCTGAATATCCTTTTGGCGAAATCCTCGCTATAGCCGCGTTCGAGCATCCCGTCAATTAATTTCTTTTCGAACTGGTTCACAAGGCCCTTAAACTTAAAAGTGGCCATACTGCGCCTTAACTCATCAGCCTCTGTGGGGGTAAAACCGGCAGCGACAATGGCAATCTTCATTGCCTGCTCCTGGAATAGGGGCACGCCCAGCGTGCGTCCCAATATTTCTTTTAGTTCCGGCGAGGGATAATCAACAGGTTCCTCATGATTCCGCCTCCTTAGATAGGGGTGCACCATATCACCTTGTATCGGTCCAGGGCGCACAATCGCCACTTCAATGACTAAGTCATAAAAACATTTCGGGCGCAAACGCGGCAACATTGACTGCTGCGCCCGGCTCTCGATTTGAAAGACACCAATGGTATCGGCATGGCTGATCATCTCATACACCTTGGGATCATCCTCTTCATTGATCCTGGCTAGGGTTAAATCCAAATTGTAGTGCGCCTTGGCAAGGTCAAATCCCTTGCGGATACAGGTGAGCATGCCCAAAGCCAGCACATCGATCTTTAGGAAACCCAGTGCATCAATATCATCTTTGTTCCATTCAATATTGGTACGGTCTGCCATACGCGCATTCAGGATAGGGCAGAGGTCGGTCAGTTTTCCGCGGGTAATCACAAAACCTCCGGTATGCTGGCCCAGTTGACGCGGAAAACCCATCATCTGCCCAGTGAGCTGCAACACTTTTTTAAGTAAAGGGTCTTTGGGGTTGAGCCCGGCCTCTAGTATACGTGCCTCCTCAAACCATTCATCGGTAAATTCCCAGATTGCCCCGGATAATTTGCTCACCGTATCTACCGAAAGTCCCATGGCCTTACCCACGTCGCGGATCGCTCCCTTTTGATGCTGCTGGGTGACTGTGGCCACAATTGCTGCCCGGTCACGGCCATATTTTTCATAAATGTATTGGATAACTTCTTCTCTTCGCTCATGTTCAAAATCCACATCAATGTCAGGCGGCTCATTCCTTGCGGAGGAAATAAAGCGCTCAAAGAGCAGGTCAAACTTGGTGGGATTGACCGAGGTAATGCCAAGGCAGTAACAAACAGTAGAATTTGCTGCAGAGCCACGGCCCTGACATAAAATGCCCTTTGAACGGGCAAATTTTACGATATCATATACGGTAAGAAAATAGGAAGCATAGTTCATCTCCTCCATGAAAGCCAGCTCATAGTTGATATTCTTCGAAATCTTCTCCGGGATTTCTTCTCCGAACATTTCTCTGGCACCATTCCAGCTGAGATAGGTGAGTTCCTCTTGTGGTGTGCGGCCATCGGTAGTGATCTCCTCGGGATAAACATATTCCAAACTGTCCAAAGAAAACCGGCAGGATTCCGCAAGCAGCACACTATTGGCAATGGCATCAGGATACTGCCGGAAGAGCCTGTTCATCTCTGCCTTGTCCTTTAAATGCCGCTCGGCATTTTGGTGGAGTAGGAAACCAGCGTTCTGTATCGTACATTTCTCGCGTGTACAGGTCAGTATATCCTGCAGCTCCCGGCGCAAAGGATGGTGATAATGCACATCATTGGTGGCAACGAGCGGAATATGAAGTGCCTGGGATAGCTGATTGAGCCTGAATAATCTTTTATGATCATCCCCGGTATAACTCCGGGTTGCCGCCAAAAAAAGATTATTACCCAATTTTTTCCTGAATTCTGCCAACTGCGATTTAAAGCCTGCTTCATAATCAAAAAGCGAATTCAAGCCTTCCGGTGGGATCGCGATAAACTTTATTCCCTCACAATGGGTAAATACATCTGTTTGATAAAGGTGGCAGCTGCCTTTTTCCGCCCGCATATTGCCAAGGCTGAGTAGAGCAGAAAGCTGGCCATAAGCTTCCTTATCTGTCGGATAAGCCAATAGTGATGGCCCGTCCAAAAGGTCAAGCCTGCAGGCTGGAATCAGCTGGATGTTATGGTTCCTTGCGGCTACATGGGCACGCACAATTCCTGCCAGGGTATTCCGGTCAGTAATGGCAAGTTTGTGGTAGCCCATCGCTGCAGCCTGATCGATGAGTTCTTCGGGATGAGACGCGCCACGTAAAAAACTAAAATTACTGGTCACCTGAAGCTCTATATATTCCATAATTACTTAAGCAAAAAATCCATGTATAAACCAGCCAGAGGTTTTCTCCGAACTGTAGTGTCCCGACCGGAACAGCCAGTAACGTTTCCCCTCTGTGTCCTCCAGTTGGTAGTAATCCCGGTGCTCACCTTCCTCTAGCCACCATTCCCGTTCTATGCGTTCTGGGCCATCTGCCTTTTTTACCTGGTGGGTGATTCCCTGATAGCGAAAGAGCATCGGCGGATAATCAGGGATGGGTGCAGAAACCTGGACCGGCTCGGGTATTTTCAATAACTGTACCGGTCGCAAGCGGTCGGTCCGCCATGGTAAGGAAAGCGTCTCATGGAGCGAATCCACCTTTTTGATCGATCGCTCCGGCCAGTGGTAGGGCTGGGGAAGGTAGCGCTGAATGGCCTGTAGACCGACTTTTCCAGCAAGTTTATCCAAAAGTTCAGTTACTTTCTGATCCTCCACGCCTTTTTCTGCGGCCCATAATGCTTCCTGACGGGGATCCAGTGGTTCTACCTTTGTGGCATCCATGGTAAAAAGCTCAATACCCATTTTCGGTTCAATCTGCTCGATCTTCAATGAAAAAAGCTTTAAGAGATGGCTGATATGGGCACTAGGGCTATTGGTGCCTATCTCTGTCCTGATCACTTTGCCATCTATCCGGAAACTTTGCAGCAGGGCGGACCGAAGACCCATCCCATCCCTTTCAAGATGGTTACAAAGCTGGGTCAATAATTTTTCGATGGCGATCTCAATACCTTTTCGTGTTCTGATCGGCTCCATGCTCGCTAATCGCTCGCCATACAGCTCTGGAACGACAATCGGCGAAAACCGTTCTTCCTTTTGCCCTAAAACCTGCTCGATCCTTTCCATATTTTCCTCTCCGATACGTCTGCGCAGCACCGATCGTGGCATGGAAATAAAGCTGCCCACGGTCTTTAGTCCAAGCTTGATCAGCTTTTGACTCGCAACGGCAGAAAGCCGGAGCGCCATGGGTGGCAGGGACAAAAGCGCGTTCAGCTCTTCAGTACTTTTAATAATAGGAGAGATCTTGCCGTAACGTGCCACCGCCCAGGATGTACCCATGGTATCTGAAATAGCAGCCCGGACAAAATAGCCCAATCCGCGCAGCCGGTTGACGATTTCCCGCAGGTATTCCCTTTCTCCGCCCCAGAGATGCGCGCAACCGCTGATATCCAGGATCAGTCCCTGATCTTCCTCCACAGCCACCAATGGCGAGTACCGTATGCACCATTCCCCAATTGCCCTTAAGAGCCTTTCTGATTTATGACATTGATTTTCGATTACCTCCAGATCGGGAACAATTGCCCTGGCATCAGCCAGCGGCATCCCTAAATGGATGCCGAGCAGCGAAGCTTCGCTGCTCGTTGCGGTAATGACCATGCGGTTACCGGCTTTATCTGAAAAAACAAGCGGCAAATCCCTTAAGGCTGGTCGCTTGATGCGGATCCAGTCGGTGAGCAGGGTAGAAAACCATATGGACATATACCTTTTCTGCATTAGACCGCCTTTCTGATTTCAATAGTTTCACTAACAGTTTTGCTGGGAGCCCTAAAACTTCCCCCGGAATATTCGATAGTCCAGCTGCCCGGCAATCCGTTTTTGACTTTCAGCAGCTCGATATTCCACCTTGGAAAGCCTAGTCCGGGCAAGCCATCGATCGCTTCGCTTGGTAAAGCCGATATCCGCCACCTTGCGGCGGCTAGTGTAGCGCTGAGCTTTTCCGCATTTTTACGGATAATAAAAGATGTTACCCTACTTTTCTCGATTACCAGCTGCAGCCTTCTGCTCTGCGCAAAACTGATCTCATCCAGTTCAGTTACTACTGCGGCCAGGCTTTCGCATTTTAGGGCCTCTTCGCTTGCCCATAATACATCCCTTTCATTTTGCAGGTCGATGAAAATAATGCGTTCAGGGGAAAGGCCAAAAGTAATCAGCGAAGGCGGGAATATTTTTCTCTGGGTACTGATCCAAAGGCAAAGGCCACCCTTTTGCATAAGGGAGGAAAGCAGTGCTGAGATAAAACCACCACTGGCTGCTGCATCCTCCAGGTTTGTGCTCAGGAATTCATGGATCGCTGCAAGTGGAAATACCTTACCCGGAAAAGAAGCACTTATCTCTCCGAGGCCAAAGTTTACAGCAGGACCATCCCCAACAGGCTTAACGCCCTGAAGGCTTAGGATTTGTTCCTGAAGTTTACCAATAATATCCCTTTTAACTGACTCCATTTCCTATTGCTCATGGCCTGAATAAAACATTCAAGCCGATCACACAAAATTAATACTAAAAATATTAGCAATTATAATTGTTAACAAAAATAACTTGAAACGGTTTTAAAGTACTTTAGGCTCAATATAAATGCCTAAAAAATGTTGATAAATACTAATTTATTTAGTAAAAATAATTATATTTGGTCTTTGAAATTCATAAAATCCTTATTTATGATTGAGTTGGAATATTTTTATGATGGGGAAAATGGGGCAGTGATGGTTTATCAGCTGATCCAGTTTGAGGCAGGCGAGCCCTGGAGGATTGTCCTGGATGGAGAACTGCTCGGCAGTCTTGAGAATCCGCAAGGCAGCTGGAGGCAACTGAGCGGCGATGATCTCAGCGCAGAACTTTTTAATAGTCTTACGGGGCATATTGATAATCAATATTTCAATAGCCTGCCCGAAGAGATCTGTTCGCGTTGGCCAAACCTAGTCGAGAAAGTCGTGTTAATATCAGATGCAGCATATATGGTGATCTGCAAAGAAGGAATCAGCTTTAGAAGCTTTGAGCGAATATTTTCAAGGTTTATACCAGGCCTGCTCAAAAATGAGTGGGCGGTAAAATTTCAGGTCTTCAATCATGACTTTTCCGATGACTTTTTGCTCGAATCCAGGCCCCTGGTGTATAAGAAAGAGACATTTGGCTGGGAAGAGGTAAACAGGTAATGGAGCAGCTGAGTTTTTTTGCATACAGTGGGCAATCTGCGGGGCTACCAGGAGATGTGCTGGAATACTGTGCAGGTTTTATCGATAGAGAAAAAAGTGATCTGTTAATCAAAACCCTCATCCAAAACACCCCCTGGCAGCAAAGGCTCGTGAAGATGTACGACCGGGAGGTTCTTACGCCAAGGCTCACTGCGTGGTATGGGGATATTGATGGTATTGATTATAATGCCCTTGGCAAATCCACTCCACTTGAATGGACATCAGAACTTTTGGAGCTTAAAGGATTGGTAGAGCCAATTGCAAACATTACTTTCAATAGCGTATTACTCAATTATTACCGGGATGGCAAAGATTCAGTCGCCTGGCACAGTGATAAGGAAACGGTCATGGGATCGCATCCCATCATTGCCTCCATTTCCTTTGGCGCGGTGAGGAGTTTTGACATCAGAAAAAAGGAGGGGCATCACGAAAAACATTCTGTCCGGCTTGAGCATGGCTCATTGCTGATCATGAAGGGTGATCTGCAATCAAAATGGGAACACAGGATTGCTAAGACAGCAGTGCCTGTAGGACCAAGGGTAAACCTTACTTTTAGGCGGATTATAAATCCATAGACCACTCTTGCTGGTACTCCGGTTTTTACTGCTTACAGGCATATTCATTTTTTTCTGAAGCTACTTTCTTATAAAATAAATCTTAATCATATTAAGATAGGACAGTCATTTTCAAATGACGCAGCTTTTGCTTAGCTGATTAATAATTTTGAGTAAAACGTTGAAAAATATATCTTTCTTTTTTTTAAAACAGTACATCTATAGCTTTACCAAAATATGACAGGAAACCTCATAACTGATGTATATTTCATCGCATTTTCTGCTTTTCCCTTTGCTTAATCGGAAATATGGCAAGGTAGAGTTCAATTTTAGGCTCTGAATTTCCAACGAAAATGGCTTCTCAAGGATATTCGCTTCATTTTTCAGTGCTTATCTCCCTTATAGCTTTTTTGGGTACATAGTGCCGGTCATAAAGCCTATTGCCCCTAATGCAGGCAAAAACCCTACAGATAAGTTTGAACTTGATGGCATTGATCGCGGAACTCTTTTTTTTCTTATCGACCACTACCCTGCGTTTATAATAAGCTTTTATTTCATGATCATTGGCAAGGCAAGTCCGGACACCGTTATGCAGAAGGGATTTGACCCGGTTGTTGGCCATTTTGGAAACTCTTGCTGGTTTTTTTACACTTGTTCCTGAATCATGTTCAAAGGGAGCAATGCCACAGTAGGAGGCAAAAGTCCTTGCAGTCGAGATCGATTTGAACTCATTGGTTTGGATCAGCATTTCCAGTGCAGTGACCTCGCCTATGCCAACGACAGATAGCATGATTTTCATCATACGGCAGGTCTGTTCATCGGAAGACCAAATTTGTTTGATCCGCTCATCCACCTCTTTGATGAGCTGGACAACCTTTGATACCGAAGGGCTGCAGAGCCTGAGGTTTTCCTCGGATACCGCCTGGTCGATAAAGCCATTATCCTCATCCAATGGTGTCTGGATGATCGTCCTCACCTTGACCATTCTTTCCCTTAGGGTCGAAAGACTGCTGAGCTGGTCGATGATTTTCCGGCGCGGCACCCATAGTCTGAGCTCTGAAAGGTTTTTCACCAGGTACCGTGCAATCCGGGCGGCATCCAGTTTATCATTTTTTCCTTTAATAAGACCTAGGGAATTTTTGATCCGGAGTGCAGGTTCTACTACAATTTTGGCTTTCAGTTTTGATAGAGTACCGATGAGTATGTTTCCATAGATGCCGGTGGTCTCCATTCCAAAAACGGCAAACCCGGTTTTGAAGCCTGGGATTTGTTTTAGACCTGAAAAAAATTCCCTGATCGATTCAGAGTTGTTCGCTGCCTTACCGTTTACCACCTTTCCACTTCCGGATTTTACACAGTAATTGAAAGTGGCTTTGGAGACATCAATGCCGATAAAGTATTTGACAGGAGCCAGTTTCTTTTCTCTCATCATATCCCATTAACTTAGTTATTTAAATCAAATTAGGAAGAATTTCGTTAATGTAAATGAAATTCAGACCACCCCAAAGTCCTTTTTTGCCTGTTGATTCTTCATTTTAACTTTGCCGATAGGTCGCTTCTTCCATGATAGGGTAAGCATCTTTGGGCTTGGCAATCTTTCTCAGGTCCTGCCTAATTCTTCACTAAAGTCGTTCCTAAAAATGTTCATATCAATGGTTTGGGTGATCTGATGGCACAATTTACGGAAATATCAGCTAACATATGCGCTATTTCGTTTTAATTTGAGAGTCTGTTTGTTTATTCGAATCAGGCTAAAGCATATCCAAGACACCCAGTTCTTTCACTGCGGTATCTACCAGTTTTTTACAAGAGCCATCATCACGAATATCGCCCGGTATCGCTACGGCTTTTCTTCTGCTGATGTTCTGATTTTCAATAAAAATGTTTTGGGTAAATCTAGAACCAACCTTTTTTGCGGATGGTTTTGATTTATGAAATTTTTATATCCTGGCACGTAAAATGTCGACCGAACTTTTGTCTATGTGATCAAGCACATTAATTTGTCTCAAGGATACGGGTATTAGCATAAAGCCATCAGAACAGTCTCTGCAATAATGCTTCCTTACGTTGCGGCGAAACCTCCACCTCTGCGCCATCGCTAAGTTCTAAGGTGCCGCCATCTCCCTTGCGGTATTTTACCACGTAACTGAGGTTTACGATTACTGAGCGGTTAATTCGCATAAAAAAATCATCGTTCAATTGCACTTCATATTCTTTGAGGGTTTTGGAAACGATGATTTTTTTATTATCGGTGAGCAGGAAAACGCTGTAGTTGCTCATGGCTTCCACCCTGATAATGGTCGTTTTATCGATGATATAAACGCCCTCTGCGGTAGGTAATGCCAATCGTGCATTTAAAACTTCAGATTTTGGGCTCCGTTGTTTAATTTTTCCCGCTACCCGTTTACGTAAGCGGGTGATAGCGGTTTTGAGATCGTCCTCATCTACAGGCTTCATCAGGTAATCTACAGCACTCAAACGGAGTGCTTCCAGTGTATAACTATCGTAGGCGGTGGTAAAGATCACCTCGAAACTGAAACTTCCCAAACGCTCCAGAAATTGAAAGCCGTTTATCCCCGGCATTTCTACATCAAGAAACAAGACGTCAGGATCTAGCGTAATAATTGCGTTCAGCGCCTTGGCGGGCTCATTAAAAATGCCCACAACCTGAAGTTCATCTTCGAAAGACTGTAGTTTTTGCGAAAGCAATTTACTTCCTCGGGTTTCATCGTCTAATATAACTGCCTTTAACATAGGGAAATGTGTTAATGATAAAATTCGGGTTTTAAATCCGATTGGCCAAAACTTATCCGGATATTTCTATGGTATGGACCTGGTGGAAGGTTTTTTATCCATTACTCAGTTTACCTGGCTCCGCTTGTACGGCCTGAAATTTTTAAGGTAAAGATACATTTCGGTGCCAAAATCGTTTTCGGTACAAATTATGGTTTGTTTTACGACTTCATTTTGTTTACCAAATATGGTTTTCCAGGTGTTTTTTCCAGCTTTGCTGGTGGCCATACTGTTGGCGGTCAAATCTATTGTTCCTGCTTTGTCGAAACGGATTTCCACCATAAAATATTTAATCAGGCCATTCTTTTTACGGTCTAAGAACAACAGCCCGCTCCGATAAGAAACAGGATATTTTACTGCTTGCTGCCAGTTGCCAGGAGCTTTTTCCCAGCCGCCATCATCATGTAAAGTGGTGGGTTGGGTAAAGGGGATCCTGATTTTTTCTGTATCGCCCTGGCTGTTGGCTATCTGTATTTTTACAGGCACCTGTGAACGGATTTGTGCCCTGCTGCCCAGGCTTAAAAAACCAAAGAAAGCAATGGTGAGGATTTTTTTCATAATCAGTCGTTCTAGAAAGTATATTTAACACCAATACCACCGTTTTCTGCGCTAAAACCTCCGCCGCTATTGAATGTGAATACTGGTTGCCAGTCTGTACTAATGGCAATGGGAAGACCTTTAAATTTGTATTCGAGCCCTAAAACACCTAGTGCCCCAACGGTAGTGGTAGGGTCAACCAGGTTATCATCGAATGAAAAATATTCGAAATGGCCACCTCCACCAACGTACCACTTTAGATTTTGTACGCCATTGACAGGCAGGTGATATTCGTAAGCCGCGCTTATCCCGATCTGGGTACCCAGACCATTAAAACCCCTATAGGTAAATATGCCTTCCAGTGCATGTTTTTCTTTCAGGAAATGTTTTGCCGTAAGGGATATACCGTAGAGAAATTTTACCCCGATTGCAGTATTGTAGTTTTTGGATGTGCTGTAACCATCTGCTTTGGTACTGGCTTTAACTTCGGGTGCTAATTTTACATTGGGTTTAGCAGCTGTTTTAGTGAGCGGTTTTTTTGTTGGTGTTTTCTTTGTCTGTGCGCTGATATTGATTGCAACAGCACACAGTAGTATCATCAAGATGGTTTTCATGGTTGGCGTAGGGTTAAGGTTGATAAAATATTATTTTATTTTGGTTATAGTGGGCTGCTAAAAGTCCGTAGCCATTTGCTGTTTTTACAAAGGCCAGTCCGTAGATATCTCCAGAGCCTGTAAGTGTTTTAATACAGCCGGTAAAGTTCACCTCGGTTGAATGGATCTGGTTGCTGTTTAACAGGGTAATGCGCCTGTTACCCGGTGAGGCTGCTGCAACAATGTTCCCATAAGCTGCAACATCAACCAGTTTTGGTGAGTTTACGATTACACTTTTGCCTAAAGCGCCTGTTGCCGTTAGTTCGTATTTGTACAAGCGGTCGGAACTGTAGCCAGTGAGGTAAAGGGTATCATTGGCAATGGCCAATCCTTTTGGACTTCCAAATACAGCTGCCAGAACACTGAATGTACTGCTGTTTAAAGGATCATCAAAACGTAGTAATCTGTCTTTGCCATCATCGGCAAGGTACAGGCGGTTTTTACTGTCGAAAGCAATTCCGCGTGGATTGATGAAGCCTTCCTGGATTACCCTTGAATACTGATAGGTGCTAACCACGTTAACGGTAATCTTTTTATAGATTACAATGCGGGCGTTCAGTTCGGTTTCGGTGATGTATAAATTCTCATTGTTGTCAAAAGCAATCGCTTCGGCTCCCACGCTTTGGAAAGTTTGTGCAGGTAATTTTTTCGCCAGCAAATCACTATAGCTGTTCCAGATTTTTGTAGTTCCGGTTGAGCCGTATGGCTGTTTAAATTCTGTAACGGCTACCTTACCGCCAGCCGATACCGCAATTCCACAGGGATTGGCCACATCTGCTGAAGCGGTCATCTGCAGTTCTGGTATGCCACAGGTATCGACTGGTTCGTCTTTAGCTTTCTTTTTGCAAGAGCTAATTGCCCCTGCCATTAGCAGCAGGAACAATAAGGGAGCGAGTTTTCTAAGGTTTTTCATGACCGGTCTGATTAGATTTTTTTCAATGTGCCTATATAACTACCTTTTAAAGGGCCTTTGGCTGTGGTGGCATCAAACGTAATGGTATACTTGTCACCATCTTTGGTAATTACCACCGTGCCCCCATTTATTTCATCGGTAACATTGTTAACCGTTACTGCACCTCCGGCAAAATTTGTGGCGGTATTGTAAGGGGCACCATTTTTATAGGTGAAAGAGCCGATCGGAATGACATAATTGCCCAGGTTTTTGAAACGGATCTGTACGGAATTAAAATCGGGAGTAAGGAAATAGAGCCATGCACCATCGCCGTTCCCACCTCTGTAATCTCCGGAATTAATATTGTTGCTGTTGTTCTGGTAATCGAATTTACCAGCTACTGCTCCTGATGCCCCATCTTCGTCTTTATCTTTTTTGCACGAAGCCAGGGTGAAGAAAACACTCACTAGGATGAATATTTTTACAATGTTTTTAACGTTTTTCATGTTTTTTGTTTTTAAAGGTGATGGCTACTGTTTATTGGCCTGATAGATGATATTGCTGCGTTCTATAACCATGACCTGGCTATTCACATTTTTCCAGTTGGGCACCATAGCGCCGATGAAATCACTGTTTGCCTTGAAACCGCCTGTGCCTATTGCGTAATAGGGTATAGATACCTCCGGAGCCATGGCGGTAACCGGAAGCGTTTGATTAATTGGAGGTGGATAATATTTAGTACCAATCTGGCGTTCCCTGATATCCCAATCGATGGTTTTAGCAGCACTAAACCTGAAAAGGAGATTCCCTGTTTTGAAATCGGCATTTTCATAATTTTGTGCAGTAGTGGTATTGGCCATAACCGCATATTCGAATCCCTGTGCTGTATTGGTCTTATCACTATATAGGTAAGATTTCAGCGTTAACTGTCCTGAAGCATTTTTTTCAAGCTTATAACTGTAGGTATAGGTGCCGGTGCCATCTAAATCGAAGCTGAGCACATTATCTGTCAGCGCTGCTGTGATGCTTCTCAGGTAGCCTTGGCGGTGCAGGTTTACTTTAAGCCCATCACCATCTTGCGTAAAAGTCATGATGGCCAGCTTTTGGTCTCCGGTTTTACGTTCTGCTACGATATAATATGGTAATAAATCAGTTTTGGCTACCTTTTGGATGTTTTCAGGGTTGCCTGGATCGTTGGGATCACTCTTGCCTTTTTTGCAGGCGGCTAAAGTGGCCATCAGCATCAGGACGCTTAACGTCAATTTTAATGTTTTCATGTTTTTTAAATTAAGGGTTGATTATTTTTGTTTATTGGGGCGGTTACTTTTAACCCCCTTTGGTTCATTTTAATTCAGCCAAACGACCATCTTACTGTACATTTTTTCCGTCCAGTCGCCACCACAGTGTGTGCTGCAACCATTGTCGGTGATGCCTTCACTTTTGGCTTTAACTGGTGAGTTTGAAGGAATCTGGTCGTAAAGGCTTTTTCCGTAATACTCTCCTTCATTGTTTCCACTACAGTTGATGGCAAAAACCGGAACTTTAAAGTTCTGGGCATTCCAAGCCCCGCTTCCGCCACATGCAGCCAGCACACCTTTGCAATAGCTGAGCGCAGTATTGGCAGAAATATCGCTAAAGAGCATATAAGAGGCGAAAGAGTAGCCGCCTACCACAGCTTTCGTTTTGCTGATATTATATTTACCGGCTATAGCTACAATACATTTATCGTAATCTTCACCAATCATTTTCGCACTGGTATTCCAGGCATCGGAGTTGACATTTCCAGGCGTTTTACGATATTTCACAATCGCCGCGGCATAACCGTTAGCAGCTGCTTTTTCGCAGATTGCAGTTTCGGCTGCTCCATCTAAACTGCCCTCAGTAGGGTTATTTTCGTCGTTGCCACTGCCCATCACTAAAATGCCTTTAAAGGTTGTGGCATCTTTGCCCATAAAAATTTTATAGGTAATGCCATTTACGGTTTCAATGGTTTCTTTCAGGTCGCCTTTAATGACTTCCCGGGCATGGTCACTATTTTTTTTACAGGCAATGGCAATTAAAATGCAACAGGCAATCGCAAGGGTTAAGTTTTTCATAGTTGTATTTTTAGGATGAGCTAATGTTTATTTCATTTTGCTGATGCAAGTTTAGCTGGTCTGGGTATGCTATTTTTTCACAATGATTGAGTGAGATGGATAGATGAGTGAAAGGGTGGATAGGTTGAGGGAAGACTTGGGCAAAAATGGCTGTAAAGTGTAAGATTTTTTGTCACAGCATCAAACAGAAAGATGTTGAAAGAACAATTGCCTACATCAAGACCCTGTTTCAATGAGTAGATACCCTGTTTCATTTAGTAAAGGGGAATAATTATCCAATTAATTTTCTGTTAATTTGAATAACCGGTTTGTTATCAGTTAAATAACCAAAGGATGAAGATTTTTTTTCGCATTTTAAGGAGTATGTGTTTCGCTTTAATAATTATAGTTATGGGAGGGGCGAAAGTGTATGCACAGCAGAAAAAAATCGATTCTCTGGAAAGAGCAATCCTGGTAAATCCTTATAATAATGATCAAAAAGCCAAGGATCTGTTTTTTCTTAGTATCAGTTTCATCAGTTCAAACCCGAAGAAGAGCCTGGTTTATATCGATCAGGTTCTTTCTTTCGAAGATAATATTAAAGAGAGAGGGGTTTTAGCAAGCTGCTACAGGGTAAAAGGTGCTATTTTAAATATCCTTGCCCGCTTTCCTGAGGCCATATCAGCTTTAAGTAGTGCATTGCTCAAAGATAAAGCTGAGCAGAACGCTTATGGTATTGCCGGCGATCTTTCCAATATGGCTACCATTTATCTCTATCAGTCTAATTTTCCGCAGGCATTAAACTATTATCAACAGGCTACTAAAATGCTGAGTCAAATCCCTGAAACTGATCCTCATAATTATAAAGACAGAAAGCGGGACGAAGCTGCTATTTATGGGAATATCGGATTGGTTTATATGGAAACCGGAGATTATGCCAAAGCGATTGATCATTTTCAGAAAGCAATTTTAGCACACGGTAAACTGAACAATAATATGGGAATTATACCTGCACTGGGAAATATTGGAAATGTATATAACCATCAAAAAAACTTTGGGAAGGCCATTCTTTATGCAACGAAATCTGCAAAATTAGCTGATTCCCTAGGTGACAAAGTAAGTTATGCCCGTGAAACCGGCAATTTGGCTTCCTATTATAGTCAGAATGGGCAATATGACCTGGGTTTGAATTATAGTTTGAAAGCAATTGCTTTAAACAAGGTATTGGGGAATACCAAAAGTATAGGCTTTAACATGCAAAATGCTGCCGAAGCTTACGCTAAAAAAGGAGACCTGGAGAGTTCAAAACTTTATGGATTGGGGTCATTAAAAATTGGACAGAATTTAAAAATACCCGAAATACAAAGGGATGCCAGTGAGGGATTGAGCAGGGTGTACGAGAAACTTAAGTTGACGGATAGTGCACTTTTTTATTATAAAAAATACTCGCTTTTTAAAGATAGCATTAATAACAGCAAAAAAAGAGACGAAATAGCCAAACTTAGCATACAATACGAATTTGATAAAAAAGAAGTTACCTATCAGCAGCAACAAGCTTTAGCTGATGAGCAGATGAAACAGCAGCGGCTGCAATTGGCCCTAAATGTAGAACAGCTGAGTGCAAGCCAGCGTTTAAGAAGCCTGCAGCAGGCACAGTTACAAAACGAAAAACTGCAAAAAGAAGAACAACAAAAACAACTGGTAATTTCTATGAATAATGGAAAATTACAATCTGTAAAGGTAAAACAACTTTCGCAACAGCAAAAACTGGATAAATTAGAACTTAAACAATTGTGGCTTTACGCGGTATTACTCGTGCTACTGCTAAGTTCTATCTTGCTTTTTCTGTACAATAAATACCGGATCAGGCAGTTGCGGTTTAAAAACACGCTGCAACAGCAACAGGCCGCGCAGGTCAACAGCGAATTGAGTTACCAGAACCAGTTATCAGAAAGTGAGCTCAAAGCCATACGTTCACAGATGAACCCACATTTTATTTTTAATGTATTAAACTCTATCGAATCCTATATTATGGATAACGATAAAAAAGTGGCTTCCAGGCTGATCCAAAAATTTGCGGCCTTAAGCCGTTTGATTCTAGAAAACTCCATCAAAAGCATGGTTACCGCTGATAGGGAATGGAAAGCAATTAAGCTTTATACAGAGCTAGAGGCCATGCGCTATGATCATGCTTTCAGTTACAGCTTTTTGGTTGATGAGGCGGCAGAACTTAAGGATTTTCTTTTACCACCAATGCTGATCCAGCCATTAATTGAAAATGCAATACTACATGGATTAATCGAATCGCCGCAACCAGATGCGCATTTAGCTGTAGCCCTAAATTTTGAAGCAGGGTATATTTGTATAACAGTTGCTGATAACGGGATTGGCTATAATAGAAATATAAAACCACTGCTTCCCAAAGGGATAAAAGAGAAATCTATCGGACTCCAATCTATTTTGGAGAGGGTAGAAATGATCAACAGGCAACAGATTGATTTTAAGGCAAGTTTTCAGATCCGCCCGGGCAATAACGGGCGGGGTACTGTTGCTACGATCTGTTTACCAGTGGTTAAGGCAGAATAGCAGAAATCGGATTTCATTTCAGTAGATGAAATCACTGGGTAAATGCTAAATCAGAAGGTACATTATACTGCTGCTTCTATTCTGCCAGAGACTATCCCTGTGTAAACACATTTCAGATTAGCCACTATCTGCGTTTAACCTGTCTTCTTATTTTTTAAATAATGAGAAAGCCATCTCGATCTCTTACTGCAGGCTTGCACGAATAAGCGAGATAATGACTGATTTGTAAAATAATGTAGTTTAAATTATACATTATTCATAGGAGTTAAATTTTAGAATCTATCGGGTTTATACTGGGGAAAAAACACTTTTTTCATTTTTTATGGCTTAAGAATTGACAAATGTCAACAATACAGCCATTTATATAGTCCATGAAAATCTGGTTGATTCTATGGCACAAAAATTGGAATTAGGTACAATTTAGTCACCTATCTTTACTAACCTATGTTTAATAATACCGAATTCGAAAATTTCAAAAAAATTATTTTAAAGCGCCTAAAGCCAGCCCTTAAGCCTTTAAATATAGAGAACGACTTTCTTGAAATCTCAACTAGCTATATGGGCAAGGCTTACGAAGTACGCATTATGGGCGGACGAGATGTCCAAGGAAATTATTTTTGGGAGGTGGTCAGGGTGGTAAACAGAAGTATTATCCCATCAAGCCTTGAATTTAATTTTCCCAAAGCAGATACAGGCTAAGTTATTTAATGAATTGTGAAATATACTAAAACGTTTTATTTAAAGCTCAGTACGCTTGTATTCTGCAACTGATAAACCCCTGACCTGCATGTGTAATGACATTAAGCGATAGGGAAAGTGGATCGATCATATCCGGATTTCCGGCTTATGTGGCCTTAAATTGCACGAAATAATAACCTAAATGACTATAAAGGGCTATATAATGGTGACCACTGCTGCGTTACTTTTGTAGTCTTCATAAATCACGGGATCGATTTTTTTAACACCGCCTTTCGGATGAAAGGTGGTGTTTTACACTGACATTCCCGGAATTAAATCAGGCATATAGCAGTTTAAATCTGCTTGTAAGCGTTAAAATCAGCATCGCAAATTGTGGCCTTCTATTAAGACATTGCTTAGAGGTGAACGTTGTATTTCATTGGTATGTTGATTCTTACCCTTGTTCCCCTGTAATTTTCGATAATCAGTCCTGCTTTTAAACGTTCCGTTCTTATCCGTATATTTTCCATGCCCACACCGGTAGATCTTTGGGCAGCCGGGTCGAAGCCTGTACCATTATCTTTTATGGAAAATATGAGCTGATCTTTTTCAACCTCGATAAGGAGCTTAACCTGGGTTGCCTGAGCATGTTTAAGCACATTATGGGCGATCTCTTTGGCGATCAGGTAACAATCGCGTCTGCTTTGGCTTTGCAGTTCAATAGATGGAATAAATGCGGGAAGTTCGGAAGTGAATGCAGTATCAGTATGTTCGAACAGCTTTCTGATCTGTTCTTCCATAAAATAGATCAGGCTTTCCAGGTGGTCGCTATCTGTATTTGAACTCCAGATGATTTCCCTGATTTTCAATGTAATCTCGCCGATCATCTCTTCCATAATTTTAAGTTCTCTCACTGCGGGTTTCAAACGGGCTGAGTGTTCTACATATAATTTTATCGCAGTAAGGCCTGATCCGATTTCATCATGTATTTCGCCACTGATCCTATCTCTTTCTGCTTTGATTAATGCAGCCTGGTTTTTATACTTCCTTTTAAATTTTACGGCAGTTCTATAATATTTTAAAAAAAAGACTGATAGTAATAAGATTAAAAACAATAAAAAAAATGAAAATAAATCGAGAGGTTTTTGATAAAAATTTAACTGCATATTTCTTGCTCAAAAAAAGTTAATGACGGTTGATGGTGCATATTTGATGTTTTATGTATTATTAATAATACTCATTTAATTGATTTTTGTATATCATTGTATTGGTGTATCTCTTATAAAATGTATGACTGAAAAACCAATAACGTCATGTTGGTACAGGGTAACTGCGTGATATCAAAGGGCATAACTAAAACTTTTCTTTTTTATAGGTTTGTCACGTTCAGTTAATGCTGGATAAAAAGTTGTCTCCCTTCAAAATAATCCCCAATCCATCAGTGGTATTAACATGCCGTGTGCCGGATTGATATAAATCGTTGAAAAATCTGAATGGGATAAACGCATGTAACAATATTACCTAAAAAAAACGCATTATTATGATTTCAGTGTCAATTGTTGAAGACCACAACCTTTACCGGAACAGTTTAGCCAGTTCTATCCTCGAAAATAAATCCTTTGAGCTCAAAGGGGTTTATGCCACTGCTGAAGAAGCCCTAGAGAAATTGCCAGTTGAATGTCCGGATATAGCCATAGTAGATATCAAGTTGTCTAACATGTCGGGGATAGATCTTGTTATGCAGAGTAGAGAAGGTTTAAACAAAACGCTATTTTTGATGTGTACCGGTTTTCAGAATGATGAGAAAATTTTTAGTGCTTTGCAGGCTGGCGCATCAGGTTATATCATTAAAGGTTCTACCTCCGCAGAGATCCATGAGGCGTTGATAGAACTCTATAACGGAGGATCGCCCATGAGCCCCTACATCGCGCGTAAAGTCATCAGTCTTATCCAGGGGAGTAAACCTGCCAGGAAAAAAATTGATTTAGGCCTTAGTGAGCGCGAGCTGGAAGTGCTGTCGCTGTTAAGTAAGGGTTTATTGTACAAGGAGATTTCTGAAATGCTTTTTATAAGCCCCAACACGGTAAAAAATCATTGTAAGAACATTTATAAAAGGCTGCATGTGCAAAACAAAATTGAAGCCCTTAATAAGTTTAAAGATTACAGTTATAATTAAATAATATAACGAACCATTGCGCTGTTCCGGGCCAGCCTGATCTGGAAAAGCATTACCGGTTTTTTTGGATCGGTTTGATCGACTCCCTGGTCTACTTAAACGACATTTCTTAACTGAATAAGAATAGTTGAAAACCTTTAAGGAATATACCTGTTGTTCCCTAGTTGTCAATCCCTCAATAACCGTCAGCTTATCCCGCTTGATCTGATGTTTTTATTGTGCCATTTTCCTGGATGGCAATCATAAAGTTTAAGTATCCCGATATGATCAAATTAGCCTATAGTACGCCCATTGCAAGATTAGATAAAATTAAGATTGGCGATGAGGTCATGGATGAATATCAATCCACTGGAAAGGTGATCCAGATTACAAAAAATATTAAAGATAAGTCTACTGAATTTATTTTTTTGCTGGATAGCAAACAGACCATTTTCATCATGTGTGCATCTGCATAATTACCCGTTTTACCATTTTGTGTTTCGGGCGTATTAATTTTTAGGTACTTATGTTGGTTTACAGGCAATCAGAATATAAAATTGCTATCTTGTAGGCCAATCCCCACCTGATGAAGAAATGCCATTTTAGGAAATTATCTTTTGCTGCTGCTTTTGTTACTGTTACCTTATTTTCAAACTGCAATAAGGCGGTAATTACCTCCCCTGAAAATACTGTTGACAATTCTTTATTGAGCGATGAACCTTTTAAGGCTTACCTGGGTGTAAATGCCTTTGAGTGGAATTTTACTTCGGATGCAAACCATGGACAGATCGAAGAATCGAGGTTCCAGACCATTAAATCCTTTACCGGTATCAGGCACTACCTCGACTGGCAGAGAATTGAAAATAAAGAAGGATCATTTACTTACAGCCCCTCTCATTGGGGTGACTGGGATTACGATCAGATCTACCAGCGAATGAAAGATGCCGGAAAATATGTTCTTTTAGATCTAAAAGGTTGTCCGGACTGGCTTTTGGCCTCTTATCCGATTGGTAAAAGAGATGCAGAGAATGTTCCTGCTCCTTATGGGCTGGATAGGGCGGTACCGGCTTCTTACATTAAGCAGGCACGTGCGGCTTTTCAACTGGCAGCTCGTTATGGTTCAAACAAGGATGTTGATAGGGTGCTGCTGCTTGCCGACCCCACCGTACGCTGGAGAGATGATCCGCAGAATATGCCAAAGGCAGGTTTAGGGCTTATTACCTATATGGAATGCGATAATGAACGTGATAAGTGGTGGAAAGGTCCGCTTGCCCAGCAGTCGGCAGAAGAATATGCAGCCAATCTTTCTGCTTTTTACGATGGCCACAAAGGTACTCTTGGCAAGGGGATAGGCGTAAAGACTGCCGACCCCAATATGATTGTGGTGATGGGAGGCCTTGCCGATCCAAATCCGGAATTTGTTCGCAAGATGGTTCAATGGTGTAAAACGAACCGGGGGATGAAGGCAAACGGGCAGATCGATCTCTGTTTTGATGTGATCAACTATCATCAGTATTCCAACGATGGTTTTCAAAACTATGGCAATCCTACAGCAGGCATGGCACCAGAGCTTTCTGACTTGGGTAAAGTTGCCGCCCTTTTTAAAGAATTTGCAAAATCGGTAAACGGTGGCATCCCTGTTTGGGTAACCGAAACCGGTTTTGATGTTGGAGAGCATACCTCGCAAAGGGCTTTAAAAATCGGTGATAAAAGTGCATTGGTTACCCAGGCAGACTGGAACCTTCGCACAGCATTGTTATATGCAAGAACGGGACTAACGAAATGTATATTTTATATGCTCGAAAATGTGGATGTTAACAGCTGGACACAATATACTTCATCGGGTTTTATCAATCCTGATTATTCAAAAAGACCATCTGCTGATTATATACTCCAAACCAACAGGCTTATGGGTGATTATCATTTTTCTTCAACGCTTAACAAGGATCCCCTCGTTGATGTGTACCTGCTAGATGGTAAAAAGACCTATGTGCTAACCATACCAGACCAGGTGGGCAGAACAAAATCATACGATCTGGATCTCGGGCAAAGTAAAGAAGCCATAATTTATACCCTTGCCATTGGCAAAGATGAAATGGACCACAAAACCGTATCCACCAAAAACGGCTTATTACAGATCCAGGTAACCGAAACACCAGTTTTTGTACAGCCAAAATAGGTAAGATGGAAGATGTAGGATGGAAAATGGATAATGGAAATAAAACCATTATCCATTTTTCGTTTAAACGGGAGATGCAGCATTTGCCTATGCATGATTAAAATTCATTTTTACCTATTTTAATTCGATCATTTTTTTATTGGTACTTAAGGGCTATTGAGTGCGGAAGGCTTAACCGATAGCTTTGTAGAAGCTAAGGCTTAAGATCTACACGCGATATCGTGTGTCCGTTTTTTTGCATGCGCCTTAATATTTATGAATATAAATACGAATAATAATGATATCTGAGGGGCAGAATCAATCACTTGATGTCTTTCAGGACTGGAAGAACAATAAAGGAAACTTCAAGTCCAGGATGATCATGCTTTTCTACCGAATCTCCTCCTTAATTTACCGGTATAAAATTTTACGCTTCATTTTTTTCTGGTACTTAATGCTCTACAAGTTTGCTATTGGCTGGCTCATGAATATTGGTATCAACTCCAGTGCGGTTATTGGCAGGGGTTTTAGGATTCAGTATGGCTTCGGTACGGTGATCGGTAGTCACACCGTAATCGGCGAAAACTGTAACATCAGGCAACTTACCAACATCAGCTCCAAGATGAAAGAGAATGGAAGCTACAGCCGGGCACCCAGAATTGGTAATAATGTAGATATAGGCATTAACGTAGTAATACTCGGTGATGTGAATATTGGCAATAATGTAACCATAGGAGCAGGCTCGGTGATTACCAAAGATGTGGAGGATAATTGTGTGATGGTGGGTAATACGGCTACTGTATTGAAGAAAAAATATATTATCTCAGTCGAAAAATCATAGTACAAAACTATTCAGTTTCCCTCAGTGGCCTTTAAAACATTATCCGGTTAAAAACAGGCCTTACCGTATTTCATTCCCATATTTTGCCGGAATTAGCCCTATTGGGCTATTGCTCAAGGGTGGGGGATATAAGACCTTTACAGCGATCTATGAAACCTATAACTCCCGGCAATTAGGTGAAAAATATTAGCGTCAACAACTTAATAAATCAATGAAAAATCTCATTTTAAAGGACAGCATGAAGCGTTATACCAAGAAGCATATTCTTCTGGTGGATGGCGGATTAAACCTCGGTAAGTTAATGAACTTCATCCTGGCTCCCGAATACAGGCTGACCATCAAAACCAGCGGAATAGATGCCCTGAGCTGGCTGGAGGAAGGCAATGATCCAGATCTGATCATTACCAGCTTAAGAATGCCTTATTTTGATGGGAGCGCTTTCATCCAAAACCTTAAGTGCAGCGGTTTTTACCGTAATACGCCGATTATGGTTCTTTCGGGAGAAGAAAACCTCGAAGAAAAAGTAAAAAGTATGTCATTCAGGATTGATAGTTACATGGAAAAACCTTTCAACCCAACAGTTTTGAAAAGCCAGATTAGCCTTTTGATTGCATAATGAACGCTCAGGACAAAGATAGTGCTATGGCCAATGTGAGGTCAGTGTATTTTGGTAAGTTATTGAGGGATGTGATGTTCGAAAGCCTGGGAGGCTATACCAAAGAACTTATTTTTATTGATGACTTTCAGTCTTATATTCAGCAGCAGACTTTTTTAAGTCTTCCTGACCTGGTAATGATTGAGGTGGATGAGAACCCTGAATGGTTTAACCAGGTTTCTTTTATCAGAAACCATCCTATACTCAATCATCTCATCGTTGTACTTATTGGTACCACTGAAAATGCAGATTGGAGAAAGAAAGCACTTCAGGTTAGGGCAAACGATTATTATCTGTATCCCTTTCCGCCATCAGATTTTATTTCAAGGATTGCTTTTCTGGTTAAGTTTAAAGCAGTGAAACCCAATGTACTCGAGATTTCTGCAAAGATGCAGGAACGTTATACTATACCCGTAAGCAAGCGGGTATTCGACATTATCGCCTCGGGGCTGGCTTTACTCATCCTGTCGCCGCTGTTTATCATTATTGCTATCATGATCAGGCTGGAATCGAAAGGCGACATCATTTATAAAAGCAAACGCGTGGGGGCAGGCTACAAGATTTTTGATTTCTATAAATTCAGGTCTATGCGTAGCGGAGCCGATAAAATGGTAGCCGAACTCTCATCGCTGAACCAATATGCCAATGAAGGGAATAAAAACGGAAAATCGGCTTTTGTAAAGTTTACGAACGATCCGAGGATTACCAGGCTTGGTAAAATACTGCGCAAAACCAGTATTGACGAGCTTCCACAATTGATCAACGTTTTTATCGGCGACATGTCGCTGGTTGGCAACCGGCCGCTTCCTTTATATGAGGCCGAGCAGCTCACCACCAACAAATGGTCTTCGCGTTTTAACGGGCCTGCCGGTTTAACCGGGCTATGGCAAATCAGCAGAAGAGGGAAAAAGGAAATGTCGGAAAGTGAGCGTAAAGAACTTGATAATTATTATGCCAACCATTATTCCATTTTCCTCGATTTCAAAATTATTTTAAAAACCATTCCGGCACTGATCCAGAAAGAAGAAGTTTAAACAGATCAGGCACAAATTATATAAAAATCATGATGAAAAACATTTCACTTATAGCCCTTTTATTATTCGCACTGGGCGGTACAAAACTATCAGCGCAAGAGTCAATCCTTGGTCAGATAAACAAAGCAGATATTGAGCAGTATATCGCATTGGCAAAGCAGAATTATGTAAAGCGAAAAATCCAGGGAGTCTCTACAGAGTCGATGAAAAATGATGTGTCAATGGCGAAAGTATCTTATCTGGATATTTTCAATGCATCCTATTTCTACCGTCCGCAGGGTAATACAGTAATCGATCCGGTAAATCCATACAACATCAATGGTTTCCAGTTCGGGGTCAACATCAATCTTGGGGCCCTGCTTCAAAAGCCCTTTATCTTAAAAAAGGCAAAAGCAAACTATAAGGTGGCGCAGCTGGAAGCATTAGACTTTGATACGCAGCTGGTGGTTGAGGTTAAAAAAAGATATTATAACTATCTGCAGGAAAAAGCGCGTTTAAAAGTGCTTACCCAAAGTGCATCCGACAGTAAAGGTGTGGCAGAAAGTTTAAGAAGAAAATTTGAGCGCAGCGAGACTTCCCTTGAAGTATTCAACCAATCGAGGGTTACGCAATCGAGTGCCGAAACACTAAAAGTAGAAGCCGAAGGGAATTTCCTTAAAGCAAAAGATTTATTGGAAGAAATTATAGGGCAGGAAATCCCTGCAGGAAAATAGATATGGTAATGGATTTGAAATTGTTTTTGCTCCGTGTCTCCAGGCTCAAATGGCTGATCATATTATTGACTGTATTGGCCATTTTGATCTCTTTTTTACTGGTGAAAAATCTTCCCAAAAAATACGAATCTGTGGCACAGATTTCGACTGGTTTGCTTGATCCCTCTAAAAAGGTGATCAGCAATGAAACCGTCGATTTTTTTGCTGTGAACCAGCAGTTCGCCAATCTGGTCGAAAAATTTACCATGAAAAGAATGGTTAATCTGCTTACCTATAAGCTTATCATCCATGATCTTGGTGATCAAAAAAACGCATTTAAACACCTTCCCGAATCTTTATCCTCAAAAAGCAGCACGGAGCTAAAAAAAATATCATCGCTTTTTGAGCGAAAACTTGTAGCTAACGCGCTATTGACCCTTGATGATGACAAGGGTGCGGTAAAACTATTTAGTATTGCAGAGGATATGGGCTATGGTGAGGAAAAGATGCGGGATGGTTTGGAAGTATCACACGCTGCAAACAGTGATCTGCTCCTGGTAAGCTTTACTTCGGAGAATCCCGCATTATCTGCCTTCACGGTGAATACACTATCAACTGAGTTTATCAGCAGCTACAGCAATGATGTCTCTTTAAATCAAAACTCGTCGGCAAAAATCCTAGACTCTATGCTGCTGAGCAAGAAAAATACGATGGATGCCAAAAATAAACTGCTGTCTGATTTTAAGCGTACCAAAGGCGTTTTGAACCTGGATGAACAATCGGCAACGGTTTATAATCAGATTTCGCAATATGAGGCCCAGCGTGCTGAGGCTATGCGGGTTATCCAGTCGAATGCAGGCGGAGTGGCTACCATCGAAAGCAAACTCCAGGGCAGCGACCGGTACGTTAATGGAAGCAGCAAGGCCAACAACCGTGAGATTGTGGAACTCAAAAGGCAGTTGCAGGTAGCCAATAACCTCTATATTGATGGCGGATTTAAACCCGCCATGCAGAAAAAAATTGATTCACTGAACAGGCTGGTTAATATTAAGAGTGCAGCCAATGTAGATGAGAATGTGATTGATACACGGGTTTCGAAGCAGGATCTCGTTCAGCAAAAGGTAGGTTTGGAAGTTTCTTTGCAACAGGCCAGGAGCAGCATCAGAACGCTTGATGGTCAGCTCCGCATTTTAAGGGAACGTTACAAAAGCATGGTACCCTTTGATGCGGATATACAGAATTACCAACGTGATGCGGAACTTGCAACAAAAGACTATATGCTGGCACTCGACCGGTTTAACACCGCAAAAACAGATCAGAAATTAGGCCTGAACCTGGAAATAGAGCAGGTGGGTTTACCCGGAAATCCAAAACCCACCAAAAAAGCATTATACATTGCCGGAGCAGGTACAGGTACTTTTGCCCTTTGTTTAGGATTTGTATTTCTATTGGTGGTGGTCGATTCATCTATCCGTAACCAGCACAGTTTGGAGGCCGTTACCGAAAGTGTGGTTATCGGCAATGTAAATGAGATCGCAGGTACGGAACGTATAGCCAGGAATATTTGGAGCGATAAATCAGCTGGGGGAAAATACCCGGTATTCATGGAACAGATCAGGTCGTTAAGGTTCGAAATTGCTTCGCAGATGGAAAAAAGCGAAAGTAAAATCCTGGGCATTACGAGTTTGGCCAGTGGAGCAGGAAAAACTTTTTTAAGCCATAGCCTTGCCTATGCTTTCGCCTTAACTGGTAAAAAAGTGCTTTTGATTGCGGATGAACAGCTACAGACACTTTCTACTGAAAAAGGACTGATTACAAATCTGAGTTTTCAGAATTTTCTGATCAAAAAGGAATTCCATACCGAAGATCTGATTACGGTGATGAATAAAAGTGTTGAACGCAATTCATTGCTCGAAATTCAGAATGTAAGCAATTTAAGAGATGGTTTCGAAGTGCTCAAAAAAGAATTCGATTACGTTATTATTGATGTGAACAGTTTAAGGGAAGTTAACATTTCGAAAGAATGGTTATTGTTTACAGAACAGAATATTGCGCTTTTCGAATATGGGGCTAAGGTTAATGAGGCCGACCGTCCCTTGATGCGTTACATCCGGGAACAACCTGGTTTTATGGGCTGGGTTTTCAACAAGGTAAATGATGTTAAATAATACACCCTTGCACAAAAACGGTTTACGATACTAATGAAGCGGTTCTTATATTTTTTTCTTATTGCGTACTGCTTTTTTTTGTTTTTGGTATCCCGTGAAATTGGTGGTCTGCCTTACGGTCTGATTATCGATATTTCTTTTGTGCTGATCCTGATCACGGCGCTTGCCACCACGCCAAAAGAAGATTGGAACGGGCTTAATGTAAGTTTATTTTATACACTGTTATTGTGGTTACTGGTTAGTCTCTTTGAGGGTTTTAATCCGGGTTCGAGCAGTTTGGGCTGGATCAATGAAATCCGCAGTACAGCCATATATCCTTTTGTAGCGGTACTTCTGGGACTGGTGATTTTCAGGACGCGCAGAGACCTTGATCTGTTTCTTATTCTCGTCATGGTATGCTCAACACTTGCATCATTAAACGGTATTAAACAGCTTTACCTCGGGCCAAGCGACAATGAACGTAAATTTTTACTGGAGAATGCCAGCACCCATCTTTTATGGGGACACCTCCGCGTTTTTTCATTTTACAGTGATGCAGGACAGTTTGGTGCATCTCAGGCCCACATTGGCTTAATGGCGATTATTCTTTCGCTTGCACCAATTAAAACCTGGAAGAGGATACTGCTTCTTTTGTGTGGTGCAATCAATATATACGGTATGCTTATTTCGGGCACACGCGGTGCACTGTTCGCTATTGTTATTGGTGGTTTTGTGGCTATTGCACTGGGCAAAAATTACAAGGCACTCCTTTGCGGAGGTTTTTTGGTTATTGCACTGCTCGGCGTATTGAAATTTACCACAATCGGAGATAGTAATTATCAGATTTATCGCTTACGGACAGCCATGAACCCGGAAGATCCTTCACTGAATCTCAGACTTTCCAATCAGCGGAACCTTGCCCTTTATATGCACGATTATCCATTCGGCAACGGGCCTGGGGTTACCGGCTATTATGGTAAACTCTATAATGGTGACAAGTATCTTTCGAGGGTGGAGCCAGACAGTTATTTTGTGAAAATATGGATGATGTACGGCGTTGTGGGGCTCACCATCTGGTTTAGTGTGATGATGTACATCCTTGGAAGCTGCTGCGGCATGGTATGGCAGATAGAAGATAAGGTATTAAAAGTGAAAATGATCGCCCTTACTGCTGGTTGTGCTGGTATTTTATTCTGTAGTTATGGCAATGAGGTAATGAACCTGATTCCAAGCTCAATTGTAGTTTATCTTTCCTGGGTATTTATCTACAAGTCGCCATTGTTAATCCCCGGTAAAGAAATTTTAACTTAACTATATGCCTTTCGAATATTTTATCATTCCCGGAATTATCTGCTTTTTAATAGGTTTTTCGAAGGCCAAACGTATTTATTTATCCAAAAAACTGTAAAGAAAGAATATGATTGTAGATATTTTATGGCTGATGCTTCAGCTTTTGATCGGTTATAACCTCATTTTTCCGATATTTCTTTATGCGGGATACCTGTTGGCAGGCAGGCGAACCTTTGTTAACATCAGGGCGGATGAATATGATTATGCCGTAATTGTAACTGCCTATGAGCAGACAGATCTTTTACCCGCCGTAGTAAGCTCGCTGCTAAAAATGGAATATTCCAATTATCTCATTTACCTAGTATGCGATAATTGTGATATTTCTAACCTTCATTTTACAGATGAACGTGTGGTGCTGCTTCGTCCTGAAAAGGTACTGGCCAGTAATACCCGTTCGCATCTTTATGCCATTTCCAACTTTAAACGTCCTCATGAACTGTTGACGATCATTGATAGTGATAACCTGGTAGACCGCCGCTATTTAAAAGAACTTAATGTTTATTTCGACAATGGTTTTGATGCCGTTCAGGGCCAGCGAAGATCAAAGTCTTTAGAAACCTCCATTGCATCTCTTGATGCCGCAAGGGATCTTTATTATCATTTCTTTGACGGGAAAGTAATGTTTGCTTTAGGCTCTTCCGCTACACTAGCCGGATCGGGCATGGCTTTTAAAACAGCTCTTTATGTTGAATCTTTTATCAATCACGACCTTCAGGGAGCTGGTTTCGATAAAGTGTTACAAGCGAAAATAGTATCTCGGAATCTCCGGATTGCCTATGCACCAGCTGCGATAGTTTATGATGAAAAAACAGCCAACCGCACACAGCTGGAAAATCAGCGGTCACGCTGGATCAATACCTGGTTTAAATATTTTAGCCTTGGCTTTTCTATTATCGCCAGGGGCATTACCAAATTCAGCTGGAACCAGTTCCTGTTCGGTATAGTTCTTTTGCGCCCACCACTTTTCCTTTTTATATTGCTATCTATACTCTGTTTTATAATCAACCTCATTTTTTGGGGGATTGGCCTATGGTTGTGGATCTTCGCTTTTTTGGCTTTTGGTATGAGCTTTTTTGTAGCATTAAGACATGGAAGGGCCAATAGAAATATCTATTTGGCACTGGTGGGTATCCCTTCATTTATATATGTTCAGGTTCGCTCGCTCATGCGCATCAGGCATGCCAATAAACGTTCGGTTGCCACCAGACACCTCATCAAATAACCTAATCAGAAACGGATTTGAAAAACCAGAACATCATCATTGTGGGGCAGCAGCCCTGGGATACGGAGATCGGTAGTAACTGCAAAAATATTGCACTCGAGTTTTCTAAGCAAAACCGGGTGCTCTATATCAACCCGCCGCTTGACCGGATTAGTAAAATCAGGCATGCCCATGATAAAAAAGTGCAGAAACGCATCTCGGTTATTCGCGGGAGACAAAGTGGTTTGGAAGAAATCAGTCCCGGGCTTTTTACGCTTTATCCGGATTGCCTGATCGAATCGGTGAACTGGCTGCCAAGGGGATTTATTTTTAAGACCATTAACCGGTTGAACAACAAACGCTTTTACCGTTCTGTACAATCTGTGATCGAAAGTCTGGGTTTTAAAGATGCAATATTGTTCAATGATGGTGATATGTTCAGGAGTTTTTATCTCACCGAACTCTTGGAGCCGGCAGCTTCCATTTATTATTCGCGCGATAATATGATTGCCACCGCTTACTACCGCAAACATGGGCTGGCCTTAGAACCACTTTTAATAGCGAAACATGATCTTTGTGTCGCAAATTCAGAATATCTGGCTGCTTATTGCCGGAAATACAATCCCAACTCAGCCTATGTGGGGCAAGGATGTGATTTTAGCCTTTTCGACGATTTCCTAAGACAATCGGCACCGGTTTTGCCGTCAAAATTTTCAGGTACGGTAATCGGTTATGTTGGTGTACTGACCTCAGCAAGGCTGGATATAAGCCTCATTGAAGGAATAGCCAAACAAAGACCTGAATGGAATATCGTATTGGTAGGCCCTGAAGATGCGGATTTTATGTCCAGCGAACTCCATAAGCTTGCCAATGTTCATTTTATGGGCGCCAGACCTACCGACGAACTTCCGATGCACATTAATGGATTTGATATATGCTTCAACCCTCAGTTAGTGAACGACCTTACCATAGGGAACTATCCCCGGAAAATTGACGAATACCTGGTGATGGGCAAACCCACCATTGCCACTGCTACTCCTTCAATGCAGGCGTTTAAGGAACATGTTTGCCTGGCAGAGGGTGTGGAGGGATATATTGCAGGAATTGAAATTCTGCTTGGTAGTAATACGGCAGAGAAAGTAGGCCGCAGAGTTGCTTTTGCGCGCTCACATAGCTGGGAAAAATCCGTTCAGGAGATTTACGATGCCCTGGCCCTGGTGATTAAAAAAAAACGTTCAGCATCCTGATCAAACAAAAGCCAGGTTTTTATGGCATCATGTATGGGCATCAAAGCTTACGCAACGGTGGCTGCATAACAATATCAAAATTATACTTCAGCTGTCTGTAGGTATCCCTGATCAGTTTAATGAATATCCCTTTGCCTTCGCGCCAGCTCGCTCTTGTCATGGTGCTGGGTTCCTGAGCTGAGTTTTTTTGAATAAGCAGCCTGTTAAAATCGTTATAAAACAAACCCTGCGCCTTGTTCTGCAAAAAGGAGATACACATTCTGTATTCGGTCAGATCTCCCTTTAAACCTTCGGGGTACCTGCCAAACTTTTCGAAAAAAGATGATCTTCTCAGGTGCGGATGGTCCGAATAAAGATATATTTTGCTATAATCTGTTCCAAAGGTGGGATGGTACATCTGCGAAAAATGTGCATCATAAGGTTTTAGGTACGCGTATGGTGCATAGGCGTAGAACCTGATGATATCCAGTTCTTCTTTCGTTTTCAGGTGGTTCAGTCCCTGCAAAAACTGATGGGGAAATTCATTTGAAGGTTCAAAATCCTCCTGAATATACAGGGTATAAGGTTTGGTAACTGCATCCTGGCCTTTGTTAATATTGTGGCCCAATCCCCGGTTTACCGGAGTGGTAATGAGTTTGAAACCAAAAGCTTCTTGTAGCGACCTGAGATTAGCCATGTGTTCATCCTTGCTTCCGTCGTCGGAAACCACAATTTCGCCAAAGCTGCATTTTAGCGCTTTAAGTTTGTGCAGCAGATTGCTTAAGGAAGTGCTTCTATTATAGTGTGTAATGAGCAGGGAAACCTGGAAAAAAGTGTACATGTTGGTAAAATAAATCTTTAAATTTTTTTAGTATCGTGCGGCTTGTGCGGGGTTAAGAGGGATAGCAGTTTTTTAGATTCGATAGAAATCCTTGATAATAAAGCCTGTCCAAAGCTGCCGTCGCGCTGCAAGGTGCGTGGCGCGGTCCAGGCCCGGGAACGGTTCCGTTTAAGCTGTCGTACTTTTCCAAACTGCATCAGATCGAAACATAACCGGCCGTCTTCTCCTCTCACATTAACCATCACATAACCAACTTTCATCCCATATTCGCGGATATAACCCATGCTTATGCCAAAGGCATTGAGGTATGGTCGCTTCACATGCCTTAAGGCAGCAATTGCATCCTTCATTTTTTCGAGCATGGCCAGTTTCCATCTGGGGAAACCTGGTTCGGGAATAAAAGAATAACGGCCATAAACACAAACAGTGTCCGGGCTGCTCAAAACAGCTATCATATCATCCAGCCAGTACTCCGGATAAATACAGTCTGCATCAGCGAGCAAAATATATTTTCCCCTGGCATTTTCCATTCCCATCTGTCTGGCTGGTCCACAACCCTGAATTTTCTGGAAATAACTTTTAATATGCAATTTATCCAGCGTTTGCTGCGTTGCGTCGGTAGAGTTATTGTTTACCACGATAATTTCGAGTGGAACTTTGGTAGCAAGGTCAGCTAAGCTGGCGATATTTCGGATAATATTAACTTCTTCATTCCAGGCGGCAATGACAATGCTCACCAGTGGCGTTCCGGTTTGCAATACATCAAGTTTTTGATTGATTTCCGTAAAAACGCTTTCGGGTACATCAGCTGTTTTCGTAAAGGAAAGATCATATTTTTTGATCCAGTTGGGTGTATTGAAAATATTGTACATCGTGTGCCTTGTTATCGTGTTTATTTGAGCTAAATGTTAATCAGCGTAAATTTTTTGCCTGCTTAAGTCCCATGGTTACAAATCTGGCCAGTTCGCGGTAACCGCTGAGGTAACTGTTTACAAGGGAGAACTTTTTAAAGTCTTTATTGATATAGTAGTAGGAAATCCCTATTGCGGTAATGGTCGGGAAAAATGTTCCGATCACAATGCCATAAACATTTCCCAGCAGGTATACGCCAAGGAAATCGGCCGAAAGGTTGACCACCAGCATCACGATTACTTTCATGAAATTGATCTGTGGCCTGTGAATGGCATCAAGTGCAACGCTCATAAAGCGATCTGCAGGGTAGAGCAATGCAAATGTGGTAAAAATCCTGAAGATGTTAATCGCAGTATCGCCCGCTGGCGTATTGTTGTATTGCCCACCACCAATAATACTCATGGCCAGGCCTGCGGCAATGTAGGCCACCACTAGTACAGGGAACAAACAGATGGTGATTGTTCCGATGTATTTTTTCATAATTTCGATGACTTCTTTTTTGTTACCGCTGTTATAAGCTTTTGAAAGCGAAGGCATGGCCGTAGCCACAAAACTGCGAAGCGGTATTTCAACCACTTCCATTAGTCGTTTACCGAGGTTGTAAATGGCGAGTGATGATGGGCCAAGCATGAAGTTGATCACAAACGTATCGGTTACGCCAAAAAGACTGCTGCTGATGGATGTTCCAACAGTATATTTTCCAAAATCGAAAATCTCCCTGATGCAGTCTTTTTGCTTTCTGAAAAAGTAACTGATGCCAGACCAGCCCATAAACAGTGTTAGAAGACTGGTCAACAGGGTAGCGGCAATGTTCGCCATCATCAGGTTCTGCAGCGAATTAAGGTGTAAGATATTAAGTGTAACCAAAAGAGTGATCAGCAAAAGTACCTGCGACATCCTGATGTATAAAAGTGTATCAAACCTGAGCCCACCTTGTGCAATACACATGGCTACTACCATGGGTAGGGAGCAGAGCAGGTTTATGGCGTAGTATTTAATAAAAAAGGCCAGACTCTCATCGGTACTGAAATGGCTGAAAAAGAGAAGAGGAATATTAATTGCCAATAAAAACATGGTAATGAGCGCCGCGATATACCAGGTAGAACCAATTACTTCCTGGCCTTTCTGTTCACTTGCGCCTGCATAAAACTTTACAAATGCCGTGGTCAGAAAGCCCTGTCTGAATGTATCAAGAAAGGAAAGCAGCGCCTGAAAAAAAAACCAGATGCCAATTTCTTTAATGGATAACGACCGGTAAAGAATGGCTGTAAAAAGGAAGGTGAGCAGCGACATTCCGCCTGTACCCATTAAAGACAGGAAATGTATATTTTTTAATTTAGAAATGAATTTCATTCTATAAAACAGTATTTATCTTGCTTATCAGGTAGTCCAGGGTATATTGGAATTATATTTTAACCTGATCAAAACTACTCATCCAAAGGGGCTATGTAAATAGCCCTTAACTACTAATGCAAGCGTCGGTTTAAGGTGTTAATTTTGGATAGTTTCCGGTAAACAATTGGTTGATGCCTAGCGGCGCACCCCCGGGATTATTTAATATGAATACACGAATAAAAATATCAATGCCGGCCATCGGGTTCCGGTTCTTTTAATATGGGGATAAGAAAATACATCCTTCAGGACTGGAATGCCAATCTGGCCAATCCTACAAAGGGCAAATATATCGTGGTGCTTTTTAGGATTGCACAGCTCATCGTTAAACGTAAGCTGACCAAAATTCTCTTTTTTTGGTACCTGTTGTTTTACAGGGTGTTTATCGAATGGTTTATGTGTGTGGAACTGAACTGGAAAACTTCAGTAGGGAGCGGATTCCAGCTGTGGCATGGAAGTGGCGTGGTGATCCACCCCGATACAGTGATAGGTGAGAACTGCTCGGTACGCCAGTGTACAACAATTGGGATAAAACAGGATTTTAGCGCATCAGGGATCATCAAAGCACCAGTAATTGGTGATGCTGTAGACATCGGCTGTAATACCGTGATTATCGGCGATATTGTTATCGGGAAAGGGGTAACCATTGGCGCAGGCTCGGTAGTGGTAAAATCCATTCCTGCAGGTGTGATAGCTGCGGGGAACCCGGCAAGGATTCTCCGCAGTAGTTAATTATCTGAAAGCCAGAACGAGCTTTTTTTCTATTTTGTTATAGATCTTTTTTAACTTACTTACCGCATCACTTCTGGTGCCGAAGTTTGCCCATTTAGTTTGGTTCAGGTAATGGAAAAACTGGTTTTTAAATTGTTCCTGACCGGAATAACCCTTATATATTGGTTTCATGCCGGTAAAATGGATCAGGTATGGAGTAGGCGTGTGGTTTTTTGCAAACCAGTTCCATAAAGGGTCAAGCTCAAACCAGTCCTCATTGAAAACAACATTAAGTGTGTATTGCTCGGCAAAATTAAGGTGTTCGGCATTTTCGGCGGCACAGGCAAAAGCCCGGGCGGTAATGTTGCGTTCACGCCAGCGCTGTGGTTTAAGCAGCATCATGCCCGCATTAAGGTATTTGCTGTTCGGATTAAGTCCAAGTTCCCTATAATTATTGATGCCCCCCCAGGGAGAACTCACCACTCCCGAAAGATCTGACACTGCCCCCAAATCGTATTCGCCTATATCGGTATGCCACAACTTTGAAATATCATCCAGCACAATCATATCTACATCCAGGTAAATGGCCTTTGTGGCCTCCTGTGGAATAAAATATGGAATGCACAGGCGCATATAAACGTTGGCGGGAAAGGAAGACTTGTCTCTCGGCAGTTTAAACTGCTTTGGCAAAGCTTCTTCTATGGGGATCCAATGCAGGGTAAGTTTAGTTGTAGAAAGGCTGGAGATTACTTTAAGCCTGTTTTTCTCGCTGATATGATCAGAGACGATATACAGGTTTATTTCTTCTCCTGAATGGTGATTTTCTTCTAAGGATCTTAACATCGCGGCCATCAATACGACAAACTGGTTGTCGCAAATGGTTACAATGGTTATACCTTCGGGTTGATTTATCATGGGTTATGAATGTTCTTATGTGGTTATGGCAAAAGACTGGTGAGGGGTTTGAACCTTGGAAATTAACTTTCTTCCTATACTGTTATAATAATAACCGAGCTCGGCCATTTTCTCCAGTTCAAAAAGATTTCTGCCATCAAAAATTACTTTTTCCTTCAGCAGGTCTTCCATTTTCTCAAAATCAGGGTTCCTGAACAGCGACCACTCGGTTGCAATTAGCAGGGCATCTGCACCTTCGAGCACAGCGTATTGATTTTCAGCATAGGAGATCCGGTCGTTAAATATAGCCCTGACATTTTCCTGTCCCTCCGGATCGAAAACACTGATGCTCGCCCCTTGTTTAAGGAGGGTTTCGATCAGATAAAGTGCCGGAGCTTCCCTAATGTCGTCTGTTTCAGGTTTGAAAGAAAGTCCCCAGAAGGCGAAATGTTTTCCCGAAATATCATTTTTGTAAAAGTTCAGGAGTTTATCTGCCAGGATTACTTTTTGTTTTTCATTGATTGTAATCACCGACTTCAGGATCTCGAAGTTGTATGCATGTTCATCGGCTGATTTTACTAATGCCTGCACGTCTTTTGGAAAACACGATCCGCCGTAACCAATACCGGGGAACAAAAAGCGTTTGCCTATCCGTTCATCAGTACCAATGCCCCTGCGTATCGCATCTACATCGGCGCCAACCAGTTCACATAGGTTGGCAATCTCATTCATAAAGGTAATTTTGGTGGCCAAAAAGGAGTTTGCAGCATATTTGGTCAGTTCTGCGGAGCGTTCGTCCATAAAAATAACCGGATTTCCCTGACGTACATAGGGTGCATAAAGCGCTGACATGATTTTTTTTGCCCGCTCGCTGGTGGTTCCAATTACCACACGGTCGGGTTTCATAAAATCTTCTACGGCAACACCCTCCCTTAAAAATTCGGGATTGGAAATCACATCAACATCAACGGTGGTAATACTTTCAAAAACCGCCTTAACCTTATCTGCTGTTCCTACCGGAACGGTCGATTTGTTTACAATAACCTTATAACTGGTGATGAGCAGCGCAATATCTTTTGCCGCACCAAGGATATAGGATAGATCAGCAGCCCCATCCGCGCCTGGAGGAGTAGGTAGCGCCATAAATATAATTTCGGCATGATGTACTGCAGCTGAGAGATCGGTGGTAAACTGAATGCGTTTCTGAAGGATATTGCGGTGGAAAAGCAGTTCGAGCCCAGGCTCATAGATGGGCAGTTCACCCTGTTGCATCTTTTCTATCTTTTGGGTGTTGATGTCTACACAGATCACATCATTTCCTGTTTCTGCCAGGCAGGTTCCTGTCACCAATCCTACGTAACCGGTGCCTATAACTGCAATTTTCATGTTTCGTTATGGTTAAAAGAGTTTAAATTTTTAATTGAAATGGCTGTTTCCAGCAGTGACGAAAATAGGCTTCAATTGGATTTTAAGAAATAGCCCTTTACTACCAAAAGATGCTGTTCTACCAGCATTCGTTAGGCCATTTTCCGTTTGGAGCGTTCCCATGCCGCACTCTGGTTTTGATTGATGTACCTCAAGATGCCCGCTGCTACCGCATAGTTCATCATGCAGAAATAATAGGGGATAAAAAGGGTTTTGATCCTGATGTTTTTTCGTTCCATTAAAAGCCCGAGCAGGGCCAAGGTGTAAAAGATACCTTGTGCTGTCAGGAGAAGCGTATAAAATTGATGACCATGCTGGAATACAATCCAGATATTTGCCAATAAAGCCAGCACGAGTAAGAAAGGGGTGATGGTCCATCTCAATACCCGGTGTGAAAGGTACTGAAAGGTTAATATGGGATAGCGAAAGGGGTTGGCGGCAATTTTTAGCCTGAGGATCGACTGAATTCCACCAGCAGCAATCCTGATCTTTCTTTTCAGTTCTTCAGCGGTATTTTCTGATGCAGTTTCGCTGGCATAAGCGGCGGGTTCATAAGCAATCAGGTAACCTTTTTCGGCAATCCTCATCGCAATCATGTGGTCATCAATAATCGTGTCCGATTCGATGGGTTCATATAAGGAAGCTCTAATGCTGAAGAGTTCTCCTGCAGCACCAACATTAGAGTACAGTTCATAATCCCATTTTTTAAGCCTCGATTCGTATTTCCAGTAAAAACCTTCTCCTGCCGAACTGGCATCAGCGTGCTGATTCACCAAAATCCGCTTTTCACCAGCAACAGCACCCACGTTTGTATTCTGATAGTGTTTTACCAGCTCCAGCAGCGCCTCCCGGTTTAAAAAGGTATTGGCATCAGAAAATACAATAACCTCTCCCTTTACCTGCGGCATTGCCCTTTTAATTGCCGCCATTTTGCCGCCACGGTCGCTGTTATGCATCAGCACGATCTCCTGATAAGGGTGAATGAGCTCTGGCGTGCGGTCTGTAGATCCGTCTGTCACGAATATAATCTGCAGCCGTTCCTTGGGATAATCTAACTGCAGTGTATTTTTTATTTTATCTATTATCGTTACCTCTTCATTCCAGGCAGCTACCAGTAAGGTAACCGTTGGTAAAGGTGCCCCGGAAATAAAACTTTTAGGTCTGGAAAACGACCGTTTAATTTTAATGAGTATGAAAAGCAACAGGCCATAACCTACAAAGGTATAGGTTATGATAAAAAGGCAGGTCCAGAAAAAAATGATCATTATATCAGGTATGGATTAAGCCGGAAACAATTAAGTAGGACTTAATGCTACCTGTTTCCGATCGGAACGAAGTTAGGTTTAGTAAAATTGCGCCTCAATAGTCCTTTAATACCATTATGTAAAATGTTATTTGAGGCAAACTATCTCTTACAATGTTAATTTGGTACGGCTTCCGATATGGTTTTTTGAATGGAAAGAGTTCCATAGCAACGCCTTTATTACATAAGGAACAAGATCGGATCTTCCTTTTAGCAGGTAGCCAATCAATTGTTTTGGAACTGCCAACAGGAGGTAATAGGTGCTAAATAGCATTACATTGATCCAATTGGTATTCCGCCGCATAAACAACAATCGGTTGCGTGCAATGAAGTAGGTTTTAGTCGGGCTTTCCTTTCCTACACTCATCGATTCTTTATGGAGAATATGTGTTTTTCCGCTAAACCAGATTTTTTTGCCTGCACGTTTAAACATTTCGCACCAATCCAACTCTTCATAATAAAGAAAATATTGTTCTGGCATCATACCAATATGATCGATATCGGATTTTCTGCACATCATAGCGGCACCATGACAGAAAGAGGTTTGATGACTGGTATTTGCATATTGATCTTTATTTAGATCTCCCAACCCAATGGTTCTATTTCTTCCAGTGATTGGGTTTATTGGCGTATAACCAGCGTATTGGATAATATCCTGATCATCATGATAAAGTATTAAAGGGGAGAGGATCCCAATTTCTGGGTGGGCAGCCATTTCTGCGATAAGCTGTTTTATAAAACCTGGGATAAGTTCCGTATCATTATTGATCATCAGAATATATTCTCCGGTAGCATGGTTTAGGCCCAGATTATTTCCACCTGCAAATCCGAGGTTTACATCCGAGCGGATATATTTCAATTCAGGATAATGCGTTTTAAACCGGGTTTCATGATCCTCCTCACTCGCATTATCGATCAGGATCACCTCTATTTCATCTGTTGAGCAGTGCTTTTTGATAGAACTCAATAGGTCTAGAGTAACCCTGGGCTGATTATAATTAACGGTAATGATTGAGGTTAATGCCATTTCGACAAACCTAGCTAATGCTTACTTATCGGGCTATAGCCTTTTTGGGTGATTTTTTTTGGCTAATCAATTAGGGGATAGTTAAAGAGAAATCAGTGCCACGCCATAATGTCGGTTAAATCAATTCATAAAGACAGATTATCTGTCCTCATGAGCGGCACAGTGCCGGCATGATTTATAAATGGCGAAAAAAGGCTATATGGTAGCTTCAAGGTACATGGTAGTTTTGTGATGTAACACTAAAGGCTTAATTATTAACCAGATCGTTATAAATTATACATGAATAAATGAAAAACCAAATTAGATTCTTAATGATATTCCTGCTGGTTGCATTTGCAAATTCGCTTTATGCGCAGCAGATATTGCTTATCGGCTCCGATTCACGGGATGAAAATAAGAGAGGCAATGCAGATCTGATCATGGTTATCACCGTAAAGAACAAAGAAGTAAAATTAACTTCTATTCTGCGTGATACCTATGTCTACATTAAAGGCTATGGCAATCAGAAACTCAATGCCGCTTATCGCCTGGGTGGGAGGAAATTATTGATTTCTACCATCAATGCAAATTTCAAAACCAGGCTGGCGTCGTCCATCGTCACCGATTTTAACAATACCGCGCGGGTAATCGACTCTTTTGGAGGAATAACATTAACTATAGATAAAGGTATACACCATTATGTGAATAGTTACATTGGCGAACAATCGTACCTTAAAGGGGTGCCACTTTTGCCCCTTAGCCGAACGGGAACAATTAAAATGACCGGTGATCAGGCTCTAGCCTATGCCCGTGTAAGGGTTGCCGGAACGTGTTACGATGACCATGCCAGGGTTGAAAGGCAAAAAAATGTGACCAAAGCGGTAATTAGTTATGCCGTGAAAAATAAATCGGTCGCCTTAAAAAATATATCAGATTTATGGTCTATGATTGATACCGATATTAATCTGAAAGATTACATCAAAACCTTTAGTTCTTTTTTAAATAAGCAAAGGCTGCCCAGGTCACAGGTGTTTCCAAAAGGAAATCTGTATACAAATGAGCGGATTAACGGTGTTGGCCTTGTTTTGAAAATCAGGGATTTCAAGCGGGCATCCTTTTACCTGAATGATATGATAAAATAAAGGATAGTGTAAAATACACTGTGTAATCTCGCCGTCGTCTTTGGGCATCTGCCGGAGGTTCAGGACGGATTATTTTGGAAATTGCTGAATCTAAAGAGCAGTTGGGAGGAGTCGTTGGTACTTGTTTTTAAAAGAAATTTCAATGGACGTAGTCAAAAGAAACATTTTGATTGCCAAGGGGAATGGTACATGTCCTATGTTAGCTTATGGATTTGGATGTGGCCAGAATATATGGCGTTTTATTACCCCTTCATTCGAGCAGGCCTATAAAATTATTCTGTCAGACTACATTGTTGCAGGCAAATTTGACCTGAACTCTTACGACCCTGGAAAATCTGCTTATAATGAAACTGTTTAATTTGGCCTGGTTTTGTAAGTTTGATTTCATGATGGGTTCTGTCGAGAAATGCTGGTTTTGCTAACAAAAGCAATCGTAGTTAATTGAATTATGATTTTTTTTCAACTGACAAAAAGATTATTTATTTAATGAATTCGGTTCTGGCCTTGCCCTCGGCATCTGTTAACTGGATACCTAGTATTTTAGCGGCTGTGGGGCTCCATCTTCAAAATTAATGGATTCCAGAACAATTTCGGGTTTCAGGCCCCCTTTATTCAACAGTCTGATAATTTTAGCGAAATCTTCCCGTATCTCGGTTCGGAATTTTTCGGTTACCTTGCCAGTCCAAATGCTGTAAAAAACAGCTTTCCTCACGTTTGGCCAATAGTTGAGCCACGACAGGTTTGCGATTAGCGCCAAAAACAACATCACCACAGAACTGCTCATATTTAGCGCATAGAATTGCGTAGCTCACCAATATCCCCCTGGGCTTAAGCGTGGCGAAGAAAGATGCATTTGATATTTCCATTTCCCATGTGCCAATAAATTGCTTTAACTCTTGTTGTCTCGTCCTGCTATAGCT
>NZ_AYMG01000027.1 GCF_000633455.1 Pedobacter jeongneungensis
AAAATAAATTTTATTTTTTCACTCTCTTTTTCTTCTTTCCTCTATTTCAATATGCCAGATTTAACTGGCTTTCCGTCCTTCCGAACCGGGCTGCAAAGGTAGCAATCTTTTTCTCTTTAGCAATATTTATTTTAAAATAAATCCTGCCCTCTTTATCACTAAGCCATCTTTTCAACAAAACCCTTCCTCCGAAGCGGGATGCAAAAGTAGGAAAAATATCATTGCTTCCAAAGGATATTTAAGGAATGTTATTTGCTTTAACGTAAACGCATGGTTTACAGCAGGAAAAAGTTTCGCTGTACTTAAAACTTTTTGGAAGAACAGGTGTTTAACGCTGGTTTATCAAATCTATCAGGTTTCGAAAACGGGATAGGTTTTGAGATAATACGCTTTAAAATCCCCGAAATACCTGCCCACCTAAACCCGATTGGAATGGAAAGCCCACAGCGAAGCGAGGACTTGTAATGAAAAGCGGGAACAAACTTAGATAGTAGCACAATAACTGCTTTGCTGAAAAATACAGACATGCTTATAATATATAAACAAAGCCTAACTCACAGCTGTCGAAATTCCGAACAATAATTAATACTTTTATAGCTTTAAAATGCCTTATTAATGAAATTGATGCTCAAGTTATACGTTACACTGTTATTTATTGGAATAGCGGAAATTGGTTATGCCCAAAATTATAAAAATGAGCTTGTTGTTATCACTGAAAACGATGCTTATATAGATATTACCAGCGACCGTTATTATACTAATGGTGCGTTTATTAAATTCAGGCATGCTTTAAATGGTGAAAACCTGAAACCTGGAAGAAGCAAAGAGATTATCGGCTTTGAACTTGGTCAAAAAATATACAACCCATATTATAGTTTTGTACCAAATCCGGCTTTACAGGATAGACCTTTTACTGCATACTTATACGGAGAAGCAAATTACAGCCGGTTTTACGAAAATAAACAAATGCTAAAGGTTTCGGCACAGGTTGGGGTTACGGGAAAAGATGCGCTGGGCGAAAAATTTCAGAAGGCATTTCACAAATTGGTTGGCCAAAACCAGATTGAAGGTTGGGAATATGGCTTAAACAGCGAGCCAACATTAAACCTAAGCGCAGAATACAATAAACTTTTAGTAACCACTAACAATAAAATATTCGACATTACAGGAACTACTTCGGCAGCTGTTGGTAACGTAATTACTAAAGCTAACCTTGGCGCGATGTTCCGCTTAGGCAGATTTAATGACATGGATGGCTCTTCTGCATTTAACAGTTTGGTGAGCAATAACAATAAGGGTAAAGCAGCGCGAAAATATGAACTCTATCTTTCAGTTAATCCGCAGTTACATGCAGTTGCCTTTGATTCTAGTTTGCAGGGTGGCTTATTTTTGAGCGATAAAGGACCAATTACCTTTAAACCAAAACCTTTTGTTTTTACCACGCAAGTGGGTTTAACGTTTGCCATTGCAAGGTGGACAGCTAATTATACGGCTACCTTTACATCGAACGAAGTTAAAAACAGTGCCACCGGCTACCGCTATGCCTTTTATAGTCTTGCTTACCGTTTCAGTAAAAACTAATGAAAAAATTATCCCTATCCCTAATCATCCTGATTACCTGCATTACCTTTGCCCAGGCACAAATTGCACCAGAAAATCATTCGATTATTTTTAAGCCTGTTTTCGGTACGCATGTAAATAGTGACCAGGGACATTTGTTCCAGGATCAGATTACGGGTTTCGACGCGGCCTACTTTAAGGATATTAGCAGGAACAGTGACAAATGGATCGGGTTTAGCGGGGCCAAATCTTACGGTGTCGGGTTTATTTTTAGGGACCTAAGCAAATTAAAGGGAACAAAAGATACTTCAGAACATGCCTTTGGGCAGGTATATGGTTTGGTGGCCCAGATGGATTTCCAATTGTTTAAAATTGGAAAGGCGAAATTTAATTTTACCCCAGGGGTTGGTTTAGGCTATACGAATAAGTATTACTATAACAATACCAAAAACAGATTTTTGGGAAGCCCGATTAATGAAACCATTAAAGCTGATTTAGGAATGGAGCTGCCAATGAGTCAATATGCAGATCTGTTATTAGGTTTTGGTTTTCTGCATGTATCAAACGGTGGGGCAACAGTGCCTAATGGAGGCCTAAATACCGGCAATGTTTATATCGGACTGAAATTGAACAATCAGAAAACATTAACAGCGGAGCGGAAAAGCACTTATACTACTTTACAGCGAAATTCTATCGAACTCAGCGCTGGTTTAGGTGCAAGAGGCGTATTTGCGAATAGAAATAAAAGTTTGTACAAAAGTGGATTATATGCTGGTTACAATTTTTACCTGAATGATGTAATGTCGCTTAAGGCGGGTGCCGATGCCGTTTATTATTATACCACTTACGATCCGAATAATGCTAACGATACTTTTCAAAATTATGGCACTTCTTACGATCGGTGGCGCACGGGAATTAGCGTTGGTGCTGACATTAATTTATGGCGGATAACTGTAGCGGCACAGATTGGAAAATATATTCATTACAACAGATTAATGGAGAAAGCAAACTGGTACTGGACGTTTGGCCCTACCTTCAATATTACTCCTCACTTAGGCTTACAGGCGAAAACATACATGCACTTTGCTCAGGCCGATTACGTAAACTGGGGCGTCGTGTACCGGTTTTAATATTGCCCGGTACTTAACAATACCAAAGTACAAGCTTCAACAGGTTCAATATCATGTTGATCCAATAACTTTTCGAGTTCGTAATTTTCTGTTCCGGGATTAAAAATTACCCGTTTGGGTTTTGTAGCCAAAATATAATCATGATATTGCGGCTGCAAGGCGGGACCTATATACAAGGTTATGGTATCGATATCATTGTATATTTCGCCAGGTTTTTCAATTTCAACACCTGCTACTTCCCCTTTTTTTATCCCCACGTTAACAATTTCGTGGTTGAAACGCTTAAGCATATTGGCCGCTTTGTAAGCATATCTCGATGGATCTGGCGATGCGCCTATAATTAATGTCTTTTTCATAATATGATTACTCAGATTGGAAGATTACACAGATTAAAATTTTGATAATAAAGCGATCTGACCGGAATGATAGGCATGGTGTTGCGCTAAACCACTCACAAGCTCTACATTTGTTACGCCAGTACCTAAAGCAGGGTTTCGTTCACTCTTCACTTCATCATTCCATTGGCTGTCTTTCAGGCTTTCGCAAAGGCGAATCAGTTCTTCATTTGCGATCTTAAAATTAAAGATAATGCGCTCCCAGGCCTGCGGTGTCCTTGCTTCAGGTTCGGGCCAATCGCCCATTGCAGGTTCAGCAGCTGGCTTACCGGTCAATCTTGAAGTAACTTCTTCTGTCCAGGCGGTTAAATGCAGGGCTATTTCGGCTATGGAATGCGCACCCGGTACAAAATGGCTAAATGCTTTTTCCGGATTCACATTATTTAATGTTTGCATAACATGGTTCCCATGCCAGGCATCACCGTTAAAGGCTTTTTTTATTTCGTTCGTGATATTAAACATACCAAAATAACAATTGGCACAATATAAAGTTTGTTATGATGCGTTCAATATTGCATTTGCACAATTGATTCCATCTATCGCTGCAGATACAATTCCGCCTGCATAACCTGCACCTTCAGCACAAGGGTATAAACCTTTTACCTGAGGATGCTGATAGGTTTCTTTGTCTCTCGGAATCCTAACCGGAGAAGAAGTTCTGCTCTCAACCCCCACTAAAATGGCTTCGTTAGTATAATACCGTCTGATTTTTTTACCAAATAAAGGCAATGCTGCTCGCAAACTACTGGAAACAAATTCAGGCAGGATATTATCGAGCATCGAACTTTTGGTGCCAGGCAAATAGGAATTCTTTGGCAGATCGAGCGATAATTTATTGTTTACAAAATCAACCATCCGCTGTGCAGGAGCAACAAGGTTTCCTCCGCCGGCTTCAAAAGCCGCTTTTTCTATTTGTGATTGAAAATTCAACATCCTCAGCGGATCGTATCCCTGTACATCGTTTAAAGTAACCTGAACCACAGTGCCGGAGTTAGCGTAAGGATTGTTCCGCTTGGATGGCGACCAGCCGTTTACTACAATTTCATTTTCTCCGGTAGAACAAGGTGCAATAATTCCACCCGGGCACATGCAGAAAGAAAATACCCCTCTTGCCCCAACCTGTTCAACCAAACTGTAATAGGCTGGTGGCAAAAATTCCGAACGGATATCGCAATGGTACTGCGCCGAATCGATAATTTCCTGCGGATGCTCTATGCGGACACCCAAAGCAAAAGGTTTTGCTTCGATCAGGATATTTTTACTGTTCAGCAATTCGTACACATCTCTTGCCGAGTGACCTGTTGCCAAGATAATATCATCAGCAAAGAGCTTCTCTTCAAAATTAATCTCTATTCCCTTTACCTTTCCAAATTCAATTAAGATATCGGTCATCTTGCTATCAAACATTACCTCACCACCGGCATTTAAAATCGTATCTTTTATAGAGGTGATAATATGGGGAAGTTTATTTGTACCAATGTGTGGACGGGCATCAATCGCGATATCAGGTTCTGCACCATGATTTACAAAAACCTGAAGCACCTTATTGATATCGCCACGTTTGTTAGAGCGGGTATATAATTTTCCATCAGAATAGGTTCCGGCACCACCTTCGCCATAACAATAATTAGATTCAGTATTGACCAAACCTTGTTTATTTATGGCAGCCAGATCTCTTCGCCGCTGTTTAACATCTTTGCCCCGTTCGATAATAATGGGTTTTAGTCCATTTTCGATGCATTGCAAAGCGGCAAACAAACCTGCCGGACCAGCACCGATAATAATTACCGGTTTGGCATCACTAACATTAGGATAGTTTATGGTGTAGACTTCAGGAATGGCTTCTTCATCCACAAAAACCTTTACCTGTAAACGGAAAATCACCTTTCTGGAACGGGCATCTATCGATCTTTTAAGAATTTCGTAGCCTTTTATCCTCGTTTCAGATAGTTTTAACCCTTCGGCAAGTTTCTGTTTAATAACTTCAATCTGCTCAACCTGATCAGGGAGCAAAGTAATTTCGATGTCTTTTTGCATATCAAGTCAGGTTTTTATCCCGAACGGTACAAAGATAAGCATCTGATAGCATATTTGATGATTTCAGAATATGACTAAAAATTATAAGCAGACTAAAGTCCCACTCTGGGAACCGTTCGATTGGGGTTAATTAGACCATTTTTCCGTTACTATACTGGTTTTCTGTGCCACAGGCCAAAGTTTTTAGCCCCGATCGGAGCGGGCATCCCGATTTAAGCGCCGGTTTATGTTATATTTTGGTGTGCTTGCTTGTTTCACAGGTTTTCTATCGGGATAAAGCGGAGAGCGGGACAAACATAAAAAAAAGCGAAAGGTCCTGCGCTCTAAAACAAAAGAACTCGACAGGTATACACAAATTTATTATTCAATTATCGAATCAAAATGCACCAATTTTACCTTATTAAACCCTGGTGTTGCTTGTCAACCTGTCAGATAAATACCGAAACTGTAACAAAGGCATGCAATTTGATATCTAATTCGTAAATTGAACTATAATTTAGTTTGATTAGAAAGACAAAAACCATAAAAATGAAAAGATTAATATTTGGAATTTTAGCTGCAGTAATTGCAGTGAGCACTTTAAGTTCGTGCGGTTATAACAGCATGGTTAAACTTGATGAGAACGTTAAATCGAAATGGGGAACGGTACAAACCCAATATCAGAGAAGAGCAGATTTAATTCCGAACCTGGTAGCAACCGTAAAAGGTGCTGCTAAATTTGAACAGGGTACATTAACTGCAGTAACTGAAGCACGTGCAAAAGCAACCCAAATGACGGTTAATACAGATGATTTATCGCCAGAAAACATCAAAAAATTCCAGGCTGCACAGGGAGAACTAAGTCAGGCACTGGGTAAATTATTATCCATTACCGAAAATTATCCTGAATTAAGGGCTACACAACAGTTCAGTGATTTATCGGCACAGTTAGAAAGTACCGAAAACAGAATTACGGTTGCCCGTAAAGATTTTAATGATGCAGTGCAGGAATATAATGGTAAAATCAGGTCATTCCCTACAAATTTAACAGCAGGAATGTTCGGTTTTAAACCTAAAGGATATTTTGAGGCTGATGCTGCTGCAAAAAATGCTCCTAAAGTAGAGTTTTAATATTCTAACGATAACATTTAAGGGTAATGAATGTTTATTAATTAAACGTTTATTACCCTTTTTACTTCTTATAAAATAAACACATGCCATTATTTTCAGATATTGAACAAGAAAAAATAGCAAATGCGATATCCGAAGCCGAAAAATCAACTTCGGGTGAGATCAGGATTGCTATTGATAAGCTTTGTGAAGGCGATCCATACGAGAAAGCCATCGAATATTTCAGCAAGCTGGATATGGATAAAACAGCCAGAAGAAATGGCGTACTGATTTACCTTGCGCACGCAGACCATAAATTTGCCATCATTGGCGATGTTGGTATTCACCAGGTGGTACCTGAAAACTTCTGGGAAACCACTAAAATTGCCATGACTGCCCATTTTGCGAAAGGAAATTTAGCCGACGGCATTATTGCTGGTGTTGCATTAGCAGGAGAAAAACTGGCTTTGTTCTTCCCTCCACAAAAGGGCGACATTAATGAATTGCCAAATGATATCGTTTTTATGGATAATCAAGAAAATAAATAAGTGATGAAGAAAATATTCCTTTTATCGCTCTTTAGCCTTTTTTTCAGTTTTGCATTTGCGCAGGATTTTCCAGAAAAACCTGGCACATTGGTTAACGATTATTCAAACGTATTGTCTGCCGATCAAAAACAGGCATTAGAAAATAAACTTGTAGCTTTTAGCGACTCTTCTTCAACTCAGATTGCTATTGCTATCTTAAAATCAGTTGGCGGTTATGATATTAATGAATATGCAGTAGGGCTGCTCAGAAAATGGGGAGTTGGGCAAAGTGGCAAAAACAACGGTATTATGATTGTTGTTGCTGTTGGCGATAGAAAAATTTCCATTCAAACAGGTTATGGCCTGGAAGGTGCACTACCAGACATTTATGCCAAACGTATTATTGATGACGACATTAAACCAAATTTTAAAGCTGGTAATTATTATGCCGGCCTGGATGAGGCGACCACATCAATAATCAAATATACCCGTGGTGAATATAAAAATGATAAGCCAAAAGTCTCTTCAAAAGGTGTTTATGGCAGCGTTGCAATTATTATCCTGATTGTAATCGTCATCATCATCATTACATTAAAAGGCGGTGGCGGCAGCCAGATTATTGGTGGTCGCGGAGCCTCTAACGCCTTATTCTGGGCGCTACTTTTTGGAGGTGGTGGCGGAGACCGTGGCAGTGGCTGGGGCGGTGGCTCATCAGGAGGTGGTGGTGGTTTTGGCGGATTTGGCGGAGGAAGTGGCGGCGGTGGCGGCGCAAGCGGAAGCTGGTAGGTTAGTCCATAGTCCATAAGTTGGAGCCTTTTTGTTTTTTAACGTTACAAAACATTCCAACTTTGTAACAATTTTAACATTGTAACAAAAATGTACAGAAGAGATTTAATCACAGCAGAAATACAGAAACTTGCCCAGGTTTTGGCGCGCATTATGGGACTCAAACTAGAAGGTAAATTGGCTGAGGCCAGTCAGCTTTTTGATGAAACGATGGAGAGCGGATTTCATCTGCCCAAAGAAATTCTGGAGAACGACGACCTCACAATTTTTGAAAACTGGCTGCATGAAGATAAGCTTCCGCCGGAGAAACTCGATTCTTTAAGTGAATTTTTATATTATGAATTGGGGATCAGCGCCGAAAGAAATCTGCTGATTGCACCGAAACTTAATTTGGTTTATCAATACTTGTCAGATCAGCATAAGATTGTACATTTGGTAAACCTGCACCGTCAGAAAACGATACAACAGTATATCAGTTAGCGGTTGGCAGTTTTTTAGTTTGCAGTAAATAAAAATAAATAAATGATCATAGAAAAGTGGCAGAAACTTGCCTCTAAATATTTAGTAAGAGAAAAGTGGGCTACCTTGAGGGTAGATGAAGTTAAACTTCCGGATGGTGTTGTTAAAGATGATTATTACGTACTGGAGTATCCAAACTGGGTAAATGCCATTGCGCTAACGGCCGAAGGAAAAATAATTATGGTCCGTCAGTACCGTCATGCGGCAGATATTGTTTCACTCGAAGTTCCGGGTGGTGTAATGGATGGGGATGAAACGCCAGAATTTGCAGTTAAACGCGAACTTTTAGAAGAAACGGGTTATAGTTTTGAAACCTGCAAATTTATAGCAGAGCTCTACCCTAACCCTGCAACATCAAACAACAGAACTTTCACCTATTTTTTAACAGGTGGTGTTAAAACTCATGAACAGCATTTAGATGAACATGAAATTTTAAATGTTGAAGAATATACTGTGGATGAGGTAAAACAGTTTATTAAGGATAATAAAATAGCACAGGCACTACATGTTGCTGCTTTGTTATATGGTTTAGCAGAAATAGAAAGCTTTAATAGTTAGAAAACATCATAAATAATAAAGGCCTGATAAAATATCAGGCCTTTATTATTGCATAAACTTTTTGAACCTGAACGAAAGATTTTAATTTAAACCCTTTTACCTTTCTGTCCCTAAACCTTAGTTTAGCTCATTTTTAATTTCTTTTGGATATCGTGTACGTAAGCTTTAAACTTCTTGTCGGTATCGATTAAATCTTCTACGGTTTGGCAAGCATAAATTACGGTACTGTGATCGCGACCACCGAAGAAAGCCCCGATTGTTTTCAGTGATGATTTGGTATGACTTTTTGAAAGGTACATCGAAATCTGACGTGCCTGAACAATTTCACGTTTACGTGTTTGCGATTTAACCATATCAACAGGAACCTCAAAATATTCACAAACCAATTTCTGGATATATTCCATCGAAATTTCTTTAGAAGTATTTTTGATGAAGTTTTTCAACATCTGTTTAGCTAAGGCTAAATCAATTTCTTTTTTATTTAAAGTAGCCTGCGCCAGGAGCGATACCATAGCACCTTCAAGCTCACGTACGTTGTTATCAATGTTGTGCGCAACATATTCTACAACCTCGCCTGGTAATTCAATACCATCGGCATACATTTTCTTTCTTAAGATGGCAATACGCGTTTCAAGATCAGGAATCTGCAAATCTGCAGAAAGCCCCCATTTGAAACGGCTTAACAAACGCTCTTCCAAACCAGCTAAATCTTTCGGTGCTTTATCAGATGTTAAGATTACCTGTTTGCCCGATTGGTGTAAGTGGTTAAAAATGTGGAAGAAAATATCCTGTGTTTTTTCTTTACCTGCAAAGTTGTGTACATCATCCATGATAATTACATCCATTGCCTGGTAAAAGTTAACGAAATCGTTAATGGTGTTGTTTTTTAATGAGTCTACAAACTGCTGACAGAATTTCTCACAACTTACGTAGATCACCAATTTATCTGGCATGCTGCGTTTAATCTCATTACCGATTGCCTGCGCCAGGTGGGTTTTACCCAAACCTACTCCACCGTAAATCATTAAAGGGTTAAAAGACGTACCTCCTGGTTTAGCAGCTACAGCGTAACCTGCAGAACGCGCCAGGCGGTTGCAATCTCCCTCAATATAATTTTCGAAAGTATAGTTAGAGTTTAATTGTGGATCAACATTTAATTTTTTTAATCCGGGGATAATAAAAGGGTTTTTAATATCCTTATTAATGGAAACCGGAATCGGCATCGATTGTACCTTTGCCTCCGCTCCATTTCCATTTGAGGGCATATTGGTAGTATAAGGATTACCGCTGTTCGATGATTTATCTACAACGATATTATATTCCAACCTGCCATCCTCTCCAAGTTGCTTTTTTACAGTCTTGCGTAGCAAGCCTACATAATGTTCTTCAAGCCATTCGTAAAAGAACAAACTTGGCACCTGTATGGTTAAAACCTTGCCTTCCAATTTAAGGGCCGTTATCGGCTCGAACCAGGTTTTGAAACTTTGGTTCGGAATATTATCCTTAATAATTTGAAGACAGTTCTTCCACACTTCTGTACAAGTTTTTTCCATTGCGATTTCTATAATTTATTGGTTTACAGTGCCTATTCGAATTAAAGGGATGGTCCGTTTAGGGACTACGAATATTGACAAAATTATCAACATTTTAAACAAAAATTTCAAATAAATCGTAACGCACTGATAAGGAATATGGTAGCCCACTTAACCTCAATTTTTTATGTTGATAACTATTTATTAACACTGGTTATCCACATTACAATTATTTAACACGATTCTTTCCTTTTAATTTCAAATCGCTTTTAAAAAGCAAATTCTGAGCCATTTTAGCCTCTACCTAAGTATTTTAGCACCTTTTAATCCCGAATCAACTGAAAATCAAACCCATAATTAAAATAATTGCACATCTTTTTAATCTTACTACTGATTTACCACACAAACACACACAAGATGTTGTGTATTTGTATGAATTTTACGACAGCATATACCCTGTTATCTAAAATTTTCAGCTAAGAGACTTGTTAAATAGTTAAACACATCCCAGCAGGAAGATTATCGTTATTTTAATCCTAAACCAAAGCCATTAATACACACCAAAAGCATTCCTAAATACATCTGCTATTTCGCCAAGTGTGGCATATTTTTCAACGGCATCTATAATCAAGGGCATTACGTTGGTTTTGCTACCAGCTGCCTCATTTAATTTAGCGAGCGCTTTTTCCACCGCAACATGATCACGGGTTGACTTTAGATGATCAAGCTTTTCCGATTGCAGTTTACGGATCGAATCATCTATATTGAAAACTTCCGTCAATCCTTCCTCTTGCTGTGTAAATTTATTTACCCCAACTGAGATCCGTTCTCCACTTTCAATTTCTTTTTGATACTGATAAGACGCGCTTGCTATTTCATTTTGCATGTAATCGCTTTCAATAGCATTCACCGAACCACCCATTACATCTATCCTGTCGATGTAAGCCCATGCAGCAGCCTCAACCTCATCAGTTAAACTCTCCACAAAGAAAGATCCCGCCAATGGATCTACAGTATCGGTAACCCCACTCTCAAAGGCAATAATCTGCTGGGTACGTAAAGCGATTTTTGCTGCCGACTCTGTTGGCAACGAAAGTGCCTCATCATAGCCATTGGTATGGAGCGATTGCGTACCGCCCAAAACCGCCGCCATGGCCTGATTACTCACCCTGATTACGTTATTTAAAGGCTGTTGTGCAGTTAGCGTAGAACCTCCAGTCTGCGTATGAAACCTTAACATCTGGGCTTTTTCATCTGTAGCACCCAAATCTTTGGTGATTTTTGCCCACATCCTCCTTGCTGCCCTAAATTTCGCGATTTCTTCAAAGAAATTATTGTGGCAATTAAAGAAAAATGATAAGCGTTTTGCAAAAACATTAATATCTAAACCTTTATCCAATGCAGCTTTTAAGTACGTTTTACCGTTAGCTAATGTAAAAGCAAGTTCCTGTACTGCTGTCGATCCAGCCTCACGGATATGATAACCAGAGATAGAAATGGTATTCCATTTGGGCACTTCTTTACTACAAAACTCAAAAATATCGGTAATCAGCCTCATGGATTGTTTTGGTGGATAAATATAAGTCCCCCTGGCGGCGTACTCTTTTAATATATCATTCTGAATGGTGCCCGAAATCTGTTTTAGATCTGCTCCCTGCTTTTTTGCCAGTGCAATGTACATAGCCAATAAAATTGAAGCTGTTGCATTGATGGTCATCGAGGTGGTAATATCTTTTAACTGAATGCCATCAAACAGGATTTCTATATCTTTCAGCGAGTCGATAGCTACCCCAACCTTACCTACTTCACCATCAGCCATTTCATGATCAGAATCATACCCAATTTGAGTAGGAAGATCAAACGCCACCGATAAACCTGTTGTTCCCTGCGCCAATAGATAATGATAACGTTTGTTCGATTCTTCAGCGGTAGAAAAACCGGCATACTGCCTCATGGTCCACAAACGTCCACGGTACATATCCTTTTGGATTCCCCTGGTAAAGGGAAATTCGCCCGGACGCTCATCCATCGGTTTGGCCTCGGTATACAAGGGCTTTATTTCAATGCCTGAAGTGGTGGTATGTTTTTTATCGCTCATTTGGTTAGGTTATTAGTTCAGTGGATCATTAGCCATTAGTCCTTTATTGGTTCATAGTTAATAGCTAAGTTGGTTAACTGTTGAACTGGTTAATCGGTTAACTGAGCATAATGGCTGGCAATTTGTTGAGGCAATTAACCGATTTAAATAATTAACCAGTTAACCCTTCTTAAAACAGTCTATGTATATCCTTCTTAATTAACTCAATCGTTAAATCATAAGGATTTTCATCTATGCTGGCCATGTGCTGCAAAATTGCTTTACTCAGTTCAATTCCATTTGCATCCGCTGGCAAACCCTGAACGGCGTTATTGATCATTGCAATGGTATCGTCTTTTAATTTACGAACCACATTCCAGGTTACGCTATCAACATATAACTGCTGGGTAATGTTATGCTGATACTCCGAACGTACCTCATTTAATATGCCTGCCTGTAAAGTTGCAATGGCAATTCCTTGTTGGTGCAGACGCACAAGTAAGTTTGCAGGGTTAATGCGATCGATAAAAATGATTAAACGTTCGTGCGCCTGTAATCTTAGCGGTAAAATATGCGCCCGGCTTTCTTTATTTAATTCAATATTTTTGAGGTTAAAAAACCGCTGAATATCGCTCTTTAAAATATAATAAACGGCCATTAATGCTGCGAAAATGCCTGCAAATAAGATCACTACATCGACTAAAATCTGTTGGGTATTCATAAGTATTGTTTATATACGGTAATATTAATGAACCGTTAAAAGCAAAAATGTGCATTATTATTTATATTTGTAACAGATAAAATTTAAATAACATGAGCACAACAGTTGATACAGCATTTGCACCGGTTACTTTTTCGGAAGGAGCAGCTAAAGAGTTATATAAATTAAAAGATCAGCAGGAGATCGGTGAGGATTACGGATTACGTGTTGGCGTAGAGGGCGGTGGTTGCGCTGGTATGAATTACATTTTGGGTTTCGATCAAAGAAAAGAAGGCGATCAGGAATATTTTATTGATGGCATTAAAGTTTTCATGAACAAAGCACACCAAATGTACTTAATGGGCATGATGATTGATTGGCAAGATGGTTTAAACTCACGTGGTTTTACCTTTGTTAACCCTAATGCAACCAGCACCTGTGGCTGTGGTACGAGTTTCTCGGCATAAATAAAATATTATTGTAACATATAGTGCGGTCCCCTTGTCTAAACATCGGGACTTTTTTTATTTTTACACATAAAGGTTTAAGGCAAAAGGTGTAGGGTGTAAGGTTAATCCCATCTTCATACTTGATACTCAATACTTGACTTGGTACTTACAATAAATGAATTACAGAGAAAACATCAGACTGGCATTAGAATCTATTAAAGGTAACCGCTTGCGTACCATGCTTACTGCCTTGATTATTGCCATTGGTTTAATGGCCTTGGTTGGGATTTTAACCACGCTGGATGCTGTAAAGAAAAGTATGACGGATGCTTTTAGTAGCATGGGTGCTAACTCATTTACGATCAGAAACCGAGGTACAGGAATCAGGATTGGGAATGGTAAAAGGCCAAAACCTTTTAAAGCGATCCGCTATGAAGATGCTGTTAAATTTAAAGATAGCCTCAATACACCGGCCACTGTTGCGGTGAGTGTTTTTGCCAGCGGTGGTTCTACTGTAAAATACGGAAGTTTAAAAACCAATCCCAATATCAACGTTCAGGGGATTGATGAAAATGGTTTAGCCTCGCAGGGCTTAAATCTCTCGCAGGGAAGAAATTTTAGTGTTTCTGAAATACAATTGGGAAGCAATGTATGTATTGTAGGGGGTGAAGTAGTTGAAAAACTATTCAAAGATTCGGATCCATTGGATAAACTGATCAATGTAGGTAATAACCGTTTCAAAATTGTTGGCATACTGGAGAAAAAGGGATCAAGTATGGGCTTTAGCGGTGATAGGGCCGTTTATGTCCCGCTAATCAAAGCAAAACAGATTAATGCCAATGCCAATCCATCTTATACCATAACGGTAATGGTTCCGAGCAATGAAATGCAGGAAAATATTATCGGCGAGTCTACTGCATTATTCAGGAATATCCGTAAGGTAAAAGTAAATGAAACCAATAACTTCGAAATCACCAAAAGTGATGCGATTGCCCAAACTTTATTCGAAAACCTGGCATTTGTTGCCATTGGTGGTGTTGCAATCGGGATCATTACATTAATTGGTGCTTCCATCGGATTAATGAATATCATGCTGGTATCGGTAACGGAACGTACACGCGAAATCGGGATCCGTAAGGCTATTGGCGCTAACCCAAAGGTAATTCGTCGCCAGTTTTTAATTGAAGCGGTAGTGATCTGTTTAATCGGCGGTGTGTTTGGTATTTTCCTGGGGATCGTTTTAGGCAACCTGATTTCCCTTGCCATGGGCGGTTCATTCTTAATTCCCTGGTTATTTATTATAGGTGGTTTTGTGCTCTGCGTACTGGTAGGAATTCTTTCTGGCTATTACCCTGCTAAAAAAGCTTCGAAACTGGATCCTGTGGAGGCGTTGAGGTACGAATAACAGAAGGTTAATCGGTTAATTGTTTAAACTGCTTAACTGCAGAAAGCTCTATACAATTAACCGATTAACCAATTTAAACAGTTAACCCAATCTAAAGCAATGCATTATTAAGCTGATGCTGCGTAAGCAACTGCTGCATTAGAGGTGTGCTGAGACTGTCTTCGAGTGCGGCAGCATGTTTTAAGTGGTGCATATCGCTACCCAAAAAATCAACCATGTTATTATTTACCATTTCTTCTGCTACTTTTTTTGCTCCAGAACCATAATAACCTGTTAAAGCAATCGAATTTAATTGTAACAAACAGCCTGTTTCTCTGATTTGATGATAACTTTCAAAAGAACTGTAATAGTATGGGTACCTTTCGGGATGCGCCAAAACAGGTTTATAGCCAGCATCCTGTATGGTTTTGATAAAATCGATCAGGTTTTGAGGCAGATTGATATAAGAAAGTTCGAACAACATGTAATTTTCGCCAAAGGTGAGCACCTCTTTCTGCCTGATTTTTTTCTCTAAAGTTTCATCCAGGTAATATTCAGCAGCGGCATTAACTTCTAAAGCGATTTCATTTTCTTCCAGGCCTTTTCTTAAAATATCCAATCCACGGTTAATAGTGTCTGGCGTATTACGGAAATAATCGGCCATGATGTGCGGTGTTGCAATCAGTTTCTGATAACCTAAAGCTTTAAACTTTTTGGCCAGCAGCAATGCGTCTTTAAGGTTTTGTGCCCCATCATCAATCCCCGGAATGATGTGCGAGTGCATATCAGTCTTAATACCGGAGAAATTAAATTCGGGTGCTATTTTTTTCTTTTTAAATAATCCGAACATAATAATAGGTCATAATTTAGCTAATCTCTTTTGGCAAATTACTGGCTTCGGCTGCGCCAGCTAATTTAGAGGAATAGATTTTATCGAGTAAATGAGTCAGATCTTCACTTAAATCGAACTGCAGGTCTTCGTGCAGTTTTTTGAATTTATTGATGGTTACCGCAACCGTTTTGATGTAATATACACTAAAAAGCATCATAAAATCGCGGTAACCAAAAATTGATTTTTTATAGTCAAAAGGGATGGCATTGAGGATAAACAATTTAAGCTCTACTTCCCCAACAGGATCTTTGGTTACTTTATAAAAGTGGTTCACCGAAGTAATCATCTTCCTTACTTTTACCAATGCCTCTTTGGCATTTAGTTTTTTAAGTTCCGGAATCTGTTCGTCAACATCGGCTTTAATCCTTTCTTTCCGGTCTTCCAGATCGGTTTCATCCTCTAATAATTTATAATGAAGGTGTTCGGTAAGCACTTTATCTTTGGCCACCAAACGCAATAACAGCTTGTCTTTTTCTTTAACAGGCAGCTCGGTAATGGCGGTTTTTAAATCTTTGTGCTCCGATAATTTCATCTAAAAAGGGTTAGCCTTAATGTATTTTTCCCACTCCCATGCCGAGCGCATCATTTCATTGATATCGAGGTTAGCTTTCCAGCCTAGTTCATTATTCGATTTTTGTACATCGCCATAAATCTGAACAATATCCCCTGCCCTTCTCGGACCGATTTTATAATCGAGTTTTTCGCCATTTACTTTCTCAAAAGCGGCAATAATCTCTAAAACTGAAGAACCTTTACCAGTACCAATATTAAAAACATCGTAATTGCCGTTAGGGTTTCCGTTTTCTAATTTTTTAATGGCGGCAACGTGTGCTTTTGCAAGATCTACCACATGGATATAATCGCGGATGGCTGAACCATCAGGGGTATTATAATCATCACCATAAACCGTAATCGGACCGCGTTTACCAATGGCCGACTGGGTAATAAAAGGAACCAGGTTTGCAGGCACACCGTTTGGCAATTCGCCGATCAAAGCTGTTTCGTGGGCACCAACCGGATTAAAATAACGCAAAGCGATTACATTTAAATCAGGAGTTACCGCAGCAGTTTCTGACAATATTTCTTCAGCAATCTGTTTGGTATTGCCATAAGGAGATTCGGCCTTCTGCACTGGCGCAGCTTCGGTTACCGGCAAAGTTTCTGGCTGACCGTAAACGGTACATGATGAAGAAAATACAAAATTAATTTTTCTGTTAAACGAGGTCAGCAGGTTAATTAATCCGTAAAAGTTATTTTTGTAATATTTTAACGGTTGTTCTACCGATTCTCCTACGGCTTTTGAAGCTGCGAAGTGGATAATTCCATCAATATCTGTATGCTTTTCTGCAAATTCCTGCACCGCTTTTTCATCCTGAAGATCGATTTCATGAAAATCGAACCATTTGCCGGTGATGGCGTGCAGCTGGGTTAAAATTTTGATATTCGAGTTAGAAAGGTTATCGATAATTACAACTTCGTATCCTGCGTTATGTAATTCTACAGCTGTGTGCGAACCTATGTATCCTGTTCCACCAGTAACTAATATTTTTGCCATTTTAACGGTTAAATGTGGTAAAATCTTTATGTTCTATTTTTTCCAAGGCCTCTGCAGGCAATGATTTAAAATATTCGTATGTAATTTTTAATCCTTCCGCACGTCCAATTTTTGGTTCCCAGCCCAGTATCTCTCTTGCCTTCGTAATATCTGGCCTGCGCTGTTTCGGATCATCCTGTGGAAGCTCCCTGTACACTATTTTCTGTGTGGTGCCCGTAAGTTTGATAATTTCTTCGCAGAACTGTTTGATGGTGATTTCGTCCGGGTTACCGATGTTCACAGGCTGGGCATAGTCGCTCATCAGCAAACGGTAAATCCCTTCGATCAGGTCATCCACGTAACAGAAAGAACGGGTCTGGCTTCCATCACCAAAGATAGTTAAATCTTCCCCTCTTAACGCCTGTCCGATAAAAGCAGGTAAAACACGGCCATCATTCAGGCGCATTCTTGGCCCATAGGTATTAAAGATTCTCACAATCCTGGTTTCTACCCCATGGAATGTATGGTAAGCCATGGTAATGGCTTCCTGGAAACGTTTGGCCTCATCGTATACTCCACGCGGACCAACAGGGTTTACGTTACCCCAGTATTCTTCAGGCTGTGGGTTTACATTCGGATCGCCATAAACTTCAGATGTAGAAGCAATCAGCATCCTTGCTTTTTTACTGCGGGCCAAACCTAAAAGATTATGCGTTCCCAAAGAGCCTACTTTAAGGGTCTGGATCGGGATTTTAAGGTAATCAATCGGGCTTGCAGGTGAGGCAAAATGTAAGATATAATCAAGTGTTCCGGGAATGTGCACAAATTTGGAAACATCATGGTTGTAAAACTCAAAATTCTCCAATTTGAACAGGTGCTCGATATTTGCCATATCACCAGTAATCAGGTTATCCATTCCGATAACGTGATAACCTTCTTTTATAAAGCGATCGCAAAGGTGTGAGCCCAAAAATCCGGCAGCACCTGTAATCAATATTCTTTTCTTCCCCATGTTAATCTATCAGTTTTCTGCCGATACTGTTATAATAATAGCCAAGATCGATCATTTTTTGCAGATCGTATAAATTACGGCCATCGAAAACCACTTTATTTTTTAAGATGTTATCTATTTTTTCAAAATCAGGGTTACGGAAAACCGACCATTCTGTTGCAATCAACAGGGCATCAGCACCTTCTAAAGCTTCGTATTGGTTTTTGGCATAATTTACCTGATTACCGATTACATTTTTAACATTATCCATGGCTTCCGGATCGAATACGGTAACTGTAGCCCCGTTTTTAACCAGTGCATCAATAATGTACAAGGCCGGTGCTTCGCGGATATCATCGGTTTCTGGCTTAAAAGCCAAGCCCCAAAGGGCAAAATGTTTTCCTTTGATATCGCCTTTATAATATTTAAGCACTTTATCTACAAGAATTGTTTTTTGTCTTTCGTTAACCTCCATCACCGATTTCAGAATCTGGAAATCGTAGGCATAATCATCAGATGATTTTACCAAAGCCTGAACATCTTTCGGAAAACATGAACCACCGTAACCTACACCCGGGAAAAGGAAACGTTTACCGATACGTTCGTCAGATCCAATGCCTTTCCTTACCGCATCTACATCAGCACCTACCAGCTCGCAAAGGTTTGCGATTTCGTTCATAAAGGTAATTTTTGTAGCAAGAAAAGAGTTTGCAGCGTATTTGGTCAGTTCGGAAGAACGTTCATCCATAAAAAGGATCGGGTTTCCCTGACGTACATAAGGACCATAAAGCTCCGTCATCAGTTTTTTAGCCTTTTCGCTTTTGGTACCCAGTACCACGCGGTCGGGTTTCATAAAATCCTCCACCGCTACACCTTCTCTTAAAAACTCAGGGTTCGAAACCACATCAACCTCAATCGAAGTATTTTCGGCAAAAACAGCTTTTACCTTATCGGCAGTACCTACCGGAACAGTTGATTTGTTTACGATAACCTTATATTCGGTAATGATTTTTGAAATATCTTTTGCAGCACCTAAAATGTAAGAAAGATCGGCCGCACCATCACCGCCCGGAGGGGTTGGCAAAGCCATAAAAATAATCTGTGCTTCTTTTACGGCATCAGCAAGGTTTGTAGTGAAAGTTAACCGCTCCTGCTCAATATTTCTGTGGAATAAAAGGTCTAAACCAGGCTCGTAAATCGGCACTTCGCCATTCTGCATTTGCTTTACTTTGGCTTCGTTAATATCAACACATATTACATCATTTCCTGTTTCGGCTAAACAGGTTCCGGTAACTAAACCTACGTATCCGGTACCAATAACGGCTATCTTCATTCTGTTTTATTTTATTTTTAGCTGCTATGGAGCGATCATTGAAGCCTATTTATCCGGTTGAATACTAAGCAAAATGCAGATGGATCCATATATTTTTAAGCTTTTTAAATATATTCGTTTTATCTTGGCACGAAGATATGAAATTACTTTACATCATCGGAATCTGGACCTACACTTTACTCATCAGGATATTTTCATTATTTAATCCTAAGGCTAAACTGTTTATAAATGGGCGTAAGAATATCTACACATTAATTGCCCAGAAAATTAACCCGGAGGAAAAACATATATGGTTTCATTTTGCATCGCTAGGCGAGTTTGAACAGGGCCGACCGGTTTTAGAAAAATTAAAAGCACTTTTTCCTGCCAAGAAAATAGTGGTCACCTTTTTTTCACCTTCGGGATATGAAATCAGAAAAAATTATGCGCTGGCTGATGTATTTTATCTCCCAATTGATACTGCTGGCAATGCCAAGCGCTTTATCGCAAGCATTAATCCGGAAATGGCCATTTTTACCAAATATGAATTTTGGCATTTTTATTTTAAGGAACTAAAAGAACTCGAAATTCCTTTATATGTAATTTCTGGGATTTTTAGAGGAAGCCAGGCGTTTTTTAAATGGTATGGTGGTTTTTACCGCAATATTTTAAAATCGGTTACCTATTTCTTTGTGCAAAATGAAGAAAGCCAAAACCTTTTAAAATCAATTGGTTTAAATAATGTGACCATTAATGGCGATACGCGTTTCGATCGTGTTTACGAAAATGCCCAATCGCCCAAACAGCTTCCCCTTATCGAAAGCTTTATTGGCAGTTCGCCTACTTTAGTTTGCGGAAGTACCTGGCCGGAAGATGAAAAAATATTATCGAACCTGCCAGAAAAATACCCCAACTGGAAGTTTATTATCGCTCCGCATGAGATCCATGAAAGCCATATCGAAAGTATTGAGAAACAGTTTTCAACTAACAGTTTACGGTTTTCAGTTTTAAGTGCTTCCAATCAAGCGCTAAACGCGGAACACCAAACGCTCATTATCGATAACATCGGCATGCTCTCTTCCCTCTATCAATATGGAAATGTGGCTTATATTGGTGGTGGTTTTGGAACAGGTATTCATAATACTTTAGAAGCCGCAGCATTTGGATTACCCGTAATTTTTGGGCCTAAATATGATAAATTTCAGGAAGCGAAAGATTTAATAACGATTGGTGCGGCAAAAAGTATCAGCTCAACAGCAGAATTAATCAATGCTTTTGATAGTTTCGCTGAAAATAAAAATGCGGCAGAACTGGCCAGAAAATACGTAGCGGATAAAAAAGGAGCAACAGATCAGATTATTTCGATGATTACGAAATCAGATCGGCCTTAGCAATTTCTTCAACAATTTCGGGGATACTTTGATCGATGGAAACTGTAAACACATCCGGCTCGTCAGCATTTGGTTCTTCCAATGTTTCAAACTGGCTTTTCAACAAACTGGATGGCATGTACTGGTGCGAACGTTTGGTAATCCGATCATGAATTAAATCGAAACTTCCCTTTAAATAAATAAAGCGGATAGATTCATTATCAGTTCTTAACAGATCGCGATATGATTTTTTTAGTGCTGAGCAGGCAATAATACAGGTTGTGCCATGTGCGGCATGCTCGCGACCTACTTTAGCAATCAACTGAAGCCAATCCAATCGGTCGGCATCTGTTAATGGGATTCCGGCAGCCATTTTATCAACATTCCGTTGCGAATGCAGATTGTCACCATCTATAAATTCGGCATTGAGTTTCGGCGCCAAAGCCCTTCCGATAACCGTTTTACCACTTCCAGAAACCCCCATTAAAATGATAAAATTCGCCATCTCTAAAGCTAAAACTATTTAACCATTCCGGCAAGTGCCTCAATAAATACCGGACTATCATTCAAACTTTCTACCAGCTGAACATGTTCACCACCTAAAGCTTTAAACTCTTCATGGTATTCTACCGTGATTTCGTAAAGGGTTTCTAAACAATCGGCAACAAAAGCTGGACTAAATACCAACAAACGTTTTTTACCTTCTGCAGCTAACTTCTTCAACACGTCAGTTGTGTAAGGCTGTACCCATGGCTCTTTACCTAAGCGTGATTGAAAACAAACGGTATATTGATCTCTTGAGAGGTTTAATTCTTTGGCGATTAACCTGGCGGTATCATGTCCTTGAGCAGAATAACAGAATTTATTGGTATCGTTTAAGGTCTGGCAGCAATCTGCACTTTTTAAACAATAGCTTCCTGTATGATCGCACTTTAATAACTGACGCTCTGGCAAACCGTGGAAACTAAACAACACGTGATCGTAGCTTGCCACATCATGCTTTCTGGCATTTTCTGCAAAAACCTTAATCATCAGTTCGTTATCATGAAATGAATTTACAAACGATATTGGCGGAACAGTTTGCCATTTGCTCACCAATTCCATTACCAATTGCATTACCGAACCGGTACTTGCCGAAGCATATTGGGGGAACATCGGGATGACCTGAATGCTTTCTACCAAACCTGCTTTTAAATTGGCAAGGGCCGATGCGATAGAAGGACTTTGATAACGCATAGCCAGTTCTACATGGTAATCATCGCCCAGCCTTTCCTGTAACATTTTAGCCTGTAACCTGCTGTAGAACAACAATGGTGAACCATTTTCGTTCCAGATTTCTTTGTATAGTTTTGCAGTTTTTGGGCTACGGAAAGGTACAATAATTCCTTTTACCAATAACGTTCTGTTTAACTTTGGAATATCGATTACCCTTTCGTCCATTAAAAATTGATCTAAGTATTTTTTAACGTCTGCCGTTGCCGGACTATCAGGTGTTCCTAAGTTTACCAGTAAAATTCCCTTTTTGCTCATTTATACAAGAATATGTTTCGTGGCGCAAATATCGCCTTTTTATTGTTTTTTACCTATGCTAAAAATGTGATGGTCGACATTTTTTGGTCAAAAAAAATAGTATTTGCTGCTAGATTATTAGAAAAGCAAATGCAGTAAGTCTATTTATTGCAGTCCTGCCTTCCCTACAATCTTTTTGTTAGCGGTAATGCATTTTTAAACGGCGGTGGCACAAAAAGGATTTTCGTACAGTCAGGTTTATGAATGTGGTTTCGCTCTACTGTGGTGTCAGATTTACCATCTGACAATTAGAATAAGTGGAGTAAAAATTCATTTGGGAATCAGAAAAGATTTGATTTTGTGTCAGATGGTAACATCTGACACCACGACCAATACTAGCCCTTCGTTTTATACAGCTGCCACCACGGCATGCCCGGCTTTTGATGATGTTCCAAATGATAACCAAAAAAATAACAGCTAATAAAAGCTAAAAAATGATTTTTCTGTAAAGTAGCAGAATGGTACTCGTTATCGTGTTCACCTTTGTGTGGCAGGTAAGTGCCAAAATAAAACAGTTGAAAAGTGCTTAATAGTGAAGGAAGTACCCAAAACAACAACAGATTTCTTTCATCTACCCAGATTTTTAACACATTATAAGCCACCGCCATAATAACCAGTTGGATGATGGTAACATAATTTAGCATAAAACGGAAATACCATTTCCAAAAACGATGTGGTGCAAAATCAGGGTCTTTTTCGGTATGTACGTGCCTGTGGTGCTGATGATGTTTAGCATATAAACGATTAAAGAAGAAACCAGCATAGAGAAAAACGGATAAATAACCGATAAAATTATTGACTTTTTTATTGGATGAGATTGTACCGTGCATGGCATCGTGCGCAGTGATGAATAAACCTGTATATAAATGCATCTGAATGAGAATCATCAGATAAACCAAAGGATTACTCCAGTTAAAATGCCAGTTTAACAATAAAAAAAGGGAAGTAAACCAGCAAGCCATTACGGTTAACGCAACGAGGATTCCAGCATTTGAGTTTACAGTTTTCAATTTACAATTAACAGTTAAAGAATGTATCTTGATTAAACACTAAAAGAAGAAAAAGGTTAAAAAAACCTGATCAATACTAATACTGCTCTAAAGCTGCCTTTACTTTCTCCATCAACCACATTGGTGTAGAAGTGGCCCCACAAATACCAACTTTATCATTTTGGTTAAACCAGGTTTGGTTTAACTCCTCTACGTTAGAAACAAAGTAAGAGTTATCGTTATGCTTTTTACAAACATCATAAAGCACTTTTCCATTAGATGATTTTTTGCCCGAAACAAAAACGATTTTATCATAATGCCCTACAAAATCTTCTAGTTCTTCGTAACGGTTAGATACTTGCCTGCAGATCGTATCATTCGCTTTCACTTCGTAACCACGGCTCAATAATTCATCTTTAATGTGGTAGAATTTATCGGTGCTTTTGGTAGTTTGACTGTATAATGTAAATTTAGCAGGAAGCTCAACGTTATCCAACTCAGCTAAATCCTGAAAAACGATTGCCTTGCCATCTGTTTGCCCCTGGAGACCAATAACTTCAGCATGACCATGTTTCCCAAAGATAAGCACCTGCTCATCATCATCATGGGAGTTTTTAATCCTGTTCTGCAATTTTAACACCACCGGACAAGAAGCGTCAATCAAAGTAAGGTTATTCTCTAAAGCCAATTGATAAGTTGAAGGAGCCTCGCCATGCGCCCTGATCAAAACCTTTTCATCTCTTAGGTTTTTTAAAACTTCGTGATCGATGATTTTTAATCCGCGGTTGGTTAAACGTTCTACTTCTTCATCATTATGAACAATATCGCCAAGGCAATATAAATAACCTTCGTTATCCAAAATATCTTCGGCCATTTCTATGGCATACACTACGCCAAAGCAGAAGCCTGATGATTTATCGATGTTAACCTGTAAGTTTAAATTGCTCATTTGTTTTTAGGATTAGTTATTTATCGCCATAATGTCCCTTTGCAGAAATTACAAATACTGTAATAATCTCTTCATCGATCCTATAGACTAACCTATCTTTTTTATTTATTTGCCTCGACCAATAGCCGGAAAAATCAAATTTTAATTTTTCAGGCTTACCTACGCCTGATTCCGGATGGATACTTAATTCTATAAAAATTTGCTGGAGTTTCTTTATGAAAGCCTGATCTCCAGATTTAAGGATAGCAGCTAATTGTTTTTTAGCCTGATCAGTAATATCTACAAAATATTTTCCCTTATATTCTGAACATCCTTAATCCTGGTTAGGCGTCCATTTTTTATATCTTCTTCACCTTTAGCTATTTCTTCTATAAATGCCCGACTATAACTTTTTTCTTTTTTAAAAGTTACATTCAACGCTTGTAACACGGCCTCAACTGCCAAAAGTTGTTTTTTAGTTTTAGGCTGTACGATTAGTGTTTCCATGTTATAAAGTTAAATAAAATAACACCACAAAATTAAGCAAAAATATTTGTTCCGGTTGTCATGTATAAGACAACAAAAAAGATTAACTGCGATGCAAACATGGCTGTACCAATATATTTCTGTTGTTTAAGGTCTAAAGCATAGTAAAACTTTAATAGTATTACTGAAACAATAAACCAGGCAACATAATTTTGAACGGGAATTTCATGCCAGTCCCAATGCCAGTAATCAAATTTCATGGCTACAGGCTCTAAAAAGAAATCGAAACCAACGAGAACAAAAGCACCAATAAGTGACGCTAAAATGCTGTTTCTGATTTTCATACTTTTGAGCATCTGTCCCACACTAAAAATCAGGATTACCCAGTTTACGCCCATAAGTAATGGAACCGCAGCAATTTTATATCCTAAAGTATTGCCATAATAATAACTGCCAAATATTTTACCAGTGCTCACCCCCAATACTTCTACCAAAAAACCGCAAAGAAAAACGCCGCATACAAATAACAACAACCGTTTAACATCTGCATTATAAGCGAAAACAATGATGGCAAACATCAATAACAAATGAAAAGGAACCAGCTTGATAAAGTAAGGCTGTGCGGCAGGAATTAAAAACCCAAGCAAGCCAACCAAATGAAAAACGATGATAACTGCAACCGCAATCTTTTTAACCTTTAAATCGTTTTGATCGTTCTGCCCTTCCATGTGCCTGTTTTAAAAATATGCTTTGTTATAGAGATGATTGAAATAATTAAGAAGAACAACATCTGAAATGGATGTAAGATCAGATTTATCAAAACATTTTGCCCCGATAAATAAGAGATCATGATTCTGCTTAACACTATTAAAGTTAATGGTAATACAAGTAAAGCAATGTTAAAGTTTAAGATTAAAATTACCGGCCCTATGGTTACCAAAAGCTGGTAAAGTAATAATATTATGATGTTATTACCAAAACCTGCAAGTAAATTTTTACTAAAGCCATTTAAGCTTTCGCCTAAGTTTTTATACATCCTGCAATAGATCAGGCCGTTGGCCAAAAGCGCTTCAGCATTTAATTTTTCCTGTTTTACCAGTTTCATAATTTCCACATCTTCCACAACCTGGCGTTTAACCTTTTCGTGCCACTGGTTTTCTCGGTATTGATTGGCATTAAAAAACATACACTGTCCGCTAGCTGCAGCAAATGCCGGATTTTTTGAAAGTTTTACCAAACGTAAAGGCAGTAAATTTAAAAGGATAAAATGCATCAAAGGCACCGTTAACCGTTCACCTATCGATTTCATTATTTGATTAGTAAAAACACTCAATAGCGCGAGGTTTCCAGTTTCCATCCTCGCAATTAAACTGTTGATCAATCCCCTTTTTATGGATTCATCAGCATCTATAACCAATAGGTATTTGCCTGAAGCCAATTCGCTGAGCTGATAGCAGGCATAGTTTTTACCCAGCCAGTTTGGCGGAAGTTCTTTTCCATTTACCACTTTAAACTGCGGGTTAGCAATGCAAAAATTTTCAACTATCGCAAAAGTATTATCGGTACTGCTATCGTTTAAAACAATAACTTCATAGTTGGTGTAATCCTGATTTTTGATGGATACGAGCAGTTCCAGAATGTTATCAGCTTCATTTCTGGCGGGAATTAAAATGGAAACTTTATCATGGTAATGTTTAATCACCCGCGGCAATTTCGGATTGGAAAGGAAATTAAAAACAGTAACCGAAAACCGAATGACCAGGAAAATTAAAACTGCATAAATAAAAATTGTCATTCGATAATCTGATTTTGTTTAATAAGCGATTGATCGTAATGTTTATTATAGGCACTTTTTAACAATTGCAGACTTATATATTCTTCATTCTCCCAATGCTGCAGATAAGTATAGGCAGATGGCTTTCTTTTTGCAAAAAAATCAATAAAAGTAGCCGCAAAGATGATGTTAATCTTTTTCTGACTGGCATTGATCATTTGCATTACCCCTTTTTCGAAACTGATATTTTTTAAATGGTTTGAATACAATTTTCCCTGAGGAAATACCAGTACAAGATTTGAAGGATCATTTAATAATTTACCAGCATAATCTAAAGTGGAAAGCACATCTTTTCCCTTATTTTCAGCAGCAAAAGCACCTAGATATTTCAGAAAACCCACTTTATTATAATTCTCGGCGTTTACTAAAACATGAAACTGTTTTTTAAATACTTTTTTATTGATATAAAATAGAAAAAAGCCATCCCACCAGCTGAAATGATTGGCTAAAACCAATACAGAAGCATCTGATTTTACCTTCATTTGATCATAATTGAACGCAGCAAAATCTTTTTTGATGATAAATTGGATGTACCAGGAGAAAAAGTTAAAAATCAGGTTATTTTTTCTGGGATGGTACATGTGGGGAAATTGCAAAAAATTGAGGTGAATTGCAAATTTTGCTGTAGTATAGTCCTCGTTTGTAACGAGGATTAGCGAGATCCGCATTTGTAATGCGGGCGAATTAATTTTAAAAAACAAATCTATCAGCGATACAATCGCTGTGCTCACGCATACTCGTTGCAAACGAGGACGATGTCCATCATTATCCCCTCATCCATCTTACCTCTTCAATTTTATATCCGGCCCTAACTCAAATAAACCCGATCTTCTTCGCCTTCAACATCCATTACCACATCTACATGTTCTTTTAGAATGGTAGCCAGTTCAAGACCAACGAAATCGGTTGCGATTGGGAAAATTTTGTGACTACGATCTACTAACACTACGGTACGGATTTTTTTATGCGGGGTATTTAAGAAAACGCCTAATCCATAAGCTAATGTTTTGCCACTATTCAGCACATCATCTACAATAATGATTACTTTATTTTTCCAATGACTTTCATCCAGATCAGTTGAAGCAATCAATTTGCTACTTTCCTTTTGCAGATCAATACGCAACAACGTTAACTTAAAGCCAGAGATTTTTTTAAGTACCTTTTCTAACCTCAGTGCCAACTTATAGCCGCGGTCCCAGATACCAGCCAGTACAATTTCTTTCTCATTCAGGTTGTCTTCCAAAATCTGATAAGCGATACGGTCTATTTTCTGCTGAATCTGTTTCTTGTTAAGAATAAGTAATTGCGATGCCATTGTATAAAAAGGATTGAATACAAAAAGAACGATTTTAAGGATGAAATTCAAACTATTTGAAAAATAATTTCGATTGTTTGCAACGTTTCCGGAAGAGATGCGTCTAATGAATAACCAAAACACAAAATCATGAAATATCATTCCGCGAAACATTCGCGAAAAGATAGCTTCACAATCATTTAACGAAATACAATTATGAAAATCCTTATTAAATCATCCGCCATTTTATTTATAGTGGTTACCAGCTACATGGCTAAAGCGCAGGATACAAAAAGTTTCCCGGTAAAAAATTTCAGCAGTATAGGTGTGAGTAGCGGAATAGATTTATACCTCACCCAGGGCAATAGCGAGAGTGTAAGTATAAAATCAGATACGGAAACATTAAAAGATATTATTGTTGAGCAAAACGGCGACAATGTTAACATCAAATTCAGAGATGGTATTAAATGGAGCGGTATATTTAAAAACCGTGTAATTAAAGCTTATGTAAATTTCAAAACATTAAATGCACTTGCCGCATCAGGCGGATCGGATGTTTTTACCCAAAACCAGATTAAAACCGATAAGCTTGCCATCCGTTCTTCTGGCGGTTCCGACTTAAAACTAACGGTGGTTTGTAACGATTTATCCATCCAGTCAAGCGGTGGCAGCGATCTGGATTTAAAAGGTAAAGCTGAAAATATGACCATTCAATCGAGTGGTGGTAGCGATATTGATGCTTACGAACTGATTACAGAATATGCAAAAGTGCAGGCTTCTGGTGGTTCTGATGTAAATGTACATGTAAATAAAGGCCTGGAAGCAGCGGCAAGTGGTGGTGGCGATGTGAGCTATAAAGGAAATGCTTCACTTAAAAAAATATCTAACTCTAAGAGCGGTGATGTACACCACGTAAATTAAGACTTTAGTTTAGTTAATAATAACTCGCCGCTTTGTGGATGCAAAGCGGCGTTGTCTTTTAGAAGGTGATTGCACAGATTAATAGATTACACAGATTCTGGTTATTAATGGCTATAGCAGGGAAACCTTAAGTCCTCCGCCTTTCTACCTTCTACCTTTTTTATATGGATAGTAAATAAAGTTTGCACCTTCCGGAACAACTACAAAAACGCACATAAAATCTTCAGGTTTTTTATAAACCTTTAAAAATGGCTCTTTTCTTTCTTTACTGATTATTCCTTTCTCTACAAATTCTTCTAAGGTAGAAGCTTGTATTGTCCAATCGGTATTGAGTTCTTCCTTATTTAAAATAAGTTCGCCAATATTTACTTCGTGCTGGTGCGCAATAAAAATCGGGTGAGCAGAAATGCCTTCAACCATAATTTCGATCGCTACTTCCTTAATCGCGTCAGCATAAAACTCCAGGTCTTTTTCTAAACTTACGAGCGGACTCTCCTGTTTTTTTTGCGGTTCTCCGCTATCTTCCGGTGTTGCGTGTAATAATTCTTCTCTATCCATTTTTTTATTATTGAAAGGTTTAAATGTTGAAATGTTTTAAAATTCCATCATACATCTTCCATCTTACGCCTTCAACCTTAAAAGCACAACATTCTCTACATGCTGTGTGTGCGGAAACATATCTACCGGCTTAATGCGCACTACATCGTATTTTTCTTTTAACAGTTCCAAATCGCGTGCCTGTGTAGCTGCATTACAACTTACATACACAATCTTTTCTGATTCCATTTCCAGTAAGCGCTGTACTACATCAGCATGCATCCCTGCACGTGGCGGATCGGTAATCACTACATCAGGTTTTCCATGTGCCAGAATAAATTCAGCTGTAAGAATATCTTTCATATCTCCGGCATAAAAGATCGTGTTGTCGATTCCGTTTAATTCGGAGTTAAATTTTGCATCTTCAATTGCGGTTGGCACATACTCTACCCCTACCACCTGTTTTACATTTTTTGCGATGAAATTTGCTATGGTACCTGCACCCGTATATAAATCGTAAACCAGTTCATCACCTTTAAATCCGGCAAAATCCCTTGTAATTTTATATAATTCAAAAGCCTGTTCAGAATTGGTCTGGTAAAAAGATTTAACACCGATTTTAAAACGGATACCGTCCATTTCTTCAAAAATATGATCGCGGCCAGAAAATAATACCACATCCTGATCAAAAATGGTATCGTTTTTCTTTTGGTTAATGATGTATAAAAGTGAAGTAATCTGAGGGAATTCGGTTTTAAGGAAATTCATCAAACCATCAACCTGTGCCTGCTCCGGATAAGCGAATACCACCGCCACCATTACTTCGCCAGTGGTAGAAGTACGGATAATCAGGTTGCGTAAAACACCTTCGTGATTACGGAGATCGTAAAACGACAAACCATTATCAGAAGCATATTTACGTACTGCATTTCTGATCGAATTAGAAGGTTCATCCTGAAGATAACAATGTTCAATATCTAAAATCTTATCAAAACGTAAGGGTACGTGAAAACCCAAAGCGTTCATATCAAAATCTTCTTCGCGTTCAATATCTGTTTTCTCTAACCAACGTTTGTTCGAAAAAGTAAACTCCAATTTATTGCGATAGTACCTGTTTTTTTCAGAACCTAAAATCGGTTCAGTACCCGAAGTATCTATTTTACCCAAACGCTGTAAAGCAGCCTCCACATTTTTCTGTTTGAATTTCAATTGAGCATCGTAACCCATGTGCTGCCATTTGCAACCACCACAGGTTCCGAAATGAGGACAAAAAGGATCGGTACGCAATGCTGATTTTTCGTGCAGTTGCTCAATGATTGCTTCCGCAAAATTCTTCTTCTTTTTGGTCAAACGCACATCTACCACATCGCCAGGAACGGCTTTGTCAACAAAAATGACCAATTCGTCGGCCTTGCCAACACCTTTTCCTTCTTCAGCGATATCGATTATTTGTACGTTTGGAACTATTGTTACCGTACCGGGTTTTCTTCTACTCATTATTTTGCAAAGATAAGGCAAAAGGCTGAAAGACTAAAGTAGAAAGCTAAGGTCAGAATGAATACAAATAATTTGTCTGAATGAGGCTAAAGGTAGAGGGTAGAAAGGCAGAGGGTTAAACCTGAATAGAAAAATTAGACAATAGAATCTCGTTCGAACGAAGATTGTCCGGTATAAAAATTTAAATTCTAAAAATTATTTTCCAAAAAATTTAAATGCAGCTCCCCAGAAGCCATCTAACCAGTTAAATTTTAGGTCAAATTTTTCATCTACCTGTACGGAAAACTCTAATATTTCTTTGCTCATGATAAAAAACCTATCTATTTAAGCAATAATACAAAATTCATACCGAAAACCGAAACGGTATAAATTAATTTTATGTTAATTTTACATCAAATGGTTAAATGCAATCATTATTTTGAATTCTGAGTTCAATCCCACTGATTTTCAGCAATCTATTTGATAAATGAATATAAATCCGTAACTTAATATATCATTCACATAAAAATGGAGGTTCATTATGAACGTTATCCGTAAAATTGAACATTGGGGAGATGTTCATCACTCAAAATGGCTGGATTATCTGCGCATTATCCTTGGCCTGATCATTTTTGGAAAAGGTGTTTCTTTTATTAGCGACACGTCGGTACTCCAGAATATGATTACACAAAACAACGTATTTGGTTTTTCAGGAGTACTGATCAGTGTAGCCATTCATGTTGTGGCCTTTGCACATCTGGTTGGCGGTATTTTGATTACATTAGGCCTGGTTACACGCTTTGCCGTTGTCATCCAGATCCCAATCTTACTGTTCGCCGTGTTTTTCATTAACCTTACCCCGGGTTTCTCTACGCCAAATTCGGAATTATGGTTTTCGGTGCTGGTGTTATTCCTGCTCATTATGTTTTGGGTGGTTGGTTCGGGTCCGCTATCGGTTGATGAAGGACTAAAAAACAAAACAGGTAAGCGTTACGCTTAACCAACATTAAATATTCTTAGTATCTTTCGTTTTTATAGATGAATCATGAAAACGAAGATACTGTTTGTACTGCTTTTTGCGGGAGTAGCATGTTACGCACAAAACCCAACGAACGATTATTTCAAACTGACAAGGGCAGGTTTTAACGAAAAAAACGCTTATGAAACCACCGCTTTTGTAGAAAAGTACTTCCGTGTGCCCGGCAATACGGGTTTTAATGCCAGCATTCATTATGTAGAAAATATCCTTAAAAAAGCTGGATTTGTAGAACAGAAGCAAAATGAAACTGAAGCCCCATTAACTTATCGCATCGAAAAAAGAGCGATGAAAAACAATACATGGGAGCCTGTTGATGCCAATATTGATATCGTTGGTGAGGCACAGCCACTTATTTCATACAAAACCAACCGCAACATGATTCCCATCAACTGCGGCTCAACCCCTATTGGCGGCATTACGGCCAATGTGGTTTACATCGAAAAAATAGTTCCATCGGAAATAGAAAAGATGGATTTAAAAGGAAAAATCCTGTTTTCAGAAAATAATCCATCACGTTTACTTCAAATCGCAACGAAAGCCGGAGCCATTGGTGTTTTAGGTTATTCGATGCCGAAGTACACGCAACCAGAAATTCATCAAACTTCTATTCAGTTTGGCAGCATGAAAGCCAATAGCGAAGTATGGACGCTGCTCCTATCTTACGCAGCTAAAGAAAAGCTAAAAGCAGCCTGTTTAAAAGGTGAAACCAGGTTAAAAGTAAATATTCAGACCAAAATATATCCTTCAGAAGAATTAACCATTGTAGCAAATGTGAGGGGCAGTATAAATCCCACTGAACGTTTTGTATTCAGCGCACACGTACAGGAGCCCGGTGCAAACGATAATGCAAGCGGTGTAGGTACCTTAGCAGAAATGGCGAGATTAACAGCTGAATTGCATCAGGCAAAAAAAATCATTCCGAAGCGTACCTTAACCTTTTTATGGGGTGATGAAATTGTATCGACAAGACGGTATATTACAGAAGATACCATCCGTGCTAAAGGCATTATGTGGGGAATGAGTTTGGATATGGTTGGCGAAGACACCCAAAAAACAGGAGGTTCTTTTCTGATTGAAAAGATGCCTGATCCATCTGCCATCTGGACAAGGGGAACAGATAAACACACCGAATGGGGCGCTGGCGATGTTGGTGAGAAAGATCTTTTCCCACATTATTTTAACGATTTTATTTTCGATATCTGTAAAGCACAGGGGAAATTTGCCAATTGGACGGTTAACTATAATCCTTTCGAAGGCGGTAGCGATCATACCCCATTTTTACAAAATAAGATCCCGGGATTATTGATGTGGCATTTTACGGATGTATTTTACCACACGGATAACGACCGGATAGACAAGGTTTCGCCAACTGAAATGAAAAACGTTGGTATAAGTGGTTTAACTGCAGCTTATACTTTAATTTCTGCCGATGAAAACACAGCTGTAGCTACTGTTTCGCAAATTAAAGCAGATGCTTTGACACGCCTAAAAACCGAATTTGAGCTTAGCAAAAAAGCAATTGCTGGTGGAAAAGCTACAAATGACGAAAAGCATATTATCGAGGTTTGGTGCAAATGGTATGTAGATGCTTTGGCAACAATTAATAAAATGCCTGTAAAAGCAGAAACCACAAGAGTAGGTTCGGCCATTAAATTTGCGACCAATGATATTGAAAAACAAACAAAAGTGTATTTAGAGGAATTGAAGTAGGTTAATTTTTAGAGTTAATTAAATTAACAACTACTTTAACCATCATTTCTTTTTCTTTAGGATCACTTTCTGCGATGAGTAGGGTAAGCGCAACCAGTGCATTATCGGCTATTCTTTTTGTACCATCTTCACGATAGAGCATTTTATTTTTATCCAGAAACCAAACAAATAAAAAGGCAGCGATCCGTTTATTTCCATCCGAAAATGAATGATTTTTTACTACGAAATATAATAGATTGGCCGCCTTTTCTTCCATACTCGGATAAAGCTCTTCTCCATCAAATGTTTGATAAATAGTATACAATGAACTTTTAAATGACTGGTCTTTTTCATTTCCAAAAAGTTTGCTTCCACCAAATTTCACCCTCAAATCATCTATGGCTTCAAGTGCAGAATCGTAATCTATTTTAAAATCGCCCTTATAACCAGAAACTTCATTTTCTAGCTGCTGATGATCGTAACGATCAAGTACATCTAAAGCATAAACATAATCTGTAAGAATTTTAAAAGTATCTTTTAGCTCTTCATTATTAAGCAAGTGGCGATTTTGAACAGCACCAATCAACTTAATGGTCTGCTTTAATTCTATGAGTTGCTGGCTTTGCTCTTGTAATTTTTTATCATTTAAGGCATACCCATTTATTAGATAATCTTTTAAAATCTGGTTAGCCCATATCCTGAATTGCGTTGCTTTAATTGAATTTACCCTATAACCTATCGATAATACCATATCAAGACTATAAATATCAACTGTTCTTTTCACATTTCTTACGCCTTCAACACGAACTATTTCCATTTTGGAAATAGTTGTTTTATCCAACTCTTTATCTTGATATATATTCTTGATGTGTTTATTAATCGCAGGAACCTGAGTGCCAAAAATATCAGCAATCTGTTTCTGGGTTAACCAAAGAGTTTCATTCTTAATTGCTACCTCTATAACAGGCAATCCCTCTTCATTTTTATAAATTATAATTTCATCCTTAGTCATTGCCTTAAGTTAGTAAAATATTTATTCTATTTTCGTATTATGCCTAAACCAAAAGCCATAATTATCGGTACAGGAATTGCAGGAATTGCGTCTGCCATTCGACTCTCTATAAAGGGTTATGAAGTTGATGTTTTTGAAGCCAGCTCTAAAGCCGGAGGCAAGCTGGGTGAAATAAAAATGAATAGTTTCAGGTTTGATGCCGGCCCAAGTCTATTTACCATGCCCCAATATGTGGATGAACTTTTTAAACTGGCGGGTAAAAATCCTGAAGACTATTTTAAATATATTAAACTAAAAGAAATTTGCCGTTACTTCTATGAAGATGGTTTGAGGCTAAATGCCAGTTCCGATCTTGATAAATTTGCTAGGGAAATAGAAGAAAAAACAAATTCTACCGCAGCAGAAGTTCAGCGATATTTAAAAAAAAGCGATACAATCTACGAGATTACTCATCGTGTGTTTTTAGAAAGGAGTTTACACAAACTTAAAAGTTACCTGCATTGGGATACCTTAAAATCAATATTCCGTTTTGGCCAGATTGATGCCTTTAGAACGCAGGCGAAGGCGAATAAATCATTCTTTAGAGACGAGAGGATGACACAGCTTTTCAACCGCTATGCAACATATAATGGTTCAAACCCATATCAGGCACCGGCTACACTAAATGTAATCCCACATTTTGAATATCATTTTGGCGCTTTTATCCCACAAGATGGAATGTACGGTATTGTTAAGGCTTTAGTTAAACTGGCTGAAGAACTGGGCATCAGGTTTCATTATAACCAGAAAGTGGAAGAAATTTTATACACCAATGAAAGCAAACCTAAAATAAATGGGGTAAAAGTTAACGATAAAACCTACAAAGCAGATGTTGTGATCTCTAACCTCGACATCTGGTTTACTTATAAAAATCTGCTTAAAGCCATACCCGAACCTAAAAAACTATTAAATCAGGAGCGCAGCAGTTCGGCGTTAATTTTTTACTGGGGTATGGATGGGAATTACAGTGATTTAGGTTTACACAATATTTTCTTTACTGAAGATTATCAAAAGGAATTTAATGCCATCTGGAAAGATAAAACCATTTACGACGATCCTACTGTTTACATCAATATCAGTGCTAAACACATTAGAGGTGATGCTCCACCTGATGGTGAAAACTGGTTTGTGATGATCAATGTACCTTCCAATAACGGGCAAAACTGGGATCAATTGATTAAGGAAGCGAAAGCAAATATTATTAAAAAGGTTAGTCGAATTCTAAACCGGAACATCGAAAAAGATATCATTTGCGAACAGATCTTAGATCCAAGAACCATAGAAAGCAAAACAGGATCGTATCAGGGTTCTTTATATGGAAACAGCTCAAACAACCAGTTTTCTGCCTTTTTACGACACTCTAATTTCAGCTCAAAAGTTAAAAACCTATACTTCTGCGGTGGAAGTGTACATCCGGGTGGTGGAATTCCCCTTGCGTTATTGTCCGCTAAGATAATTGATGATGATATTAGTTCAGTTGGTCAATAGTTTAGTGGTTCATTATTGATAGCTCATGACCTATGGCAGCATTGCTTTAAGCGATTAATCGACTAAAGACTGAAGACTCGGGACTAAGGACTATAGACTAACGACTTCCCTCAATCGCTTCTTCCAGCTTTTCTCCATCCAGATCAAATGCATCCACAATTATTTTCGCTTTTGTATAAAAAGGGTCACGTTCCTGAAGTTTTTCTTTAATGAATACCAGGAGTTGTTCATCATTTAAATCTTTAATCAACGGGCGCTTTTGACGGTTATGTAAACGTGAAACCAAGGCAGCAGGTTCCATTTGCAGGTATACTGTTTCGCCATGCGCATTCATCCATTCCATATTATCGAAAAAACATGGCAATCCACCTCCGGTAGCCACCACACAAGTTTCAGGGTAATCGAAGGTTTTAAGCATTTCGCTTTCATAATCCCTAAACCCACTTTCTCCAAATTCGGCAAAATATTCGGCTATGGTTTTACCTGTTTTCGAAACAATTTCGGCATCAAGATCTATCACCGGACACTCTAAACGGTGTGCCAATTGTTTTGCTTTGGTGCTTTTGCCGCAGCCCATATATCCGATAAGGAAAATTTTCATCTGAAGTTTTTATAGCCGACCTATAACAAATGGTCGCGTTTTAACATAATATAATCGGTTACAGGCGGCGTAAAACCTGCCTTTTTCAATAAAGTTACAACCTGTCCGCGATGATAAGTAGAATGATTAAATAAATGAAATAAAATTTCATCTATCCGGTTTTCATATTGATCACCCCTCGAATTGGTATAAATAATTCTTTTATCCAATGGATTGTTATTCATTGTCTCCCTGATCAGTTTGAAATTATCTGCAGAAAGGCGTTCAAAATTTTCCTTTGAGTGAATGTCCCAAACACCATAAAGCGGTTTTTTACCTGAAATACGTTGTGCCCAAATATGCTGTGCATTAAGCACATGACTAAATAACCGTTCAGCATCGGATAATTCAACCGTTGCCAGTTTAAATATTTCGATAATCCGGCCATCGGCAAGCTCGGTATAATTGATGATTTCCTCTTCCTGCATCGCTTTAACTTAATTTAACCCTTGGATCCACATAAGCATATAAAATATCAACCAGAATATTGATCACCACAAATACGAAAGCGATAAAAAGAATAGAGCCCATCACCACCGGAAAATCAGACATTTCTAAGGCAGTTACCGTTGTTCTTCCTAAGCCATTATAACCAAAAATATATTCTACAAAAAAGGAACCTGCCAATAGAGAGGCGAACCATCCAGAAATGGCTGTAATAACCGGGTTCATCGCATTTTTCAAAGCATGTTTGTAGATAATGGCATTTCTGCTTAAACCTTTAGCGCGTGCGGTCCTGATGTAATCCTGTGCCAATACATCCAACATGGCGCTTCTGGTAAGCTGTACAATAATGGCCAAAGGCCTTAAACCCAGGGTAATCATCGGCAACCATAAATTTCTCAGGGTTAATACTTCACCACTAAATGGATCGTAAGAATATAAGCTACCACTCATTTTTAAACCTGTGTAATTGCTTAGCACAAATCCGAAAAGCCAGGCAATAATAATCCCAGCAAAAAAAGAAGGTGCAGATATTCCCAAAATAGCAAACGCATTAGCCGATTTATCAATCCACGAATCTTTATAAACCGCCGATAGAACGCCTAGAAATACACCTATCATAGTGGCAAAAATCATTGCGGTTAAAGCGAGGATAAAAGTGTTCGGTACCGTTTCGGAAAGGATGGCTGTTACATCGCGTTTGGTTTGGTAAGAACTACGTAGGTATGGCCATTTTAGTGCCAGTACTTTTTTATCAAAAGTAATCAGTTTAGCATAATGGTACTTCTGCTGACTGGCACTATCATTATCCAGGACACTGATTGGGGATAAATCGTTGATATACAAAACAAACTGGACTGGTTTGGAGCGATCTAAACCAAATTCTTTACGAACGGCCTCAAGTGATTGTACATCTGCACGCTGTCCCATCGTCATCCGGGCAGGGTCGCCGGGTAAAATATTGAACAGCACAAAAACAACCAATATCACACCACCCATTACCAGTAGTCCATACATCAGTTTTTTCAGTGCGTATCCGATCATGTTATTTATCGAAATATTTTCTGCTCAACTGATCGAAAGTAGGAACATTATGGAAATGCCATTTATTGATCACTACTCCATTTTTCATTAGTAAAACACCCGGATTTGCCCTTACCATGCTCTTTAAGGGCACCGCATCGGCATAAAACACTTCTGAAAACAGGTTGTTCTTTTTGATAAAAACCTGTGCATCCTGTGCAGAGTTAGAAGTAAGTAATACCGTACGGATATTAAATTGCTGCGTAGCATTTATAGCCAGCGCATTTAATTTACCAATGGCTGCCTCATTTGCACTATGAAGATCGTAAGCCACAAAAATTAAATTATAGTATGGATTTTCGATCAGTTCTTTGGTATAATCAGTACCAGAAGCGTCGGTAATATTTAAATCTTTTATTTTAGGTTCAAATCCTTTTTTTACGAGGTTTTTGGTAGGCTCACCTATAATTTCCCAATTGTTATCCTTCCAGATTTCCGTTTTAAGGTAATCTTTATCACTCATATCCTTCTCTTCTTTGGTTTTCTTGTTCTTCAGGTGGTACATGATCTCAAATTCATCAGGCTTTTCTCCCGGAGGGATCACCATTAATGAAGGAATATGTGCACCAACTTTGTAAGGTAAGAAATCTAGAATTGGCAGCACATTATAAGTGTAAAGACCGAAACCCAGAGATACAGCGGTTGCAGCAATGGCAATATTCCTTTGCGTGGCTTCTTTTTTAAACAAAGGTTGAATCAGGTCTTTCTTTAAGAAAATCACAATAATAAGCACCAAAAGAATCAGGTCTTTACTGAACGACTGCCAGGGGGTAAGCGGAATGGCATCGCCAAAACAGCCACAACTAGTAACCACTTTAAATGCGGCAGAAATAAATGTTAGCAGGGTAAAAAAGATGATCAGCAATAATAAACCCCAGGCAACTTTTTTGCTCCAGAAACCCAGTAACAATAATGCACCCAATACAATTTCTAAAGTACAAAGCAAAATAGCAATACCAGTAGCCATTCCACTGAGAAAGTTCATGTGAAAAACCTCAAAATATTCCTGCAGTTTATAGCCAAAACCAAGCGGGTCGTTTGCTTTGATTAATCCTGAAAAGATGAATAAGGCACCAACAAAAACTCTGGAGCATCTTAAAAGTACATTTTGCATCGGTATAATTGTTTTTCTAATGGTGATGGGGGCAATTTTATTTTATTTAACGCCTAACTTAATCAAAGCAAAAACCGAATAGTTCAGCATGTCCTGATAATTCGCTTCTACACCTTCAGAAGCCAGCGTCTGTCCTTCATTATCTTCAATCTGTTTAACCCTAAAAATTTTCATCAAAATCAGATCGGTTAAAGAGCTAACGCGCATATCGCGCCAGGCCTCGCCATAATCGTGGTTTTTAGCAAACATTAAATCTTTGGTTTCGGTCACTTTTCCTTCAAAGAGTTTTTCAACCTCAGCGTAAGGCATTTCATTGGGGTCGCTGTCTGACAGTTCGAGTTGCATCATGGCAATTACACAGTAGTTAACAATGCCAATGTATTCGGATACTACGCCCTCTCCCACCTTGCTTACTTTTTTTTCTTCCAGGGTACGAATGCGTTGTGCCTTGATAAAAATCTGATCGGTGATCGAACTCGGTCTTAAAATCCGCCATGCAGTGCCGTAATCTTTAGTTTTTTTTAAAAATAATGATCTGCAAACCGCAATCACTTCATCAAATTCTGTAGAGGTATTTGTTTGTGCCAAAGCCAATAATTATTTAGTTTTTAGTGTATTTTTGTCGTGAAAAAACAAAAGCTAAAGATACATTTTTAAAGCGAAACCCAAATCCCGAAAGGGTTTATTATGGCAGAAAAAAACTTTTTTGAGCCCAAACAAAGCTTAAACATAAAAGGCAGACTTATCGATTTAAGCAGGCCAAAAGTGATGGGGATTTTGAACATTACCCCCGATTCTTTTTATAGCAACAGCCGTACAAAAACAATAGATGAAGCCTTAACCAAAGCTGCCCAATTTTTAAACGAGGGCGCTACTTTTATCGATATTGGTGGGTATTCATCAAGGCCAGGCGCTAAAGATATTTCGACAAATGAAGAAATAGATCGTTTGGTTCCCATGGTTGAAGTTTTAACAAAGGAATTTCCGGAAGCAGTAATTTCCATCGATACCTTTAGGGCGAAAGTAGCCGAAGAAACCATTTTAGCAGGCGCACACATCATTAACGATATTGCCAGTGGCGATATGGACGAGAAGATGTTCGAAACCGTAGCCCAACTACAGGTACCTTATATGATCATGCACATGCAGGGTACCCCACAAAACATGCAACAAAATCCGGTTTATAATAATGTGCTTTTAGAGGTTATTGATTACCTGGCGAAAAAAGTTGCTGCACTTAAAGCATTACATATTCACGACATCATTATCGACCCAGGTTTTGGTTTCGGAAAAACAACTGAACATAATTACGAATTGCTCAACCAGATGGAGGCCTTTAAAATATTCAAGCTGCCTGTTTTGGTGGGTTTCTCGCGTAAGGGAATGATTTATAAAACACTCGGCACTACAGCAGCAGAAGCGCTAAACGGAACAACCATACTTAATACTATTGCGCTGCAAAAAGGCGCTGGTATTTTAAGGGTGCATGATGTGAAGGAAGCTGTGGAATGTGTGAGGTTGGTGGAAAGATTGAAAGGTTAACTGGTTAATTGTTTAAATCGGTTAACTGACAAGATATGGTCAATAGGTTAATTGAACATTCATAATCTATGAAATTAATTGGTCATTTACAATTAATGGCTTAAATTCATCTCAAATATTCCTATTCTCGGCTTACATCTAATGATTAAAACCTAAAATTTAATTATGATGCATGTATATTCCTTTGAAAAATTAGAAACCTGGCAAAAAGCCAGAATGTTTAGAAAAGACATTTACAACTTGACGAGAAAATTCCCAAAAGATGAAACATTTGGCTTAACCAGTCAGATTAAAGGATCATCCAGCAGCATTGGGGATTGTTTGGCAGAAGGTTCAGCGAGAATTACTTCCAAAGACAAAGCACACTTTATATCCATGTCTTATTCAAGCGCGATAGAAACTATTAATCACATTATCGGAGCATACGATTTGGAGTATATCAATGAAGATGAATATATTTCATTCAGGTTAAAACTAGATGAATTAACAAACAAGCTAAATGCATTACGCAGATCGATATTAAAGAATTAATTCTTATGCACCCAAACAATTAACCGATTAACCGTTTTAAACAATTAACCCACAACCCCAAACAATTAACCGCTTTAAACAATTAACCTATCTTGTATACTGAAATCCGTTTTGCTATCTTGCCACTAAATGAAAGGTTTTGATTTTGACTTCCTTAAAGTATCGCCAACTGATATCGTTGATATCATTCTGGTGGCCTTATTAATTTACTACGTTTATACCTTAATCCGCAATACACTAGCCGTTAATTTGCTTGTGGGCATGTTTATTATTACAGTTTTTTACTGGATAGTAAAGGCCTTACACATGGAATTATTGACCGCAATCATAGACAAGTTTATGAGCGTGGGGATTATTGCCTTGATTGTAATTTTCCACCCGGAGATCAGGCGTTTTCTTTTACTGATCGGGAAGAACGCTTTTTTACAGAAAAACAAAGCCTGGTGGGGTTATTTATTTGGCAGAAAAGAGATTGAAAGGAACAATTTAACGAGGATAAAACCCATTATCGATGCCTGCAAAACCATGAAAAAAACCCGTACTGGTGCATTAATGGTATTCGTTAAATTTTATGATGAACAGTTTTTTGCCAATAGCTGCGAAATTGTAGATGCCAAAATATCAAAACGTTTATTAGAAAGTATCTTCCAGAAAAATAGTCCGCTGCATGATGGTGCCGTAGTGATTTCTGAAAACAAGATTAAAAGTGCCAGTTGTATTTTACCTTTAACGGATAACGACCAGTTGCCATCGCAGTTTGGCTTAAGGCACCGCGCCGGGATTGGTGTTTCTGAAACCACTGATGCGGTTGCGGTAATCATATCTGAAGAAACCGGAGAAATATCGTATGCCAAGCAAGGCCGTGTAAGGATGAATGTTTCTTTCGGGGAATTAGAGAAATTGCTGAATAAGGATTTTTAGTAAACACAGATTAAAGAAGGAGTCGTCATCCTAAGAATGATCGTCATTCCCGCGTAGGCGGGAATCTTAAAGCTTATTGCATTACGATTATTCATAAGCTTCCCTTGTTTCAAAGGTATTCATGAGCACTCCGTGGTTCCCAATCGAGTTGGGAATGACGATCTCACGCAGCCTATCATTTTGCCAAAAAAACCTGTCATTTATATCGATTTTTATGAAATATATTATCCCTCAGGATGGCATAACGATGAATACTCCGTGTTTCCGTGGCAAGATAAACCAGTTAGTTTAGCAACTCCACAAATGCAAAAAGGCGAATGTTTCCATTCACCTTTTCAATATAATTTTAAGAATTACTTATTGATGTAATCCCTCAATCTGTACAATCAATCTTTAGCAATATTGCTCAAAAGCACCAATCAGGTTATCAGCAATCATTTGTGCCGGACGACCTTCAATCTGGTGGCGTTCGATCATATGCACCAATTTACCATCTTTAAACAAAGCCATTGCCGGAGAAGATGGAGGGAAAGGCATCATGTAGTTCCTGGCCTGATCTACCGCTTCTTTTTCCATACCTGCAAAAACGGTAACCAATTTATCAGGATGTTTTTCGTGTGCTGCTGCTGCTCTGGCTGCCGGACGTGCATTTGCTGCTGCACAACCACAAACCGAATTCACCACTACCAACACCGTACCTTCGCCTTTAATAGCCTGATCTACATCTGCTGCATTTTTTAATTCTTGAAAACCAACGTTAGTTAATTCCTTACGCATTGGTTCTACTAAATATTCTGGATACATTATCTTAGTTTTTATTTACAATTTCAATGATACAAAAATAAGAAAATCGAATGGCATGCACCATTCGATTTATATTTTTAAGGTAAAATTAATTCACTACTTCACACCTTTAATAAATTCGTCAAATAGCTGAGGATTAGCTATTGCACCTGCAACAATAAGTACAACAACAACGATAAATAATAAACTTAAAATGGTTGCAATCATTCCGCAGATTTTACCAGCCTTTGCGTTTTTATATGATGATTCGGTATACAAACTGGGATTAAGCTGATACTTTTTCATGTCACCTGCGCCCAATATCCACGCAATTACTCCGAATATTAGCCCAAATACACCATAGAAGCAACAAGCGGGGATGGCTAAAATACCCAATACAAGCGAAGCTGTGGCGTTAGGTAAATTTTGCTGACCAAATCCTCCGGCTCCAAACTGACCAAATGGCGGCTGCTGCTGAAACGGTGGAGGTTGTTGGAAAGGCGGTGGTGTTACAGGTCCCTGATCAATCGGCTGAAAAGGTGCTGGTTCTGGATTTTGATTCTTTGAAAGATCAATGGGTTTATTTTCTTCGGGATTTCCTTGTTCTTCTGACATCGGTATATTTAGATCAATTGGTGAGTATATATTTTGTAAATGTAATTGATTAAGATAATTACTGCAACACCTGCAAAAACGATTTTAATGAGCTGTGCTCCAAACTTAAAATCTACTTTAAGGTGAACAATGGTAAATAAAACCACAAAAAGGAGTGGGATTGTTGCCGGGTAAAATTTAAATGAAGATATGATATCTCCGCTAAAAAGGGCTAAAACCGAGCGCTGTAAACCACAGCCAGGGCAATCTATCCCGAAATGTGCCTTAAAAGGACAACTAAAAAGATGATTCCCCAACCAATCGATAAAACTATGTTGCGGTTGAGCCATTAATATCTCCAATAAATTTCACCTGGGCATCTTTCCAGACTTTATATTTTTCGAGGTCCTTAACTACCTGCCTGTATACCAGGTTTAAGATATAAATATCGTCAACAAAGCCCAATACAGGTACAAAATCTGGTATCACATCTACGGGCGACAAAAAGTAAATCAGTCCTCCTAAAATGGCTATAATGGATCTTTTCGGGATTTCAGTATAGTCGCCGTTTACATAATCTTTCGATACAGCAAACAGCAATACCAGTTTCGACCAAACCCCTTCCAGATCGCCTTTATTGGTTACTGCCTTTCCTAAAGCATCTTTAATGGTATTGCTGGCTTTTGTTTTACTACTTAAAATCACCGAAGCCTTACTTTCCGATTTTCTAAAGAAACCCAATATTTTCTCCCTGTTCAATTTCATAGTTAATTGTATTACAAATTAACGGCCAAAAGCATCATAATTGTCTTCTGCATATTTGGTAAACCGGTCTAATAACTTAATATTTTTATTTTCGACTGAGGTTAAATCATTATCAACGTTGTTTTTAACAGGCACATACCATTCTACAGGATCGAAAAAATTTCTAAAAGTCTGTTTTTTAAAGGCATAACCATGTCTGGCAAAAATGGTATTTTTAAGAATCTGGAGATCAAGTTTTCTTAAATTCTTTACATCTTCCTCTTTAAGTAGCGTTGTTGAAGCGTTTAATTTAAAAATCTGATCGGATGCACTTCTGTAAAAAGGATTTGCCTTCAGGGTATCAACCTGTCCATCTTCTAAGGTATCCAGTCTTTTTACCATCTTGTGGTCACTCCAGTCTACATAACTCGATTCTGATGGCAACATTAGGCTTGCATTATATTCAAAGTTCTTTTTGAGTAATTTAAATTCTTTTTCAGGCCATTTTAGTTCTTTTTTGTAGGCATTCCATTTTCCTATTAAGGTATCGCCAACCAGTGTGATTTCAAATTTTCCATCGTATTTTTCGGTGCCAGGCTCATCTAAAACAAAACTGATTTTACTTCCGTCTTCAGATAATTTACCCAATAGCGGACGGCTGTTACCAGAAACTACGCTCTGGGCAATTACCGTATCTTTAGTGATTTTTTTGATATTGATATTCAGTTTTTTAATAGCGTCAGACATGTCGCCTTCGTACTCTAATTCATCTGTTGTGTAAAAATCACCAACCCAAAAACCATACAGTTCTTTGTGGATTTCCTGTTGAGCCACACCAGCTGCCTTTGTAGTGTTAGTTTTTTTTGTATCTCTGCATGACAGCATTAAAAGTGGGACCAGAGCGAGTAATAAGATCTTTTTCATAGTGTTTTATTTGTTTTTATAGGTCAAACGATTTTCTTTTTGATCAGCCATTCGGCAATTAACAAATTGGGTATCCAGCCCAGCCAGGCGATAATCTGATATACATCCATAGGAGCCGGATGGAATAAATATACTAAAATAACTTTCCAGAGCCTTAACGTGATGGCAGAAGCTGCTAAAGCAAAACTGCGGTACATGAACTTTTTATGGGCAATTATTTTTCTTTTCAAGATCAATAATATCGCTTTAATGGTAAACCAGAACCATAAAATACCTAAAATTATGAATGAGGTTTTTGCCATTAACCCGCCATTTGCAAACCAACCAATAAAAATACCTGATGGTGAGGCAAACAATAACACTAAACCTACATATAAATAGCCCAACCATTGGTGTATTTTAGGATACTTAGCTAAAATTTTGCTGTTAAACTGTGTAAAACCGGCTAGCAGCACAAAAATGGCACTGTACACATGTATGTAAAATATAGGCAGGTAGGCTTTGATTCCGGATACTTCGGTCTGTTTGATCTGTAAAAAAGAAACTTCGCTATTCAAGGGGATATAACGCAAAGTAATCTGCACCATCAGCATAAAAAAATAGGCAAAAAACAATAGCCAGGCCACCTGTTTATAGCTGATGCTTTTCATTTATTTTTTGTTGAAGAGCGCGAGTAATTTTTTATCGAAGGCTATGGCAACCAATTGTGCATTCACCACATCATCTTCGTAAAGCTGCTGCTTTTTTGGGTCAAATACAAATCTGGCAATAACAGGCATCCTATCTGCATAACTTTCGTGCAGGTTAAAATTATAGGTTTTCGAATACTCTTGCGATGGATCGGTTTGAGGGTTCGGACTACTTTCGAGCATAATGCCGTAAGAGGTTCCGCCATTTTTCACCACCCTTTCATAGAGACCTTTGGTAAGCTGTTTGCACCTTGGTGAGGTTTCTACAATTTTATACGCAATTTGTGCTTTGTAGCTTTCTTTAACCTGGGCTTTTGAATATATCGATGATGTTAGAATGAAAAAAAATAGTAAGGTATTTTTCATAATTAGTTGCGTTATTAAATTATACGAAGTCACAGTGAGTTTGTCGAAATAGCCTGTAAAGTCTTCGACAGGCTCAGACTGACACGCATAAATTAGACTTATTAAATTTAAGTAGATTTCATTATATCCAAAATATCATCAATGTATTTACGCTCATTAGCGAGGCGTGGCACTTTATGCTGCCCGCCCAGTTTATCTTTTGCCTTTAACCAGTTATAAAACGTATTTTCGGGTGCGTTGTGTACCTTAGGACGGGCCAGCGCCATATCTTTAAAGCGTTTGGCATCGTAATCAGAGTTAACTTCACGCAATGTGCCATCCATGATATCGACAAACTTCTCAAAATCGTTAGGCTGTTTATCAAATTCGATGATCCACTCATGCCCTCCGGCCTTTTCGCCTTTAAAGTAAATCGGTCCGGCGGTATAATCTTTTATTTCGGCACCAGTTTCCAGGCAAGCTTTTGTTAAGGCTTGTTCGGCGTTGTCAATAATTACCTCTTCACCAAAGGCATTAATGAAATGTTTGGTACGTCCTGTAATTTTTATGCGGTAAGGAGAAAGCGAGGTAAACTGAATAGTATCTCCAATCATGTAGCGCCACAAACCACCATTCGTAGAAATCACGATGGCGTAATTTTTATGCAGTTCTACTTCTCCAAGTAATAATGCTTTAGGATTTTCTTCACAGATATTCTCCATTGGAACAAACTCATAGAAAATACCATAATCGAGCATTAGCAACATCTCTTCTGAGTTATCCTGGTCCTGAATACCAAAAAATCCTTCGGATGCATTGTAAGTTTCCAGATAATACATGTCATCGGATGGGATGAGTTGCTTAAACTGCTCACGATAGGGGGCAAAGTTTACCGCACCATGAATATATAACTCTAAGTTTGGCCAAACTTCCAGTAAATTCTGTTTTCCGGTAAGTTCGAGCACTTTTTTTGCCAGTACGATGGTCCATGTGGGTACCCCTGAAATACTGGTTACGTTTTCGTTGATGGTGGCTTCGGCCATTCTATCCATCTTGATTTCGTAATTGTCCATCAGGGCGATGGACATGTCCGGTGTACGGTAATATTCGGCCCATATGGGAAGATTTTTGATCAGCACTGCTGATAAATCGCCATAAAAACAATCTTCGTTTAACTGGTTAACCTGATGGCTGCCACCTAAAACTAAACCTTTACCGGTAAACATCTGGTTATCAGGGCGGTTATTACAATAAATAGAAAGCATATCCTTACCGCCTTTAAAATGGCATTCTTCTAATGATTCTGGAGAAACCGGAATAAACTTGCTTCTATCGCTGGTGGTACCCGATGATTTTGCAAACCATTTAACATCAGATGGCCAAAGGATATTTTGCTCGCCATTAAGCATACGCTCAATAAATGGCTTCAGGCTATCGTAATTTTGGATGGGAACCCGCTCCTGGTATTGTTGCGGGGTTAAAATTGACTTATAATCGTATTTTTTGCCCCATTCAGTATTTTCTGCACTATCGATCAAAGTATGGAACCACTCTTCCTGAACATCGTAGGGGTATTTCATAAAAAGCTCGATCTGGTGGATCCGCTTTTTCATTAACCAGGTAAAAATTGAATTTACAAATGCCATCTTTAAATGTTAAAGTGAATGAGCCTCGTTTTGCCAAAGGTTTTCATACTTGCCCATTGATTACGCAGGGATACGCACAGATTTTTATACACAGTAAATAGTTTTATAACTTTAGTTTTAATATCGCGATTAGGCAACACCCAAAATGAAAATTTGTTTGTTGATCAAAATACTTTTATTGGCGATAGAATGCTTAAACATCAAATTTTTTCCGTTTTAAAACGAAGTTCGATCCTAAATATACTTTTCTAACCATTTCGTTTTCGGCCAAAACTTCGGGTACACCCTGTTCTAAAATTTTACCTTCAAAAAGCAAGTATGCCCTATCGGTAATGGAAAGCGTTTCCTGCACGTTGTGGTCGGTAATTAAAATGCCGATATTTTTATGTTTTAATTTGGCAACAATACTTTGGATTTCTTCTACGGCAATTGGATCCACACCCGCAAAAGGCTCATCCAATAAAATGAAATTAGGGTTGGCCGCTAGAGCACGGGCAATCTCGGTACGGCGACGCTCACCACCTGATAATAAATCGCCCCGGTTTTTACGTACTTTATGTAAGCTAAACTCATTGATCAGTTCTTCAAGTTTGTCTTTTTGTTCTTCCTTGCTCATTTTACTCATTTCCAAAATGGCAAGAATATTATCTTCTACAGTAAGTTTTCTAAAAACTGATGCTTCCTGAGCCAGATAACCGATTCCTTTCTGTGCCCTGCGGTACATCGGATCTTCCGTAATTTCTTCTTCTTCTAAAAATATACGTCCTTCATTCGGTTTAATCAAACCTACAATCATGTAAAACGAAGTTGTTTTCCCGGCACCGTTTGGCCCTAAAAGTCCAACAATCTCCCCCTGACTTACGTTAAAGGAAACATTGTTTACAACAGTACGCTGTTTGTATTTTTTAACCAGGTTTTCGGCTCTTAATATCATATATTGATTGATATTCTTTGGTTATCACATTGAGCTTGTCGAAATGTTCTTCGACAGGATCAGGATGATACCTTAGAAATATTTAATTAACTTTTATTCCTTTAATATTTAATTGCAAACGTTTTTTATCACGCCACACGTTTTCTTCTAACGTATAACAAACAGAAAATGGCACCTTTGGTTGTAAAAGGTTTTGAAATTCTGCCAAGCCAAATGCAATGCCTTCAAAAATAGGCGAATTTTGTTGTTTTATATTAATTTTTAAATGATTTTGGCCAACAGCCATAGCATGCTGCGCGAGGTATACATTGTGCGTAACAAAAATCGGCGACATATTTTCAGGTCCGAATGGCCCCATTTGCGATAAAACCCTGTAAAACTTACCGTCAATCTGCGCCAGTTCTATTTCTGCATCGATCCTGATCATTGGTGTAAGCAATTCTTCTGTAATGCTAGCAGATACAATTTCTTCAAATTTATCGGCAAAAGCATCAATATTATGCTCTTGCATAGTTAAACCGGCAGCAAATTTATGTCCGCCATATTGATCCAATAAATGCGCGCAGCCACTTAAAGCTTCATATAAATCGAAGCCCACTACCGAGCGGCACGAACCCGCCACATGTCCGTTAGATTTAGTGAGTACAATTGTTGGGCGGTAATATTTTTCGGTTAAACGCGAGGCTACAATCCCGATTACTCCTTTGTGCCAGCTTTCGTTAAACACTACGGTGGTTTTCCTGTTGATGAGGATTTCACTTTCGCCAATTAAGGCCAAAGCTTCGCGGGTAATGTCCTGATCGTAAGTTTTTCGTTCCGTATTTTTAAGATTGATGAGTTCACTTTGCTCCAATGAGTTACTATCCACCTGGCAAAGCAGCATGGCAACGGCATGTTTTGCGTGATCTATCCTTCCGGCCGCATTAATCCGCGGACCTAAGGTGAAAACCACATCGGTAATACTGTAATTTTCCGTTTTGCCCGAAACTTCCATCAAAGCCCTTAAGCCTTCGCAGGGATTGCTATTTAATTTTTTAAGCCCATAATAAGCCAAAATCCTGTTTTCGCCTACTACCGGTACAATATCGGCAGCTATGCTTACCATAACCAAATCTAAATATTGCAGATAAGTTGCTTTAGCTAGTCCATGTTTTTGCGCATAAGCCTGTGCCAGTTTAAATCCAATACCACAGCCGGCAAGCTCTTTAAAAGGATATGGGCAATCAGCACGTTTAGGATCTAAAACCGCAATGGCCTGAGGCAGTTCATCGCCCGGTAAATGGTGATCGCAGATAATGAAATCGACTCCTAGACTATTGGCATAATCAATTTTATCGATAGATTTTATACCACAATCCAGGGCAATAATTAAAGAAAATCCGTTTGCATTTGCATAATCTATCCCTGCGGTAGAAATGCCGTAACCTTCCAGATAACGGTCTGGAATGTAATATTCTATATTTTTAGTGAGCTGTGAAAAGAAACTGAAAGCCAGCGCAACCGAAGTTGTACCATCTACATCGTAATCGCCATAGATTAATATTTTTTCGTGAGTAGCCAATGCGGTTTCGATACGGGCAATAGCAACATCCATATCCTTCATTAAAAAAGGATCATGAAGATGATCGAGGTCTGGCCTGAAGAAATCTTTGGCCTGATCGAAATCACAAATATTCCGCTGCACCAGTATTTGAGCAAGTGAGCGATCTATATTAAGTTGTTCTGCTATTTTTGTTATCGTGTCATCATTACAATCCGATGCCAGCACCCATCTTTTTTCCATTTTATTCTGTCTCCGAACAGTAAATATACATTTTAATTGGATATGATGGCGGCAAACTTTAGTGAGCTGACGAACAACCCCCTTAATAACAAAATGTTAGGTTTTACTTTGAATTTCCAGGATATGCCGAGTAAAGTTTCATCAAATGCGCTTTCTGATCTGCATATTTAGCATCATCTATTAAGTTTACGCGCTCTGCCGGATCCCAGGATAAATTGTATAACTCGCTAAGTTCTTTATCATCTTTTTTAGTAATCCTAAGTTTCCAGTCACCATCTTTCACCCCTTCTAAAACATAGTTATGGTAATAGATTGGGCGATGCGTTTTACTATAACCTTTGTTGGTAAGTAATCCCGAAACAGATTCACCATCATACACTCTTTGAGGTAGTTTGCTTTTTGTCCATTCAGCAAGCGTAGGAAAAACATCCAGATTAGAAATTGGTTTGGTTAACTGGGTATTGTTAAGGGTATGGCCTTTCCAGTATACGATAAACGGCACGCGGTGACCACCCTCGTAAGAAATCCCTTTCGAGCCCCTAAAAATCCCAGCAGAGCCTACATGATAAAATTTGGTAAACCCATCATCATACATCCGTTGTGGTGCATTAATCCACGGGCCATTATCGCTGGTGAAAATAAAAATGGTATTATCTGCCTGTCCAGAAGCGACTACCTGTTTCCAGATTGCGGCTAAACCTGCATCCATATCTTCAATTACATCGCCCAGTTCGCCTCCTGCTGACGGTGCTATTCTGCTTTTTTGAGCGGCAAATGCCACAGGCAAGTGCGGCATATTCTGCGCCAGGTAAAGAAAAAACGGTTTCTTTTCTGCTGCACTTTTTTTAATAAATTTAATCGACTCGCGGGTATAAGAACTCGTCAAAATACTATCGTGTGGTTTATAAATCTCTGGTTTTGTATTTCTGAAAATCTTAATCGTGGTATCTGTTTTTACATAAGGTGCCCTGTAATCATGACTGTATAAAAGACCGTAAAACTCATCAAACCCTTTTTTATTGGGTAATGAAACGCCATGATCGCCCAAATGCCATTTGCCCACCAATGCGGTAGCATAACCCGATTGTTTAAGCATCTGTGCAATCGTAATTTCATCTTCGGGTATGCCACGTTTATCGCCCGGGCCTATTGGCCATGGCAGATCCATTCTGTTGCAATATCTTCCTGTTAATAATGATGCCCTGGATGGAGTACAGGTTGGTGAAGTGGTTACAAAGTTTGTAGCTTTTATTCCTTTCGCTGCCATTCCATCCAAGAAAGGTGTTTTTATCAGCGGACTACCATAACATGAAATATCGGCATAACCCATATCATCGGCCAATACAATTATTACGTTTGGCTTTTGTTGTGCTTTTAACTGTATGGAAAGGCTGCAAGCCAGCAGAAAAATTAAAATTCGAAGATTCATGCCTGAAATTTAAGCATCATATTTTACAAAAAAAGGAAGTATCCAAGCTTTTACCGAAACTAATACTAGTGTTTAGATTGTTACCTTTGTATATTAGATTATTCTTAATTTAACATGTTTCCTTAAAAATTAAATCTTTGCCAATGCTTTCTAAAAACCTGCTATCCGAAATTAAAGAAAAATCAGATATGCTTAATTCGTTAAAGCCTTTAAGTCCTGAGAATCAAGCCAAGCTTGACAAGAAGTTTCGCTTAGAATTTAATTTCAATTCCAATCATTTAGAAGGCAACACTTTAACTTATGGAGAAACTGAGTTATTATTAATTTTTGATCAGACTGAAGGCACACACGATTATCGTGAATACCAGGAAATGCAGGCACATGATGTTGCTTTACGCATGATCCAGGAAGAAGCAGCTGAAACTGAAAGACCTCTATTGGAAAATTTCATTAGAAATTTAAATGAAAAGATTTTAGTTAAGCCTTTTTGGAAAGACGCCATTACTGCTGATGGGCAAAGTACTCGTAAACAGATTATTCCGGGAGAATACAAAAAAACGCCAAACTCAGTAAGGCTTTCAAATGGAGAGATTTTCCATTACACCGCACCATCTGAAGTAGCAAATGAAATCGCAGAATTAGTAGCCTGGTTTAATGAAAACAACGGAAAAGAAAACCCGGTTCTTTTAGCTGCTCTTTTACATTACCGTTTTGTGCGGATCCATCCTTTTGATGATGGTAATGGCAGAACGGCAAGGCTTTTAATGAATTATGTTTTTGCCAAAAACAACCTTCCTTTGGTAGTGATTAAAAGTGAGGAGAAAAAAGATTATTTAGCTACTTTGAATAGGGCAGATGCAGGAGATTTAAATGCTTTTGTTGAATATATTGGTAAGCAACTTTTATGGAGTTTGGATTTGAGTATTAAAGCTGCCAAGGGTGAAAATATTGATGAGGATGACGATCTGGATAAGGAATTGGAGTTATTGAAACAGGAACTTAATCAGGTTCCTAACGAATTTGAACAAGAGAAAACCAATTCTGATATAGCAAATGTAATTGAAAACAGTATTGTTCCTCTATTTCGTGAGATTAACTCAAAAATCGAAAAAATAAAAGATTTATTTGTAAGAGTAGATGTCGACTTACAAATCTTACAAATCAAACCAAATGGATATCACGAAGATTTATTTTTCTCCGCCAAAGACTATGTATCTGAAAACTCCTTTGAAGGTTACGAGATAAAATCTGCATCAATAAATATTATATGTACTGCTTTGAAAAAAACAGTAAGACAAAAAAACATATATTATAAATTACGCGTTGACTTAGCTGATTATAATTATAGAATATACAATGACGCAAGAAATGAAGAATTAATCATTTTACCTTACAAGACATTCTTATCTAAATACAATATTGATAGTATTGCTAAATTAGTTATGACTTATGTGATAAATGAAATAAAATCCGCTACAAATCTTAACAATTAAATTTAATACATTTTGCAAGTTCACACCCTATTCGAAGGAACCTATTCTGTTGATGCATCAAAGAAATTTGTGCCTTTCGACCCAGCCATACATAGTTTTAAAGACAGACCCGCTTCATTATTCATCAATGTTCAGCCTTTTTTGGTTGAGCTAAAAAACGACCTTGTGCTTTTTGATACGGGTTTAGGTTTTAGTGATGACCACGGCGAACTGATTTTACATAAAAATATCCGCAATGCAGGTTTCGATCCAACTGACGTAACCAAAGTTTTAATGTCGCATTTACATTACGACCACTCCGGCGGTATGATCCATAAACAAGGCAACGATAAAGTTGAATTGAGTTTCCCTGATGCAGAATATGTCATTAACCGTGGCGAATGGGAAACCGCTTTTAGCAGCACTTCCTCATCTTACCATACCGATATTTTCGATTTTGTGCAGCGAAATGCGCAGTTGAAGTTTGTTGAGGGAGATGGTGCATTGGATGAAACCATTGCTTACGAATTTACTGGTGCACACTGTCCAAACCACCAGGTTTTTCTTTTAACAGAAGGCAATCAAAAAGTATTTTTTGGTGGCGATGTTTTGCCTGAGCCTGAGGAACTGGTTAAAAATTTTATTGCCAAATATGATTTCGACGGTCGCAAGGCAATGGAATTAAGAAAAGAATTTGGAAAAAGAGCTGCAGAAGAAAACTGGGAATGTTTATTCTACCATGGCAAAAGTGCTGCAACTGGTTTTGTGGATGCTGTTGAGGGCGGGTTTAAGATTAGGTAACTCTACTCGCTTTTTTACCACAAAGCTCACAGAGAAAAGGCGCGAAGTACACAGAGTTGGGTGCTATCCAAAATTCTTAAAAACTCTGTGCCTCTCTGTGCAAAACTCGGTGTTCTCGGTGGTTAGTCTTCGACTTCGCTCAGACTGACATAATTTAGCGCCCCTTCGCGTTAAACTTAGCCCTCTTTGCGGTTAAAACAAAAAAGCCTCGACAAATGCCGGGGCTTTCATTTTCCGAGACGGAAATAATTATTTCTTAGCTACCAATTTAACAGTCAATTCGAAGTTATCATCAATTGCTTTGTCGCCAATGCTATCGAAGAATGATTTTGAACCGTATTTGATGTCATATTTAGTTCTATCAACAACGATTTTACCAGCTAAAGCTGAAGCTGTTCCATCTGCATTAACGGTTACAGTTGCAGGGAAGCTTAATGGTTTAGTAATACCTTTGATGGTTAAATTACCTGATACGGTTACATTAGCACCTGAACCCGCAACTTTAGTAATTACGAAAGTTGAAGTTGGGAATTTAGCTGTACCGAAGAAATCGTCTGCTTTTAAGTGACCTTCTAATTTCGCGCTGCCATCAGCATCTTTAATTGAAGCCATATCGATTACAAAAGTACCACCAGTTACGCTTTTACCGTTAACGGCTAAGGTACCTGATTGTAAAGCTACAGTTCCGTTATGAGAACCTGTTACTTTTTTACCAATCCAGGTAATGGTTGATTTTGCTGCATCTACAGTATAAGTTACTGGTTTGGTTGGGTTTTTAAAAGCTGACAATGCTACTACTGCCACTAATAAAAAAATTGAGCTAATTTTTAATTTCATTTTCTGGTTTTTTAAAATTTGATACAAATATAGATGAACTACCAATCTCTTGTTGTTGACCTATGTTAAGTTTTTTCAAAAATAATCGGATTTATTTAAAATCATTCTATTGACTGCAGGATTATGTTAAGGTTTAATATGTTTACTTTTTTGTGAGGATTTTAGAAAGATAGAAGGCGGAAGGTTTAAGGTGGAGGGTTTCCCGTGCTAAAACCTAAAAAAGTGGGGGTCGTTTGTTTATAAACCTGACAGCAGCGAAAATCCTTTTTGTTTGCAGCAACCTTGAATATGCTGTCATGCTGAGGCACGAAGCATCTGCAGCCGATGAAACAGATGCTTCGTACCTCAGCATGACAATACCACAAAAAGATTGAAGCGAATGGCAGGGCTGCACTTTCCGATGAAAAACTGGTATTCATTTCCAAAAAAGATGCTTTGTTTTTGCATACTTAACAATCTTCATAAATAAGTTATTTACATTCAGTAATTTAGAAATAAATGTTACACCTAATTTTAAAATTACTACAAAAAAAAAATGAAAATCAACGATTTAATTTTCAGATATTCTTTTCCTAATAATTGGCCTAAAGATGGATTATGTAGAGTAAGGACGTTTATTAATTCACGGTTTCAGGTATATGTTTTAATAACAGATCTTGGTGTAAAAAATACTTCCGCCTCAGTAACAAATTCAATCGAAATAATTTGCGAGTCTTTAAAAACTAGATTAATTGTTCCAGAAACCTCAATTTTTATTGAGCACTATGAACCTTCATCAGTAAATGATCATACATTCGACATAATAACTATAGAAAAAGGTAATGAACCCAAATGGGAAAACATAAATTTATCAGCAGCAAAATGCTTATTGGATTGTGATGACGAAGAGTTGGATAATCTAAGCCTAGAAAATAAATTTTTACTTGATGAAATAGATAAAACAATAACACAAATTAACCCTCATTTAGATTTGCCAAGACAATTAGAATCAGACTATATACTTAGAGGTCTCGAAATTCAAAAAAACATGGTACCTAAATTATCTTTGATCGAATTAGTAGAAAAGAACTCAAAAGAAATAGATTTTCTAAATCTATTAAAAAAAGATTTATCACTATTCGCTGAAGTATATGCATCCCCATCAGACAACTATATTTGTTTTGCAGAATTTCCATTAAATGGCGGATTTGTTGATTTCGTATTACTTACAGGCACATCAAGAATGGATGTATTTTTAATAGAAATAAAAGGTGCAGAATTCAATATTTTAAATAAAGGCTCCTATGAAAAATTTAATGCAAAAATAGATAGAGCGGTAGTACAAATTACGGACAGGCTAGGATATATACATAGAAATAATTTAGAGTTTAGAAAAAATATCCACATGATTAGAGAAAGAGTAGTAGGTGGTGAATCATTATTTAACTCTTTTATTGGGCCTGATAAAACGACTCGGGTTGATAAAAACAAGGACATTAATATTCATAATATCATTATAGGAGGTCGAACTATTGATGATATAAAAGAAAGCTATAAGCGGCAAAACTTTGAATATAATTTCAATCTTCCAATTAAATTGGAAAGCTGGGAAACATTTATAAGAAAATTAAGAAGAAATTAATTTATAATTCTTAAAAGTATAATGATAACTTTTATTAATAGCAATATTGGATATATTATCTTCACAGCCGATGAAACAGATGCTTCGTGCCTCAGCATGACAGTACCACAAAAAGATTGAAGCGGATGGCAGGACTGCAACCTCCGATGAAAACAGATATTCATTTCCAAAAAAAATCTGCAAGTTTTATGAAATGAATCCATAAAACTTGCAGATAATTTATCTAAATAGATTGCTTCGTCGTACCTCCTCGCAATGACGAAAAGGGAGCTTAAGGAACGATCTCTTCCAAATAACTCTCTATCGGCGGACAAGCGCAGATTAATGCCCTATCGCCATGACTATCGTTAACACGACCAACCGATGGCCAGAACTTATGCTCTAATACATAAGGAAGTGGAAACGCAGCAGTTTGACGGCTATAAGCATGATCCCATTCGTTAGCGGTAATTACCGAAACCGTATGAGGTGCATTTTTTAACGGGTTATCCGTTTTATCTAAAGTACCGTTTTCTACCGAAGTAATTTCGTTTTTAATCGCGATCAATGCATCACAGAAACGATCTAACTCATGTTTAGGCTCCGATTCTGTAGGCTCAACCATCAAAGTACCCGCAACCGGGAACGAAACTGTTGGTGCGTGGAAACCGTAATCCATTAATCGTTTTGCAATATCAGTCACTTCAATTCCGAAAGCTTTGAAAGCACGGCAGTCTAAAATCATCTCGTGTGCACAACGGCCCTGAGCGCCTGAATAAAGCACTGGGTAATGTTGCTCTAAACGCGCTTTCATATAGTTTGCGTTCAAAATGGCATATTTGGTAGCATTGGTTAAACCTTCAGCACCCATCATCGCGATATATGCGTGAGAAATGATCAGGATTGAAGCCGAACCCCAAGGTGCAGATGAAACTGCAGAAATAGATTTTCCTTTATCGATATCAACCACAGCATGACCTGGAAGATAAGGAACCAGGTGTTTAGCCACACCAATTGGGCCCATACCAGGACCACCACCACCATGAGGGATACAGAATGTTTTGTGTAAGTTTAAGTGACAAACATCGGCACCGATATTGGCCGGACTTGTTAATCCAACCTGTGCGTTCATGTTTGCACCATCCATATAAACCTGTCCACCGTTAGCGTGGATGGTCTCGCAGATTTCGATAATGCTTTCTTCGAACACCCCGTGAGTAGATGGATAAGTTACCATTAAACACGATAGGTTGTCTTTATGCAATTCTGCTTTAGCTTTTAAATCTTCAACATCGATGTTACCGTTTTCTAAAGATTTAACTACTACAATTTTCATGTCGGCCATTGCAGCAGAAGCAGGGTTTGTTCCGTGAGCCGAAGCAGGAATTAACGCTACGTTACGGTGAAAATCACCTCTATCGTGGTGATAAGCACGGATAACCATTAAACCGGCATATTCGCCCTGAGCACCAGCGTTTGGCTGTAAGCTCATTGCCGCAAAACCGGTAATTTCGCTTAACCATTTATCCAATTCGTTAAAAACCGAATAATAACCCAATACCTGATCGGCAGGTGCAAATGGATGCACGCGGCCAAAGTGAGACCAGGTAACCGGAATCATTTCTGCGGTAGCATTTAATTTCATGGTACAACTACCCAAAGCAATCATTGAGTGGCAAAGCGATAAATCTTTTGCTTCTAACGATTTGATATAACGCAACATCTCGTGTTCTGAGTGGTGCGAGTTAAAAATTGGGTGGGTTAAATAAGCCGTAGTACGTTGTAACGTAGCTGGAATAACGGTTTCTACATTTTCAACCACCTCAACCTGATCAGCTGCAATGGCTTTAACCTTTGCAAAGATTTTAGCAATTAAAGCTACATCTTCGAAAGTGCTGGTTTCGTCGAACGAAATGGTTGCTACGTTACCAACATAATTTAAGTTGATTTCGTTATCGATACATCCAGAATGGATACCGCCTTTTAAATCGCCCAAATCGAAACGGATGGTATCGAAATAAGCAGAATTTAACTGTTCGAAACCTAAACTTTTTAATGTAGAGGCTAAACTGATAGCTAAACCGTGTGTACGTTCTGCAATGGCTTTTAATCCTTTCGGACCATGATAGGCAGCATAAAAACCAGCCATAATAGCTAGCAATGCCTGTGCAGTACAAATGTTTGAAGTTGCCTTATCTCTACGGATGTGTTGCTCGCGGGTTTGCAAAGCCATACGTAAAGCGTAATCGCCATGGCTATCGATGGTTACACCGATAATACGGCCAGGGATGTTACGTTTATATTCTTCTTTAGTTGCAAAAAATGCAGCATGCGGTCCACCAAAACCCATTGGTATACCCAGACGCTGTGTAGTACCTACTACCACATCAGCTCCCCACTCACCCGGAGGCGTTAATAAGGTTAAACTTAAAATATCGGCAGCTACCGTTAATTTAATATTTTTGCTGTGTAATTCAGCTGCAAAGTTTTTATAATCGAAAACTTCACCGTTTCCTGCAGGGTACTGAACAATTGTACCGAAAAATTCTTCGGTAGCAACGAAATCTATATGACTTCCGATAACCAGTTCAATGCCGTAAGGATTGGCGCGTGTTTTTAAAATATCGATCGTTTGAGGAAAAACAAGTTCCGAAACGAAGAATTTTTTAGCTGCCTGGTTTTTACGCAAGCTGTATTGCATAAACATGGCTTCAGCAGCAGCAGTACCTTCATCCAATAAAGATGCATTGGCAATTTCCATTCCGGTTAAATCGATAACCATGGTCTGGAAATTTAATAAAGCCTGTAAACGGCCCTGGGCAATTTCTGCCTGATATGGCGTATATTGTGTATACCATCCTGGGTTTTCGAATACGTTACGTAAAATTACACCCGGGGTAATGGTATCGTAATAACCCTGACCGATAAAGCTTTTAAAAACTTTATTCAACAATGAAGTTTGTTTTAAAGCACCAAGATATTCAGTTTCTGATTTCGCTGCGGGCAAATTTAAAGGCTGTTTTAACCTAATTGCCGTTGGAACAGTTTGTTCAATCAGCTCATCGATAGAATTTACGCCAACAGTTTGCAACATTTCGGCTGTATCTGCCTCATTTGGCGCAATATGACGATTTTGAAAATCTTCCTTGTAATGGATATTTAAGCTCATGCGGTATGAATAATAAATTTGCGTGCAAAGGTAACAAAAATGAAGCTGTATTTCACTATCAATCAGTGTAAAAAAGGCGTCTTATTTATGCTTAAAAGCGACAAAATTGGTAGATTATCTGCTTAAAATCAAGACAAACGTTTGTTCAATTTTGAGCCAATATTTTGATTATTTGGAAAGCAGTGGCTGTGCTAAAATTTAAGTTTGTTCCCGCCATTCGTTTCAATCTTTTTGAGATCATGTCATGCTGAGGCACGAAGCATCTGTTTCATCGGCTGCAGATGCTTCGTGCCTCAGCATGACAGTAAATTCAGGGTTGCTGCAAGCAAAAAGGATTTCAACTGCTGTCGGGTTTATAAATAAAGGGAATGCAATAAACCCAAGCTGCAGGAGGCATTCAGGCTTTCCCCTTTGGTCTTTCAGCTTTAGTCTTTTAGCTTTAGTCTTTCAACCTAATTCTGCACTTTCCAACCTTCATCTTTACTCAACTTTAATTTATAAGTTTTAGTAATGAAGTTGCTGTTTTTATTTGCTTCTTTATCAAATGGTTCGAAATCGGTCGTATTCATTTTTAACGATACCGTAACTTTTGCTGTGCTGGAGTTTACCTGCGCAAAATCAACTGGTTTCTCGTCAGATAACACATATTCTACCACTTTTACCGTGGCCCTGTCGCCATCCTGTTTTAATACCAACGGACTTGCTTTATCGGTTAAGGTAATCTGATAAACAAAACTGCTATCTTTCGAAAGGAATTTCTTCTTGGCTTCTTTTAAGCTTAAGGTAACCAAACCTTTGCTGGCCAAAGATTTATATTTCCCAAGCTCGAACATGTCGTTTGTACTGTTGAATTTCATCTCGCCAAACTTAAACCTGGTGGTTTTATATTCCGGATTGGCTTTTAGATAACTGGTAATCACTTCAGCGGCTTCATCCTGATTGATGGTGGTTTTGGTTTTACATGCCGCTAAGCCAATGATAATAAAGGATAAAATATAAATGGTAAGTTTTTTCATGTGTAAATGCTTTATGCTTTTTAAAGATATTTATTTTTTTTGTAAGTCGGAGGTTGGGAGTCCGAAAGTCAGAAGATTATTTAGCTCAAATTTTAACCTTATGCACTCAACCTTCCAACCCTCTACCTTTTTTCAAATATTTCAGGTTAGGTAAAACCATCGCCGATAATATCACCACAACGCCAACCCACCTCAAAAATGAAACCTGCTCTTGCAGTACAAACCCTGCCATCATTACCGCAACTGGTAATTCTGCCGCGCTTAAAATAGAACTAATGGCCGTACCAATTCTCGGCACGCCTTCGGCATAAAATAATGGCGGTATTACGGTACCGAAAACTGAGATAATCAAACCCCATTTTAATAAACTTCCACCCAAAGCGCCGTTAAACAAAAATGTTGGTGGAAAGATGATGAAGATCAATATACAGGCCCCGGTAATCATCAGGGCACTCTTTTTTAAGGGCGCATATTCATTCCCGATTCTACCGCTCAATATTAAAAAACCTGCATAACAAAGTGCAGCGAGTAAACCGAAACCAATGCCTTTTAAATCCATACTTCCGATGCTGGTTTCTACCATTCCGCTGGCCAACACCGTCCCACCTAAAACCAATAGAATTGCCAAAAATTGCAAACCAGTTGGTTTTTTCTTAAAAATGAGGTATTCCATTAAAATGCTCATCCATATAAACTGCATCAATAAAATAATGGCAACCGAATTAGGCACCAACTTTACGCATTGATAATAAAAAATACTCACCAAACCTGTACAGGTTCCTGCGATTATCATTTTCCACCAGGGTGTTTTAGCAGGAACCGCTTTGGCTTTATAACCTGCAGTTCTGCTTTGGAAGAAAAATAAAACCCATAAAATTACAGCTCCGAAAAAAGCCTGGGCACCGGTAACATCACCTAAAGTATAACCTTCGTGATAAGCCAGTTTAACAAAAGTAGAGAGGATACCAAAACTACAGGCACCAAAAAAAACAAGGAGAATTCCTTTTAACATATTTATATTATCTAACCACAGAGAAAAAGAGTTTTTCACCGAGTGCGCAGAGGCTCTGTTTCTCTGTGCACTTCTTAGTGTACTTTGTGGTTAAAAACTAAGCCAGTTGTTGTAAATATTTCTGAACGGTTGTTTCTAAACCTAAGTAAAGCGCATCGCTAATTAAAGCATGACCTATGGAAACTTCCAGTAAACCTGGGATACTTTGAGCAAAATAATGCAGGTTGTGCAGGTCCAGATCATGGCCGGCATTAATCCCCAAGCCTAAAGTATTGGCGTGATGGGCAGCCGCGATATAATTAACAATTGCCTTTTCGCGATCAGCGAAATAATTATGCGCATAGGCCTCGGTATATAATTCGATACGGTCTGTCCCGGTTTCAGCTGCGCCCTCAACCATTTCTACTACCGGATCAACAAAAATAGAAACCCGGATGCCTTCCTTCTGGAAAACAGCAACCATTTCTTTCAGGTAATCTTTATGTTTAATGGTATCCCAACCATGATTGGAAGTAATCTGCCCTTCAGCATCAGGCACCAAAGTAACCTGGGCAGGTTTGTTGGCCAAAACCAGATCAACAAATTTATCTTCTTTACAATTTCCTTCAATATTGAATTCTGTAGCAATAACAGCTTTTAAATCGTACACATCCTGATAACGGATATGGCGTTCATCAGGGCGTGGGTGTACCGTGATTCCCTGCGCGCCGAAACGTTCGCAATCTAATGCAACTTTAACTAAATCAGGATTATTACCCCCGCGGCTGTTGCGGAGCGTAGCAATTTTATTGATGTTAACAGATAACTTTGTCATAAAGCAAAGATAGGGCTTTGCCCCTGTTAATCTTAAACCTTAAAAAAATTTGACTTTTTTTTGCTCATATTTGCTTCCTGTAAATGAACTTGAAAGACACCACCCTGTATAAAATCTTAATTGCCCTGATCGCATTGGTTAGTGTATTGGCTCTTTTTGGTGGGGTAATGGAACCCGATTCGGCACTTTATGCATCCATTGCCAAAAACATGGTGCTTCGGAATGACTGGGTTAGCATTTATGTTCGCGGTGCAGATTGGCTGGATAAACCACATTTAACTTTTTGGCTGGCCGCTGCCTCATTCAAGGTTTTCGGGATTACTGCTTTTGCTTATAAACTCCCTTCCTTTTTATTTGGGTTATTGGGTGCATGGTACCTTTACAAACTGGCAAAAGACATTTACAATGAAAAAACAGGATTGATTAGCGCCCTGATTTTTTTAAGCTCGCTGCACATCCTCATTTCTACTTTCGATGTGCGTGCAGAAGTTTACATTACCACCTTTACTTTAGCTGCTATTTATCATTATTATAAAGCACATCAAGATTCTTTTTTGCATGTTGTTGCGGGTTCGTTTTTCGCCGCATGTGCGATTATGATTAAAGGCATATTTGTGCTGATCCCCGTTTTTGGTGGGTTTATCATTTACTGGCTACTAACGAAACAATTTAAGCAGTTATTAAAACCAAAATGGTGGATTGCCATTGCATTGATTTTTATTTTTATTATTCCCGAACTCTATACTTTATATGTTCAGTTCGATTTACACCCGGAGAAGGTGGTGTTTGGAAAAACCGGAGTTTCTGGTTTAAAATTCTTCTTTTGGGATAGCCAGTTTGGCCGCTTCTTTAATAATGGGCCGATAAAAGGAAAAGGTGATATTTCTTTCTTTTTACACACCACGCTTTGGGCCTTTTTACCCTGGTCGATATTGTTTTATACTGCGGTAGTTAACCTTTTCAAAAAGAAAAACAGGATTGATTTACCAGCAGAAAGTATCATGATCTGGACCAGTGCAGCAATTACCTTTCTATTGTTTTCACTTTCGAAATTCCAGCTGCCTCATTATATTTTGATCATTTTGCCACAGTTTGCCATCATTACGGCTTTGTACTTACAGAAACTGGAGGGGAAAAGTTTAAAAATATTTTTCACCATTCAAAATGTACTGGCAGTTTTAATTGTTTTGATTCTATCTGCTGTTGCTGTCTTTTTTGGTTTTACAAATAATTATATAGCAATTGCGGTTTTAGTTATTTTACTGACCGTATCCTTTTTAATTTTCAAAGGATTAAAAACTGAAAATCTGCTGGCAAGAAGTACTATGATTTCGGTTGGTTTAATGATTTTTCTTTCTGCATTTTTCTATCCATCGGTTTTAAAATACGAATCTGGCATGCAGGCTGGTAAATGGTTAAAAGAAAATTACCCTAAGGCCAAAGCTGCAGTATTGATGCATCCGGATGCATACTCATTCGATTTTTATGCCAATGGCGAACCGAAATACTTTTGGAGTTACGAGGAGCTGAATAAATCTAAAGATGAAAAAGATCTTGTGATTTACACCCCGGAATCGGAACTTGAAAGATTAAAAACCGAATACCACGTCGAATTGTTAAAATCATTTGAATATTACCACATTACCAAATTAACAGGTAAATTCATCAATGCCAAAACACGTCCGCAGATTATAGCGCATTTTTATTTGGTTAAAATACATTAGCATGGATTTATTTTTCCGCATTTTAAAATTTGGATTAACAGGTTTCCTAGGAATGGCAATCGATTTTGGTGCAACCTGGCTGTGTAAAGAGAAAATCAAAATCAACAAATACATTGCTAACGCCATTGGATTTACCTTGGCTGTAACCAATAATTACCTCATTAACCGGGTATGGACATTCGAGAGTACCAACGTGCATTGGGCAACAGAATTCAGTAAGTTTTTAGTAGTAAGTTTAGTCGGCTTGGGTTTAAACACCTTCATCATTTATCTTTTTCACCAACGGAAAAATGGAACAAACTTTTACGTAGCAAAGTTTTTCGCTATTGTAATTGTCTTTGTATGGAATTTTCTGGCAAATATGTTGTTTACATTTAGGTAAATCTGATCATTAAGAAATTAAGGACATTAAGAAAAAGTCTGGATATGTTATACGATTGGCACAGCCAAATGAACAAATGACCAGTGAACTAATGAACCTTGTTAAGAAACGTTTTTGCCGATAAAGTAGAACACAACAAGCCATATTAATCCTTTAATCAGGAAGAATAAAAACCCAACCAGCCCCACCCTTTTAAACCATAATTTTGCTTTTTCTTTGTTCATGGCGATGTTTGTAAAGATAACGGATTTGCGTTAAATTAGAAAGATTTTAAATAAGGAAACATGAAATTATCTAAACGTCTGCTCATCACTATTTTTTGCAGCTGCTTTTTTTTAATTCAAACTTTTGCACAAAATTTTGAAGATATTAAACGCTATAAGGTAAGTTTTGCCATAGCAACAGGTAATAATGAGAAGTTGATTGCGCTCAGAAGTTTTTCGGCAAATAACCAAAAATATTTATTACTGGTTAATCCTGAAACTTTAGATACTAAAGTAGATCTAGCCAGTAATTATACCACAAGCAGTCTTCAGTATTCGAATGTATTGGCGATTTTTAAGAACACGGCTTATATAAAATCAATAGAAGCCGCCGCTGCTAAAGATCTGCAGTTACAAAACGCAGGGATTGATCACGCCATCCCTAATGAAAAAGGCATTACCTTAACCATCGATCTTTGTCCGTCGCATAAGGCTTTAGACCGGATTATTTTCCAATCGGTTTTTGATGAATTTAAAAAGACAGAGCAGCCCGCCCCATTAGCAGTTTCCGTTTCGGGTAAATGGATGTTAAAACACCCGGATGACCTGAACTGGCTAAAAAGTCTCGTGGATAAAAAGGAGCTGAATATTACGTGGGTGAACCATACCTACAACCATGAAGTAAATAAACTGCCTTTGGCTGAAAATTTCCTTCTGGCTCCGGGAACCAACTTAGATATAGAAGTATTGGAAAACGAAAAACTGATGCTTAAAAACGGTTTAACCCCTTCTGTATTTTTCCGTTTCCCGGGATTGGTATCAGATAAAGCAATTGTTGAAAAAATCGAAGCTTACGGATTAATTCCCGTTGGAAGCGATGCCTGGTTAGCTAAAGGACAACAGCCGAATGCGGGTAGCATTGTTCTTATTCATGGTAACGGGAACGAAGAAATCGGCGTAAAGGATTTTATCCAGTTACTAAAAACGAAACAAGCTGACGTGAAAAATAAACAATGGTTGCTTTTCGATTTAAGGCAGGGTTTAGAAAAGGAATTTGAATAACCTACGTTTTAACCGCAAAGGATGCTAAGAAAGAGGCAAAGGGTGAAAAGTTAAAATTAGCAAGCAGACCACAAAGGCACTAAGACACAATTTTTTAATTTCTTTATGCTTTTGTGTCTTTGTGGTTGATATATTACTATTTCTTAACTGGCAATAACTTTATTTCTTTGGCTTTAAAGCGGTTGTTTACGATTTCGCCGGTAACTTCTGCTTTACTTACGGCATTGCAAAAACCATGTTCGCCATGGGCATCACCGAAATCATCAATGCCTTTGCCATCAACAAAATAAGGTTTGCCATCAATTTTAACCGCCAATTCGCAATCTTTACCTTTCATTTTAAACTGGCATTCACCACAGGCAATATCGACCACCTGTTTGGTTATTACTTTTGCAGTTGCTGTTTTTTGAGATGCAGTTTGGGCATTTACAGAAACTGAAAATAAACCTAGTATCAGCGCAAATATTAACTTTTTCATCGTTTGTGTTTTTTCAAATGTAGGATTTCAGCGGCAAAAGAACCACACATTTTGTAAAATAAACCTGATAGAAATGGAAATCCTTTTTGTTGTCATTCTGAGCGTAGTCGAAGAACAACAAAAAGATTGGAATGAATAGCAGGACTGATGTCTCAGATGAGCACTGAACGTGCGTTTTCAAATATTTTGGAAATTGTTTGAGTGTCTAAAAACACTTAGACTTTGGGACACCCCGCCTAACAGGCACCCCTCTGGGAGAGGGGAATAAAAAAGGGATATGCAAATTGCACATCCCTTCTATATTATGATTTTTAGTTAACTGCTAACTAAAAACTGCAAACTGAATTAGTATCTGTATGTATCTGCTTTGAAAGGACCTTCTACCGGTACGCCGATATAATCAGCCTGGTGTTGATCTAAAACATCTAACTCTACACCGATTTTTTCTAAGTGTAAACGTGCTACTTTTTCATCTAAATGCTTAGGTAAAGTATAAACTTTGTTTTCATAGGCACCAGTGTTAGTCCAAAGCTCTAATTGAGCCAAAGTTTGGTTGGTAAATGAGTTACTCATAACAAAACTTGGGTGACCAGTTGCACAACCTAAGTTAACTAAACGACCTTCAGCCAGGATGATTACATCTTTACCGTCGATAGTATATTTATCAACCTGAGGTTTAATTTCCACTTTGGTATCGCCATAAGCACCGTTTAACCAGGCCATATCGATTTCGTTATCGAAGTGACCGATGTTACAAACAATCGCTTTATCTTTTAATGCCCTGAAGTGTTGCTCGCGAACGATATCACAGTTACCTGTAGTAGTTACCACGATATCAGCTTCTTTAATGGCTGTAGCTAGTTTTTTAACTTCGTAACCTTCCATTGCAGCTTGTAAAGCACAGATTGGGTCAATTTCAGTTACAATAACACGTACACCTTGTGAGCTTAACGATTCTGCAGAACCTTTACCCACATCGCCATAACCGCAAACAACAGCCACTTTACCAGCCATCATTACATCGGTAGCACGACGGATTGCATCAACCAATGATTCGCGACAACCGTATTTGTTATCGAATTTTGATTTAGTAACTGAATCGTTAACGTTGATTGCAGGTAAGTGCAACGTTCCGTTTTTCATTCTTTCGTATAAACGGTGAACACCAGTAGTAGTTTCTTCTGATAAACCTTTAATATCTGCAATTAACTCAGGGAAACGATCGAAAACCATATTGGTTAAATCGCCACCATCATCCAAAATCATGTTTAATGGTTGTTGATCTGCACCGAAGTGTAAAGTTTGCTCAATACACCAGTCGAATTCTTCTTCGTTTAAACCTTTCCAGGCATAAACCTGAATACCCGCAGCAGCAATTGCAGCAGCAGCGTGATCTTGTGTAGAGAAAATATTGCAAGATGACCAGGTAACTTCAGCACCCAGGGCCACCAATGTTTCGATTAATACAGCCGTTTGGATGGTCATGTGCAGACAGCCTGCAATACGCGCACCTTTTAACGGTTGTGTTGGACCGAATTCTTTACGTAAACTCATTAAACCTGGCATCTCTGCTTCGGCTAATTCGATTTCTTTACGGCCCCATTCTGCCAGTGAAATGTCCTTAACTTTGTAAGGAATGTAAGTTGTCTCTACTGATGACATAATTATTTGTTTTTAAATGTGATGCAAAGTTACGGCATCCCTTTGTGAAAGCCAAATTATAAGCTGTTTGTTAAATGTAAAATGGCCAGTGATAAAGGCCAATGATTTTTACAAAAGCTTTTAGAGATTGATAAAGCCTATTTAATATATTTACAACATGAAAAATATACTCCTGATTTTTTTTGTAACGGTACTATTCGGATGTGGAAAAAATAATCCTGTTGTGAATCGACAAGGCTTTGATTTAGATTTCACCAAAACGTATCCGGGTTCGGGTGGCTCAACGTATATTAAGGCATTTAATGTAGCTACAGTTCTGGTTTGGAAAGCGGAGGGGAAAAATTTTCAATATAATGGCCTGACCGAAAAAAACCTGGCTTATGATAATGTTTCAAAAACATCATTCGCGGCCGATTATACTTATTCGAACGTCACCAGCACCAATATAGAATTACCTCCGGGCGAATATTTTATTACTATGATTACTGATGATGTTGAAGCACCTAAACTCGCTTACAGTTACACTAAATTTTCATTAAAAGCCGGGCAGTTTGTCTCCTTAAAAAAGGATGTAACCAATATGGTAAGTAATGGTTACAGTGTTTGGCAATAAGCCATAGTTAAAAAAATATAATATTGAAAAGACATTGCGTTTATCGATGATATTATTAATGCAATAATTGCTACTGGACTCCCAGATCAAACTTGGATGAGCAGGTAATTTATTAGTAATTTCGACCGTGAAAAAAAATACAACGCTCCTCTTAATTGCAATCTCCCTGTTGGGCTGCAAAAAATATCCCTATGAATCAAGTTATGTAACTATAGCTTACGAAGTTCAGGTTGGGTACCTTGATGGACAAAACAATTGGATAATACCTGCATCGCTTCCCGAAAATTTTGAAGCTGAAGTAAGTTTTACTAAACCAGACGGATCAACTCAAACCAATAAAATTTCCGGAAGTAATATTAGTTCTGGTGTACAGCTTGATTTCGACAAAAATGGGCCAGTTAAAGATTTAAACCTTACCTGGTCCTCTAATTTTACTAATTCGAGATTAAGATTTAATTGCCTGATAAGGAGATCTTTCTCAGTTGGTAAAATTACGACAGGACACCTTGCCTCAGCCAAGAATTCGCCTGGTGGTTCTTTGCATACTACTATTGATGCAAAACCACTTAAAAATCAGTAAAATATTTATTATTGGTCAGATAAAATTTATTTGAAAAGCAAAACCTGTAATACTTAGATTGGGTTCCTTCCTGCCATTCACTATAGCTCCGATAGAAGAAATCGGAGGCTGGCGTTTCTGTCAGGTTTAGATTAATTAGGTCCTGCGTAAAATACCAAAGAAGTCAAGTTTGACATGACACAATGTATATTAAAAAACTTGATTTCTTTAAAGTATTAAAATAAAACTTTGATTTACAGCTAATTATTTCTTAAATTGTTATAACCAAATTAACAATTATGAAAAGCGTAAAACACTTGCTAGACACCAAACAGGCTATCATTATTTCCGTATCGGAAAATATTTCTGTTCTGGATGCCTTAAAAGTAATGACAGAAAAAAATATCAGTGCCGTATTGGTGATGGAAGACGGGCAGCTTCGGGGTATTTTCACGGAACGCGATTATGCCCGAAAAATCATCCTGCAAGGGAAATCATCAAAAGATACCCTGATTAAAGAAGCCATGACCGCTAACCCCATTACCATCAAGTTTAGCGACAGCATTGATCATTGCATGGAACTGATGACGGACAAACACATCCGCCATTTACCCATTGTAGAAAGCAGTGAAGTAAAAGGAATGGTATCCATCGGAGATGTGGTAAAATTTATTATTGCCGACCAAAAACAGACCATTTCTCAATTGGAAAGCTATATTAGCGGATAATTTATATTCTAATGCACGCTCCTATTGAATTAGCTATTTCAATTATTTTTATCTTATTAGCCATCTTTTTCCCATATAAAAGGCCACAAAAATATGCTGAGGTAAACTTTGAATATCTTGGAAAACAATATGCAAAATGGGAGGTTTTTGCTATCATACCTTTATTCTCCTATATCGGCATAATAGGTTATTTTTTAGGTAATCTATTGATTTTCTTGTCTGAAAGTACCCAACAAAAAGATTCAAGTTTATTCCACTTTTACCCTAACCATTTTTTTTGGTACGGCATTGCTGGCATCTTTGCCTTTGGTTTGGTAGCAATTCCCATGGATCTTACCTATAGGTTCCTGCTCAGAGAACGGTATGAGGAATACCTGGTTTACACCAATATGAAACATCGGTTTGATGGTCGCATAATCATACGCCCGCTATCAACTTTAATAATTACTTTTTCAGCTGCATTACTGTTTTTCGGGGTTAAATATGCCGTTCAAATTTACCCCGATAAAATTGTATTTAATAAATTTTGGAGTATTAAGCCAAAAACACAGCTCATTGCCGATATAAAATCAATTCATTTTATTGAGATGATTAAATATGATAATGGTCAAAGGTTAGAACCTCATCATTATATTAAATTTAACGATGGCACCTCTTGGAATACACTTGATGGAATTGGTGTGATCAGGCAGGAAAATAAAATGATTGAATATTTAGCAAAACAAGCTAAATTGAAAATCGATACTTTAACCTTTGATCCCGACTAAGCCTTTACCGCTACTTTATCCTCAGTTTTACCAGATTGGTGCATTTCGAGCTTACCGTTATATTGTGCACCCATCTCAATTTCAATGGCTTCTGTTTTAATATCGCCGTTAACCTTGCCTGTCTTTTTTATTTCGAGATTCAGGGCTTTTACATTTCCGTTAACCGTACCGTAAATAATAGCAGAATCGGTTTGAACATCACCTTTAATCATCCCTTTTTCGCCTAAAACAATACCGCCTTCAACATTAACGTTTCCAATTACCGTTCCATCTATCCTGATTACTGCTTTTCCTTTTAATTCGCCGGTAATGGTAAAACCAAGGCCGATTAGAGTAGAAATTTCTTGCTGATTGAGGTCTTTTATCTGGTTGCTTTTCTTAAACATGTTTACAAGGTTAAAAAGAATCTTGGATTGATAACTTTACCGTTTTGGTGTACTTCGTAATGTAAATGAGGACCTGTTGAACGTCCGGTTGAGCCTACTTTGCCAATATTATTGCCAGCAATAACGTTTTCGCCTTCTTCAACCAAAATTTTGGAGAGATGACCGTAATAGGTCTCAAAGCCGTTTCCATGTTTAATGACGATACAATTGCCATAAGCACCACGTTTACCTGCAAAAATCACTTTACCATTCGCTGTGCATTTAACCGGGTCGCCATAATTTGCCCTGATATCCAATCCTTTATGGGTTTCTACATTTTCTCCGGTAAAAGGATTTTCTCTATGACCAAAACCGGATGTAATGGTACCCAAACGTGGATAACCCATTGGCGTATAAGCCACATTGTAAGTAATTTTACTCAGGTAATTATCATAAAATTCGCTAATTTCTTCATTCGATAAAACATCATCGCTTTGTTCTCCACCTTCATTACCTGTTAAAATCGGCTTTAGTCCACGCGCTTTAAGGTATTTATTAATCGTCAGTAATTTCTTATCTATCGATTGATAATGTTTTTTAAGAGAAGAAGTGTCAATAACCGATAACTGGCCTTTGCTTTTTAGAAGCGCTGCCTGAAGTTTATTCTTAGTCAGTTCGGTATTGGCATTACTTCGGACAAGATAAAATATACTGCCCACGAGGATTAAAAATAACCCCAGTATACCTAAAATATATTTTTTCCAATGGACGATATAAGCGGTTGGAACCTGGATAGGCTTGCTCGAATTTTGATTTTTACTTACAAAAATTACGGTTGTTTTATTCCGTTTTCTGTTCATTTTGACAATGTTTTTCTGTTTGGCACGAAAACAAATATATGATATTCAACCACATAGTCAAAGACAAAGTGCAAGCTTAACACCAATTGTAAAAAAATATATCAATTAACATTAAGTTAATCCCTGTACCAGAATGTTAGCATCGTCAATAAAATTTTTCCATTACGACAGACACAAAGGATTGATCTATTGCGAATCAGTGCAATCTCTAAATCGGTGTATTCAACCCGAAGGTTACTTCCACCGCCACTCACCCGCAATAGTTAAAGGTTCTTTTAAGTTTTGCGATTCTAAGAAAGCCCTTAACTCTTCCTCTCCCTGAACACCTACCGGAATTTTTGGTGTATTGGCTAAAGCATAGGTTAACATGGCACTGTAGCGCACCGTATTTTTTAGCTGTTGTTCATCAACCAGTTTAAAACTATCACCATCAGAATGATAAAAGGGCCCGGAATTATTTGGCAGTTTACCACCAAAGCCACCACCAGTAGGGATCCCCTCTAACATAAATGGCTGATGATCACTGTGTAAACCAGCACCAGCGTTAAACAAGTTTTTAAAGCCTGTATCAATTTTCACAATATCAGCGCCCCAGGATGTAAAAAGTGCCTTCATTTCAGATCGCGAAGTAGAGAAACCTTTCGGATCGTTGGTCATGTCATAGTTCAGCATAAACTTCACCTGGTTTAAGGTTTTGTCTTTTTTAGCCTGATCGATATAAGCTTTAGAGCCTAACAATCCCTGCTCCTCACCCATAAACAATACAAATTCTACTGTACGTTTGGTTTTTAAATTCAGCTTTTTGAAAGTTCGGGCCATATCCATAATGGCGAAAGAACCGATTCCATTGTCAATAGCGCCAGTAGCTAAATCCCAGCTGTCTAAATGTCCGCCGACAACAATTTTATCTTTTGGTAATTCTGTTCCTTTAAAAGTAGCCACCACATTACGGGCTTTGATCAAACCCGAGAAATTCGTCATAGCAATATGCGCTATTTGCGGCTGTGACTTAATTTTCTCTTTCAGAGCCGTTCCATCCTCCAAACCAATACAAACTGCAGGGATTAGAATTAATTTTCCAGTTACAGAAGCGGTTCCTGTTAAAAGCACACCATCCTTTACCGTATTGATAATGATTACACCAATGGCTCCATACTTTGTTGCAATCGCGGTCTTTTCCGAACGGTGCAAGGATTTTGTTCCTGCAGGAGAGCCTGGTAATACACCCAAATAAATCAAAGCAATTTTACCTTTAAACTTTTCTGGACTGGCCTGATAATCTGCTTCCAGTCCATTACCTGCATATGCAATTTCACCTGTAACATCCACACTCACCGGCGAATGTGCCAGTGTAACGGCCTTCATTTTAACAAGGCTATTTTTATCAGCCCCAATTTCTACGCTGATGGTTTTTCGGGCCCAGCTTTCTACTTCAAAGGGTTGAAATTTCACATCGCAACCGTAAGATTTTAATAAATCGAAAGCATACTGTTCAGCCTTTGCCCCATTTGCAGAGCCTGTTAAACGGTGACCGATGGTTTCGGTTTCATATTTAAGGGTTTGGTAAGCTTTTGAGTTTTGCTGTACATCGGTGTTGATTTTTGCAAAAACATCTCCGAATTTATCCTGTGCATTGGCAAATAAAGTTGCACAAAGAAGCACGGTAGAGAAAAGGTATTTCATTAGGTTTAGTTTATCTGCTGAAAGTACAAATTTTAGCCTGAGATTGCTAGCTGTAACGTTTATTTTGCTTTGGCGCGAACATTTCTTTCTCGCACCAACCCTAAATATGCTGTCATGCTGAGGCACGAAGCATCTGTTTCATAGGTAGGGGATTCTTCGCTGCGCTACTATTGATAGATTCTTATAGAAAAATCGTCATTGCGAGGAGGAACGACGAAGCAATCTTTCATGCTAGTGATCCTTGCTATAAAGATTGCTTCGTCGGCTGAAAAAGCCTTCTCGCAATGACGAATCTTCTCGCTTATCGCAATAAAAAAAATTCTTCGCTGCGCTCAGAATGACAAAACTTTAGCTAAGGTTTTACATGTGCCTTCTTCTTCGGAAAAACCAAAGAAGCCACAATACTGATCACCAAGATACTCAGAATTACAATTAATGAATGCTCAGTGGTGAAACCCCATTTCTCCAGATAAGTATGTCCTAACATTTTCACTCCTATAAAAGCCAGTAAAAATGCCAGACCTGTTTTTAGATAATGGAATTTGTGAATAATATTTACCAGCAAAAAGAACATGGAACGTAAGCCCATGATGGCAAAAACATTAGAGAAAAATACGATATAAGGATCTTTAGTTACCGCAAAAATAGCCGGAATAGAATCGACTGCAAATAACAAATCGGTAAACTCTACAATCAAAAGCACCAAAAATAATGGTGTAACAAATGTTTTATGGTCTATTTTAACAAAGAAGTTTTTACCCTCGTATTTTGGATGGATCGAGAATATTTTCGAAGCCCATTTCACCACAGGATGGTTTTCGGGATCAATTTTATCATCTTCCGCTTTACTGAAAAACATTTTCACCCCTGTAAACACCAGGAAAGCGCCAAAAATGTAAAGTATCCAGGCAAATTTTGTAATTAGTGCGGCCCCCACAAAAATGAAGATGAAACGCATAATAATGGCGCCCAAAATCCCCCAAAATAGTACCCTGTGGTAATATTTTTCTTCAACAGCAAAAGCAGAAAAAACAAGCACGATTACAAAGATATTATCTACCGAAAGTGCATATTCAATTACATAACCCGTCAAAAATTCCAGTCCGAGGTTTTGTTTATAAACCGCCAAACTTCCTTCAAAATCACCGGGGATTAACTTAATATGGTGCTGATGCTTGGTTACGATTTCTTGCAGGTGGGCGAAATCCTTAATCCCATGGAGCTGGTGCCCTTCGGTTAACAATATAAAATAAAAGCCGATGGCCAGGGCCACCATAATCAAACTCATTACGCCAGCTTGTTTTAAGCTCACCACATGCTCTTTCCTGCTAAACAGACCTAAATCTAAAGCAAGGATTAATGCAATAAAAAGCAAGAAACCTAAGCTAAAAAGTAATTCGTTACCCATTATTTTTTACGTTCAGTAGTATATAGTACAAGCTGTTCTAAACCTGTTCTGGCTTCACCTGCATCAAAACTATGCAGAATTTCAAATGCTGAATGCTGGTACTCCAACATTTTCTGGTTTGCGTAATAAACACCTTCATGCGCATTTACGAAATCAATAATCTGCTGAATTTTAACCGGATCATCCTGATGGTTTTTCACCAGGTTGATCATTTTTTTACGTTCTGTTTTTTCCGCTTTATTTAAGGCATAAATTAAAGGCAAGGTTACTTTCTTTTCTTTAATATCAATACCCAAAGGCTTCCCAACATCATCAGTTCCAAAATCGAAGGTATCATCTTTAATCTGAAAGGCAATCCCCACTTTTTCTCCAAATAAGCGCATTTTTTCTATCGTTGCATCATCAGCACCTGCCGAAGCCGCACCCGCAGCACAACAAGAGGCAATTAGAGAAGCTGTTTTCTGGCGGATTACATCAAAATATAAATCTTCCGATATATCCATCCTCCGTACCTTTTCTACCTGCAACAACTCACCTTCACTCATCTGTTTCACCGCTTCCGATACAATCTGTAACAAACGGTGCTCATTATTGTTTACCGAAAGCAGTAATCCCTTGGCCAATAGGTAATCGCCAACTAAAACGGCAATTTTATTTTTCCATAAAGCATTGATCGAGAAAAAGCCACGGCGCTCATAAGCATTATCCACCACATCATCGTGTACCAAGGTAGCCGTATGTAAAAGCTCTACCAAAGCTGCACCGCGATGTGTCGATTCGGTAATTCCACCGCACAATTTAGCCGCAAAAAACACGAACATCGGCCGCATTTGTTTGCCTTTTTGCTTTACAATATAATGGGTAATCCTATCCAGCAACGGTGCGTCGCTATGCATCGATTCCTTAAAGGTTTTTTCAAACGCTTTAATATCAGCAGCTATAGGTGTTTTTATCTGTTCGATTCCCGGCATTAAGTCGAAAAATTTTGATTGCAAACTTAAGCTTATTTCCCATAAAAAGGTAATGTATAAGCGTAATATTAAGTATTTGAAAAGTAACGGGCAGCAATTTTTAACATCTGGTGCTCCTGCTATTGCCCATAGTCCTCGCCCTCATCCTTCGGGCTGTGGGCTATTTGGCGCTATCAGGTTTATCATGATGGGGTAGTGCAGGTAAAAGCCCCTCAAAACGATAATTAATTCATCAAAATAATTAGCTTTATTTAATTTCAAATTTTACATTTAAACCAATATTTAATGGCATGAAAAAACGCTACAAAGTAATTATAGGCCTTTCGGCATTCATTATTGCAGGTTATTTATTGGGACCAAAACCCAAAAAACCGGTATTTAGTGAGGACCTGACTAAAGTCCCCGATCTGGAAGACCTGGACAGCTATGTAGCCAGCATCGAATCCATGCACAAAATAAAACCTGGCAACGAAGCCGAAATTGTGTGGGCCGATAGCCTTCACCAGCAAACCGAATACGCCATTGTTTATTTACACGGTTTTTCGGCATCAAAAACAGAAGGCAATCCGGTACATTTAAATTTAGCGAAAGAGTTGCATGCCAATTTATACCTTGCCCGTTTAGCCGATCACGGCATCGATACCCTGGCGCCCATGCAATATTTTACGGCCGACCGCCTTTGGGAAACCAGTAAACAGGCTTATGCCATTGGTAAAAAACTGGGTAAAAAAGTAATTTTAGTGGGTACTTCTACCGGCGGAACGGTGGCTTTAAAATTAGCGGCAACCTACCCGGAAATTAACAGTTTGATTTTAATGTCGCCAAATGTGGCCATTAACGATAAAAATGCCTGGCTTTTAAATAATCCCTGGGGCTTACAAATTGCCCGCAGAGTTGTAGGCGGCGATGAACGTAAAGTGGACGACCGCACCGACGAATATAAAAAATACTGGTACACCAATTACCGGCTCGAATCGCTGGTTGAGCTGGAAGAATTTATCGAAAGCAGCATGCTCAAAACCACTTTTCAAAAAGTAAAGCAACCTGTTTTACTGCTTTATTACTATAAAAATGAACTGGAGCAGGATCCGGTGGTTAAGGTAGATGCCATGCTGAAAATGTACGATGAACTGGGCACGCCGAATAATTTAAAAAGAAAGCATGCTATACCAAATGCGGGTAACCACGTAATGGGCTCTTATATTACATCTAAAGATTTGCCGGGTGTAGAAAAGTCGATTGTAAGTTTTGTGGAGCATACTTTGAAGGTTGATGTTTATTGATTTAATAGAAGTGTCATACCGAGAAATCAATTTTAATTCAAAAATATTGAAATTGAGATTACACGGCGCACAAGATCGTCATTGCGAGGCACGAAGCAATCCTACTAAAATGGGTGGGTTTTAAATTTCATACCTAGCGATCGCATTAAGATTGCTTCGTGCCTCGCAATGACGACCCTTCTATATATAAAATATATTTATATGCCATTAACAGACTTTAATAGCTAGGTCGTTTTTCCCGCGCAGGCGGGAATCTTAAAGCACCTGGCATTACGATTATTCATGGGTTTTCCTTTTTTCAGAGGCATTCATGAGCACTTCGTGGTTCCCAATCGACCCGATAGCTATCGGGTTGGGAATGACGATCGATTTAAATAACTTAACTATACAAATCAATCTAAACCCCGTTCCATGAAAATCAAACCAATATTACAAGAAACTCTATGGGTTACAGGCTGTATAGCAATTACCCTAATTATCGGGCTACTCTTTTTTGGAAAAGCTATTTTCGAAAAAGATATCGACATTAACCTGCATGACACCTATTTTGTTATTGCGAACCAGCACTTTTTTATCTGTTTTTTTGTAGTTTTTTCCTTTATATTCTATTTTATCAAAGAAAACAGGCACGCTTTCAATCGGAAATTACCACTCGGTATCTTTTTAATTTTAGGTTTAGGCTTTAATATATTATTAGTCAAAATGAGCCTGATTGCAGCATTTTTTAATCCTTGGAAAAGTGGATGGACAGTCTATCCACCACTATCAGTAAAAGCCAAACCAACTGAAGTTAACGCAATAAGAGAATTTGCCGCAACTGTTTTTACGCCATTTAACGCACTATTGGTAATCCAAATTTTGATAATCGCATTAATGTTGCGTGCGGCCTTTCAATATGGAAAATCGAAGAAATGATTTTAGGAATTTAGTACAGACTTACGAAGTTATTCCATCGTTAATCCTTTAGTAAAACTTCGTAAGACACTAACCCAAAATATTCTTCACAATCATTTCGGCATGTATCCTAGAGTTTTCGATAAACAGTTTGTGCGTATCTAAACCACCGCAAACTACACCAGCCAGGTATAAACCCTTTACGTTGGTTTCCATGGTTTCTTCGTTGTAAACCGGACATAATGTTTCGGGCAGGTTGATACCGAATTTTCTTAACATCGAAAAATCTGGCTGATAGCCCGTCATGGCAATTACAAAATCGTTCGGAATGGTTTTTATCCCTTCCGGGGTTTTAATATCTACTTCACCTTCCCTTATTTCAACAAGTTCAGAATCGAAAAGGGCAGTAACTTCACCTTCTTTAATCCTGTTCTGTATATCCGGGCGAACCCAATATTTAACATGCGGACCAAGCTCCCCACTCCTCACCACCATGGTTACATTTGCACCTTTGCGGTAAGTTTCTAAAGCGGCATCAACACCCGAGTTATTGGCACCAACAACAACCACATTTTGGAAGGCATATAAATGCGGGTCCTTGTAATAATGCGTTACTTTTGGTAAATCCTCACCCGGCACATTCATTAATAAGGGAACATCATAAAACCCAGTAGCCACAATTACATTACCAGCCGTATAATTGGTTTTAGAAGTATTAATTTCAAAAACACCCTCATCACTCTTAACCACTTGCTGTACCCTTTCGAAAAGATTGATGTTTAAATCGAATTTTTCGGCAACACGGCGATAATATTCTACGGCTTCGTTACGATTGGGTTTTGGGCTAATGGTTACAAAAGGCACGCCTCCTATCTCTAATTTTTGAGAAGTAGAAAAGAATGTCATAAATACCGGATAGTTGAACAAGCTATTCACCAAAGCACCTTTTTCTATAATAACATAGCTTAAGTTTGCTTTTTGGGCTTCAATTGCACAGGCCATCCCTATCGGGCCGGCACCTATAATTAATACGTCGTAATGATTTTGATTGTCTGACATTCAGGTATTTTTATTTCGCTGTAAGATTGCTTCCCCGAAAAGTCGGGGCAGGCTGTCGTTCCTCCTCGCAATGACGAGCTATGATACTTTCATTGCTTTACTCGGGCAGGCGAAATCGGTTCTTTTTAAACCTGTATTTTTTATGGCACCATAACCACCAGCTACATCAATTACATTTTCTACCCCACGCGATTTTAGAATGGAAGCCGCAATCATAGAGCGGTAACCGCCAGCGCAATGTATATAATAGGTAGCTTTGGGATTAATCTCGCTAGTCCAGTCGTTAATAAAATCTAAAGGGCGGCTCAGCGTAAATTCCAAATGTTCTGATTCATATTCGCCTGGTTTACGCACATCAAGCGCCGTAATTTCTCCATTTGATGCCGCCAGCTCAAAAGTTTCGGCCGAAATAGATTCAATGGTATCGATTTCTTTGCCTGTAGCAGTCCAGTTTTCGAAACCACCATCCAAATAACCAATGGTACTATCATAACCTACACGGGTTAAACGGGTAATGGTTTCTTCTTCTTTACCCTGGTCGGTAATTAATAAAATCGGTTGCTGCAGGTCGGTAATCAAAGCGCCAACCCATGGCGCAAACTGACCGTTTAAACCAATATTAATCGAATTTGGGATAAAACCTTTTGCAAAAACCTGTGGATCGCGGGTATCGAGCATAATGGCACCGGTTTGGTTCGCCAGATCCTCAAATTGTTGAGGGGTTAAGGCATTTAAGCCCTTCTCGTAAACATCATCAATACTTTCTACACCACCTTTATTAATGGCGGCATTTTTAGCAAAATATTGTGGCGGAGGCAAAATACCATCTGTTACTTCAGCAATAAACTGTTCTTTCGTTTCAGCTTTTAGGGCATAATTAACCTGCTTTTGATGTCCTAAGGTATCAAACGTTTCTTTACTCATGCTTTTACCACAGGCAGAGCCTGCGCCATGGGCCGGGTAAACAATTAAATCATCGGCCAAAGGTTTTATTTTTTCATTTAACGAATCGTAAAGCATTCCGGCTAAATCATCCATGGTTAAATGACCTTTTTGGGCTAAATCCGGACGGCCAACATCACCGATAAATAAAGTATCACCACTAAAAATGCAATGGTCTTTACCATTTTCATCAGTTAATAGATATGTTGTCGATTCTAAGGTATGCCCAGGTGTATGTAATGCAGTTATGGTTACCTTACCGATTTTAAATTGTTCGCCATCTTTGGCGATATGCGATTTAAATTCAGTTTTGGCGGTTGGTCCGTAGATAATTTCTGCACCCGATTTTTCTGCCAAATCTACGTGACCGGAAACAAAATCGGCATGAAAATGCGTTTCAAAAATATATTTAATGGTGGCACCTGCTTTTTCTGCTTTTTTTAAATAGGTAGCAACTTCTCTTAAAGGATCAATAATCGCAGCTTCGCCATCACTTTCGATGTAATAAGCGGCTTCTGCCAGGCAACCTGTATATATTTGTTCTATTTTCATGTTAATAAGTATCGAGTTGTTGAGTATCAAGTATCAAGACATAACCTTACGCCATAAACCTTTCGCCATATACCCTTCCATAGCAAAAATAGGGCTAAATACTTATAACAGAAATGATGTTAGTCATAATTGCAGAAGTTTTACTTATTCTAATAGAGACCACTTAGGTTTCGGAAATGCTTAATGCATTGAAAAGATGAGTTTTGCGTTAGGGATTGTAAGGGTTCAGTACTGATCCTTCATCGGTACCGGAGCGAAGCGCAGCCCTGAAAAGCCCGCCACTTTCCCGTATTTCACGGGATTGGGGAACGCCCAAATCATTTTGCAATTGGAAATTTATACTTTTCGGTTCTAGTCTTTAGTCAACTCACCCCGCAAAGATTCATCCATTAATTTGCGGCTTTCTTCAACAGATAAACCCAAGCCCATTACGAACATCAGTTTGGTTACGGTAGCTTCGAAAGTTAAATCGTAGCCACTTATAATGCCCATTTTTAACAATTCCCTACTGGTTTCGTAACGACCAAGTTGTACTGAGCCTTTTTTACATTGAGATATATCGATAATGATTTTTCCATTTAAAATGGCCTGGCGCAAACTATCTAAAAACCATTGTGCAGTGGAGGTGTTGCCTGAACCAAAGGTTTCTAAAATAATGGCATCAACTTTAGAATCGGTGATGGCCTGAACAGCCTGCGGGGTGATTCCCGGATATAATTTAAGCACACCAATGTTCGAATTAAAATTGGTATGTAATTTTAACTCGCCGCCAGTAGCTTTTAAAATATAATTTCTGTGAAACTGTAAATGTACTCCAGCCTCTGCAAGTACCGGGTAATTTGGCGAACGGAAAGCTTCGAACTTTTCGCTGTTGTATTTAATAGAACGGTTGCCCCTGAACAATTGTGCATCAAAATAAATGCAAACCTCCGGGAACAATGCTTTACCATCTTCTTTGGTGGCGGCAATCTCTAAAGCAGTAATTAAATTTTCTTTGGCGTCTGTCCTGATTTCTCCAATAGGAAGCTGCGATCCGGTTAAAACAACAGGTTTATCGAGGTTTTCGAGCATAAAACTCAGTGCCGAAGCGGTAAAAGCCATTGTGTCAGATCCGTGCAGGATCACAAAACCATCGTACTGATCGTATTTATTATAAACAAGTTCGGCCAATGTTTTCCATATTTCAGGATCCATGTTTGATGAATCCAAAACCGGATTGAAAGAGTGTACATCTAACTGGTAATCTAAACGGCCCAGTTCCGGAACGTTTTCTTTTATCTGCTGGAAATCAAACGGAATCAACATCCCGTTTGTAGGATCGTTAACCATACCGATGGTGCCGCCGGTATAGATAATAAGTATTTTGGTCATTTGGTTTAGTGAAGGTTGCTCAGCGCAAAGAAACTAAAAATTTAGAAATGATTGGGCGATATTTTTAAATTAGCAATAAAAACATTTAAAAAGGAGATTTAATTATTAATTTGATAAAATTATCGTCATAATTTTACAATAAATACAACAACACAAATGCGACTCTTTTGAACTTTCCTATTAAACTTAGTTTTATCAATTAATATATCTTTAACAGATTTACTGCAGACATTTTTAACTTAAAGCTGTCACCCTGAATTTATTTCAGCGTCTGTCTAGCAGGAAAGATGCTGAAACAAGTTCAGCATGACGATCGCGTCTGGCAAAGGTGTCAAAAATCAGAGCAGGCTAATGGCTGATAAAGCCTTCCCGCAATGACGAATTGATTATACTCCAAAAATCTTTTTCGAATTCTCTGTAGTTACATTTGCTATTTCTTCAATAGAAACGCCATAAATATCAGCCAGTTTTTGAGCGATATAAACCAGGTAACTACTCTCGTTGGGTTTACCTCTAAAAGGAACAGGAGCCAGATAAGGCGAATCGGTTTCTAAAACCAGATCAGTTAAAGGAATATCTGCCAGTACCAGATCTAAACCTGCTTTTTTATAAGTCACCACACCCCCAATGCCTAAATAAAAATTAAGGTCAATAGCCTGTTTTGCCTGAGCCAAATTTCCGGTGAAACAATGGAATATACCCCGTAATTTTTCATCACGTTCACTTTCCAATACTTCAAAAACTTCATCAAAAGCTTCTCTGCAGTGGATTACAATCGGCAAACCCAATTCCTTTGCCCAGGCAATCTGCTTACGAAAGGCATCTTGCTGGATAGCCAAAGTGCTTTTATCCCAATATAAATCGATACCGATTTCGCCGATAGCATAAATTTTCCGCCCGGCAATACTTTTATAAATTTCATCCAACAGCGTCAGGTAATCTTCTTTTACATCACAGGGATGCAGGCCAGCCATTGCAAAACAGTTTTCAGGGTATTTAGCCACCAGGTCATCAATCATTGCGATCGATTTCACGTCAACATTGGGCAAAAACAGACGATTTACATCGTTTTCAAAACAACGCTCCATTAACTGGGCCTGTTTTTCGGCATCCTGCTCGTAATATAAATGGGTATGGGTATCGGTAAAAAGCATGTTTTGTTATGTAAAATGGGTAATGGGTTAGGTTATGAGTTTATAAATATGTCATGTTGAGTCTGTCGAAACACATAAATTTAAATAGGTCCTTCGACAGTCTACCATTAATAGATTCCATTAGATTAATCGTCATTCCCGCGCAGGCGGGAATCTTAAAGCGCTTGCATTAAGATTCCCAATCAACCCGATAGCTATCGGGTTGGGAATGACGACTCCACGCAGCCTATTTCTTTCCAGCCTTGCTTTTCTTTGGTGTTTTGACTTTGGACTCCTGACTTCCGACTTCGGACTGTGGATTCCATTCCATTTCCTTTTTCAAAAATTTTCCGGTTAAACTAATTGGGTTCTGGATCAAACCTTCAGGTGTACCCTCAAATAAAATCCTTCCGCCACCAGCGCCGCCTTCTTCTCCTAAATCAATCACCCAATCGGCAACTTTAACCACATCTAAATTATGTTCGATCACCAAAATGGTATTCCCTTTATCAACCAGTTCTTGCAGTACACCTAAAAGCACATTAATATCTTCGAAGTGAAGTCCTGTGGTAGGCTCATCTAAAATATAGAAGGTTTTTCCGGTATCTTTTTTAGAAAGTTCGGTGGCCAGTTTTACGCGCTGCGCCTCCCCTCCTGATAAAGTTACCGACGATTGACCTAAAGTAATATAACCTAAACCTACATCTTTTAAAGTTTTGATTTTTCTATAGATGATCGGAATATTTTCGAAGAAAGTACAGGCATCTTCAATACTCATATCCAACACATCACTGATCGATTTTCCACGGAAACGAACCTCTAAAGTTTCCCTGTTGTATCTTCTTCCACCGCATTCTTCACAAGGTACCTGCACATCTGGCAAAAAGTTCATTTCGATTACCTTTAAACCTGCACCCTGACAGGTTTCGCAACGCCCGCCTTTAACATTGAAAGAGAAACGGCCGGGTTTGTAACCCCGGATTTTCGCTTCGGGCAATTGAACAAACAGATTCCTGATATCAGAGAAAACTCCGGTATACGTAGAAGGATTAGAGCGTGGCGTTCTGCCAATCGGCGCCTGATCAATCTCGATCACCTTATCAATTTCTTTTAAACCATTGATTTTCTCGTAAGGCAAAGGTGTTTTTTTGGCTCTGAAGAAATGGTGGTTTAAAATCGGATATAAAGTTTCGGTAATCAAGCTCGATTTACCACTACCTGAAACTCCGGTTACGGCAATAAATTTACCCAAAGGAAAATCTACTGAAACCTCTTTTAAATTATGGCCGGTAGCTTTAACAATTGATAATTTATGCCCGTTACCTTTTCTTCTGATTTTTGGTGTTTCAATTTGCTTTTTACCATTTAAATAATCGGCAGTTAAGGTGTTTGATTTCAGGATCTGTGCGGCTGTTCCTTCGGCCACTACGGTACCTCCATGGATACCCGCACCCGGACCAACATCAATTACCCAATCAGCTTCCAAAATCATATCCTTATCATGTTCTACCACCAAAACGGTGTTTCCCAGATCGCGGAGATTTTTAAGTGCATTAATCAAACGTTCATTATCACGCTGGTGCAAACCGATACTTGGCTCATCGAGGATGTACATTACGTTCATCAGCTGCGAACCGATCTGCGTAGCCAAACGGATACGTTGTGCCTCACCACCCGAAAGTGTACGGGCGGTCCGGTCTAAAGTTAAATAAGTTAAACCTACATCGGTTAAAAAGCCGATCCTGGCTTTAATCTCTTTTAAAATTTCTTTGGCAATAATATTCTGGCGGTCGGACAAACGTTCATCAACTTTTTCGAACCATTGATGAAGGTTGTTGATATCCATCGATGAAAGTTCGAAAATGTTTTTGCCATCAACTTTAAAGTGCAGACTCTCTTTTTTCAAACGGGCACCATGGCACTCCGGACAGGTTTTCAGTTTCCTGAACTCGTCCATATCATCTGATGCAGATTCGCTTCTTTTTTCGTTCTGCTCTTCAAGCATTTTAATGATACCATCGAAAGTGATGTTATAATTCTGAACGTTCCATTTATTGTATTCTACCTCAACCTTGATCAGATCGGGCGAACCGTTTAAGATGATATTGATGACTTCATCGCTTAATTTTTCGATGGGTGTAGAAAGCGAGAAACTGTATTTTTTAGCCAAAGCTTTTAACACCTGGAACATCCAGATATCGCGGTATTCGCCCAATGGGGCTAAACCGCCATTTAAAATGCTCAGTTTTGGATTCGGAATAACCGATTCTTTATCGACTACAAAAATATAACCCAAACCATCACAACGTTCGCAGGCGCCATAAGGCGAGTTGAACGAAAAACTGTTTGGCTGAGGCTCATCGTAAGAAATACCCGTAGTTGGGCACATCAAAAACTTACTAAAATGTGCTACATTATTATCTTTATCGCTGATTTTGATTACACCTTTACCCATTTTCATTGCAATCTGCAGTGAATCGAGCAGGCGTTTTTTATCTTTCACGTCAATGATCAGGCGATCGATCACTACTTCAATATCGTGGATTTTATAACGGTCTACCTGCATTTTAGCAGTAATATCCTTTATTTCTCCATCTACACGTACTTTTACATAACCCTGTTTACGGATTTGCTCAAAAAGCTCACGGTAATGTCCCTTTCTACCTTTAACTACAGGAGCTAAGATATTTACAGCAAGCCCATCAAACTTATTAAAGATGTTCTGCAGTATCTGATCTTCGCTCATACGCTCCATCTTCTCGCCGGTATTATACGAGTAAGCATCGGCTACACGGGCATAGAGCAAACGCATAAAATCGTAAATTTCGGTAATGGTACCTACGGTAGAGCGTGGATTTTTACTGGTGGTTTTTTGCTCAATGGCGATAACCGGACTCAATCCCGAAACCTTATCCACATCAGGGCGTTCCATGCCGCCCATAAACTGGCGGCTATAGGCACTGAATGTTTCCATATAACGGCGCTGTCCTTCCGCATAAATGGTATCAAAAGCCAACGAAGATTTACCGCTGCCACTTAAACCAGTAATTACAACCAGTTGGTTGCGCGGAAAACTAACGTCTATATTCTTTAAATTATGTACCCTCGCACCATATACTTCTACATCTTTTTGCTCGCCGAGGTCGATAGATTTATTGCTCATATTTTATTTAAAGTTGGGGCCAAAACCGGGTCTTAAAAAAGACCGGATTTCAATCCGCAAAAATGCTAAAAATTTTATCAAAAAGAAAGTCAAAACCAATCTGTATTACCTATTAATTGTCATAATGTCGGCTTCTATTTCTAAGGAAACCAGATGATAAGCCAAAGCGCACATAACTATAATGATCCTGAAAATAGATATTGTAATTATCTTCGCCATAATAGCCTACCGCCGCCATCAAAAACACATTGTTCATAAACGGGAAGCTGTAATTGAAATTGATTTCAGCATTAAGCCTCTTCTGAATATTGGCGAAATTTTTCGATGGAATTTTATTTATGGCATAAGATAACTCGGTATTTAAACGCCAGGTTTCTTTTTCAGTTTTTACTTTTTGTTTATTCCGGGCATTTTTTTCGATTTCATCATACCGGCGCCATGAAAAACCATACAACACTCTTGTAAATCCAAAACCTTCATTAAGTGCAGGCTCACACCTAAAGAATTTATACCATTGCAAGCCAAGCCGATGATTGAAGGAATAATAGCTTTCATCGCCACTAGTTGGTGTAAAATCTCCAAAACGGTAAGAAAGCGTTAAATAATTCGCATTAAAATTTCCTGTACGGGTATTAATTGTACCATCCTGATTAAATGCACTCTGATCCTGACCGTTTGAATGATGTGTAAAAGCCAGTTCAGCATATTTATAATGTTCGGGATCGGGATTTAACCTCGCATAAAGCGCTCCGCCCAAACGGTAACTCGGCGTCCGTACAGCAGCAGAAAATTCTGTCCGTACACGTACCGTAAAATCAGGGATAATGGCAAAGGCAATGGGCGATTTATAACTACCCAAAAGCATGTATGTAGTGGTAAGCCGACCGTTGATTACATATTTAGAAGGAGCGCCTAATTCGCCACCCGGTGCTGTATAGGCTAAATCGGCATTTTCTTTGTACAGATGAATATATTCTTTGTTGGCAAACTCTCTTTTTACCGCTATTGAATCTTGAGCAAAGGATTGTAAACAAATGAGGCAGATGATAAGCGTAAAAAAAGTTTTCGTCATACCAGATAAACGCTGATAATGAGCCAACGGTTTTGTATTTTTAGAGAAATAACGATCGCTAATCAAATGATACATCAACTCAAAATACTCGGGAGGCTGAATATTACCATCTTTTTAATTGCCATGACTTTATTTTGCTTTGGAATATCTGTAACCAGATCTTTAATTACAGACACAAAGGTCTTCCTGTTTTTGAACTGGAATTTATTTCTGGCCATTATCCCCTGGGCCATTAGCTCTTTGATGTTAATCTATAACCTAAACAAAAAACTGCCACTGGTTTTGTTAATTATATCATGGATATTGTTTTTCCCAAATTCGCCATATATCCTAACGGATTTATTTCATCTCAGACTGAACGGAACGGCACCTATATGGTTTGATTTAGTGCTTATTTTATCATTTGCATGGACAGGGTTGATGTATGGCCTAATCAGCCTGACGGATATTGACAGGCAGTTATCAATTTATCTAAACCAAAAGTGGGTTAATGCGATCATTATTTCATTTTTATTCTTAGCAAGCTTTGGCATTTATCTGGGACGCTATTTAAGGTGGAACAGCTGGGACATTATTCAAAATCCACTCGGATTAGCTGGCGATTAAATAAAATTATTCCCATTAACTTAAATTCTTTACGCACCTAATTACAGAAAATGGTATTGATACATTTTATCTTTGAATTATTTAAAATCTCAATTCAAAGCGCAATCTATTCTTCCATAATATTTTTCAGTGTATTGAGTATCGTAAAACCAAAGCCAGGCAGCCTACTTTATTTTTTCAAGAAAAGGCAAGCATTAACATGGATATCAAGCTGGGTAGTTATCTCTTTCGGATTATTTTTCTTCATGTTTTCTTACAAGGGAGATCATGGACTGGGAGATAGTGCCAGAATTCCAATAGGTCATCATAGAGAAATCCATCAAATTGATCTCCTTTCATACGTCAAACCAAAAAATAATGGCGCGATCTATATATATGAATTTATCATCACTGATGATTACGTATACGGTAAATTGGATAAATACAATATAGAACTAAATCAAAATTATTTTGTTTATGACCTAAAATCAAACGCTATTCAGCTTTTTGATCAGGCAACATCCTTTAAATACTTTTTAACTTCAAAAAATCTAGATCAGGAATCTCCATACCAAACTTTTGATGACCATTATAACCGATACTGGAACGGATGGCGGTTTTGGTTGTTACCATAAGCATATTTAAAAGATCTTCGGCTCCGTTACTCTCCGCTCGAGATGACGATGCTACTATAAACGCCACGTTAACCAATGAACCTGTGAACGATTGAACCAATGACTAATGAACAAATGACCAATTAACGATTGAACTAACCTACCACTCTATCGTCGTTCCATTCTCCGTTGGGTGCCCCGTACAAACCAGCACCCGACCCCTTTCCAGTTCATCATCGGTAAGCACTTCGTTATAATCCATCCTTACCGCACCTTTGGTACAATTGGCTACACAGGTACTGCATACCCCTCCACGACAACTATAAGGAAGTTTAATTTTATTTTCGAGTGCTACATCTAAAATCCGCTTTGGCCAGGGCACTTCCAGATTGTACAATTCTCCTTTGAAGTTTAAAATAACCGAATAGGTATTTTTATCGACTATTTTTTCAGAACTATCGTCTTCATCAACCTCATCTTCCGGCAGCACAAAAGTCTCCCTTTTAATCTGTTTGATATCGAAACCCATGCCCAATAAGGTAATCCGACATAAATCCATATAAATTATTGGTCCGCAGCTATAAAACAGCGCATTATCCCGATCGAAATGTAAATGTTCTTTGATTAATTTCTCGATGTAGAATTTATTCAGCCTGGCTGTCATTAAGTTTTTGCTGTTGCTAAAAACCCAAACAATTTTTAACCTATCGGGGTATTGCTGTTGCCATTCAATCAGTTCATCAAAAAACAAAGTTTCTTCTTTTGATCTGTTACTATATACTAATGTGATCAACGATTTTTTCTCGCACACCAATGCCGTTTTCATAATCGAGAACAAAGGCGTAATGCCAACCCCCGCAGCAAAAAGAAAAAGATCGCGCTCTAAATTTTCTTCAGGCAAATAACTAAACAAACCCTGCGGCTCCTGAGCCAAAAGAATATCGTTTACCGAAGTTTTATGATGCAAAAATCTAGAAATCTCTCCATTCTCTACCCGTTTTACCGTAATAGCCAAAGGTTCATTTACATCCGGCGAACTGCTAAAAGAATACGACCTTCTTACCTCTTTATGTTTTCCCTGAAAAACCAATGATAAAAACTGTCCCGCCAAATACGCAGGGTATTCATCTACCTCTTCAAATTGAAAAGTAATATTATCGCCCGGTTGATTAATGATTTTATTGATCCGCAGTTTGAACATATTGCAAAGAAAGGAAATTGGTTTATTAGTTCAATAGTTCATTGGTCATTTGTTCACTGGTTATATAGAAAATACCTCCGTGTTAATCCGTGCATCTGTGGCTAAATGTTCATTAGCTCATTGGCAACTGGTTCATTGGTTAGCATGACGCATAAAATAACTCCGTGCCTTTGTGACCTTGTGGTAAACAAACATTGATCCGCAAAACAAATCGGTGTAATCCAACCATCTGTGAAATCATTTTCCAAAAAAAAAGCGTCCCGATTAAAAACCGGGACGCCTTACCAAATGCTTGTCTTTATCTTAATTATATATTATTCGGCGTTGTAGGCCAATAATACACGCGGTTTTGCGTAACCGTAACGTTTCGGATGTTCCATAATCTGTTTCATAGAAATTACTTTATAAACATAGCCACCGGTTTCGCGGTTAAGCCTCATTTTGTAGTAATTATCCTGATTTTGATTATCGATCTGCTTGCGTAAGCGTCCGTCGCCAACATTGTAAGCCGCAGCTACCAATGTCCAGCTTTCTAAACCTTTATACATTTCTTTAATGTATTTACAGGCTGCAATGGTCGATTTGCGCAGGTTATAGCGCTCATCAACATTCCCATTTACTCTTAATCCATAGGTACGGGCTGTGCCAGGCATAAACTGCCAGATTCCGGCTGCACCTTTTGGAGAAACCCCTTCTGCCATTCCAGATTCGACCAATGCCAAATACTTAAAATCGTTCGGGATTCCATAAGCAGCGAGAATGGGTTCAATTACAGGAAACCATTTTGCCGCTTTTGCATGCAGGCGATTGGTTTGGGTATTTCCGTAAGTGTGTGCTGCAAGAATTTTTTTCATTTTGCGTTCTACCTTTTTATCGCCTAACGGCAGGGTTTCTTCTGCAAAATTCAACTGTGCCATTAAAGATTGAGGGGCTTCCTCGTTTTCTACTTTTAGGCTATCAGATTTGGGTATTGTAGTGTTTAATTTTTCTTCTTTTAAAAGACTTTTTTGTGCTAAGGGCATTTGGTAAGCGAACACTTTTGCCAAGATAAATAGTGTTGCCACTACCGCAAATGGTACGATGTGTTTCTTTAACATTTTCCTCCTTTTTTTGGTGAACTTATATAAAAACGTTGGCAAAGGTAAAAAATAATAAGCACATTATCAAACAGTTACAGAAATAAGCCCGAAAATCGGCCTTTAAAGTGCTTTAAACGTGGATTTTAATTTTTGATTTTCAGACAATTTTCCCTATATTAGAGGCTATTTTTTTATCTAATTTTTCAGCTCTTAAAATTGTTATGTTCATCATTTTTTCATAAATTTGCAGCCCGCATTTTTAATGCGTTAAAAGCGTATCATGATAAATAAAAACAACAGGAACAGTCGGGATGACAAGTCCAAACCAGGCAGTCGGAGAACAGAAGGCAGAAGTAGTTCGGCCGGGTCTGACAGAAAGAGATCAGACGACAAAGACAGCAAATTCAAAAAATCATCCGATTCAAAAGAAGGCTTCAGACCCAGAAGCGCAGACAGTAAAGATTTCAAATCAAAATCTTTCGGAGACAAAAAAGATTTCAAACCAAGATCAGGCGGACGTGATTTCAAATCGAAAGATTCGGAACCACAGAGTTTCAAATTCGGCGATCGCGAGTTTAAATCAAAAGATGCAGCATCAGAAGACCGTGGTTTTAAACCGAGAGAAGGTAAATCGAGAGATTACAAGCCAAGAACCGGCGACCGTGATTTCAAACCGAGAGAAGGCGGATCAAGAGACTACAAACCAAGAACAGGAGACAGGGATTTTAAACCAAGAGAAGGTGGGGCAAGAGATTATAAGCCAAGAACAGGAGAACGCGATTTCAAATCTAAGGATGGAGATTCGAGAGATTTTAAACCGAGAACTGGCGACCGCGACTTTAAACCAAGAGAAGGCGGATCGAGAGATTACAAACCAAGAACTGGCGACCGTGATTTCAAATCGAAAGATGGTGGATCGAGAGATTTCAAACCTAGAGAGGGTGGCTACAAAGATTACAAATCAAGAGGTAAATCAGACGATTTCAAGCCAAGTGCTGGAAGTTCAAGAGATGTAAAGCCCAGAGAGCCAAGGGAAGGCGACACCCGTCCGTTTAGAAAACGCGAGGATGCACAGCCAAGAGATACAGAATTTAACCGCCCGGAGCGCACTGTAATTACTCAGGGCCGCAAAACAAATGAAGATAAAGGCTTAATCCGCCTAAACAGATATATTTCAAATGCAGGCATCTGCTCTCGTCGTAAAGCCGACGAGTTAATTATTGCCGGCATTATTACCGTGAATGGCGAAGCTGTTACCGAACTGGGACATAAAGTTGACCCTGCAAAGGATTTGGTTCGTTATAATGGCGAATTATTAAAACGCGAGAAAAAAGTTTACGTTTTATTAAACAAACCAAAAGATTACATCACCACTACCGACGATCCACAGGAACGCCGTACGGTAATGCAATTGGTTGATAAAGCGAGTCGTGAGCGTATTTACCCGGTTGGACGTTTAGACCGCAATACCACAGGTTTGTTGTTAATGACAAACGATGGTGATTTAGCCGATAAATTATCACACCCTAAAAACGGTATCACTAAAATTTACAATGTTGAACTGGATAAATCTTTATCACAAGGCGATTTAAACAAAATTGCTTTTGGTTTAGAATTAGAAGATGGCCTGATTAAACCTGATAACATTTCTTATGTAACAGGTGGAACCAAGAAAGAAATCGGTATCCAGATCCACAGTGGTAAAAACAGGATTGTTCGCCGTATTTTTGAACACTTAGGTTATAATGTAGAAAAATTAGACCGCGTAGTTTATGGCAACTTAACCAAGAAAGACCTACCGCGTGGTAGATGGCGCTATCTTGAAGAACATGAGTTAGTTCAGATTAAACATTTAATTAAATAGTATATAAAGGCAGCCAATTGGCTGCCTTTTTTTTGTATTGCTATTTTTTTACCACAAAGTACACAGAGAAAAAGTACGAAGGTCACAGAGTTAAGTATCCATTGAAGCAGTCTCTAATAATTAGAAACATCTTCCGTGTTTTCTGTGCATCCGTGGCAAAATTCTTTCCATTTATTTTTTCACAAAACGGGGATTAAAAGGATACGGATAAATAAACAAGATTTCTACAGCATCAAACTTTCCGTGGCTAATTATATTTTATTTCCCCATATTTGTTAAAATCAATACCATATTTTCATGAAAAAATTCAGTTCATTGCTTATACTTTCTATACTTTCGACCCTCGCTTTTGCTCAGAAAACGAATTACAATCTGATTGTAGGCACCTACACCGCACCAGGGAAAAGTGAAGGGATTTACACTTATAACTTTAATACTTTAACAGCTGCAGCAAGCATAAAAAGCATTACAAAAAACACGGCAAATCCAAGTTACGTAGCTGTTTCACCAGATAACAAGTTTATTTATGCCGTTAATGAAACCGGAGCTACCAGTACGGTAAGCGCATTTAAATATGATGCAAAAACAGGCGATTTAACCTTTTTAAACAAAGTTGATAGTCACGGTGCCGACCCTTGTTTTATTACCGTTGATGCAAAAAATGTAATTGTAGCCAATTATAGTGGTGGTAGTTTAGCTGTATTTTCACGAAAAACTGACGGGTCTTTAACAGATGCTTTGCAGATAATCAAACATACCGGAAAAAGCATCGATCCGAAAGGCAGACAAGAAAGCGCTCATGTGCACATGACTAAATTTACTCCAGATCATAAATACTTAATAGTTAATGACCTGGGCGAAGATCAAACCTATATTTACAACTATAGCCCAACCTCGAAAGAAAAAATATTAACGGTAAAATCGGTACTTAAAACCAATGCCGGTACTGGTCCAAGGCACATTACTTTTAGTCCCAATGGCAAGTTTGCCTATTTAGCACACGAATTTAATGGCAGCATTACTGCCTTTACTTATGCAAACGGAAGTTTAACCAAAATCCAGGAAATTGGCACAACTCCAAAAGATTTTACCGGCAAGGTTGACGGTGCAGATATCCATGTTTCGGCAGATGGAAAATTCCTTTACGAAACCAATCGTGGCGATGCCAATAGCATTTCTGCATTTTCCATTTTATCTACCGGAAAATTGAAATTTATTGAAACCGTAAGTACCTTGGGCAAGGGACCAAGAAATTTCACAATTGACCCGACCGGAAAATTCTTATTGATCGGACATCAGTACACCAACAACATTGTTATTTTTAACCGCAACAAAACGACGGGTAAATTAACCGATAGCGGCAAAAGGATCGATGTTGGTGCGCCGGTTTGTTTAGTATTTAATTAATCACTCAAAATTTAGCCAATGGAAAACTTCGATTGGACCAAATTCACGATCAGGATTGCCATTAAAGCAAAGCTTGAGGACATATACAATGCCTGGACAAAAGTTAGCGAAATTGAAAAATGGTTTTTAAGCGATGCATCTTTCACTGACGAGAATAAAGTATTGCTCAGCATAACGCAGAACGCACTTAAAGGCGATCGGTATAAATGGATCTGGTACCTGTATGATGATATCGAAAACGGAACGGTAACCGAAGCAAACGGAACAGATTATTTCCAGTTTACTTTTGCAGGAGATTGTTTGGTTGAAATCAAACTCCGTGAAGAGTTTGAGTATACTATTGTAGAATTGACCCAAAAGAATATCCCTGAAGATGATGATTCAAAAAGGAACATCCGTCTGGGCTGCCACAATGGCTGGAGTTTTTACCTGATTAATTTAAAATCCGTTTACGAAGGCGGTTTAGATTTAAGAAATAAAGATAACCGGTTTAAGCCAATGCTGAATAATTAGAACATCAGGTTTCCGATATCTCCTAGACTACTTTAAATAATTTTCCGTTAGAATAACAATGAATAAAAAATTATTAATACTCCCGCTCTTGGCATTAATCGGACTGGAGGCCTGCCAAAATAAAACAAAACAAAATGATGATGAAAATGGAGAACAGACTACCGTAAAATTATCATCCCCCGATTTTAATGCGGATAGTGCCTATGCCTATACAAAAGCACAGGTAGATTTCGGTCCACGGATTCCGGGCACATCAGCACATCAGAAATGCGCAGATTATTTGGTTGCCAAATTAAAATCCTTCGGTGCTAACGTAAGTATACAAGGTGAGAAAACGCAGACTTATGATGGCAAAAGTTTTCAGCTAAAAAATATTGTTGCCACCTTTAATCCAGATAAAAAGGCCAGAGTTTTAATTACAGCCCATTGGGATGCCCGTCCCTTTTCAGATCAGGATGCTGATCCGGCAAACCATACAAAATCATTTGATGCAGCTAACGACGGTGCAAGCGGCGTAGCGGTAATTTTAGAAATGGCACGCCAGATTCAACAAAAACAGCCTAATGTTGGCGTAGATTTCGTGCTGTGGGATTTAGAAGATTATGGCAAGGCAAACGATGAAACGCCTGATGAAACCACCTGGTGTTTAGGCTCGCAATACTGGGCAAAAAAAGCAATGGCTTCCGGATATAAAGCGCTTTATGGCATTAATCTGGATATGGTTGGCGGTGGTAATGCACAATTTACCCAAGACGAAATTTCACGCCAGGCTGCTCCAACTGTGGCCGATAAAGTTTGGGACATCGGAAATGAGATTGGTTACTCCTCTTATTTCACCAAAATCCCGAGCGGAAAACTGGTAGATGATCATTTTTGGATGAACAAGGCGGGCATTCCTTCTATCGATATTATCCATTATAATGATAACAGTGGTTTTTACATCAACTGGCATACCCAGCTTGACAATTTAGCGAATATTGATAAAAATACGTTAAAAGCAACCGGACAAACGGTTTTAGAAACCATTTACAGAGAAAAATAAATGGCAACAATGTGTAATTGTTAATTATTTTTAAGACCATACACCAAAGAAACTTTTATATTCGCCAAATAAATTATCTAAAATAGTAATGAAACAATTATTTTCAACCGCAATAGCTTCGCTTTTAGCCTTAGGCGCTTTTGCCCAAAAGAGTGACGGGACAACCAAATCTTTAGTAAATGCTGAAAAGGATTTCGCTAAGTCGATTGCCAAAAATGGAGATAAAGACGCATATCTGGATTATTCATCCGCCAGTACTTTAGTATTCAGACCAAACCCTGTTAGTGCTAAAACTTTTTATACAGGTAAGTCAAGTGCCGAAAATGATGTTACCTGGACGCCAAACTTGGCAAAGGTATCGCGTAGTGGCGATTTAGGTTTTACTACAGGCCCTTACGAAATCGGAACTTCGGAAAAAAAATATGGTCAATACCTTTCGATCTGGAAACCAGAAAACGGCAGATGGAAATTAGCGATCGATTTAGGAACGGAAAGCAACAAACCTTTAGCCAGTGTTACGCCATCATTTGTGGAGCCAAAAGACCACGTTGCACCAAAATTCTTGAATGAAAGAGAGATTAAAGCCGGTAAAGACATCATCTTAACTACCGAAAAAACATTAAACACGCTTTTAAAAACACATGGCATTGCAGCATTTGGCGGCTTTTTAACCAACGATGCACGTTTACTTTTCCCAGGTAACGAAGCCATTGATGGAAAAGGAAAAATTATTGCGTTTTATAACGGCATGATCAGTAAGATCAATTTAAAAACCACAGGCGTAGATAAAGCAATCGGTAGTGATTTAGCTTATACTTATGGTGTAGCAACAATTGATTATAAAGCAGACCTGCGCGAAAGTTTTAACTATGTTTTCGTATACGAAAAAGCAGCAGATGCAAGCTGGAACTTAATTGTACAGGCTTTTGTACCTGCAGAAAGATAAAATATAAATGTGAATTAAAGAGGGCTATCGATAAAAAGGGGCCCTTTTTTTATGTCTACATTTTGCATTTACCTGCATAACAGTTCGGGTTTAGCCCCGATTGAAGTGGTATCCTTGCAGCGCAGCGGAAAGATATAGCGCAAAGCGGGAACAAACATTAAAAACAGTACAATTTTTGCGCTTCAAAAAAATAATTACAAATAACACAGCCTATTTTACGTTTAAAACCCATGCATAAAAAATTACTTTTATCCGTTACGCTCGCTTTATTCTTTTTAAATGTTTCTGCCCAAAAGAAAAAATTCGATTTACAGGGTAAAGCCGGCGCACGTGGCATTATGCCCGAGAATACCATCGAAGGCATGTTAAAAGCATTAGACTTAGGCGTTACCACTTTAGAAATGGATGCTGTTATTTCGAAAGATAAACAGGTGGTACTTTCGCAGGAACCTTATTTTAACAACGAAATTTCGCTTCAGCCCAATGGAAAAGCCATTACCTTAAAAGACCAGAAGAATTTCAATATCTACAAAATGGATTATGAGCAGGTTAAAAAGTTCGATGTAGGTAGTAAGGTGCACAGCCGTTTTCCGGGACAGATGAAATTTAAGGCTTACAAACCCCTGCTCTCTGAAACAATAGACGCAACAGAGGCCTATGTGAAAGAACACAAACTGGCTAAACCAGTGTACAGTATCGAAACAAAAACGATTAAAAATGGAGATAACGAATTCCACCCTGAGCCTGCAGAGTTTGTAGACCTGATTATGGAGGTCATTAATGCCAAAAAGTTAAGCAAAAGGGTAATTATCGAATCGTTTGATATGCGCACGCTTCAGTACCTGCATGAGAAATACCCTAAAATACAAACTTCGTTACTGATTGACGAGAAAGAACCTTTTGAAGATTATATTGAGAAATTAGGATTTAAACCAACCATTTATAGTCCTTATTCGGTATTGGTTGGTAAAGGCCTGGTAGACCGCTGCCATGCGATGGGTATCAAAATTATCCCCTGGACAGTAAATACGGTTAAGGAGCTTAAATATTTTATGGATTTAGGTGTAGATGGTGTGCTTACCGATTACCCTAATATTATGGGGCAGTTGAATAACTAACCTATCATTGGTATCTCATTGACTGAAATAAAATGCCGTGCTATTACACACTCGTCTGGAAACGAGCGTGAGCAACTCAAACAAAAAAAGCGCT
>NZ_AYMG01000028.1 GCF_000633455.1 Pedobacter jeongneungensis
AAAATAAATTTTATTTTTTCATTCTCTTTTTCTTCTTTTCCTCTATTTCAATATGCTGGCGTTAACCAGCTTTCCGTTCTTCCGAACCGGGCTGCAAAGGTAGCAATCTTTTTCTCTTTAACAATATTTATTTTAAAATAAATCATGCCCTCCATCTCTCTAAGCCATCCTTTCAACTAAAACCCTTCCTCCGAAGCGGGATGCAAAAGTAGGAAAAATATCATTGCTTCCAAAGGTTTTTCATAGAATACCATAGCGTTTAACGTAAACGCATGGTTTACAAGCAGAAAAAGTTTTGCTTTGCTTAAAACTTTTTGAAAGAACAGGTGTTTAGCGCGGGTTTACCAAACCTATCAGGTTTCAAAAACGGGATAGGTTTAGGCACAATAACCGTTAAAACTTCCGAAATACCTGCCCACCTAAACCCGATCCGATAGCTATCGGATGAAATGGAAAGCCCAAAGCGAAGCGAGGACTTGGAATGAAAAGCGGGAACAAACTTAGATAGTAGCACAATAACTGCTTTGCTGAAAAAATAGCTAGACTTACCGAAGTTCTCCTGTGCCCAGGCCTTTCAAACTGCAGAAGCACCTGCCCACCTAAACCCGATAGCAGCGAAAACACGAAAGTGAGGAACGAACCGAGGCTTTGAAGCGGATAGCGGGAGCAAACTTACATGGTAACACCTAAACTGCTTTGTTAAAAAACAGACATACTTATATAGTATATAAGTGTACCGTATATATATGTTAAAATTTGTTAACTGTTATATTGTACTGAATTGCTTTGCATAGCTTAGCGGCGAATTGTTTTTATTGATGTTATCGTATTATTAATTATCTTTGCAGAATGTTTAAAGTTAAACACTTAATTATTTTAGTATTTGTTGCCGCTCTGGGTATTGCGGGTTGTAAAAGTCGTTTCGAGAAATTGAGAGCGAGTAATGACGTTGCAAAAAAATACCAGGAGGCGCTTCGTTTGTATAATAAACGCGATTACAGTAAAGCTTTGGTGCTTTTTGAAGATCTTTCTCAAAAATACCGTGGTCGTGCAGAAGCTGAGGATCTGAATTACTATTATGCTTATACACTATATAGATTAAGTGATTACACCACTGCGAGATATCAGTTTAAAAGCTTTGCAGATACCTACCCTGCGAGTAAAAACGCAGAAGAAGCGAGGTATATGGGTGCTTACTGTTTCTATTTAGAATCTCCGGCTTTCTCTTTAGATCAGGAAAATACTTATAAAGCGATTGATGCATTGCAATTATTCATCAACTTATATCCTACCAGCGATCGTGCTGCTGCAGCGGGTAAATATATTGCTACTTTAAGGGGCAAATTAGAAGACAAAGCCTTTGAAAATGCCAAAATGTACTTAACTACCGGTCCAAGTAATGTTGATAATTACAGGGCTGCTGTTATTGCTTTAAAAAATGCGCAAAGAGATTTCCCGGATATTAAATATGCAGAGGAAATGGACTTCCTGATGATCAGGGCACAATATTTATACGCGAAAAACAGTTATGTTATCCGTCAGGAAGACCGTTATAATGAAGCACTTGCTTTATATACCGAGTTTACTGAAAACCACCCAGGCAGCAAATTTACGAAAGATGCAAAAGGACTTAAGGATGATGTTGAAGCGGGTATTGTAGCTACCAAACAAGAACTGGCATTATATGCTGCCGATCAGGAAAAATACAAGCAAATGCTTATCAGAACCGGTAAATTAAAAGATACTGCTTCTGCAAAGCCAACGAATGCAGATAATACGAATATTAAAAACAAGTAATACATGAATACTAACAAACCTGCTGTACCAAATACTACAGTAACCAGAAACGTACACGATTTAGATAAAACTACTGATAATTTATACGAATCATTAGTGGTGATTGCTAAAAGGGCAAATCAGATCTCGAACAACGTTAAAGAGGAGTTACACGGTAAATTGGCAGAATTTGCTTCTAGCAACGACAATTTGGAAGAAATTTTCGAAAATCGTGAGCAGATTGAAATCAGCAAGCACTACGAGCGTATGCCTAAGCCTGTTTTGGTTGCTATTGATGAATTTTTGAATGAGAAAATTTATCACAGAAATCCTGCTAAAGAACAAAAGTAAATGGCATAGCGCATAGCGTTTAGGGCAAAGCGTTTAGCACTACGCTCTATGCTCCATGCCTTATCTACTCTGCGCATTATGCTAAAAAATAAAAATATAATCCTTGGCGTTTGCGGTAGCATTGCGGCATATAAGTCGGCTTTTTTGGTTCGACTGCTCGTTAAAGCTGGTGCAAACGTAAAGGTTATTCTTACCCCTGATGGTGCTAATTTCATTACACCACTAACCCTTGCTACGCTTTCTAAAAACCCTGTTTATACACAATATTTCGAAGAAGAAACGGGTGTTTGGAGCAATCATGTTGAATTAGGTCTCTGGGCCGATCTCATCATCATCGCTCCGGTAAGTGCCAATACTTTGGCCAAACTGGCAACGGGAATCTGTGATAATTTATTAACAGCGGTTTATCTTTCGGCCAAATGCCCGGTGTATGTTGCACCTGCAATGGACCTGGATATGTGGAAACACGAAACTACTCAAAGTAATATTGAACGGATTATTAGTTTCGGAAATACGGTTATTGCTCCTGCCAATGGCGAACTTGCGAGCGGGCTTTGGGGCGAAGGCCGAATGGCTGAACCTGAAGAAATTGTTTCTTTTCTGGACAATGCCATTAAGAAATCATCTCCATTATTTGGCAAAAAAGTAATGGTTACCGCTGGTCCTACTTACGAAGCTATCGATCCTGTCCGTTTTATTGGTAACCATTCGTCAGGCAAAATGGGTTTCGCCATTGCTGATGAATTAGCTAAGCTGGGTGCCGATGTTACTTTAATTGCCGGACCAACTGCGCAAAAAGTTACTCAAAGTTTAAAAAGAATTGATGTGGTGAGTGCCCGGGAGATGTTCGATGCCTGTACTTTAGTTTTCCCTGAAAGCGATATCACGGTGATGTGCGCAGCCGTAGCCGATTATCGCCCGAAACAAGTGGCCACACAAAAAATCAAAAAACAAGATAGCGACCTGGTTTTAGAACTGGAAAAAACCACCGATATTCTTGCCTCATTGGGCAGAGAAAAAAAGGCGAATCAAATTCTGGTTGGCTTTGCTTTAGAAACCAATGATGAAGAGAATTATGCAAAAGGCAAACTGGAGAAGAAAAACCTTGATCTTGTCGTTTTAAATTCTTTAAATGATAAGGGTGCAGGTTTTAAATCAGATACCAATAAAATTACTATTTTTAACAAAGCTTTAGAACGGACTGTATTCGAGATGAAATCGAAAACCGACGTGGCTAAAGATATTTGTACTGCCATTTTAAAAATTGCGAAATGATAAAAAAGATTTTTTGGATATTGTTATTGGTTAGTTTCGGTAAAGTACACGCGCAGGAGTTAAACGCAAGGGTAACTTTACTGGCCCCACAGGTTTCGAACATCAGTAAACCAACTTTAGACGCCTTACAAAAAACAATCCGCGATTTTTTAAACAACAATAAATTCAGTAACGAAAGTTATAAACCACAGGAACGTATTGAGTGCAGTTTTGTCATTACCATCAACTCGTGGGATGGTGGCTCTGGTTATACTGCCGAGGCACAGATTCAAAGTAGTCGTCCGGTTTTTAACAGTTCTTACAACAGTACACTGCTAAACATGAGTGATAAAAATTTTGATTTCAGCTATCTTGATGGTTCTACCATTGATTTTTCTGATCAGAATTACATTTCTAATATCAGTGCCCTCCTCACCTACTATGCTTACACCATCATCGGGATGGATAAAGACAGTTTTAGCAAAATGGGCGGGACACCTTTTTATAAAAAAGCACAGAACATTATCAATTTAGCACAGGCATCGGGCAATACAGGCTGGAAAGCTGCTGATGGTTTACGCAACCGTTTTTGGTTTAACGAAAATGTACTGAACCCTATATTTAGCGAATTACGCAATTTCATTTATAGCTACCACCTAAACGGATTGGATCAGCTTACGGATAATGATAAAGGTTTAACCCAGATTGTGGCTGCCCTACCTGCTCTTCAGCAAATGGACAAACAAAAACTAGGTTCTATTTTTCCGAATGTTTATTTCGCTTCTAAGGCAGAAGAAATAACAAACGTCCTTTCTAAATTAAATGGACAGGAGCGCATGAAAGCCTACAACATGCTGGCAGAAATCGATCCGGCCAATATTGGTAAGTATGAAGGACTGAAGAAGAATTAGTTTTTTTGGGTTAACTGGTTAATAGTTTAAATCGGTTAATCGACCCGCAATACGCCTAACGCCATACGCTAAACTAGCTCATTTTTGCTTGCAGACATTTTTTAGAAAAGCATGTTCAGTATTTCAATTAAGGTTAGCCCTGCTTTTGTTCATACACCTTCAGGCCTTAAACACGGGCCGGTATCCACATCAATCAGGTTTAATAACTTGAGGTAGTTTTTCATAGGTGGGGTTTTTCTTTCTAAAGTCTAACAGGCATGCAACATTCTACCCTCCGCTGCGTCTTATCTCCAAACAAGCTTTTTTAACTTTGTGCGCAGTTAACTGATTAACCAGTTTCAACAATTAACCAATAAAGTTAAAAATTTGTTAAAATATTTTGTTATTACGAATATCTTCGTACATTTGATTACGAAATAATTCGTACAACCTGTAACATATGAGCAATCACAACATCAAACCAACAGAAGGTGAAATGGAAATCCTTCAGGTGCTTTGGCAAAAAGGTAACGCCACGGTAAGAGAAGTGCATGAGGCATTGAATAAAAAAGACTCTGGTTATACCACTACCCTAAAGCTAATGCAAATTTTGCACGAAAAAGGAATGGTAGAAAGAGATACGAACCAAAAAACGCATATATACAAAGCATTGGTTAGCCAGGATAAAACTGAAAAACAATTGGTAACCAAAATGATCGACAATGTATTTAACGGATCGGCGGCAAGATTGGTGATGCAGGCTTTAGGTAATCACAGTGCCAGTGCGGATGAAATTGATGAAATCAAAAAATATTTAGATAGCCTTAAGTAAGGTTAAGTTGAAGGTTGAAAAGTGTAGGGTTTGGGTCCCTAATAAACATTAACATTTTCGGTTTATCCCGGCATAAAAAATTAAAACCACCGTTATGGAAACTTTATTACAACAGTTTATCAAAGCATTTGGATGGAGCATTTTAAATTCACTTTGGCAAAGTGCTATTATTTATGGCATCCTGTTTATCATCATGCTAAGCATACCAAAGCTGGCAGCAAAATATAAGCACAACCTTGCTTTTGGTGCCATCATTTTAATGTTTATTGGCTTTGCCTATAATTTCATTAATCAGTTAATACAAGGCTTGAGTAGCCAGGCGCCTGCCATCAATCTTCAAAATATACAGGTTTACCAATATTTTAATAACCTGCCACCAAGCTTTAGCAGCAAAGCAGAACAGTATTTCCCTATTGTGGTAGCTTTTTATGCGATTGGCATTGTCCTTCAGTTATTTGTGATTGTTAAAGGTTATGGTCAGCTTTCTAAATTGAAAAAGGAAAGTTTAAGTGCCATTCCTGATAGCTGGAAAGCCATTTTCGAACAGGTAACAGCCCATCTTAAAATCAAGAAAGCCATTAAATTTCATTTGTCGTCTATTGTTAATGTACCTTTGGTTATCGGTTATTTAAAACCTGTAGTATTATTTCCTTTGGCGCTGGTTAATCAATTAGATAACGATCAGGTAGAAGCCATCTTAATCCATGAACTATCGCACATCAGAAGGAACGATTTCTTACTCAACCTGATTAAAACGGCAATCGAAACCTTATTGTTCTACAATCCATTTGTTTGGATGGCTGGTAGGTTTATACACATAGAGCGCGAACACGCCTGTGATGACCTGGTTTTGAAAATTACCGGAAAACCGTTGAACTATGCCCATGCCCTGCTTAAACTCGAGCTCCTCAAAGATAAAAACAGTCCGGCCTATGCACTAGCTGCAACAGGTAAGACCCAAAATTTATATCAACGCATTAAAAGAATAACCAACATGAAAACAAATTATTTAAACGCCAAACAGCAAATGGCAGCCCTAACCCTGGGTGTAGCCTGCTTGTTTTCTATAGCCTGGATCAATCCAACCGAAAAGAAAAAAGAAAGTAAAAAACAACCTAAACAGGAGATTTTGAGCGTACGGTCTGCTAACGGAACCATAAGCCACCTGATCTGTACCGATACCACAAAAAAACGTAAGATAAAAATTGTAACCATTGATGCAAATGGCAAGAAAACAGAATATAACTCAGTAAAAGAAATGCCTGATAGCTTAAGAAAAGATTTTTACAGGGACGAGCTTTTTGCTGATAAGGGCATCTATCGCATCCATGCCGATAGTTCATTCAAATTCAGGTTTAACGATTCGTTGGTTCGCAATAAAATTTTCAAAGAGTATAATTCACCAGAAGCCCAGGCCAAATGGAAAAAATTTGGTGAAGACATGGCCAAACAATATAACTCACCAGAGGCGCAAGCCAAATGGAAAAAGTTTGGTGAGGATGTAGCCAAGCAATACAACTCCCCAGAGGCACAAGCCAAATGGAAAAAATTTGGTGAAGAAATGAACAAGAAAATGAACTCACCAGAGGCACAGGCGAAGTGGAAAAAAATGGGTGAAGACATGGCCAAAGAATTCGGTTCACCAGAGGCGCAGGCAAAATGGAAAAAGATGGGTGAAGATATGGCTGCAAAATTCAATACTCCAGAGTTTAGAGCACAATTGGATAACATCAGGATACAAGCTTTGAAATCGGGAGATATGGCTCATTTATCAGGTTTAACACGATTGCAGTCTGATTCGATATTTAAAGGAAACAGACATATGCTTACCGGTCCGGACGGTGCTATTTTTTATTACGATAATAACAACAAAGTAAAACAGACTGAAGAATATAAAAAGCTGAAAGAAAAATTCGACATTGAGGTAAAAGAGCTGAAAGAGAAAATGGAGAAGAAAGAGAAAAAAGAAAAAGTTGAAGGTGGTAACAAAAGTTCACAAATCAGTCCTGCTGTTATGATTTACAACAATAAAGATTTTTCAGATCCTGTTAAAACATTGAAAATTGAGAATGCAGTGGTAACATACAAAAAAGCTGATTTTAAAAATGCAGATCAACTCGCGGTAAAAAGCTTTGTAAAAAATGGCAACCTAACCATTGCCAATAACAATGCAATCAGCATTTCGATAAAATAAAACTACACACAACCAAACAGATTATGAAACAGCGGAGATTATTCTTCGCTGTTTTTGTTTTGTACTGGCCTGTTGAATAAATTTTAATATTTTTGCTTAGTATGCTACAAAAACTTTCTATCCGTAATTACGCATTAATTGATAGTCTTGATATCGAATTTGATAAAGGCTTAAACATCATCACAGGTGAAACCGGTGCCGGTAAATCCATCATACTGGGTGCATTATCATTAATTTTAGGTCAGCGGGCAGAAAGCAAATACTTTTTTAACCAGGATAAAAAATGTGTTATTGAAGGTAGTTTTGCACTTGCAGATGAAAACCTGAGAGAACTTTTTGAAGAAAATGATCTCGACTTTTCAAAAGAAGGTCTTTTACGGAGAGAAATCTCTATAGATGGCAAAACCAGATCGTTTATTAACGATACTCCTGTTAACCTATCTATCCTTAAACAAATTGGCGAAAAACTGATCGATATCCATTCGCAACATGCCACACAGGAAATTAATGATGCCGATTTTCAATTATTGATTGTAGATTCATTGGCCAACCATCAGCCGCTCCTACTTAATTACCGTAGCGGGTTTAAAAAACTTAAACAAGATACTTCACTATTAAAAAAACTAATCAGCGAAGCCGACGAAGCCCGTAATAAACAAGATTACGAACAATTTCTGTTTAACGAACTCGAACAGGCAAAATTACAGGAAGGCGAGCAGGAAGAGCTGGAGCAAGAATTGGAGCGCTTAACACATGCCGAAACCATTAAACGGGCCCTACTAACTGCTTCAGGATTAATTAATGAGAGCGAGCCATCTGCCCTGCAGATTTTAAAAGAAGCATCATTACAATTACAGGGTGTTGAAAAATTCGATCCTGCAATTAATATGCTTTATGAACGTTTGCGCTCATCGATTATTGAGATAAAAGATATTTCCGACGAAGTTTCTTCAATAGAAGAAAATACTTTACACAGTACCGAGCGCTTAGAAATTGTAAATCAAAGGCTGGATCTGTTTTATACCCTGCAACAAAAACACAGACTTACCAATAATACCGAACTGTTAGCCCTTCAAAAACAATTGGAAGAAAACCTGAATAAGCTATTATCTTCTGATGAGCACATTGAAAAATTACAGCAAGAAATCGATCAGCTTAAAAAAGAATTACATAAACAAGCCGATCAATTAAGTGTCAACCGTAAAAAAGCAATCAAGGTGGTAGAAGAGCAAACCAGTTCTACACTGAAAAAAGTAGGTATGCTTAATGCCAAACTGGTGCTGGATCAAAAAGTATTACCTGAGCTGTATAGAGATGGGTTAGACGAAATTAACCTACTTTTTACAGCAAATGCTGGTCAGGCCCCTGCCCCTGTAAACAAAGTGGCTTCAGGAGGTGAATTATCACGGTTAATGCTCGCCATAAAAGCTTTATTGGCTAAACACACCTCCTTACCAACGATTATTTTCGACGAGATTGATACCGGAATTTCGGGCGAAACTGCCTTAAAAGTTGGCGAGGTAATTTCCGAACTGGGCGAAAACATGCAGGTTATTTCGATAACCCATTTACCACAGATTGCTGCCAAAGGTACATCTCATTATTTTGTGCATAAAAATGAAGATAAAGGTAAAACCACTACCGGAATCCGCAAACTTAAACAGGAAGAACGCATTGGTGTAATTGCCGAAATGTTAAGCGGGAAAAACCCGGGCGCATCGGCGATTGAAAATGCAAAGGAATTGCTGGCTTAGCTACCCTCCCTGGTCTGTGCCCCCACGGGCCATTTCGAGTTTTATTGAAATTAGTAGTCTGTGAGGACACAGACCACGGAACGGGAATTATTGGGTTAATTTATCATCCTAATGCCCCCTGGTCTGTGTCCCCACAGGCCATTTTGGGTTTTATTGAATTAGGGGTCTGTGAAGACACAGACCACGGAATTACTGTTAAGTAATATTTCTTTTGCATTTTACATAAACTAACAAATTAGTTTATATTTACATCATGAAATCCTTATTAATCGTATTTTTATTATTCACTGGTAAATTTTGTCTCGCACAGCAAAGTTATATACTTTCAGGTACGGTTAAAGATAAACGTGGCGAAGCATTACCTGGCACCGGTGTTTATGTAAGCGGTTATAAAATTGCCACTGTTACGGATAATAATGGCAAATATACACTCCCCTTAAAACCAGGTAACTACGACATTTTGGTACAGCTAATTGGCTATAAAGCCTTAAATAAAAATGTAGTGATTTCGGATAAAGCGGTAAAACTTGACCTCACTTTAGAAGAAAGCATCACTCAATTAGCCGATGTAACCATTAAACCCGATCCGAACAGGGCGCATTATATTGAAATGTTTAAGGGTTACTTTATCGGCACCACACCTAATTCGGAACAATGTAAATTGATCAATCCAAACGTATTGATTATTGATTATGATAAAGAGGCGTTCAAGCTCACTGTAAAAACCACTGAATTCCTGATTGTCGAAAACAAGGCACTCGGTTACCGCATTAAATACCTGCTGAATAATTTCGAGTACGATAGTAAAACGAGGATCATTTATTATGAAGGTTTTCCTTATTATGAAGATTTAAAAGGATCGGTACGGAGAAAGAAAATCTGGGAGCAGAAGCGGCTTACGGCTTATTTAGGTTCTTCACAACACTTTTTTAAGTCGATTTTTAATCAACGTGCAACCGAAGAAGGTTTTATCATTAATAAATTGATCACAAAAGAAAACCCTGATAAACCATCCGACAGTGCCATTAATGCCAATATTAAACGCTTAACAAAAGCACAAACTGGTTTAACCAGGCCTTTAACCATTACCGTGGGCGATTCTTTAAGTTATTGGATAAAAAAGAAAAACCTGCCCGGTGGCATATCTATTTTAAGCCGCGCCCCTATTTTACAGGATACCCTGGTGCATGTGGAGAACCAAAGTATAAAAAGCGTTAACTTTACGGATAAGCTTTATGTGGTTTACACCAAAGAAAGAGAAGATCCTGCATATGCCAACCGGATAGGTTTATCCATTGCCAGACCTTTAGATATGCCCGATTATCAGATTTCTACCATCAGCCTGCAGGTAGTTCCCGTATATTTTTACGAAAACGGCTCCATTTACAATCCACGTTCTATGATTTATTCGGGGTATTGGGCCTGGGAAAAAATTGCGGATAGTGTTCCGATGGATTATTTACCCCCGGTTAGTTTAGAAGGGAAAAAGTAAATAACCATTAATACGGGTAAAGAGAAAATTATACAGACAACTGAGATCAAGTATTTTTTTTGAAAAGCAAATACAGTGCTCCTTTTAAAATGTCCAACTTTTTGGGGGCAGTCCATAATACTGTTGAGGATTTTAGAACTATGGAGCACATGCCCTTGTTAAATAAACCAGACAGAGCGCGTAGCCCACAGTGAAGCGTAGCGTAACGAGGACTACAAGCGATGGCGGGGCTACTTTGTCCATGGAAAACAGACCATCCGTTTCCAAATCGAAAGAGAGCTTTACTTTTTAATTAATTTTCTTCAAATATCCTTCGCTGTACTACCATTGACAGAGCCCTGTAGAGAGGTCGTCATTGCGAGGAGGAACGACGAAGCAATCTTTCCTGCTAGTGATTCTTGCTAGAAAGATTGCTTCGTCGGCTGAAAAAGCCTTCTCGCAATGACGATAAATCGAAGCACAAAATAACGTTTGCCATCAAATGTTAAATTTGTTAAAAATCTTTTGCGTTTTTAATAAATATTAAGCCTTTTAATTACATTCGTCTCTATGATTAAAAGCCTTTTAGTAGCCCTTATGCTAATCATTCTGGGTACTAATGTCAACGCTCAAAACACCTTCTCTATTAGTGGTCTGGTTCGGGACCAAAAAGATGGATTACCCGGTGCAAGCATCTATTTAAGTGGTTATAAAATTGCAACGGTAGCCGATAATGATGGCCGCTTTAAACTCACCAACCTGAAACCCGGCAGTTACGATATCCTTGTTCAGCTGGTTGGCTACCTCCCCTACTCCAAAAGCGTAATCATTTCTGATAAATCGGTACAAGTGGAGTTGGTTTTAAAAGAAAATGTTGCCCAGCTTGATGAAGTGGTGATCAGGGCCGATCCTAACCGGCAGAAATACATTAATCAGTTTAAAGAATTTTTTATCGGCAAAACGCCCAATGCAACACAGTGCAAAATTTTAAATCCACAGGTTTTAAATGTTGATTACGACGTAACCAAAAGTACACTCACGGTTTCTACAACAGAATTTTTAGTGGTAGAAAACAAAGCTTTAGGTTATCGCCTTAAATATATGCTCGATCATTTCGAATACAATTCGCGTACACACATTATTTATTATTCTGGTCACCCCTTTTTTGAAGAGCTAAAAGCTTCCGCAGCTAAAAAGAAAAAATATATTGCTGCGCGTGAAATAGCCTATTATGGCTCTTCGCAACACTTTTTTCGCTCACTTTATGCCAATAAAACACAGGAAGAGGGTTATATCATCAATAAAATGATCAAAATTCCTAATCCTAACCGTTATCCGCAGTATGTAATCAATACCAATTTAGAAAAGATTAAAGCTGTACCCGAAAAAACGGGCATCAGACAAACTAAAGGTAAAATAGATACTGCTTTACTCGCTTTTTGGACAAAACAACAGGAAATGCCAAAAACTATCGATAAATTTTCGAGAGCAGACGTACTGACAGATACTTTGGTACATTATTTTAATCAGAATTTAAAGTACATCAGTTATACCGATGCTCTACTGATCCAATACACTAAAGAAAAAGAATCAATGGCCTATTCTAAAACGGGTTTCTGGATCTTCAGGCCTTTAGATGTTCCTGAAAATGAAATTTCGGTTGCCAATTTAACCGGCGAAGGTGTTCGTTTTTACGAAAATGGCGGCATTTACGATTCCCGCTCGCTCCTTTTCGAAGGGTATTGGGCATATGAAAAAGTGGCTGATATGGTGCCGATGGATTATGTACCGCTTCCAAAAAAGGAATGATGGTTGATGGAAGACGGAACATGGAAGATGGCATTTTTAAACTAAAATTGTTGAAAAGTAACTTTTCTTAGCTTTTAAAATTACTAAAAATATTAGTAATTTTAACCTATGATTGGCGAAGAAGAAAAACAGTATTTTAAAGGACGGGGCGCCCAGGTTAATCCACACAACAAATTTTTAAAGGATGTTTATGTAAAAGAACATCAGGAAGGGATTGATGATTGGGAAGAAAGCGACCGCAAAACTGCTTTCATTTTCGAAAATTCGAAAACCATCGTAAACAAGGTTGATAGCCCGGATGTGGGCATGGCCTACTCCCTTAATCCTTATCAGGGCTGCGAACATGGCTGTACTTATTGTTACGCCCGCAACTCGCACCAGTATTGGGGTTATAGCGCCGGGATAGAATTTGAACGGAAAATAATTGTAAAAAAGGATGCTCCGGAACTTTTTAAAAAGTTTTTAGAGAAAAAAGGCTGGGATGCCACCACCATTTCACTCTCGGGCAATACCGATTGTTACCAACCTGCTGAAAGAAAATTTAAACTCACCCGCCAATTACTGGAAATCGCCCTGGCTTACAAGCAGCCCATCGGCATGATTACTAAAAATTCATTAATTCTCCGCGATCAGGATATTTTACAGGAAATGGCCAAATTAAACCTTTGTATGGTTTATGTTTCTATCAATAGTTTAAATGAAGATTTACGACAGGTAATGGAACCGCGTACGACCACGGCCAAACAACGTTTGAAAGTTGTGGAGGAGTTGAGCAAAGCCGGAATACCAATGGGTGTAATGGTCGCGCCGCTTGTACCCGGTTTAAGCGATCATGAAATTCCGAAAATTTTAAAAGCGGTAGCCAATGCCGGTGCCATTAAAGCGGGTTATACTGTAGTGCGGTTAAACGGAGCCATTGGACAGATATTTGAAGATTGGCTGCGAAAAAACTTTCCAGATCGTTTTGATAAAGTTTGGCACATGATTCAGAGTTGCCATGGTGGCAATGTAAACGATAGCCGTTTTGGAAACCGAATGCGTGGCGATGGCAATATTTCTCAAATGATCAGGGATAACTTCAGGCTGCACTGCCGTTTAAACGGTTTAAATGTAAAGGATATTATTTTAGACCACACTTTGTTCAAAATTCCCAGTAACCAAGTAAGTCTGTTTTAGTTTTATTTTAGTTGGTTCCGATTTGTAAACGGGACTTTTTGACCTTCGGATTTGTAATCCGACTTTGTTAATTTGTAATCCAGCTCGATTAAACTTAGTTTTAGCCTTATGAATATTGCATTAATAACCTACCTTGATAAAGGCGCTTACGATACCACAACCGTTGAAAGTGAAGACGATAAACTTTTAGATTTCTTAGCTGGAAAGGGGTTAAATATTGAAAAAGTAATCTGGAACGATCAAAATGTAAATTGGGAAGATTATTCGCATGCCATCTTAAAATCACCATGGGATTATTTTGACCTGATTGAAGATTTTTATGCCTGGCTCAATCTTTTAGAAGCTAAAAAGGTGAAGCTACTTAACCCAATTGACGTGGTGAAGTGGAATTCGAATAAACTATATCTCCGCGAAATTGAAGCTACCAGTTTAAAAATTACACCCAGCTTTTTTATACAGAACCAGGAGAAAATAAACCTTAAGGATTTCTTTAAAAAATTTAATACCCATAAATTAATTGTAAAGCCATGCATTAGCGGAGGTGCAAAAAATACTTTTAAGGTAACTGCTGATAATGTTGAAGAAGTAAATCAAAAACTAGATCAGCTCATCCAAAACGAAGACTTTATTGTTCAACCGTTTTTACCAGAAATACTTGAAAGTGGGGAATGGTCTTTCATTTTCTTTAACGGCGTTTACAGCCATTCGTTGATTAAACAGGCCAAACCTGGCGATTTTAGGGTTCAGCCGGCACATGGCGGAACCGTTCATCCGCAACAACCAGGTAAAGAACTGATTGCAACAGCACAGCAATACGTTACCTTGTTCGCCAAAAACTGTTTATACGCAAGGGTTGATGGTACTTTTGTAAATGGAGAATTCTTATTAATGGAGCTGGAGCTGATAGAACCATTTTTGTTCTTAAATACAGAACCTCAAAATTATGAGAAGTATTATAAAGCGTTAATGGAGTTGATTTAAGGTTTAGCATCTTCGTCATTCTCGCGAATGCGGGAATCTTAAAGCGCATTAAGATTCCCACCTGCGTGGGAATGACGCCTGATTTTAGGATTTGTCATCCTGAACCTGTCGAAGGGCTAATTAAATTACAGTTTAGCGTTTCGACAAGCTCAACGTGACAATTCGAAGCTTAATAAGCTAATGATTCTACAGGTTTTATTTCGCTGCAAAAACCTGCACCCAATATTTATCCGTTTTGGCTGCGCCCATCTCTTTAAAAGAGGCCGTCATGATATTTTTGCAATGCTCTTCACTCTTAATCCAATCGTTAAAAACCTGTGCTTCGGTAGTTTGTCCAAAGGCTACATTCTCTCCAACTGATGTCCAGTTGTAACCAGTAGCTTTTACACGTGCACCTGCGGTTTCGCCATTGGCAGAATTATGGGTAAGTGTTGTTATAGACGCCATATATTTACTATGGCTAATGGCTGCAGAACCTAAGTTGATACTCCAGGTTAAAACCCCTACAGGAGGCATCACAGTTGTACCACAATTGCAACCTGCTAAACGGGTATCGTTTACCAGTTTCAGTAAAACGTCGTTATTAATATTGGTTGCAGTAGAAAGTACCAGGGGATCAGTTATTGTTGGTGTAGCGTCAGTTCCTTTTTTACAGGATAAAGCACAGCATAGCGCTATGCATGCTAATGGGAAGGCAATAAATTTCATTAATAGGGAATAGTTTGATGAAAGGTACAATGATTTTATTTAAAAAAAATAATTTCCATCCATCTTTTTCGTACTCCAAAAACAACTATAAATTTTAATGCCCCTTAATTAATCTCTAAAACAAAAAAAACTCCCGATTTTCATCGGGAGTTTCTTATTTATTTACTAGAAGAATCTTCTTCCTGTTTCGGCTCTTCTTTTTTCTTCTCGCCTTTTTTGTGGTTGATCGAAATCAGCTCGGTAGTTTTATCGTAATCAATTTCTAAAACATCTCCTTCGGTTAATTCACCTTTAAGGATCTCTTCAGCAATTGGATCTTCTAAATATTTCTGGATCGCTCTTTTTAAAGGGCGTGCACCAAAATTACTATCGAAACCTTTATCTGCAATGTATTCTTTAGCGTTTTCAGTTAATGCGATTTCATAACCAAGAGTATGAACGCGACCGAATAATGCTTTTAACTCGATATCGATAATCCTAAAGATCTCTTCTTTACCTAGGCTGTTAAATACCACTACATCATCAACACGGTTTAAGAACTCAGGCGCAAAAGCACGTTTTAGAGCACTTTCGATTACACCACGGCTGTGAGAATCGGCCTGATTTGTTTTCGCTGCAGTAGAGAAACCAACACCCTGACCAAAATCTTTTAGCTGACGGGCACCAATGTTTGAAGTCATGATGATGATTGTATTTCTAAAATCAACTTTGCGGCCTAAACTATCGGTTAACTGTCCTTCATCCAATACCTGTAGTAAAATATTAAATACATCAGGGTGAGCTTTTTCAATCTCATCCAATAAGATTACGGCATAAGGCTTTCTTCTAACTTTTTCAGTTAACTGGCCACCTTCTTCGTAACCTACGTATCCTGGAGGCGCTCCCACTAAACGTGATACCGCAAATTTCTCCATATACTCACTCATATCGATCTGGATCAACGAATCGTCGCTATCGAACATGAAACGGGCAAGCTCTTTCGCCAATTCAGTTTTACCTACGCCGGTTGGACCTAAGAAAATAAATGAACCGATTGGTTTTTTAGGATCTTTTAATCCAGCTCTTGTACGTTGGATAGCTTTGGTTAATTTTTTGATCGCATCATCCTGACCAATAATTTTCTCGGCCACTTTATCGTACATATTCAACAGTTTTGCACTGTCTGTTTGTCCAACACGTTGTACCGGGATACCAGTCATCATTGAAACCACTTCTGCTACATTATCTTCTGATACTTCGTAACGTTTTGTTTTGGTTTCAGCTTCCCACTCTGCTTTGGCTTTATCTAATTCTTCAATTAAATTTTTCTCTGTATCGCGGAGTTTTGCAGCTTCTTCATATTTCTGGCTACGTACAACTTTGTTTTTCTCTAGTTTGATGTCTTCGATTTTCGCCTCGATATCAATAATGTTCTGTGGAACGTGGATGTTGGTTAAGTGAACACGTGAACCTGCCTCATCTAAAGCATCAATCGCTTTATCTGGCAGGAAACGGTCAGAAATGTAACGCGAAGTTAAAGTAACGCAGGCTAAAATAGCTTCGTCTGTATAAGTTACACCGTGGTGTTCTTCATATTTATCTTTAATACGGGTTAAAATCTCAACAGTTTCATCCGGTGTTGCAGGCTCAACCATCACTTTTTGAAAACGACGGTCTAAAGCGCCATCTTTCTCAATGTACTGACGGTATTCATCTAAAGTTGTAGCACCAATACATTGAATTTCGCCCCTTGCCAAAGCAGGCTTGAACATGTTTGAGGCATCTAATGAACCTGATGCGCCACCAGCACCAACAATGGTATGGATCTCATCAATGAACAAAATTACGTCTGTAGATTTTTCAAGCTCGTTCATCACGGCTTTCATACGTTCTTCGAACTGACCACGGTATTTTGTACCGGCCACCAGCGATGCCAGATCTAACGTAACTACACGTTTGCCAAAAAGCACACGCGAAACTTTACGTTGTACAATGCGTAAGGCCAAACCTTCAGCAATTGCCGATTTACCAACACCTGGCTCTCCGATCAAAATCGGGTTATTCTTTTTCCTGCGGGATAAAATCTGCGATACACGCTCAATTTCTTTCTCGCGGCCTACAATTGGGTCTAAACGACCTTCTTCTGCTGCCTTGGTTAAGTCACGACCGAAGTTATCTAAAACCGGAGTTTTAGATTTTATATCCGAAACCTTTTTAGGTGTACTAAAGCTTTCTTCTTCGCGATAATCGTCATCGCCTCCTGTAGAAGCGCTATTTGAGATATCATCTCTGAAACCATTTTTATTCACTTCAACCTCCTGTTTAAAAACATCATAAGTAACGCCATACTGTAATAAGATCTGCGAGGCGATGTTATCATCATCTCTCAAAACCGATAACAGTAAATGTTCGGTGCCAATTAAATCGCTTTTAAATATTTTAGCTTCTAAATAAGTGATTTTTAAAACTTTTTCTGCCTGTTTTGTTAATGGAATATTGCCTAAGTTTACTGTAACACTCGAAGTACCGCGCACGGCATCTTCAATTGAGCGGCGCAATTTACCGGTATCAACCCCTAACGATCGTAAAATTTTTATAGCCATACCATCGCCTTCGCGAATGAGGCCCAATAATAAATGCTCGGTTCCGATGTAATCATGCCCTAAGCGGAGCGCTTCCTCCCTACTAAAAGAGATTACATCTTTAACCTGTGGTGAAAATTTTGCTTCCATAATACCTTTCTTAACAGCTACGTCCCTAAACTATAAAATAAATTATAAAAAGCGACTGTACCATTTTGTTTATTTTATCAACAATTGCGCCATATGGGTGGATAAAAGGCAGTAAACATATCCCCCAACCTAAAAAATACGGTATGAATATCGTATTGATAAATATATATCTATCTACGTAATAACTGTTTTATAGGTTTTAAAAGGGGATTTTTTATATAATCTCCCTTTCAAATATCATTTTGTCGGTTTATTGTAAGGATTTTTTCGATTCGATCAACTGACAATTTGTTGCTTTTTGTTAAGGCAATTTACAAGTTTTGACAGAAAAACAAAAAGAACGTGACATCATTTAACAATTTAACCAGACAATTATCAATAACAATGGATATCCATTGTAGAATACCATATTATCAATACGAAAATAACTATTGATAAGTTGTTTTTGTTTTATAAAAACGCTGTTATAGTTGTTCCATTGAGATGGAAAATTTAAAATGGATGATGGAATTGAATTTCTTGCAGAGAGGCCTTAATTATCTCAACTCCTTAATGGTAGAATAATAAGGCCTAAAGGTTCTTTATCATTAAGAAATTAAGTACATTAAGGTATAATGATTTATGCTGGAGAAACCTTAATTATCTTAACTCCTCAATGGTCGAACAAACGAATGATGAAGATGAAATTTGATTAAGTCAAAATAACACTAGGCTTCGTTATAAAAACTTCGCAAAAACTGTAACGGAACATCAGACGGAGCTGACTTGTTACAGTATTCAATGATATCATTTAAATTAAAATGCCCGGATATCGATTCAAAGGTATCATCGTCTGAATCTTCGAAGCCCATGCTCCAATCGCTGAAAATACATTTATCATACTTGCCAATCTGTAGCAAAACAACCGACTCGTGTCGGGTATCATTCATTATCTTTTTATAAAGCTTACGTACAATTCTTTCATCACCTTCGAGTAATTGCATAAACCTGCCTTTGCTTTTAGTTATCTGCTGACCTTTTACATATAATAAGATACCTGTAATATCATTTTGTTTATTAAAGTCTCTGCTTTGGTTCAGCAAAATTTTTATCATGTCAGCATCAAACACCTCACTTTCTACGCTGCTGTAGATTAAGTAGAAAATCGATGTTATAGTTTTATTGTCTGGTTCCATACCACAATTATCATTAAAATATCTGAATTCTCGATTAATATTTTTTTCTAAAAAAAACCTACTAAAACACTGCTATACTACTTTAAAACAATAGATTATGATCAGCACCAAGGTTGCATAAAATCTTGATAAAACCATATAAGTATCTTTTATCAGGAGTGAAAAATATTTAAATACATGTCGTACGCTCTTAAAAATTATCATTAGTTATTCCGGTAAAATCTAAGAAAGTTTTTTTATCGTATATGCCGATAGGTCCAATAAATCAGATCAGGCACATGGCGTCTCTTTACCAAAGGCTTCTACTCGTATTTATTCTAATCATCGCTTTTGCGGGAAGAATAGCAGTATCTGCCATTGCAAATCAGAAGTCTCCTCAGGAAACGGTAAAAGAAAACAGCAGCAAATCAGAAAAATCTGATGCCAACGAAAATGAGGGACAGGCAGAAGAAAAAATCAAATTGGAAGATTTCATCATCCATGGCTTAACAAACATTGATTTTCTAAGCATAGTCAGTGCTAAAACTAAATGGTTTGCCGGTGATTATAAGCTCCTTAATTGTACCCTACAAGCATTAGAATACCCACCCAAATAAGCCTCAGCGCCTAAATCCACAATTTTCTTAATTAAACATTAAAATCATGATTAAAACTAAACACTTAATCATAGTGGCCTTATTGGCTATTATGACCCCTATTCTATTTTCTGCATGTAAGAAAGACAGAAATAACGATCCGGAACAAGAAGTCCTTACACCCGGGCCTGATGTTAATTTCTATGCACTTACTGCAGATAGCAAATTATTATTGATCAATGCGAAAAACCCGAATTCGGTAACCTCACAGGTAAGCATTTCGGGCCTGCAGACCGGAGAAACCATTTTAGGGATCGATTTCCGTCCTGCTACTGGTCAACTTTATGGCGTAGGCAGCACTAGCCGTTTATATGTAATTGATCCGAAAACAGGAACAGCAAGGTCTATTTCTACGGCTCCATTTACGCCTGCAATCAGCGGAACTTCTGTAGGTTTTGATTTTAACCCCACTGTAGATCGCATTCGCCTGGTTACTTCATCAGGCCAAAACCTGCGTTTAAACCCTGAAACAGGAACTGTAGCTACCACAGATGGTACTATTAATGGCATAACGAATGCTAAAGTAGCATCGGTTGCCTATACTCAAAATAAAGCCGGGGCAAGTACCACTGCACTTTTTGATATTGATATTGCAAATGATAAACTGCATAAACAAGATCCACCAAATGACGGAAAACTGGTTGAAGTTGGAAGTCTGGGTTTTGATGCAGAAGATATTGGCGGCTTCGATATTAACCCTGATGGTACAGCAGCATTAGCCGCACTAACTGTTGGCGGTAAATCTGGTTTATATGCCATTGATTTAAATTCGGGCAGAGCTTCAAAAATCAGTAATGTAGATCAACAGATTACCGGGCTTGCTATCCCTACCGAACCTGTTGCTTATGCTGTATCAAACAATAATGAATTGTTGATTTTTAATCCAGCTGCTGCAATGCCAACCTTCGTGGTAAAAGCAATTACAGGTACACAATCTGGTGAAAACATTTTAGGTATCGATATGCGCCCTGTAAACGGACAGCTTTATGCAATTGGAAGTACCAGCAGGATTTACACCATTAATGCTTCTTCGGGTGCTGCTACAATGGTTGGAGCCGGACCTTTAGCTACTTTATTAACAGCTACTCAAATCGGATTTGATTTTAATCCAGTGGCAGACAGGATTAGAATAGTGGGGAACAACGGGCAAAATTTCAGGATAGTGCCAACGGATGCTACCCTGGTTGTAGACACACCTATTTCGCTGGGTACAGCAACAATTTCTGGTGCTGCATATACAAACAATTTTACCGGTGCAACTACAACCATATTGTTCGACGTGGATTCTACAACAGACCGTTTATATAAACAAGATCCACCGAATGCCGGAACTTTGGTTGATGTAGGCCCATTAGGGATAAATATTGAAGCAAACAGTGGTTTCGATATTGGTGGCACCAGCGGACTTGCCTATGGCATATTTACCGTTGGTGGTGTGCAGAAATTATATAGTGTAAATTTAACTACAGGTGCAGCTACTGCAGGAGCAACCATAAGCACAGCGGTTAGAGGTTTTACACTTGGGTTAGGTTTCTAAGCCGCTCCCTTCATATCATTAAAAAGCAAAAGCCTTTCAATCCTGAAAGGCTTTTGCTTTAAATAATGTTTACGGTTTCTACTAAGAATTAATCCGCTTTGGTAAAAGTAAAACTTTAGTAATTAGCTATATGTTCTGATTCACATTATGAGCAAATAATGATAATTACATTAAAACAGGATTAGAATGGTTAATTTTTGGTTAATTGTCCGAATCGGTTAACTGATCCACCCCTTCCCCCGCAACTCGATGCCCTATGGCTTGATCGATTAATTGTTTAATATGTTATCGACTCCAAACTCATCTATCAAACTCCCCTAAACTATTTCAATCGTTAGAACTGCTTTACAATAAAGATAAGCTACAATTACGTAATATTAAAACCACACAAGCCGTGTAATAATTTTACATTAGTATAGATAAGGTATCGGAATTAGGTTATTGGGCATCAATACTTTGTATGGTGAGCTGTAGAACTATGCTTTGGTCATATCCTAAACAAGACTTATCACAATAATGATCAGATAAATAACCTAAATAAATCACTAACCAATTAATTAAAAAACTGATGAGAAATGCAACAAAAACATGGCTTGGCACATTGCTGGCCCTTACTGTTCTTTATTCCTGTAAAAAATCGGAAATGAATCCTGAACAGGAAACCGATCTATTTGAAGGCAAAAAAAAGGAAATGGCCGTTAGCTCGCTTATTGCGGGTACCTCCTTCAGGGTGGTGGGTTATATGCCTTCGTGGGCCGGAGCTGTTAACCAGATTCAGTTTAGCAAACTTACCCATGTAAACTATGCTTTCGTACTGCCAAATTCAACTGGTGGATTGCAACCTGTAGAAAACCCTTCCAAATTGCAAAGCCTGGTTAGCTCCGGGCATGCCGCAGGTGTAAAAGTGCTTATAGCCGTTGGCGGATGGAATAATGGGAATGATAGTGCTTTTGAAAGCCTGGCTGCGAATTCAACCTACCGAACCAATTTCACTAATAATATGATCAGTTTCGTAAGTCAGTATAACCTGGATGGGGTGGATATTGACTGGGAGTATCCAGATAACGGAAGCTCGGCCAATAACTATACACTCCTGATGCAACAGTTAAGTACAGCATTGCATAACAACGGAAAACTGCTTACCGCAGCGGTAGTTTCTGAGAATGGCGGAAGTATCCAGAACGCCGTTTTTACTGCGGTTGATTTCCTTAACCTGATGGCTTATGATGGTGGCGGTGCTAACCACTCTACCTATAATTATGCGGTAAACTCCATCAATTATTGGCAAGGCAGAGGACTTTCTGCGGCTAAAACTACTTTAGGTGTACCTTTTTATGGCCGCTCATCTTCTTCATACCTTGATTATAAAGATATTCTTGCTCAGGGCGGAAGTCCAAATTCAGATACCTTTGGTAATATTGGCTACAACGGCATTCCTACCATCAAAAGTAAAACGAACCTGGCATACGACCGTACCGGTGGAATCATGATCTGGGACCTGAACGCGGATGCTACAGGGGGTAATTCGTTACTTAGCGCCATTAATGAGGCCATAATTGCCCGCGTAAATAATGGCGGATCGAGTATTCCTTACGGTACGGTAATTTCGCTAAAAGGTTTCAACAACAAATATGTGAGTGGACAAAACGGTACGGCTGCTATGACCTGTAACACCACCACAGCCACATCTACTGAACGCTTTACCGTTATAGATGCCGGCGGCGGTAAAGTGGCTTTAAGAAGTATGGGTAAATATGTATCATCAGAAAACGGCACACAGGCTGTTACGTGTAGCCGTGCCACCATCAGCGATTGGGAAAAATTCGACTGGGTGGTTGCAGCGGATGGCAAAATTGCTTTTAAGGGCAACAATGGAAAATATCTTTCGAGCGAAAATGGTACACAAGCCATGACTTGTACCCGTGCTACTGCTTCTGGCTGGGAGTACTTTTCTAAAAACTAATGATAAAACAAGCTAAACTTAACTGCCTTCTATCTAATCGTAAATTCATGCGGAATCATTCGGTTCCGCATGAATAATTTCGAAAAACCCACATTAATTTATTATTATCAGTTTATTAATCTGGCTCAGAATGCCCTATAATTGGCTGTTTTATACCCCATACATGCAGATCTGGTTCTATAGCTTTGATAAGAAAATAAAACAAAGCCATGAAAACAATATTTGATGAAACTGTTCGGATACAATTGATTGACCGGATTGAGACCCTTAATAAAAACAGTGTTGCTTTATGGGGAAAAATGAACCTCTACCAGATGTTGAAACACTGTAGAATATACGAAGAAATGATGTTGGGCAAAAATAAATATCAACGTGTATTTTTAGGCAGGCTGTTCGGGAAAATGGCACTCAAAGAATTTACACAGGATGAAAGTCCAATCAAACAGAAAACGCCCACCCTTAACCAGCTTAAAGTCAAAGAAAAAAGCGGTGATATAGAAAGCGAAAGAAAAAAATGGGTTGCCTTGTTGAATGAATATGCAAATCCTCCAAAGCATGAAATTGTACATTCCTTTTTTGGTAAACTAAGCCATGAGCAGGTTGGCCAGCTGGTTTATAAACATACCGACCATCATCTCCGTCAGTTTAATGTTTAGAAAAACCGATAGCAGGATTTCTTTATTTTCTGAAAGCCAGATTCCTTTTAATACGGCTAAGCGTTTCGGGTGCAATTCCGAGATATGATGCAATGAGATGCTGGGGTATACGTTCAATGATCTGCGGATTCGATTCAGCCAGTAAGAGATACTTTTCTTCGGCACTATGCGTAATGGAACTCATCAATCTCCGCTCTTTAGTAACTAAACTATTTTGATAAAGTATGCGGAAATATCGGTCCATGATAGGAACAGCTATTGTTAAAGCATCATAATCGGCCCGCGAAATCATAAAGAGTTCCGAATCTTCTATCGCATCAATATTAAACAGGGCAGGCTCACCTGATAAAAAGCTATTGAAATCAGATAACCACCAGCCTTCCCATCCAAAAATACTCATATGTTCGTCACCTTTGTCATCTACATTATAAGTGCGAAGGAGCCCTTTGCACACAAAGGTAAGGTGCTGGCAAACATCGCCTGCTTGCAGCAAATACTGACGCCTCCTTAATTTTTTAGGCGAAAAAAAGGTTTGTATTTCCGCCCGGTCCTTATCTGTAAGCGCAACTTTTTCCTCAATATGTTTGAAAAGTACATTAATCATGGGCGAAATAATCTTTACTGTAGGCAAAGATAAATTTTTCATTGTAAGAACACTCATTGTTGATTTCTTGATCCAGATCAAGTTCATTATCTGATCCAGGTCAAGTATGGATTACCTTAACAGGACTAATTTTGCTTAAAATTATAACATCATGAGTAAAATAGCATTAGTGGTTGGCGCAAGTGGTATAACCGGAAGTAACCTGGCCGAAAGCCTGATTTCAAAAGGCTGGGAAACCTATGGTCTGGCCCGGACACCAAATACAGAAATTGGGCAGCTTAACCCCGTTGCGGCAGATCTTTTAGATATTACCAGCCTTAAATCAGCCTTAGGCAGTATCGCTCCTACCCATGTTTATATCACCACCTGGATGCGCAACGATACCGAAGCTGAAAACATCAGGGTAAACAGTTTGATGGTTCGTAATCTTTTAGATGTGCTATCAGAAAAAGGATCGGTTGAGCATGTTGCATTGGTAACCGGATTAAAACACTATCTCGGTCCATTTGATGCCTATGCCAAAGAAGGTTTTTTACCTGAAACACCTCTAAGAGAAGAACACCCCAGGCTAGATCTTGAGAATTTTTATTATGCACAGGAAGACGAAGTATATGCCGCAGCAGCACGCGACGGTTTTACCTGGAGCATCCACAGGCCACATACTGTTATTGGTAAAGCAGTTGGTAATGCCATGAACTTAGGAACTACACTGGCCGTGTATGCCTCCATCTGCAAGGAAACAGGTCGTCCGTTTAAATGGCCGGGCTCAGCTGCACAATGGAATGGCCTCTCTGATGTTACCGACGCCAGGGTATTGGCCGAACACCTGATCTGGGCTTCTACCACAGATGTAGCCCGTAACGAAGCTTTCAATGTGGTTAACGGAGATGTGTTCCGCTGGAGCAGGTTATGGAAATGTATAGCAGCTTATTTCGATATAGAAGCTGAAGGATATAATAATAAAATACAACCTTTGGAGCTAGAAATGGCTAACGATTCTGATATCTGGAAACAGATTGCGGAGAAATATCACTTAAAAGAAACAGACTTGAGCCGTTTGGCATCAGCCTGGCATACCGACCTTGATTTGGGGCGACCAATTGAAGTGATGACCGATATGTCGAAAAGTAGAAAACTAGGGTTCACTGTTTTTCAAGACACCGAGGAATCGTTTTTTGACTTATTTAAAAAACTAAGTGCAAAGAAATTAATTCCTTAAATACTATCACTAAGGCGCAAGTGAAAAATGCATAAATCGATTATGATGATTGATTTATGCACCATCATATATAGAATTATTGAACAGAACGCGATAACCAGCAATAAAAGCCACACAAAAGACTAATTAAAATTACAAAAATTAGGGTGGTTTCACGCTACATAACGAATGTTAAGATGGTTAACTTTAGTGTAACCAATCTAAAAAACCAAACATCGTTATGAATTATTTTTATCTAAATCCCAGAAAAGAGCAAACGCTTTTTATTGAGGACAAAACAGACCGCGATTCGGTAATTAAAAATATTGTCGACCTAAGAAAGTCGTTATCATCCAAAGATGGAATCCCTGAAAAAAAATTGACAGGAAACCTCATACTTGGAACCTGGAATATCAGAGAGTTTGGCAATACCAAGTATAATGGCAGAATGCGTGAGTCGCTATACTATATTGCAGAGGTTATTTCCCGGTTCGATTTGATCGCCATCCAGGAAGTGCGCGATGATTTGACAGATTTTAACAACATTTGCAAAATACTGGGCAACGACTGGGGAAGCTTCATAAGTTTGGTAACCGATGGCGTTTCGGGTAACCGCGAAAGAATGGCCTTTCTTTATGATAAACGCACCGTTTCGTTTAAGAACGTAGCCGGACAAATTATTCTTCCGGGCGAAAACTATAAAAATGCATTTGCAAGGGCACCTTATATGATACGTTTTCAGTCAGGATGGCTAAAATTCGATATCTGTACGGTTCATATCTACTATGGAAAAGCCTCAAAAACTTCAGATGAATACAAAAGAAGGGTAACAGAAATTGAAAACTTGACCGGGTTTCTGAAAAAGAATTATATAGAGAAAGAACGTTCAAATAACCTGTTCGTACTTGGCGATTTCAATATTGAGGATACATTAAGTGATACCTACAAGGCAGCAACATCCTCCTCATTTAAGATTCCTGATGCGATACTCAAGAATAAACTTCCGGGTAGTAATGTAAAGCAGGATAAAATTTACGATCAGATCTTATACTATAATAAATTCAACGACATCACCTTTAAGAATGCAGGAATTTTTGACTTCTACAAAACGGTTTTCAATAATTTTGATACTTACAAAGATCGGATAGCAAAACATATCAGCGCTCCGGTTATAACCGATAAAGAATTTAATGATTTCAAAACATATCAAATGAGCGATCACCTGCCATTGTGGGTCGAAATGAATACGGACCATGCAGAAGATTACCTGGGCATGATCATCAATAAACAGGCAGATAAATAATATAATTGTCTGTCATGACACATTAGACTGATATGAATTTTGGTCTTAGCTTTAAGCTAAGACCAGTTTAGTTTAAGCTTGAGAATGTTAGCAGTAGGAATAAATAAGGTAAACAAACCATTTTGTTATGGCCCCGTTGTTTTTATCTTTGTAAACAATTCGGTATATCCTACCTTATCCATCTTATAGAAAAACATTAAACTAATTAAATCACATATCTTATAATGTCTGACGAAAAAATAATCTTTTCAATGGCAGGTGTAAATAAAATTTACCCGCCACAAAAACAGGTTTTAAAAAATATTTACCTTTCATTCTTTTACGGTGCTAAAATCGGGGTAATCGGTTTAAACGGTTCTGGTAAGTCGTCCCTTTTAAAAATTATTGCCGGTTTAGATAAATCTTATCAAGGCGAGGTGGTTTTTTCACCGGGTTACTCTGTTGGTTATTTAGCACAGGAGCCGATCCTGGATCCTGAAAAAACCGTACGCGAAGTTGTGGAAGAAGGTGTTGCCGAAGTAACCGCCATTTTAAAAGAGTACGAAGAAGTGAATGAAGCTTTTGGCTTAGAAGAAAACTATTCTGATGCTGATAAGATGGATAAGTTAATGGCCAGACAGGGCGAACTTCAGGATAAAATTGATGCGTTAGGTGCCTGGGAAATCGATTCGAAATTAGAAAGAGCGATGGATGCCTTACGTTGTCCTGATCCTGAAACTAAAATCGGAGTATTATCAGGTGGTGAGCGCCGCCGTGTAGCCATGTGCCGTTTATTGCTTCAACATCCTGATGTATTGTTACTGGATGAACCTACCAACCACTTGGATGCCGAAAGTATCGATTGGTTAGAGCAGTTTTTACAAAATTACGAAGGAACCGTTATTGCTGTTACCCACGATAGGTATTTCCTGGATAATGTTGCGGGATGGATTTTAGAGTTAGACCGTGGCGAAGGTATTCCATGGAAAGGAAATTACAGCAGTTGGTTAGATCAAAAAGCAAAACGTTTATCTCAGGAAGAGAAAACCGAGAGCAAACGCCAGAAAACTTTGGAGCGTGAGTTAGAATGGGTACGCATGGCCCCAAAAGCACGTCACGCAAAATCTAAAGCACGTTTAGCCAACTATGATAAATTAGCCTCAGAAGATGGCAGAGAAAGGGAAGATAAATTAGAACTATTTATTCCCGCAGGTCCTCGTTTGGGTAATGTTGTCATCGAAGCAACGAATGTAACCAAAGCTTATGGCGACAAAATATTATTCGATAATTTAAACTTTTCATTACCTCCGGCAGGTATTGTGGGTATCATCGGCCCCAATGGTGCAGGTAAAACCACTTTATTCCGTTTAATTACCGGACAGGAAGAGGCAGATGCAGGTACTTTCCGTGTTGGTGAAACTGTAGAGCTGGGTTATGTGGATCAGATGCACAATGACCTGGATGCCGATAAAACGGTGTACGAAAATATTACCGATGGTTTAGACAATATACAATTGGGTACTAAAGCGGTTAACGGACGTGCTTATGTATCGAAATTCAACTTCAATGGCGGCGATCAGCAGAAAAAAGTAGGCATTTTATCTGGCGGAGAGCGTAACCGTGTACACCTGGCGATCACGTTGAAAAAAGGTGCAAACGTATTGTTACTGGATGAGCCTACCAACGATATCGATGTAAATACATTACGTGCATTGGAAGAGGCTTTAGAAAACTTTGGCGGTTGCGCGGTGGTAATCAGTCACGACAGGTGGTTCTTAGATAGGATCTGTACGCACATCCTTGCTTTCGAAGGCAACTCTGAAGTTTATTTCTTTGAAGGTAACTACTCAGATTATGAGGAAAACCGCAAAAAACGTTTGGGTGATGTTACACCGAAACGCATCCGGTATAAAAAACTAGATTAATAAAAAGTCCCGATAAAAATCGGGACTTTTTTGTTTGAGAGACGTTATTTTGAAAAGATTCTGTTACCTGTCACGTTGAGCCCGTCGATACGCCTTGCAATTAATTAACTGGCTCCTTCGACAGGCTCAGGATGACAAAACTATATTTATAATACACCCCTTATCTAAACTATTATATAGATGGTTGAAATGGTGCTGGTCTTTGGTTTTCTTTCGCTTTGCGTTTTCCTCTGAAAAAGAAATACAGGTTGATGAACAGCATAATCCCTAAGTAAATGGCAAAACCACCTATTTTAGAACTTAGTGCCTCAACTAAACTGCGGTAATCGTTTGCACTTATTGTAATTTTCATAATCAACAATGCGAAACCGATATTAAGCAGGTAAAAGCCTGTTTCGAAAAGTTTATTGGTGGCATTCGCGATTTCCTCCCTTCCTTTAAAAATATCCAGCATATATATCTTACTGTTTTTAAACAGCGTTTTTGAAACATAAAAAGTCAGAAAAAGTGCAATTGGTAAATAAACTGCATAGCCGATTAAAATTTTTGTCGTTTCCATAATGAAAAGTTTAGGTTGTTATTTTATTAATTTATGTATGGTATTGGTAAGCAAATAGATATTTAAATAATGAAGAACAGACAGGATGCACACAATGGTGGCCACTTTTATTGCCATTACTTCTACCAACTGTTGCGACGAGCGGATCGTTTCCCAGCCTACCAAAGTCATGGCACAATAGCCAATGTTTACCAGGTAATAAGAAACCAAAAGGGATTTATTAATCTGTTGACAGAGGTCCAAATGATCGGGAATAAGTTCGGCAACAAAGATATTTCCGTTCCGGTAACAGATCTTCCCTACCACCACAATGATGAATACGATAACCGTTATAAAAATGCCATATCCAAGTATATTGTAATCCATAACAAAGATTTTTCAATTATACAACTTTCAGTAAAAAATGAAAATATAGACTAAAAAAATAAGCCTCTTTTAAGGCATTTTGTAAATCTTTCTATCTCATTTCCCTTTCACGATGTAAAGCTAAATTAAATTTATTAAACTTTCAAATATTATTGAAAATTCACAAAATAAAAATAGATCCCGCTATCCGAGCGAAGCGAGAACCACGAATTACTTAGTCAAGCTAAATTTATCGAGGCAGATCTCTCCACTCCGCGTTGCTTCGGTCGAGATGACAACGTTTCTTTTCATAGAAAACACAGATTCTTTTTGCAGCATTCTAACCAATGAACTATTGGCTGACGACCTTTCTAAATCTGTTAATGGTAGCGGAGTCGAAAGGCATTAATAATGATTTTTTATTCACTGAGTACTTCTGCGCCACGCCAACCAATGAACGAATGGCTAATGAACCAATGAACTTTCAGCCACAGATTCACAGAAAACACGGAATACCCACGCGTTTGTCACCCTGAGGGATAATTTATTTTATAAAAATCAATATAAATGACAGAAGAATCTTAGCGCAATGATAGGCCGCCAAATTCGTCATTGCGAGAGGGCTTTTTCAGCCGACGAAGCAATCTTTCTAACAAGGATCGCTAGCAGGAAAGATTGCTTCGTCGTTCCTCCTCGCAATGACGACCTTTCTAAAGCTGTCAATGGTAGCGGAGTCGAAAGGCATTAATAATGATTTTTTATTCACTGAGTACTTCTGCACCACGCCAACCAATGAACCAATGGCTAATGAACCAATGACCGTCTAGCGCCTGTTTTTCAGTGCTTTTTTAATGGCAACATCGGTTACGCCCTCCATTATTTTGTAGCCAGCCAGGTTGGGATGAACACCATCAACCGTTAATTCGGGCCGTTGCCCCTTACGTTCATCAACCAATGGTGTCCAGTAATCTAAAACGGTATAATTTTTCTCCTTTGCATAAGTAGCAATCATTTCATTTAAAGAAACAATAATCTCAGCAGGTTCAATGTTTTTGTTCCATGGGTATTGGTAAACAGGTAAATACTTACACAGTATTACTTTAATGTGGTGTACTCGGGCCAGTTCTGCCATTGATTTAATGTTGTTCATAATCTTTTCGTTCGTTACGTGCCCTGTATTGCCCGAAATATCATTACTTCCCGCCAAAATAATCACTACTTTTGGTTTAAGGTTAATCACATCCTGTCTGAAACGGATCAGTAACTGCGGCGAAATTTGTCCGCTTATGCCCCTATCCAGGTAAGCATTATTGTTAAAATATTCAGGATCTTTTTGCTTCCAGAATTCGAAAATCGAACTCCCTAAAAATACCACCCGCTTTTCTTTTCGGTTTGGGGGCGGCAAAAGCTCGTTCTCTTTCTGGTATTTAGTAAGGGCCGCCCAATCATCGGCAAAGTTTTCTTTTTTAGGTTTATTGTTTAAAGAATCTGTTTTCTGAGCCTGAGCAAACAAACTGCCTGTAGAAATCAGCAAAATAAAAATCAAGAATTTACTTTTCATCGGATATTTAATAGGTAAGCGGGCGAAGTGCTAAACTAAATAATTTAGGCTTACTTATTTTATTCGTCGCCATTAAAGTTACCATTCGTTTTGCTTTTTCTATTCCCAAACTGGCTTAGGTTATAACTCAGGGTAGCCTGTACAAAGCGGCTGATAAACCTCGTTCTGTTCTCAGAGATGGAGTTATTGGTAATGCTGGTACTAAAAAGTGCCCCCTGGTTAAACAGATCGTTCGCCTGGACAGAGAAAAGCAGTTTATTACCTTTAAGAAAGGAAGTATTTAATCCCATATTCACCAATAAAGGGTTTCCGGCATATAAACTATAACCAAAATTTAAACTTTTAGAGGCCGATGCATTTACCCGAAATCGCTTGCTGGGAATCCAGCTGGCACTTCCGCTTAAAGCCAAAACCTGCACATTTTTAATGTTCTGGTTCATTACAGAATAAGTATTAGAGCTGAAACTATAGGATGCGCTGGTATTAAAAGAATATTTTTTCTCGTTGAGGTTAAACCTGAATGCATTCGAAACATTAATGCCGCTACTCCTATTTAATATATTATCGGTATAAAAAACATTGTGGCTGTAAGCTATATTTCCATTTATAGATAAGGACAATTTGTTGTCAAGCATCCTTTTGTTGAAAGAATAATTTCCGCCCACATTATAAATACCATTCACATTTTCGTAGGTAGTTTGTTGTTTTAAACTGTTCAACGTATCCCTGAGAAAAACCGTATTACTTACCACACTGTTAATGGCAAAAGTACCTGATAAACCAGCCATAATACTCAATCCAGATTTTAGTCCGAATTTGTTATAACTCAGATCGGCCGTGTGGCTCGATGTTGCTTTCAGATCAGGGTTACCAATAATCAGATTCTGTACATCGTTATTGTTCCTAACCGGTTGCAGTTTGTTAAAATCGGGTGAGTTGGTGTAACCATTGTACCCAAAGCTTAGATTTCCATTGTCTTTAATCTGGTAACTTAAATTAGCCGATGGCGAAAAATTCAACTGATAATTTTTAAGTTCCTGTCCGGTATTCTGATATTTACCGATAATGATGCTCGGCGAAAAATTAAGCCCAAAATTATAACTGATCTTGTTGCTATTGGTATTGTAACCGACACTGATGTTCTGATTGATAAAATTGGAAACATAATCCTGCCCCAGCGAATCCACTACAAAACGGTTCCCAAACGGATTGGTAACTGTGGTGGTTTGCAAGTTCTGGCTCCTGCTGACCGAAAAACGGTAGGAAAAATTGATAAAACTGTAGCCGGTACTATCCTTCGCTTTTTTTAAGGAATTTGAAAACTGAATGTTCCCGCCAAAATTAGAGCTTGAAGTATTATTTTCTACCAAACGATTTAATAACGAATCTTTAACCAGTACATTAGTGGTTTCGTTGTAGTAACGGATAATATCATTAATCGTACTGTTGGTATTTCCACCGTTGGTTCCAAAATTAAAGCCCATGGAAAGTGAGCGTTTGTTATTGGCCAAACGCCTCGACCAGTTAATGCTGCCGTTAAGATTTGGATTGCTGTTACGTGAACCTGAATTAGAGCTCAGGTCCTGCTTAATATATCCGGTTTTATTAGAGGTAGAAAAAGCATCATTTCGGGTATCTGCTAAAGAGCCAGCCAGTGAGGCATTGAAATAGTTCTTTTTTGTAGCACCGTTTAAACCGAGGTTAATATTATTGTTTAAAGAATTCGATTTACTCGCACTTTCCCTTAAATCATAAATGGTTCCCTGTGGGTTAAAGGTTTCGAGGTAATTGCTCTGAATGGATTTGTTAGTACCGTTACTAAAATTATAACTCCCGTTAACGCTAAATTCTTTCGAAATTTTATCCCTGATGTTACCATTTAAACCTCCGTTATTCATTTGGGTAAATTCATTGTTGGTAATACCATAGCGACCGCCAAAACCGATCTGTTTTGTTTTTTTCCAAATACTGCCATTAACACCTAAATTATGCGCGTTATTAGTAGCCGAGCTCATGTTCATCCCACCAAAAACACCCTTATCCATACCAGGTTTAGTAACCAAATTCAGCATTTTTTGTGGTGTGCCGGTTTTGATGCCGGTAAAATTAGCTTCATCACCATAATCATCTATTACCTGAAGTTTGGCAATAATATCTGCCGGCAACTGCCTGATGTAATCTTCTACATTACTGGTAAAAAAATCTTCACCGTTAACCCGCAGCTTGGTCATTTTTTTCCCCATTGCCGTAACAGCGCCTTTATCATCAACCTCAATGCCCTGCAATTGCTTAAGCAGATCTTCTACTTTATCATTTTCCCTTATGGTATAGGCGCCGGCATTGTATTCGATGGTATCTTTTTTGATTTTAATGGGATCCACTTTTACTTTCACTTCTACATCTTCCAACTTGATGCTTTCGGCCCTGAGCATAATGGGATCCAGATCGGAGCCTTTTTTCGAAGATTCAATTTCGTAAAGTGATGCATAAGGTTTATAACCCAATGCCGTAATGCTAAGGTAGAATTTGTTGTGGCTTACTTTTAGAAATGTAAAATTGCCCTTCGAATCCGCATTTGCACGAAGGGTATCTTTATCAGTAATCAATCGGATACTTACACCCTCAATGGGCTTTTTTAAAGAATCGATTACTTTGCCGCTTATTTTAAACTGAGACTGAGCGAGAGCGTTAAAGGAGAAAGTAATCAGTATAAAAAATAATAAAAAGCATAAATTATTGCTTTTTCTCATCCCTCGGACCTCTTTTATAAATTACCAGACCATTTAAAAAATTACGCAGGATCTGATCGCCACAAGGTTTAAAATTCTCATGATCTTCATTCCTGAAAATATCGCCCAGTTCTGCTTTGGTTACCTTAAAGCCAACAAGGTCGCAAATGGTGATAATATCTTCTGTTTTTAATGATAAGGCTACTCTTAATTTTTTTAATATATCGTTGTTGCTCATGCTTATTTTAATGATGGGATGATTAAATGAGTGAGTGTTTAAAAGTTGGAATGTTTAATGTTGCAAAATGCTTAAAACTTTTAATTTGGCTATCCAGACTTCCGACTGCGGACTCCAGACTTCTCTCTAACTCGCAATTTCTAATTTAAGTTTTTTCCCTTTAATTTTTTCGCCGCTTAAATCTTTTAACAGTTTTTCTACTTTGCTTCTTTTAACGGCCACATAACTGGTGGTATCTTTAACTTCGATCAATCCAAGATCTTCTTTTGCCAAATTACCCTTTTGCAAAAATAAACCCACGATATCAATCTTATTAATTTTATCTTTTTTGCCATGGGCCAGGTATAAAGTTACCCAATCGCTTGCTTCGGGCAGTTTATACTTGTCTGATAGAACTTCTTCTTCAATGTCATCAGGTAAATATTTATAATTTTCTTCAGTAGTTAAAATGGCATAAGCCGTTCCTTTGGCATGCATACGTGCGGTTCTGCCATTGCGATGAATATAAGCATCTTCGGTATAAGGCAATTGATAATGCACAATATGCTCTACCTCGGGGATATCAAGGCCGCGGGCAGCAAGATCGGTTGTAATTAAAATCCTGTGACTGCCGTTTCTAAATTTTAACAAAGCCTTTTCTCGGTCGAACTGCTCCATACCGCCATGAAAAACATCATGCCCTAAGCCATTTTCAAAAAGCAGATCGCTAATGCGGTCAACAGTTTCCCTGTGATTACAGAAAACCAATGTATTTTTATCGCCTATTTTACTTAATAGCCTGAAAAGATAATCCAGCTTTTCATCAGCCGGGGTAGTTATTTTTTTGAGCTTTAAATCTGGCTTGGCTTCTACATTCTTTGAAAAATCGACTTCAACCGGCATCTTGATTTTCACAAAACCAGGAATCTCATCCATTTTAGTTGCCGAAGTTAATATCCGTTGCTTTAAGGAAAGAAGTGAGCCGATGATATAAGACATATCATTTTCAAAACCGAACTCCAGCGACTTATCAAATTCATCCAAAACCAAAGTTTCGATAAAAGATTCGTCAAAATTCTGATGTTCCAAATGATAAGCGATCCTACCTGGCGTACCGATCAAAACTGCGGGTGGATGGGCAAGGTTATTTTTCTCTATCCTAACGGCATGACCTCCATAACAGCAGTTTACTTTAAAAGAAGTACCCATTTGTTTAAAAACCTGCTCAATTTGCAGGGCAAGTTCTCTCGAAGGCACCAAAACCAAAGCCTGAACGCCCTTAACTCCGCTTTTTAAATTGGAAAGTAAAGGCAATAAAAAGGCCAACGTTTTCCCTGAACCCGTTGGCGCAATCAATATTACATCTTTACCGGTTTTAACTGCATGTAAAGAAGCTTCCTGCATCTCGTTAAGTGCAGAAATATTTAATTTTTTTAAAGCATTTTCTATCATTCCGCCATAAAGGTAATCATTTCTCTTCAGGGCAAAAACCAGGCTCCTGGTTAAGGTTTAAAAAACCTGTTTCTGAGTTTGCGTAGGGTAGAAAAATTTAACGTCTTATCTAACAACATCAGCATATTGCCGCGTTTAGACATTGATGACTGCACTTTTTCATTAACGGCATCAACTGATGATAAAATCCTGTCAGCCAGTTCATCCGCAAATTTATTGGCCCTGCTATTTTGTAATAATTGAAGTTCTTGAATTAGTTCTGCTCTCATAATTAAGAATTTTTAATGAATGTACTCATATTTAACGACCCTATAAATGATTTGTTTCAATAATTTAAAGACCGATCTGAAATATTATCACTAACTTGTTGATAACTAACTTTTTGTTAGCAAATAAACAATCTACACTTAACACATATTTAATTTATAGCACTTATTTTTATAAAAACCTGATTACCATTTGTCCCAAAGGGGATTCCTTTGGAATTAACCTCAAAAAACATAATGTATGACGTGGAAAAAATTTAGTGGCGAAGTTATTCAGTCTTCAATCCTCGAAGAAGTAGAAAAAGCGATTATCAGAGAAACCGAAAACGGTTTTAAACTTAAAGTTTGTATCGGAACCGATTCCCAGGTAAAAGGCGCAACAACGGATTTTGCAACCGTAATTGTATTGTTAAGAGAACATCATGGTGGTTTTATGTACATCCACCAGGAGAAAAGCACACAACAGGTAAGCATTAAGGAAAGAATGTTGATGGAAGTGCAAAAATCGATCGAAACAGCTTATTCTATCTGCGATTTACTTGATATTTATGATGTAGCACTTGAAGTACATGCCGACATCAACACCAGTCCATCCTTTAAATCAAACAAAGCGCTAAATGATGCCATGGGTTATATTTTAAGTATGGGCTTTATTTTCAAGGCCAAGCCAGAAGCATTTGCCAGCTCTACCTGTGCGGATAAGATGGTGCATTAGGATGGAAAATGTGGGATGTAAGAGGGATGATGGAGTTAGTCCGGAACTCAGAGGTACTAAGCCTAATGCCATCATTGCCAATATCATTTAGCTAAACATCAGTTGTTGTCAGTCTGAGCCTGTCGAAGACCTTTTTTAGTCAAAAATAAAAATAACCTGTTCTTTGACAGACTACCATTGACAGCCCCATTAATGCGGTCGTCATTGCTTCGTCAGCTGAAAAAGCCTTTCTTGCAATGACGACCTCTTGCAGACTAGCATTTGTCAAAAAAATCTGTCCCTGGTATTGATTTTTATAAAATAAATTATCCCTCAGCATGACAATATTTTTTTTGTTTTCTCCTTAATGGATTCTTACCTGCACGGGAATGACGAATCTATAGCGACCAACGCTGCGATCTTTGCGTTTCCCTTTGCAAACTTTGCAGTTAAATCCGCAACAAAAACGCATCTTTACTGTTGTCTTTTTAAAACAAGTAATGAAAACTTACAGATTAGAATTTACGCAGAAACTTCCAATAGATTTAGATACTGCATGGGACTTTTTCTCTTCGCCCTTAAACCTGGCAGAAATTACTCCAAAAGACATGACCTTTGATGTTACCTCGCCAAATATGGCCAATACCAAAATGTATCCTGGTTTAATTATTACTTACAAGGTCTCCCCTCTTTTTGGAATTAAGTTAAGTTGGGTAACCGAAATTACGCATGTTAAGGATAAAGAATATTTTATAGATGAACAGCGTTTCGGCCCTTTTGCCTTTTGGCACCACCAGCACCATTTCGAAAAAATAGATGGCGGAGTTTTAATGCATGATACCTTACACTACAGCATCGGCTGGGGACCGATTGGCAGCATCGCAAATGCAGTAATCGTAAACAATAAAATCAACGAGATTTTTAAGTTCCGTTATCAAAAGGTTGAAGAATTATTTGGCAAGTTTTAACTTAACGCTACTACCACTTTTTAGTAGAAATGGTTTCTGTTTTCTTTTTGGCTTTTTCTGCCTTATCAGTAGCTAAATACTTTTTAAATTCATTACCAAACTTCTCTATTTTATTATAGGTGCTGTTTACAACATCTTTCCATGCACCTGCATTAAGTTTACCAGGAGCAAGCTCTAGTGGCGTGCCTATTTTAGTTGTGGCAACAAAATTCCCATAACGATCGCGCTGATATGGAATATACAACAGATCGGTTAACCAAAACCTGTATTTTCCATTACGTGCTTCAAATACAAAATTATAGCTCACTTCGCCACTTGGATGCCCGGCAACTAAAATGGTTTTGTCGATTACCATAGTTCCTTTTGCCAAAATAGAAGTATCAGTAATGCTTTCTGCCTTCATCGATTTTTTATAGGCCACATTAACAAAAGATTTTGCCCTTTGCAACAAGGTATCTTTACTCAACGATTGAGAATCTACCACTTTATAGTAAATAAATTTACCGTTATCATCTTTGGAAAACTGTTTTTGCTGGGCAGAAAGATCAATTGAAAAAGCGACTAAAAAAATTAGAATAATGTATTTCATTAGAATGGATTAATGTACGAACCGAATATTTAAAGGTACTAAAAAGCCGTCCCGATTTTACATTAGGACGGCTTAATATTTGAAAATTTATTCCTTAAAAAGCGTAAACTGCGGCTAAAGAAAACTGACCAGCGTTTGGCGCAATTGCACCACTTTTATTAAAGAAAGGCTTATCACTGTTATGATCTAATCTTACCTCAGGAATAAAAGTTAAACCACCTGATTTAACATTGGCAGTAAGTGTTAGCGCTGTAGTAGAAGTAGCGGCGGTAGTACCGTAAGCTTTAGCTTTAAAATACTCACCTCTTAAACCTATGGTAACGGCATCAGCTACTGCATACTGAGGATATAGTGCAGCACCTGCATAACTCCCCTGTACTGAACTATCTTTAATATCATAATTAGCAGCATTTAAACCCAATTTAAATTCCTTTGTAATCTGATAAGAAGTAGTTAAATCTATAATGGTACCATAGCCACCGTAACCAGCACCCGACAAAGCATTGATATAAGCTGTCCAGCCTTCAACCGGCGCTACCATTAACTGACCTCCAATTGCCGAAACACCGCGTGTTGCACTGTAAAGGTTCCAATCGTTAAATAAACCAGCCATTAAACTTACTTTATCGCTGAATTTGTAGGTTGCTTTAATACCTGCATTCTGGAATGGACCATTTGTAAATAAGTAAGAAGTAGAATAGTTGAAGTTACCAACAGGAGAAATTACTTCATAACCTATAAATGTACCCATGTAACCAGCCGTCATCGAAAATTTATCAGTAAAATCGTAGTTAACGTATAAATTCTGGATATTGAATGACGAATTGTTAGCCGCAGCATCAGGAATAGACTGCGATTGTCCCCTCGGACCAAAAGACAACTCTCCAACAAATGAAGCTTTACCTGTTTTTTTCTTCAAAGCAATATCAATCATGCCCAATGAAACCGAATTGTGATCAGTTACAAAAGATGTTTTCCCATTCAATGGATTCTTTGCGAAATCATATTTAAAATACGTATCAACCGACCCTGAAATTTCAAGTGGTGATGTGGTGGTCTCTTGCGCCAGGGCGCAGCTTGCGCTGGCCATTGCGAAAATAGCAGTTAAAAGTTTCTTCATGTTTGAGCTTGATTTGAGTTTAGATATTATAAAATCCTTAAGAAATTGGTTCTGTTAAGGGACTGTTTCTTTCGATATAGATCGCTCTTTCTTCAACCAACAAGGTACCTTGCGAGTATTTCTCATCGTGTTGAGAAGCATCTAATCCTAATTCTTCTTCTTCTTCAGAAACCCTGATCGGATTGATAAGATTTACGAATTTGAAAATAACGAATGATACCACAAAACTGAAGATGATTACAATTAAAGCACCTTTTAACTGCGTAACGAAGAAAGCAGGGTTACCATAAAATAATCCATCAGCACCAGCCGCATTTACTGTTTTTGTAGCAAAAACACCTGTTAACAACATCCCAACGATACCGCCTACACCGTGACAAGGGAAAACATCTAAAGTATCATCTAAACTGGTTTTTTGTTTCCATGAAACCACAAGGTTAGAAATAACCGCAGCGATAGCACCGATAAATATACTTGATGAAATGCTTACAAAACCAGCACCTGGAGTAATGGCTACTAAACCAACCACAGCACCTATACAGAAACCTAAAACCGAAGGTTTTTTACCTCTTGCTACATCAAAGAACATCCACGATAAACCAGCAGCACCCGCAGCAGTATTTGTAGTTAAAAATGCAGAAACAGCTAAACTGCCGGCGCTTAATGCAGAACCTGCGTTAAAACCGAACCAACCGAACCATAATAAACCTGTACCGATTAATACGTAAGGAATATTTGCAGGTGGAACTTCTTTATGCTCTAAGTGAGATTTTCTGCGTTTTAAAACCAATGCACCAGCTAAAGCGGCCATACCTGCAGAAATGTGAACTACGGTACCACCGGCAAAGTCCAATACACCCATTTTAAACAAGAAACCTTGTGGATGCCAGGTCCAGTGTGCCAAAGGCGAATAAACGAAAATGGCAAACAACACAATAAATAAGATATAAGATGTAAAACGGATACGTTCTGCAACCGCACCTACCACTAAACCTGGGGTAATAATGGCAAACATTAACTGGAACACTGCAAATAAAGAAAGCGGAATAGTTAAGTCTGCACCGCCCTGAAGGTGTGGCGCACCAGAATTTACACCTTTAAAGAACAAAAATGTTGATGGATTTCCGATAAAACCGCCAATGGTATCGCCAAAAGCTAAACTAAAACCAACAACTGTCCATAAAACGGTAATTACTCCTGCAGCTACCACACTTTTAATCATGGTAGATAATACATTTTTACGGTGAACCATACCGCCATAAAAGAATGCAAGGCCTGGAGTCATTAAAAATACAAGTGCTGCTGCGATTAAAATAAACGCAATATCAGGTGCACTGTATTTGCCTTCGTCAAAATTCGGTAGAAGTGGAATAAATAGAGCGAAAATCGCGACGATCATCAAGATCGCGAAAGGCGCAAACTGTTTAAAGGAGAATTTACTCATAGTTTTTAGTTTAATTTGTTAGTATTATTTAAATAATGGGATTTTTGGTTATTTATTTTTATAAAAATACGACATAATGTATTTTTTACACTATTAAATTGGAATATTTTAACAAAAAACAGTAATTTTTATAAAACAACACAAAAATTAACCTCAAAAATAAAAATAACAAAAAAAACAGCCGATTTTAATGCAAGTTTTTAATAAAAACAAAACACCCCGTTAAATACATTTTATACCATTTTACCTAAAATTTATAATAAATTAGCTAAAAAAATATATAAAAACAGAAAAACCAGTGAAATTTCACTGGTTTTTCTAAAATTTATAATAAAATTTAATTTTTCTATGAAAAATACTCAGAACCCTGAATCACCCCTCTTTTTTCTATTTCTTTATCCATATAGGTCTGAATTGCCGATTTATTTAGCCCCCAATTGGGTGCAATTAGTAAATCCCAGTCCGAAATCCCAAAAAGTCGCTGTATTACAATATCCGGACGTAAAAGAGGAATCAATTCGCACAGTAAATCAGTATACTCTTCTAAAGAAAAAAGTTTAAAGGGCTCTTTTTTATATTTTGCACCCATAATAGATCCTTCAACCACATGTAAGTGGTGAAATTTCACAAACTTAATCTGTGGAAAACGGTTAATTTCATGAATATAGCCACGCATCTGCTCACGGGTTTCCCAGGGGAAGCCAAAAATGGTGTGCACACAAAGATCGAGCTTACTATCTTTTAAGAGTTCTACTGCAGCAACAAACTCGCCATGACTGCAGCCCCTGTTAATCTGATCGAGGGTTTCATCATAAATAGATTCCATGCCCATTTCTAAATCCACATCAAAACGGTCGGTATAACTTTCCAACAAAGCTACTTTTTCGGCATCAATACAATCAGGCCGTGTACCCACCGCAAAACCAACAATATCTTCGGTATTGACAGATAAAGCTTCATCGTACATCATCTTTAAATAATGTACCGGCGCATAGGTATTGGTATTGGGCTGAAAATATACAATGTACTTATCAGCTTTGTAAGATGTTTTCGCCCTTAACATGCCCTCTTCGAGCTGATCTTTAATATTCGGGTTTTTACGCGAAGGCTCCGGCGTAAAAGAATCTACATTACAATAGGTGCATCCGCCAAATCCTTTACTGCCATCGCGGTTAGGGCAGGTAAAACCACCATCCACAATTACCTTAAACACACGCTGCCCCTTATACTTTTCGCGCAGATGTGTTCCGTAATTCTTATAACCTTTTATACCTGAATCTACTAGTGTTCCCATTTGCTGCAAAAATACGGTTTTTGTTTGAGACGTAAGATTGGAGAGGTGAGATTTGAGATATTAGACATGAGATGTGAGATTGGGCATACATTTAGTGGCTAGCAACTAAAGCTGGTTAAATTTTGAAAGATTTATTTTGAACTACTTTTATCTCATTTTAGAGAGGTATGTGTCTGCATCCTTGTTTCCTAATTGTTTAGCCTTCTGTAAATGTATTATCGCATTTTTGGTATCTTTCTGCAGATCATAAACCACACCTAAATTGAATTCTACCCCTGAATAATACCCAACCAGTTCATTTTCACCATTTTCTACATTTAAAGCTTGTAGAAGATGATATTGGGCAGATTTCAAGTCGTTGAGATGCAATTTACATTCCCCTAATAAAGCATGTGCTACCGGAAAACCATTTTCTATCGATGCCTCAAAATATTTGCTGGCTTCCGCATATTTTTTTTGATCATAATACTCAAGCCCTTTATCAAACTGATCTGTTCCTTTACCTGATTTCAATTTTTGATTTAGCGCGGTAATATTTATCTCATCATTAGGGTTGAATAAAATCTTATAGCCAACAAACATCATGAATGCGGTAAATAAGACTCCAAATATGATCAGCTTATTACCTCTTAAAGGTTGTTTTTTTTCCATAGCGGTTTAATAAATAGCAATTAGTAAAATAAATATTCCGATTAATATATAAGAAGCATTTGACAACTTTTTATGAAGGTCATTTATATACCTATAATTCTTTTTAAACTCGTCAGCACAAAAAACAAATGTTAATATCAAGGGTATGGTAAGATATAAAGTTTGGTTATTAACAGTAAAAGAAATTATTTGAGCTACTTTTTCTAACGCATTTGGCCTATGATCTGTTATATAATAAAGACGTTTGTAGTGCTTTATCAATCCAAAATGATCAGCTGATACTGCAAGGTATATTGAGTCTGCTTCTTCAACTTTTTTCAGATTGAGAAATAGATTTGAAAGGCAAAAGTTCTTAAATGACCGTGAATAATTATTTTTTTTAACGTCCGATATATTTAATGTAAAACTAAATTTGCCATAAGTCCCGCTGCTTTTTTTTTGAATGTGAATATCTTTTTTAGCGAAAGAAATAACAGTTGCGTTTTTAAGATTTAGGAAAAGAAATAAAAAAAAAATTACCCAGCTTATTATTACCAGTAAAGGAAATCTGTAAAATTTATACCAACTCATATATCTGTTTCGATTACATTTATTCCGGCTTTGGCTTTGGCTTCATCGTTAATCATTGCTTTAATATAGTCTTGAATTTCATCTTTTACAAATGGATTGGTAATATATTTATACAAATCTGGTATAAGGCCTAGTAAAAATCCTTTCCAATCTTTAAAAGTATTTGAAGCACCCTGTCCTACACCTTTCATAGCTTCACTTCTTGAAAGCCTAGACCATTGATTATTAGTAGTTACATGTTGTATTTGTCCATCGGAATAACTTCCTGTCTCATCAGAAAAATGTGTGTTTTGATTATAACTTCTCTCCGATTGTGGATTATTTCCCTGAATGGCATTGGGATCAACACTGGAATAAGTTCGTGTCTCTCCATATTCTTCTATATCATTTAGCCTGACATAATCCTGAGCAACATAAGTATTAGATCCAGATACGTTTTGCTTGCTCACCTCGTGACCTTTACCAGCGGCATCAACAACTTTTGTCCCCTGATCTAAGGCTTTTTCACTTTTGTATGTCTCATGATTAGCAATTTTTTCATTTATGACAGTAATATCAGTTTCATAGCCGTCAACCTGCTCTTTTACACCAGCATATTCATATGCATAATCTTTACCCTTACTTAAAACAAAATCTGCACCATACGCTCCTGAGCCCCCAAGTATAGTTAAACCAACATATTCGGCTAGTGCAACCTTACCAAAAGTGGCTAAAATAGTAGATCCTGTACTAAAAGCGCCTACTATTCCCTGAAAGGCTCCCCCTGCAACAAAAGCAGAAGCCATTACAAGCCCAACATCTGTTAGCGTTTTTTTTCTTTTCAGATCAATTGCTTCATCTGCGGCTTTTTCCGAATAAAATATCATTACTTGACCGCCAAAAAAACAGCCAACTTTAGAGCTTTCTATTAATGCTTTTTTCTTTTCGATTAAAACTTTTGGGTGAACAGGTGCCCAATCACTGCCCGAAGTTAACAACGCACAAATACAGGGCATGAAACCTGCACCCAACCCTAAGGCAGCCCCACCTGCTGCCCCTCCAGCAGCTATAGCCCCTATAATAAGTGCCCCTGCTACGCCGCCGGTTGCCACTGTTGCAGCCGCAATAAGCCCTGCTACTATTGCACCGATTATTGCCCCCGCAACAACCATCTTAGCACAATTAAAATTCCCTCCCATGCGATCATCTATTGTTCCTGCTAGGCGCCCACCTGCAATTTTTATAGTAGATTGACTTCCTACTTTTAACTGCTGCTTAGACATGCCATCGGAACACACTAAATAAGTTTGATCGGGTACATATATCTTAGCCATATTATTCTGTTTTTAATGAAAAGAGGTAATGTGATGTAAAATAAAAATTATCATTTAGTCGCTCTTCTACCTCACACTTTATATTTTTTATTACACCAGAATTTTTAAATAATTTATAGTCAATTTTTACCTGATAGCTATAGGCCAGATCATCAGTAAATATTGGCTTATACTGTGTATTATAAATTTTTAATATTTCTTTAATATAATCGCCGCTCTTTTCGTTTATAAATTTTTCATTAATAATTAATTCATCTGCATTGTTTCCGTTAACTATTCTTTCTCCTGAAAGATTAATCCTTTTTTCATTAAAAATATTGGATCCAAAATACCTCTGTTGCTTAGTCAGATTGTTTTGGTTTGACATACCATAAAAAGAGGGAAACAACAATTGATATAATATCCCATTCTTAATGAATGGCAGACTATCAGAAAAATCTTTATCTCCGGCTTTGATGATAAGGCTACTTTCAGTACTGTTCGCATTAACAAGTGATAACAATTCATTCTCCTTCATATTTTGCCAAATGCTTAATATTTCAAGTTGGTTTAGTATAGCAGTTATTTCGCCTATGTTGTTAAATCTTAAGTTCAGCCTTGATGTTGGGGAGTTAAATAGTTTAGCAAAGCCAACCAATTCCTGTAATTGGCTATTTGTTTTTAACACATCATGTTCAACCTGATTGAGATAAAGTTGATATCCATCTTTGTTGCTTGTCATATTTGCAAGCTGCCAAAGCATTTTAGTTTCAGTATCAGAAATCACCTGTGCGTTTGCAACTGTTTTTTGTTTTTGTACAATTGTGTAATTTAAATTATTAGGGCTTCCCTTATATTCCAACTTATTGTACGGGGTTTCCTTTTCTTCAATATCCTCATCAAAAAATTTAAATCTGCTCATATTAATTAATATCTACTTGACTACCTGTTATTGTTTGTACACCTCCTGAAGTTTGAGAAATAGTGGCATCCGAGCACACTACAATTGTTCCTTGCGATTCCAAATTATAAGTTTTACTACCAACGTTTACGCCAGTTGTCCCAACCTGACCAATATTAACCGCTGTACCTGGCATTTTACCCGCATTCGCATTAATCACCTCGGTTCCCTGAATATTGATCACCTTACCTATAATATCAATCGTTCCATCACTATTCAAGGTAATGCTACTTCCATCCTTGCCGCCCGTACTTAATGTAATTTTGGTAGCGGCCTGTTCTGTAATAAATCCAGGTCCATTTTCAATCTTCACAAAATTTGCCGCGTTGGTACCCAGGTTCAGTGCATGGTTCAGGTCATCAAAACTTAAACAACTTCCTTTCCTCGATGTCAGCCCTTTGGTATTACTGTTTTTAAATCCACTGCTATCTCCACTTTTGCCATGATACACACTGCCCATTACTACCGGCCTGGCCACATTACCTTCTTCGAAAGCAATCACCACCTGATCGCCCTTTTCGGGGATGACATGGAAACCCCTGTTTTTTCCGGTATCGCCGCTACCTGCATTGGGGCTAACAACCCTTAACCACTCAGTGGGGTCGTTGGTTTGGCATTCCCATTTAAATTTAACCTTAATCCTACCTTGCCCCTGTGGATCATCATTATCAATCACATCGGCCAGCTGCATATCCGAATGTGGCTTTTCATAATTCCTAACCATAATACGCTCGGTTGTAGCCACTAAACCCTCGAAAGTGTTGCTGTACTTGCCCGTTCCATCTATCTGATGATTGATATTGGTAATCAAAAATTTACCAAGGCTTTCGGTTGCAAAAGCAAGTTCCTTTCTTACACTCATGGTGATTTCGGCAATGCTGCCAATGCTCAGTGCGGCATTATCGCCACCTGCGTTTATTTTTAAGAGTTCGCTGATATGTGCTTTCTCCTCGTTTTCTACATGGCTTTTAATGTCACTGCCATTATCTACCCTGATTAATGAAGGTTGGTTAAAGGTTTTGCTGTACATGGTATTTGAAGCCTTAATGGCATGTGCCAGATCAGGATTTCCATCTGCTTTGCCCGTACTTTCGCTGTGCAACATCTCATCCTGCTTGGGGTTGTAGGCAAAACGTTTATATTTTATGGGCGAAACTTCCATGGCATACTGCAGATTATGTACATCACGACCATAAAAAAGGGCTATTTCTTTTTGCTTATCAGGCTTGCCGAAATTAAGCTGTTTACCATCATAATAAAACCATTCGTGGTATTCGCCCGATAAGCGGTTAAGGAATGCGAAATCACTCTCACGGTACTGAATAAGATAATCGATTGCCGCTTTTCTGGAAGCATTGGTTACAATAGTCAAATCGTTAACCGGGGTATCTTTTGTAGCCAGCTTAACAATGGTATCCAGATCTTTATCTAAATATGATCCTAAATCGGGTCCACGATCGATTAATATCGTAGGACTATATCCACTCACAATAACTACTCCATGGTAGCCATGGCTTTGTGAGAGTTCTACTTTTGTAACCAGACCTGCAAAATGCTGCAAATTTTCTGGCGAATGACCAAAAGAAGCGGTTAGGGTTTTGCCGACGAAATCGCGACTGTCATCTAGATTGATTAAACCAGGATTCCCCAGTTGATCGTGATTAAAGTGCAACTCGAAATAATGGTGCTGATTAAAAGACTGTAAAAGGTTGAAGGAAGCAAAATGTGTAATTGCTGTATCTTCTATACTAATTTCTACGAGAAGTTTATTTTCCATAATGTATTCATTAATTGTAGCAGTAGCATGGTAAAGCTACATTGTTTTATAAACGGCAATTTTATAAAGTCCTGGATAGAAATGCACCTCAAATTGCATACCTGCTGCATTTCTTTTGTGCGAAGCATCTATCGCTTTTTTATTGTAGGAATGCACCTCAATGGTATTGCCTTTTTTTAAATAGCCGTTGCCGATCATGGTATCGATATCACCGGGCCGTACATGGATGCAACCATGCGACTCTGCCAGCTGGAAGATCCTTCCACTAGCTGTTGCGGCTTCATCGGGAGGTGTGGTATGGATAAAATCACCCATTACATATTCCTTTCCATTCATTTTCCGATCGTTGTTAAGGTCTTTGAAATACTTAACCGAAACATGTCCAAAATCGTTAAACAGCCATTGTGTTGGTATAGGGGAATTGGGATAAAGGTTACGTTGATAGTTAAGCACGGCATCGGTAACTTTTTTCTGATCGTTTTTATGCTGCCCCCACTGCGCATTTACATCGGTTAATTTTTTCCAGCTTCCAAGCTGTTTAATCATCACAATATTTCCGCTTATTTTTACTTCTGTTCCCCAGGCAATGCCCGACCATATGGCATAACGGCCGTAACTTACATGCTTTTCGATGCTTTTTATTACAAACCTACCAGTGGTTGTGGAGGTCTGAGAATGACCATCTCCTCCCATTTTCTCATTCGAAGGTCCACCATGTGCATCATATTCCTTAATTTTTACGAGCGTATTCATTGATCATTATTTATACTTTAAAACCTCAACCATAATCACATGGGCGAGTTCTAATTTTTCACCAGGATTAAAAGTTAATTTCATAGCGGTATTGGCATCAACATTTATCTGTACAGGTAATGGCTGCTCTGTGGTGCCAATCATTTGTTTTTCTTCCTTAATATTTCCAAAATGGCGCGTAAAGTCTCTAATGCGCAGAGAATCTGTAATGAATTTTGGCACCAGTAATATTACACCTGATTTTATAATGCTTTTTGTATCGTTATTTTTATAAGATTGTACAACAATATTTTTATCATTATTATATTGTTTACCATTATAAATGGCTAACGGAAGTTTACCTGAAAATGCTCTGTTTAAAGATGTTATGCCAGCTTCATTCAGCTTGGCCGAAGGAAGCTTTGTAACCGAGTCAGTATAATCAAGAAATAACTGAGAAACACCTGCACTCTTTTTATCGATTATACTAACATTATCTTTTTTATTTTTTGTACGATCTTCAGTACAGCTTAAACAACAGATAAATATTAAGACGCAAATAATAACAGGCAACTTAAAACGAGAAGATAAAGACATCTTTTTCATTTACAATAAAAATTAATATAAAAAATACCTCCCTTACCTATTTCATGTACTACCCCACACCAATTGCCTCCTTCAATAAAAAGGAACATTAAATTACACTTTATGGGAGATTTAAGATTTAATAGACGAACGTGTAGAAATCATCTAACGTTCGTCTTTAAATAACAACTAAGCTTTTGGCCAATCGTTTTCGTGTTCTGCATTGCCCAGCTTTAGCTTACGGGCAGATACTACAAAACTTAAAGTCATAGGTGTATTGTCGTTTACGGCAATACCCTCGTTATATTGGATGATATAACCATCTTCGAAAGACAGTTCTTTCATTTTTGAATCCTCTTCGCCTTTTTTGAAAACCAATGTTCCAGAAAGTGGCTTGTACTGGTTGTTAACCATTGATTCGATTACGGAAGTATCTTCAGTTGATTCGATTTCGATGTGGATGGTACCACCATAAACACCTGATGACGGACGGCCTTTAGCGTCAACATCTCTATTTAATGAAAAGCTGCACTGTAGTACATCAAATTCTTTTGATCCTAAGTTTAAACGGGTTTTGAATGCCATTGTAGTAAAGTTTAATGTTTTTGAAAAGAATGAATTGCGCTGAGCGGTTGGCGTGGAGCGAAGAGCATGGCGGTTATATTGCCATAAACCCTAAACCTTACGCCTTAAAACCTCTCTTTAGGCTTTTGGCCAATCGTTAACGTGCTCGGCGCTGCCTAATTTAAGCTTGCGGGCTGAAATCTGGAACTTGAGCGTCATCGGGTGATCGCCCACAATGTTTATCCCTTCGGAATATTTAACAATGTAGCCGTCTTCGAAGTTAACTTCTTTCATTTTGGCATCTTCCTCCGATTTTTTGATCAGCAGGGTTCCTGTAATGGGTTTGTACTGGTTGTTTACCATCGCCTCGATAATTGAGGTGTCTTCGGTTGATTCGATCTCAATGTCGATGGTACCGCCGTAAACTCCGGAAGAAGGTCTTCCTTTAGCATCTACATCGCGGTTTAATGCATAGGCACAATGAAGTACATCGTACTCCTTGCCCGAAAAATTTAATCTAGCTTTGAAAGCCATAGTTTTAAAATTTAAAGGTTAAAAAAATCTGATTATCGTAGTCTGACTACTCATGCTGCCAAACCAAATATCAGGCCAATCCTGCTATATACCATTCATTAACAAGCAGTAACGTTGAGTTAAAAAGAAAAAAAATCAGCTTATAATTAGCTCAGGCCATATTAAAACTAATTTCATAGGTTTAATAAATTGTTAATAAAATTTTTATACTATAAAAATAAATAGATACAACTTTGTTAAGTTATGACTAAAAAATGATACGTTTTTTATCCAATGTGTTCACTATAAGTATAACATATAACCTGCTTTTGAAAAATCTGAGGGTTTAGATCAATCCGTTCCCTGCACAAAATCAACCAAACTAAACCCGGTAGTAGCGGGCACGATCCCGATTTTTTCTATCGGGAGAGTAAAGCGGATGACGGGACTTTCGGAACAGATTGAAACAGAACCTGGCTTTCTAAAATGTAAAAATTAGATTTGAGAAGGTTAGACATGAGATTTGAGATGTTTAGGAAAAATAATCCAGAACATTAAGTTTTAAAACACCATTTTCTTTTAGAAAAGCAAAGCCTGTGTTTTATTGCAATGTTAGCCCCGCCACGTGCTCATACGCCTGCAGGCCTTAACCACAGTGCCGGTATCCGCCATGTCGGGTTTAGATTATCCTTTCCCTGCACAACCCTGAGTAAACTAAACCCAATGGCAGCGGTCCCGATTTTTCATCGGGATAAAGCGCACAGCGGGACTTTCGGAACCGATTGAAACAGAACCTGGCTTTCCAAAATTGAAATACAAGATTTGAGAGGTTAGATATGAGATTTGAGATGTTTAGGAAAAATAATCCAGAACATTAAGTTTTAAAACACCATTTTCTTTTTAGAAAAGCAAAGCCTGTGTTTTATTGCAACGTTAGTCCCGCCACGTGCTCATACGCCTGCGGGCCTTAACCACGGTGCTGGTATCCGCCATGTCGGGTTTAGATTATCCTTTCCCTGCACAACCCTGAATAAACTAAACCCGATGGCAGCGGTCCCGATTTTTCATCGGGATAAAGCGCACAGCGGGGCTTCCGGAACCGATTGACGCAGAACCCTGATTTCCAAAATTGAAAGACAAGATTTGAGAGGTTAGATATGAGATTTGAGATCTATGTTCATAAAAAAACCTCGCAGGTTTTAAAAACCTGCGAGGTATAGGATTAACTTTAACGTCAACTTAAACTTTCTGTTCTTTTCTATTAATGAAAAAATAAACAGGAAGCCCCAGTAAAACAATTACAAGGCCAGGCCAGGTATACTGTTGTTTATAAATGAGCAGCAAAATGCAAAAGGCTGCCCCTATTAACAAGTAAATAATTGGTGTAACTGGATATAACCATGTTTTGTAAGGCCTTTCTAAACCAGGCTGTTTGATCCTTAAGTAAATAACGCCAAAAACAGTAATCATATAAAAAAGCACAATAACGAAAGAGATCATATCTAAAAGGTTACCATACTGCCCACTTAAACATAAAGCAGAAGCCCAAATGCCCTGCATCCACAGTGATTTTTCTGGCACTCCGTTTTTATTGTTTTTAAGCGCTGCTTTAAAAAACATCCCATCTTCTGCCATGCTTTGAAAAACCCTGGCACCAGCCAATACGATTCCATTAACACAACCAAAAGTAGAAATCATCACCAACACGGCAATTATAATATTACCTATTCCACTTCCAAAAATCTGCTCTGAAGCTACAACAGCTACCCTATCATTTAATGCAAAAGCAATACTATCCCTATTTAAGGTATTTAGATATACAAAATTGACCAATAAATAAAGGATCATTACTGCTGTGGTGCCTAAAACCATCGAACGCACTACATTTTTCCTGGGATTTTCGATTTCTCCTGAAACAAAAGTTACGTTTTCCCAGGCTACACTCGAAAATACCGAACCTACCATTGCAGCTGCAATACCCCCCATTACGGCTATTCCGGAAATGGATTCCCACCCGGATTTCAGGAAATTCCCGCTAAAATCTGTTTTGAGATTATTGAAAGCTTTCCAGCCAAGCCCCATATTATCGTTCCAAAAATTGTTTTTCACCAAAAGAAAGCCTAAAATAATTAAGCCAATTAAAGCGATAATTTTAGATCCTGTGAAAATATTTTGCAAAATTTTACCACTTTCAACACCTTTTGTATTAATATAGGTAAGGAGCAGGATAACGCCGATTGCCAAAATCTGTATCCAGGTAATTTTATAACCGCCACTCTGAAAAATTGGCGCGGCATCATTTAAGGCGGGTATTAAATAGGCTGTAAATTTACCAAAAGCAACAGCAACAGCAGCAATAGTTCCCGTTTGAATTACTGTAAACAGCCCCCAACCGTAAAGAAATCCCATCATTTTACCAAAGATCTCTTTGAGGTAAGTATATTGCCCACCCGCTTTAGGAAACATAGAAGAAAGTTCTCCATAAGAAATTGCAGCCGCAACGGTCATTACTCCGGTAATTACCCAAACCACAATCAACCAGTAACCAGAGCCTAAATTCCGCATGATATCGGCACTAACGATAAAGATACCGCTACCGATCATTGAGCCCATTACCAGCATTGTAGCATCAAAAAGGCTTAATTTTCTTTTAGAAGGTTCTCCTTCTTTTTGAATTTTCATTTTAGTTCTGTTTAGTTTGGGGCTAATTTATTTAAAAAAAAGAAATTGTAGGATATTATTTTATGATGACAAAATTTTATTCACACCTGTTGTAAAATTTTAACCACAAGAATATTTTGTTATCTTGCTAGAGCGTTGCTGGCGAAGAGTTTGGAGCGGTGAGCATAGTGCACGGCGTTTGGCGGTTAGCGTTATGGAATTTAGCGCCGGGCTTTTGAAGTCCATTAACCAATTTAAACAATTAACCAGTTTACCCAATGACAAAATAACCAATTATCAATAACCAATCAGCAATAACCATTGAACTAATGACTAATGAACCATTGAACTAAATAAACAACTAACCAAATATAAGACCAATTATTAACTATGGATTTTTTACAAAACAATTTAATTTACTGTATCCCGGCTTTGGGCCTTGTTGGGATTATAGTCATGTTGATTAAAAGCGCCTGGGTAAATAAGCAGGATGCAGGTGATAAAAACATGCAGGAACTTGCCGGCTATATAGCAGATGGTGCTATGGCCTTTTTAAAAGCCGAATGGAGGGTATTGAGCATTTTTGCAGTTTTTACAGCAGCATTATTGGCATACTCTGGAACAATTACTGAAATTAAAGGTGTTCCGATGCATTCGAGCTGGATTATTTCCATATCCTTTATTATTGGAGCTGTATTTTCTGCTACAGCAGGTTATATCGGCATGAAATCGGCTACTAAAGCCAACGTAAGAACCACACAAGCTGCCAGAACAAGTTTAAAACAAGCTTTAAAAGTTTCATTTACTGGTGGTACGGTAATGGGACTGGGTGTTGCCGGACTAGCCGTTTTAGGTTTGGGTGGTTTATTTATCGTGTTTTTACAGATTTTCCATGTAACCAATGCCAATAGCGTAGAAATGAGAACCGCAATTGAGGTTTTAACCGGATTCTCTTTAGGGGCAGAATCAATTGCGCTGTTTGCACGTGTTGGCGGGGGTATATACACCAAGGCGGCCGATGTTGGTGCCGATTTAGTGGGTAAAGTAGAAGCCGGAATTCCGGAAGATGATGTACGTAATCCTGCAACCATTGCCGATAACGTAGGCGATAACGTGGGTGATGTTGCCGGTATGGGCGCCGATTTATTCGGTTCTTATGTGGCAACTATATTGGCTACAATGGTTTTAGGACAAGAAATTACCGTAACGGATAAATTCGGAGGCATGTCTCCTATCCTTCTTCCAATGGTGATCTGCGGATTGGGCATTATATTTTCGATTATCGGAACCTGGTTCGTTACCATTAAAGATGAAAAATCGAACGTTCAGAACGCGTTGAACCTGGGCAACTGGTCATCGATCTTGATTACGGCTATAGCCTCATTTTTTATTGTGAAATGGATGTTACCAGAAACACTTAATCTTCGCGGTTACGAGTTCTCCAGCATCAACGTATTTTACGCCATTATTGTGGGTTTAGTGGTGGGTACCATTATGAGTATTGTTACCGAATATTTTACTGCGATGGGCAAAGGACCGGTAAATTCTATTATTCAACAATCCTCAACCGGACATGCCACCAATATTATTGCAGGCTTGGCAGTCGGTATGAAATCGACGGTTATCCCAATTTTGGTTTTGGCAGGAGGAATTATGGCTTCTTATCACTTTGCAGGTTTATACGGTGTGGCTATAGCCGCAGCAGGTATGATGGCAACTACAGCGATGCAATTGGCGATCGATGCTTTTGGACCAATTGCCGATAATGCGGGAGGTATTGCCGAAATGAGTCAACTACCTCCTGAAGTTCGCGAACGTACTGATAATTTAGATGCGGTTGGTAATACAACTGCAGCTACAGGTAAGGGATTTGCCATTGCATCTGCGGCATTAACTTCCCTGGCTTTATTTGCGGCTTTTGTAGGAATAGCAGGTATCACCGCCATTGATATATATAAAGCACCTGTTTTGGCAGGCTTGTTTGTAGGTGGAATGATCCCTTTTATCTTTTCAGCGCTTTGTATTCAGGCTGTTGGTAAAGCTGCAATGGACATGGTGCAGGAAGTTCGCCGCCAGTTTAGAGAAATTCCGGGTATAATGGAATATAAGGCCAAACCGGAATACGAAAAATGTGTGGCCATTTCTACCAAAGCATCTATCCGCGAAATGATGATGCCGGGAGCAATCGCCTTAATTACGCCTATTATTGTAGGCTTTACCTTTGGACCAGAAGTTTTGGGTGGTTTATTGGCAGGAGTAACCGTTACTGGTGTTTTGATGGGGATTTTCCAAAGTAATGCCGGTGGCGCATGGGACAATGCCAAAAAATCTTTCGAACAAGGTGTAATGATCAACGGAGAAATGCACTACAAAAAATCAGAACCACACAAGGCTTCTGTTACCGGAGATACCGTTGGCGATCCTTTTAAAGATACATCGGGCCCTTCGATGAACATTTTGATCAAATTAATGTCTATTGTTTCACTGGTTATTGCTCCTTACATCGCAGTTAAGGCAATTGCGGGCGAACACAAACAAGAAGTTAGGAAAGAAATCAGAATTGAACAAAAAACCGATGCTTCAGGCAATATAAAAACAGATACTTTAATAAATACGACTGATACTTTAAGTCGTTAGTTGTAAAAACATTGATAAAATAACAACTAAAGGGATTTTTAACCAAAATCCCTTTTAATTTTCCGTAATTTTTAATTACGTTTGGAGCTGAATTTATTATTACCATAAAACTATAAAACACTTTAACTAAACTTTTATTTATGAATTTTAGAAAGTCTATTGACTTACTTACACAAGAAGCACAACAAAGTGGAGAAGGGACGCTTAAGCGAACCTTAGGGCCTACCAGTTTGGTTGCATTAGGGATTGGAGCCATCATTGGAGCCGGATTATTCTCTATCACCGGTTCGGCCGCTGCAAATAATGCAGGTCCAGCAATCACAATTTCCTTTATCATTGCAGCTATCGGATGTGCTTTTGCGGGCTTATGTTATGCAGAATTTGCATCGATGATACCTGTAGCGGGTAGTGCATACACTTATTCTTATGCTACCATGGGTGAGTTTGTGGCATGGATCATAGGCTGGGATTTAGTACTGGAATATGCAGTAGGTGCGGCAACCGTATCGATTAGCTGGAGTAGGTATCTGGTCAAGTTCCTCGGATATTTCGATATACATCTCCCCGCGCAGATGGTAATGTCGCCATTCGATACGGCAATTTTAGCAGATGGTACCAGTGTTTCAGGTATGTTTAATCTTCCAGCAGTATTTATCGTGGTTTTAATGTCGTTAATCCTCATTAAAGGAACTAAAGAATCTGCTTTTATCAATGGAATTATTGTTGGTGTTAAAGTTGTAATCGTATTTATCTTTATCATTTTAGGCTGGAAATACATCAACACCGCTAACTATACACCTTATTTTATTCCTGCTGATAAACCAGGTCACTTAGATTTCTTCACCAATGGATGGGGAGGAGTAATCAGGGCAGCAGCAATTGTATTCTTCGCTTATATCGGTTTCGACGCCGTTTCTACAGCAGCTCAGGAAGCTAAAAATCCCAAAAAAGACATGCCAATTGGTATTCTTGTTTCTTTGGTAATCTGTACCATATTATATATCTTATTTGCACACGTAATGACAGGTGTAGCCAATTATGATCTTTTCAGTGGTCAGGATGGTATTGCTCCTGTAGCCGTTGCAATTGATAACATGGGCGCAAGAAATGCCGCTGGTATAGTAACTCCTGCTTATCCTTGGTTAAACAAAGCTATTATCTTAGCCATTTTAGGTGGTTATGCTTCTGTAATTATGGTAATGTTAATGGGACAATCGAGGGTATTCTTCTCTATGAGTAAAGATGGTTTATTACCAAAAGTATTCTCTAGCGTTCACTCTAAATTCGGTACACCATCAAAAAGCAATTTATTGTTCATGGTTTTCGTGAGTTTATTTGCTGCATTTGTACCTGCACGCGTTGTTGGAGAGATGACCAGTATCGGAACATTATTCGCTTTCATATTGGTATGTATCGGTATCGTAATCTTAAGAAAACGCATGCCAGATTTACCTAGAGCATTTAAAGTGCCTTTGGTTCCTTTAATTCCATTTCTGGGCGTTGCAGTATGTTTAGGTATGATGTTATTTTTACCTTTAGATACCTGGGTTCGTTTACTAGTTTGGATGATCATTGGTATAAACGTTTACTTATTCTACGGAATAAAAAACAGTGCGCTTTCGGATAATAAAGTAATTACCCTGATAAAAAGCAATAAAGTGGTATCTTATGTTGGTTTAATTTTAGCAGCACTTTTAGTTGTAGTTGCACTAATACATCACCATTTATCATTACAGGCTGCAGAGTTAGATCCTAAAACAACAGCTGATTTTGGATTATATTACTTCTCTTTAGCTTTCGCTGTTTTACACTTAATTATTTATGGATTTAGGATAATGAACCTAAAATCTATACAAGCGAAATAAACAACCCGTTTATTGACAATATTTAAAGCCTCAACGCAAGTTGGGGCTTTTTTTGTGTTAAATAATTGTTAATAAAACTACCTTTGCAAAAAATCGATAACATGAACCGCCATTCTACCAGATTTAAAAGGGTATATTTTCTGATCATTGTTTTTTTCTCGCTTTCTTCAATAGGGTACGCGCAAAGAACAATTAATGATGTAATGGACTCTACAACAGTTAACCATTTACTTATTATCTCCAAAAAATATGGTTCATTATCGTTTAGCGGATACCTGCAACCTCAGTTTCAAATGGCCCAGACAAACGGCGCACAGGCAGAATACCAGGGCGGAAACTTTGGCGAGTTTACCAACAACCGGTTTAGATTAAGAAGAGGCCGTTTAAGGGCCGATTATATGCTGTTAACAGATGACGGCGATCCATCAACCTATTTTGTGCTCCAGTTTGACGGTACTGAACAGGGCGTTGCGGTAAGAGATTTCTGGGGACGTTATTACGAAAACAAATGGAAGATATTAGCCGTTACAATGGGCCTTTCAGGCCGTCCTTTCGGGAATGAACTTCAATTGTCATCTTCGGTAAGAGAAGCGCCAGAGCGTGGCCGGATGTCGCAGATTTTAATGAAAACAGAACGCGACCTGGGGCTTACCTTTACCCTAAATCCACGCTGGAAAAACGCTAAACTTAAAAACATCGTATTAGATTTCGGTATTTACAACGGACAGGGCTTGGCTGGTCCTGCAGAATTTGATAACAGTAAAGATTTTATCTTCAGGTTAAGTCACAAAACCTATGCCTTTAATGCATTTACCATTGCGGGCGGCATCAGCACGTTACAGGGCGGTTTAAACCACCGCTTGCCTGTAAGTTATAAAATGGACAGAATCAATAATCAATGGAATATGGTTAAAGATTCGTCGGCCACAACAATCAATAAAGTTGCACCAAGGAGATATTATGGTGCTGATATTCAGCTGGCTACTAAAACTAAAAGCTGGAAATCGGAACTGAGGGCCGAAGTGGTATCGGGTTTACAAACAGGTACTTCAACCAATTCTACAACGCCAGGCTCCTACCCTGTTGACAATAAATCAATTGCGCTACCCTATTTTACCAGAACTTTTAGTGGCGCCTACCTCACCTTTGTACAAACCCTGAACAGCACCGATAACCAGCTTATTTTAAAATATGATTGGTACGATCCGAACACAAAAGTGAAGGGATTGGATATTTCGAGCAACCGTGGGCTATCACCAGCGGATGTCCGTTTTGATACTTTTGGCTTTGGTTTTTTACATCATTTTAATACACATTTTAAGGCAGTATTGTATTATGATATTGTTAGAAACGAGGCTACCCAGATTCAGGATTACACGGCTGACCGGAAAGATAATGTACTCACTTTAAGAACACAGTTCTATTTCTAATAAAAAACGGTACAATTGAGAATTTGATACAAATTCAGCTACCTTTGCTTAAAATTGTCCTGCTATGAAATTCGATTTTATGAAGTTCAACTTAAGCCAGATCCTATCGACAACGATGGTGCTCTTTGCAATTATCGATATTTTGGGAGCCATCCCGGTGGTTATCGAACTGCGTAGAAAGGCTGGCCACATCGAATCAGAAAAGGCATCTTTGGTGGCTACCGGTCTAATGATCCTCTTTTTATTTCTTGGAGAATCCTTATTAAAAGTAATCGGCCTGGATGTAGAATCTTTTGCTATAGCTGGTTCTTTTGTAATCTTTTTCATTGCCATGGAAATGGTTTTAGGCCTTACCATCTTTAAAGAAGAAGCACCTGAAACGGTTTCTATTGTTCCTTTGGCTTTCCCTTTAATTGCTGGCGCCGGAACAATGACGACGTTACTTTCGCTAAAAACAGAATACCATACGCAGAACATCCTTGTTGGCATTATCCTCAATATGCTGTTTGTTTATTTCGTGCTGAAGAACACTAACAGGCTGGAAAAACTTTTCGGTAAATCGGGCTTAAACATCTTACGTAAGGCTTTTGGCGTAATTTTATTGGCCATCGCGATTAAGTTATTCAGAAATAATACAGGGCTTTAGAGGGTGGAAGAGGTGAGATGGAAAATGGATGATGTACTTAGAGCGGGACTGTCATTTCGACTGTAGCGCAGCGGCATGGAGAAATCTAGTTAATAAAGTCTTTATATATCTCTATCATGGGCGCAATGACGATTATATTATAAATGACAATCCCCTCACCAAATTGTAACAATAATTGCGTATATTCATCTAAACATAAAAGCTCACATCATGAAAAGCTTTGAAGAATATACCTTAATTATTGGAGCCATCGCTGTATTAATAGAAGCAGTGAAATACTTCAAAAAGAATTTCAAATCCTGGTTTGAGCATACTTAGTATGCTCGTTTCATCGTCATTGCGAGAAGGCTTTTTCAGCCGACGAAGCAATCTTTCTAGGGGATAAAAATCGATCTTAAAATCCTGATTAATCCTGGCTCTTCTTAATCAACCTGGCCACAAACATCGTATCAGCATTATTTTCATAACCTTTTATCAATTCCATCTTTTCCAGCTCCAGTGGTAATGTATCAACAATATGCTGAACAACAGCTTCGTTTTCTTGTTCAAAAGCTGAACAGGTAATATAAATTAGTGGTTTACCTGGCTTTAAGTATTTCACCACGTTTTGTACAATACCTTTTTGAATGCCCGCAAACTGATTAATTTTGCGTTCTTCGAAAAAAGTTAGCATTTCTGGCGTTCTCCCCCAGGTCCCTGAACCAGTACAAGGTGCATCAAGGATAATCCCGTCAAATTGATAGTGGTGCAAAATCTGATCATTGTTCTGCAAAAGATCGATCTCTTTTTTATGGTATTTTTTGATGCCTGCCAAACGGAAACGCTCATCCAGGTTCAACAGCACACTTTCACGTAAATCAGAAACCAAAAGTTCGATAACTGGCTCCAAACTATGCAAAAGCAGGGTTTTGCCTCCCGACGCCGCACAGCAATCCCACCATTTATCCCATTTATTGGGTTTGAAATATTCACCCGTGTGCTGTGAGGATAAATCCTGAACCTGATAGGTTCCTTCTTTCAAAATGCTTTCGAGTTTGGTACCATTAGGTAAAGCCAAAGCGGTAGCAGAAATTGCTTTTACCGGAATACTTTCCTCCTCTAGTTTTGCAACAATTGAAGAAGAATCGCTGGCTGCCACCCTGATGAATAGGTCTGGCTGTCTGAAAAAAGAGGTAAAAAATGCTTCTTTATCAATATCCCCAGAAAGGCTGGCGTGAAAAGGATAAACTTCTTCAATATCAAAGTCAGGGTATTTCGATTTAATCAGGCTTAATTTCTCCTCTAAGGATAAAGTAATACTTTCCACCAGGTCTGGCAAATTTTTCTCTACCAGCTGACTCAAGGTTGTATGGCATAAAAAATCGGCAATACTCAACCGTTCTTCATTCGGCAGCGCAGACAAAGCCTTACCCAACCTAAAAAAGCTATAAATATGGCGTGTGGCCCATCTTCTATCAGACGAACCCATTTGCTTATGCTGCTTAAAATAAGCGGGTAGAAAGCGATGTAAGGGCAAACTTCCATCATAACTACTTAAAATTTGTTCAAAGGCTCTTAACTGATGGTCTGCTCTCATGCAATAATTAAAAATGGAAGGAATGATTGGTTACTCAACAATATTCAAGGCGAAGTTTTTATACTTCAGCAACATTAAACTGGTGTTAATATAACCTAATTTTTCATCATGGATAAATGAAAAGTTATTATGAAGCCCTTTATATTTCTCCTTTACGATATAATCCCTGTAATCTTCGCCATAATTCACCAATAGTTTGCCGAAATAATAACCTACATCAAAACCTTTGAAAGCATATTCGCCAGGTTCAAAGCCATATCTATAACGGTATTTTTTGATAAATGTAACTACAGCACTATTCTTATAATCTATTTTATAGGACGAACTGATGACCGTATTAAGGTCTTGTAGTTTATCGGCCGAATAATTCTGTTTTACCCAGTTGGGATGACCGAAAAGATTAATAGCATAACCTCCAGCTGGCAGGTTCTTTAACTTATAAAGCTTTTCCACTGTCGGCAATACAAAAGCACGGTCAGACGAAGTTAAAATAACAGCATATTGTTTGCCTCTGATCATTTTGGTTTCGAAAGCATAGGCTGATGCATATTCCTGAACAATAAATTTGCCATTACTTTGGAAATAGCTCCTAATTGGAGCAGCAAAAGCTTCATCTTCCGTTTTTCTCGGGTTAATGAGCACTACTATTGTGTTTGCAGGATTGAAGTTTTTAGTGATATAAGTACTGATCTTTTTTCCATGCAAACCTATATTGTTAACCACTGAAACGAGGTTCGGGTTGTTAAATTCGCCTGGATCGGTTGCAGCCAATGGCGAAACAATGGTTGCATTGTTTTCTTTGGCATAGTTGGCTATAAACTTCAATCCCTCTGGAAAAACCGGACCAATAATTAAATTGCTCTGTTTAAACCGTTCATTTTTATACAAAGTAGAAATATGTGCATTATCATCCTGGGTATCAAAAACATTGAGCTTAAAGTTTAAACCCTGGGCCGCAGCAGAATCCAGCCCCAACTTAAAACCCTGATAAAAATCGATAGGCATGGCGTATTTCTCAATATCAGCCTTTGTAGCCGCTTTTAAGTTCAGCTCATCCAGCTTAAAAGGTATAAGCAGCGAAACACTGGCCTGTGTAAACTTTTTGATAGGCTTTTTATCTGCTGGTTTTTCCTTCTCAGTTGGTTTACTCGTCTCAGGCTTAGGTGTTCTCACTTTTGGCGAACAAGCACTTAAAACCAACATCAACAAAACGGGCAACCCGTAAACCTTCTTAAAATTCATACCTATCGTTTTTAACAAAATATGCTAGCAAAGTTTATTCCACCTTGCTAGCATAATCATATTATTTTGTATAAAGACTCCCGACTAAAGACTCAGGACTCTGGACTAAAAACTATTCCCACTCAATTGTTGCAGGCGGTTTAGAGCTGATATCGTATACCACTCTATTAATACCTTTAACTTTATTAATGATTTCGTTAGAAATTTTAGCCAATACCGGATAAGGCAAATGACACCAATCTGCAGTCATACCGTCTAATGATTCAACTGCTCTTAATGCAATTACATTTTCGTAGGTACGCTCATCACCCATTACTCCTACAGATCTCACTGGCAAAAAGATTGCTCCTGCCTGCCATACCTGATCGTAAAGACCTGCTTCTTTCAGGTTATCGATATAAATTTTATCAGCATCCTGTAAGATAGCTACTTTTTCGGCAGTAACCTCACCAATGATACGGATACCTAAACCTGGTCCCGGGAAGGGGTGACGGCCTAAGATAAACGATTCTAAACCTAAAGCGGTACCTACTCTTCTTACTTCATCTTTAAACAATGTTTTAAGTGGCTCTACTACTTTAAGTTTCATAAAATCTGGCAAACCGCCTACATTGTGGTGCGATTTAATGGTTGCCGATGGTCCTTTAACGGAAACAGACTCGATGATATCAGGATAAATGGTTCCTTGTGCCAGCCATTTCACATCTTGTATCAGGTGAGATTCTTCGTCGAAAACTTCGATAAAAACACGACCAATGATTTTACGTTTTTGCTCCGGATCTTCTACTCCAGCCAATTGACTTAAGAATTTATCTTTTGCATCAACACCTTTAATGTTCAATCCGAAATCTTTGTATTGTTCTAAAACACTCTCATATTCGTTTTTACGCAATAAACCATTATCAACAAATATACAGTGTAGGTTTTTGCCAATAGCTTTATGTAAAAGCACCGCAGCAACGCTACTGTCAACACCTCCTGAAAGGGCTAACACAACCTTATCATCACCTACAGTTGCTTTTATATCAGCAATCGTAGTATCAACAAAGGCAGCAGAAGTCCAATCCTGACTACAACCGCAGATATCAACCAAAAAGTTTTCTAAAAGAATTTTTCCATCAATACTGTGTGTTACCTCCGGGTGGAACTGGATGGCATAGGTATCAGAATCTTTAATGTGATAAGCGGCCACTTTTACACTATCGGTACTGGCAATTAATTCGAAATTTTCAGGGATATCGGTAATGGTATCGCCATGGCTCATCCAAACCTGCGAACCAAGGTTAATGCCTTTGAATAATTTATTCTCCTGGTTTACAAAGTTTAAGTTTGCACGGCCATATTCGCGTGTTGAAGAAGGCTGAACCGAACCACCAGAATGTTGGGCAATATATTGTGCACCATAACAAACCGCCAGTAATGGATATTTTAAATGGTATTTTGATAAATCGATTTGAGGGGCATCTTCCTGGCGAACAGAATAAGGACTTCCCGAAAATATAACTCCTTTTACATCAGGCGTAACCTCAGGAAGATTATTATATGGATATATTTCACAGTAAATATTTAGTTCGCGAACCCTACGAGCGATGAGTTGTGTAAATTGCGAACCAAAATCGACGATAATGATTTTTTCTTGCATCCGCAAAGGTACCAATTAGATATGAGATTTGAGAGGGGAGATTTGAGATTTTTGAAGGAAAAAGTTTGGCGCTTAGCGCATAGTGTTTGACGTTAATTAATCTTTTTAAAAAAATTAACAGAACAAAAAGAAATTAGAAAATTACCAGATAACCTTTAAACCTGCCGATTGGTATTTATTAATATTTTCATCTTTGCTGATTAAAGTAATATCATTCTGAATGGCCTGCCATATTAACATCCTGTCAAATGGATCTTTATGCCAGATGGCATTTAATTTATAATGACTTGCTGCCAGCTCTGGTGAAACCGGCATTAAGTCAAAGCCCAAATCTTTTGCTTGGCTCGTTAATTCATGGGGCTTTAAACCTATAAGATTAAGTTTACCAAGTGCATATTTTAAAGATATTTCCCAAAGACTAATCGCACTTACATTAATTGTATTTTCATTATTTTCAATAATAGAAAATGCTTGCTCCGAAATCTTTTTTGTATCAATAATTGTCCACAAAAACACATGTGTATCTAACAAATAAATCATAACCCTAAAAGTTCTTCATCTGTCATGGCAAAATCGTCATTGAAAATCACCTGAGCTTTTCCTTCTAGAGGGCCTAATTTTCTTTTACCTTTATTTTTGCCAGATTCCGGAAGAAAATAACCAATAACTTCTTTCTTTCTTCCATAAGTTACTGCAATACCAATACCCGCTTTAACATCTTCAAGTACTTCAGAAAAGTGAGCTTTAAATTCCCCAACCGACATTGTTTTCATAACTAATATTCTTATAATCAAATATAAATAAAACTTGACAAGTTGTCAAGATAAAAAAATTTTATGATTTTAATAGAACTATTCACCGATGAACCAACCAGTAACCTTACGATTCCATCAAAACCACCTCTACCCCAAACTTCCTTAAAAAATCTACACCTTCATCACTTGGTAAACCTTTGTAGGCGGCATAGGATTTTGAATAGTACACCAGTTTAATTCCTGAAGATAAAATCAACCTGGCACAAGCAATACAAGGTGATAATGTAGTGTACAAGGTACAACCTTCTATCTTCGACCCATTTTTAGAAGCATAAAGGATTGCATTTTCTTCAGCATGTAATGCCAAAGAACAGCTGCCCTTACTATCACGTGCACAACCATGCTCTGGCCATTCTTCATCACAATTATGCGTACCTGCAGGCGGGCCATTATAACCGATAGAAATAATGCGGGTATCTTTTGTTAACACTGCACCAACATGGGCACGCACGCAATGCGAACGGGCAGCCAGATCGGTAGCAAGGTTCATAAATATGGTATCGAAGCTTGGTTTGTCTGTCATGTATAAAATCAAAAAAGCCACAGGGCATTTAATCCCTGTGGCTACAAAAATACTTTATTAAAAATTAATGTCCGCCAGAAAGTTTCTTGTCGAAACTAATTCCCTGAGATCTTAAAATACCACTTACTCTCCAAGCATAAAAAGCTAAATAAGAGAAACAGATAATACCCACCACATAACTGTATTGAATACCAGTAAATTCTGATACCGCACCCTGTGCCCAGCTAATGATACCACCACCCATAATCATCATAATCAAAAAGCTACTGCCCTGACTGGTGTGTTTACCCAAACCGCTTACGGCCAAAGTAAAGATACAAGGCCATAATGTACTGCAGAATAAACCTACACTTGTAATGGCATAAACACTAGTCATACCAGTAGTAAACATTCCAATCAATAAGGCAGTGATGCCGATAGCTGAAAAGATCAACAGCATACGTGCAGGATTTCCTTTACTTGCCATATCCGCCGCAATTAATACCAGAATAATCAAGGCGTATACGTAAAAAGGAGCCAGATCATGTTTCGCAATAGCATTAACTGCTAAAAATATCCCGAATGCTAAATAAGGCGCAATAAACCTTAATATTTTTTGTGTGCTTACATTATCGGTAAAAGCCTCAACGGCACCTGTCCAACGACCGATCATCATACTTGCCCAATATAAGGAGATGTAAGGCGCAATATCTTTAATGGCAAAACCAAGATCTTTTTCCATGTAAGCAGGTAAATTACTTGCAGTTGATACTTCGACACCTACATAAACAAAAATAGCAATCATCCCCAAAACCAATTGCGGGTATTTCAATGCTGAGCCCTTAATCGATTTAGTATCTTCAGACGAAGCTTCCACCAAAGTAGGTCGATCAGGTAAAGAAGATAATTTCAGGAAAATAGCAACAGCAATAAAAGCTACACCCAAAATAAGGTAAGGAATTTTAACACTTTCAATACTGATATCCGTACTTGCATTTGCTGCAGAACCAAAAATAGCAAAACTCACAATAAGCGGACCTATGGTTGTACCAAAGTTGTTAATACCGCCGGCCAAGGTTAATCGCTGCGAACCAGTTGTTATTGGCCCTAATGCAATTGCCAAGGGGTTGGCAACCGTTTGTTGTAACGAGAAACCCAGTGCCACAATAAATAAACCTGAAAGCATTAAAGGAAATGAGTGCAGGTTTGCAGCAGGATAAAATAATAAGGTTCCAAGCGCAGAAATAACCAATCCTAGTGCCAATGAGTTTTTATAGCCCAGTTTGTTTACAATATCTTGTCCTATTAACACAGAAATACCATTATAAATTAAAGCACCCACCGTGTAAGCAATGTAAAATGCAAGCGACACCAGCTGACTTTCAGCTTGCGATAAATCAAAAGCTTTTTTAAATACCGGTATTAGGATATCGTTACTCGCGGCCACAAAGCCCCAAAAAAAGAATACCGTGACCAAGGGAATAAACTGCCCCCACTTGGTTTGTGTTTGTTCTGAACTCATTTTTAAAATTTAGTTTTAGTGGCTCTAAACATAAATAAAAAAAAATGAAAACCAGTAAATTTTATGCAACCCGTGCAACAAAAATAAATGTTATATGTTTAGGTATAAAATTGCATATTCGCATATTATAAACAATACAATGCATGTTTGAAGCCATATTACTAGGAATAGGAGCAGGGATTATTTCGTCGTTTTTAACAGGGCCGGTATTTTTTGCAATGATCAAAACCAGCATAGAGCGGGGTTTTAAAGCTGGGTTTTCTTTGGCTGTTGGTGTGATTATCAGCGACATAATCTTAATTGGCTTGGTCCTTTTTGGCAGCCAGTTTTTTGATTACAAAGCAGAATTTGATAAATATGTAGGCTCTATTGGGGGCCTATTTTTGTTAGCGGTAGGGATCTATTACCTGGTTTCTAAAATAACCGTACATTACGATAGTTCAACCTTACAAAAAGTGAGTAAAAGAGGTTATGTCATAAAAGGATTTCTGATGTGTATCCTCACTCCTTCTACCCTCATGTTCTGGATTATTGTTAGCGGAATCATCTCTGTTAAGCTCAATAACATGCTTAATGAGAAATTGGTCTGCTTTTTTATCGCCATGGCCACCCAATTGGCTATCGATGGTGCTAAGAGTTTTTACTCCAGCAAACTCCGTTATAAAATAAAAGAAGATGCGTTGAAGAAACTCAATAAAATTGCCGGTGTGGTCATCATCTTTTTTGCTTTCTGGCTGATCATTAAAACTTATCTAAAATTTTACGCATAACTCTTTTCCTAGATAGGTGCAATTAGATGTTTTAGGTGTTTAAATATTTTTTTTGAAAAGCAGGTGCAGTAAAACTATTATTGTTAGTCCTGCCAATGCTGCAAGTCCTCGGCAAATGAAGGATTTGCCTCCGGGCTTTCCGCGAATGTCAGGTTTAATTAGGAGAAGCAAGCAACATTAAATGAAGATGAAAACCTGCTTCGTTTCTTCATGCCTTAGTGGTAACACGAAAATGTCCCTTGGTAAAACATATCTAAAGTTTTACGCATAATATATTCCCTTCTAAACTTAGATGTGCTTAGATGCCTAAGGTGGTCAAACATTTTTTGAAAAGCAAGTACAGTACAACTATTATTGTTAGTCCTGCCAATGCTTCAAGTCCTCGGCAAATGAAAGATTTGCCTCCGGGCTTTCCGCGAATGTCAGGTTTAGGGGGTAAGGCAATAAAAAGAATGTCAGGGAAGCAATGCGAGTGGTTCGTGAGGACACGAACCACGGAGTCGGGCGTTAACTGCCAATTATAAAAAACCCCTTTTGTGTCTTCGTGCCTTTGTGGTCAAAAAAACAAGCATAAAAAAATAGCCCATATTACTATGAGCTATTTGTTATTCAAGCCCCTTCAGGGGATTTAGGGGCTAATAAGCCCTTTGGTTATTTCCTTCTTTCCAGTTAACAAAAGCTTTGTTTACCACTTTGTTACCGCCCGGGGTTGGATAATTTCCTGAGAAATACCAGTCACCTTTATTTTTCGGACAAGCTTCGTGCAGGTTCTCTAAACTCTGGTAAATTACTTCAACCTCAGCAACAGTACCTTTTGGGGTAATAATCTGAGCAATTTTAGCCGAAATTTCTTCCGGGGTAAATGGTTTATAAATTTCTTTAACGTGGTTTACAATTTCCTCTTTCGGTAAAAGTAACGAAGCTTTACATTTAGTATAAACATCTTCAATTACCTGCCACATGCCACGTTCAGTAAGCAATTGGATTGCCGCATCAAAAGCCACAAACTGACCCATCCGGCTCATATCGATACCATAACAATCCGGGTAACGGATCTGAGGTGCAGAAGAAACAATAATAATCTTTTTAGGATGTAAACGGTCTACAATTTTAATGATACTCTGTTTTAAGGTAGTACCACGAACGATAGAATCATCCAAAGCCACTAAAGTATCCTGGTGATTGTTGATAATACCATAAGTGGTATCATAAACGTGTGCCACCATTTCGCTACGATCAGCATCCTGGGTAATAAAAGTCCGCAGTTTTACATCTTTTACCGCAAGTTTTTCAACGCGTGGTGCAAGCGACAATAAATCGTCTAATTGCTCATCCGTTAACTGTTCTTTTTTATGTAAGAGGACTTCCTTCTGATGATTGCGCACATAACGTTGTACGCCATCAACCATCCCGAAAAACGCAACTTCAGCAGTATTCGGAATAAAAGAGAAAACCGTATTTTTTAGATCGTAATTAACCGCTTTCAAAATTTTATCGCTCAATAAACGGCCAAGCTGTTTACGTTCGCGGTAAATCTCCACATCACTTCCTTTTGAGAAATAGATGCGTTCGAATGAGCAAGATAATCTTTCGGTAGGCTCGCGGAACTGCTCCATGCTCACCTCACCATTTTTCTTAATGATTAAAGCATGACCAGGATCGATCTCTTTAACATCTTTAAACTGGATATTAAATGCAGTTTGTAAAGCTGGCCTTTCGGAAGCCGCTACTACAATCTCATCGTCATAATAATAATATGCCGGACGGATACCTGCCGGATCGCGCATAATAAACGAATCGCCATTACCCACCATACCACAGATCGAATAACCTCCATCCCAGGTTTTGGCAGAGCGGCGAAGGATATTCGCGATATCTAAATTATCAGATATTTTGTGCGTAATCGCAACGTTATCGTGCCCTTCTTTTTTGTAATGATCAAAAAGCTCCTGGTTTTCATCGTCCAAAAAGTGACCGATTTTTTCCAATACCGTAACGGTATCTGCTTTTTCTTTTGGATGCTGACCTAACTCGTACAATTGCTCTAATAACTCATCAACATTGGTCATGTTAAAGTTACCTGCGATTACCAGGTTACGCGTCATCCAGTTGTTTTGCCTTAAAAAAGGGTGGCAATTTTCAATACTGTTTTTACCATGTGTACCATAACGCAAATGGCCCATTAACACCTCGCCGATAAAGCTTACGTTGTTTTTGAGCCATTCTGTATCCTGCATTAATTCAGGTGTGTTTTCCTGGATATCAACAAATTTGTTCTGTACATATTCGAAGATATCTGCTACCGCATTTGATGCCATGCTCCGGTATCGGCTAATGTACCTACTGCCCGGTTTCATATCCAGCTTAATGGTGGCAATACCTGCGCCATCCTGGCCCCGGTTATGCTGTTTCTCCATTAAAAGGTATAATTTGTTAAGGCCGTAAAGTGCTGTACCGTACTTTTGCTGGTAGTAAGAAAGTGGTTTTAACAGGCGAATAAAAGCGATTCCGCATTCGTGTTTTATCTGATCACTCATTGTGTGGGTTTGAAGCCGCAAAGTTATCCTTTTAAACCATTACAACCTAAACAAAAATGTTTTCTTTTAAGATGATGAGTTTAAGCTGACAGATGTGCCAAATGTACGTTGAGCTGCCTTTCTTACTTAAAATCGTGTATTATTAATTAGAATCTTTCTAAATAATTTGCATAGTTAGTGTAAAATTAACACTTTTGCGCTATTATTAAGATTTAGTCTAAATTGAAGAAACTTTACACATCCTTATTATTCTTTTTTATTTGCTTCACTGCGCTGGCGCAAATAAGAAACGTTGTGGTCGGAAAAGTAACCGACCCGCAGAACAAGCCGTTAGAACTTGTTAACATTAAAATTGTAGAAACCAACCAATATGCCATAACTGATAAGAATGGTTTATTCAGGGTAAATGGAACAGAAACGAACAACATTTTAACGTTGGAATTCTCGTTCATTGGTTTTCAAAGGTTAAGATTACCGTTAACCGTTAAAGAAGGCGAAACCAATTTGGGCAATATTGCTTTAAAAGTGCTTGATTTAAGTTTAGAGAACATTGAGATCAATGCCAAAAGGAATTATACGGGCCAAACCAACTCATCATTAATCATTACGAGAGATTTAATTGAACAAACACCTGCGTTGAGTGTAAACGATTTATTAAACCAGATTCCGAATAGAAAAATTCAGCCGCCATCTTTACAATCGGTACAAAACCTTAATCTCAGGTCTGCCTATGAGCTGACTACTACAGGTAAAGGTGCATTTGAACTGAACAATGCATTTGGTATAGCCATTGTAATGGATGGAAACGTGATCAGCAATGATGCCAACATGCAAAGTTATAATCCATTGAAAACAGGTGTTAGCGGATCATTTGTTAGGGGTTCGTACACCAATTTTGGTTTAAAAGGAGCTGATAGCCCATCTATAAATGGTTTTCCTGTTACAAGTTATTCTGGCGATTATACATTTGGAGGTACCGATTTAAGACAAATCCCGGCAGATAATATTGAAAGTATAGAAATTATTGCTGGGGTTGCTCCTGTAAAATATGGAAACTTAACCGATGGTGCTGTAATTATTGAGCGCCAGGCAGGTAAATCGCCGGCTTATGTTCGCATGCAATTAAGGGATAATGCAACATCCTATAGTTTTTCAAAAGGTTTTCAGTTATCCCCTAAACTCGGTGCCCTTAATGTAGGTGTAAATTATGTCAATTCATTTCAGGACAACAGGGATAAATTAAAAGCTTACCGACGTGTAAATACCAACGCCATGTGGACAAATAGCTTTGGTACCGCCAAACAATTAAAAAATACACTGAGCGTAGATTACGGCAAAAACTTAGATGGCATTAAACAGGATCCTGACGACCCGAAGAGTACAAAAACCCGGTTTGATAGCTGGAACTTTAGTGTAGCCAACCGTAGTAATTACCGCTTCGGAAATGGTTTTTTGAAAAACGTAGGTTTAAACCTGAGGTATTCGGAAGGGCACCAGGTAAGTTACGAGGAACAATTGATTAATGAAGCATTTGTTGCCTATACTACAGCAACAACTACTGGTATCCACGAAGGAACTTACGACACGGGAGTTTATACAGCAAAATCATTGATTGATGGTAGACCGATTACCGCTAATGCAAACCTGGATTTTACCGGAGGATTTGAAACCGGTAACCTTGTTCATAATATCTCATTCGGTGGAAGTTTTAGTTATAGCGCTAATAAAGGTTTAGGACAAACCATAGATCCTAATGAACCACGGAGCGGAACAAAGGTTGTAACTACATCTTTATCGACCACGAGTTCGGAAAGGTTTTATGACTATAGATTGGCCTTGGCACAAAAAAATCTTGGTTTTTATATTGAAGATGTATTCACAACCAAAATATGGGAAAAACCCTTAAATGTAAGGGCCGGTGTAAGATCAGACCTTCAAAATGGATATGGTTCATTTGCTCCACGAACAAATATTAATTATGAACTGAACAAAAATGTACGTTTAGGACTTGCTTATGGTTTATCGTTTAAAGCACCAGGACTTGCCCAACTGTACCCTGGGCCAACATTTTATGAAATCCCTTTACTAAGCGCTTATAATGGAAAAGTTAACGAAAGTACATATCTGGTTTATGTAGATCGTTTTGTTCCAACTGCTGCGAACCTGAAACCATCAAAGAGCGAAAGTATAGAGTTATCAGCCCAGATTAAATTGGATAAATTTAACTTATCGATTACTGCATTCAATAAAAAATCAAGAGATGGTATAAATACTTCGCAAAATATGCTGGCAGTACTTTTACCAACTTATACAGCAACCCTAAACCCAGGGGCAAAGCCAACTATTACAGAAAATGGCAGCAAATACTATGCGGTTAACCATTACGAATTTAAAAACGATCTTTCTTCAGATAATCAGGGTTTTGAGATGATATTGAATACCCCTGAAATAAAATCGTTAAAAACATCATTTAATGTTAGCAGTGGCTTGTTTGCCACAAGATATGGTTCAAAATCGAACACAATTACAAGCAAAATACCTACAACAATATCAACCGATCCTAATTATGCTTTTTTTGGTGTTTATGAACCTTTAAACAAGCGGACTTATTACAGCAATGGCCGTATCACAAGCATTACACATATCCCAAAATTGAGTTTAGTAATACAATTTGTTGCCGAATTTGACCTGTTAAGTAAAACAGTGCAAGAGGAAAGTTCGAGGATTCCGATCGGCTATTATACAAGAGACAATAGGTACATCGCTATATCAAATTTCGATAAAGGTAATACATCTTATGGCCATTTGTACATCACACCACAAGAGCAAACAGAAAATGATCTACCAAAAATCATCTCAAACTATCACTTCAGCATTGCCAAAGAAATTAAAAAGCGGTTCAAATTTGCCTTTAATGTTTACAATATATTTAATTATCAACCTTATTATATCAGTGGCACTACCTACAGATTTCCAAATAGTGCTCCAACATTCGGTGCAGAATTATCATTAAAACTATAATAATCCGTGATATGAAAAAATTATTAATATTTCTTCTTTCGGCAATCGTTATTTCCGGATGTAAAAAAAATCAGGAGCCGGAGATAAAACCTGTCGATCTCAAAATAGCAACTAAATATGCTTCAGATGAGATTGGGAAAAAGCTGCCCTTATTGGATATAAAAATCGATATAAAAAATATCAATACCAACGTATCCCAAACATTAAAAACAGATCCAACCGGTACGGCATCGCTTTCGGGTATCGCCCAGGGCAAATATGATATTAGCGCAAGCATTACCATTTCTGCTGCTAACTACACCAGTTTAACCGGCGAAATCGTTGATAAACCAATAATATTTAATGCTTCGAGTAAAAATCTTACCATTACCCAAAGCAATGCAGGAAATATCCAGCTTAACCTGGTATCGGGCACCATAGGCAACTGGCTTATCAAACAAATTTATTATGCCGGTTCCAATACAACTACGGGAGCAAGTTTCCGCGATCAGTTTATTGAAATTTACAACAATACGGACTCTGTACTTTATGCCGACAGCTTATATATCGGCGAATTAACAGGAAAACAGAACTACACAGGCTCGACCTATTATACCCAACCTAATGGACAGTATGATTGGAATAAATCGCAGAACATGCCATCCAATGTAGATGCAAACAATGATTACATTTATCCCCGGGCCCTGTTAATGATCCCCGGAACAGGAAAACAATATCCTGTTCAGCCGGGTAAAAGTATTGTAATTGCACAAACAGCCATCAATCATAAAGCGCCTTTTACAGGTAGCGATGGTAAAACAATTACGGTACGGGATCCTTCGTTAACCATCGATTTAAGCGGTGCTGATTTTGAAGCTTACTATGCTCCATTTCTAGCTAAACCTCTTGCTTCTGATGTAGACAATCCTGCGGTACCAAATGTTGAAGTACTATCTTACTTTGGTACAGATTTAATTTTAGATGCACCAGGCAGAACAGGTTATGCCATATTTAAAGGCGATGGTATTACCGAAGTTAAAAAATTACCTCAATTCCCTTACCCAACTATTGCTTTGCCATCATCAGGAGCAGATAAATATTATCAGATTCCGAACAAACTGATTATTGATGCCGTAGAAATACAACCAAGTACAGCTTCGGCAAGGGTGCCAAAAAAACTGGTGGCTTCGTTAGATGCAGGCTACACTTATGTGCCCAATAGCTCTTACAGTTCTCAATCTGTAATCAGAAAAACAGCCGCAACAGAAAACGGCAGGATCATTTTAAAAGATACAAACAATTCTTCTGAAGATTTTGATTATTTCACATTAGCCAACCCAAGAGGATTTAAATAACTATAAATACCTAACCGATTTTTTATCAATGATCGGTTAATCAATATACAAGATGAAAAAAATATTTTTATTATGGTTGTCCACACAATGTTTATGTTCAGTAGTTTTTGCCCAGCACATAGATACATCTGCAACCAATATCAGTTTAAAAAACAAATTATTTAATATTGATTCAGTTTCATTTAACGGATATGAATTTGCCAAAAACTCTCCTTTTAATATTAATGATTTAATGCCTGCCAAATACAGTTCTATTAATTTAGGCTACGTTTACGCTAAAGGGACTTTAATGGCTGCACAGGATGCGAGTAAGTTTAACTCAATGTTTTTAAAAACCGAAGGTATTACCAAACTAAAGGAATTAAATCTTTGGGGCTCTTTCAGCTATACAAAAACATTTGAGGATAGCACTATTTATAACCACCAAACCAGAAATACCCCTACAGCACCTTATTATTTTGGATCCCCAATCAACTCAAGTTACGAACGGGTTGTTTATAACCTAAAAACACTTGCAGAAAAGAATTTAATCAATAAAAATTTGCCCATCGGTGTCGGTGCAGATTATAGGATAGGAAATCACTTCTCTACAAATGATCCAAGGGGTTCGGTTAATGACTTTCAGTTAAATTTAGTTGGAACCCTAGGTTATACTTTCTTCGATCAGCTAAAAATAGGTGCAGCATATCGCTATGGATATGGTCAGGAGCGATTTAATATTGCCTATAAATCTACAAGCTACTCGCAGGTTACGCTACTCCCTGCATATTATAATTATTTGATTGAAGGTTATGGTGAGGCATATATAAAAACTACGGCCATGGGTTATAAAGACGATCAAAAACGCAGTGGAATAGATGGATATTTAAACTTCACCAAATCAATGTTTGGAGATTTTTATTTTACGTATGCCTATCTAAATGAGAAACAAAGATTTTTAGATACCAGCAGCGAAGGTTTTACTTATTTTGATGACTTTGACCTAAAAACAAATACATTTTCTTTATTATGGCTAAAGCATTTAAAGAATAGTAAATTTTCTGCAGTTGTTAGTTATGCCAATACTGAAGGTAAAGATTTAAACTACGTTTATATGGCCAATAACTATATATACAACCACAATATTTTATCGTTAAAAACCAATTTATCAGTTAACAAAAACAACAACATCTATAATTATTTTATCAATACGAACCAATACGAAGAGCAAAGGAAAGATGGTTTAACAGGCAATGACGTTCAATACAATAGGTTGGATTTACATGTTGGATTTGGCTATAATAGAATAATTAAAAACAACAATATTTTAGGTTTTAGCTTAACAGGAATTTACAATATACCGTTAAATAATTACTTTAACATACCAGCTGTCAACATCGGTCAATTTACGCAAAGAGTAATTTATTTTGATTATATCTATAACACTTCGACCAGACTTGGAGGAAGCCTTACAGCAGATTATAGCTTTAAAGTATTTAATGAGATTCAGGCTGGGCTAAAAGCTAGTGCCACCTATTTAAATAAGGAAAAGGCAAAAGACAATAATTTTACTTACACCCCCGGCAAAGATCGTTTTTCTTCCAATATCAGCTTAAACCTGTATTTTTAGCCCATGAATAAAATTTTTGCCCTTCTTGCTTTGGCCCTCACCGGATTAATCTTATTTTCTTTTCAATCGGCCGATTTTAACGACGACGACGAACTGAGTATAGATAGCTTGCGCAAAGTTTATTCTAAACCTACCGATCAATGGCCAAAACCAACGGTAGATAAGGGTGCGGTATTTCAGGAACTGGGTGAACTTCCACCCTCTCCTGTTGATTTAAAAAACGATTCGGTAAAAAATGTGGTGGAGCTGGGTAAAATTTTGTTTTTCGATCCGCGTTTATCGGGTTCGAACCAGATTTCGTGTTCGAGCTGCCATGCACCAGATTTACATTGGACGGATGGCCGCCAGGTTTCAATCGGACACGATCATTTGGCCAATATCCGCAATGCCCCTTCTTTAGAAAATGTTTGGTTTTACAAGCGCCTATTTTGGGATGGCCGGGCTACAAATTTAGAAGAACAGGCCGGAAGTCCTGTTGCTGCGCACAATGAGATGCACCAGGATATGAAAGCCTTGCCTAAAAAGCTGAGCAAAATTAAAGGCTATCAACCTTATTTTAAGTCTGCATTTGGCTCAAAGGAAATTACCAACAAAAGAATTTTCGAAAGCCTGGCTACTTTTCAACGCAGTATTGTAAGCAGAAGAACACCTTTCGATCGTTTCCTGGCGAAAGATAAAAAAGCATTGACTGACCAACAATTAATGGGTTTACATTTATTCCGCACTAAGGCACGGTGCATTAATTGCCACAACGGACCATTATTTACCGACAACGAATTCCACAATGATGGTTTAACCTATTTTGGCCGCAAATATGAGGATCTAGGTTTATATAACGTTACCAGGAAACCAGAAGATGTAGGCAAGTTTAAAACCCCGGGCTTAAGAAACGTAATGAAAACGGCTCCCTGGTTTCATAATGGTTTATTTCCGGATATGGATGGGGTGATGAATATGTACAATGTGGGTATGCCAAATCAACGTGTAAAAGCCGAGCAAGTAAATGATCCTCTGCTACCCAAAAACGATAAACTTTTAAAAGGTTTAAAACTGAGCATCGCCGAAAAAGATGCTGTAGTTGCTTTTTTAGAAGCGTTATCTTCGCCTACTGTACTTACACGTGTAGAGCAGTTGCCGCAGTAGTGAGTTAAATCCAAAGTCGGGAGTCCTTAGTCAGTAGTCTGATTAATAGCTTTAAAGGGATAATAAACTTAGAAATTTTCCTACCATCGGTGGCAACAAATCATGAGTTGGCAGTTTACAATTTAGCAATTATAACCATTCTTTTCAGTGAACAGTTAAACAATTTAAACAATTAACCGATTAACCGTCTCTACATTTTACCTGACGTCAACGCTTCTCCGAAAAATATCGAAGCATGTTCATCGAAAGCCAAAGGGTCTCCGCTGGTATAGAAATGTCTTTCGCCTTGTTTAGCCAGCTTTTCTTCGATTTCCGGGTGTCGGTCTAAATAATCGATTAAACTATCGGCTACAATCTCGCCTTGCGTTAAAACGTTGATATGATCGGGAAATACCTTTTTCAGTTTAGGCATTAATAAGGGATAATGCGTACAGGCCAGCAAAACACAATCGATATCCTTTGATTGACTCAATAACTGATCGCAATATTCATTAATAAAAAAATCTGCTCCCGATTGCAGGTGCTCATTATTCTCGATTAAGGGTACCCACATCGGGCAGCTCTGCTGGTAAACTTTGATGTCTGGAAAAAACTTATTGATTTCTAAGAGATAAGATTGTGAATTAACCGTTCCTCTTGTGCCCATTACACCAACCTGTTTGGTTTGGGTATAAGCATCAATTACTTCGGCCGTAGGCCTGATTACTCCCAATACCCTCCTATCTGGATATTTAGCTGGAAGATCTCTTTGCTGAATCGTTCTTAAGGCTTTTGCTGAAGCAGTATTACAAGCCAGGATGACCAACTGACATCCTTTTGCAAAAAGCCATTCTACGCACTCTAAAGTATATTTATAAATGGTATCGAAAGAGTGATCTCCATAAGGGGAACGTGCATTATCGCCCAAATAGATATAATTATAATCGGGCAATTTATCTGCAATGGAACGGAATACCGTTAAACCGCCGTAACCTGAATCGAAAATACCTATTGGTGAAGCCTGCATTGCGTTGGAAAGTTAAATGTTGAAAGAGGTTGTAAAGTTAGATGAAAAGTTGAAATGTTGGTATAGTTGGTATAGTTGGAATGTTGAGAAGTTAGTTGAAACGTTGGAAAGTTGAAATGTTTCAACGCATTATGAACAAAGCCTTCCAACCTTTAAACCTTTCAACATTAAAAACCTCTCTAAAACAAAAAAGCGGAACTAAGTTAGACTTAATTCCGCTGTATCGTATTTCATTGACTTGAGACTTAGGACTCAAGACTAAAAGACTATTTTTTAGGTGCAGCTGGTTTTGCAGCAGTTGCTGTGATACCTAATTTAGTTTTAACTGAAGCAGTGATATCATCGCCACCTTCCCAGAAAACCAGATTGTTACCACCTTGTCCGTTTGCGATATCGAAAACGTAAGCTAAACCTTTTTCTTTAGCTACAGCTGAAATTGCAGTTGCAACTTTAGCCTGGATTGGTTGAAACAATTCACCTTGTTTAGTACCTATATCTTGTGAAGCTTTAGTACGGGCATCAGTGATACGTTTTTCTAAATCCTGTAATTCTTGTCCTGCAACCTGTAATTCTTTTCCTACAGTTTCTTTGTTGGCTTCGCTCAAAGTTTTTTCTTTAGCCTGAGCAGCTGCCAATTTGGTCTGATATTCTTTGATCATTGCATCAATATCAGCTTGTTTTTGTTTACCTAGGGTTTCTAAAGTTCCTTGAGCGGCTTTAGCCTCTGGTAAATTTGCGAATACCTCTTCAGAATTAATGTGACCCAATTTTTGTTGTGCACTTGCCATATTCGCTGTAAACATTAAACCTGCTGCTACAAAGAATACGTTAATTAACTTTCTCATCGTTCTATTTTACTTTTTTTATTTTTTTCTAATTGTTTTTTCTAAAAATCAGGGGCGAATATACTAATTATTTACAGTCCCTGGCTTATAACCTAATTTTACAATTACATCATTACTAACGTCGTAACTACTACTTGCATAAATCATCATGGTAGCCTCACTACTCTTGTCAAAAATGAAATCTAAATATTTAGATTTTGCAATTTGTTTAATGGCTTCAGCCACCTTATCCTGAATGGGCTTGATTAATTTGGTTCTGCTTTGAAACAGATCACCATCTGGACCAAATTTAGACCGCTGAAATTCTTTGGCCTGTTTTTCTTTCTCGATGATTTCGTTTTCACGGCGCTTGCGCATATCATCTGTTAATAAGACCTGATCTGCCTGATAAGCTTTGTACATCCTGTCGATTTCAGAAAAGTTCTGATCAACCTGTTGCTGCCACTGTTTAGAAGCAACATCCAATTGACTTAATGCCGATTTATATTCTGGCAAATGTTTTAAAACATACTCGGTGTCTACATAAGCAAACTTCTGTGCAAAGGCACCAATAGAAGTGCAAAGTAGAAATGCGATAAAAAGATATTTTTTCATTTTGTGTGTGTGTTAATGATACAGTTAATAACCTAAGCTTTCTTTAAACTCATCTTGCAACGATTTATTGCATAATTAGTTATTTTTTTGTTCTTTATCAATTAAAATCCACCTAATTGTTGTGCGATACTAAAAGTAAAGTTTTGCTTTCCTCCATCTGCAACTCCAGGAATCCTGTCGAATGCATGTCCGTAATCGATACCCAATAAACCAAATATCGGTAAGAAAATACGGGCACCCACACCTACTGATCTCCTCACGTTAAAAGGATTAAAATCACCGAACCTGTTCCAGGTGTTACCAGCTTCAGCAAAGGCTAAAACAAATGCTGTAGCTTGCTGACTAGCAATTACCGGGTAACGTGCCTCTAATACATATTTAGTATAAATCGGGCTACCAGATTGCTGAGCAATACTTGGATCAGAACCATTTGGAATAACCGTGTTATTTGCATAACCACGCATGGCTATTAGCTCAGAACCCTGTAAGAAATCGAATCCCTGCATACCATCACCACCCAGTTTAAAACGCTCGAATGCTGATTGGCCAACGGCTTTGTTATATGAACCTAAGAAACCAAATTGTGCCTGTGCTTTTACTACTAAGTTACCTGCAACACGTTGGTACCATTGCGAATCGAATTTCCATTTATGGTATTCTGTAAAGCGATATTTTTCCCTGTCAGATGCTGTTGCATAATTCACTTTGTTAAACAGTGAATATGGTGGCGTAGCCTGAATAGTGAAACGTAAGAACGATCCAGATTTAGGGAAAATTGGCGAATCCCTCGAATCGCGGCTAATTTCTTGTGATAAACTTAAGTTATAAGACGTACCAGTGTTAAATAAATATCCGGTATAGTTATTTAAGATATACTGTTGCAAACTCACTGCGTGGGTTAACTGGAAATAGTTATCCGGCCAGTTTAATCTTCTACCCAAACTAACAGTTACACCATTTAAACGGATTTTTTGAAAAGCAGCATCTCCATTACTTAAACCGTTTGATTGTAATGAGGTAAATGCACTCACACCAAAACTTACCGGTTTCTCGCCACCAAACCAAGGTTGTGAGAAAGAAAAACTATACGATTGGTAATATTTACCGTTGGTTTGTCCACGTAAACTTAATTTTTGTCCATCACCTTTTGGCAATGGTTTATAAGCTTTTAAATTAAACAGGTTACGTAAAGAGAAGTTGTTGAAGGTTAAGCCCAATGTACCAATGATACGGCCACCACCAAAACCACCTGATAACTCAATCTGATCTGAAGGTTTTTCTTCTACAGCATATTCAATATCCACGGTACCATCGGCCGGATTAGGGCGAGGAGTTGGAACTGTTTTAGACTCATCAAAGTTACCCAACTGACCAATCTCACGGATGGTACGGATTAAATCACTTTTGTTAAATTTTTGTCCCGGTTTGGTACGAATCTCACGCAAAACAACTTTATCATTTGTAATGGTATTACCTTTTAAAGTAATGCGGTTGTTGGTGTACTGCGGACCTTCGTACATGCGTAATTCTACATCAACAGTATCGCCATAAATTTTGGTCTGTACCGGATCGATGTTAAAAGTTAAGTATCCATTATCGGTATACATACTGTTAATGTCGCCGCCGTTTTCGCCACCACCATTTAATTTTTTGTTTAATCTTTCCTCACTAAAAACATCACCTTTTTCGATGGTTAATACTTTCTTTAGGATACTGTCCGGGTAAATGGCATTACCAGCCCAGGTGATGTTACCGAAATAATATTTTTTACCTTCATAAAGGTCCATCCGGATGTTAACCTTCTTTTTATTGTATTGGTAAATGGTATCTTTTAATAATTCGGCATCACGGTAACCTTTTTCATGCATTTTAGCAATCATTTTTACCTTGTTCTCTTCATATTTCTCTTTTGAGAATTTTCCGGAACCATAAAAACGCCACCAGGTAAACTGTTTAGGGCTTTTAAGGTATTTTCTGAGTTTTGCTGCTTTAAAGTCTTTGTTTCCGGTAAAGTCGATATGTTGCACTTTAACCCTATGACCTTTATCAATGTAAGCCTCTAAAACCACGCTGTTTTCGGCATTTGGATCTTTACGGGTTTTATAATCAATCTGGGTAAAGAAAAAACCTTTATCCAACAGGTATTTTTTAACAATAGCTGAAGTGGTATTGTATAAGTTATCGTTTACGATTTTACCGGTTTTATCATTCAATTTTTCCTGAATGGCCGTTTTTTCAGATTTACGGATACCCTTTAGATCGATAGAGCTTAAACGCGGACGTTCTACCACCTCGATTTCGAAATAAACCGAATCCTGAACAAATTTTTGAATATTAAGTTTAACATCATCAAACAATCCCTGCGCCCAAAGCGTTTTAATTGCGTCAGAAGTTGCTTCGCCAGGAAGAACGATTTTATCGCCCTTGGTTAATTTAGATAGTGTAATTAATACTTCTTTATCTAAATATTGGGTTCCTGTTACTGTGGTACCACCGATGATATATTCTTTTGGACTAAAATAATCGAGATCTAAGCCACCAACCTTTAAAGAAGGGGTTGCCGGTGCCTGACCTTGTGGACGTACTTGAGCGAAGGCCGGAGCGGCTAAAACTAGTAGAATTAAAACTTGAAATATTCTTTTCATTAAAATAATTTGTTCAGTAATGGCCACGAAGGTAACAATGTTTTATAAAGCAAAATTTTCTTTATTGTGTTTCCCTTATTATGGTTTCATTTATCGTATAAAAGTGGTGCTAAGTTAGTTTAAACGCTTGTTAAAAAGTGTTAAAAGAAAAATTAGTTTAATTGTTCACTAATTTTACCAAAACGGCGTTCGCGTTTTTGATAGTCTACAATAGCCTCGAAAAGATCTTCCCGTCTGAAATCCGGCCATAAAACATCGGTAAAATAAAACTCCGTATAAGCCATTTGCCAAAGCAAATAATTGCTGATCCGGTGCTCCCCGCTTGTCCTGATCATTAGCTCCGGATCGGGTATATTTACGGTTGTCAGTTTTGACGAGAACAGGTCTTCATCAATATCATCTAACGATATCGTATTATCTTTTACAGCTGATGCGATTTTTTTGGCCGCCTCTATAATTTCCCATTTTGCACTATAACTTAATGCCAGTGTTAGTGTACATTTCTCGTTATGGGCCGTTTTTTCCATGGCTTCTTTCAAATCATCGATACACTCTTGCGGTAAAGATGCAATATTGCCAATCGCATTAAGCTTAATGTTGTTTTTATTAAGTGTTTCGGTTTCTTTATTGATGGTAGAGATGAGAATCTGCATCAAAGCATCTACCTCCTCTTTTGGCCGGTTCCAGTTTTCGGTAGAAAATGCATATAAAGTTAAATACTCGATACCTACTTCCACGCAGCCTTCTACAATGTCTTTTACAGAAAGTACACCTTGTTCATGGCCGAAAACCCGCACTTTACCCTGGCCTTTTGCCCATCTTCCATTACCATCCATGATTACGGCAATGTGCTTTGGCAGGCGGCTATAGTCTATTTGTTCTTTAAATCCCATTAATTATGTCAAAATCAGCTTAAAAGGAATAGCATTTTGAGGATACAAAGGTAAAAGATATGCCAACACTAACAAATAGATAAGTGTCCCTTTTTCGAAAATCACCTCTTTGTGTCCCTGGCTGTCCAATTTGATAGCGTGAAGGATCGGATAAATTAACCTGATTTTGGCCACTTCCAACAAATACGGGATTAACAGGATAACGACCGCTCACATCATCAAGATAATCTGTAGAAGGTGTTCTGTAGCCAAGTTCAGTAAAAACACTCCAGGTATCTTTGTAGTTATACCTTAAGCCTAATCCATAAGGAATAGTTAAAACTGCATTTTTATAACCGTTTTCCTGTCCTTCGGTAGCCAGGCGGTCTAACCGGTACCGCTCGCCATTTACTTTTACAGTTGGTTTAAATACAAGTAAACCCACCCCCGTAAACAGGTATGGTGTAAATTGCCGCGTTCCGCCACCAAGGTTGAAATTAAAAAAATTAAAATCGACTAATCCGCTAAATTCGTTCAGTGAAGTTCTAAAACGCAGGTTTCTTTCGCGGAACTGCTCATTGCTGGAATAGGAATCGTCGGCTTTTACCTCTCCATAGGTATAGTTTAAACGAACACCAAGGTATTGGTTAAAATTCCGCTTTACATAAGCCCCGCCAGATAAACCACTGATATATAAAGGATTGTTTTGATTAAGATCGCCCATATAACCTGCACCACCAGCCATTATACCAACTTCCCAGGAGGGTGTGCCTACCATTGCACGCTGTGCACGGACGAGCTGCCCACTAAAGATGATAAAGAGGATAATTAATAGCTGTTTGTTTGGCGTCATACTTAGTAGTTACGGGTATCAATGCCCCATAATAATTTATTCCTTAACGTGTTTAAGTACGTTTCATTGTTAAGGCGGATAAGATTTATACAAAAATCGGCTTTTTTTATGCTGATTTTAACCGAACGTTCTACCGTTACCGTGCGACTATCGCAAGAAACAAGAAATTTCGATTCCCTGGCCTCTACCTCAAAAGAGAGTGTATTACCATCGGGTACAACTACCGGCCTAACATTTAAATTATGTGGTGCAATGGGCGTAATTACAAAGTTTTTGGAGTCAGGGTAAATAATCGGTCCACCGCAGCTCAGTGAATAAGCGGTAGATCCTGTTGGTGTGGCAATAATTAATCCATCGGCCCAGTAAGAGTTGATAAACTCTCCGTTCATCGAGGCGTGGATAATCATCATGGCCGAATTATCGCGACGGTGAATGGTGATATCATTCAAGGCAAAGTTTTCTTCGCCAAATAAACCATTATCAGATTCTAAAATTAAAAGCGAACGGGAATCTAAAGTATATTCGCCATTGCTCAAAGCTTTTAACGCTGATCCGATCTCATTTTTATTGATACTGGCCAGAAAGCCCAAACGGCCGAAATTGATCCCGATTACGGGTATGCCGGAATTGCGGATTAGCGATAGCGTATCCAGTAAAGTTCCATCACCGCCCAGGCTCAACAATACATCTGCTCGTTCTTTAAGTTCGGCGTGATTATGAAAAATCAGGGTATTTGCGGGTAGTTTTATTTTACCGTGAAGAGATGTTTTAAATTTTGAATATAAAACGGGCTGGATTTGATGTTCGGCGAAATGATCGAAAACCTCCTGAACATAGGGCAATACCGTATCATTAAAATCTCTCCCGTAAATTGCAATCCTCATAAAGTAGGTTTATACATTTAAATAATTCATGAAAGAATCGTAACGCTCCTGCGACCCATCATCAATCTGTGTGTTATTGTATACTTCTTTCACCAGATAATCATATCTTTCAAAAGAAGCTACCAATGAAGTAATTTCTGTTTTATTTACTTTGAGCGTTACTTCTAAACGTGTAGAATCTTCGAATGAATTGACGTAAGAAGAGAGTACCTGGGCATTATCGGCCTCAACAATCTGGGCAATGTGCGCAAGTGAATTATCGCGGTTGCTGATTTCCAGAACAATAATTCCACCGGGTTCGTTTACGGCGTATTGTTCTGCTACGGCATTAACCATATTATTGATGGAAATTAAGCCTAAATAATTTTTCTGTTGATCCAGAACAGGAACAGCAGTAAGTTTGAGCTGGCTCAATAACCTGATTACATCATAAGTATGTGCATTGTTCAACACAAAAACATTAAGTGAATTTACGGCAGCATCGCTTAAAAGGGTATCGTGGTCAGGAATGTTCAATAAATCATCTTCTGCAACTAAACCCAACAAAGTAGCCTCGTTAACAACCGGCAAATGCTTTAGTTTAAAATCGTTCATACGATCTAAAGCTTTTTGCACCGTGTCAGCGGTTCTTAATGATGGAATTGCATCTGATATGATTTCTGCAGCAAACATTATTTCAATAATATTCTATCTAAAAATTTATCTAAAAAAGTGTTAAATACTTCGGGATGTTCCATCATAGGCGCATGCCCGCATTTATCTACCCAGTTCAGTTCAGAATTTGGCAACAACTGGTGGAATTCTTCTGCCACTTCCGGTGGAGTAACCTTATCATTCTTCCCCCAGATCAGTGATACCGGGATGGTAATTTTCGACAATTCTTTGGACATATTGTGTCGGATTGCCGATTTAGCCATGGTTAAAATCCTGATTACCCTAGATCTGTCGTTAACGGTTTTAAATACGTCGTCAACAAGCTCTTTAGTTGCCGTTGCCGGATCGTAAAAAGTAAATTCTACCTTTTCTTTAATGTAATCGTAACTTTCTCTGCGTGGAAAAGAACCACCGAAAGCATTTTCATATAAGCCCGAACTTCCGGTGAGTACCAGGGCTTTAACAAACTCCTGATGCGCAACGGTGAATACCAAGCCTACATGGCCACCAAGTGAGTTACCTACAAGCACCACCTGGTTTAAATTTTTATATTTTAAAAAACGGTGAAGGTACCTTGACAGGGCCTTTACACCAAGGGTTAAAATTGGGAGATCGTAAATGGGTAAAATCGGGATAATTACACGATATCGATCTTTAAAGTGTTCGATAACGAGCTCCCAGTTGCTTAGTTCGCCCATTAGGCCATGCAGCAATACCAGTGTCTCGCCTGTTCCAGCTTCGATGTATTTAAATCCGTCTTCTTCTATTATCGGGTAAGTCATATATATTCTAGATGGTATTGTGCTACTAAGTTAGTAGAGTAAAATTAAATTTATGCATTTCTATGCCATTTTTCTGAAATAAAATCGAAAACGGTATAAAAACGTCAATTGTATTGCGTAGAGCGGTAAGCGACAGGTGTTAAATTGCCTTTAACCTTTCCGCCCTCTACCTTTTACCTTGTTTAGGCCAGTTTTTCTTTAACAATCTCAGCAATTAATTTACCATCGGCTTTACCAGCCAGTTCCTTATTTGCCAGGCCCATTACCTTCCCCATATCCTTAACCGACGTAGCGCCAGATTGTTTGATTACAGTCTCGATAATTGCGGCAACCTCTTCCCTATCCAACTGTTTAGGCAGGAATCTGTTAATTACTGCAATCTCTTCTTCTTCAACCTGGTATAAATCTTCGCGGTTTTGCTGTTTATAAATATCAGCAGATTCACGCCGTTGTTTAATCAGTTTCTGAAGGATTTTAAGCTCCGTTTCCTCTGTAATTTCTTCGGCTGAGCCTTTTTCTGTTTTAGCCAAAAGCAAAGCGGCTTTAATTGCCCTTAAACCTCTTAATGTTGCCTGGTCTTTAGCCAACATGGCTGTTTTCATTTCCTGATTTATAGTATCTGATATCATTTCTTTTTTGGTTAATTTGTTAATCGTTGAAAGCGGTTAATTATACTGGTTGATGGTTTATAGTTAAGTGGTTGATGGCCAAAATGGTTAATTATTATAAGGTATTCAACAGTTAACCAGTTTATACAATTTAAACAATTAACCCTTATTCACTATAGTCGCTGTTGCCTGTGCGGTTGGCATAATCAGCATATCGTTAATGTTTACATGTTTTGGCCTGCTCACCACATACCAGATGGCATCTGCAATATCGTCGGCAATTAAAGGCTCGAAATTTTCGTACACCTTTTTTGCACGTTCTTCGTCGCCTTTGAAACGTACCACCGAAAACTCGGTTTCTACCATTCCTGGGTTAATTGCGGTAACTTTTATTCCGTGTAACAATAAATCAATACGCATGCCTTTTGTTAAAGCATCAACAGCATGTTTACTGGCACAATATACGTTTCCGTTTGGATAAACTTCTTTACCTGCGATAGAACCAATGTTGATGATATGGCCTGATTGGTTTGGGATCATCCAGTTGGAAACAATTTTAGTTACATAAAGCAAACCTTTTACATTGGTATCGATCATCGTATCCCAATCGTTTGTATCTCCTTTATCAATTGGATCTAAACCCTGACTTAAACCAGCATTATTTACCAACACATCAATCTTTTTCCACTCGGCAGGCAAAATTGCTAAAGCAGAAGTAAGGCTATCTTTATCGCGTACATCAGCAAGAACCTGTTTAATGGTGATGGCATATTTATCTTCCAGGTGATGGGCAATTTTAGCCAGGCGGTCTTCCCTGCGGGCCAATAATACTAAATTATAACCTTGTTGGGCAAATGTATGTGCACAGGCCTCGCCAATACCAGAGGTTGCGCCTGTAATTAATGCAATTTTAGACATGTTTATGAATTTTAAGTCGTGATAAACCAAAGCTAACACCCTTTAAGGTTCACCTACATTAACAAAGGTAAGTTTTTTTGAATTGTAAGCTTATTGAAAAATTAAACTGAATGTTAATTGACGTAATTTCAACTTATCTATCGGATTAGCATAAACGGTATCGTCATGCTGAAGCAGATCGCCTTTAGAATAGGACAGCTTAATTTCGGGCGACATTTTAAAATATTCGAAGTAAATATCAAAGCCTATCCCTGTTTCGTAAGAAAGGTAATTACGCTGATTTTTTAACAATTTGTTTACCGGACTTTCACCTTCATCGAAGGTTTTCTTCTTCGAGGCAATGTCTATCGAGTATTTTGCTCCACCAAGCCAGTAAGCTCTAAAGTTATTGAGGCGGTTGGATTTTACTTTTATCCCCAGTGGAAATTCGAACATGGTAGCCTGCACTTTTCGCTCAACCAGAGACTGAAAATTTTTGGTCTGCCCGTTACCCAGATTAATCGGTTCCTTTGGCTCATATTCGTAACTTACCACCCTATCGCTGAATATAAGTGAGGGAGTTGCACGGATATCAAAGTTATCTGATATCATCCGATTCATTACAAAGCCGAGTCCAAAGCCCTGTGATGGAGTGCTGTAAATTGCGTTTAACCTTGAAGTAACAGGAATGCCTGAGTTGGGATCATAAGAAACCCCTAATGAATTTGGTACTTCATAAAAAGGCTCGCGCCAGTTTGTTTTTTTAAGGATTTTGTATTCTGCAGATATGTATTGAAAATTAAAACCAAAACTCCAGTCTTCATCATCTATACCACCACCCCAGTTTTGGGCAAAAGCAGTTGTAGAAACAGCGAAGAGTGAAAGAATGAGGCTTAATTTTCTGATCATTTGGTCCCTATGTATATCGAACTTATTCCAAACGTTAAAATTCTTTGTTTGGTACTTTTGAAACCGATTTTTTCCATCAGGCCAGTAAAATCTTCTCCATCCGGGAAAGCCGCAACCGATTCGGGCAGGTAGGTATAAGCCCTATGGTCTTTAGAAAACAGTTTTCCGAAGAAAGGCGTTACCTGTTTAAAATAGAAGCTGTATAATTGTTTTACCGGGAATACCTTTGGTTTAGAAAACTCCAGGATCACCATTTTACCATTGGGTTTCAGCACACGGTACATATCCGTTAATCCTTTTTCGAGGTTTTCGAAATTACGCACGCCATAAGCACAGGTAATGGCATCAAAAGTATCATCTTCGAAATGCAAACCTTCTGAATCGCCCACCTGAACGGTAAAAGTTTCGTTTAAGTTACGCTCGTTGATCTTCTTTTTAGCAACATCAAGCATGCCTTCAGAAATATCTACACCGATTACCTTTTCTGGATGAAGTTTTTTTATGGCTTCAAAAGCAAAATCGCCGGTCCCGGTAGCTACATCAAGCATTATCCTGGGCTGAATAGAAACCAGTTCTTTAATCGCTTTCTTACGCCACAATACATCAATGCCTAAAGAAAGGAAATGATTTAAAAAATCGTAAGTGCCCGAAATGTTATTAAACATGGTTGCAACCTGCTCTTTTTTAGTTGCATCTTCTACTTGGTATGGGGTGATATTCTGATTCATGATATGGGGCAAAGATAGACAAAAGTCAGGAGTCTTTAGTCCGGAGTCCGAAGTCTTTGAAGCAAAGTATTCAGTGTAATGTCAAAAATGATATTTAAAAAAGATTATCAAATTGGACTCCGTGCTTCCGACTTCGGACTTCCGACTCAAAACCCTACCTTTGCGCTATGATTATCAAAACGGCAACATTTGTTTGCAGCAACACCCAAATTTCGGCCCTGCCAGCGCCATTAATGCCCGAATATGCATTTATTGGCCGCTCTAATGTGGGTAAATCTTCACTGATCAATATGTTGGTTAATCAGCATGGATTGGCCAAAACTTCTCAGCGACCAGGAAAAACCCAGTTAATTAATCACTTTCTGATTAATGAGAAATGGTACATTGTCGATTTACCTGGTTATGGTTATGCCAAGGTTTCGAAAACAAGCAGAGAAAAATGGGAAAAATTTATCCGCGCTTACATTACCAAAAGAGAAAGCTTACAGTGCGTTTTCGTTTTAATTGATAGCCGTTTGGAACCACAGGGAATAGACATTGAATTTTGCTACTGGTTAGGTGAAAAACAAATTCCTTTTTCATTAATTTTCACCAAAGCCGATAAACAAGGTATGACTACTACCCAGAAAAATGTTGCCGCTTTTAAGAAAAAATTAGGTGAATTTTTTGAAGAGATCCCGGCTACCTTTATTACTTCTGCCGAAAAAGGAAATGGAAAAGACGAAGTTTTAAATTTCATTTATGAGGTGAATAAAGATTTCGTAGTGCCGACAGATTATAAGAAGTTTTAGACATGATGGTTCATTGGTCAATGGTTCATAGTTTGATAGTCCATGGTCTATAGTTTGGTTGTCGATAGCATGTTTCAGAATTGAATTTAATGATTGATTTTTCTTTAAACCATTAAGCTATCAACCATGAACAATTAACCGTTTTAAATAATTAACTATTAATAGTTTACAATTGGCAATTTGCAGTTAACAATTAAACCATCCTGCAATCAAACAATAAAAAATCTGTGTAATCAAATAATCTGTGTAATCATCTTTTAAAATAAATGAAAAAATACTTTTCACTCGTATTATTCGCTCACTCTGTTTTTGCGCTTCCATTTGCCATGATTGGCTTCTTTTTGGGCGTAACGACTACCGAAAATCCATTTTCGTGGTACAAACTGATTTTGGTTTTGCTTTGCATGGTTTTTGCCCGTAACTCTGCTATGGCCTTCAACCGTTATCTGGATCGGAATATCGATGCCAAGAATCCGCGCACTAAGATGCGTGACATTCCTGCTGGTAAGGTTTCGGCTAATGAAGCCCTGATTTTCGTCATTGCCAATTGTGTGTTTTTCGCCATAACTACCTACTTTATTAATCCGCTTTGCTTCTATTTATCACCGGTTGCATTGTTTGTAGTTTTATTTTACAGTTACACCAAAAGATTTACCGCACTATGCCATTTGGTATTAGGCTTAGGACTTGCCTTAGCTCCAATTGGTGCCTATATTGCTGTAACCGGACATTTTGCCTTGGTGCCTGTACTTTATTCATTAACTGTACTTTTCTGGGTAAGTGGATTTGATATCATCTATGCGCTACAGGATGAAGAATTTGACCGCGAAGAAAATTTACACTCCATTCCATCTGCACTTGGCATTAAAAATGCTTTAAATGTTTCGGTGCTGCTACATGTGTTATCAGCTACCTGTGTAATTTTACCAGTGTTTTTTACATCTTTCAGCTGGGTTTATTACGTAGGTATTGTGTTTTTCTGTTCGATGTTGATTTATCAGCACTTACTGGTTAAACCAAACGATATCAGCAAAGTAAACAGGGCCTTTCAAACCTTAAACGGTTATGCATCGGTGGTATTTGCCGTATGCTTTTTAATTGATGCGTATTTGAGACATAAATAAAATGAGTGAATAAATGAATTTTGAGTGACTGAATAATAACCATTCTATCATTCCATCCTTCTCTCATTCAATAATTATATAAACATGATTATAACAAAGAAACCCAGAACATATATCCCACAGGAATTAACCATTACCTGGGAAAATTTAGAACCCCTTTTTACTGAATTACAGCGCCGAGAAATAAACAGTACTGCCGAATTAGAGCAATGGTTAAAAGACCGTTCGGAGCTGGAGGCTGCTCTGGAAGAAGATTTTGCCTGGCGGTACATTAAAATGAGCTGCGATACGGCTAATGAAGAACTGGTTAAGAACTTCCAATATTTTGCAACAGAGATAGAACCGAAAATTTCTCCACTGGGCAACGAACTGAATAAAAAGTTTGTAGAAAGTCCGTTTATGGAGGATCTTGATAAAGAGAAATATTTCGTTTACAGTCGTGCGATAAAAAAAGCCCTCGAGCTTTACCGCGAAGAGAATATTGAGTTGTTTACCGAATTGCAGGTAAAACAACAAAAATATCAAGGTACTACAGGAGCGATGAGCGTGCAGATTAATGGACAAGAATATACTTTAGAGCAGGCTTCGATCTTCATTAAAGATCTCAACCGTGAGGTACGTGAAAATGCCTGGAAAACCATCCAGCAACGCCGTTTAATTGACAAAGATGATTTAAACATCCTTTTTGATGAGTTGATTAAACTACGTAACCAGGTTGCATTAAATGCAGGTTTCGAAAACTACCGCGATTACATGTTCCAGGCTTTGGGCCGTTTCGATTATACGCCGCAGGATTGTTATGATTTTGCCAATGCAATTGAAAAAGAAATTGTTCCCATTTTAAAAGAGCAGGCCGAAAAACGTCGCGAAGCTTTAGGTTTAGAAGTGTTAAAACCTTGGGATTTAGAAGTAAGCGTAAGTGGTAAGCCAGCTTTAAAACCGTTTAACAATGGCGAGGAACTGATTGATAAAAGTATTGCCTGTTTTAATGCCATTGATGAAAAATTAGGGGCAAAACTGGCTACCATGAAAGCCAACAACCTATTTGATGTAGAAAGCAGAAAAGGAAAGGCACCAGGTGGTTACAATTATCCTTTGGCCGAAACCGGAGCACCATTTATATTTATGAACTCAGCAAACTCGCTCCGCGATTTAACCACAATGGTTCACGAAGGAGGTCACGCTATACATACCTTTTTAACGGCTAATTTAGAGCTGAACGATTTTAAACATTGCCCATCTGAAGTAGCTGAGCTTGCTTCAATGAGCATGGAGTTAATCTCTATGGATAACTGGGATGTTTATTTCGACAATGAAGAAGATTTAAATCGCGCTAAAAAAGAACAATTGGCTGATGTGTTAAAAACATTGCCCTGGGTTGCGGTAATCGATCAGTTTCAGCACTGGATTTACACCAACCCTAACCACACCGCTGCCGACCGGGAAGAAACGTTTAAACAGATTTATAACCGTTTTGGAGCTGGCTTTGCCGATTGGACGGATTTAGAGCAACAATTTGGTAACGGATGGCAGAAACAACTTCATTTATTCGAAGTTCCTTTTTATTATATCGAATACGCAATTGCGCAATTAGGTGCTATCGCCGTTTGGAAAAACTATAAAGAAAATCCAGAAAAAGCGCTGGAACAATATCTCGCAGCACTTTCTTTAGGCTACACCAAACCAATGAATGAAATATATGAAACTGCAGGTATTAAATTTGATTTCAGCGCAGAATATGTGAAAGAGCTGGCAGGTTTTGTGAAATCGGAATTAGAGAAATTAGGGTAAGGAAAGGTAGAAGGTTTGAAGGCAGGGGGCTGGAAGGTTTTCCCTCAAAGTTAAATAAATGAAAGTCGTGGCATTTTGTCACGACTTTTTTGTTTATAACCGCAGATAAAAAGGATGAACACAGATTAATACTAGTTCTGGTCTTAGCATCTATTACCTGGTCCCCGTAACTTTTTTTTGCCACGGAAACGCAGAGAACACGGAAACCTTCGCTTCGAATCCGCTCAGCGTGACAAACCGAATTGAATTTAAATAATACCACCGCCATTGGCACCAAACCCTGAACTTCGCACAACACCAATGAACAAATGACCGATGAACCACTGAACTATTTAATGTAAAAAAATGTTAATTGGGTTAAACATTGTTAAAAACAACTGCTTAATGCACCTAATGATTTAGTTTCGTTTTAATTCCTAATCAGATAAAAGGAAAAACTAATCATCAGATCCCTAATTAACAATGAAAATATTCGCTCCATATTTTATGCTCTCCCTATTATTTTGGAATACCGTTTCCGCACAGCATACAAAAATCCGCATTACAGGTATAGTTGTTACCAAAAACGGAATTAAGGTTTTAGCTAACCTTAAATTCACCAGTCTGAAAGATACTTCGTTTGTTAAAATGATTAGCACTGATAAAGAAGGCAATTATGTATTAGAAGGCTTTCCGTTAGATAACTTTGCTGTGGCTGTTAACGCGTTGGGTTATAAAACCGTACAAGAAACGTTCGAACCACTAGCCGGCAAAACCAATATAGATTTAAGTTTTAACCTCGAAGCTGAGGTAAAAGAACTCGAAAGCGTTGTGGTTGCTGGTCGTAAAGCATTAATTGAAAGGCACAACGATAAAACGGTAATGAATGTAGAAAACAGCATTGTTGCAACCGGCAATACAGCACTCGAAATCCTTGCTAAAATTCCCGGCGTATCCGTTAATCAGGATGGGATCATTAGTATAAAAGGAAAATCAGGCGTAAATGTGCTGATTGATGGAAAATCGACTTATTTATCTGCTGAACAACTGGCCACCAGACTTCGATCGTTAAACAGTAATGAAATTAAAACGATTGAACTAATGACCAACCCATCTTCCAGATATGATGCCGAAGGAAATGCTGGTATACTCAACATTAAGCTAAAAAAGAATACCAGTTATGGCACAAATGGAAGTATAGATCTGGGCTTTGGATACGGAAAAAACGCGAAAAGCGATGCCGGAATCTCCATTAACCATCGGGACAAAAACGTCAATATTTTTGGCAGTTTTGCTAATAATAACAATAAAGCAAACGAAGACCTCGATATTTTAAGGATAGCAAAAGGCGCTGATCAGGATACTTATTTCCATCAATACAACACACAAATCAGATCTACACACAACAACAATTACAAAGCAGGCATCGATTATTTCATTAATGAGAAAAATACTTTAGGTTTCTTAACTACAGGTTATTTTAATAATGGCCACGACTTATCAAACGGAGGTAGTGCCATTGGGCAAAATTTCACGAAGGTAGATTCATCAATTATTGCCGATAATCCTGCAAAAAACAAATACCGCAACCAGGCCTATAATATCAATTATAAAAGTATTATGGATACACTCGGCCAGGAATTTTCTATCGATTTAGATTATGCAAAATACCACAGTGAAGAAAATACCCTTTACCAAAACTCTTTTTTCGATCAAAACGGTTCAAACTATAAATCACTTGCCATTTTCAGGAATGCCACCCCTTCTTTTATCAAAATTAAAGCCGCAAAAATTGATTATACATTGCCACTAAATGCAAACACCAAATTAGATATGGGCTTAAAAAGCAGCTGGGTTAGTACCAATAACGATTTTCAGTTCGAAAACCTTATTGGAACCGATTGGAAGAATGACGTAAACAGAAGTAACCATTTTATTTACGACGAAAATATCAACGCAGCGTATACCACGTTAAAACACGAATTTAAATCAACCAGTGTTGAAATCGGTTTAAGAATGGAACAGACCAATTCTAAAAGCAATTCCATTAACGACAACAAGATTGTTAAACGTAGCTATTTTGATTTTTTTCCGAGTTTTAGCATTAATCAAACCTTAAATCCGAATCATGAAATCGGTTTTTCATATAGCAGAAGAATTGATCGCCCCGATTATAAATCGCTTAATCCATTTGTATACTTTGTTGATCTCTATACTTTTAGCCAGGGCAACCCTTTCCTTAATCCACAGTACACCAATGCTTTTCAGCTTTCTTACAATTATAAAAAAACATTAAATATTTCGCTGGGTTACAGCATTACCAATAATCTTATTATCGATGTATTATTGCCAGAAAACGAGAAGAAAACGCTTTATCAAACCGTCAAAAACCTGGATAAACAATATGCTTATGATTTAACGATCGGCTACCCTACTACGATTACAAAATTCTGGAGCATGGACAATACGCTTACCAGTACCTACAATAAGATCAAAACATCAAACCTAGATAATGGCGGCTACGACAGAAAGAAAGTGAATTTCATGATTAACAGCAATCACACTTTTACCCTTAGTCCAACAACTGCGGCAGAACTTTCGGGCGAATATGCATCGTCACAGATTTATGGTACTTATGCCATTAAACCTTATTATGGTATTGACTTCGGACTTAAGAAATCATTCTTTGATAAAAAGCTCAATGTTAAGCTTGCTGCCAATGATGTACTTAATTCAAGAAAGGCAAGAATAAGCAGTGCACTTTCCGGCTTAGATTATAACCTCACCCAAAAACAGGAAACCAGGGTTTACCGCCTCAGTTTAAATTACATTTTTGGCAGTAGCAGCGTTAAGGGTACCCGTGAGCGGAAAACCAGCGTAACCGATGAAGAAGGCCGTATTAAATAGTATTATGCCTCATTTTTCTGTCTGATTCTTGAAATGATAAACATCACCAAAACCGATAAAAGGATCATAACCAAATAACTATAGCTCAGGTTACGTTCGTCTTTTGCTGGAATCAGGTTTACGACACCATAGCTTAAAAAAGAAACAATTACATAGGTAAAACCACCTGTTAAACCACCTGCAATCCCGGCATTTTTAGGAAATTTACTTAAACAGAAAGTAAAGTAGTTGTTAAAGGTATAGCCTGCACCAACATGGATAATAAAAGCAAAGAAAATTAACGACCACAGGTTAGAAACGAAATTTAAGCTCACAATCATTAATACCACAAAAGCAACCTGCAACAACGAATTGATCATTAATCTTCTAAAAAAGGGTCTATTAATTGTTGCTTTACCGATAAAGCCACCCACCATCCATGCGAAACCCAAAAACAGGGAGCTGTAACCAGCAACAACCGGAGAAAAATTCAAATGGTGTTCAATGATAAACGGCCCTGTCATGTTGTAAACCATCACCATACAATAAGCCAAACCCAACATTACAATACCTAACGTAAAACTGGTGGTCTTGATCATTTCGGCATAAATGCCCGTAATTTTTTTCAATTGGAAATCGGTAAAATGCCTTAAAGTTTCCCCACTGAATATCATCTCCAATACAGCAAAAACGACTGCAAATCCAGCTAAAAAGTAAAAGTTAGATTCCCATCCAAAAGCAGTTTGCAGATAGCCGCCAATAAACGGCGCTACAATTGGTCCGGTACTCCAGATGATGGAAAACAAACTCAGGTAATGTTTTAGCTGGTCACCTTCAAAAAGATCGACAAAGTATGCCCTTTTTGCTACCACGATTGCCCCTACTGTTACTCCATGGATAACACGCATGAAATAAATAAGGTATATGTTATGTGTTGTGGCTATAACAATACTGGCTACAGCAAAAATCAATAATGCATAGAGGGAAATTTTATACCGGCCAAAACTATCGAGCACGCTGCCAATAAATAGCTGCGAAACCCCATAGCTGATCAAAAAAATACTTAACGTAAGTTGAACCTGAACATTGCTTACCTGTATTGCACCTGCCATATCGGGTAAAGAAGGAATATAAATATCAGTGGCAAAACCTGAAATGGGAAGTAAAGCAAAAGCCAGTAAAGTAGCAATGCCCTGATTATGCGCTTTAATATATTTTATTGGTGCCGTATTTGCATTCATAATGATACTCTTATTACATTATATTCTAATCAAATAAGATTTAATGCTATTGCATTACCTTTATTGATCAAACAGCGGCAAAAATATAACTTTTAAAAAGCCTAAAATTATGCGAATCAAATAAAGGCTTATTCAAGCCAAATAATTGAAGATTTTGACTTAAAATCAATAATTATCTATTTTTTTAACACCCTTTACCCCTCAAATCGTCTGTAATGAAAATTATATGCGGCTTTAAACGTTTTTAGCCAAACTTTTTATAAGTTTGAAGAAACAATCAAACAAAAGATGTTCGAAAAGCTATTCAGAAAGAAATCCATTTCCAAGATATTACAAGATGCAGCAAAAGGCTATGGCGACCATGAAAATACGTTACATAAAACACTAGGTGTTCGCGACTTAACAGCTTTTGGGATTGCAGCAATTATTGGTGCTGGTATTTTTAGTACGATAGGTAAAGCAAGTGCAGATGGCGGTCCGGCAGTAATCTTTTTGTTTATTTTTACTGCCGTTGCCTGTAGTTTTGCGGCCTTTGCTTATGCAGAATTTGCCTCAATGGTTCCCGTTTCAGGCAGTGCATATACTTATTCTTATGTCGCTTTCGGCGAACTGGTTGCCTGGATTATCGGCTGGTCGCTCATTATGGAATATTCCATTGGAAACATCACCGTAGCCATATCCTGGTCTGATTACTTTACGGGACTACTCTCCACTATAAAAATACCCTTTCTCGGCATAGATGGTATCCATGTACCCGACTGGATGACAATGGATTACCTGAGCGCCTATAACGGACATAAACACGCTGAAGCACTTTTGGCTGCAGGTAAAAACCTGGCAGGCTTAGATTCTGCTACGGCTTTGGCCAACAATGCATGGCTTACTGCACCAAAAATTGGCGGTTTTCACCTCGTAGCAGACATTCCGGCTTTGGGCATTATCATTCTGATTACCTGGTTAATTTACCGCGGAATGAAAGAAAGCCGCAATGCAAGCAACGCTATGGTTGTAGTTAAATTAGCTGTGATTCTTTTGGTATTAGCTGTAGGTATATTTTATGTTGATACTAAAAACTGGAATCCATTTGCTCCGAATGGCGTTGCTGGCGTGTTAAAAGGGGTTTCTGCTGTATTTTTTGCTTACATCGGCTTCGATGCTATTTCTACGACCGCTGAAGAATGTAAAAATCCTCAACGTGATTTACCCCGCGGAATGATGTGGGCAATCATCATTTGTACTATTCTGTATGTTGCTATTGCACTGGTTTTAACAGGTATTGTTAAATCTGACACTTTAGCTGTTGGCGATCCGTTAGCATTTGTTTTTGACCAGATTAATTTAAAATTAATGAGTGGTATTATTGCTGTTAGTGCGGTATTTGCCATGGCCAGCGTGCTATTGGTTTTCCAAATGGGCCAGCCACGTATCTGGATGAGTATGAGCAGGGATGGATTGTTACCGAAATCATTTTCGAAAATCCACCCAAAATATAAAACACCTTCTTTTGCTACCATTGTGGTTGGTTTTGTAGTAGCTGTTCCTTCATTGTTTATGAACCTGACCATCGTTACTGACCTCTGTTCTATCGGAACATTATTTGCCTTCGTATTGGTTTGTGCAGGTGTTTTAGTGCTACAGAACAGACCTGATGTACAACGTGGGAAATTTAAAATCCCTTATGCAAACAGCAAGTTTATTATTCCCATAGTTTTTATTGCAACGATAGCTTTTGCATTCACAAAATATGGGAAGGAAACAAAAGCTTTCTTTTTCAATTCGCCTAAAACCATCCAAACGGTAACTTTTGTTACATCTTTAAGTGGAGATGAATTGAAAATTGTGAAAGAAGAAATAGTTAAAAATGCAGCCCCACAAATTATATTAACGGAAAAAGTTGATGCTGAATCTTATTTGAGCGCTTTACCTGCTGATCGTTACGAGCAGTTTATATCTGCTTCAAAAGTACCGGTAGAAAAGAAATATGAAAGCGGTTGGGGTTTGTTTAAACACAAAATTCCAATGTGGATCTTTTTGATTATCTGCGTAATCATTACCTATTACTGTATCACTAAAAACTTATCGTTAATCCCTGTTTTAGGACTAATCAGCTGCTTATACATGATGTGCGAACTCGGTATCTCCAACTGGATTGGCTTCGGTATATGGCTGGTAGTTGGGCTTGTAGTTTATTTTGCTTACGGTTACAGGCATAGTAAACTGGCACATCCGGAGGTTTAGTTTAGCAAATGAAGTACAATCCTTTAATACACCATCGAAGATCGATCAGGTTAAAGGGTTACGACTATTCAAAAGCAGGAGCCTATTTCATCACGATCTGCTGTGAAGATAGAATTCATAGATTTGGAAAAGTTTCAGGCAATGAAATGATCCTAAATAAATCCGGAACTATTGCTTACAATGAATGGATTAATTTAGCTGATAGATTTCCAAATTTTGAACTTGATGTTTTTCAGATCATGCCGAATCACATTCACGGCATCATTGTTTTATCAGATGTCGGGGCGACCCTTGCGGTCGCACAAGAAGAAGATTTAAACACGGCGACCGCAAAGGTCGCCCCGACGACTATCGCAAGCATTATTGGAGCATACAAATCAATCGTTTCAAATCGCTGTCTGCAGCTGTTCAAATCACACAATAAAACAATGGGAAAGCTCTGGCAGCGAAATTATTACGAGCACATCATCCGTGATGAAAGAGCATACCAGAACATCTCGAATTATATCATCAATAATCCCAGCAAATGGGACGAGGATAAATTTCATCTATAACAAAAAATCCCCTTTCTTAAACAGAAAGAGGATCTTATTTATTTCTTCTTGATGAAGGCCATTGCTGTAATCATCACCAGACCTAATCCAGATGCGATCATATAATTATTCGCATGATCAAGATGATATATTTTGGCGGCAGGTCCTGCTATAAATAGCACAATACCCAAAATCAAAAGCGCAGTTCTCATTAACTTAAACTGGGAGTCTATGCAATTCTATATCATCCGGTGTAACGAAAATCAACGGTACTTTTTCTACATCCACATAACTGCTGTCCAAACCAAAACTGCGTTCTTCTGATAAACTTAACTTTTTAAGGATAAAGTAATAATCCATAATGGTACGTTCATAAAAACTCAGTTTCGTAAACTTAGACAAGTGTTTCTCTAAAAGAACGAACCTGAAATCACCTGCAATTTTATGTTTGTTTAACGAAGTATATTGACTTGTAATATCGATTTCGCCATTTTTAACCAGCTCTTCAACCACTTTACGATAAAGCAGGTTTACACGTTGCTCGATCCTGAAACCTAACCTAAAATCGATCCTGATCAGCTTTCCTGGAATTAAGAATTCTACCTTGTAATCAAGCGTATAAGGCTCATCCATTACATCAACGTGAACCAACCAGTACACATCTGCCCGTTTTGGCTCTTTTTGAATGATCGAATAAATAATTTTCGATTCAATCTCTGTTTTAAAGTTTGCACTCGTTAAGTAAACTAATTGTGAAGAATATTTTGGAACCGACTCATCATTACTCAATTCGCTTAAAATCTGATAATAATCTTCAATTTCTACATATTTTACAAACCTGTTTTTAATCTTACGGGCAATAAACCAGCTCCACATTACGGTAAATAACGCTGATCCAATTAACACGGTTAACCAGCCACCGTCTGAAAACTTGTGCAGGTTACTGAAAAGGAAAGTACCTTCTATGATCACATATACCGAAATAAAGATAGCAATCAGGTATTTAGGGAAACGCTTGCTTCTTAAATAAACACTTACCAAAATGGTTGTCATCAACATCGCTATGGTAATGGAAAGGCCGTAAGCAGCATCCATTTTAGAAGATTCTTTCCAAAAGAATACAATACTACAACAGCCCAGCCAAAGCATCCAGTTGATAGAAGGCACATAAAGCTGTCCCTTTTGAACAGATGGATAAACAATTTTGATTTTCGGCCAAAGGTTTAAACGTACTGCCTCTGATATCAAAGTAAATGAACCACTAATTAAGGCCTGACTGGCAATAACCGCAGCCATAGTGGCCAAAATTACCATTGGCACCTGGAAATGGCTCGAAATAATCTGAAAGAAAGGATTCATTTTTGAACTTGGAATAAAAGTACCTTCGTTCTGTAAAATCCAAACACCCTGACCTAAATAATTCAAAATCAAGGTAATTTTCACAAAAATCCAGCTGATCCGAATGTTATTACGTCCACAATGCCCTAAATCCGAATATAAGGCCTCGGCTCCTGTGGTACAAAGAAAAACACCGCCTAAAATGATAAAGGCTTTACTATTGGTTGCCAACAAATGAACAGCATAATACGGATTAAGCGCCTTTAATATGCTAAGGTCTTTTACAATAAATAAAAGCCCTGCGATACCCAAAACGGTAAACCAGACAAACATTACCGGCCCAAAAAGCTTCCCAACCAGGTTGGTTCCAAATTGCTGGATAATAAAAAGCACGGTTAAAATGGCGATCACTACCGGAACTACTGGTACATCGAATTTACTGGTTAAGCCTTCAATGGCTGATGTTACCGTAATACTTGGTGTAATTACACCATCGGCCAGTAGCGCACAGCCCCCAACCACAGCAGGCACAATTAACCATTTTGCCTTTTTTCTAACGAGAGAAAACAATGAAAAAATTCCTCCCTCACCTTTATTATCGGCCCTTAGGGTAATGATTACGTATTTAATGGTGGTTTGTAAGGTTAATGTCCAGATGATGCAGGAGAGCACTCCAAGTACCACATCGGTGGTAATAGACCCTGGATGATGTGCAATGCCTTCTTTTACGCCTAGTATGCTGGTGAAAATTGCGTTGAGCGTGTATAAAGGTGATGTACCAATGTCACCGAACACAATCCCTAAACTAATTAGAACACCGCCGGCGGTTAACGCGTTGACATTTTTATGATTTGACACTTCGTTGATATTTTTAGTGCGGCAAAAGTAAACTAACTATAACAATTTAACAACCAAATTATTGTGTATTTTTAACACTATGAAAATAAATTTTTATTGTTAAATTGTGTTAAATTATGGCTTTTAAACAAAATGTTTAATTTCTTTGTTTTAAATTAATACATTTGCTATACCAATTTGATGAAACTCTACGCTAAGATAACGTTACTCACAAAAATAGCATGCACATTGTGCATTGCATTGCTGTGCAGCGTAAATTCTTCGGCGCAACAGGCTGATAGTATCCACATTAGCTTAAAAAACAGAACCAAAAAAGTAGGCATAATTCCTGAAATTAAAGCAAATATTACGCCTTATAAACCGCTTTACATGTCTATCGGAGGTTCAGGAATGTTCAATACTTATTCAACAACCCCAAAAAATGCAACGGTTGTAGCCAAGGATAAATTGTTGACGATCGTAAAAATATATCCAAATCCGGTAGAAGAGCAGCTTAATATTATACTTTCTATTGGAAAAGATGGCACTCAGACTACTATTAAGATCATCGATTTATTAGGCAATGAGGTAGCAACACTTGCCAACGAACGCTTAAATGCCGGAGAACAGACCAAAACCTTTAGCATTCCGAACAGAATAAACCCAGGCATTTACTTTTTAAGGGTAATTGCAGGGTCAGAAAGCCAGGTAAAACGCATCTCAGTTTTATAACACCATTTTCTTTTCTATTTTTGATTGACGCGGGGTTAATCCTCCGTCTATTTTCTCATATATTATATTTTTAAGAATGAAGATCATCGCCATTGGCAGAAACTATGCCGAACACGCAAAAGAACTGAACAATCCGGTTCCAACTACCCCGGTAATTTTCCTGAAACCTGATACCGCAGTTTTAAAAGACAATAAACCATTTTATATACCCGATTTTTCAGATGATGTACATTACGAATTAGAAGTGGTTTTAAAAATCTGTAAGGAAGGAAAACATATTGCCGAAAAGTTTGCAACCAATTATTATGATGAAGTTGGTTTAGGTATCGATTTTACTGCCCGTGATATTCAAGCGAAACATAAAGAAAAAGGATTACCATGGGAGCTGGCCAAAGCATTTGATAATTCGGCACCCATCAGTATTTTTCTTCCAAAAAGTGATTTCGAAGATCTTTATAACTTAAATTTCGAATTAAAAGTAAACGGAGAAAGCCGTCAGGTTGGCCATACTAAAGATTTATTATTCTCGTTCGAGAAGATAATTAGCTTTGTTTCACAATATATCACCTTAAAAAAAGGAGATCTAATCTTCACCGGAACACCACAAGGTGTTGGAAAAACAAACAAAGGCGACAAATTAGAAGCCTGGCTGGAAGGAAAGCAACTTTTAAATTTTGATGTAAAGTAACGAATGATTAAAAACCCGATCCAGTACAAGTTAAAATTTTCCATTTCAATTTGCCTTTTAATTGCTTCAACTTTCGTTCAGGCACAACAGATTTTCAGTACCAATAAATATCCGATTACCGATTTCAGACAACCTTTAGATATCACCCCTCCTGCCCTTGCAGGTTCTTTCGGTGAGATCCGTGGCAATCATTTTCACTCTGGGATCGATTTCAGAACCAATCAGCGCGAAGGTTATCCGGTTTATGCAGTTGCGGATGGCTATATTTCGAGGTTAAGGGTGCAAAACAGCGGTTTTGGACAAGCGTTGTATATTAATCATCCAAACGGCTTTACCACAGTTTACGGTCATTTGCAGCGTTTTGCACCAAAAATTGCTACCATTGTTAAAAACCTGGAGTACGAAAAGAAATCTTTCGAGATTGACGAATTCCCTGACGCTACTTTAATACCAGTACACAAAGGAGAGATCATTGCCTGGTCTGGTAACCGCGGCAGCTCAGGAGGTCCGCATTTACATTTCGAAATCAGAGATACTAAAACGGAAGAAACTATCAATCCACAGTTTTTTGGAATTGTAATTCCAGATAACATCCCTCCGGTAATCCATGGTTTATATGTTTACCGTTTAAATGGTAAAACTTTTAACGAGTCTACTCCCAAACAAACCATCGCCATTACTGGCGCAAACGGGAGTTATAAAACTACCGCTCCAATTAGTTTAACTGGTGAAGTGGGCTTTGGCATTGTAGTAACCGATAGGCACAATGGTTTATCAGGCACAAACGGCGTATATTCCATTCAGTTAGAAGTTGATGGTAAAATGGTATACACTTCCGCATTGGAACGCTTTGCTTTTGAAGACAGTAAGGCCATTAATTCGCATATCGATTACCCTACCTATTTAAACACCAAAAGGAGTATCCAGAAGAGTTTTGTGGATCCGGGCAATCCGTTAAAAATTTATAGCGGATTGGTCAATAACGGCCGCATCAGCTTTAACGATGGTGCTCAACATCAGCTCCGTTATATCATCACAGATTCGAAAGGAAATGCATCTGTTTTGCCTTTTACCGTAAATGCAGGTTCAGCGTCTATTGTAGCTCCGGTTGTGCCTGCCGGAATAATTTATCCTTATAACAAGGTAAACGAATTTAATGCTGAAGATGTGAAAGTGGTTTTTCCGCTCGGTACTTTATACAGTGATTTAAATTTCACCTATAAAAAATTACCAAGGCCGGCTGGTAATGCCTGGTCGGCAGTGCACCAGATACATAATCGATTTACTCCATTGCACATTGGTTTTGATCTTTGGATTAAGGCTGATAATTTGCCAGAAAACCTGAGAAGCAAAGCACTGATCGTAAATTCAAACGGTTCATCGCAAGGCGGAGGTTTTGATAACGGCTACATTAAAGCTACACCCAAAAATTTCGGCAGCTTTTATATTGCTATCGATACCATCGCACCAAGGATTTTTCCGGTTAATATCTCAGAAGGAAAAAATATGGCTGGTTTATCTAAAATCTTTTTTAAGATCAGCGATAATTTATCAGGCATAAAAAGCTTTAACGGATATATCGACGGGAAGTGGGCTTTGATGGAATTTGACACCAAAACGGCAACACTTTGGCACAGCTTTGATGAGAGAACAGCTTCAGGTAAGCATACTTTAGAACTAGTTGTAACGGATATGAAAGAGAATACCAGAAAATATGTCGTGAATTTCTTTAGGTAGGAACAGGATTTTTAGAATTAAAGGATTTTCATGAGCAAGATTTATATCTTCATCTGTGGTTAAACTAAGAAATGTCATCTTTTAACATAAATTGAACAGTATAATACCTTAAACTGTTTAAATTGCACATGATTAAAATTCTATCAAAAACATTCAAAATTCAATCATTATAATATATGGCAGAGTTAAAAGAAGGTGATCAGGCACCAGCAATTGCATCAAAAGATCAAAATGGTAGCGAAGTTTCCTTAAATGATTACAAAGGAAAAACGGTTGTTCTTTATTTTTATCCAAAGGATGATACTCCGGGCTGCACGGCTGAGGCTTGTGATTTCAGAGATAACTACCAGGGCTTACAGACTAAAGGCATCGTGGTTTTAGGTGTTAGCGTTGATGATGAAAAATCACACCAGAAATTTGTAACTAAACATAATCTCCCATTTACCCTGCTGGCCGATACCGATCAGCAAATTGTAAATGATTATGGCGTTTGGGCAGAAAAAAATATGTACGGCAAAAAATATATGGGTACTGTACGCACTACATTTATAATAGATGGTGATGGAAAAATTTTGCACATCATCAAAAAAGTTGACACAAAAAACTCAACACAACAAGTACTCGATTTAATCAATAACTAATTATGATATAGCGGGTAAAATATTACCTTTGCTATGTAACAACAACCTCTTATTTTAATGAAACATACAATTAAAGAGCTAGAAGATATTGCCTCTCAGATCAGACGAGATATCGTAAGAATGGTTCATGGATGTCAATCTGGCCACCCAGGTGGTTCATTGGGTTGCGCCGATTTTTTTACCGCACTATATTTTGAAATCTTAAACCACAAGAAAGAATTCAGCATGGACGGTATTGGCGAAGATTTATTCTTCCTATCTAACGGCCACATTTCTCCGGTTTGGTACAGTACCCTTGCTCACGCAGGCTATTTCGATAAAAGTGAATTGGCAACTTTCCGTAAACTAGATTCAAGGTTACAAGGTCACCCAACCACACACGAACACTTACCAGGTATCCGTGTAGCTTCAGGCTCATTGGGTCAGGGAATGTCTGTAGCTATTGGTGCTGCCTTAACCAAAAGGTTAAATGGCGATAAATCTTACGTTTTCACTCTACATGGGGATGGAGAATTACAAGAAGGTCAAAACTGGGAAGCAGCAATGTTTGCGCCATTCCATGAGTTAGATACTTTGATCTGCAGTGTGGATTATAATGGTCAACAGATTGATGGTCCTACTAAAAAAGTACTTTCGTTAGATAGTCTTCAGGCTAAGTTCGAAGCTTTTGGATGGCATGTAATCAATACCGATGGTAACGATATGCAGGCTATTGTTGAAGGTTTACATTATGCTAAAACTTTAACCGGAAAAGGTAAACCAATCTTAAATCTAATGAGCACTCAAATGGGTGCTGGTGTAGATTATATGATGGGTTCTCACAAATGGCACGGTACAGCACCTAACGATGAGCAATTAGCTGCAGCTTTGGCACAATTACCAGAAACTTTAGGGGATTACTAAACTAGATCTGAGACAATAGATATGAGATTTGAGACACAAGTTGTCGCCCGATCTCACATCTAAAATCTCACATCTCATATCTAAAAACATAATGAAGAAATATACATATACAGAAAAAAAAGATACACGTTCAGGTTTTGGTGCTGGCTTACATGAGGCTGGTAAGAAAAACGAAAATGTGGTTGCCTTATGTGCCGATTTAGTTGGATCGCTAAAAATGGATGCTTTTATTAAAGATTTTCCTGAGCGTTTTACTCAGGTTGGTATTGCAGAAGCAAACATGATCGGTATTGCAGCGGGTATGACTATTGGTGGTAAAATTCCTTTCACAGGTACTTTTGCCAATTTCTCTACCGGCCGCGTTTATGATCAGATCCGCCAATCAGTAGCTTATTCAAATAAAAACGTTAAAATTTGTGCATCTCACGCAGGTTTAACTTTAGGCGAAGATGGTGCAACCCATCAAATTTTAGAAGATATCGGCTTAATGAAAATGTTGCCGGGAATGGTGGTAATTAATCCTTGCGATTATAACCAAACCAAGGCAGCAACTTTAGCCATTGCAGAATACGAAGGTCCGGTTTATTTACGTTTTGGCCGTCCGGTTATTCCTGTATTTACAGATCCTGATCAGAAATTTGAGATCGGTAAAGCATGGATGGTTAATGAAGGTACAGATGTGACTATTATTGCTACCGGCCACATGGTTTGGAAAGCAATTGAAGCTGGTGAGAAATTAGCGGAACTGGGTATCGATGCTGAAATTATCAATATCCACACCATTAAACCCTTGGATGACGAAGCCATCTTAAAATCGGTTAAAAAAACCGGTTGTGTAGTTACCTGTGAGGAACATAACAAATTTGGTGGTTTAGGCGAAAGCGTTGCCCGTTTGTTAACTACCGAATTGCCAACTCCACAAGAATTTGTAGCTACAAATGATACTTTTGGCGAAAGCGGAACACCAGATCAATTAATGGCTAAATATGGCCTAGATGCGGTGAACATTGTTGAAGCTGTTCAAAAAGTAATCGGCAGAAAAAAATAGATTTGAAACATTAGATATGAGAAATTAGATGTGAGATTAGAGACACATTGTGCCTAAGCTAATCTTATGTCTAATGTCTCATATCTCAATTCTCACATCTCAAATCTACATATAATGAAACAAGTTGAAGATTCAGAAATCCTTGCCATGTTTGCCGTTGAGCGAACGCGAAATGAAGCCTTTAACCTGTTATTAAAAAAATATCAGCAAAAAATATACTGGCACATCCGCAGACTGGTGTTAAACCACGATGATTGCGATGATCTTTTGCAGGAGGTATTTGTTAAAGTATGGAAAAACCTCGATAAGTTTAGAAGTGATTCTCAGCTTTATACCTGGATTTACCGCATTGCCACCAACGAATCGATCACCTTTTTAAACAAGCAGAAACAGCGCAACAATACGCCGCTGGATGAAGTATCATCAGAACTTGCCGATAACCTGGTTGCTTCATCCTATTTTAATGGTGATAAGCTCGAACTGAAACTTCAAAAGGCAATCCTCACGCTCCCCGAAAAACAACGGATCATATTCAACATGAAATATTTTGATGATATGAAATATGAAGAAATTTCGGAAGTTTTAGGCACCTCTGTTGGGGCTTTAAAAGCATCATTTCACATCGCTGCAAAAAAAATTGAAGCTTTTATTACAAATGATGAAATAGACTATTAAACCTTTTCACTTTAATTGTATCATACATCTGTGATGAACGAAAATATAGAAAATAACGATTGGATAAACGAAGCCCCTACCCTCGCGGCAATGGGCAAACGCAATCCATTCTCCGTTCCTGATGGATATTTCGAAAATTGTGATGAGGCCATTTCTTCTGCTGTCTTTTTAGACGGATTAAAACAGAAAACCAGTGACAATAATTTTGAAGTTCCGCAGAATTATTTTGAAGAATTAACGGAACGGATAGAAACCAGCATTGCTTTGGCAGAAATACCTAAGGTAGAAAATACTTTTGCAGTTCCCGAAAATTACTTTGATACTTTACAAAGTAGAATTACAGATAGGATTGCAGCATCAGAACCTAAAAAAGAAGCAAGGATTATCCCTTTATGGCGACGCAACCTGGTTAAATACGCAAGTGCTGCATGTTTCGTTTTAATGGCTTCATTTGGGGTTTATTTTTACCAGAATGGGTCAACAACCACAGTTCAGCAAGTACAATCTGCAGAGGCCGTGAACGAGCAACTATTATATGACATTGATGAAAGTACAATTATTGATCATTTAGAAGCTCAGAATACCACATCATCAAATACCAAAACTACTTCTGCGTCAGATACAGAAATGGAAAACTACATCCTGAGCAATTTCTCATCAAACGATTTATCTCAGGAACTAAATAATTAATAAAGAAATGAAGAATTTACTTTTTGTCGCTTTAATGTTTTTACTACCTACTACCCTTTTGGCCCAAAGACCAAAGGCAGAAGAAATAGAATCACTTAAAATAGCTTTTTTTACCCAAAAACTGGATTTATCACCTGAAGAGGCTAAAATTTTCTGGCCGATTTATAACGATATGCAGGAAGAGCAAAATGCTCTGCGCAAAGAGCGTATGCAAAAAATGATCTCTTTCCGTAAAACAACCGAAATAGACAATTTAACGGATGCACAGGTGCAAAGTTTAATTACCAGTGAGTTCGATTTTAAACAGAAAGACCTCAACCTGGATAAAAAATATTACAACAAACTTAAATCATCGTTACCGATTAAAGTAGTAGGCAAGTTTTACAGGGCTCAGGAAGGTTTTAAACGGGAGCTGCTTAATAGATTTAAAGGCGGACAAAGGCAATAATAAAAAAGACTTACATTACTGTAAGTCTTTTTTGTTTTAAAGCACTCTATCATTTCCGTACTTTTGTGCCATGCTTACCCAACGTCAGTTGTTTTTACAACACAATGCACAAACCTCTCCAGAACCGCTTATGCTCGAATTTGTTAGGGCAAAAGGCGTTTATATATACGATGCTGCAGATAAAAAACATTTAGATCTTATTGCCGGTATTGGCGTGAGCAATGTTGGCCACTGCCACCCTGCTGTAGTTAAAGCGATTAAAGAACAAGCCGAAACCTATATGCACCTGATGGTTTATGGCGAATATGTGCAAAGTCCGCAGGTGAATTTCGCCAAGGCCCTTGCCGATATTCTGCCGCCTGGTTTAAGCTGTACCTATTTTTTAAATTCAGGAACAGAAGCGGTAGAAGGCGCTATGAAACTGGCCAAACGTTATACCGGCCGCAAAGGTTTTATTGCCTGTAAAAACGCTTATCACGGCAGTACCCAGGGTGCGGAAAGTTTAATGGAAAGCGATTTTTATTCATCCGGCTATGGTCCATTCTTGCCCCATGTAAGTTTTATCGAACACAATAACATCGCTGATCTCGAAAAAATCACAACAGAAACTGCGGCGGTTTTTATAGAACCCATCCAGGGTGAAGCCGGAATCCGTGTAGCCGATTTAAGTTATATGCAGGCTTTAAGAACAAAATGTTATGAAACCGGAACTTTATTGATTTTCGACGAAATACAATCAGGTTTTGGCCGCAGCGGCAAAATGTTTGCTTTTGAGCATTATAATGTGGTACCCGATGTTTTACTTTTAGCTAAAGGAATTGGTGGCGGCATGCCAATCGGTGCCTTTATCAGTTCGCTGGAAATTATGTCGGTATTATCTCACACTCCTATTTTGGGCCACATGACTACTTTCGGCGGTCACCCGGTTTGTTGTGCAGCTGGTTTGGCCACTTTACGGACCTTAGTTGATCGTCACATTGTTGATGAGGTTGAAGAAAAAGGTCAACTGTTTAAACAACTCCTAAAACACCCTGCCATTAAAGAAATTAGAGGAAAAGGTTTAATGCTAGCGGTTGAATTTGAAAACTTCGAAACCAATAAAAAAATCATTGATGCCTGTATTTTAAATGGCGTGCTTTCCGATTGGTTTTTACATTGCAGTAACTCTATGCGCATTGCTCCTCCTTTAATCATCACCAAAGAAGAAATTGAGGAAGCCTGTGCAATCATCTTAAAAAATATTAACTTAGTTTTAGAGACTAAAGCGTAAAGACTAAAGTTGAAAGATTAAAATTTAAGCTTATAACGATAAAAAACATTAACTAAAATGAACGTACTCATAGTTGAAGATGAAAAGAGCCTGGCGCTTGAAATGGATGAATTCTTGAGTAAAGAAGGATTTATTGTTGAACATGCATGGAAAAAATCTTCTGCGGAAGAAAAGATATTTGTTAACAGTTACGATTTCATTTTACTCGATTTAGGCTTGCCTGATGGCGATGGCTTTGATATTTTGAAGCAGCTTAAAAGTACCAAAGACCGTGATGATGCGGTAATCATTTTAACAGCCCGTAGTGCGGTAGACGACCGGATTAAAGGCCTTGATGAAGGTGCAGATGATTATTTGCCGAAACCATTTTCGCTGAACGAGCTTTTGGCACGGATGCATGCCATTACGCGTAGGAAACATAAGCTGGAGAAAAACGAAATCAACGTCCATGATTTTCTGCTTAACATCCAGAACAGAACCGTTGCTTTTGGCGAAGAAAGATTAAACCTTACCAAAAAAGAATTCGAGATCTTCAACTACCTGGTGCTGAATAAAAACCGTGTAGTATCTCGCATGAGCTTAACAGAACACGTATGGGGCGATATTTTAGAGGTGAATTCTGATTCGAACTTTGTTGATGTGCACGTTAAAAATTTACGTAAAAAACTAGCGGCCTTAAGTCCTACTGATTGGTTTGAAACAGTAAGAAGTATAGGATATAGGATTAATTGTTAGTGCGTTTTGGGTTGTGCGTTTGGCGGCTAGCGTCAATTAACCGATTTAAACAGTTAACAGATTAACCAACCAATGAACAAATGACTAATGAACGAATGAACGAATGACTAATGAACCCTCATCTATTTTACATCAAACATCATCCATTTAAATGAAGTTACAGGTTAAGTTTTCTTTATATAATGCGGTAACCAAAATTGCGATCATCCTGGTTTTAGGTGCAATCATTTTGTTTTCGTTAGATAGATTAGCCTATAACCAGCTCGATAACCGTTTAATAAAAAAGAAAAATAAAATTATCGAGCATTTAAATGATGATGAGATCGATAGTCTTTTAAATAAACAACAATCATTTACCGATTATAACATTTTAAAGGAAGAATTTATTGTTTTAACCGACATTCCCGATAGCCAGCAAGACTCCAGTGCCAAGGTTTTTACCGAAAAAAGGGAAATTGAAGGCGATATAGAAGTCTACAGGATCCTTAACTATAAATTTTCCTATCATACCAACTGGTACAACCTCGAAATTGGAGAAACGATGACTACCCTCCAGTCGATTAAAAATTCAATCCGTTTTTACATGCTGATTGTATTGGTGGCTGCCCTGCTGATTACTTTGGTTGCCGACTTTACCTTTTCCAATTTCTTGTTGAAACCATTTTACCTCATCATTGATAAAAAAATCAACCTCGTTGATGATCCCTCCCATTACAATTATCAGAATATCCCAACCAGCACCAACGATTTTAAAATTCTCGATAACAGCATCAATTCTTTGATGCGAAAAATAAACACACTTTTCGCCTTAGAAAAACAGTTTATTGCCAATGTTTCACACGAATTGCTTACACCCATCTCCATTTTAAGTACACGGTTTGAGAATATGCTCAACACACCAGATATTCCGGTAGAGCATGAAAATAAAATTTATGCTTCGCTAAAAACATTGAACCGTTTAAAGCTGATTATCAATAGTTTATTACTGATTTCTAAAGTAGAAAATAATCAATACTTAAAAACCGAAGAAATCAGCCTCAAACAGGAAATAACAGATATTCACGAAGACCTGGAAGACCGCATTATCGATAAAAACATCACTTATCAGGCCAATCTCGCCAAAGATTTCCATTTTACGGGCAATAAGGCCTTAATACACACACTTTTGATCAACATTATCAATAACGCGATCAAATACAATGTTGAAGGCGGCTCAATTACCATTACCGATAAAACGGAAGCTGAAAATTACATACTCACCATCAGCGATACCGGAACAGGCATGAGTACAGAGCTGGTAGAAAATGCTTTTGACCGTTTTAAAAGAGGAAACAGTGAAGAAAATGGCTTCGGTTTAGGACTAGCCATAGTTCAAAGTATTGCCAAATTCCATAAAATTATGGTCGATGTTAAATCCATAGAACATGCAGGGACCAGCATTTCGTTAATTTTTTAAAATGAAATTCGGCTGATAACCTGATTGATACCACATCATTACAAATTTGTACCTTTGCAAATCATGCTGGCATCAACTTGTTTAAAGCGTTTTCCCTATTTCGCTGTTATCCTGTTATTCTTCTCTGTTTCTAGCGCGAAAGCACAGAAAACAGTAGAAATGCAGGATTCTGTACCTCAGCATATCTTTACTTTTAAAGAAATTGAGGTACTGGAAGATGCTGGCAACCGCTACACATTCGATGAGATTAAAAGCAGTGCATTCGATCAAAAATTTAAAGCAAGTTTAACCAGTACGCCGCAAACCAAACAACTCAACAAAACATACTGGTTCAGGATTAAAATTAAACAGAATGACAAGGCAGATAAACCATTTCTGCTGGAATTTTTCGACCAAACGATCGATCACATTACCGCTTACATTCCTCAGGCCAATCAAAAATATACTGTCGAAAACTTGGGTGATGCCAATCATTTCGATAAACGGCTCATCCACCATAAAAACTTCGAAATTCCACTCCAAAATGATGGGAATGAAACACAGACCTATTATTTCAAAATCAACTCCTCTCAAATTGCCGATATCATTATCGTACTGAGAACCACCGAATGGTTTATTTCCTATGCTTTAGATGAGTATTTCTATTTTGGTATTTTTTATGGGATGATCCTGGTTTTCAGTTTCTACAACCTCATTATGTTTATTGCCATCAGGCAAAAGCAATACCTCTATTATGTACTCTATAATTTAAGCGTTGGCTTTTTCGAAATGAGTACGGATGGAATTGCCTATCAATATTTATGGCCTAATGCTCCCGCCTGGAACCAGGTTGCCTATGCTTTTGCACTGTGTGCCACCAGTATTTTTGCCCTCCTGTTTACCAGAGAACTTTTATATGTTAAAGCTAAGGCACCCAAATTAAATCAGTTCATTCTCAGTATCATTGTTTGCAGGATCATCTTTTTTATTTATTGTTATCTGTTCGATCAAACACTGTTCAGTTATAAATTTATTGAGGCTGTTCCGCTATCAGTTGCTTTTTTTACCGGAATTTACATTTACAGAAAAGGCTACCAACCTGCCCGTTTCTTTGTATTGGGTTACAGTTTCTTATTTGCAGGCTTTACACTGAAATTCCTGATTATGCTGGGCATTGGCTGGCTAAATTTTGGTGCCATTAGTTATTACAGTCTGAGTTTCTGTTTTGTGCTCGAAATGATTTTTCTATCCTTTGCCATTGGTGATAAAGTGCGAATCCTGAAAGTGAAAAAAGATAAAGCACAGCAGAAGATCATCAGACAGATGGCCGTAAATGCGAAATTAAAAGATAGCATCAATCAGGAACTCGAGAGCAAGGTTGAAGAACGCACCCGCGAGGTTTACCACAAATCATTAATTATAGAGAGCAAAAACCAGGCTTTGGAAGAAGCCAATGCGCTTCTACAACAACAGGCAGAAGAAATTTCGAGAATGAACGTGCTGCTGGAGCATGATAATGAAGAACTCCAAACCAGTGTAGAAAAGGTAACCAGAGATCGCGTAATGTCTACCGAAGTAGATTTTGAAGAGTTCAGCAAAATTTACCCTGATAAGGAAAGCTGTTATGAGTTTTTGGCACAACTAAAATGGAGCAATGGTTACCACTGCCGAAAATGCAGTAATGATCATTATTTTGCAGGGCACATTCTGCATAGCCGTCGCTGCAGTAAATGTGGTTATGAAGAATCGGTAACTACCTATACCATTTTCCACAATACCCGTATACCGATCAATAAAGCTTTTTATATGATCTTCCTGATCTACTCTTCAAAAGGGAAAATCTCCTCTCATAAATTATCAGAATTACTCTCCATAAGGCAAAGTACCTGCTGGACATTCGGCTCACGCATTAAAAAAGTGATGGATGACCGGAAGAAAACTTTGAAAAAATCAGCTAAAAACGGCTGGAGCCAACTTGTAATCGAGTAATTACCCCCTTTAATCCGTCACAATATTGTTTGATTTGAGCCTTTTTTCACAAAAAATGAAAGGGTGTTTAAGCGTATCAAACCGCAACCGCGGTACTGCTTATCCAGGCTACTTAAACGCTGATTATCAGCATTAAAACGGCCTTTTCAACAGCGGTATTAAAGCGTATCGAAATTAACACAAAAACCTAAATATCAGGAAGTTACACTAAATTTAACATTCAAAATACTTGTATTTAACATTAATCTGGTGTTAACTTTACCCCATATAATATTAATCAAGAGCAAAATTATGAGAAAAAAGTTTACATTGCTTATGGTGTGTATTCTCTGTGGTATCTCTCTGAGTATGGCACAGAATATTACCGTAAAAGGTTTGGTAAAAGACAAGCAAGGATTACCATTACCCGGTGTATCTGTAAAGGTGAAAGGAACTAACCAGGGCGCCTCTACTGCAGATAACGGAGGATATACGATCAGCGCTCCTCAAAACTCAACTTTAGAATTTACTTTTATTGGTTATAAAACAATAGAAGAAGCGGTAAGTGGCCGTACAACTGTAAACGTTACCCTATCTGATGACAACCAACAATTAAATGAGGTGGTGGTAATCGGTTATGGTACTACGACCAAAAAAGATTTAACAACAGCTGTAGTATCCTTATCTTCTAAAGATATCGAGAATCAACCTGTAACCAATCCATTGCAGGCTATTCAAGGTAAAGCTGCGGGTGTGCAGATTTCTTCACAATCAGGAAAACCAGGATCTGGCGTATCAGTTACCATCCGTGGTAATACATCGATCAATGCTTCCAACAGTCCGCTGTATGTTATTGACGGGGTAACTTCCCGCGATGCGAGTTTCTTAAACCCGACCGATATTGAAAGTTTGACCATTTTAAAAGATGCTTCGGCTGCTGCCATTTACGGATCGAGTGGTGCTAATGGCGTAATCCTGATTACCACCAAAAAAGGATCATCTGATAAAATCCGTGCAACTTTTAATGCATTTACAGGTTTTTCTAACCTTTGGCAAAAACAGGATGTGTTAAACAGAGATCAATATATCTCCCTGATGAAAGAATTGGGTTATGATACGAATGGTTTAGGTAACCAAAACACAGACTGGCAAGATCTTACTTTCGGCACAGGAACGCAGAACAGTTATCAGGCATCCATTTCCGGAGGTGTTAAAGGTGGTCAATACTCCTTATCAACAGGTTATCAACAAGATAAAGGTGTAGTATCGCCAGCAAAACTAGATAAATATACCATCCACTTTAACGGTTCACAAAACATTACCAAATGGTTAAAATTAACCGGTAACGCGGCTATTACCCAAAATAACTCGATAGATGTAAGCGATAATGCTAACGTGGCGAGAGGCGGAACCATTTTATCTGCTTTAACTACCCCTCCTACCATTGGTGTTTATGCTGCTAACGGTACTTATGCATTTAACCCTTATAAAGGTGGATCAGAAAACCCTGTGGCCAATGCAAACGCTGCAAGAAACAGGAACAGGAATTTCCGTTTCTTAGGTGCTTTTGCTGCTGAAATTAAATTTACGCAGGATTTCTCTTTCAAATCGAGCATCAGTACCAACAACAACGATAACAGATATTCTTACTTTTTAGATCCATATTCAACAGATTATGGAAGAACACAAAAAGGGATTATTAATTCTAATTTCAGCACCGACCATGTTTGGTTAAACGAAAACATTTTAAACTATACCAAAAACTGGGGTAAAAATGCTTTCACTGCAACAGGCGGTATGACTTTACAAGAATCTAAATATTACAAGTTAAGCTATAACGAGCAGAATTTCATTGGTGCAAATGGTCAGCTTTTAGATCATGGCACTTCAATTCCTCCTCAATTGCCAACAGCATCAGATTGGTCTAAACGTTCTTATTTAGCCCGTTTAACCTACGCTTACGACAGTAAATATTTATTCAGCACCAATTTCAGGGCTGATGGTTCATCACGTTTCGGTCCACAAAATAAATATGGTTATTTCCCTTCAGCATCAGTTGGATGGAGAATTTCTGGTGAGAATTTCTTAAAAGATGTTAAATCAATCAACGATTTAAAATTAAGGGCAAGCTGGGGTAAAGTAGGTAATGACGAAGGTATTGGAGATTATTCATACTTAGAATTGTACACCCCAACCACACAGGGATCGTATGTATTTTCTCAATTACCAAATCCTGGTTTAAAATGGGAAGAAACGACACAAACCAATATTGGTTTAGATTTATCGATGTTCAACAGCCGAGTGATTTTCACTGCTGATGCTTATTTAAAGAAAACAAAAGACCTTTTAATTAACCAGCCCTTACCAAATTCAATCGGTTTTGGCAGTATCGCTTCAAACGTAGGTGATATGGAAAATAAAGGTTTAGAGTTTGTTTTAACCACCAAAAACTTTGTAAAAGATAAATTTACCTGGACAACAGATATCAACTTCTCTTTAAACCGCAATAAAGTAACCAGCTTAGGTGATAACGTGAATTCGATTAATTTCGGTGATATTTATGAGCGTGATGCTGCTATCAGAGTGGTTACCGGTCGTCCGTTAGGCAGTTTTTATGGTTATGTTTCAAACGGTGTAGATCCACAAACCGGAAATATCGTTTATCAGGATTTAAATGGTGATAAAACAATTAATGCAGATGACAGAACTTTTATCGGTTCGGCACAGCCTAAATTCACTTATGGAGTTAACAACACATTTACACTTGGCAACTTTGGCTTAAACTTCCTTTTCCAGGGTGTTCAGGGCAACCAGATGTTTAATGCATCCAGAATGGAACTGGAAGGCATGAACGATTCTAAAAATCAATCGGCTGTGGTGCTAAACAGATGGACAACACCAGGACAGATCACTGATGTTCCGAGAGCAATTAAAGATAATACCAGCAACACCTTAACTTCTAGTCGTTTTGTTGAAGATGGTTCTTATCTGCGTTTAAAAACAACCACATTATCGTACAATTTTGGTGCAGCCACTTTAGGTAAACTTAAAATGAGCAAAGTAATGTTATATGCATCGGCTTACAACCTATTAACTTTTACAAAATACACAGGTTTTGATCCGGAGGTTAACGTAAACTCGGCCAACGGGCCAGCAATGGGTATCGATTATGGTACTTATCCTCAATCGAGAACTTTCTTATTTGGTGTTAACGTAGGCTTTTAATTCAGACAACAATGAAACTTAAAATATATTCATTAATCGCAGCAGGTACCATTACTTTGGCATTGAGCAGCTGTAAAAAAGATTTCTTAGATCAAACTCCCATTACGCAGGTAGGTCCTGATGTAGCTTTTGCAGATGCAGCGGCAGCGGAGAAATTAATTCAGGGTGCATACGATGGTATGTATAACGATTTCCACATCTGGGATTACATGACCAATGGTGATGTAAGATCGGATAATGCTTATGCAGGTGGAGATAATCCGGCTAACATCCAACTGGATTTATTTACTGTAATCTCTACAAACGGCAACGTAGGAAGAGATTGGAATGCTTTGTACAGTGATATTAAAAACTGTAACTTAATTTTAACAAACGTTCCTAATATTGTGGATGCCAAGCTTGATGCAGGCGACCGCAGAAAACAGATTCTTGCAGAAGCCAGCATTTTAAGGGCTTACATGTATTTCAACTTAGTGAGAACCTGGGGTTCGGTTCCATTGGTGGTTAAAGTACCTACAACCGATGCTGAATTTTATCCGGCAAAAGCAAGTGTTGATGCCATTTATGCGCAGATCATCTCCGATCTTGAATATGGTGCAGCCAATGCCCGTGTCGCTGGTCCTACCAAAGGCATTATGACCAAAGGTGTTGCAAATGCACTTTTGGCTAAAGTATATGCCAGTAAACCTACACCCGATTGGACTAAAGTAAATACTTATTGTGATGCAGTAATCGGTGGTGGTTATTCTTTAATATCGAACTACGATTTCCTGTGGGATTCTAACCACAAAAACAATTCTGAAGCCATTTGGGAAATGCAATACGATGGTTACGGAGGTTTACACGGAAACTGGATGCCGAGTGTATTGGTTGGCACAGGATGGAAAAGATTTAACACCCCTACCAACAGTTTGGCAAAAGCATTTGATGATGCTGGTGATGCCATCCGTAAAGCGTCGAGCATTAAATTCAACAATGTAGTATCAGAAGGTTGGAGCGATTCATATTGGTCTAAAACAAGTTACCCATACATCAATAAGTACCGCGCAGATGATAAATCTGATAACTATATTTTAAGATTGGCTGATATCATTTTATTAAAAGCAGAGGCTGTAAACGAATTAAGTGCTTCTGGATGGTCAACAGCTGCTCCGTTGGTTAATCAGATCCGCAACCGTGTTAATCTTGGCGTTACCACGGCAACAGATCAGGCATCTATGCGTTTGGCAATCGAAAACGAACGTCGTTTAGAATTGGCTTTCGAAGGTCACCGTTGGTTCGATTTATTAAGAACAAACAGGGTGATACCTGTAATGAATGCCCAGGTTGATGGTACAGGAGCAAACCTGAACTATAATCTTAATGCTTCAAAATTATATTTCCCGATTCCACAGGATGAATTAGACAAAAATCCTAACGTACGTTAATTTCTATAAAAAACAGAGGCGGCTACGGTCGCCTTTGTTTTATAACTTAATGCTGGTGTATAAGCAGGCGAAATCAAAAGCAAGTCTACTTAAACTTTAATATAAAATTGTCATCCGCACCTGTCGAATGATCAACTAAAACAATATTAAAGCGCCCAGACTATTTATCCCGATTTATCAGTGAAGTTTAACACGTCAATCGAAATTAACCTCATCAAACAAGCTCTTGTCATTATTTAAAACCTTTTTTTTATCCTATGCAAAATACCCTGAAATCTCTAACCAAAACCATAATTATGAAACCCATTTACAACCTGGGTACTGCACTGGCCATCTTGATTGTTGCCTGTGCCTGTAGCAAAAGCCCTAAAACAAACGAAGGAAATACCGAGCCGCCAACTTCTACAGAGCCAGTTAAAACCGATGTTGCATTCTGGCTAACCAAAGGAGATCAGTCGCAATTGTTAAAAAAGCAAAACGTTGCCTTAAACTTTTCTACCTCCACCAATAACAATCCAACTATTGAGGTAGATCCAGCCACAACTTTTCAAAGTATTGATGGTTTCGGTTATACCCTAACCGGTGGCAGTGCAAGTTTGATCAATGCTTTACCAGCTGCAGCACAAGATAAGCTATTAAACGAGCTGTTTGCGGGCACTGATGATGCCATTGCAGTAAGTTACCTCAGAATAAGTATAGGTGCTTCAGATTTAAGCGCTACGCCTTTTACCTATAATGATCTGGCGGACGGAGAAACGGATGATAACTTAGCAAAATTCTCAATCGCCAAAGAACAGGCTGATTTAATCCCAGTGTTAAAAAAGATTGTAGCGATTAATCCTTCAATTAAAATTTTAGGTTCACCATGGACAGCCCCTACCTGGATGAAAACCAATAAAACTTTTATTGGTGGCAGTTTAAAACCGGAATATTACCAGACTTATGCGAAATACCTGGTGAAATACATTCAGGCAATGAAAGCAGAAGGGATTATAATTGATGCCATCACACCACAAAATGAGCCACTACATCCAGGCAATAATCCAAGTATGTATATGACGGCTTTAGATCAGGCTGATTTTATTAAAACTGCATTGGGTCCAATATTTCAAAACAGCGGAATCAAAACTAAAATTATTGTTTATGACCACAACGCTGATAAACCAGAATATCCGATCACTATTTTAAATGATGTTGATGCCAAGAAATATGTTGACGGTTCTGCCTTTCACTTATATGCAGGCCCTATTACAGCACTTACACAGGTGCATAACGCACATCCAGACCGCAATGTTTATTTTACTGAACAATGGGTAGGCGGACCAGGCAATTTTGCCGAAGATTTAAAATGGCATGTGTCTACCTTAATTGTTGGCGCAACGCGTAACTGGAGCCGCAATGTTTTGGAATGGAATTTAGCTGCTGATCCAAACTACAACCCACATACTGATAAAGGCGGCTGTACTACTTGTTTAGGTGCCATTACCATTGCCCCGGCAGTAAGCAGAAATGTAGCTTATTATGTAATTGCACACGCTTCTAAATTTGTAAAACCAGGTTCGGTGAGGATTGCATCAAACATTACAAATAATCTTCAGAATGTGGCTTTTAAAACTCCTGATGGCAAAAACGTATTGATTGTTTGCAATAATAACAACTCAGAAACGGCATTCAATATTAAATACAACGGCAAAACAGTAACCAGCAGCTTAGATAAAGGGGCGGTGGGTACTTACGTTTGGTAAAAATCTTATCGTTTAATTGTTTAGTCAGCCCCGTACATATGGGGCTTTCTAGTTTATATACTTTTCCGTTCGCAATCAACACCCATTTATTTTGGCAGGCGCTTTGCTTCATTAATAAAAAATCAATCCGATAAGAAAATGAAAAACATGATTCCAGTATTAGGCTGTGCCGCTTTATTGATGGCTGCATGCCAGGGTGGTACCGCTAAAAAGACACAGGCCAAAATAGATTCTACCATTGTAACCAATGCCGAAACAGCAACAGATGCCGTTCAATGTTACCAATACATCAAAAACCGCGATACTGCTACCCTATCGCTAAAAAGTGTGGACAATAAGGTAACAGGTACTTTAGGCTATAATTTATACGAAAAAGATAAAAATGCAGGTACAATAACCGGACTTGTTAAAGGAGATACCATTGTAGCCAATTATACTTTTCAGTCTGAAGGCCAAACTTCTGTTAGGGAAGTAGCCTTTTTAAAGCAAGGCGATCAGTTAATTGAAGGTTTTGGCGATGTGCAGGAAGTTAAAGGCGAAACCAGATACAAAGATATCAGCAAGTTAAAGTTTGATGGATCAATGGCCTTTGGTAAAATTGATTGTAAATAATACATCGTCATCTCAATCCATAAATCGTCATTTCGACCGCAATGGAGAAATCTTTCACATAGTTTAAAGATTTCTCCGTTTCGCTGCGCTTCAGTCGAAATGACGACCTTTCTTAGCTTTCATTCACTATTTACTCACAGCATCCTTTGCTGCAGCGCTCCACTCTTCAGTTAATTTAAGCACATAATCAGAATATTTTTGAATTTCATCAGGTTTTAACTTGGCAGCCCAGCCAGTTGCCTGATTTGCCCAGGCGGTATATTTATCACTAATGGCTTTAATTTCTGTTGCATTTTTACTTTTTACAGCCGCAACATATTCATCTTTTAGTTTGCTATACTCAGCCAAACCTTTGTTTACTTCTTCACTCGAGAAAGTAGGAACATTGGTTTTAACAGTTTCAGTGGTGGTGGTAGTAACTTTGGTAACCGTATCGCCGTTTACGGCAATTTTGCTCGAATCTTTGGTTGTTTCTGTTTTTTTAGTGCTGTCGCAAGAAACTAATGTAGTGGCCAACAAGCCAACTGCAGCGATTGATAAAATGTTGTATTTCATTTTGATTTGGTTTTAGCCCGAAGATGACTAAATATTGTGCCAAATCACAAAAATCCGGTTAAATACTCAACCAAATCTCCTTTAATACTTAATGTATAGTGATTACTACTTATAAATCTTCAAAACGTTCCCAAAAACCATCAACAGGTAATTTGGCAAATATATTTACTGGTTCTTTTTTAACAGGATGTATAAACTGCAACCGGCGGGCATGCAAACAGATACTGCCCTTCCTACTTCCCCGAGGATAACCATATTTGTTATCTCCCATAATCGGGCAGCCCATTGAGGATAACTGTACCCTGATCTGGTGCGAACGCCCTGTTAAAGGATCAACCTCCAACAGGTAATAATCGCCTACTTTTGCCTTTACTTTATAAGAAAGCTCAGCCCGCTGACTTCCGATAACTTCAGTATTATAATAAGAAACCACATTTTTCTGCGGGTTTTTAACCAGCCAGTGGATCAAAGTAGCTGATTCTTTTTCGGGCTTGTTCTTTACCACCGCCCAATAGGTTTTCTTTACTTCACGGTTTTTAAATACGGCATTCATCCTTTCTAAAGCCTTACTGGTTTTAGCGAATAAGATTACACCACTTACAGGCCTGTCTAAACGGTGCACCACCCCTAAAAAAGCGCCATTAGGTTTATTATATTTTTTAGCGATATACTTTTTTACCTGTTCATCCAAAGGCTCATCACCTGTTTCATCAACCTGTACAATATCACCCGCCCTTTTATTAATGGCAATTAAATGATTGTCTTCAAAAAGAATGTCGTTATCGGTAATTGGCATTAGTTAGTTCATTGGTTGATTCGTCATTAGTTTATTTGATAGCAAATTGCCTAATGCAAAAGTTTATTGGTTAATTGTTTAACTGATGAGCAAAATTTCAGACTCATGACTCCAGACTTAGGACTCATGACTTAATATTGTTCTCTCTCGTTCGGAAAATCATTTCCTTTTACGTCGCGGATATAAGATTGCGCAGCGCCTAAAATTTCGTCGTAAAGGTTAATGTACTGGCGTAAAAAGCGTGGCTTAAACCCTTTGGTTAAACCGATCATATCATTTACCACCAACACCTGGCCATCGCATGCCTGCCCCGCGCCAATACCAATGGTTGGAATATGCAAACTTTCTGTAACTTCTTTACCCAAAGCCGCCGGAATTTTCTCCAATACAATTGCAAAACAACCTGCTGCCTGTAAAGCCAGAACATCAGATTTTAATTTATTTGCTTCTTCCTCTTCTTTTGCACGAACAGTATAGGTTCCGAATTTATAAATAGATTGAGGGGTTAAACCTAAGTGCCCCATTACAGGTATACCTGCAGTAATGATGCGCTGAACCGACTCGATAATTTCTTCGCCACCTTCTAATTTAACACCATGTGCACCCGATTCTTTCATAATCCTGATCGCTGAGTTCAAAGCTTCCTTTGAATTTCCCTGGTAAGAACCAAAAGGCAGATCGACTACCACAAAAGCACGTTTAACCGCTCTGATTACAGATGCAGCATGGTAAATCATCTGATCAAGGGTAATAGGCAAAGTCGTTTCGTGACCAGCCATTACATTAGAAGCAGAATCGCCAACCAATAAAACGTCTAAACCTGCATCATCCAAAATGGTTGCCATTGAATAATCGTAGGCCGTTAGCATTGATATTTTCTCACCACGTTGTTTCATTTCCTGTAAAATGTGCGTAGTGATGCGTTTAATTTCTTTATGTACCGACATGGGATTTGTTTTGTGTTGCCAAAAGTATTGTTTTTTCTTTAAATAAAGGTAAAAGGTAGAAGGCATAAGGCTTAGGGTTGGGCCGTGCTCCTTAAAAGGTGTAAGAAAAATGGTTTAAGGTTTAGGGGCAATCAACCTACTCCCTATCCTCAGCCATTACGCTATAAAAAAGAAATAAAATTTAAGGTTTGGCGTTAATCAGCCTTAAAAGAGTAAAAGGTTTGGCGGGCGACATTCTGATACCTTATACCCTATGCCTTCAACCTTTACACCTTAATTTGATTTTTCTCTTTACATTCCCAATCTAAAACTCTATCTTTGTACCCCGAAATGGAAGGGATATATTCATCTTTTTTTGCACCCTGCAAATACGGCTTTAATGCCGAAAGCCATTCTTTTTTCAACTCTTTTTTAAATCAAAATCCATATTGTAATTACCATGACTAACTACACCAAGTTACCTGCGATTTTATTACTGGCCGATGGCACAGTTTTTTACGGCAAAGCGGCCGGAAAAATTGGAACCACTACTGGAGAAATTTGTTTTAATACCGGGATGACAGGTTACCAGGAAATTTTTACCGATCCAAGTTATTTTGGACAGATAATGGTTACTACCAACGCCCATGTTGGGAACTACGGTATCCACAAAGATGAAATCGAATCAGGTTCGATCAAAATTGCTGGTTTAGTGTGTAAAAATTACAACATTGTTTATAGCCGTAAAGAAGCAACAGAATCAATCCAGGATTATTTCCAAAATGATAATTTAGTTGCCATTTCTGATATCGATACACGTGCACTGGTTCGCCACATCAGGGATAAAGGCGCCATGAATGCCATTATTTCTTCAGAAATAACTGATTTAGAAGAATTAAAGCAAAAATTGGCTGAAGTACCTTCAATGGAGGGCTTAGAACTTTCATCAAAAGTAAGTACAACAGAACCTTATTTTTATGGTAACCCGGAAGCGAGCTTAAAAGTTGCCGCTTTAGATTTGGGTATCAAGAAAAACATTTTGCGCAGTTTCGAAAACCGCGATATCTACGTTCAGGTTTTCCCGGCTAAAACTACTTTTGCCGAAATGGATAAATTCAGCCCTGATGGTTATTTCATTTCTAACGGCCCTGGCGATCCATCGGTAATGCCTTACGCGGTAGAAACCATCAAAGATATATTAGCAGAAGACAAACCTTTGTTCGGTATCTGTTTAGGTCACCAGTTATTGGCCGAAGCAAACGGTATCGGCACCATGAAAATGTTCAATGGTCACCGTGGATTAAACCACCCGGTTAAAAACATTATTAAAAACCACTGCGAAGTTACTTCACAAAACCATGGTTTTGGTGTAATTCCTGATGAGGTGAGAAACTCTGATAAAGTAGAAATTACGCACGTTAACCTAAACGATAAATCAATCGAAGGTATCCGTGTTAAAGGCAAAAAAGCATTCTCGGTTCAATACCACCCTGAATCTTCTCCAGGCCCACACGATTCACGTTACTTATTCGACGATTTTGTTGAAGTAATGAAAGGCGAGTTAGTTTGGTAGGATTAAGGTAGAAGGCCGGAAGGCGGAGGGTTTAAGGTGAAAGACTAAAGCTTAAAGACGAAGTTAGGTTGAGCTAGAAGGTTTGGGGCGAAAGCTTAAAAACCAATGACCAATGTACTAATGACCAATAAACAGTAAAAACGATCTGCGGATTTGCGGCAAAAACAAGCTGCTGATCCGCAGATTTCTTTTTTCAAACTATTTCGCCTGCTCAAAACATCATTTTACCGACATTTTCAGTAATCCCGGTTAAAATTCATTTTCAATTCATTTAAAGCTCCTTACATTCGCAATATGGAAACAAAGAAAGCCATTATCAGCGTTAAAGACCTGGTAAAAAAGTACGATGATTTTGTGGCCGTTCAGGGCTTAAGTTTTGAAGTTTACGAAAACGAAATTTTTGGTTTGCTTGGTCCAAATGGTGCCGGCAAAACCACCACACTCGAAATTATCGAAACCTTAAGAGATAAAACATCAGGCGAAATTATTGTTGATGGCTTTTCGGTTGATAAACAGGCGCACAGCATTAAAAAGATTATCGGCGTGCAGTTACAAGCCGCTGGTTATTATCCAAATCTTAACCTGGTAGAACTGATCGAACTTTTTGCAGGTCTATATGGTGCCAACATCAAACCAATGGAAATGCTTGAAAAAGTAAATCTTCAGGACAAGGCCAAAGCAAAATACAAAGCACTGTCGGGCGGACAAAAACAGCGTTTTTCCATCGCCACTACCCTGATTAACCAACCCAAAATTATTTTCCTGGATGAACCTACAACAGGTTTAGATCCACAGGCCCGCAGAAACCTCTGGGATCTGATCATCGATATCCGTAATGCAGGCACTACAGTTGTAATTACTACCCACTATATGGACGAGGCAGAACAGCTCTGCGATCGCGTGGCCTTTGTAGAACGCGGGCAGATCATCGCTTTGGATACACCGGATAACCTGATCGATAAATTGGTAAGCAGTGGTTTTGAACGCAAAAAAGAAGTTAAAAAAGCTAACCTGGAAGATGTTTTCATTAATCTTACTGGTCAGGAATGGCGTGAATAGTTTAAATTTCAAGATCCTTTGAAAAGCAAGGACAGTATTCCAATTACCGTTAGTCCCGCTTTTCGTTGCAATCTTTTTGCAAATATTCATCATGTAGTTAAAAGATACTCGGCAAAAAGGATTTACACTTCATCCGATAGCTATCGGATCAGGTTTAAAAACACAAAACAGTGCAACTATTAATAAAAATAGTAAATGAAAAAATATAATAACCTTACAGCAACCCTAGCCCTTGCCAAAGCGAGTTTCCGGTCTATTATGCGGAGCCCATCGGCGGTGGTATTTACCCTTGCTTTTCCTTTAATATTTATCCTCGTTTTTGGCTTTTTGGGCGGCGGCGGAACACATATTGATGTGGGCATAACACCTGGCTCAGATGTAAATAACCCGGTAATGGGTATGCTTGAAAAAACAGGTATGATCCGTTTGGTTAAAGATAAATCGAAAGCAGACTTTGCTAAATTGTTAGAAAAAGGCAATGTTGATGCGATGATTGATGTGCATAGAAAAGTAAATTCTGCTGCTTATTCAGTTAATGTTGTATACACCTCGGCATCAAGGGATAAAGGCGGCATTTTAAAATCGGTTTTAAATAATATCTTTTACGATAAAACTTTAAAGCCAACCGTAGCAGAAATAAAAGAAAGCACCATAACCGGCCGCGAGTATAAAACCATCGATTTTATCCTTCCAGGGCAGCTGGGTTTTTCATTATTAAGTACAGGGGTTTTCGGAACCGCATTTGTATTCTTAAGCCTCCGCCAAACTTTAGTAATTAAACGCTTTTTCGCAACGCCTGTGAGGCGTTCTAGCATTGTAATTGGCGAAGGTATTGCACGTATCGGCTTTGCTTTAATCGGCGCATTATTTATCATTTTAATTGGTCACTTCTTTTTTGGCTTTACACTCGTCCACGGGGCGCTCACGGTCGTCAATATGCTTATATTGGCCACAATGGGTATTATTGTTTTTATGGGTTTTGGCTTTATTATCTCGGGCATTGCCAAAAACGAAAGTATGGTACCTCCAATATCCAATATTGTAACTTTACCACAGTTTTTACTTTCGGGCACATTTTTTTCAATAGAAGCTTTTCCAAGCTGGCTACAGCCCATTAGCAGGGCTTTACCCCTCACCTATTTAAACGATGCCATGCGCAAAGTAGCTTTCGAAGGTGTAGGCTTATGGGACGTTAAATTCCAGATTATGATCCTTTTACTTTGGGGAATTGGTATTTATGCCGTAGCCGTGAAAGTATTTAAGTGGGAATAAACTGCCTATAAACATATTTTAAAATGATAACCAATAGGTTATCATTTTTTTTTTGGGTAAAATTTTAATATCGGATAATGTTATTTTTTAATTTAACCGATAATTAGTACATTTGATTATGTGGGATTTTGATTTAGGGGATTTAGAAGAGCTACAACAACAAATAGATAGGTTGTACGATAAAAAGGCCAAATTGGAAAATTCGAGGCCCTTGCCCAATAGTGCCTTGCATCGCATCAAAGAAGACCTTACCCTCGAGTGGACTTACAACTCCAACAGCATAGAAGGAAACACCCTAAGCCTTAAAGAAACCCAGATGGTTTTACAAGAAGGCATGACGGTTAAAGGCAAATCCTTAAGAGAGCATTTTGAGGCCTACAACCACGAAAAAGCTATCGATTACCTGTACACATTAATAAATAAAAACTATATACTAAGAAGCATTGACATTTTATCATTACATGGTTTGGTACTCCGGAGCATCGAAGATGATTATGCGGGCCGCTTAAGAAACGGAGGTGTGCGTATTGTTGGCGCCAATTTTACTCCTCCCAATGCCAATAAGGTTTCTAATCTATTAGATCAGCTGATCACTTTTATTAACGATAATCCACTGGGGTTAAATGATATTGTATTGTCTACTATTTTCCACCATAAACTGGTTTGGATCCATCCTTTTTTTGATGGTAATGGTCGTACAGTAAGATTGGCAATGAATCTTTTACTTATGCGTAAAGGCTTCCCCCCTGCTATTATCCTCAAAAACGACAGAAAGAAATATTACGAAGCACTTAACCAGGCCAATAAGGGCAAGTACCATAAACTCTGTTTATTAATGCTACAAGCTCTGGAGCGCTCGTTAAATATCTATATTAATGCATTGCCCAATAATACTTATGGCGATTATGAACCAATTTCTCATATTGTTTCAGGACCTGATGTACCCTATGGGCAGGAGTACGTGAGTTTATTGGCAAGGCAGGGTAAAATAGATGCATACAAAGAAGGTCGGGATTGGCTCACTACAAAATCGGCAGTGCAAAGTTATATCAAAACACGCAAAAGGCAACGTTAACTTTTTTTAACTTTTTGCAGATTGATAATGATGTAATTTTACCAAAAAATATTTAATGAAAAATTTGATCATCTTTTGCAGTATTCTATTAATCAACAATACTGCAAAAGCACAGTTTAAATTCCTCGCCAACAATAGTTCAAATCAATATAAGGCTAAAATTTTTGTTGATAGGTGCGAAAGTAACACCTGCGATGGAAAAGCCACTATCATTATATATGATAAAGCAACAGATCGGGAAATAGACACTTTTCATTCAGATGACCTGGAGTTTGGCTTAACAGAAACACAAAATGCGAAATTAGATTGGCTTGAATTAGGCAAATACCAAACGCCTTTAATTTTCGGCGATTTTAATTTTGATGGACTTGAAGATATCGCGATCAGAAATGGCAGTAAAGGTGCATATTCGAGCCCATCTTATAACGTTTATTTGGCAGCGGCCGAAAACAAGTTTCTATTGAACAACGAACTCACCAAACTGGCCAGCGAAAACCTCGGTATGTTTGACGTAGATAAAAAATTAAAGCAGGTATCAATCCACCAAAAGGACGGATGTTGTTTTGATAAGACGATAAGCTATAAGTTTGACCCTAAAAAGGGGCTTTACGAGGATTCATCTGTAATTGAAGATTCGAGCATTGCCGACTATGTTACCGTAATTACCCAAAAACTGGTTGATGGCAAAATGAAAAGAACCGTTCAAAAATTTAAGATGAAAGATTATTATAATCAATAAGTCGGATAATATATACTACCCTAACCTAGATCCGTCACCTTGAATTTATTTCAGGGTCTATCCTGCAAGAAAGATGCTGAAATAAATTCAGCATGACGACCGCATTCTAAACAGGATTACGATTTTTCTTTTTAAAGCGCTGCTTTTACTAAAAACGGCAATATTTCTTTCTGGAAGCTCACGAAGTTTTTACGCACATCAGAATCGCTTACCGAAGTAAACGCAAAAGAGAATACAATGCTTTTACTGGCTTTTAGCAAAAAAGCCAACCCTTCTCTTCTGGCTGGGTTATTCTTAAAATTATCCAATTGAAGGTAAGCCGCTAATAACAAAGCCTCAAGCTGATCAGATAAGTGTTTCAAAAACTCCTGTGAATTTGCATTTTCGCGCACAAAATCCCAGCCGATAAATTCGTTACAGGCCGTAAATGATAAACGGCTGGTTTTCATCACCAGCGCTTTTAAATGCTCTTCTTCTGAAGCGTAACTTACCTTATTATTTAAAATCTCGTGTAGGTTCTGATCCAGATAATCCATCAGGATGCTATCCAATACCTGCTCTTTGCTTTCAAAATATTTATAAATCGTTGCTTTAGCAATGCGGGCCTTTTTGGCAATTTCGTTTACGCTGGTTTTATGATAACCGTATTTTCTAAATAATTCTTTGGCAGCCTTTTTTACTGTTTCTTTTATTTTTTCAGCTTCCATTTTAATTGCTTACGTGTAATAATGTATTGCCCTGCAACGAAATATTGTACGCTTTTAAGCTTTTCTCGGCAGGTGCTTTTTGCGGACTTCCATCCAATAGCGAAAATTTCGCACCAGAGCAGGGATCGGTTGCGGTTACTCCGCTATCATCAGGCGCTACTTTGCAAATTTTCTCGGGATTTACGGTACTGCAACGATCGAAAGCTACATAAGTGCCAAGTGGCGTTTTAACAATAAGTAACCCACCAATACCATTATTAGGCACTACCAACACATTATTTACCGCTTTGATACTAAACTCTGTTAAGGTAACATTATAGTTTACGGGCACATCCGGAATGTAACCATCTGCTTTACCACAACCTGTAGTTAATACCAGAACAAATAATATGCTGTATAGATATTTCATCATTAAATTAAGGCTGATTTAAATTGCTTTAAGAAACGCGCATCATTCTCAGAAAATAAACGCAAATCCTTAATTTCATATTTGAGGTTCGTAATACGCTCAATACCCATTCCGAATGCAAAACCACTGTATTTTTTAGCATCAATGCCACAGTTTTCCAAAACATTTGGATCTACCATACCGCAACCCAAAATTTCTACCCAACCACTGTATTTACAGAACTGGCATCCGGCTCCTTTACAGATCGTACAAGAAATATCCATCTCTGCCGATGGTTCTGTAAAAGGGAAATATGAAGGACGGAAGCGCACTTTGGTACCTTCACCATATAATTCCTGTACAAAATAGAACAATGTTTGCTTTAAATCTGCAAATGAAACATTTTCATCAACATATAAACCTTCTACCTGGTGGAAAAAGCAGTGTGCCCTTGCCGAAATGGCTTCGTTACGGTAAACACGGCCCGGCATAATTGCCCTGAACGGTGGTTGTCCCTGCTCCATCATACGTACCTGAACGGACGAAGTATGGGTACGCAAAGCGATGTCGCCTTTTTCGCCACCTTTTTTAATGAAGAAGGTATCTTGCATATCTCTTGCAGGATGTTCCTCAGGGAAGTTCAATGCCGAGAAGTTATGCCAATCATCCTCAATTTCAGGACCTTCTGCAACTGTAAAACCAAGTTTTGCAAAAATCTCCACAATTTCCCTACGCACTAAAGCTAAAGGATGACGTGAACCAATTTCAAAACCTTCTCCTGGTAAAGTTAAATCCAGTTCTGAATTTTCACTTTTGATATCAGTGCTTTCGGTAGATTCTTTTAAAGTTTGATATTTTGATTCGGCAAGTTGTTTAAACTCGTTTAAAACCTTACCTAACGATCTTTTTTCTTCAACAGAAACAGATTTGAATTCGTCGAAAATCTCTTTAATTACGCCTTTACTTCCTAAATATTTAATACGGAATTGCTCTAACTCGTCTGCTTTTTCAGTTACGAAAGCATTAATTTTTTCGGTATATTGTGTTATTTTGTCCTGTAACATGGCTCCAAATATACAGCAAATTATCTAATAATTTTAAGGTAAGCGGGTTCAAATAATCTGTTTACAATATCATTATAAAAGAAAATGAACCCATAAAGCACAAAAGCCGCTTAAAGCGGCTTTTGTAATTATAGCAGATCTATAAGTTTTAGATTACGCCTAATTCTTTACCTACTTTGGTAAACGCAGCGATTGCTTTATCTAAGTGATGTTGCTCGTGTCCGGCTGATAACTGTACACGGATCCTTGCTTTGCCCTGAGGTACCACAGGGTAAAAGAAACCAATTACATAAATGCCTTCTTCTAACATTTTAGCTGCAAATTGCTGGGCAATCTTAGCATCATATAACATTACCGGAACAATTGGATGGAAACCTGGTTTAATATCAAAACCTGCCGCCGTCATCTTTTCACGGAAATATTTGGTATTGCTTTCTAATTTATCTCTTAATGAGGTAGTTTCGCTCAACATATCCAATACCGCGATTGATGCACCTGCAATGGCCGGAGCTAAGGTATTAGAGAATAAATATGGACGAGAACGCTGACGTAACATATCGATAATTTCTTTTTTACCTGAAGTAAAACCTCCTGACGCACCACCTAAAGCTTTACCTAAAGTACCTGTTATGATATCAATACGATCTATCACGTTAAAATGTTCGTGTGTTCCGCGACCGCTTTTACCAATAAAACCTGTACAGTGCGATTCATCGATCATAATCAAGGCTTCATATTTATCAGCCAGATCAGCAATTTTATCTAGTGGAGCAACAGATCCATCCATAGAGAAAGCACCATCGGTAACAATAATTCTATGTCTGCAATCTTTGGCAGCAATCAACTGTTTTTCCAGGTCTTCCATATCCGCATTTTTATAACGGAAACGTTGTGCTTTACACAAACGCACCCCATCAATAATAGATGCATGGTTTAACTCATCAGAAATAATCGCATCTTCCGCGTTGAACAAAGGTTCGAAAACCCCTCCGTTGGCATCAAATGCAGCTGCATATAAAATGGTATCTTCTGTGCCTAAAAATTTAGAAATTTTCGCTTCTAATTCTTTGTGCACATCTTGTGTTCCACAGATAAAACGCACTGAAGACATTCCATAGCCATGATCGTCGATTGCTTTTTTAGCTGCTTCAATCACTTTTGGGTGAGAAGAGAGTCCTAAATAATTATTCGCGCAAAAGTTGGTTACTTCAGCACCGCCGCTTACTTTAATGTCGGCACCCTGAGGCGTAACAATAATCCTTTCGCGTTTAAATAATCCAGCGTTTTCGATTTCTTCAAGTTCTTTTTGAAGAACTGGTTGTAATGTTTTGTACATGGCCTTTTTATATGGTTGATTTTACGCCCAAAGTTATAAAAAAAAGTCTTTTTAGACCTAAAAAGGCAATTTAAACAACATATTTACCAGACAAACGTTTGATTAATCTGATAATCGTTATGATGATTTTTATTTATGACAAAATCCTGCACTTTAATTATTTTTTTTCGTCGTTAACAAACTTTAACACCTACCTATATGTATAGTCTTAAAAGTTATTCGATATTTATAGCTTACTAATCTACGTATGATAAGAATTTGCGCACTCCTATTTTTTTGCGGCCTCACCAATTTTGTATTTGCTCAACATTTTACAGTTACAGGCATAGTTAAGGATACCAATGGACAGCCTGTTCCATTTGCATCTGTATATTTAAAGAATACTACAACCGGAACTTCGGCAAATATTGATGGAAAATATTCGGTAAAACTGAAAAGCGGGGAACATACGCTAAGTTTCAGGGCAGTAGGCTATAAACAACAAGAGCACATTGTAAACGTATCAGCAGATCTTTCGCTCAATGTAACACTAACGGCAGAAAGCTATACTTTAGAAAATGTAAATATCAGGGCAAATGCAGAAGATCCGGCCTATGCCATTATCCGCAATGCCATTAAACAAAGAAAAACGCACTTAAATGAGGTTAAGGCTTTTAGTTGTGACGTTTATATTAAAGGCGTACAGCGTTTAAGGGGTGCGCCTAAAAAGTTTTTCGGGCGGGATATCCAAAAAGTTTTAGAACTCGATACCAATCGGAAAGGCATCATTTATTTATCAGAATCGCAGAGTAAGTTTAATTTCAGACGGCCTAATGATGTGCACGAGGAGATGATTTCATCAAAAGTTGCGGGTAGAAACAATGCTTTCAGTTTCAATAAAGCATCTGATCTGATAATTAATTTCTATGATAATTATCTGCTTGAAAATAAATTGAGTGCCAGGGGTTTTATTTCTCCAATTGCAGATAATGCCCTTTTTTATTATAAATACAAGTTACTTGGCGAAAGCAAAGAAAACGGAGAAACCATCCATAAAATAGAAGTTATCCCACGCCGTGAAAATGACCCGGTTTTCAGAGGCATTATTTACATTGTTGATGATAGCTGGAGAATTTACAACACTGATGTATACCTTACTAAAAACTCAGGCATCAATTTTATCGATACATTGAACATTAGTCAACAATTTACAAAAGTGAATGAGGTGTACATGCCAACTTCTATTAATTTTCAATTTGCAGGCAATGTACTGGGCTTTAAAATTGCCGGTTATTTTGTAGGTATTTATAGCAATTATAATCTAAATCCTCAGTTTCCTAAAAACTTTTTCAGTGGCGAAATTCTAAAAGTAACCGAAATGGTGAATAAGAAAGATTCTGTTTACTGGAAAAACAACAGACCTATTCCTTTAACTGATGACGAGAAAATCAACTACGTTAAAAAAGATAGTGTTGCCAAGTTAAAAGAGTCAAAAAAATACCTCGATTCGTTAGAAAAAGACAATAACAAATTTGGGATAGGCAAATTGTTGTTGCATGGATATAGTGTTAACGATAGATATGATAAGGAGTACTGGTCGTTCGACCCTGTACTTAGGGCTATATTTTATAATACGGTAGAAGGTTTCGCCATCAAATATGGGGTTACTTATAGAAAGGAATTTGAGAATAGAAGATCTTATTCTATCCGTCCTGAGCTAAGGTATGGTTTTGCAAACCAAAAACTTACCGGAAGCTTAACCGGCAGTTATTATTACAACCCACTTAAACGGGCCAGTGTAGGAGCCTCGTTCGGAAACGGAATTTTCGATCTGAATAACCTGGGCTCGATGACTACTCTGGGCAATACCATCAACTCATTATTTTATGAAAAAAACTTCGCTAAGTTTTATGAAAAGAGTTTTGTTAATATCAATACCACACGAGAACTGGCGTCAGGCCTGCAGGGAAGCGTAAGCGTAGATTACAGCCGGAACAAAACGTTAACCAACAACTCTACGTTTAAAATTATCGATGCCAAGGAAAGAGATTTTACCTCGAACAACCCTTTTAGTCCGACGGTAGAAACGCCACTTTTCCCTACCTATAATTCATTAAGTGCAACGGCAAGTTTAACCTATACTTTCGGACAGAAATACATTACCCGCCCGGATGGCAAATTTTACACCGAATCAAAATTCCCTAAAATTACTGTATTGTATAAAAAGGGATTTAATGGAGTATTAAACAGTGATGTTGATTATGACTTTGTAAAGCTTGAGGTTTCTCAGGACAGAATCGGATTAGGATTATGGGGTTATACTTCATTTTTGGCAGGTGTGGGCAAGTTCCTGAATAACAAAAACATGTATTATCCTGATTTCAAGCATTTCGCAGGTAATATTTCTACCATCTTTCCTCCTAATTTAAGGAAATTTCAATATTTAGACTTTTATCAGTTTAGTACCAACCAACAATATTTCGAAGCCCATTTAGAGCATAATTTCGCCGGTTTCTTTATGAATAAAATTCCTTTACTGCATAAAGCGAAACTAGAAGAATTTATCGGTGGGGGTTATTTATCTTCACCTGAAAAAAGAAATTACAAAGAATTTTACTTTGGTATCCAGCGCCTGGTATTAAGGGCCAGTTACGGTTTCGCTTATGATGGTGGCACCAAGTTAACCCAAGGATTTAGAATATCTTACGGCTTCTGATGAGGTTGAAGGCAGAGGGCAGTAAGGCTGAAGGTAAACCCTCGACCTTCAACCTTTCCACCTTCAACCTTTCTTTTTTTCACCTTCAACCTTTTTTACTATCTTTGCCCCGCTTTAAACGCCGTTTGCAACGGTATCAACAGCGTTATGAAAAAATATCAAACACTACTTTACTATTGCTATAGTTACATAGCAGAGGCAGAACAATTTGCTGCCGATCACCTTAAATTTTGTAAATCACTGGATTTAGTTGGCCGTATTATCGTAGCCGATGAAGGTTTAAATGGAACTGTTTCTGGTACCGCTGAAGCTTGTGAAGCTTATATGGAAGCCGTACATGCTGATGAGCGGTTTGCCAAAACCGAATTTAAGATCGATAATGTTGAAGAGCCTTCTTTCCTGAAAATGCACTGCCGTTACAAATCAGAGATTGTACATTCAGGTTTAAGAGATACTTCGATTATTAATCCGAACGAAAAAACAGGAAAACATTTAGAACCGGTTGATTTCATGAAAATGAAAGATGATGAGGATGTAATCATCCTTGATGTGCGTTCCAATTATGAACATAACCTGGGTAAATTTAAAAATGCAGTAACGCTTGATATCGAGAATTTCCGTGATTTCCCTGAGCAGATTAACCAGCTTGCCCAATATAAAGACAAGAAAATATTAACCTATTGCACTGGTGGCATTAAATGCGAAAAAGCATCTGCCCTACTTTTGCACCACGGCTTTAACGATGTGTACCAATTACATGGTGGCATTATTAAATACGGAAAAGAAGCTGGCGGAAAAGATTTTGAAGGTAAATGTTACGTTTTCGATAACCGGATTGCTGTTGATGTAAACGAGGTAAACCCTACTATTGTGTCAGTTTGTTACAACTGTGGTAAAACCACGCCAAAAATGATCAATTGCGCCAACCCGGAGTGTAACGAGCACATTACCCAGTGCGATGAGTGCGGCGATGAATTGCAAGGCTGCTGCTCAACGGTATGCACCACCAATCCGCGCAAACGTCCTTATGATGGTACGGGTTATTATGTGAAGGTTCCGCAGCCGGTGGCAGTGAAAGGTTAGATCTGGCTTATTGCCTATTGGTTCATGGTCGATTGTCCAATAGTTGATATCCAATTCAATAGAATAAATCGATATTAGAGGCCATAATATGGAGAGAGATAATTATATTTATTTCAAATTCAACGTTATGGCTTTCAAATTTGAAGAACTAAAAGTTTGGCAAATTTCATTAAATCTCAGCAACGAAATAGATATTATTGCAAAAAATTTCCCACGGATAGAACTATTCAGCCTCTCCAATCAAATTAAAAAAGCAGCAGATTCAGTAAATCTTAACATTGCTGAGGGCTGCATGGGCCAGTCAAAAGCCGAATTTAAAAGGTTTCTAACCTATTCTGTCCGTTCTGGTTTGGAAGTGGTAAGCTGTCTTTTTATGGCTTCATCAAGAAATTACATCAACGAACTCGAATTTAAAAGACTTTATTCTGAGTATGAACAACTTTGTAAAATGATATCGAAGTTGAAGGCTTCGCTATAAGAATGGTAATTAATTTTTGGTTGATGGTTCATAGTTGATTGTCAGGTAGCCATAGATTAGACTCCGACAACAAAGCAATAACCATGAACGAATTGCCTAAGCAATTTGGCTATCAACCATCAACTAAAAAAACCATCAACCCTAGGTTACCATTAAACTATCGCCTGTATTAAACAATTTTTCATTTACTTTGTGTAATAATGGCTTTATCCAGTAACCATTTTATGCTAAACTATTTCCGTTTCCTATTACTGCTTTCGTGCTTCACCTTAAATACCTATGCATCAGAAATTAAAAGCATTGGTGTACCTTACATCGAAAATTACCCCAAATCTGTTTATTCGTCCGGTAATCAAAACTGGAGCATCACAAAAGATAAAAATGGCGTAATGTATTTTGGCAATGCTGAAGGACTTCTCACTTTTGATGGCCGTTACTGGCAGAAATACCAGCTTCCCAACCGGCAGATTGTTAGATCGGTGGCTACAGACAATAAAGGAAGAATTTATACCGGTGGTTTTGGCGAATTTGGTTTCTGGGCAATTAGAAGCAACAAATTAAGTTATAATTCACTCATTAATCTGTTGCCAAAAGGTATCAAAATCAATGATGAGGTATGGAAAATTTATGTAGACCAGGATCGGGTTATCTTTCAGTCTTTTTCCAAAATCTTCATCTACAAAAACAATAAAATCGAAGTGGTAAAATCGCCATCTTCCTTTTTGTTTCTGCATAAAGTGCGCAACAGGTATCTTATCGAGGTATTGGAAAAAGGCTTATTCGAATTGGTTGGGAACAAACTGATCCACATTCCAAACAGCGAGAAACTGGGTAAAGAAGGTATTCTTTCTATCTTACCCTATAAAACTGATGGCTTCATTATCGGCACCAGCAAAAATGGCTTATTTACTTATAATGGTAAAGATTTTGCACCTTTAAATACACCAGCAAACAGTTATTTAAAAACCTATCAGCTTAACAATGGGGTAAGTTTATTGGGCAAATACTTTGCTTACGGCACCATCCTCAACGGTTTAATTATTATTGATGAAAACGGAAGGGTCGTGCAGCGGATCAATAAATCAAGCGGGCTACAGAACAATACCGTTTTAAGTTTATATGCCGATAACGAACAAAACCTATGGACTGGGCTTGACAATGGAATCGACCGTATAGAGCTTAATTCGCCCTTATATTTCTATTTCGATAAAACCGGACAGTTTGGAACGGTTTATTCAAGCATTATATTTAACAATAAGATTTATCTGGGTACCAATCAGGGTTTGTTTTACAGTGAGTGGTCACCTGATAACCTGCTGCCCTTTAATTTTAGACTGATCCCAAATTCGCAGGGACAGGTTTGGGAACTGGCCATTATTGATAATGAATTAATCTGTGGACACAATAGCGGTACATTCAAAGTAAATGGTGATCAAATTAACTGGTTATCCAGAACTTCAGGAGGCTGGACAATCAAAAAACTAAACTCTAATCCAAATTACCTGGTTCAGGGTACGTATACAGGACTTTCGCTTTTTACAGAATCTCCGGGTTCGGGATTAAAATTTGTTACAAAGATTGGAGGATTTGATGCACCATCAAGATATGTAGAGCAAGACAATAAAGGAGATATTTGGGTAGCACATGCCTATAAAGGCTTGTATAAATTGAGTTTAAGCCCAAACTACAACAGTGTAACCAGTGTTAAATATTTCGACGAAAAGAATGGCTTGCCTGGCAATTACAACATCAACATATTCAATTTAGAGAACAAAATTGTCTTTTCTTCAGATGCGGGTTTTTATACTTATGATGAGTTAAGCGATAAATTTACCAAATACACAGCGCTTAATAAAGAGCTTGGTTCATTCCAATCGTCCAATAAAATTATCAATGCTGGCGGCAAAAAATATTGGTTTATTAACCATGGTAAAACAGCTTTGGTCAATTTTAGTGAGCCGGGAAAGGTAGAAATAGATTCGAACCAATTCAGCATTTTAGATGGCCGAATGGTACAATATTATGAAAACATCAGCCGCATCAGTAATTCCATTTACCTGATCAGTGTAGATGATGGTTTCGTAATTTACAACCCAACTGCGCAGCTCAACCAGCAGAAACAAAAACTTCCTGCTGTTTTGATCAGGCGTGTAGAGGATATTACCGATAAATTTTCACTTATTAGTGAGGCCGGGAACAGTGAGGAAGCAACCGAGATCCAGAACAGCCGTAACAATATCCGTATTTCTTACGCATTGCCCTATTACCGTCAGGCTAAGGTTAAATACCAGATTTATTTAGAAGGTTACTCCCGCGCCTGGTCTGACTGGAGTTATTCCCCACAAAAAGATTTTACCAATTTAAGTGCAGGAAACTATGTTTTTAAGGTTAGGGCAAAGATAGATGACAGTACGGTGAGTGAAGAAACCGTTTATAAGTTTACCATTTTACGCCCCTGGTACCTGAATAACTGGGCCATATTGTTTTATGCGGTTCTGTTTGTGATCGTACTGATTATGGGCAAGAAAATTTATGAAAGAAAGCTGCAAAGGGATAGTCAGAAAATAAGCGACCGTTTGCAGGCAGAGCAGGAAGAAATATTAAAACAAGAAGCTGAAACTAACGAGAAGCAGATTATCAAACTTCAAACAGAAAAACTACAGGCCGAGCTGGCTTCAAAAAACAGGGAACTGGCCAATTCTGCCATGACCCTGGTTTACAAGAATGAGCTGCTTCAAAAACTGAGTGACGAAATCACCAAATTAAAGGATGAGAATGGCAAAAAGCTTTCTGATGATCAAACACGCAAAATCCAGAAAGTAATTAATGATGGTATGAATGATGAGCGGGATTGGCACCTGTTCGAAAACAGCTTTAATGAGGCACACGAAAGTTTCTTTAAAAAATTAAAAGCACAGCATCCAGACCTTGTTCCGAATGATTTAAAACTCTGCGCCTACCTGAGGATGAATATGAGCAGTAAAGAAATGTCATCTCTATTGAATATCAGTTTACGCGGGGTAGAAATCCGCAGATACCGTTTACGTAAAAAACTAGAAGTACCTCACGATAAAAATTTAACAGAATTTTTGATGGAACTTTAATCCTTTATAACAGCTCTATTTCTTGCATTTTTGAGCTGTAAAACTGAGCAAAAGTTACACTGATAAAACATACAAAAAACAACAATACAGCCTAATTCTACTCTTCCTTACAGAATTAACACTACATCATTACCTCTCATGGTCGTTTTTATAACCCCACAAAACACTTAGTGTTATTTGTACACTTGTGTATATGTTAATATTATGTTAAAATCCAAAAAACTGCGTTTTTAGGCTAAAATCGCATTTGGTTTAATGATGTGAGATACCCCACAAAGCGATATGATGTATTAATGTAGAGGTACAAACACTTGCACATCAGCAAAAACAACCTCACATTTAACTAACAATTAAACTAAAATTTATAATAAAGCATGAAAAGAATCTTTACAAGAATTTCTGTTCTCGCTGCATTTTGTTTGCTAACAATTAACGTAGCATTAGCGCAAAACATTACCATAAAAGGTAAAGTAATTGATGGAGGTGACAAAACTCCATTACCAGGCGTATCTATTTTAATTAAAGGCACACAAGGCGGCACACAAACAGATGGAAACGGTAACTACTCCCTTAGCGCGCCGGCCAACGCTACATTAGTATTCAACTTTGTAGGTTATACAGCACTTGAGCAGGCTGTAAATAATCAAACTACCATTAATGTATCATTAGTATCATCAACACAACAGTTAGAGCAGGTTGTGGTTGTGGGTTATGGTACGCAGAGAAAAATTGATGTTACAGGAGCGGTAGGAACAGTAAAAGGCGAAGACATATCTAAACAGGCTTCAGTAAACCCGGTAAGTGCATTACAGGGTAAAGTTGCTGGTGTATCTATTACCAATAACGGTACTCCTGGTTCTTCACCACAAATTACAATACGTGGTACAAGTACCATTTATGGAAAAACCGGACCATTATACGTAGTGGATGGTGTATGGTACGACGACATCAACTTTTTAAACCCGGCAGACATTGCGAACATCAGTATTTTAAAAGATGCATCATCACAATCAATTTACGGTATCCGTGCTGCAAATGGCGTTGTTCTGGTAACTACTGTAAAAGGTAAAAAAGGAAATGCAGTAATTAATTACAATGGATCTGTTGGTGTTCAAAAAGTAACCAATCAGGTAGAAATGGCAAATGCAAGTGAGTACGCCACTTTGGTAAACGAAGCTTATAGTCTTCAATCCCCGCCAGCAGCCCCTTTATTTGCAAATACTAACCTTGGTGAAGGAACTGATTGGTACAATCAGGTTTTGAGAACCGCTATGGTTAACAATCATCAGTTATCAATAAGTGGAGGAAGTGACAAGTCAACATACAATTTCTCATTAGGTTATCTTGATCAGGACGGAATTGTAAAAAACAATAACTATAAACGTTATACGGTAAGATTAGCTAACGATTTCCAGATTTTTGAGCCATTAAAAATCGGTTACAATGTTGCAGGAACTTATAGTAAATCAAAAGATGCACCTACATCTATTTTCAGAGCAATGTATGCGGCATCGCCGGTTGTACCTGTGTTTAATGCAGATGGTAGCTATGGCGATCCAAATGCATTTAACCTCGGAAATGGAAGCAACATGAATCCACAGGCTACTTTGGACTTCTTCAATCAAAATACAACCAAATACAAAATTAATGGTAACGTATATGCGGAGTTAAAATTCCTTAAAAATTTTACTTTTAAAACCAGTATTGGTGGAGATTTTGGACAGGAAGAAGTTAGAGGTTATGTACCTAAATATAAAGCTACCAACACCCAACTCAGTACTATAAGTAAACTTGACATAGACCGTATTGAGAATAGAAACTGGTTAGTTGAAAATACCTTAACCTTTGATAAAAAATGGAACGATCATAGTTTAACTGTTTTGGCAGGTCAAACTGCTCAGCGAAATAAAATGTATACCATAAACGCTGATGCACAAAATGTTCCTTACACCTCAGAAGGAGATTTATATTTAGCATTAGGTGATGCCGCAAGTAGAAGCATTATAGATAAAGGAGAGCTTAGTACCTTTACTTCTTACTTTGCAAGAGTTAATTACGGTTACAAAAACAAATATTTATTAAATGCATCAATTAGAAGAGATGGTGCTTCTCAATTCTTTGGATCTGATAACGTTTGGGGTAATTTCCCTTCAATCGGAGCAGGCTGGGTAATCAGCAACGAAGAATTTATGAAAAATCAGAACATCTTCAGTAATTTAAAATTAAGAGGAAGCTGGGGTAAAGTGGGTAATGCAGGAGTTCCATTTAATCCATCAACTCAAACAGTAGATCAAACTGCTGCTTTAATTGCAATTTTTGGCGGGATTCCGTATACAGGAGCCAGTATCAGAACCCTTGTGCCACCAACCCTTTTCTGGGAAAGAAGTGCAGGAACTGACATCGGCCTTGAAATGGGTTTCTTAAAAAACAGGTTAAATGTTGAATTGGATTACTACAACAGAAAAACTGAACAGGCGATATTCGACATCCCGGTTCTAGGAAGTTTAGGAACCGTAAACAGTTCTATTATTGCCAATCAGGCAGATATTCAAAACCGTGGTTTCGAATTTTTGGCAACCTGGGCTGATAAAACATCAGGCGGATTAACTTATTCAATCAGTGGAAACTTGGGAATAAATAATAATAAAGTATTAAACGTTACTTCAGGAGCAAACCCAATTTACAAAGGAGGCGGAGGCCTAACCAGTGGCTATGTTTCTACCAGAACGGTTAATAACAGGGCTATTGGAGAATTCTATGGTTATCAGGTAGCCGGTGTATTCCAAACAGATGCAGAAGCTGCAGCATGGCCAGGCTTTAAAAAGGGTGATTTTAAATATGCTGATATCAATGGTGATGGACTGATAGATTTAAGGGACAGGGTTGTCCTTGGTAACCCAAATCCTAAATTTACTTATGGATTAAATACAAACTTTGCTTACAAAAACTTTGATTTAACTGTTGATATACAAGGTGTGGCCGATGTAGATGTATTTAATGCAAACCTGAGCAGTAGATTTGGTAACGAAAACTACACTAAAGATTTCTTTGATCACCGTTGGACGGGCCCAGGTACTTCAAATACCTATCCTTCTGCAGATTTAGCAGGTGGCCTTAACAATGCTCCAAACTCATTTTATATTGAAAAAGGCGATTATATCAGATTGAGAAATATCCAACTTGGTTATAGCCTGCCCACTGCAATTGTTAATAAATGGAAAATGCAACGATTAAGGGTATTCTTAAACGCACAGAATGCAGTTAACATTTTTGGATACAAAGGATTTAGCCCAGAGGTAGGTGGAACACCAACTAATGCAGGTATTGATACCAATGTATACCCTTTGTTTGCTACCTACAACTTTGGAGTTAACGTAACTTTCTAATCGACTTAAAATGAAAAAATATATAAATACACAATCATTTTTTGCTGCAGCTGCAATTAGTGCAGTACTTTTAACTGCATCATGCAAAAAAGATTTTCTAAATGTTCCGCCTCAGGCTCAGCAACCATCAGTAACCTTTTGGAAAACACCAGAAGATGCTTTAAAAGGTGTAAACGCAATTTACGCTAACTTACGCAGCTGGAACAATGTTGCTTTTAATGCAATCGCCATTGAAAGTACAGGTTCTGATGAGGCAGACAAAGGGAGTACACCTACTGATGCAACCTTTTTTAATCTTTATGATCAATTTACGGTTACATCCACTCATGGCACACTCCTAGACTTCTGGACAGGTCAATACCAAAATATTAACCTTTGCAACCAGGTTCTTGATAATATCCCAAATATCAGTATGGATGAGAGCCTTAAAAACAGATATCTTGCAGAAGCTAAATTTGTTAGGGCATATTCATATTTCAGATTGGTTCGTGCCTATGGCAACGTGGTGCTAAGGTTACATGTACCTAAAGATAATAGCGAATATAATCTACCTCAATCGGATAAGGCTACTATTTATGCCCAAATTGAAAAAGACCTGAACGAAGCTGCTGCAGTTTTACCTCAATCTTATGGCGCAGCAGATTTAGGCAGAGCAACTAAAGGTGCAGCAATCGGCTTACACGCTAAAGTTGCCATGTATCAAAACAAATGGAGCGATGTACTTTCATTAACCAATCAGGTGATGACCATGGGATATGATTTATTTCCTGATTTCGAAAAAGGTTTCAGAACCCAGAATGAAAATAACATTGAGTCATTATTTGAAGTACAGGCAGAATTGGTTCCTGGAAATGCTGATGCGTCTAACTCGCAATATAGCCAGGTTCAGGGTGTAGCTGGTATTATGGGCTGGGGCTTTAATACGCCATCTGAAGCTTTAGCTAACGCTTTTGAAACAGGAGATCCACGTAAGGACGCTACAATATTGTTTAAAAACGAAACCACTCCACAGGGCGATTTAATACCTAGCTCAGTACCAAACGAAAGATACAATCAAAAATCTTATGTTCCTTTTGCAATGCGTGTATCAGGTTTTAATGAAGGTGCGCAGCAAAATTTTAGGGTATTGAGATTTGCAGATATCCTTTTGATGAACGCTGAAGCTGCAAATGAGCAGAATATTCCATCACAGGCATTAACTTCACTAAATCGCGTACGCAAACGTGCCAGAGGAGCCAATAATAACATTCTTCCTGATGTTACCACCACTGATAAAACTGCTTTACGCACAGCGATCTGGAAAGAAAGACAAGTAGAACTTGCAATGGAAAATGATCGCTATTTCGACGTTATCCGTCAGGGAAGAGGTTTAGCTGTTTTTGGTGTTAAGGGCTGGAAGGCTAACAAAAATGAAGTTTGGCCAATTCCTCAAAACGAGATTGAGCTAAGCGGAAACTTGTTAAAACAAAATCCTGGTTACTAATACATCTTTTGATAAAGGTTGTCAGCAAATGCTGGCAACCTTTCTTTTCTTACCTTAATACTATGCTAAACATTGTCCCAAGCAAAATTACTTACCTACTGATAATAATCTTGTGTCCTTTTTTGCTCTTCGCAGCCTGTAATAAAAGCAAGAACACCACTTATGTTCCCGATTTAACGATCAAAAAAAACCTTTCCGATATTGAATTATTGGATCTGGTGCAAAAACAGACCTTCCAATATTTTTGGGATGGTGCCGAACCAACTTCTGGCGCAGGCAGAGAGCGTTTCCATGTAGATAATATATACCCTGATAACGATAAAAATACAGTAGCTACAGGTGCAACGGGTTTTGGTTTAATGGCCATTCTGAGTGGGATTGACAGGAATTATGTATCCAAAAAAGAAGGATTAGGCCGTTTAAACAAAATATTGGATTTCCTATCCAAAGCCGATCGCTTCCATGGCGCATGGTCGCACTGGATAAGTGGAGAAACAGGAAAAGTACGTCCATTCGGACAAAAAGACAACGGAGGTGATTTAGTAGAGACCTCTTTCGTTGCGCAGGCCTTAATCTGTATCAACGAATATTATAAAAACGGAAGCGAATCCGAAAAAGCTTTGGCAAAAAAAGCCGATGACCTTTGGAAGGGTATCGATTTCAACTGGTTCCGCAACGGACAAAATGTATTGTACTGGCATTGGTCTCCAGAGTACAACTGGGAAATGAACTTTCCGGTAAAAGGCTATAACGAATGTTTAATTATGTATGTGATGGCAGCTTCCTCCCCTACTCATACCATTCCAGCCGAAGTTTACCACGAAGGTTGGGCAAGAGGAGGAGCAATTAAAGCAGATTTCGATCTTTATGGACATCATATTCCATTAGATTATCAAGGCGCAAAAAACTCTGTGGGCCCACTATTTTGGGCACATTATTCATATTTAGGTTTAAATCCTAAGGGATTAAAAGACCGCTATGCAGATTATTGGGAAAACAATGTTAACCAAACCTTGGCCATACACGATTACTGTGTAGCCAACCCTAAGAAATTTAAAGGTTATGGCGAAAATAGTTGGGGTTTAACCGCCAGTTACTCTGTAAAAGGGTATGCCGCCCACAGCCTTCAGGAAGATTATGGCGTTATCTCTCCTACCGCTGCCATATCATCTATCCCATATACCCCGAAAGAATCAATGAAGGTAATCAGACACCTTTACGAAGATTTGGGTGATAAAGTTTGGGGCAAATACGGTTTTTATGATGCCTTTTCTGAAACGGATAACTGGTATCCTAAAAGATATTTAGGCATTGATCAGGGCCCAATGGTGGTGATGATCGAGAATTACAGATCAGGACTGCTTTGGAAATTATTTATGGGAAATAAAGATGTTCAAAATGGCTTAAAGAAATTGGATTTCCAGTTTCAGCCATAATATTGAGTTGTATATAAATGTTTAGCCACTATATATTTTAAATTAAATCTACAGAACCATGAAAAGAATAATTTTAATACTAATAGCAATGATTGGGATCACTTTTGTGAATTCAAGCTTCACAACACTCCCAAAGCACAAAGTGGCAACAATAAAAAAGAATAAAAAAGCAAAATTTAATACGGTAAATGTAACGGCTACAAATTCGACCAGCGACGGCGTACATGTAACACTTCAAAATACAACAAGTGGAGGCGCATATTATTTTTTCATCCCGCCAAATACACCAAACGGAGTTGTTTTAGGGCAAATCCCTGAAGGTTCTGACGTTTATACTGTTGGCTTAACCTCAACAGGTGGCGCCCACAATATGTGGATTTACTGGGAACACCAATCTAATGTTACCGGATTGAGTGCAAGCGGAATGGCACTTGGCTGCCAAAGCTGTGCCCAGATTAAAATCTTTTAACTAACCCTATTACCTAATGGCTAAACATTTATTCAAAATATTTTTAACTACAATTTTCTTTTGCGGTAGCTATACGGTTTATGCGCAGCAAAAAACCTATTGTAACCCCATCAATATCGATTATGGCTATACGCCTTTCGAATCATTTACCGAATGGGGTAAACACCGTGCTACAGCCGATCCGGTAATCGTAAACTATAAAGGAGATTTTTACCTTTTCAGCACCAACCAATGGGGTTACTGGCACAGTGCCGATATGCTGAACTGGAAATTCCACGAAAAAAAATTCCTTCGTCCATGGAATAAAACTAAGGATGAACTTTGTGCACCCGCCGTGGGTATTGTGGGCGATACCATGGTTGTTTTTGGCAGTACCTATACTAAAAATTTCACCCTCTGGGGAAGCACAGATCCTAAAGGGAATAAATGGTTTCCATTGGTCGATTCTTTAGAAATTGGTGGCTGGGATCCTGCATTTTTTACCGATGATGACGGTAAGTTTTACATGTATAATGGGAGCAGCAACAATTACCCGATGTATGGCGTAGAACTAGACCGCAAAACTTTTCAGCCAAAGGGTACCCGTATGCCAATGTACCTGCTCCAAAGCTGGAGATACGGCTGGCAGCGTTTCGGCGAATATATGGACGATACTTTCCTCGATCCCTTTGCCGAAGGCGCATGGATGACCAAACACAACGGCAAATATTATTTCCAGTATGGAGCCCCGGGAACCGAATTTAGTGGCTATTCTGATGGTGTAGTAGTGGGTACTAAACCTTTGTTCTACGATACACCTACAACTCCGCAGTCAGATCCTTTGAGTTATAAAGGCGGTGGCTTTTCACGTGGTGCAGGTCATGGTGCGACCTATCAGGATAACAGCAAAAATTACTGGCATGTTTCTACCAGTATTATCTGTGTAAAAAATACCTGGGAACGTAGAATTGGTATCTGGCCAACCGGTTTTGATAAAGATGATGTAATGTGGACCAATACTGCTTTCGGCGATTATCCGCTTTATTTACCATCTGAAAGAAAAGAAGGTGGGCCTGCCGGACCAGGCTGGATGCTTATTAATTATAAAAAACCGGTAACCGTTTCGTCTACTTTAGGAAGCTTTAATGCCAATAATGCCGTTGATGAAAGTATCAAGACCTACTGGAGTGCAAAAACAGCCAATAATGGCGAATGGATCCAGACTGATCTTGGCAGTCTTGCAACCGTTAATGCCATACAGATCAACTATGCTGATCAGGATGCTGAATTTTTAGGGAAACAGATCGGAATTTACCACCAATACAAAATCCTTTCCTCAACCGATGGAAAAAAATGGAGTACCCTGGTTGATAAAAGTCAGAACAAAACTGATGTTCCGCATGATTACATCGAACTCCAAAAACCAGTAAAAACAAGATTCATCAAAATGGTAAATATCCACATGCCTACCGGAAAATTCGCCATTAGTGGCCTACGTGTATTCGGCAATGGAAATGGAGACAAGCCCACAAAAGTGAAAAACCTGATCGTACTAAGAACAGAAAAAGATAAACGCAGTGCCTACATCAAATGGGAACCTGTTGATAATGCTTTTGCCTATAATCTTTATTACGGAACAGCACCGGATAAACTGTATAACTGCATCATGATTCACGATTTTAATGAATATTGGTTTAAAGCAATGGACAGTCAAAAGGCCTATTATTTTGCTATCGAGGCTATTAATGAGAATGGCGTATCGGTAAAAACAGAAGTGAAGAAAGTAGATTAAAATAAGCGCGCACGCTCGTTTATAAAGAGCGTGGAAATAGCTAATCGTTTTTAACGATTACCATAAAACTGATTAATAAAGAATAAAACACATATATAATGAAGAGAGCGAATATCCTGGTTGTTTTTTTAACCCTTTTTGTACTGAACGGATCAGCACAAACCAAAAAACCTGTTTCGGCAGCAGATGTAAAGATGAATATCTTCATCAGCAATTTGATGTCGAAAATGACCGTTGACGAAAAAATTGGTCAGCTAAACCTGCCAAGTTCTGGTGATATTACCACCGGACAGGCCAATAGCAGCGACATTTCTAAAAAAATAAAAGAAGGACAGGTTGGTGGTTTATTCAACATCAAAGGTGTAGATAAGATTAAAGCCGTTCAAAAAATCGCGGTAGAAAACAGCCGTATGAAAATCCCTTTACTTTTCGGCATGGACGTGATACACGGTTACAACACCGTATTCCCTATCCCTTTAGGTGTAAGCTGTATCTGGGATATGGCAACCGTGCAGAAATCGGCACGCGTAGCTGCCATAGAAGCAAGTGCCAGTGGCATCAACTGGACCTTCTCTCCTATGGTTGATATTTCAAGAGATCCACGTTGGGGACGTATCTCTGAAGGAAGTGGCGAAGATGCTTATCTGGGTTCGCAAATAGCCGCAGCCATGGTAAAAGGTTATCAAGGTAAATTACAGGCCAATAACGAAATTTTAGCCTGTGTAAAACATTATGCCCTTTACGGTGCTGCCGAAGCCGGTAGAGATTACAATACAACCGATATGAGCAAAGTGCGTATGTACAATGAATATTTTCCACCATATAAAGCTGCTGTTGATGCCGGAGCGGCTAGCGTAATGGCTTCTTTTAATGAAGTTGATGGCATTCCTGCAACCGGAAGCAAATGGTTAATGACTGATGTTTTACGCAATCAATGGGGTTTTAAAGGTTTTGTAGTAACCGATTATACAGGCATTCCTGAAATGATTGCACATGGCATGGGCGATTTACAGACCGTTTCTGCTTTGGCTTTAAATGCAGGAGTTGATATGGATATGGTTGGTGAAGGCTTTTTAGGAACCTTAAAAAAATCTTTGGCCGAGAAAAAAGTAGGTATGGCTCAGATCGATAGGGCCTGTAGATTGGTACTTCAGGCAAAATACAAACTGGGCTTATTTACTGATCCTTATAAATTTTGTAACCCTGAAAGAGCAGAAAAAGAGGTTTTCAGTCCGGCAAACCGCCAGGTGGCGCGCGAAGTTGCTGGCGAAAGTTTTGTATTGCTAAAAAACAATAATAATGTACTTCCGTTAAAAAAATCTGGCACGATTGGTTTAATCGGTCCATTGGCAGATAATACGGCAAATATGTATGGTACCTGGAGTGTTGCCGCCCTTTTTGATCAATCGGTAACCGTGCTTCAAGGCTTAAAAAATGCTTTGGGTAACAATGCCAAAGTATTAACGGCACGCGGCGCGAATTTCCTGGCCGATTCTGCCATGGAACACCGCTATGTAAACATCCACAACCCTACTTACAAACGCGATCCACGTACAGAAGCTGAAATGATCAAAGAAGCTTTAGAAGTAGCAAAAAAATCGGATGTAATTGTGGCCACTATTGGCGAAGGGTCTGAATTTACTGGCGAAAGCAGTAGTGTAACCGATATTCAGATTCCTGAAACACAGAAAAATTTATTAAAAGCATTGGCTAAAACAGGCAAACCAGTTGTATTGGTATTATTTACAGGCCGTCCGCTGGCATTAAACTGGGAGCAGGAAAATATCCCCGCCATTTTAAACGTTTGGTTTCCGGGCAGCGAAGCAGGAAGTGCAATTGCCGATGTACTTTTTGGCGATGTTAATCCTTCAGGTAAATTGAGTACCACTTTCCCTCAAAACGTAGGTCAGGTACCCTTATATTATGCACATAAAAATACTGGTCGCCCTTTGGCAGAGGGTAAATGGTTCGAAAAATTCCGTTCCAATTATTTAGATGTGAGTAACGATCCACTATACCCATTTGGATTCGGCTTAAGCTATACCACCTTTAACTATAGCGATGTTAAATTGAGTTCGAACACCTTAACCAAAGGAAAATCGATCACCGCATCAGTTACTTTAAACAATACAGGTAAATATGATGGTAAAGAGGTGGTTCAGTTATACATTCAGGATCTTGTAGGTAGTATTACCCGTCCGGTTAAAGAATTAAAAGGTTTCCAAAAGGTAGGTTTGAAAGCCGGAGAAAGCAAAACGATCACTTTCAACATTTCGGATAACGACCTTAAATTTTACAATTCTGATCTAAAATTCGTTGCAGAACCAGGTGATTTTAAAGTATTTATTGGTACAAACTCACGTGATGTGAAAGAAGCATCTTTTACACTGAAATAAAGACAATTAGGTTTGATTATGAACCCTGTGCTATTGTAAAGTAGCCAGGGTTTATTTTTTGTAAAAACTAGTTAAAACATGCCACAGCAAAAATTGATTATCGAATTCGGTTTAAAAGATAGCAACAGGTATAAAAATAACTTAACTTTAATGAGTTTGTTGGGTAATCAATATCATAATTGATGCTTATCGCAATGTCAAACTAAATTTAAACTGAAATGAAGCTAAAGACTATTCCAACTATATCTGCAATTTCAGTTTATTTAATATTTACTTTACTCACATTTGAAAATAATGCTAATTCAGATGGCTTTACCAAATTAGGTTTTCCATTTAGTTTTTATGTTTATTCGGAAGGTAAATTAACTGATCCCACATTGGCATACGGTTTTGGTTTTTCTGTCAGGCACTTTATTATTGATATGATCATTCTGACAATATTTGTATTTCTAATAAATTTTGTTGCTAATAAATGGAAAAAACAAATATGAATTTGCTAATAACCTACTATTAAATCAACCCATATCTTATACTATTGCAAAGTAATTAAGGTTTTCTATTTTTGTTGAATGAAAAAGATAATTCTATCAATCTGCATTCTTTTTTCTGTACTCTTTTTAAACGCTCAGGATTTTAAAAAATTCGACAGGGGAAGCTATATCAAAGGAAAGGATTCTATTTACTATAGGATACTTTTCCCTGAGAATTTTAATCCCGACCAAAAATATCCGATCGTTTTCTTTTTACATGGAAGTGGAGAAAGAGGTAACGATAATGCCAGTCAACTGGTGCATGGCGGAAAACTGTTTCTAAAGAGTGATGTACGCAAAAATTTTCCCGCGATTGTGGTTTTCCCTCAATGTCCGCAGAATGATTTTTGGGCCAATGCCAATTTTGAGAAAGATGCCAAAAGCAAAAGAAGAATCAGTTTTGTAGAAGGTGGCAAACCGACCAAAGTGATGCATGCACTGCAGGGAATGCTTAAAAACTTCCTTAAAAAACCTTATGTAGATAAAAAACAGGTTTATGTTGGCGGCTTATCAATGGGTGCAATGGGTACTTACGAACTGTTAAGAAGAGAACGCCGTAAATTTGCCGCAGCCATTGCCATCTGCGGTGGCGACAATACCAACAACATTAAAAAATACCAGAAAACTCCGCTATGGATCTTTCACGGCGCAAAGGATGACATTGTTGATCCGGCATTCTCGATTGCGATTGCTGAACGTTTAAAAACGGTTGGTGATGAAGTAAAGTTTACCCTTTATCCAAATGCGAACCACAACAGCTGGGACAGTGCATTTGCAGAGCCAGAATTGTTGAGTTGGTTGTTTTCGCATAAGAAATACTAGATCAAACCTCGCAGGTTTTAAAAACTTGCGAGGTTTAGACATAGAAACTAATACTCAAATTCTTTATCATTAATCAATTGTTGATGTTTCTTTTCGTGATATTCTTTATAAAAAGATAATCCTCCAAACCAATCAACAACTTCTTTTCTTTTCAAGGATGTTAGTTTATGCGACAATATAATATTGTATGATGAATATGGATAGTCTCTAAAATCTTTCAATATCCCATGCTTTTGTGGGTTTGAATGGATATAATAGATTAGTTCGGTGATATAAGATTCATCCTCAACTTTCTTCCTTTTAAACCGTTCTTCAAAAAGCTTACCAGTGCGTTCGAATCGTTTATTAAAGGCTTTTGCATAGGCATTGAATAAATTGGAAAAACTTTTTTCAATGTTCACAGTAATCTTATCTTCTTCCTTTATTCTAATTAAAAGATGGAAATGATTATTTAATAAGCAGTAAGCAAAAACATCTGCTACAGGTAAAATATACTTCTTTAGTAATTGTAGAAAATAAAAATAATTTGATTCTTCTCGGAATATGATTTCGCTATTATTCCCTCTATTGTATATATGATAGTAAGCCTCATGCTCTAAAGAAATAGTTCTAATCATAATTAAACTTAAATAAATTCATAGAAAAATCAAATATCATTATATCCAGACCTCGCAGGTTTTAAAAACCTGCGAGGTCTAAAAAAATCACAAAAAAGGTCCCGATGTTAACACCGGGACCTTTTCTATAAATATCAATTGATATTACTCAGCCATATTGTGGTAAACGGCCTGCACATCATCATCTTCCTCCAATTTATCAATCAGTTTTAGTACATCTGCAGCCTGCTCTTCTGTAACCTCGTGGTGAGATAAAGCAATACGCTCTAATTTCGAGCTTTTTAACTCAATGCCTTTTTCTTCCAAAGCTTTTTGCAAAGAACCAAAGTTTTCGAAAGCACCTTGTGCAACGGCAATATCGTTTCCTTCTTCATCAGCCTCTACATAAAGTTCCTCTAAACCAGCATCAATCAGTTCGAACTCTAATTCTTCCAGATCTAAACCTTCAGCAGGTACAAAACGGAAAATGGATTTGCGGTTAAAAACAAAATCTAATGATCCTGTTTTACCTAAAGAACCATCAGTTTTATTAAAATAACTACGAACATTGGCAACGGTACGGTTGGTATTATCAGTAGCGGTTTCAATTAAAACTGCAACACCATGAGGCGCATAACCTTCGTATACAATCTCCTCGTAATTGGCCATCGATTTATCTGAAGCACGTTTAATAGCCGCCTCTACCCTATCTTTTGGCATGTTTACGGCCTTAGCATTCTGCATCGCCGTACGTAAACGCGAGTTGGTTTCCGGATGAGGTCCGGATTCCTTTACTGCCATTACAATATCTTTACCAATACGCGTAAACTGAACCGCCATTTTGGCCCAACGCTTAAATTTTCTCTCTTTTCTAAATTCGAATGCTCTTCCCATTTTTGTTAGTATTGAGATATTAGTTATGAGATATGAGACCTTAGGCCTTCAACCTTCCAACCCTCTACCTTTATTATTTCTTTAAATTATTTAACATATCAATTGTCAGTTTCGATAAATCGAACTCTGGTTTCCATCCCCAATCTTTTGCAGCATAACTGTCGTCGATAGAACGTGGCCAGCTATTTGCAATCTGCTGACGGGGATCATTAGCCGCGTAAGATAAGGTAAAATCCGGAATATGTTTTCTGATTTCCGCTGCCAATATCTCAGGCGTAAAACTTACACCCCCAAAATTGTAACTGCTACGTACCGAAATCTGATCAGCTGGTGCATCCATTAATTCGATGGTTCCGCGGATCGCATCATCCATATACATCATTGGCAATTCCGTTTCTGCATTTAAGAAACTCTGGTAACTTCCTTTTTTCAAGGCATCGTGAAAAATGTGAATCGCGTAATCGGTAGTACCACCACCTGGGGCAGCTTTCCAGCTGATTAATCCAGGGTAACGGATACTGCGTACATCCAATCCGTATTTTTGGTTGTAATACTCGCACCAACGTTCTCCGGCCAATTTACTGATTCCGTAAACCGTATTAGGATCCATTACACAATATTGCGAAGTATTATCTTTTGGCGAATTCGGCCCAAAAACAGCGATAGAGCTTGGCCAATATACTTTTGCAGTTTTATATTCTAATGCTAAATCTAAAACATTCAGCAAACCGTTCATATTTAAATCCCAGGCCAATTTAGGATTTTGCTCACCTGTAGCAGATAGTAAAGCTGCTAAAAGGTATACCTGTGTTGGTCTGTACTTATGAAAAATACCATTGATCATTTCTTTATCCAGCACATTCACAAATTCAAACGGTGCAGAGTTTTTGATGTCGTAATCCGGCCTGCGTATATCGCATGCAACTACGTGATCATCACCATATATTTTACGTAACATGGTTACCAACTCGGTACCAATTTGCCCGTTAGAGCCTAAAACAACAATTTTTTCTTGCATAATTTTTTTGAGATTGAGCAAAGGTAAAAAAATGAGATAAAATGAAGAATGGTTAATCGGTTAATTGTATAAATTGGTTAATTGAGAATTACTAATTGTTAATTAATTGTTGAATGGCTGAATTGGGTTAATTGGGTTAATTGGTTAATCGTATAAACTGGTTAATTGATTATTCAACTTTCCGATCATAAAACATTCCAACTTTCTAACCTTGCAACATTCCAACTTTAAAACATTCCGACTTTCCAACTTTAAAACATTTCAACTTTCAAACTTAAATTTTATACATTTACTATACTTACCCGAATAACCAAATAAAGAAATGACTCCTTTTGAGCCTGACAGGTCTGAAGATTTACTTAGCCGCCTAAAACTGGGCGATAAGCAGGCTTATGAAAAGATTTATTTCGCTTTTAGTAAAGAACTACTTTATGCGGCCTATAAAAAGACCGGCGATCGGGTAATTGCCGAAGAACTGGTTCAGAATATTTTTATCTCCCTTTGGGAAAAACGGCAGGATTTGCAGATTAATAACCTGCAGGCCTATTTATTCGGTGCCTTAAAATTAAGTGTGATCAACCACATCCGCAGTTTGGTGATGGAAAACAAATACATGGAATACCAAACACTCACCTATTCCGAAAATCATCAGGATACCGCCAACCTGGTCGATCTGCATGATTTATCGTCGATTATAGAAGAAGGCATCAATTCTCTACCCGAAAAAACGCAGGAGGTTTTCAGGCTGAGCCGCTACCAACATCAATCAACCAAAGATATTGCTAGTGGCTTAAACATTACCGAAAAAGCGGTAGAGTACCACATTACCCGCTCAATTAAAAGAATAAAAGAATACATTAAAAATTTTTACATCTTTTTATAGCTGAATATCAGTTAATTACAAATTATTTCCATTTTTTTCATGCCTCCCTTTAGGGGTTCACCCTTATTGTGTTACTGGTATATATAAAGCCAAATATTCTTCCTTATGAATCAGAAATCATTCTACGATTTATTAAGCCGTTACGAAAACGGAAATTGTACCGAAGCCGAAAAGCTTTGGGTTGATAAATGGTATCATAATTTAAACAGCAAGAATTTTAAAGACTTATCCTCAACTGCGTTGGAAGAAATGCAGACGAATGCCTGGCACAACATTAATAACACTGAACGCAAACCAACACCTGTCCTAAAAGTTAAAAGGCTTTGGCCAAAATTTGCCATTGCGGCTTCCATTATGGTTGCTTTTTTTATTGCAGGATTATATCTGGTGAATTATAACCACGCCGAACAATCTTTTTTAGACGAAAATGCCGGTTTAAACCTGATCAGCAAAACCAACGAGAGTGATAGCACTATGGTAATTGCGCTAAGCGACGCAAGTACCGTAACCCTCAAACCACAGGCAAACATTATTTACCCAAAAGTTTTTGCAGCCAATAAAAGAACCGTGTATTTAAAAGGAAGTGCTTTCTTTTCGGTGAGTAAAAATCCTCAGAAACCTTTTTACGTGTACAACCAAAAATTGGTGGTGCGGGTGTTGGGTACCAGTTTCTGGGTGAAATCGGCTACTGATAACATGCCTGCCCAGGTTGCCGTAAGAACGGGAAAAGTCCACGTAGAAGAAAATCAGAAAAGTTCGCTATTTGCTTTCTCTAAAGAAAAACTGGCGCAACCGATTCTGCTTACGCCCAATCAAAAAGGTGTTTTTTCTGAACATCATTTAAATAAAACATTGGTAAGCAAACCCATTCCTTTGGCCGAAGCTTACAACATACCAACCAGTTTGAGCTATAACTTTAAAGAAGAAAGCATCAGGGAAATTTTTAAAACCTTATCTGAAGCTTATGGCATCGAGATAAAATCGGACAACGAGCAGATATCCACCTACACTTTTACCGGAGATTTAAGCAAAAAAGGGCTGTATGAGCAGCTCGACCTGATCTGCGGAACCATTTCAAGCAAATATTATATCCAGGGAACCAGCATTTTGGTTTCCAAAAACTAACCAAATATAAAATATGATGAAGAAAAACTACAGCACCAACAGCCCATAAGCGCGGCTCCATTTTCCATAATATTTTTCTAAAAACAAAGCCGACAATGTGGGGCATTGCCGGCGAGTTAAATACATTAGAAATGTATTCATGGTATTTCTATGTCCAATAAATCCAATCATTTAATGAACAATAACCAAATTTATGAAAAAAAATCAACTTATTTCGCTGGCGATATATGCAATGAGAGTTTCGATTTACCAAATACTTGCAATAATAATTTTTACCTGTGCTGCATTTGCAAATAATGTAGGCGCACAAGACTTTTTGAATACACCCATTTCAATCAAGGCCGATCAAACCGATATTAAAACCATTATTGAAAAAACAGAACACCTGGCCAATGTGAAGTTTGTTTACAGTCCGCAATTAATAAACTCAGGCCGTAAAGTTTCCATCAATGTAGTTAACCAAAAACTTAAATACTTTCTTGAGAATTCGCTAAAACGTTATGATGTGGGATATAGGATAGTTAAAGATCAGATTCTGCTCTATTCTATTCCCGCCAATAACAACCTCGAACTTTTAAAAGCCTTTGAAGGCATTGTAACCGGAAAAGTAACCGATAGTAAAGGCAACCCTATTCCGGGTGTTTCAGTTACGGTAAAAGGAAAATCAATCGGCACCACCACTGATGAAAACGGTGCTTTTGCGCTAAAAGGCCTAACCGTAGATAGTCGGGTGTTAGTTGTGCGTTACGTAGGTTTTATCTCCAAAGAAGTAAATCTTTCTCCAGGCAATGCCGACGAAAACCTGAACATCAGTTTATCAGAAGATAATCTTCAATTAGAAAGTGTGATGGTAACCGGCGGTAACCCAAAGAAAAAATTAGAAAGTAGTGTGGCGTTAACATCAGTGAGCAATAAAGACATCACGAACAGGGCGCCATTAAACAGTACCGATTTATTAAAAGCCATACCAGGCTTAACCGTAGAAAGTACAGGTGGCGATGGTCCGGGCAATGTTTGGGTAAGGGGCTTTCCTCAGCAGGGCGGTTACATTTTCTTAGGCATCCAGGAAGATGGCTTACCACTTTTGCCAACAGGTTTCAACACCAATCCATCGGTAGATCAATATTATAAAACAGATTTAACCATCCAGAATATCGAAGCGGTTAGAGGGGGTAACGCTTCCATTATCCAGTCCAATACACCGGGAGCTGTGGTAAACAACATCAGTTACGTAGGGGCAGATAAACAATACGGTCAGTTTAAATTTACCACAGGTTTTTCGCAGGGTTTATACCGTTTTGATGGAAACACCGGCGGAAAAATAAACGAAAACATTAAATACAACATTGGTGGATTTTACCGTACCGATAACGGCGTGGTAGATCAGGGTTTTAATCCGGCTAATCAGGGTGGACAGATTAAAGGTAACATGACTTTTAATTTCAAAAACCATAAAGGCTTTGTCCGCGTGTATGGTAAATACCTCAATGATAAAGTTCAGTTCCTGTTAACCAGCTATTATCCTTACGATGGTACCGGGAAACCGACTACCTACCGAGATTATGATATGGCTTCGCAATCGATCGTTCCATTACAAACCGAATGGAGTTATAACGATCCCGCAACTGGCAACCACAATTTTAGCTTAACCGATGGTATCCATACCAAATTGGGATCGGGTGGCTTTCAGTTCAACTATTTAACCGATAGCGGCTGGCAGATTGTGAACAATTTCCGCTACCAGAACACCCACACCAACTCAACTTATACCGTTCCTTCCGGAATTGCAGCCAGAACCGCAGCAACACCTTATTATTATCCTGGCGGCGCAGTTGCACCATTTGTTGCAGGTGATTATGTAATCACTTCATCGGCCAATGGACAGATCAACAGCGATGTGCAGATCGTAGATTATTTAGACCTGAAAAAAACGATTAAAAACCACAGTCTAGGCATCGGTGCAGGCATCCACCAGTATAATCGTGATGATTTACGTTATGCTTTCCGTTCATTTTCTGAATTTAAAGAGCATCCGAGCATTATTTTACAGTCACCAACTGCAGCAGAGCGTACCATCCAGACCAAAAACACCTTTATTGGCGATACCAGAACCTTATCAGCCTATGCTTCAGATGAGATCAAAATTTCTGAACAATGGCGTTTAGATATCGGCGCGAGGATTGACAACCAAAATGTAAAAGGCGACAGACCTTATTATGCGCTGAATACAGATGGAACGGTTAATACCACCGCTGCTGCTACCGCAACAATTTTAGGTTATACGCCTTACGATGAAACCTTAACCAATTGGGCGGCATCGGTTGGTGCCAACTATAAAATAAACTCCACTTCGAGCATTTTTGCAAGAGCAACAAAAGCATACAATGCACCAACAATTGGCGATTACAATGCCTCGGCATATAATCCGGCCAATATCAAAAAACGTCCGGTTTATTTAGGTGAGGTAGGTTTTAAATACGCGAAGAACAATCTCGCTATTTTTGCCTCAGGAAGTTACTCAGCCATTAAAAATGTATCATTAACCATCAACGTACCAACAACAGCAGCAGGAACACAAGCTTTAGTTGCGTTCGGTTCTACCCGCACATTCAGTGCCGAATACGAAGTTTCTTACAAAATTGCCAAACCGCTTAGTTTACGTTTAACAGGAACATTACAGGATTCTAAATACACCGATTACGAAGCATCAACCAAAGGAAATGCAGCCGTACTGGCAGAATTTGGTGATCGTACCTATAGTTTCACTGGTAAAAGAACAGAACGTGTTCCGGTTTTAAATACCGAGCTTGGCGCCAACTACGATTACAAAAACTTCAATTTATACGTAGCTGCAAACTATGTGGGCAGCCGTTTTACCTCTCCCAGCGACAGTTACAAACTACCTGCCTATGTGGTAATGAAAGCCGGAGCGGGATACAATTTCACTAAAAAAGTTTCAATAAGATTTTGGGCAGACAACTTGTTAAATGCAAAAGTGCTGACAGAGGGTGATGTTCGCGGAGACCAGTTCAGGGATTTCTCGACCGTTACCCCTGGCACATTAATGATTGGCAGAACATTACTTCAACGTACTTTCTGGGGATCATTTGCTTATTCATTCTAACAAAATCAAACCGGAGTTTACGCTCCGGTTTTTTTAATTCTAAAACATCATCATGACAACAAGAAGAACATTTTTACAACAGGCAGGCTTAGCAGGTGCGGCAGCCTTTTTAAGTCCAGCTATCATTACTACAGCTTTAGCTCAGTCGGCAAAAGTTTCAAAAATCGGGATCGGCCTTTTCACCCTTAGGGAGCAGTTAACAGCTGATGTAAAAGCCACCATCCAACAAGTTGCCAAAATCGGCTATAACCAGGTAGAAACCTATTATGGTTATCCGGGCAAATACGAGGTGAAAGGTTTTTGGGGTTTGGAAGCCAAAGATTTCAATGCTTTATTGCAAGCAAACGGACTCACCTCCCCGAGCGGACATTACAATGTAACAGAGTTCTTATCTTCAGGAGACGATAAAGTATTAAAGTCGCATATCGAAACCGCGGCCACCGTAAACCAAAAATATTTTGTGATTCCTGCTTTGCCAACCGATATCAGGGCCAACGGAACATTAGATGATTACAAACGCATGGCCGCCAGATTTAACCAGGCAGCAGAACTTTGCCAAAAATCGGGTTTGAAACTGGCCTACCATAACCATAATTTCGAATTTAAAGATCAGGGTAATGGTGTTACTGGTTACGAAATCCTGTTAAAAGAAACCGATGCCAAACTGGTAGGTTTCGAACTCGATATCTTTTGGGCAGTAAATGCAGGTTTAGATCCCGTAGCCATGTTCAGGAAAAATCCGGGCCGTTATAAAATGTTCCATGTTAAAGATATGGATAAAACAGACAAAGCCGTTTTTACCGAAGTGGGCGCAGGTAGGATCGATTTCAAAAGTATTTTTGCGGCTTCAAAACTGGCCGGTGTCGACTACATTTTCACAGAACAGGATATCATCAAAAAAGCACCTTACGAGAGTATTGCCGAAAGTTATAATTACATCAAAAAGAATCTGCTTTAGGACAGATTTCCCCTTTAAAAAGCCTGTTTTAAGAATTTATTAGTAAATAAGCCGCTCACCTACACTAAATGTACTTTTTACACCAAGTAAAACGGCGATAAAATATTGATCTAAATAGCAATAGAGCAAGAAAAATCCATTTATTTAGAATAATTCTACTCGGTAACAATCGCATTGCAGTCTGATAATTTAACCCGAAAAATTTATTCTTTCCGCTATATTTTTTCTAATATTACTAATTCAACACATATATAACCAATATATAAAACCATAAAGACGATGCACAGAAGAGAAGCACTTAAAAACGTTGCATTCTTGCTGGGAGGAGCAATCTCCGCAAGTACAATGGGCGTTTTATTTGAAAGTTTTACGCTCCCTGAAAACGAAAAAAACTTTGTGAATTATTCGCTGGAAGACGAAAAGATTTTTGCCGAATTTGCTGATATTATTGTCCCGACTACCAAAACCTCTGCAGGTGCCAAAGCCGCAGGTTTAGGCAAGTTTATTCCGATGATGATGAAAGATTGTTACCCTGCCGAAATGCAAACCTCATTTTCGAAGGGATTTAAAGATCTTCAGGCAAAATCAATGAAAGATTTCGGTAAGAGCTACCTGGCTTTAACACCAGCCGACCGCAAAAAATTAATGATCGATTTAAGAACAATCGCACTTGCTCAAAAAGATGGTAAATCAGAAGAAAACAAAGATCTGACTTACTTTTTCATCACAGCCAGAGATTTAACCTTACTCGGTTATTATTCTTCAGAGATTGGTTGCACCAAAGCACGCGAATACGTGCTTATTCCGGGCCGATATGATGGTAACGCGCCTTTAAAACCAGGCCAAAAATCATGGGCAACCTAATTTTTAACCTCAATAACAAAACATCATGAATTTAAATACAGATTTAAAAGCAGAAAATACTTACGATGCTATTGTAGTAGGATCGGGGATTAGTGGCGGCTGGGCTGCAAAAGAACTTACAGAGAAAGGCTTACGTGTACTGATGCTCGAAAGAGGAATGAACATTGAGCACATTACAGGTTACGAAACCGCCATGAAAAACCCATGGGATTTTAAACATGCAGGTAAGTTAACCGAAGAGCAAAAACGTACCCACCCTGTACAAAAAAGAGATTACCCTTATCAGGAAGCAAACGAAAAATGGTGGGTAAACGATTTGGAATGCCCTTACACCGAAGATAAACGTTTCGATTGGTACCGTGGTTTCCACGTGGGTGGAAAATCCCTAATGTGGGGCCGTCAGAGTTACCGTTTAAGCGATCACAACTTCGAAGACAATAAAAAAGATGGTCACGGTGCAGACTGGCCTATCCGTTATGCAGAACTTTCGCCCTGGTACGATTATGCTGAGCGTTTTGCCGGCATCAGTGGTTCAAAAGAAAACTGGCCTACTTGTCCCGATGGTGAGTTTTTACCCCCAATGGATTTAAACATTGTAGAAAAATCGGTAAAAGCACGCGTAGAAGAACATTATAAAAGAGAGCGTATCATCATGATTGGCCGTACCGCCAATTTAACAGTGCCTCACAAAGGTCGTGGCAATTGCCAATACAGAAATTTATGTAGCCGTGGTTGTCCTTTTGGTGCTTATTTCAGTACGCAATCTTCTACCCTACCTGCGGCTATGGCTACCAAACGTTTAACTTTACGCCCTTACTCTATCGTAAACCACATCATTTATGATAAGGATACGAAAAAAGCAAAAGGGGTAATGGTAATTGATGCACAGACCAACAAAACAATGGAGTTTTATGCCAAAATTGTTTTTGTAAACGGTTCTACATTAGGTTCAACATTCCTTTTATTAAACTCAACTTCAGAAGCACATCCAAATGGTTTGGGTAATGCCAGCGGACAATTGGGTCACAACTTGATGGATCACCATTTCCGTTGCGGCGCATCAGGCGAAGCCGAAGGTTTTGATGATAAATATACTTACGGCCGCCGTGCAAACGGAATTTACGTACCGAGGTATCAGAACATTGGTAATGATAAACGTGATTATTTACGTGGTTTCGGTTATCAGGGTGGTGCAAGCAGGGCAAACTGGCAAAGTGATGTAGCCGAATTATCGTTCGGTGCGGACTTGAAAGAAAAAATGACCAAACCAGGCAAATGGACCATGGGATTGGGTGGTTTCGGAGAAATGCTTCCTTATTACGAAAACAAGGTCTACATCGACCATAGTAAAAAAGATAAATGGGGACAGCCGGTATTGGCCATTGATTGCGAATACAAAGAAAATGAGAAAAAAATGCGTGTGGATATGATGAACGATGCGGCCGAAATGTTAGAAAAAGCAGGCATGAAAAACATCAAAACTTACGATGCAGGCTGTTATCCAGGTATGGCAATCCACGAAATGGGTACCGCAAGGATGGGTAATGATCCAAAAACTTCAGTACTGAACAAGTGGAACCAGATGCACGAAGTAAACAACGTTTTTGTAACTGATGGATCTTGTATGCCATCAATCGCCTGCCAAAATCCATCGTTAACATTTATGGCCTTAACCGCAAGAGCTTGCGATTATGCTGTAAAAGAATTAAAGAAAAAGAACATCTAGAAAGGTTTAAGGTAGAAGGCTTAAGGCGTAGGGTTCAATCTCCCTATGCCCTAAGCCTTTAGCCCTATGCCCCATACCTCAAAAATGAAAAGAAAATTAAGAATGGGCATGATAGGCGGTGGAAAAGACGCTTTTATCGGTGCCGTACACCGTTTGGCTGCCAATATGGATGGCCTGATCGAATTATCTGCCGGAGCTTTAAGTGTAAACCCTGAAATCGGGTATGAATCTGGAAAATTACTTTTCCTTCCTGATAACAGGATCTACACCAATTACGAAGAAATGCTGACAAGGGAAAGTGAATTGCCAGCAGACGAAAGAATCGATTTCGTAACCATCGTAACCCCAAATTTTGCCCACTTCGCCCCTGCCATGATGGCTTTGGATAAAGGCTTTAACGTGGTAATCGAAAAACCAATGACCTTAACTTTAGAAGAAGCAAAACAGCTGAAAGCAAAAGTTGAAGAAACAGGTTTAACCTTGTGTTTAACCCATACTTATTCAGGTTATCCAATGGTTAAACAGGCAAAACAAATGGTTAGCGAAGGTGCTTTAGGTGCGATCAGAAAAATTGTGGTAGAATATCCTCAAGGTTGGTTAAGCACCCTTTCAGAACGCGAAGGCAATGCCCAGGCTGCCTGGCGTACAGACCCATCAAAAACCGGAAAAAGCGGAAGCATGGGCGATATTGGTACACATGCTGCACACCTGGCCGAATATATTTCTGGCTTAAAAATCACAAAAATATGTGCCGATCTAAATATTGTGGTTCCTGGAAGAGCAATTGATGATGATGGTAACGTATTGTTAAAATTTGATAACGGAAGTAACGGTGTGCTGGTAGCCTCTCAAATTGCTGCCGGAGAAGAAAATGCATTAAAAATCAGGGTTTACGGTGAAAAAGGTGGCATAGAATGGCACCAAATGGAACCAAATACTTTAATTGCAAGGTGGTTAAACGCACCAGCTCAGATTTACAGAACGGGTAATGGCTATATGGGCAGTTTTGCTCAGCACAATACCCGTACACCGGGCGGTCACCCCGAGGGTTACTTAGAGGCATTTGCCAATATTTATAAAAACTTCGCGTTAACAATAGATGCAAAGCTGAACAACGAGCAGCCTACTGCAGAAATGTTGGATTTTCCAGGTGCAGAAGATGGTGTAAGAGGAATGGCATTTATTGAAAATGTAGTAGCTTCCAGCCAGTCTGATCAAAAGTGGCACGATTATAAACTATAACTATCCAGCATGACAACGATAAAAGGACCAGCAGTATTTTTAGCACAATTTATAAGCAACGAAGCGCCATTTAATACCTTAGAGAATATCTGCGAATGGGCAGCCGGATTAGGGTTTAAAGGTATTCAGATGCCAACCCTGGATGCAAGGTTTATTGATCTTCAAAAAGCGGCTGAAAGTAAAACTTATGCTGACGAACTGAAAGGGAAAATTGCTTCTTATGGTTTAGAAATTACCGAACTTTCTACACACCTGCAGGGTCAATTGGTTGCCGTACATCCGGCTTACGATGATCTTTTTGATGCGTTTGCTCCAAAAGAACTGCATAAAAACCCTAAAGCAAGAACAGAATGGGCCGTACAACAAATGAAATATGCAGCAAAAGCCTCTCAAAATTTAGGCTTAAATGCACATGCAACATTTAGTGGTTCATTATTATGGCAATATTTCCACCCATGGCCGCAACGCCCTGCCGGATTAGTTGAAGAAGGTTTTGCAGAACTGGCAAAACGCTGGACCCCGATCTTAAACGAATTTGACCAATGTGGTGTTGATGTTTGCTACGAAATACACCCCGGAGAAGATTTATTTGATGGCGAAACTTACGAAATGTTCCTTGCCGCAGTAAATAATCACCCGCGGGCATGCTTATTGTATGATCCATCACACTTTGTGTTGCAACAATTGGATTACATTCAATACATCGATTTTTACCACGAACGCATTAAAGCTTTCCATGTTAAAGACGCAGAATTTAACCCTACAGGCAAACAAGGCACTTTTGGTGGCTACCAGAGTTGGGCAAACCGTGCTGGCCGTTACCGTTCGCCAGGAGATGGCCAGGTTGATTTTAAAACCATTTTTAGTAAATTGGCACAATATGATTTTAAAGGTTGGGCCGTTATGGAATGGGAATGCTGCATTAAAAACCAGGAAGATGGTGCCCGAGAAGGTGCCGAATTCATTAAAAAGAACATCATTAACGTAACAGATAAAGCATTTGATGATTTTGCTGCATCTGGCAGTGATAGCGCTTTCAATAAAAGAATATTAGGATTACAAGATTAACAAACACAAAACACACACAAAATGAAAAAGACATTTTTAATTTTAGGCGCTGTAGTCATCTTTATGGCTTCATTTTCAAAAGCAGATTTGGCTAAAGAGAAGACGGTAGTTGCAACAGCAACAATGACAAACCATGCTGCTTTCCAATCGAATCCTGGCGAAAAACTGATCAATAAATCAGATTGTTTAGGTTGCCACAATAAAACCAACAAAATTATTGGCCCTGCTTATGTGGAAATCGCAAAAAAATATCCGGCTACCGAGAAAAACATTAACATGTTAGCCGATAAAATTATTAAAGGTGGTACCGGGGTTTGGGGCAATATGCCAATGACTGCTCATGCTACACTTAAAAAAGACGATGCAAAATTGATGGTAAAGTACATTTTATCCCTTAAAAAATAATTTTAACCAAATTAGCAAATCGATTTACTACTATGAAAACAGAGCAAGAAAATAAAAACACGAGTAACCGCCGTGATTTTATTAAAACTTCGGCAATCGCTGCCGCAGCGTTTATGATCGTGCCCCGCCATGTATTGGGCGGACCCGGTTATTTAGCACCAAGCGATCGCTTACTGGTTGCCGGCATTGGTGTCGGCGGAAAAGGCCAGAGCGATTTAGATATGTTCAACAAAAGCGGAAAAGCAGATATTGCCTTTTTATGTGATGTTGACGATCGCCGTGCAGCCAATAGTGTGAAAGCTTTCCCTAAAGCCAAATACTATAAAGACTGGCGCGAAATGCTGGATAAAGAACATAAAAACTTCGATGCGGTCTCTGTTTCCACTCCCGATCATAACCATGCCATACAGGCTTTGGCTGCCATGCAGCTGGGTAAACACGTTTACGTGCAAAAACCTTTAACACACGATATTTATGAGGCGCGTATCTTAACCGCTGCTGCCAAAAAATATAAAGTGGTTACTCAAATGGGTAATCAAGGTGCATCAAACGATGGTCCACGCCAAATGAAAGAATGGTATGAAGCGGGTTTAATTGGTGATGTACATACGGTTTACGCCTGGACCGACAGACCGGTTTGGCCACAAGGTATTCCCCGACCAACAAAAAAAGCTGAAATTCCAAAAGAATTAGACTGGAATTTATGGTTGGGTACTGCTCCTGAAAAAGATTTTATAGACAAACTCGTTCCTTTTAACTGGCGTGGCTGGTGGGATTATGGAACTGGTGCCCTGGGCGATATGGGATGCCACTTAATCGAAGCTCCTTTTAGCGTATTAAACTTAAAATATGCAAAAGAAGTTGAAGCCAGTGTAGGCTCTGTTTATGTAGATGAATTTAAACGCGGTTATTTCCCTGAAAGCTGCCCTCCATCAAGCCACGTTACCTTAAAATTCCCTAAAACGAATAAAACCAAAGGTGATGTAACCTTACATTGGATGGATGGTGGTATCCAGCCGGAACGCCCAGAAGAATTAGAAGCTGACGAAACTTTTGGCGATGGAGGTAATGGTACCTTGTTTATCGGTACAAAAGGTAAAATGATGTCTGAAACCTATAGTGCCAATCCGAAATTATTGCCTTTAAGCAGAAATAAGGATATTAAAGTTGCGCCAAAATACACCCGCGTACCAAATGGTGCAAACGGACACTATAAACAATGGGTTGAAGCCGCAATTGCAGGTTATGGCAAACAGGAAGTAAGTTCTCCTTTCGAAATTGCAGGAGCGTTAACAGAAGCATTATTAATGGCGAATTTAGCAATCAGAAGTTTCGATATCCAAAAAACAGTTAATGGTAAAACTACTTATCCAGGCAGGTACACTAAAATGCTCTGGGATAACGACAACATGAAAGTTACCAATTTTGACGAAGCAAACCAGTTTGTAAAACGCGAATACCGCCAGGGCTGGAACAATTTAACTCTTTAATTATCACAAACCTCGCAGCAAAAAAAACTGCGAGGTTTTATTTAAAAAAAATGAAAAAAATCTTTCTTTCTGCTTGTATCCTGTTAGCAGTTACACAAATATCAAAAGCTCAAAAGGGCTTTAAACCACTGTTTGATGGTAAAACCACTACAGGTTGGCATACCTATAACAAAACTACTGTTGGTAGTGGTTGGCAGGTTCAGGATGGTGCATTGCACTTAGATTTAGCTAAAAAAGGCGCTGATGGCGGTGGCGATTTAGTTACGGATAAGGAATATGGCGATTTCCATTTAAAATATGAGTGGAAAGTGGCTCCGAAAGCGAATAGTGGTTTAATTTTTTACGTTCACGAAGAACCTAAATATCACGCTACCTACTCTACAGGTTTAGAAATGCAGGTAATCGACAACGACGGTCACCCGGATGGAAAAATCACCAAACACCGTGCCGGCGATTTATATGACCTGGTAAAAAGTTCATCAGAACCGGTTAAACCTGTTGGTCAATGGAATAAAGCAGAAATCATTAGTAAAAAAGGTAATTTAACTTTAATTTTAAACGGAGTTGAAGTGGTAAAAACTACCCTTTGGGATGATAACTGGAAAAAAATTGTTGCAGGCAGTAAATTTGCAACATGGGAAAACTGGGGAACGTTTAAAACCGGCAAAATTGCTTTACAGGATCACGGAGATGAAGTTTGGTACAAAAACATCTCTATAAAAGAACTTTAAAATAGGTTAAAGGTGTAAGGTAAAAGGCTGAAGGTTTCCTTTCTTCCGATTTAACCATATATCTAAAACTTAAATATAATGAGGCTGAAGGCGTAAGGTAAATGTTGAGGATTATATCCTTAGTTTTAACCCTACGCCTTAAACCTTAAACCTAATAACCTTATATAAACCAAATGAATAGCACTACTCGCTTTAAACTCTCTGCCATGATGTTCCTGGAATTTTTTATCTGGGGCGCATGGTTTGTAACTTTAGGGGCTTTCTTAAACAATAACCTAAAGGCAACCAATTCTGAAATTGGTTCTGTATTTTCAACACAATCCTGGGGCGCCATTATTGCTCCATTTATCATTGGCCTTATCGCCGACAGGTATTTTAACGCTGAAAGAATTTTAGGTGTTTTACACATTATTGGTGCCATTTTAATGTACCAGATGTATAGTGCGCCAGATGTAAGTGTTTTTTACCCTTACGTTTTAGCTTACATGATTTTGTTCATGCCTACCCTTGCGCTGGTAAATTCGGTTTCTTTTAACCAAATGAAAGATGCTGAAAAAGAATTTGCAAATATCAGGGTATTCGGTACCATCGGGTGGATCATTGCTGGTTTACTGATCAGTTTTGCATTCCACTGGGATTCTCCGGAAGGAATTCAGGCGGGATTATTAAAAAGCACCTTTTTAATGGCAGGTATCGCATCTTTGGTATTAGGTTTATTTAGTTTTACTTTACCTGCAACCCCTCCAAAAGTTGCCAAAGACGAGAAAATAAAAATTGGTGACATTTTAGGTCTGGATGCATTAAAACTGTTAAAAGATAAAAACTTTGCTGTTTTCTTTATCTCTTCTATCCTGATCTGTATCCCATTAGCTTTTTATTACCAAAATGCAGGTCTTTTCTTAGCAGATATCAAAGTTTCGAACCCAACAGGTAAAATGGCCATAGGCCAGGTTTCGGAAGCATTATTTTTACTGGCGATTCCCGTTTTCTTCTCAAAATACGGCTTTAAGAAAACTATTATAGTTGGTATGCTGGCCTGGGCGGTACGTTATGTCCTTTTTGCCTACGGTAATGCAGGCAACCTGAGCTTTATGCTGATCATTGGAATTGCCCTTCACGGTGTTTGTTACGATTTCTTCTTTGTATCTGGTCAGATTTATACCAACTCAAAAGCCGGAGAAAAATTTAAAAGTGCAGCACAAGGTATTATCACGCTTGCAACTTATGGCGTGGGTATGTTGATTGGCTTTAAAGTAGCCGGATTAATTACCGACATGTATAAAACCGGAGAAGTAACTGATTGGAAAATGGTTTGGATTATCCCGGCAGGAATTGCTGCTGCGGTTTTCTTATTATTCGCCCTGCTGTTCAACGATAAAACTAAATCTGAAATAGAAGCTAAAGCAGTTTAACATGGCCTCAAACGTAAACAGAAGAAATGCTTTAAAGAACATCATCGCAGGAACTGCTGCGATTGGTGTTTCTTCAGGATTTTCAGCATTAGCAATGGATAAATCAGCATCAGATCAGCCGCTAAGGCTAAAAGGAAATATCAACCACGCTGTTTGCCGCTGGTGTTTTAGCAGTTTAGATGTAGAAACACTTTGCGTCGAAGCAAAAAAAATCGGCATTAAAGGCATTGATCTGGTTGGCCCTAAAGATTGGCCGACCTTGAAAAAACATGGCTTGGAATCGACCATGTGCAATGGAGCAGAAATTAATCTGGTAGATGGTTTTAACGACGAGAAATTCCACGGAAAATTAATCCAGAACTATACAGCAATGATTCCGCTTGTTGCCGAAGCCGGGTATAAATACCTCATCTGTTTTAGCGGAAACCGCCGTGGCAAAGATGACGAAACGGGTTGGAACAATTGTGTTAAAGGACTTAAACAACTCATGCCATTGGCCGAAAAACACAATGTTGTTCTGGTAATGGAGTTATTAAACAGCAAGCTGAACCATAAAGACTACCAGTGCGACAGAACCTCGTGGGGAGCAGAGCTTTGCAAACGTTTAGGATCTGATAACTTTAAGTTACTGTACGACATTTACCACATGCAGATTGATGAAGGTGATGTGATCAGGAACATTAGAGATTATCATCAGTACATTGCCCATTACCACACTGCTGGTGTTCCGGGCAGAAACGAAATTGATGATACACAGGAGCTTTATTACCCGGCCATAATGAAAGCCATTGCCGAAACCGGCTTTAAAGGTTTCGTTGCACAAGAATTTATACCTAAAAACGCTGATAAAATAGCCTCCTTAAAAAAGGCAATCTCAATTTGCGACATTTAAAAATATACCTATGATATCAAGAAGAAGTTTTATACTCAATAGTAGTATGGCTGCAGCGGCAGCACTTTTGGCGCCGTCGTTCGCTTTTGCTGCCGATAAAAAAGCAGTAGGCTTACAATTATATTCTTTAAGGGACGAACTTCCTAAAGATGTAAAGGGAACCATTGCCAAGGTGGCAAAAGCTGGCTTCAAAGAAGTTGAAACCTATGGTTTTTCGATAAAAGATCAATTTTGGGGATTAACGCCTAAAGAATTTAAAGCATTATTAGATGCTAACGGATTAAAAGCACCAAGTGGCCACTACGGTTTAGGCACTTACCTGGCTGATGGAAATACCACAGAACTTAAAGCGGCAATTGCAGCAGCAAAAGTACTGGGCAGCGAATACGTAACCATTCCCTGGTTAGACGGAAGTATCAGAAAAAATGCCGACGATTATAAAAAAATCGCAGCCAGGATTAACGAAGCTGGAAAATTGACAAAAGCAGCCGGTATCAGATTAGCCTATCATAACCACAATTTCGAATTCGAAAAACAAGGTGATACCACCGGTTACGAAATCCTGTTGAAAGGAACCGATAAAAAACTGGTTGATTTCGAACTTGATTTATATTGGGTAGTACGCTCAGGCAACGATCCAATTAAATTATTCAAAGAAAATCCGGGCCGTTTTACCATGTGGCATGTTAAAGATATGGATAAAGCCAACCCGGCATTAAATGCAGAAGTGGGAACGGGTTCTATCAACTTCAAACCTATTTTTGCCCAGGCTAAACTTTCGGGGATGAAACATTTCTTCGTAGAGCACGAAACCAATTACAAGCCAAATCCGCTCGGTTCCGTTACCGCAAGCTGCGCGTTTATTAAAAAAGAAATTATTTAATCATTAAGCAATGAATTCAAGAAGAACATTCTTAAAACAAGCAGGATTAGCAGCCGGAGCGGCTTTGTTAATCCCATCATTTGCTTTTGATAAAGTAAGCAAAAATGTTGGTCTGCAATTATACACCCTACGCGATGAATTGCCAAAAGATGTAAAAGGCGTTATTGAAAAAGTAGCAAAAGCCGGATACAAAGAAGTTGAAACTTATGGTTTTGCCAATGGAAAATTTTGGGGCCTAACGCCTAAAGAATTTAAAGCTTTACTTGATGCCAATGGCTTAAAAGCACCAAGTGGTCATTACCACATGGATGATTTTGTAAAAACAGGAAATACCGATAGGTTAAAAGCAGATATCGAATCATCAGCAGCAATTGGTGGTAAATATTTTACCATTGCCGGCGCACACGTTGATATGAGTAAAGGTGCCGATGGTTTCAAAAAAACCGCAAGCGATTTTAACAAAGTGGCTGAAATTGCAAAAGCTTCGGGATTAAAATTCGCTTATCATAATCACGATTTCGAGTTTAAAAATTTGGGCGATACCACCGGTTACGATGTCTACTTAACTGAAACCGATAAAAACCTGGTTAATTTTGAAATGGATTTATACTGGGTAGTACGTTCAGGTAATGATCCGTTAGCATTATTTAAAAAATACCCAGGCCGTTTCCCAATGTGGCACGTAAAAGATATGGACAAAGCCAAACCTGAATTAAACACCGAGGTGGGTAAAGGATCAATTGATTTTAAATCGATTTTTGCTCAGGCAAAACTTTCAGGCATGCAACACTTTTTTGTTGAGCACGAAAATAACTATCAGCCAGATCCAATTGGCTCGATCAAAACAAGCTGCGATTATATCAAAGCAAGTTTGATTTAAATTTATCATACCCCTCAGGTATTAAAAAACCTGTGGGGTATATAAAAAACGATCCTATCTGTAAACTGCAGATTGCAAACTGATATGGCGTTTCCCATGCTACGCAAGGGTCGGGCTTTTCAGGGCTCCGCTTCGCTTCGGTACCGATGAAAACATCGGCACTGAACCCTTACAATCCCTAACGCAGAACTACCGCACTAATGATCTCTTCATGTTAGAACGGCTGACCTAGGTTAATTAAACCTGACAGTAGCAGGCATCCCGATTCTTCATCGCGATAAAGCAGATGGCAGGACTTTCGTAACTGATAAACGCTGGAACCTGCTTTCCAAAAAAGAAAGAAAGCCTCTCTTATCAAGTTTTACTAAATCGAATTAATGATCTATCCTCTACCATATTTTCTATCGAAAACCCAAAATTTTAAATATTAAAAGCAAATTTAATTGGTAACAATAGGGATATAAGCTTAATTTTTAGCATATTTGGGCTTATATCAAATAATTAATAATATAAAAAAAAATTAAAATGAAAGTAGCAGTAGTAGGTGCAACCGGATTGGTTGGCACTGTCATGTTAAAAGTATTGGAGGAAAGAAATTTCCCTTTAACAGAGTTAATTCCCGTAGCATCAGAAAAGAGTGTTGGTAAGGAAATTACTTTTAAGGGTAAGAAGTTCCCAATTGTTAGCATGGATACTGCAATCAGCATGAAACCAGATATCGCTTTGTTTTCGGCTGGTGGCAATACTTCATTAGAGCATGCGCCACGCTTTAAAGAGGCTGGAACAACGGTTATCGATAACTCTTCTGCCTGGAGAATGGATCCTACAATTAAATTAATTGTACCGGAAGTTAATGCACACGAACTTTCTATCGATAACAAAATTATTGCTAACCCAAACTGTTCTACCATCCAGATGGTGGTGGTTTTAAAACCTTTACACGATAAATACAAAATTAAACGTGTGGTAGTTTCTACCTATCAATCGGTTACCGGTACAGGTGTTAAAGCGGTTGAGCAATTAATGAATGAGCGTAAAGGTATTGATGGCCCGAAAGCTTATCCTTATGAAATCGATTTAAATGTGCTTCCTCATATTGATGTTTTCTTGGAAAACGGATATACCAAAGAAGAAATGAAAATGGTTAAGGAAACGAACAAAATCATGAGCGATGATAGCATTAAAGTTACCGCTACAACGGTTCGTATCCCGGTAATGGGTGGTCACTCAGAGTCGGTAAACATCGAGTTCGAGAATGATTTCGATTTAGCCGAAGTGCGTAGTATTTTAGAAAAATCGCCTGGTATAATCGTTGTTGATGATGTGGCTAACTTAAAATACCCAATGCCGAAAGATGCACACGAAAAAGATGAAGTTTTTGTAGGCCGTATCCGTAGGGATGAGTCGGCTCCTAAAGCCCTAAACCTTTGGATTGTTGCTGATAACTTACGTAAAGGTGCAGCAACCAATGCAGTTCAGATTGCCGAATACCTGATTCAGAAAGAATTGGTTTAATCAATAAAACTCAAAAGCCTCCCGATGTAAAATCGGGAGGCTTTTTTATGCGCTCCAACAATGAAACATATTCCCATTGCGCTTATATATTCCAGATTACTTATCGGTTTTGGAATCATTCTATTAAGCGTTTTCCATGTTAGCCATTATTCCTTTTTAGCCATCACCTTATTATCCATTGGTTTGTTAACCGATGTTTTTGATGGAATTATTGCCCGTAAGCTCAATATTTCTTCCGAAAAGTTAAGGCGGCTGGATTCCGGAATCGATCAGGTATTTTTTATTTCGGTAGCAGTTGCCACTTATATCCAATGTCCTGATTTCTTTAATACCAACCTGGTCAAATTAATTGTCCTTGGTGCTTTCGAAGCTTCAACCTATGTATTAAGCTATATCAAATTCAAAAAGGAAATCGCTACACATTCTATCGGTGCTAAAATCTGGACGCTTACCATATTCGCTACTTTAGTCGAAATTATGGTTCATTGCGAATCGGTCGTGCTCTTTGAAATTTGTTTTTGGCTCGGCCTGGCTACCCGGTTAGAGATACTCGCCATTGTTTTCACCCTCAAAAAATGGACGAATGATGTACCAACCATTTATCATGCTGTAAAACTGAGGCAGGGAAAAGAAATTAAACGCAATAAGTTATTCAACGGGTAAACTATATTTTTATAATTATATAATTTAGCGATCGTAATCACTAAATTATATATAAAAAAGAGATCATAATCACTAAATTATATAAAATTTAGTGATTAACACAGAATTTTGCTATATTTGAGAGAAGCAAAATTTGTAAGATGATTATCAGAAATCTGCAGAATCACATCGAATCGAAATTTTTTAAACAAAAAGCCATTATTGTTACTGGCGCCAGACAAGTGGGTAAGACCACTATGTTGAAGGAGTTAGTAAATAAGAAGGAGTTACCTTTTGTTTTTCTAAATTGCGATGAGGCAAACGTACGTGCTACCTTAACTGATATCAGTATCGAAAGGCTCAAATCAATTATCGGTGTTAACAAAATCATTTTCATCGACGAAGCACAACGAGTTACCAATATTGGTTTAACCTTAAAACTGATCGTCGATAATTTTACTGATGTCCAGTTATTGGTTACAGGTTCCTCATCATTAGATCTGGCTGTTGGCATCAAAGAATCATTAACCGGAAGAAAATTCGAATATCACCTCTTCCCTTTTTCTGTTGCAGAACTTATTGAAGACACTAATGTGCTTACTGAAGAACAGGCTTTAGAAAAAAGATTAATTTATGGTACTTATCCTGATGCGATCAATTATCCGGGTGAAGAAAAAGAGCTGTTATTAAATTTGGCAAACAGTTATCTCTTTAAAGATATTTTATCCCTAACAGGCATCCGAAAACCTTTACAGCTCGAAAAACTGGTACAGGCATTGGCCCTACAGATTGGTAACGAAGTTTCTTATACTGAACTTGGCCAAATGATTGAGGCCGATAAACTTACTGTTGAGCGTTACATCGATTTATTAGAACAATGTTTCGTTGTATTTAGGCTAGGTGCTTACAGCAGTAACCTGCGGAACGAAATTAAAAAGAGCAAAAAGATATACTTTTATGATACAGGAATTCGCAACGCGGTAATCGAAAATTTTAGTATGCTCGGCTTACGACAGGATGCTGGTCAGTTATTCGAAAATTACATTGTATCTGAATACATAAAGGCCAGTAATAATAAAAGAAAGCATGCAAAATATTATTTTTGGCGCAGTTTTCAGCAACAGGAAATTGATTTAATAGAAGAAGTTGATGGAAAAATAAATGCCATAGAGATCAAGTGGAACGCGAATAAAAAAGTAAAGTTTCCTTCAACTTTTTTAGATGCATACCCCACTAACGAAACATACGTTATAAATAAAGCTAACTATACCAGTTTCCTGGTATAAAATAATCGCCTGCAAAAAAAATGAAATTTTTCAAAATATTGTCCTTATCGCTGTGCTTAGCAATTGCAGCAAATGCTCAAAACAGGATACAAAACATCGAAAAAGCCTTTAATAATTTATTAAACGACGAACAGGCAAAACATGCTCTAGTATCTCTTTGTGTTTTGGATGCCAGTACAGGCAAAACATTATATGCCAAAAATGAGCAGATTGGTCTGGCCACTGCTTCAACACTAAAAACCATTACCGCAGCAACAGCTTTCAGTATTTTAGGGAAAGATTTTCAGTTTCAGACTAATTTGGCCTATACCGGAACAATTACTACAGATGGAACATTAAAAGGTAACCTGATCATTATCGGTAGCGGCGATCCAACTTTGGGTTCGTGGCGTTATCAAAATAAAGAAAACGCTGTTTTAACCGCCTGGGTTGCGGCCATAAAAGCTGCAGGTATTAAAAAGATTGAAGGTGCGGTAATTGGTGATGACCGTATTTTCGGCACACAAACCACACCTGAAGGTTGGGTTTGGCAGGATATCGGCAATTATTACGGTGCCGGAACTTCTGGCCTAGCCTGGAGGGAAAATCAATTCGATATACATTTAAGGCCAGGAAGCAGCACAGCAGATGAAGTGAAAATTGTAAAAACAGCCCCAGCTACACCTTATGTGCAAATTGTAAATGAGTTAAAAACCGGAGCATCTGGAACTGGCGATAGAAGTTATGCTTTTCTTCCGCCTTACAGCAATGTTGCTTACCTCCGCGGTAGCTGGGGTATTGGCATTGCCAAAACAGGTATTTCTGTTGCCCTCCCCGACCCCGCTTTTGATTGCGCCTACCGTTTACAGGATACTTTGAAGAGATTGGGGATTTCGACCGGTCAGCAGGCCACAACGGCAAGGTTAATGACCTTGAACAATCAGGTCATCCCTTCGGTTACACAGAAAATAAGTACCATCAGTTCGCCAAGCTTAAGTGAGATTACTTACTGGTTTTTAAAGAAAAGCATCAATTTATATGGCGAATCACTTTTAAAAACCATTGCCATAAAATCGGGCAAAGCAGGTACAACCAGTAAAGGCGCTGAAACTGAAATCAATTTCTGGGCTGATAAAGGAGTTGATAGAACAGCATTGAATATTATCGATGGCAGCGGACTCTCACCAGGCGACCGAATCACAACCTCGGCAATGGCTAATGTGCTTTTTCAGATTCAGAAAGAAAACTGGTTTCCTGATTATTATAAAGCCCTGCCAGAATACAATGGTATGAAAATTAAAAGCGGAACCATAAACGATGTTTCGGCATTTGCAGGTTACCATACGGACGCGGCTGGTAACAAATATGTGGTGGTGATTAATATTAATAATTATAGCGGAAACAGTATCAACAAAAAGTTGTTTAAGGTATTAGATGAATTAAAATAATCCCAAACTAAAAATAATATGGCGCTTTTTGTAAAAAATCTTCAAACTGTTGATGGACTGATTTCGAACTTATATAAAGGTATTTCAGCAGAAGAAATGACTAAAAAAATCATTGATCTAATGGAGCAGCAAGGTTATAACGTTACAAATGATCAGTATGGAAATTTAATCTTAGAAAAAGGCAGCCGTATAAAACGACTTTTACTGGGTGCTTTTGTAACTTATTTTAAATTTAGCGTAACAATGGCTCCGGGTGTTGATGGTGAACTTACCGTTAATATTTTTCAGCAATCAAGTGGCATGTCAGGCGGTTTAATCGGCATGAACCAGATCAAAACGGAACTTGCCAGGTTAAACTTTTTGTTTTCTAATATTTAGTAAGTATTAAAAATAATCCCATTCCGTGGTCTGTGTCCTCACAGAACACTCGTAAAATTAGTTATTACTTCCTACAATATCATATTCATAGATGGTCTGTGCGGACACAGACCATGGATAAGGAGTCCTATAGAAAAGTCGTCATTTCGAGCGGAGCCGATAGCTATCGGGTGCAACGCAGTCGAGAACCCGAAGGCTCAGCGAAGCAAAATCTGCCTCGATAGATCTCTCCATTCCGCTGCGCTTCAGTCGAGATGACGACCTGTTCAAATATCAATGTAATTATCATTCAAATAATTTCTCCTGAAAACCAACCAAGCCACAACAATGTTTAGTGGAATTAGCATTAAGCCTAAGCCAAACATAATAAACACATAAAAGAGGAAAAACAGGCAAAAAACACCTATCAAAAATCCTTTAACCTGAATCTCATTCAGCAGAAGCAAACTTCTAAATAAAAGTATAGCAGAAAAAGCGAATACAGCTAACTCCGGTGAAGTTATTGGCCCAAAACGAGTAAATATCCAACATATTTCGGGCAATAATAAAATGAGATAGTTTAAGCAGAAGCTAAAAAACACCTTGGGCTTACTAAAAGGAAAATTTGGCAAAAAGGACAAATAACGGTCATTGAAAATTTTCTCCTGATAAATGAGCACAACATGCGCCACAACAATGGAGGAAATAATGAGCATGAGTAACCTGAAATTATCTTCCAGATCAGAAAAAAGCATAAAAACACTTGAAATCAATACCCAGGAAAGCAGTTTGGTTAATAAATAGGCCAGTTTCGATCGGTTAAAAACCTGAAATGTGTACAATAAAAACACAGATTTGTTCCATTTCCGACTTACTCTGATTAGCCAGTTGGGTTTACTGCTTTCAATTAAACGATTACTTTCTTTTAAAATAATATAAGCACCTGCAATAATCAGCAGCAGCTGAAAGAACAAAATCCCAATAGAAATAAGATAAAAACCAAATACTAACCCAATCACTACGGCATATAAAGTAAAGCACCAAACAGGAATAAATATATAAGCCAACACTTTAGACCAGCTGAGAAACTGTTGTTTTTTTGAGGATGAGGTAAAACTGTAGTATAAAAACTCCAGTTGAGGCAAAGCAAGCTGGTTAAGCACATATTTTAGGCTCTTATAACCATATAATAAACTTGCAACAAGATAAAAAGCCATGATTAATGGATTACTTACCAAACTTATGGTAAAGAAAAACTGCCAGAAATCAATTTGCTCTGGCCGAACTGTACCTAAAGTGTTAATGAATAAACAGTAACTGATCAACATGACGAAAACGAATACCAGCATACCTGCATGGGTACGGTAAAACCCATCCACAAATATTTTCCTTAAAGCAACATTCGAAAGCGGAAACATTAAAAATTCGGAGTTAATTGTTTATCCTCAATATTAAGTTGTTTAAGTCCGGGCAATTTTAACCCATCCAAAGGCTGGTGCGATGATAAGATGAAACTAATCTTCTCTTTCTCATGTTTTTCATTAATCCATCGGTACAATATCTCAAGAGATTCTGCATCAATGGTATTTAAAGGTTCATCTAATAAAATCAGTTTAGGTTTGCCCAAAAAAGCCAGCACCAGCGAAAGTTTTTTCAGCATACCGCTGGAATAAGAACCCAATGGATTGTTGATATAATCTTGCATTCCGATATCGGTTATTAAAGCCTCTGCCTGACCAGGAATTGCCCCCTTAGCTTTGGCAAAAAGACCGATCATCTCAGCTCCGCTCAAAAACTCGGGAAATAATGGCTCGGCAGCGGCAAAATTGACCAGTTTCCGATAAGAAACACCATGATTTTTTAAATAAACGGTGCCAATTGAGATACCACCCTTAAAAGACAATATCCCGGCAATTGCTTTCAATAAGGTACTTTTTCCTGTACCATTGCTTCCTTTTATCCAAAAAACACCTTCAGGAAGCTTAATATTATCTATCTTTAAAACGAGATGATCGAAGTAAGATTTTTCAAATTGATTGAAGTGCAGCATAAAACCATTTTATTTCTGACTTTATTTTTGTTGAAAAGTTACAGGCCACCCTCATCTTGGTAAAATCCTACATCAATGCAACTAACTTTACGTCCTTACCAGCCCAGCGATGTTGAAAGTTTGGTTAAATACGCCAATAATTTCAATATTTCTAAATACCTGACCAATAAATTCCCATTTCCATATGAGAAAAAAGATGGGGAAGCTTTTATTCAACTTGCTTTAAGCCATCATCCTTTACAAATTAAGGCCATTGTATTTAACGGTGAAGTAATAGGATCGATAGGTGTGCATCAACTCAATGATATTTATAGCAAAAGTGCAGAAATGGGTTATTGGATTGCTGAAGAATATTGGGGAAAAGGAATTGTTCCGCTTGCCATAAAAGAAATGCTTCAATATGGTTTCGCTACCTTCGATATTGATAGAATTTTTGCACGGACAACACATACCAATCTGGCTTCGCAGCGGGTTTTAAAGAAATCAGGCTTTATTTTCGAGGCAGAATTAAAAGCCACTATTTTTAAAAATGGCGAATATTTTGATGAACTGATTTTTGGGTTCAGGAAACATAAACTGGTTTAAAGGCAGCATTAAAACATTTTGTTAAAATCAAAGGCTTATTGCGTAAATTCGTGCAAACCAAAAACAACAAAGCAATGAGATTATCAATCAAATCAGTAATGCTGTTTGTTGCACTTTTAGGTGCAGCAGATTTCGCAAATGCCCAGGAAGCCAAATTCCCACAACCGAGTAGTGGTCAAACCATCATCCAGGATTTTGGATTGGGAAAAATAACTTTAACCTATTCCCGTCCGAATGTTAAAGGCCGCAAAATTTTTGGCGGAATGGAACCCATGGGCACAGTTTGGCGCAATGGAGCAAATGCAGCAACACGCATTAAATTTACCGATGCCGTTAAAATTGAAGGCAAAGATTTACCGGCCGGCGAATATGGCCTGTTCAGTATCCCCGGCAAAAACGAATGGACCGTTATTTTTAATAAAATTGCCGATCAATGGGGTGCGTACGAGTATAAAGAAAGTGATGATGTGTTGCGCGTAAAAGTAAAAACAACAACTTTAAAAGATAAAGTAGAAACTTTAACCATGCAATTTTCGGCAGTTAGCGAAACTTCTGCAACTTTAAATATGATGTGGGAGAATAGTGCCTATGCAATCAACATCACTACTTCTATTGATGAAAAAGTAATGGCCAATATCGCCAAAGCAATGAAAGGTGAAAAGAAACCATATTTTGCTGCTGCACAATATTATTTGCAAAACGGAAAAGATTTAAAACAAGCTTTAGCATGGATGACCGAAGCAGAAAAGTCAGATCCAAAAGCGCCCTGGTTTAAATTATGGAAAGGTCGTATCCAATTAAAAATGGGCGATAAAGCAGCCGCAGCAACTACTGCACAACAGGGTATTGATGTTGCTAAAGCACAAAAGGTTGATGAATATGTAAGGTTGAATTCTGAACTTTTGGCGGAAGCTAAAAAATAATGAGATAACTACCCCCACGATGCCGTCATTTCGAGCGGACCCGATAGCTATCGGATCGAGATGACGGCATTAATTAAGTATCGTTCCTCTCCATAAACTACCAATCTAAGTAGCATAAACCCGATTGTAATGAAAAGCCCGCAATCCCGATTTTTCATCGGGAGAGGACTTGTAATGAAAAGCGGGACTAACCCCAACCGAAGTAATACTGCAATTGCTTTTCAAATTAACATGAAGGCTCTTATGCACATTAAGCTACCGACTTAAACATAAGTTTCAACCAATATTAATTTAAAATTAACCATCGGTTAACTCAAACAACTATCGTAACATTAACCCTTAAAACGCTTTATTTATTTAAAAAATATACTAACTTTGATGTTGCGCTTAGTAATTGTACTTTTTACACTAAGCAGGTTAAAAAATCAATAAAAAATCAAATAAAAATGAGCATAATCGTTAATGTCCATGCCAGACAGATTCTCGATTCGAGAGGCAATCCAACAGTAGAAGTAGAAGTTGTAACAGAGGCAGGCGCTTTTGGCCGTGCAGCTGTACCAAGCGGTGCATCTACTGGACAATATGAGGCTGTTGAATTACGTGATGGTGATAAATCTACATATTTAGGTAAAGGTGTTTTAAAAGCTGTAGAAAATGTAAATACTAAAATTGCTGATGCATTAAGAGGTATTGATGTTTTTGAGCAAAATACAATTGATAAAATTATGTTAGACCTGGATGGTACCGAAAACAAAGGTAACTTAGGTGCTAATGCTATTTTAGGTGTTTCTTTGGCTGCTGCTAAAGCTGCTGCTGACGAAATCGGTCAACCATTATACCGTTATATTGGTGGTGTTAATGCAAACACTTTACCAATTCCGATGATGAACATCATCAACGGTGGTTCTCACTCCGATGCACCTATCGCTTTCCAGGAATTTATGATTATGCCAGTTGGCGCTCCTTCGTTCTCGGAAGCTTTACGTTGGGGAACTGAAGTTTTTCATAGCTTAAAGAAAATTCTTCATGATAGAGGTTTATCTACTGCAGTAGGTGATGAAGGTGGTTTTGCACCAACTTTCGATGGTACTGAAGATGCAATTGAAACGGTATTAAAAGCAATTGAAACTGCTGGTTACAAACCAGGTTCTCAAATCTGTTTAGCTTTGGATTGTGCTTCATCTGAGTTCTACAAAGATGGTAAATACGACTATACTAAATTTGAAGGTGCTACTGGTGTAATTCGTTCAAGCGAAGAGCAGGCACAATATTTAGCTGATCTTTCTGCAAAATATCCAATTATCTCTATTGAAGATGGTATGGATGAAAACGACTGGACTGGCTGGAAAAGCTTAACCGATAAAATTGGTGACCATGTTCAATTGGTTGGTGATGATTTATTTGTAACCAACGTTACGCGTTTACAACGTGGTATCGACGAGGCTACTGCTAACTCAATCCTGGTAAAAGTTAACCAGATCGGTTCTTTAACTGAAACCATCAATGCAGTAACTTTAGCTCAAAACAGTGGTTATACTTCGGTAATGAGTCACCGTTCTGGCGAAACTGAAGATGTTACGATTGCTGATTTAGCTGTTGCATTAAACTGCGGACAGATTAAAACCGGTTCTGCATCACGTTCAGACAGGATTGCAAAATACAATCAATTATTACGTATTGAAGAAGAATTAGGTGAAAACGCACGTTTCATCGGTTCAAAATTCAAATACGCTAAGAAATAATTATAGCATTGGGTTTAAACCCAATGCTATAGTGTTAACAAGTTGAAAAACTTATTTGGAAAACATCCGGAGATTTTAAATCTTCGGATGTTTTTATTTTAATACTATATTTGTTTGTTGGATTTGATCTTCTCAAATCTCACATCAAAAATATCATATCAATATATGAAACGTTTAATAGATCTTTTTCGCAATAAATATTTCCTTGCTACGGTCGCTTTTGCGATGTGGATGCTATTTTTCGACAAAAATGATATGATGTCTCAGTATGAATACCGTAGTCAGGCAAATAAATTGCAGGAAGAAAAAGAATATTTCGAAAAAGAAACTGCCCAGGTTAAAAAAGATCTTAATGAACTAAATACCAATCTGAATACGGCCGAAAAATTTGCCCGCGAAAAATACTTCATGAAAAAAGACAATGAAGATGTTTTCGTGATCATTCAGGAAGAGAAGAAGGATTAGCTTTCAGTTGACAATTTGCAGTTAACAATTTAGCCATTCAACAATTAAACAATCCAGTTTACGGTTAACCAGTTTTAACAATTAACCCATCTAATGCTCCACATTCTTTACATTATCGCCATAACAGCCGAAGCGATGACTGCTGCGCTTTCTGCAGGCAGACGTGATATGGATTGGGTTGGTGTCTGCATTATTGCCTGGGTTACAGCTTTGGGAGGTGGGACAGTTAGAAATGTATTATTTGGCCATTACCCAATGAGCTGGGTAGAACATCCAGAATATTTGGTGATTACAGCGGTAGCGGCCTTACTCGCTGCATTTATCGCATCTATAATGACAAAACTTAAAAAGCTATTTCTTTACCTTGATGCTTTAGGCTTAGTGGTTTTTACCATTATTGGCTGCCAGGTTGCCCAGGAAATTCATCTACCCTATTTAATTGTACTGTTTAGCGGAATGATTACCGGTTGTGCAGGCGGTGTACTCCGTGATGTACTCTGCAATGAAGTTCCATTCCTTTTTAGAAAAGAGATTTATGCGAGTGCAGCGATTGTAACAGGTGCTGTTTATATCGGTGTAGAACATTTCCATGGAAGTGAAATGTTAGCTACCATTTCGGCAGCTGTTGTTGGATTAGCATTACGCTTACTTTCTATCCGTTTCGAATGGCACATGCCTAAGTTTGTGTACAGAGATGAATGGCATTAGGGGGGGGTAAAATGTTAGAGGGTAATAAATCGTTTGCGCGTGGTGTCAGATGTTTCCATCTGACACTTTTAAAATTAATTGAATAATATCGTTTGCTCATCAATTTCAAGATAATTGCTCAGTCAGATGGTAACATCTGACTGCACATCTATCTTCATAGATTATCACTCAAAAATATCTCTATAATCAATTATTTTAACAACATTTTCCAAACTACCTAAGTAAAAAGCAGCACTGCTGTATTTATAGTTTTCAGGATACTCGCTCAAATTCCAATGAGATTGTAATGGATTTTGATGGATATATTCTAGTTTAATTTCGAGAAGCTCTTTACTTCCAATCCAAACATCATCAAATCTATCTTCCCAAACTTTAAAAACCTGTTTATCATTTTCAATCCTTATCAAATTTAGTATTGAACTTTGATTAGATTCAAGATACTTCCGTATTTCAAAAGCGCAAAACTTTTTCAGATCACGCATAGTATCCGATAATTTATTTTCATCATTGAAATAAAACAAAACATGAAAGTGATTGGGCATGATTACATAACCAAGAATTGAAATCTTATATTTCACTGCAACGAAATTTAAACTATTAGCAATGATCAATTTGCAAGAATTGCTTTCAATCAGCTTTAAATGTTTATAGCAACTGGTGGTAACGAAAAAACACTTTTTCTCCAGAAATGAACTTCTGTTTCTTAATCCCATAATAATTATACTTTAGTGGTGTCAGGTGTTACCACCTGACACTTATCGAAATAATCCAATGCCATCAGTTATTCACCAAAAGATAATCGATCAGTCAGATGGTAACATCTGACTGCACACTCCGCTCCAAACTAAAGCTCACCGTTCCTTTTCCTTAAAAACCACTCTGTACCCAATAAGACCAACACTAAACCAAACAGCCATTTCATATTGATGAGTTCATTGTATTTACGGTCTTCGTAGCTGATGGTTTTAATGTTCTCGTTTTTGGCAATCTCATCCGCTATTTTAAGCAAGTTTTCAGGCATAAACAATTTACCATTACTTTGTTTAGAGATCGTATTTAAAAGCTGATGATTGGCTGTTGTTTGCTGGTATTCTGCAATTAATGCGTTTACATAGAAACTACCAGAGGCTGTGAATTTCTTTCCTCCCAGTTCCGCATTAGCCAGATAAGAATAATTACCAGCTGGCATGGTTCCGGCATCTAACTGATAGCCATTTTCAGTTTTAGAGAAGATATAGTTAAACACTTTTCCGGCTTCGTTTTTTACCTGAAGTTTAACTTCCGCCTCATTAACAGGTTGATAGCTATCGTTATAAAGCGTGCCATTAAACTGGATCGATTCATTTTCATCGTATGCTGATTTCGAGGTAAAAACCTTAAACCTACGCTTATCGTCCTTAACCGACAGATATTGAACTGTTTTTGAAATCAGATCGTTTAAAACCGATTGGTTACTTTCATTTTCAGCTTCTGAAAGTTTCCAGCGCCATAGCCCCTCTCCCATCAGATAACCAGCCTTTATGCCATTTTCATTTGCAAAGAATAATAATGGTTGCTGCGTACTCACTTTGCCTATGCGCTGATTAAAAACGGGTGTTGCCCCTGCGTTTACAGTCAACCTTCCAAACGGACTAAGCAAAGGATCGAAAGCCGAAAACTGTTTTTTATCTTCTTCCGTGAGATTAAAACTGGTAAAACCATTGGCAAAATCAGCATATACCTCCTGAACAGAACCATTGGCTGAACTCAGATTTACCTGATTCTGGATCTGGTTAAAAGCATTGATGTTGCTCTGAGCACCCAAAATGTACCAGATCGGCTTCTTCAAACCTGCCAATTTTTTTAAAAATACTGACGAAATATTTTGAACATCGGGCAACTGATACAAAACGATTAAATCGAATTTAGACGGATCTGTCGCGTTTAAATCATCAGCAAGGGCAAGTTTAGCCTCATAGTGTTTATTAAGCGAAATAGCCTCTTTTAACACGCCCAAATCGGGATGTGGTGCAACAGCAGCCAGTAAAACTTTCTGTCTGCCATCAATCACCTCTACATAAAAAGTCTGAACGTTATTTCGGGTAGTGATTTCATTTTTTAAAGTGCCTAATTGAACGGTATACTTCTGCACCCCAATTTTACCGGCATGGATCTTAACCGGAATCGTTTTAACAAAAGAATTGCCGCTGATGGATATGTTCTGCTGCTCAACCTTAGCGCCATTCTGACTAACCGTTAAAGGGCTATTTTCGCCATCGCTTTGAAAAGCCTGAACCTGAACCTCGATCGTGAAATCATCATCCAGATAAACAATATTATTATAGTTTACGTTCGAAATCAGCACATCACGCTTCGGAATGCTATCTCCCAGGGCAATGGTATAAACCGGCGCATTGATCTGGTTGATGCTGTAAAGCGGATTTCCACCATGGTTAAAAATACCATCAGTAGCTAAAATGATAGCGCCAACATTACGGTTGGTGTATTCATCTCTCACTTTCTGAAAAAAAGCAGAAGCATCGGTTAATTTACCCTGATTTTTAAAATCGAAACCATCTGCCACCTGATCACCAAAATGAAGCGTTTTCACCTCATACTTATCTGATAGTTTATCCTGTAACCTTTTAAGGTTTTTCTCGTATAACTTTTGATCGAAACCTGCGGCTTTAACCTGACCAACTGATAGGGAATTGTCCTGTCCGATAATAATTACCGGTTTATCCAGGGTATAATTTAAGGTTTTAATGAGGGGGGCAAATATTAACCACGCAATGGTGGTAACCACTACAATCCGCAGGGTGGTTAAGCCATATTGAAGTTTTTTATCCAGATTTTTGTTACCACGATAAAGCAACCAGGCATACAGCACACCCAAAGCCAGGCAACCCAGAAAAGACAAAATAGAAGCACCCGAAAAAAAACCAGTCATAATTCATAAAGATGGTAATTTTAGGGAAATTTTCAAGGCTATTAACCATAAAGAATTTATGCTAAAACTAAAAACACTCATTTGTTTAACCACCGAGTGCACTGAGTTTTACACTGAGGACCACAGAGGACCTAAACCTTTTTAAGCTCCCGACTCTGTGTACTTCGTGCCTTTTCTCTGTGACCTTTGTGGTAAAAAAATAGAACGCTATGCGCTCTGTGGTTAAATTCCTATTTTTAAACCAAATCAATCTTTATGAAATTAATCTGTTTAACATTTCTGTTATCTCTAAACCTTATGGTGAATGCCCAAAATAATTTTAAAGCCACGCAAATTAAATTTGAAAGGGTAGAAAAAGCATACAATGAAAAATGGGAAACATTGAGAAAATTTGTTCAGGCAGGTGGTTATGGCGATCAGTTCTCTATGGTAATTAATGCTTATAAAACAGAGGGTAAACTGGAAGTATGGTTAAAAAACAATTCTGCTAAAACCTATTCCTTATTCAGAACTTATGATTTCTGTGCGCACTCTGGTACCATTGGTCCGAAAATATTTGAAGGAGACGGACAAACACCGGAAGGATTTTATTACGTGAATGTTTTTAACCCAATGAGTAATTTTCATCTATCCTTAGGTGTGAATTATCCGAATACAGTAGATTATGCCAGAACAGGGAAAGATAGAAAGCCCGGAAGTGATATTTACATCCATGGCAATTGTGTAACCGTGGGCTGTATCCCTTTAACCGACGAAAAAATTAAAGAAGTATATGTTTTGGGAGTTGAAGCCAGAAATGCAGGTCAGGAAAAAATTCCGGTTAACATCTATCCTTTCAAAATGACGGATGGGAATATGAAGAAATACAGTGCTCAATTCCCGGCACAAACCAGCTTTTGGAAATCGTTACAAGCAGGCTATTTGGCCTTTGAGAAGAATAAAACGCAACCGAACGTTAGTGAGGTAAAAGGGAAATATGTTGTAAAATAGTTGGAATTTTGACCGTTGAAAAGTTAAAAGATTGAAAAGTTGCAATGTTCTGAATAAGGTAAAAGCTAAAAGGCGTAAGGTTTAGGGTTAAACCCACCTTACGCCTTTGCTATTTTTATGGTATTGGAACGAAAGCCCTCAACCTTAAACCTTCCGCCCTCAACCTCGCTTACAGCATCCCGCCGCAAACAGACAACGTTTGTCCGGTTACGTAAGCGCTCATATCAGAAGCTAAAAACACGCAAACATTTGCGATATCTTCAGTTTCTCCGGCACGTTTTAATGGAATATCTTTTTCCCAGCCTTCAACCACTTTTGGATCTAAAACTTCGGTCATTTCAGTACGGATAAAACCCGGAGCAACTACGTTTGCACGGATATTTCTCGAACCTAACTCTTTAGCAACCGATTTGGTGAAACCGATAATACCAGCTTTTGAAGCCGCATAATTGGCCTGACCAGCGTTACCCGTAATACCCACAACCGAACTCATATTGATAAATACACCTTTACGGGCTTTCATCATTACTTTAGAAGCCGCTTTGGTTACATTGAAAATCGATTTTAGGTTAATGTTGATGACATCATCCCAGTTTTCCTCGCTCATGCGCATCAACAAACCATCTTTGGTAATACCAGCATTGTTTACTACAATATCAATGGTACCGAAATCGGCAACAATATCATTGATCAATTGCTCTGCTTCGGCAAATTTAGAAGCGTCAGAACGATAACCTTTAACTTTTGTTCCAAAGCTTTGTAATTCCTGCTCTAAAGCCTCGCCTTTTTCTACTGATGATAAATATGTAAAAGCTACATTAGCGCCCTGCTCGGCAAATTTTTCGGCTATTTTACGGCCGATCCCTTTTGATGCACCTGTAATTAATGCTGTTTTTCCTTCTAGTAATTTCATTATGAAATGTTGTAAAGTTGAAATGTTTTAATGTTGTAAAGTTAATACTAAAAACCAAATTGACTAATGACTTTTGGCTAAAGACTCAGGACTAAACAGCAGGTTCCTGCTGACTCAAACAATGAAAGCTACCCAATCCCCAGATAATATCAACTGAATTAATACCAATCACCTTGCGATCAGGGAAACAGCCCTGAATAATATCCAAAGCTTTTTGGTCGTTCACATCATCAAAAACCGGAACAATTACAGCTGCATTAGCAATGTAAAAATTGGCGTAAGATGCCGGTAAACGGGTATCTTCATAAATCACCGGTGAAGGCATCGGTAACTCAATAATTTTTAATGATCTGCCATCTTTCAGTTTCATTGCTTTTAAAGCCTCCAAATTCTCTTGTAACAGCACATAATTTTCATCTGAAGGATTACTTTCTACAACTGTTAAAACGGTATCCTCATTTACAAACCGTGTAATATCGTCAATGTGTCCATCAGTATCATCTCCTACAATCCCATCACCCAACCATAAAACCTGATCCTGTCCGTAATATTCGAGCAAATACTGCTCAATCTGTTCTTTGGTTAAATGCGGATTGCGGTTTTCGTTCAATAAACAAGCCGTAGTGGTTAAAACCGTTCCTGCGCCATTAAACTCTACCGAACCACCTTCCATTACAATATCTGGCGTAAATAAAGGCAGATCAAAATGTTTGGCAATTTTAGTTGGAACCACATCGTCAAGATCGAACGGAGGATATTTACCACCCCAGGCATTGTAACCCCAATCTACCACTGCCTTTTCATTTCCTTTAAGCACAAATGCAGGACCATGATCACGGCACCAGGCATCGTTGGTTTCGTTGAAATAAAATTCAATCTGGCTTAAATCGGCACCCACTTTTGTTAGTTCAGAAACAGCAAAAGCTTTCATCTCTTCATCTTTAACATTGATGCGCACTTTTTCGCCTTCAGCAACAGCTTTAATAAACTGGCAATAAGGCTTATAAATGGTTTCGATTTTATCCGGCCAGGAGGCTTCTTTATGTGGCCAGCTTAACCAGGTTGCCTCATGTTTAGCCCATTCGGCAGGGAAAGCATAACCTTGCTGCTTTGGCGAATAATCGAATTGATTAATATTTAAATCTTTTCTTGGAGGAAAGTTTGACATAGTTTTTAAAGTCCGAAAGTCGGGTGTCCGAAGTCGGATGATTTAGTGTTTTATTTTTTAAAGTCCGAAAGTCGGGCGTCCGAGGTCGGATGATTTAGTGTATTTATAAACCGCCAATATCGCCGGACTTCGATCTTCCGACCTCCGAATCAATTCAGCGATTTGATTAAAGCAGAAATCATAACCAAAATCTCTTCGCACGATTTATAATGTTTCTTAAAAATTTCTTCTGTTATATATTTTCTTCTTATGGCAAGGTGCAAACAATTCACCACTTCGATATCTGATCTAAGGGCGTAACCTAAAAATCTTTTAAATTCAGGATTACTCTGACCCGTGCTTCCTTCGGCTATATTCATTGAAATCGAATCTGCAGCACGTTTAGCCTGCGATGTTAAAACATAAATCTCCTCTTTTGGAAAAGCTTTTGTCATATTATCGATTTCATCAGCTAAATCTAAAGCCTTTTGCCAAACCTTAAGTTTTTCAAATTTGAATGCTATAATTAAGTCCGAAAGTCGGAGGTCCGAAGTCTGAAGTTATAATTTATTAGAAATATACTAACAAATTACAATTTCTTAAAATGCAATCCAAACCTTTAGGGTTTTCTAACAGCATCCAAGCCTCTCACCTCCAGTTCCCCACCTCTAACTTCTCATGGGCCTTTCAGATTTTTGCAACTTGCAGGTGTGCTCTTTGGCCTCCATCTTCGGTCTTCCGACCTCCGACTTTTTTAATCCCCGTCAATATATCTTTTTGTAATCGGCTGATAAGAATCAATCCTTCTATCCCTTAAAAAAGGCCAGTGTTTGCGGAAGAAATCAGATTCCGATAAATCCAGTTCTACCACTTCAGTTTCTTCCTGATCGTGTGAACCTAAATAAAGTATTTTACCTTGTCCGTTGGTAGCAAAACTACCGCCCCAGAATTTCATGGCACCATCTTGTTCAAAACCTACACGGTTTACGCTTACCACAGGCACGCCGTTTGCAACTGCATGTGAGCGTTGAATGGTTTGCCACGCATTGTATTGATCCTGATTAGTTTCTTCATCCTGATCGGTAGCCCAGCCAATTGCTGTAGGATAGAACATGATATCTGCACCCATTAAAGCGGTAATACGCGAAGCTTCAGGATACCACTGATCCCAACAGATCAGGATACCAATTTTTGCAAACTTGGTTTGAAAAACTTTGTAACCTAAATCGCCTGGAGTGAAGTAGAATTTTTCGTAAAAAGCAGGATCATCAGGAATATGCATTTTGCGGTATTTACCTAAATATGAACCATCAGCATCTAAAACAGCAGTAGTATTATGATACAGACCTTCAGCACGTTTCTCAAACAAAGAAGCGATAATTACGACACCCAATTCCTTGGCTACCACCTGCAAAGCATCTGTAGAAGGACCTGGAATAGCTTCTGCCAAATCGAAATTATCATAATCTTCCACATCGCAGAAGTATAGCGAAGTAAAAAGTTCCTGCAAACACACAATCTGTGCACCTTTTGCAGCTGCTTCTCTCACTTTTGCAATCGCTTTATCTAAATTTTCCTGCTTATCTTTAGTACAACTCATTTGCACTAAGCCAACTTTTACTTTCTTCATGTTTTCAAAATGATTGGATGAGAGAATGATAAAATGAGTGATTTTCATATCATTCAAGATTCATTCATTCAAAATTAGGCTGCAAAGTTACTATTTTGTTTAAAAGTAGAACGGCATAATTATGTAATTGTTTTTCTCTTTTTAGGAAAAGCAAAGGCAGCATTTCAAACGGTTGTCAGTCGGGCTATCCATTATAGCTCCGATTGAAAAAATCGGAGGCTGCCATTTCTATCCCGTTTAGAAAGCATGGGTATTGCTGTTACTTGAAGTTTCATAATGCAAAAGCACTCAGTTAAAAATTGTGATACTAAACTAAAAATTGATAAAGACACCCCGTCCTGCGGACACCCCTCTAGGAGAGGGGAATTACAAATCGCCAAACCGGCATATCTTCTAAACAAAAAAGCCCCGATTTTCATCGAGGCTTTTCATTCTAATTCAAAATCAAATTAAGGGTTAATATTGTCCTTTTTAGGTTTTGTTTCTACAATTTCTGCAACGGCTACCACTTCTTTACGTGCCTGAGGATCCATTAATTCCATCAGTTTCAAGCCCAACAGGCCATCCATTGCTGAACCGCCATGGTTGCCCCCACTGCCACCGATTAGTACATCAGGGATCAGTTTTACATTACCTTTTGATAATTCTTCAGTAATTTTGTAACGGGTAAAGTTTTCGCCACCCAAAGCTTTCACAGCAAGCTCATAAGCTTCGGCAGTTGATTTACCTACGGCTAAAATTTTACCTGCTTCGGCATTACCGGTTAACGAAATCTGTTCAGCCTCTGCCGATGCACGTAATTTAATCGCTTCAGAATCTGCCTGAGCCCTTGCTTTTGTTGCTTCGGCCTCGGCATGGGCCCTCATTTTTGTAGCCTCGGCTTCTGCACCAACAGCTAATTTTACACCTGCGGCATCACCTTCCGATTTTTTCACTGTAGCACTTGCGGTACGTTCGGCAATCTCTACGCTTTGTTGCGCCTTTACAATATCTTTCTGCATATCGGCAATAGCGGTTTCCTTCTCCATCCCCTGGCGCGTTTCTTGTGCCTGTTTCTGGGTTTCGTACGTAACTTTTTGCTCTTCTGCAATTTTACGGTCGGTTAAGGTTTTCATTAACGATTCTGGCGGAACAATGTCACCAATCAGCGTATCAACCGCATTAACGTTATACTCATCAAGCACTTTACGGATATGTTCTTTAGCCGATTCCTGGCGTTCTTTACGGGTACTCAGGAAAGCAATTACATCACTTCCCTGGGCCGAGTTACGGAAATAGTTACCAATAGTTGGCTCTAAAACCTGCGAAACCAGATTAACCATGTTACCAAAACGGGCAATTACTTTTGGTGCCTCAGTTGTGGGCACGTGGATGATCTGCGCAACATCCAAATTGAATGGAAAACCATCTCTCGAACGTACGGTAATGGTAGATAGGTTTTTATCCAGATTATGCGCTTCGCTACGTGCCGATGCCCAATTGAGCACCAGATTGGTTGTTGGCACCAGCTCTACCTTCATAATGTACTTATTGATCGGGTATTTACCCGGGCCAAGTGGTTCCAGCCAAACACCTTTTGATCCTTTACCCACAATATTACCATGTTTAAAATCGGCTCCGGTTAAGTCATTTCCATCTGTACCAATAAATGAGATCACTACCCCAACATAACCAATGGCAATTTCCATCATCGGGATTTCTTCCAGCTGAACAGCCCAGGGATTAAGGTTGTAAGAACCAGCCAAAATTACCTGCGGTTGCAAACCACGGTTCCCGCCCATTTTAATAAAAGCATCAAAATCCTGAAAGTTGTTATGCCCCTCTACTAGTTTACCGGCAATCTGGTTGGCTTCAATAGGCAAACCATCCAATGTGGTTACAATGCCCACCATACTCTCCTGAATCCGGATCATATCGGTAACAGAAACCTGAAATAGCATGGTATTGATACGATAGGAACCCGAGGTGATGTAAGAGGTTTGCCGGCCTCGCTGACCACCATTTTCGAGAAATTTCACCGCATCCTGAAAATTATCAGATTCTACCCGTTGCCCGAGGATATTCCCAGTCGGAATTTCCGAACCATCTTTGGCCATAATCAGTCCAATTTTACCTTCGGGAATAATGGTAAACTGTTCCATGGTTACACTGTACTGCCAGAACCACATCCCGAAATACAATCCCGGCGCCAGGGTTTTTCCCTGGAAACCAGCTTCGCCCCTAACGGCGATAATCCTTCCATCGGGTAATTCTTTTGCAGAACCAAAGAGCACGAATTTTTTGGTAATCAACCCTATCCTATCTTCGGGGACGATCACCATCCCGAATAAGAAACGTAAAATATATTTGTATAAAACGATGCACAACAGTGCCACTAAAACCCACCAGTAATTAGAAATGAGCGCTTCCATAATGTTCTATATTTTTCTTTTTTTTAAAGCCTGATAAACCATTTATCAAGCACGATATAGATATCAAATGATGTGCTTTGTTACCATTTTTAACAGTTATTTTTAAACTATTTTTTATTGATTCTAAGGCCTTAAAAATGACTCAGGATCGATTAAGAGCAAGATGTCATCTGCAGATGACATTTTACAGAATAACCTAACTGAACACTTCTAAAGGGCAAAAACTAACCACTTAGGTTTACGCAAATGATAACGGAAATTTTAAATGTATAAATTACAATTAAAGAGAAAAATATGTCCTTTTTTGGACCTATACAACTGACCAAATTGGGATACACCAATGAATCAGTTTTACTGATTTTAGATTAAATAAAACTGCCTGATGTAAGTATTTTTTCAGAACAGCGCAGAACCCAGGTTAATTAAACCCGATTGCACGAATGCCGATTCCTTCAATCGGCAGAAGGAAAAGCGGGACAGGATGCAACCGAAAGGCACAGGAACTTGCTTTTCAAGTGATTTCAACCACTAAGGCACGAAAACACCAAGTTTAAATGCCTATTTCTAAACGATATTCTTGTTGTAATTCAAAAAGGCATTTGGCGCAGAGACAGCCATCGTACAGTTCGGATATGTATTGTACTTCGTTAATGCTGAGTTGCACCACGCTGCACTGGCATTTGGTATATGAATTTGCCTTGCACTCAATAGCACTGTTGCATCGCTCGCAAGGAATGATTTCGTGTTTGGCGCTATGGATGTGTGAAGACATTTTAAAGTTCAATTGTTCATTAGTTCATTAGTCATTAGTGAAATCGCTATTGGCATTTGGCAAAGCCAATGGCTGATGAATTAATGAACCTATACAAAAGTAATTACAAAAAATAAGGTTTTGAGCGTTTGCCCAAAACCTTACTTAATTTTGAATATTTAATCGGCAAGCAGGCCTTAAACCTTCCGCCTTCCTACCCTCTACCTTATCCTGAGCAGCTAATGCAGCCTTCTTCCATCGAACAAACTGGTCCGTCAACGATTTCTTCTGCAACCTGATCCTGTGTCATCTCAGCTGGGATAACGGCTTCGATTGCTTTACCGCCCTGATTTTCTACCGTAAATTTAACCGCTTGCGAAGCTGCTTGTGTACGTAAATAATACATACCGGTTTTCAAACCTTTCTCCCATGCATAGAAGTGCATTGAAGTTAATTTTGAAGTATTTGGCGCGTTTACGAACAAGTTTAACGATTGCGACTGGCAAATATAGGCACCACGATCGGCAGCCATATCGATGATGTTACGCATCTTGATCTCCCAAACGGTTTTGTATAATTCTTTGATGTAATCAGGAATCGTATCAATTGCCTGGATTGAACCGTTAGCCAATATGATCTGGTTTTTCATATCGTTGTTCCACAAACCTAACGCTACTAAATCTTTCAACAAGTGTTTGTTTACCACTACAAACTCTCCACTTAATACACGGCGGGTGTAAATGTTTGAAGTATAGGGCTCGAAACATTCATTGTTGCCTAAAATCTGAGAAGTAGATGCAGTTGGCATTGGCGCAACCAATAACGAATTATACACACCATCTTTAACTACCTTCTTGCGTAATGCATTCCAGTCCCAACGGCCGCTATCTGGTGTAACATTCCATAAATCGAACTGGAATTTACCTTTTGATAAAGGAGAGCCTTTAAATGTTTGGTAAGGACCATTTTTCACAGCCAAATCATGCGAAGCAGTCATTGAAGCGAAATAAATGGTTTCAAAAATGTCTTTATTTAAACGTTTCGCCTCATCACTTTCGAAAGGTAAACGCATTAAGATAAAAGCATCAGCCAAACCTTGTACACCTAAACCAACCGGACGGTGACGCATGTTTGAATTTTCTGCTTCCTGTACAGGATAATAGTTATGATCGATGATTTTATTCAGGTTTAAAGTAGCCTGATAAGTTACATCGTATAATTTTTGGTGATCGAAAGCACCGTTGATTACGAAACGAGGCAAAGCCAGTGAAGCTAAGTTACAAACGGCAACTTCATCTTTAGAAGTATACTCGATAATTTCGGTACACAGGTTAGAACTTTTAATGGTACCTAAGTTCTGCTGGTTAGATTTGCTGTTCGCTGCATCTTTAAACAACATGTATGGTGTACCGGTTTCAATTTGCGAATCTAAGATGGCAAACCAAAGTTCCTGTGCTTTAACGGTTCTGCGTCCACGGCCTTCAACTTCATATTTAGTATAAAGGGCTTCAAACTCAGCTCCGAAACAATCGGCTAAACCTGGTGCTTCGTGTGGACAGAATAAGGTCCAATCGCCATTATCTTTAACACGTTGCATAAACAAATCGTTAATCCAAAGGGCATAGAATAAATCGCGCGCACGCATTTCTTCTTTACCATGGTTTTTACGTAAGTCTAAGAATTCGAAAACATCTGCATGCCAAGGCTCTAAATAAATAGCAAAGGCACCTTTACGCTTACCTCCACCCTGATCTACATAACGTGCAGTATCGTTAAATACGCGTAACATTGGGATAATACCGTTACTTGTACCGTTTGTACCACCAATATATGAACCCGTTGCACGGATATTGTGGATACTTAAACCGATACCACCTGCACTTTGCGAAATTTTAGCAGTTTGCTTCAAAGTATCGTAAATACCTTCAATACTATCATCCTGCATGGTTAACAAGAAACATGACGACATTTGAGGTTTTGGTGTAGCGGCATTGAACAAAGTTGGTGTAGCATGTGTAAACCAACGCTCACTCATTAAATTGTAGGTTTTGATCGCACTCTCGATATCTTCTTTGTGGATACCAACAGAAACACGCATAAACAAATGTTGCGGGCGCTCTACAATCTGACCGTTAACTTTTAAGAGGTAAGATTTTTCTAAAGTTTTGAAACCGAAATAATCGAAACCGAAATCGCGGTCGTAAATGATAGAACTATCTAAAATATCTTTATTTTTTTCTATAATCTCAAAAACATCATCGGCAATAAGCGGAGCCGCTTTCTGTGCTTTCGGGTCGAAATATTCGTACAACATTTTCATCGTACCCGAGAATGACTTAGTGGTGTTTTTATGCAAGTTCGAAACCGCTATACGCGATGCCAGCAAAGCATAATCAGGGTGCTTGGTCGTTAACGATGCAGCAGTTTCAGCAGCAAGGTTATCCAGCTCCGAAGTGGTTACCCCGTCATATAAACCTTCGATTACCTTTTTGGCCACATCGATCGGGTCTACAAGGTCTGAATTTAAACTATAGCACAACTTTTGAATACGGGCTGTGATTTTGTCAAATTGCACCGCTTCTTTGCGGCCATCTCTTTTTAGTACGAACATATTTTATGAGATTTTTAGTTAATATTTAGTAGCGAGTTTCAAGTATCAAGACTTAATCATCACTTTATATTTTTGTTATTTATTTAATTAGTATCGAGTAACTAGTATCGAGTAGCAAGATTAAACCTCCTGCCTTCTACCTTTAACCCTCTACCTTAAAAGTCTTCATCTAAAGAAAACGCCTGTTTATTATTATCAGCAGAAGTTAATACACCGCTTTTTTGATAATCACCAACACGTTTTTCGAAGAAATTGGTTTTACCCTGCAATGAAATCATTTCCATAAAGTCGAATGGATTGGTTGCATTGTAGATTTTTTTGTAACCTAGCTCCTGTAACCATCTGTCGGCTACAAACTCAATATATTGACTCATTAATTTTGCATTCATACCAATTAGCGCCACTGGCAAGGCATCGGTAATAAATTCTTTTTCAATTTCAACCGCATCGCTGATGATACCATGAACTGCTTCTTCACTTAATTTATTGCTCAACATACTGTACAATAAACAAGCAAATTCGCAGTGAGAACCTTCATCTCTAGAGATCAACTCGTTACTGAAAGTTAATCCCGGCATTAAACCACGTTTTTTTAACCAGAAAATAGAGCAGAAACTTCCGCTAAAGAAAATACCTTCAACTGCAGCAAAAGCGACTAAACGTTCTGCAAAAGTTCCATTTTCGATCCAGCGTAAGGCCCACTCCGCTTTCCTTTTTACTGCTGGAACAGTATCGATGGCGTGGAACAAACGGTCTTTTTCTTCAGGATCTTTAATATAAGTATCGATTAACAGGGCGTAAGTTTCGGCATGAATGTTCTCCATCATGATCTGGAAACCGTAAAAACAACGTGCTTCTGGCAATTGAACTTCGCTCATGAAATTTACTGCAAGGTTTTCGTTCACAATACCATCACTAGCAGAAAAGAAAGCAAGGATGTGAGAAATGAAATGTCTTTCGCCGTCATTTAAATTATCCCAGTGTTTCTGGTCGTCAGAAAGATCAATCTCTTCTGCAGTCCAAAAACTAGCTTCGGTCTTTTTATACATTTCCCAAATTGCCGGGTATTTAATCGGCAAAAGCACAAATCTGTCTTTGTTTTCTTGTAGTAATAATTCCTGTTCCATACGCTGATGTTTTTAATTCTAATTTTTTTAACAGAGCCGACAAAGGCACGCATCCATCAATTTTATATGATGATTGTAATGTCTTTTATCAAAACGCTGTTGTGAAAGTGCTAACCCTATTGCCTGACAAACAACTGAGTTTTTAGTTAGGAAAATTTAAAATTACAATCGGGATGATGTACGCATAAATTACTAAAAACTAAGCTTTTATATTTGTTTTCAAGCGCAAGAAGTTAAAGAACTTTGTTAAACAAATATATATACGGTGGCCGTTTTTTGTGAACCAAAGTTGTTAACACCCTGCCCTATTGCTGGGGAAAAACGATCAGCCAAATATCATTTTCAAGCGAAAAAAAAGCTAATCGTTTCTTTTAAAGGGTTTAGCAAACAAAAATGAGTGTTAATAACTTAAATTTGAGGGGTGTAATAAGCCCGAAATAGAGCTAAAAAGAGTATTACTCAACAGTATAACTAAGACTTACTTTAGCTATGCCTTTACGGTAGATACCAATCTGTTTTGCAGCACGTTCAGACAAATCTATCGCAAGTTTTTTGGAGTATGGGCCACGGTCGTTTACCTTTACTATTACCGATTTTCCATTATCGGGATTGGTTACGGTAACCAGGGTACCCATTGGTAGTGTGCGATGGGCAGCTGTTAGTTTTTTAGCCCGGTATTTGGCACCGCTAGTGGTACGTCGACCTTCGAATTTTCTGTGATAATAAGTAGCGAGAACTGTTTTTTTGATACTATCCGGCTCATTTGATTGATCGGGATTTTGTGCTTTGACCTGCAGAAACAGAAAACAAAAACTTAATAACAGAAGATACTTCATAGGCTAAATTTTCTTTATCGAGCCTGCAAATATAAGCATTTAGTTTATAATCAATAATTTGTGGAAAAACAGCCTGATTTTGTGCATTAAAAAAGGCGTACAGCTTATCGCCGTACGCCTCTACCTAACCCTACTATACCCACCTTATTTTTGATCTGGCACGAAATTCATAGAGATTGAATTTACACAATGACGGGTGTCTTTATTGGTAAATCCCTCGCCTAAAAATACGTGACCAAGATGCGCGCCACAATTGGCGCAAACTATTTCTGTACGCGATCCATCTGCATCAGGAATACGCTTTACTGCGCCTTTAATTTCGTCATCAAAAGCAGGCCATCCGCAATGTGCGTCAAACTTACTTTCCGAACGGTATAGTGCAGCATTACAACGTTTACAGGTATAAGTTCCTTTATCTGTTGTATGTTCGTATTTACCTGTACCTGGGTATTCAGTACCTTTATTTACAATTACTCTTTCTTCTTCGGGTGTTAATGGATTCCAGTTCATTTTCTTCTTTGGTATGATTTGTTCTGTTTCCTTCGATTGTTTTACCTCTTTCTTATCCTGTTTTTGGGCACAAGCAGAAAGACCTGTTATTAAAACAACAGCAGAAATCAAAAATAGTTTATTTAACATCGTTTTCATATATCAATATACGCTATAGATTCTATTTTGGTTCGCTGGTTTAAGGGAATCACATTCTATTTACAGAATAATGATAAATGTGTCTTTCTAGTTTGGAATTAGCAGTTGGGAGTTTTCAGTTTTAGGCGCAGAACCTCAACCTGACAAAGTTTGATGAGTATTGTCTTTTGTGCTGTCCCTCTCCTGGAAGAGAAGGATACAAAGTAGGTGCTTTTAACCGATAGTTCATATCATTGGGTGCTTCGTGTCTTTGTGGTCAATAATTTTATACGACATAACAAATTCTTTTAACCTCATAGTTTTTAATAACCTTCTAATTAATGCTTTTACTTTTGCTGCTTTGGGTTACACTTGCCGATCCCAAAAAGGCCTCTCCTGCAGGAGAGGAATGCACAAGCCCACCCCAACCTCTTCCTTTCATAGGGTGAGGTTAAAAACAAAAAAGCGTCCCGAAACTAATCGAAACGCTTTTATATAATGAGAATTTTAAATCTTATTTTGCTAATTCTTCTGCCATTGCAGCACCGATTTCAGCAGGACTTTCTACTACACGGATACCACACTCACGCATGATTTTCATTTTTGCAGCTGCAGTATCATCAGCACCGCCAACAATAGCACCAGCGTGGCCCATTCTACGTCCCGGAGGCGCAGTTTGACCAGCGATGAAGCCAACAACAGGTTTAGTACCGTGTTCTTTGATCCAGCGTGCAGCTTCAGCTTCCATTCCACCACCAATTTCACCAATCATGATGATACCGTGAGTTTCAGGATCGTTCATTAATAATTTTACCGCTTCTACAGTTGGCGTTCCGATAATCGGGTCACCACCGATACCGATCGCAGTAGTGATACCTAAACCAGCTTTAACCACCTGATCTACTGCTTCGTAAGTTAAAGTTCCTGATTTAGAAACCACACCTACATGACCTTTTTTGAAGATAAAACCTGGCATGATACCAATTTTAGCCTCATCAGCAGTAATTACACCCGGGCAGTTAGGGCCGATAAGCGTAACATCGCGGTCAGCAATATATTCTTTAACCTGAATCATATCCTTTGTAGGGATACCTTCGGTAATACAAACAATAACTTTAATACCACCTTCGGCAGCTTCCATAATTGCATCAGCAGCAAAAGCCGGTGGTACGAAAATGATAGATACATTTGCACCCGTTTTATCAACGGCATCTTTAACAGTATTAAAAACAGGCTTTTCTAAATGCAATTGCCCACCTTTGCCAGGCGTTACACCACCAACTACGTTTGTACCATAGGCCAGCATCTGCTCAGCGTGGTAAGTTCCTTCGTTTCCGGTAAAACCCTGAACGATAACCTTAGAATCTTTATTTACTAAAACGCTCATGTATCAATATTTTTTTTGTGCAAAGCTAATATTATTGAACTGGAATTCAAACCTAAAACCATATTATTTAGTCCGTTTTTTCAGGAAAATGTAAGGATTCGTTACTTTGATGAAGAAAGGCCAAAACAGGAAGACTAAAGACCAAAGCGGAAAGACAAAAGTTAAAAGCACGAGGTAACAAAGCTTGACCTTTCTCGGCACCACATCGGAAGCATACCTTTCGGTATAAACCTAAGGGACAGGACCCCAACCTAAGCACTACAAGCCGCCCCTTTTCAAATAAAAATATGATTTATCAAGACGAAGGAATCGACTTCCGGTTCTTTTGGAGAACTTCAGTCCCGCTCTCCGTTCTTTCCGATGAAGAATCTGAACCACTTCGATCGGGTTTAGGGAACAAAAGTCGGCTGTTCTTGGCACCACATCAGGAGCAAGCCTTCGGTATAAACCTGACAGGAACGGGCATCCCGATTTAAGCACTATTCTTCTGTTTTTATGGTGTGCTTGCTTGTTTCACAGGTTTCATCGGGATAAAGTGGATGGCAGGGCTTCAAAGGCCAAGAACCACAGTGCATTCGTTTTCAAATCAAAAATATTGACATTTAAGATTAGGAAATGAGCAGTTTAGCACTTTTCGGATATTACAGTCCCGCTCTTCGTTCCTTCTGGTGAAAAACCAGAACCACTTCGATCGGGTTTAGTAACAAAGTTTGGATGCTTGTGGCAACATCCCGTCAAAACGCTTAAATTTACTTTTAAAGCGGAAAGACCAAAGCAAAAAGTTAAATCATATCAAGATGAGAAAATCCATATTAGTTTTAATCGTTATTACTGCAATCTTCATTTCGTTTAAAGCATCTGCACAAAATACCGATACCACTAAATATATCCTTCAAAACGATGCTGAAGTAGCAAAAGAAGAACCCGGCACGCACAATGGCGGAGGCAAGACCATTGGTTTCAACTTTTTTGCTGAGGCCAAAAACCTCAAAACGGTATTCAAAAAAAGGACTTTAAAACCGGGCTCATCTATCGGTTACCATCTGCAAAAAGAAGATGAAATTTATTATGTGATCAGCGGAAACGGCACTATGCAAATGAATGGAAAAACCTTTGCGGTTAAGCCTGGCGATGCGATTTTAACCCGTCCGGGCAGTTCGCATGGTATAACACCCAATGCAGAGAATGATTTGGTTATTTTGATTGTTTATGAGAAGAAATAAGGTTCGATGACCAAATCGCAAAGTTCAATCACCAAATTTTAATGTTCAAACTTAACCAACTGTAAACAATAAAGCCGGATTAAAAATTAATCCGGCTTTATTATATTTTTTTTTAACGATCGCTGGTCGACTAAAAACTCATGACTTTGGACTCAAGACTTATTTCCATCCTTTAACCCACTCCGCCTGTGCAGCTTCATCATGAAAAGTCCAGGCTACAAAGCGGCTAATTTTTTGTCCCTGGCTCATTTGCACGGTACGTACTTCAAAAGCATCTGCCTTAACCAAATTATTATAAATACTTTTTAGGTTTGCACTTTTCGAAACCAGTGAGCTGAACCATAAAACCTGATTTTTGATTTGCGCACTCTGAATAATGATCTGCTCAACAAAGGCACGTTCGCCACCCGGGCACCAAAGCTCAGCCTTGTTTCCACCAAAGTTTAGTACGTGTTTTACTTCCTTTTCGTTTCCGCCAAGGTTACGCCATTTCTGACGGGTGCCCTGCTCGGCTTCTTTTAAAGAAGCATGAAATGGCGGGTTACAAACAACGGCATCGAAACGCTCTGTTCTACCCACAATTCCTCTAAAAATACCCATTTTTGATGCTTGCTGACGGATTTCTATAGCACCTTGTAATGGCTTGTTGGCTTCGATAATGCGTTTTGCCGATTCAACCGAAAGTGGATCTATTTCTGAACCCACAAAGCTCCAGCCATATTCCTGGTGACCGATAATCGGGTAAATACAGTTAGCACCTACGCCGATATCCAGTACATTGATTTTAGCACCTTTTGGATTTTTACCTTTATTGCTTGAGCCCAAAAGATCGGCTATATAGTGGATATAATCTGCCCTGCCCGGAATAGGCGGACAAAGAAAATCAGCAGGAATATCCCATTGCTGGATATCGTAAAAATATTTTAATAATGCCCTGTTAAGTGCTTTTACGGCATTTTGATCTGCAAAATCGATAGAATCGTCGTTATGCTCGTTTTTAAAAACGAAACGTCTTAAATCTTTTGAAGTTGCAATAAGTTGTTTGAAATTGTAACGCGAACGATGTTTGTTGCGTGGGTGTAACTCGCTCTTTTCTTTGCGGTTATTTTGTTCTTCTTGAGCCAATGTGCTATGGATTAATTAAACAAGCTGTGTGCATGTTTCTGCTACAAAGATACATAAAAAAGGTTGAAGGCGTGAAGGGTCACCGTTGGAAGGTTAAAAGGTTGGAAAGTTTAAATATGCACTAAGGGTTGGGAGTACCGCTACCAGGCGCTTTAGGTTATGCACACAAAACTGAAAACTCCAAACTGAGAACTCCAAACTCTAAGCTAAACTTCCTCACCTTTCTCTATCATCACAGGCTGAATGGCCTTTAAATACTTTTCTTCATCAAACTGGTTTTCGCTTTTGGCGATTACAATTGTAGCAATACCGTTGCCGATTACGTTGGTGATGGCCCTTGCCTCACTCATAAAACGGTCTACACCAATCAATATGGAAATGTGTTCTATCGGCATAATTTTTAGAGCAGTTAATGTAGATACCAAAACAATAAAACCACTTCCTGTTACCCCTGCTGCACCTTTAGAGGTTACCATGAGTACGCCTAAAACCGTAATTTGCTGCCCTAAGGATAAATCGACATGAAAAACCTGACAGAGAAATATAACCGACATGGCCAGATAAATGGCCGTACCATCGAGATTAAATGAATAACCGGTAGGAATTACTAAACCCACAACCGATTTATCGCAGCCGATGGATTCCATTTTCTGCATCATACTTGGCAAAGCCGATTCGGAAGAAGAAGTGCCCAACACAATTAAAATTTCCTGGCGGATGTATTTTAAGTATTGCCACAAACTAAATTTATAGTACCTACAGATTCCGTTTAACACAATAAAAATAAACAGGATACAGGTTAAATATACCGAACCCATCAATTTAGCCATTCCTACTATACTTTCCAGGCCATGCGTACCGATGCTAAATGCCATCCCACCGAATGCACCAATGGGCGCTAAACGCATAATTACCTTCATAATTTTAAAAAGCACTTTCGATATTTTATCAAAAGCATTTAAAACACTGGTTCCTTCACCGCCCAATTTATTCAGTCCGTAACCAAAAAGAATGGCAAAAAGCAAAATCTGCAGGATATTTCCCTCTGCAAAAGCAGCAATTACATTATGCGGAATAATGTGAAGAAAAAATTCTGCCCAGTTCATCTCTTTGGCCTGCTCGGCATAACCAACAATTTTGCTGGCATCGCCTCCTTTGGCTATCATTCCGGCACCAGGTTTTAAAACATTGGCCACCAACAAACCGATTGCAATGGCCACTGTACTTACGATTTCGAAGTATAATAGTGCTTTACCGCCTACCCTGCCTACCTTTTTCATATCGCCCATGTGTGCGATGCCCAAAACAATGGTAAAGAATATAATCGGAGCAATTAACATGCTAATCAGGTTAATAAAACCCTGACTGATTATTTTAGCGGTTGGCGCAAAATCAGGAAAGTAAGCACCAACATAGATTCCTATGATGATGGCAAGTAAAACCTGAAAGGTTAAATTGGAAAATATTTTCTTTACAAATTCTATAACTGTCATTTACTTGATGGGAGTAAGGAAATATATGAGTAATTTTTCTGTTTATTGCAAAATAGCTTTAAGCTCGACTTTAAAATAGCTATTTCGCTATTTATAAATACTGACTTCAATTTTACCATCAGCGGTAATTGTTCCCCTATACATGCCTTCGGTATTAAAGGGCATCGCTACATTACCCTTTTTATCTAAAGCAATCAAGCCGCCATCACCACCCATTTTACCCACTTTATCCAATGCAATTTTCGAGGCTTCGGCAACTGACAATCCTTTATATTCCATTAAATCAGAAATGGTTTTTGCCACTACATTGCGGATGTAGAACTCGCCCCAACCTGTACAAGAAATACCTGCTGTTTCGTTATTGCAATAAGTACCTGCGCCAATAATCGGCGCGTCGCCCACACGGCCATATTTTTTGTTTGTCATGCCTCCCGTTGAAGTTCCAGCAGCTAAGTTACCTGCCTTATCTAGCGCAACGCAGCCCACTGTACCGAATTTATAATCATGATTTTTTATCCCTAAAAGTTCAGATTTTTTATTTCCATGATCGAGAACAGCTTTTGTTGAATCTTCTTTAATTGCTTTTTGCAGACCGTCCCAGCGTTCTTGTGTCCAGAAATATTTCGGATCTACAATTTCCAAACCTGCTTCTTTGGCAAACTGCTCTGCACCCGCCCCTACCATCATCACATGTTCTGATTTTTCCATCACAGCTCTTGCTGCAGAAATCGGATTTTTAATGGTGGTTACTCCGGCAACCGAGCCTGCCATTAACGTTTTTCCGTCCATTATGGCGGCATCAAGCTCATTTTTGCCATCATGCGTAAAAACTGCACCTTTACCTGCATTAAAATGCGGATCGTTTTCCATCACGTGAATAGTGGCTTCTACGGCATCCATACTGGTTTTTCCAGCTTTAATTTCGGCGTATCCCGCCTGCAAAGCCTGGGTTAAAACAGCTATGTAGGCAGCTTCTTTTTCAGGCGTCATGTTTTTCTTTAAAATGGTACCCGCGCCGCCATGAATAACCATTACATACTTTTTCTGTTGGGCAGTAACCTTTAAGGCTATCACCGAAAGCAAAAACAAGGCAATCAATTTTAATAATTTCATCTTCCTGTTGGATTTAAGAAGCTGTTAAATTAAGAAAATCCTTGAAAATAAATGAGTTTTAAACTTTAGCGATGCCTTTCGAAGAAAACTGCAGATCGTAAAGCTTTTTGTAATAACCGTTTAACTTTAACAACTGTTGGTGTGTGCCTTTTTCTTTGATTTCGCCTTTATCGAGCACAATAATCTGATCTGCCTTCTGGATGGTCGATAAACGGTGGGCAATTACGATAGAGGTGCGACCTTCCATTAAATTATCAATGGCTTTCTGGATCAACAATTCGGTTTCGGTGTCTACTGAAGAAGTGGCTTCATCCAATACCAGAATAGCAGGATTGTGCACCAATGCACGGATAAAAGAAATCAACTGCGCCTGCCCTGCCGAAAGTGTTGCCCCTCTTTCCATCACATTATATTGATAACCACCAGGCAAACGTTCGATAAAATCGTGTGCACCTACTTTTTTGGCTGCATTTACTACTTCGGCTAGGGTAATTTCAGGATTATTGAGCGTGATGTTGTTTAAAATCGTATCCGAGAACAGGAAAACGTCCTGAAGAACGGTTGCGATGTTACTTCTCAGGTAATCCAGATCAAAATTTTCGATCTGGATGCCATCAACCGTAATATCTCCTTTTTTCACTTCGTAAAAGCGGTTCAGGATATTGATGGTAGAAGATTTACCCGCCCCAGTTGCCCCTACTAAAGCTACGGTTTGGCCTGATTTTACTTCAAACGATAAATCTTTCAATACATAATTTTCATCATTATAGGCAAACCAAACTTTTTCGAACTTAATATTGCCGTCTAATTTGGCTGGTTTCTGTGTACCTTCATTTGGCGTGGTTTCGTCGGTATCCAAAACTTTAAATACCCTTTCGGCGCCAACCATACCCATCTGCAGGGTGTTAAATTTATCGGCAAGCTGACGGATCGGCGTAAAAACCATGCCCAGGTACATAATAAACTGCGTAATGGTTCCCGGCGTTACATCTAAAGGTTTAGAAAGAATGCTTTTTGCACCATACCACACCAACAAACCCAGCGACATGGCCGAAATTAACTCTACTACCGGAAAAAATATAGAATAATACCAGTTAGAACGAATATTGGCATCGCGGTAGCGTTTGTTAATGGCATAAAACTTTCGGTATTCTTGTTTTTCCCTTGCGAAATACTGCACAATAGAAACGCCTGTAATGTGCTCTTGCAAAAAGGTATTCAAGTTAGAAACCTCGTTTCTGATTTCCTGAAAAGCCACTTTTATTGCCTTCTGGAATTTGCGGGTAGCCATAATCAATAACGGAATGGGTAAAAGTACCACTAAACTCAATTCCCAATCAGTATAGAGCATTACACCAACAATCACCACCACTTGCAAGCTATCACCAATCATGGAGATTAAACCCTCTGAAAAAATATCAGCAATGGTTTCCAGATCGGATACCGTGCGGGTAATTAATTGCCCGATAGGCGTTTTATCGAAATATTTAAGGCGAAGCCTGGTAATATGGTTAAAAACATTGATCCTTAAGTCGCGGATAACCGATTGCCCCAAAGTATTGGTTAAAAGCGTGTGGTTATACTGGATCAGCGTCTGCAGTACCAACATGAAGATCATGAGCATCGTCATATTCACCAGGCCATCGTATTTTCCGGTTAAAATGTAATGATCAAGCGTATATTTTATCAAAAACGGACGAACGGGAGAAATAGCCGCCAATAGAATGGTTAAAATAACCGACCATACAAAAACGGCACGGTAAGGCTTTACATATTGAAAAATACGTTTCAGTAATCCGGTGTTATATACGTCGCCTGTAACTGCCATTTTTAGGGTTTAGGGTGTAAGGCTTAGGGTTTAAGGCCTTAAGTAATCTTAAAATTCAAATACTACTATCTTTCTATAAACTTATGGTTTAGACTTCTCTTTTTGATGGCAATCTATACACCCTCCATCTTAAACCTTCCGCCTTCTACCTTATATAAGGATACTCAATCTTTACTAAATACAAACCACAGGCGGGTACCGATTGGCCGGCCTTACTGCGGTTTTTACTTTCTATTATTGCTTTAAAATCGTCTAAATTTATTTCTTTTTTGCCAATCTGCACCAATGTACCCATAATTGCCCGCACCATGTTCCTTAAAAAACGGTCGGCCTGGATGGTAAAAACCAATCCATCTCCTTGTTCTTCGAAAACAGCTTTTGTGACCTTACAGTTATTAGTAAAGGTTTGGGTATTCGATTTGCTGAAACAGGAAAAATCGGTATAATTTAACAAAAGTGCTGCTGCCTGGTTCATGGCCGCTACATCCAGTTTATCTTTAATCAACCATGATCGGTTAAGTTTAAAAGGATCCTTTTCAAAGTGGAGATAATATTTATAGGCGCGTGCGGTGGCGTCAAAACGGGCATGTGCATCATCATGTACAGGGATTATTCGCTTAGCTGCAATCTGATAGGGCAACATGGCATTAATACCAGCTATTGCATTTAAAACCTTTGTTTCATCAATGTTTTCAACATCAAAATGGGCATAAAAATCAGTTGCGTGCACACCTGAATCTGTTCTGCCACAGCCCAGTGTTTCTATCGGCTGACGGAAAAACACAGACATAGCTTTATCCAGCAATTCCTGAACGGTGATTGCGTTGGGTTGAATTTGCCAGCCATGATACAAACTGCCATCATAAGCCAATTGTATGAAATACCTTTTTTTACTCAAAGCGATGCAAAAATACAGTTTAAGGGGGAAAGGGCAAAGCGCTGAGTAGGGCGTTTGGCGTTGGGAGTATGGCGTTCGGTGCAAAATCTATCACAAAAATATAAATTAATGCTTTTTAACGATCCCTGCTCCTATCTGAACACTTTAATCTTTCTTTCTTTTCTCAAAAAAAGCTAGATTTGTTCTTATATATTTTACATTCATGATACAAAGAATACAATCGATCTGGTTTTTTTTAGCTGCTTTAACTTTAGTTTTAATGTTGTTTTTGCCTATTGCCAGTAAACAAATAACGGGGGCCGAAACTGCAGTGTACTCAAGTGGCTTATTTCAGATTATCGCAGGAAAAGCAGGTTCTCCCTTCAAAATACAATCATTTTTACCCTTGTTGATCACCAACATTGCCATTGCGATCCTTTGTTTTATCAATATTTTCAATTACAGAAAAAGAACCTTTCAAAAACGTTTTGCTGTTATTTCGATCATATTGATCGGTGGTTTCGCTTTTTGGTGCAGTATTTATGCAAAAAAATTGCCTGGAGGTATTGAAGGTGCCAGTTTTGGTATTGGTGCTTACATACCTGCTTTAGCTATCTTATTTATTGTATTAGCTATTTTTGGAATTAATAAAGATGAAAGGTTGATCCGTTCGGCTGAAAGATTGAGGTAATGCTGCAAAGAGCTCAAACAATGTTGTTTTTATTAGCATCAGTAACATTAGCAGCAATGTTCTTCTTTCCTATATTAGATAAAAATGTAAATGGAATTCAACTACCAGTACTATACACAAAGGGCTTTGCTTCAAGCTGGGATACTGGTGAATTTATTACAGTAAAGATTACACCTGTATACTCATTGTTAATTGCTAACATCACCTTAGTTCTTCTTTGTTTCATCAATATTTTCAATTATAGAAAAAGAGTCTTTCAAAAACGCTTTGCTGTAGTATCGATCATATTAATTGGCGGTTTTTCCTTTTGGTGCAGTGTTTATGCAAAAAAATTGCCTGGAGGTATTGAAGGCGCCAGTTATGGTATTGGTGCTTATTTACCCACTTTAGCTATCTTATTTATTGTATTAGCTATTTTTGGAATTAATAAAGATGAAAGATTGATCCGTTCCGCAGAGCGATTGAGGTAATAGCGGGAAGTGGCTGGCGTTTAGAGGCAATTTAACGATTCAAATTCGACTTATCGCTAGGATACAACATGCGTTATTGTAGGAGATCGTCATTCCCAACTTGATTGGGAATCTTGGCATTTTGCATTACGATTCCCGCCTGCGCGGGAATGACGCACTTTTCATTTAATCATTCGAAGACTGAAAAGCATGACTAATAAAGGAATTGTATTTTACTCCATGCAATTTCAATTGACCAATTTCAACAATTAACCAGTTAACCCTAAATTTATTTCAACTCCTCTATCCCCAATTTCACCGCAAGTTCATTCAAATCTTTTACCACCACATCAATTAACGGGATACCGCTTATTTTTCTTTCCTGTTCAAATTCATGTTCAGGCTCTCCGGGAATAATTACTTTTTTATCAGGATCGATTGTTTTAGCGCTTTTGAAACGTTCTACCCAGTTATCCAGGTGATCTTTAAATTCGGCAGCCGGCCTGAAACCATCAACACGCATAGCACCTAAAAAGTGACCGAGACCTTCGCCAACCGGATTTGCAGAAGGCTCTAAGAAAGCTACAAAAGGTGGCACCCAAGGACCATAATTGGCACCAGATAATACCGCTGATAAAATATCGACGGTTGCGCTTAACCCATAACCTTTATGGCTTCCATGATCTTTATCACTGCCCAGAGGTAATAATGAACCTCCGTTTTTTAATTCGTTCGGATCGGTAGAGTTTTCTCCGTTTTTATCCTGGACCCAGCCATCGGGGATACTTTTATTGGCACGTTGGGCAATTTCGAGCTTACCGTTTGCGGCAGCAGCAGTGGCCATATCAACAATTACCGGTGGATATTTTCCCGCCGGGAAGGCATAACACATCGGGTTTGTTCCCAATAAACGTTCGTTGGCATAAGTTGGCGCAACCAGCGGACTGGCATTCGTCATGCTGATCCCGATCATATCTTTTTCTACAGCCATTAAAGCATGGTAACCGGCAATACCAAAATGGTTCGAATTTTTGACTGAAACCCATCCACTTCCATATTTTTCAGCCTTTTCGATAGCAACTTTCATCGCAAATGGCGCAACAACCAAACCTAAACCTGCATCGCCATCCACCGTTGCCGTAGTTGGCGTTTCGTATACGATTTTAATATCGGGCGTAGCGTTGATCCTTTTCTTTTCCCAAAGCCGAACGTAACCACTTAACCGGGCCACACCATGCGAATCAATCCCACGTAAATCTGAACGGATTAACACATCAGTTGCTAAATCGGCATGCGTATCGGAACAGCCCATTTTTTTAAAAACGCTGTAAGTGAAAGCTCTTAGGTTGGTTTCGGTAAAGGTGAAGAAGTTCATTTTAGGTATCGAATAATAGGTATCAAGATTGACTCCGGACTTCAGACTGCCGACTCCGGACTAATTTTAAGGCAATAAAACAGTAAAATCCCCGCCTAATGGTTCGAAGTTTTCTATACACGAAGAAAGAAAATCTTCTCCATAATTTACGTACATAGGAGCAATATTCAAAATTCTTTCCTGAAGTGCTCCGTTCGGGAAAAGCCTTTTCTTTACATTGTCGATTTGTAAAAGGGCAGTTTCATGTTTACGTTTCTCTGCACGGAACAGTTTCTTTTCGAGGTTGGCCAGTAAATGATTGGTTTTCTGTTTCGCAGTATCGGTTGATACTGAAAGCGTTTTATCAATTTTATAAGCATTTAGCTTAATCTGGTCGAAAATGCTATTTATCGCTCTTGTTTCATCAGCCAAACTTAACTGTGCAGTTGTATTTCGCTTTACCCAGATGTTTTTTAATTCTTCAACAGGTAAGAAAATATCTTCTAAAGAAAATCCCAGGTTATATAAGTTCTGAGCACTGCGCTTATCAATTAATAAAGCAGAGTTGCGCAACAATAAAACAGGGAAATCAACTTTATAAAAATCAAAATTAGCTTTCAACTGCATCCAATAAGATACTTCGGCACCACCGCCGATATAGGCAATGTTTGGGAGGATTACTTCCTGGTACATAGGCCTCATTACTACATTCGGACTAAAACGTTCTGGATGTGATTCAATTTCGGCTTTCAGTTCACTTTCAGTAAAACTGATATCGGTATGATTGACTGTATATTTACCTTTTTCAAAGATTAAACGTTCACGCAGGTTATCAATAAGGTAAAAGAAATTAATATCACGGCCATTAACCTGAGTCTTGTAACCCAGATCTTCGAGGTTTTTGGAACTGTTTTCAATATTCTTCGCACTATTATGCTGAATAATATCTTCGGTAATGATATTCGAAAATTGCTTTTTTAATAGAGGATCATCGGCGTTTACGATCACCAAACCATATTTTTCAAAAAGATTATTCACCAAAAACCTGGTGGCATCAGCTAAATTATCATGTTGTAAATAGGCCTGTTCAACTAATTTCGCAATCCTTTTTCCATTTTTAGAAATACCTAAGTAACCTTTGTAGGCCGTTACCGCAGCAGCAACGGTTTTGGTACTTAATCTCCCGGTTGCACCGTTTGTCTGTTGTATCCAGCTGATATTTTTTTCATCAACACTTACATGGTTAATTTCTTCAAAATCGTGATCTTCTGTGGCCATCCAATACACCGGAACAAAATTTTTGTCGGGATGTGCCATTTTTAACTCAATGGCCAGGTTAATGGCGGTTACAATTTTATAGATGAAATAAAGCGGGCCGGTAAACAGGTTCAACTGGTGGCCCGTTGTAACGGTAAAAGTATTTGCTAAACCTAAAAGCTCAATATTTTTGCTAACCGATTTATTGGCCTGTAAATGTTGGTACTGATCTTGCAAAACCTTTACCAGCGTGGTACGATCGCCCTGGAAATTTCTATTTTTTATAGCTTTTGCTAAACCCTCCATATCAGGGCGATAACTGTAAAAAGCTTTTAGCTGTTCTTCGTTATTAATATAATCCAAAACCAGTTTTGAAAAGGATCCGGTTTCCTGATATGAGATATATTTTGCCTGCATGATGTGCGAAAGTAATGCAATTTAAGGATAATTATAAAGTTGCGTTACTATTTTACAATTGTTAAATAATTTTTAGCCACGGAGACACAAAAATCACGGAATTTACATATAGCCGTCATCCCGAGAGGTAATTTTATTTTATAAAAATCAATATTAGTGATAGAAGAGCTTAAGAGAGATAATATCGTCATTTCGACTGAAGCTCACCGATTTTTCATCGGTAACGTAATGGAGAAATCTTTAAACTTTACCTAAAAGATAGTTCAAAGATCTCTCCACTCAGCGGTGCTTCGGTCGAGATGACGACCCTTTTACCGGAATCTGTCAATGTTAGCGGAGTCGAAGGATCTTTAAGATACAAAATAATTAAAGATTACTTTCTATCGCGCCAACTTTTTCACGGTACAAATCAATAGGGCCATCTAAAAGTACAGCGATTACCGTTAACTCCGGATCTAATTTATCCTTAGGTACCGGAATGTACACAATGCCGGGTATTTTGCTCCAATACAATTTGTTATAAATTTCGTGTGGAAGCATGGTACCCTCCCCTACAATCCTGATCCTGCTGATGTTGTTTTTTAAGCCTTTTATGGCAATCGGACCAGTTGGTGTGCCTTCTACAAATAAATAAAGCGTTTGTTTATCTGCAGAAAGTGCAGTATTGCCCTGGTAATGCCCTGCCGGAATTCCCCCAGTTGTTTTGTACAATGCTTCAGCATTTTTGATTACCCAGTTGTTTACTGTTTGATCCAGAGGTTTAATATTGACGTTGAAATCCATTCCATCAGCGGCTAGATTGGTGTCATTAAAAATATTGGTGCCCTTATCCAAAGTTGCAGCTAATTTTTTCAGTTTGTATGAAACGGCATGCTGCTTATTATTTGCTTCGAATAAATCTTTTAATGAAATGGCTTCGTTTTCGGTTTCAATAAGGTCAACAGGCTCATCAAAACTTACTTTTATCACAGTTACGTCCTGATCAAAATTAGTTGAAGGAATATTGAATATATAATCTGAGGCGCTAATGTTGGCGAATTTTACCTGACCACCGCCAACCAGCTGCATATTTTTTACTTTTGATTTAATACCGGTTAGCACAATGCCTTCATCTGTTTTATAATCGATGTAAAGGAATAGCGTTTTTTTATCTTTAGAAAGCGCAGTTTTTCCATTGAAATGTTTTTTAGAGATACCTGTTTGCGTTCCGTAAATCGCTTCACTATGTTTTTTAGTCCAACGGCCTAAATCTTTTAAAATCTGAACCTGTTCTGGCGCAATGGTACCATCGGCTTTTGGTCCGATATCCAATAACAAATTACCGCCCATACTGATACAATCAACCAGGGTGCGGATAATCATGTTGGATGATTTATAGTGATTATCATAAGGCTGATAACCCCACGAATCGTTCATCGTATAACAAAGTTCCCACTCTGGAGAACCTGGTTTTACTACCGGAACACCTTGCTCCGGTGTATCATAATCGCCATGTCCGTTTAAGCGGGAGTTAACAATAATGTTCTGATTTACCTTACGTAAATTTGATAGTATATTTTTGGCCTGCCATTCTTCTCCATTGTGCTCCCAATCGCCATCAAACCATACCAGATCGGGATTGTATCTGGTTGAAAGCTCGTTTAGCTGTCCTTGGAAATAAGCCTGGAATTTTTTAAAACGTGCAGGGTCTTGTTTATAATCATAACGTTTCCTGTCGCGGGTAAAACCATCATAATCGGGATAACTCCAATCGGGCAATGAAAAGTATAAACCTGTTTTCAATCCTGATTTTTTAAGTTCGGTTACAAATGGGGTGATTAAATCTTTTTTGGCTGCACTGCTATTAACGGTTGTGGTTGCGTTGGGCATTTTACTATTCCATAATGCAACACCATCGTGGTGTTTTGTGGTAATCACCGCATATTTAGCACCACTTTCTTTAATTAAATTTACCCATTCTTCCGGTTTGTATTTTGCAGCGGTAAAACCATCGAGTTGTTTCATGTAAGCATCGTGATTGATGTAGTTGTTGAAAAACGACCATGATTCGGAAATACCATTAACCGAGTAAATGCCCCAATGGATAAAAATACCCAGTTTGGCATCAGCAAACCACTGCATTTTTTTACCTGACGTTGTTGCTTGCTGAGCAGAGAGTTTACTGATAAACAATGGGAATAAAATAAAGAAAAGCTTAAAATAGCGCATGATATTGTTTAGTATATCTAAACGTTAAATATAATATTTCACATGCTGTTAACGATGATATTTTTTGATAAAAATGCTCATCATTGCTGAGGCACGAAGCAATCTTAATGCGCATGCGAGGTATCGATCGTTGTAAGATTGCTTCGTCGGCTGAAAAAGCCTTCTCGCAATGACGATTCTTTGTAGCAAATAATTATTTACAGAAATGACGTCTCTTAAACAAAAAAGCCGCCCCGAAAAATCGGGACGGCTGTAAAATATTTGGTTTAGTGATTTACCATTTTTTACGGCGTTCGCCACTTCCACCTTCACGGTTTCCGCCTTCTCTGCGTGGACCTCCGGTGTTACCACCTTTGTCATCACGGCTACGACCAGAGAAATCTCTGAAACCGCCACCGCTATTTCCACCTTCACGTCTACCGCTACCACCGCCAGATTTTCTGTCGCCGCCACGATAACCGCCGCCGCCGCCGCTTCTGCGTTCACCGCCGAAACCACCGCCACCGCTACGTCTTTCGCCGCCACCGCGTCTTTCACCTGCGCCTTCACCACGACCACCATCTCCGCTTTTCTCGATACGTACCTGACGACCGTTAAACTCAACAGATTTAAAGCCTTCAAAAACTTTATCGGCAACATCATCTTCTACTTCAAAGAAAGAGAAAACACCTTTTAAATCGATTTTACCAACGCTTTTGCCACCAATTTTACCATTATTACAGATAAAAGATAACATATCGCCACGGGTAAACTCATCTACAGAACCTAAGTTGATAAACAAACGGGTGTAACCTTCGCTACCACGTCCGCGTCCAGCTCCTCTTTCGCCCCTGTCAGCACCGCGGTCATCGCCAACTGCAGCATTTAAATCAGGTGCTTTAGAATAGTAATCCAAGAAACGGTTAAACTCTAATGAAGCAAAACGTTTAATTACATCTTCTTTGGTTAAATCAGCAAATTCATCCATAATACGAGGAATGTACTGATCAATTTGTTCGTTGTTAACTTCTACATTGTGTACTTTATGTACCAGAGAGAATAATTGTTTCTCACAAACATCAAATCCTGTAGGAAGCTCAGCTTTGGTAAATTGTTTACCAATAATGCGCTCCAACTGACGGATTTTACCTAATTCTTTAGAGTTGATGATACAGATAGAAATACCGGTTTTACCCGCACGGCCAGTACGGCCAGAACGGTGGGTATAACTTTCAATTTCGTCAGGTAAAGAGTAGTTGATTACGTGAGTTACATTGTTTACATCGATACCACGTGCAGCAACATCAGTAGCAATTAACAACTGCATGTTACGCTCACGAAAACGTTGCATTACTTTATCACGTTGTTGTTGCGATAAATCGCCGTGTAAAGCATCAGCATTGTAGCCATCTTTAATTAAATGCTCAGCAACATCCTGTGTATCCAATTTGGTTTTACAGAATACTACGGCAAAAATTTCAGGGTTGAAATCTACAATACGTTTTAAGGCAGCGTATTTATCACGTGCACGAACAATGTAATATTCGTGTTCGATGTTTACGTTACCTGTATTTTTTGTGCCCATGGTTAATTCAACAGGGTTATCCATATAGTTTTTAGCTATACGGCGAACTTCTGCAGGCATGGTAGCCGAGAATAACCAGGTTTTTTTGTCATCAGGAGTAGTTGATAAGATGTCGTTGATATCGTCCTGGAAACCCATGTTCAACATCTCGTCAGCTTCATCAAGCACAACATATTTAACGTTTGAAAAATCAATCGCCTTACGGCCAATGATATCCAACATACGGCCGGGCGTGGCCACTACGATCTGAATTCCCTGACGGATTTCGCGTAGTTGTTGCATAATGTTCGCGCCACCGTAAACGGCAACAACGTGGGCATTAGCAATGTTTTTAGAAAAGTTTTTAAGGTCGTTAGCGATCTGTAAGCATAACTCACGGGTAGGGCATAAAATCAATGCCTGTGGTTTGTTAACTTTAAAATCGATTAGTTCTAACAGCGGCAAACCAAATGCGGCTGTTTTTCCTGTTCCTGTTTGGGCCAAACCAACAAAATCATTAGTGCCTTCTAACAGTACAGGAATACTTTGCTCCTGAATAGGTGTTGGAGTTTCAAATCCAAGATCCTTTACGGCATTAACGACGTCATCACTTATCCCCAATAATTGAAATGGGTTTGTCATTCGTCTTTTTATTTTTTAATTGAGCCGCAAAGGTACGGTTAATATTCGGTATTTTACAGATTACCAGGCAAATAGTTTTTAAAGCTAAATATTTGAAAATAAGGACATAATGAAAAATGGATGATGGGAGATGGAAAAGGGATGATGTAGGGGTTTTAAGCTAAGATCGTAAAGGTGAGGTATGGCTTACTTTTTTGAGAGGAAGTATGGAGGTGAATGGATTATGATTTTTAAACTACATTTGGGTTAACTGTTTAAAGTAGTTAATTGAATGCCTGGTGCCGAACCTATCGCGCATGTTTTAACCGCAGAGGACGCAGCGTGAAGGCGGGAATCTTAAAGCTGATTGCATTAAGATTCCCAATCGACCCGATAGCTATCGGGGTTGGAATGACGAAACTAGTAGGATATTCAGCTTGTTCGGTATCTCAGGTTTATAATCAAAACTCCGTGCGTTCCGTGTTTCCGTGGCAAAAAATAATGTGAAGAGCATGCTCCTTTTGATAGATTCTTCGGCTACGCTCAGAATGACAAATCTAATAAAAACGAGCTCAAAAAAAGCCGCAGATTTAACCAGAATCTGCGGCAACTATTACTCGATTATGGTTTATACCCAACCATAGGGGTGTATTTTTAAGGTTTTACTGTGATGTTATCTTTTAAATAAAGCGCCTTGCTCGATGAGCCGATCATAATTCTATAATCTCCGGGAACTACGTCCCATTTATTATTGCCATCAAGCGTTTGAAGCACTTCTTTATCTATTTGAAAAGAGACGGTTTTCGTTTCACCTGTTTTTAAGCTCACCCTTTGAAAAGCCCTGAGCGCCAGAACAGGCTGAGCCAGTTTGCTCAATAATGGCCTCATATACAATTGAACCACTTCTTCACCATCGTAACTACCAGTGTTTTTTAGTTCAAAGGTTACAGTCGCGGTTTCATTTTTAGCTATGCTTTTGCTGCTGAATTTTAAGTTGGTATAAGAAAAATCGGTATAGCTCAATCCATATCCGAAAGGGAAAAGCGGCTCGCCACTTAAATTATTATAATCATCGCCCCTTCCGGTTGGCTTGTGGTTATACACCAAAGGTAGCTGAGATTCGTCAACAGGATAAGTAATCGGGAGTTTTCCTGAGGGATTTGCTTTACCCAATAGTATATCTGCCACGGCACTGCCGCCAGCTTCGCCAGGATACCATACATTTAAAACTGCGCTTACCTTATTTAACCATGGCTGCATATTGATGGCGCTGCCTCCGGTTAATAGCACCACAATGGGCTTACCAGTTTTTGCAAGTTCTTGCAGTAAAATCTCCTGATTACCCGGCAGGTTTAACATTGCCCGATCTAAAAACTCCCCTTCCTTTATTCCTGCGACAAAAACCACCACGTCGTTATTTTTTGCCGCTTTTATCGCATCTGTTATTTCGTTTGGTTGCTGAACATTGTAATCCCATACGAGTTTGATCTTGCCATTGCCTTTAGGTTCGAAAAATTCTACTTTAATGGAGTAGGCTTTATTTTTCTCAAAATGGAAAGGAACCGTTTTTACGCCGAATGACTTTTTATCCCAGTTATTAATCACCAGTTTATCGTTCAGGTACAATCGGTAACCGTCATTTCCCTCCAATCCGATATTAACATCTGCATTTTGGGGTATTTTAAGATTACCTTCCCAGCGTATCGAATAGTCATCCAGCTCAAGCTTTTCATCCGGAGGATATAATGTCCAGCTGAAATTGATGGCCTTATCTAACTGCTCTTTTACAGGTTCGCCAGCGAAATTGAGTCCTTTATAATATTTTGCAGTCAATCCCGATTTTTGATTGGCAAAAAGGAATTGGCTATCAACTGGAACAAAAGACTGAAGCTCGCGACTGCTTCCTTTTAAATAATTAATTTCAAAATCGCCGGATACTTCACTTTTCAATCCTTCCAAGATGTTTATCTTTTTATTTCCAGTGCCACTATAGCCGCCAAGCCTACCTTCAACAGCATCTTCACCCAATAGTAAAATACGTTTAGTGTTTTTTAACGGAAGTGTACGGTTATCGTTTTTAAGCAGTACAAAAGATTTCAAAGCGGCTTCTTTGGCGAGGATATGATTGCTTTGATCGTTTAACATTTTTTCAGCAATACTTTCATCAACATAGGGCTGCTCGAAAAGGCCAAGTTCGAATTTTGCTCTTAATACCCTGGCAAGGGCATCATCAATTCTGGATTTTGGAATACTACCATCTAAAAACGCAGGCAAAAATAATTTGTAGTGATTATAATCAACCTGAAAAATCACGTCCAGCCCGGCATTGATTGATTGTGCTGTAGCATCTTTATAATCTTTAGCGGTAAAATGCAATACATTGGCACCACCAACTGCTCCGGCATCCGAAATAACAAAACCTTTAAATCCCCATTCAGATTTTAATTTTGTAGTGAGCAACCAGTTATTTGAAGTGGCAGGCGAACCAAAAACACTGTTATAAGAAGTCATTAACGAACGGATGCCCACATTTTCAACGCCATCTTTAAAGGCCGGGAAATGAATCTCCTCTAAAAAGTGTTTATCCATTTCAATGGGGTAACTGTCACGACCGCCATCGCCAACATTGGCTATAAAATGTTTTGGGGTAACGATGATATTCTGTTTTTCTATGGCATTCATAAAGGCATGCCCCAACACAGTGGTTAGATAAGGGTCTTCACCGTATGTTTCTTCTACTCTGCCCCATCTTACATCGGTAGCCATGTTAATTACCGGCGCCAAAAGATCTCTTAAACCCCGCACCCGCGCTTCGTTGGCAATGGCTGTACCTATCTTAGCCACCAATGTCGTATCAAAACTGGCTGCTAAACCAATAGATTGCGGAAAAGCGGTTGCGCCTTGTCGCACCAAACCATGTAACGCTTCGTCAAATGGAATGATGGGAATACCCAAACGGGTTTCAGTTACAAAATACTTCTGGATTTTATTGATCTTTTTTGCAAGTGAAATTCCATCTTCAGAAGTGTTATAGGTTAACATCTGTTGTGCATTACCACTTCCCTGGGCGGCGGCACTTACCTGCAGGCCAAAAATACCATGTTTAAACTGCTGCTTATTCTGTTCGGTAACATCACCAGGGATCATGAACAACTGCCAGAATTTTTCTTCCGGAGTCATTCGGGAGATCAGGTCTTTTACCCTTAAATCGATACTTAACTTTGAATTTTTATAAGGCAATATTTGCGCTTTTTTAACCTGTGCAAAAAGACTGCAAGAGAAAAAAAGCGTGGGCAATAAGTATAGGTATTTTATCGATTTCGGCATCATTATTTGGTTTCGGGCGTAAAAGAAAAAGTCAGGGCTATTTTCTCATCGGTTTTAGGAAGATTAAAGTGGACTTTACCATCTTTCAATGTCCATTTTACTTTTTGGTTAGTGGTTAAAATGGTAATTGGCGTTCCTTTTTTAGGAATACTCCCCTGCCATGAAATTTCGTTAACCACAGCCTTATCAATAAAGCTGATTCCATAAACTGTTTTTCCGTCTTTACTCTGGGTAAACCAGTTTTGCCCGTCGTGATAGTTTTTGGTTATCCGTGTTCCATAAATGGCTGTACCATTTTTTGAAGTCCACTGCCCAATTTCTTCTAATTTTTTAACCACATCGTCAGGAAGCGTTCCATCTGCTTTCGGACCAACGCCCAATAACAAACTTCCGCCTTTGGCAACAATTTCTACCAGTTTATGCACTACTTCACCCGCAGACTTATATTGATCGTTAGGGACAAATCCCCATGCACCTCCTAAAGTCATACAGCTCTCCCAAGGATAATCCAATTGTTTTTCAGGGATTTTCTGTTCAGGGGTTTGGTAATTTTCGAACTGACCATGTACCGTTCTGTCTACCATAATTAAACCAGGCTGTGCTTTTCTGGCCATGTCTGCAATTTTCGGCATATCTATATCCTGGCTCCATTCGGGTATTGGCGCACCCCATGAAAGCACTTCCTGGTTTACACTGGCCCGCGGGCGAACCCAGCCACCATCTAACCATAAAATATCGATGCTGCCATAATTATTCATCAATTCGCCGATCTGGTTTTGGGTATAGCTTTTAAACATATTCCAGCGCCAGGGATTCTTTCGGATGTCGTAATTGTTGTTTCTGTTAGCGGTAGCATATTTGTCCCACCAATAATACTGAGAGTGCCAATCGGGTTTAGAAAAATAGGCACCGATCATAAAGTTTTCTTTGCGGAATGCATCGAACACATATTTAGCCACATCCTTTTTCGCATTAGTTGAAAAAGGACCTTTTGCAATGCTAAAATTAGACTGTTTGGTATCGAACATCGCAAAACCATCGTGGTGTTTGGTGGTAAATACCAGGTACTTCATGCCGGCATCTTTACCTGCTTTGGCCCATTGTTCAGGATTGAACTTTGTAGGGTTAAATTTTTCGCTCTGGCCCCAGTACCATTTTTTATAATCTTCGTATTTAATGGTGCTATCCCTTTCGATCCAATCTTCAGAACAGATAGACCAAGATTCGATAATCCCGGGAACGGCATAGAGTCCCCAGTGGATAATCATTCCAAATTTTTTATCCTGCCAGGTCTCTAGTTTTTGTTTAACCGCAGCATCTTTAGGCCATTCGTAAATTTCTGATTGGGGCATGATGTCGTTCTGTTGGGCAGAAGAACGATATACAAAGAGCATTAAACAGAAAAGAAAGTAAATTTTTATTTTCATTATCAGGGTATAAAAATCCCGACCACTACTGGCCGGGACATGAATTAATTTGATTTACGATTATGGCATCCAATATACCTTTTTGGCAATTTGAACATTAGCGTCTACATTACCGCCAATGGCATTCAAATTTGAAAGGTTGTTGGTTTTCTCATCGTCGGGATAAGGCAGCCTGTTATAGGTAACAGGGGTGTAAGTGGCATCCTTAGGTGTCACCCCAGTACGGCGGACTGTACACCAGGTTTCCACTGCATTAAACATACTTGCCAACCACGACTGCGTAATTATTTTCCGATAATTTCCGGCTACATCACCAGCTGTAAATTTAACCGCAGGGTTACTGGTAAAAACATCAATTTGTGCCTGGGTAATTGGGCCAGGTTTAGCTGCAGTTGGCCATATAGCAGTTGTATTACTATTAACTGTAGTATACCAAAAATTAACAGAGGCTTTCATCCCTGCATTATATTCTGTTTCGGCCAAAGCCTGATCGGCACCAACACCTATACCTTGGTTATAAATTTCGGCCTTTAAGAAATGTACGTCTGCTTCCGAAATAATTACATAAGGGAAACTCTGAAAATCACGTACGAGATAGTAATTAAATACAGCAAATTTATTACCAGGATCGGTGCCTGGAGCTTTTGGACTATTAGTAGATTCATTCGGATAAGGTGTACCACCATCTTGTACAGATCCATTTTGTGGTTGAGGCACCCATTTACCTGCATTATTTGGCATAAACCAGACTTTGTAACGCGGATCAAAAAATCCGGATCCATCATCAGCGTTGGTAGACGACATTTTAGCAAACACATTTGAACTCATCCTGATGTTCGAAACAGAGAGCTCCCGGAATGCATACCAATAGCGATCGCCATAATCTGGAGAATTTGGTATGGATACTAAAGGAAAACTTCCAAAATTACTTTTGTATAAGGCCGTAAGATCTTGATCATTAGGTAACGGGTAAGTAGAAGGATTTTCCAGAATTTCTGCAATGATGCCCTTCGCCTTGGTTTGCAGATTGGTTTTACTTAAACGAACAGCATAACGCAGTCTCAAGGCGTTTCCAAACTTTTTCCAGGCAACAAAATCGTTGGCTAAAAAAGATTCATAGGTACCTATTGAGCTTTGGTTTGGGCCACCAACACCTTCAACAGCAGCTTTCAGATCATCTAATAAACTGTTATAAACACTTTCTTCTTTATCATACTTCGGTTGGTAGTTTGCCGAGCCTTCGGTAGCAATAGCGGCCTGGCTGTAAGGTATATCGCCATAGCGATCTAACATCGATAAAGTTTTTTGGCTCATCAGAATAGTTGCCATATACTTTACATCATTATAAATGCCTGGATTTGGGGAGGCATTAACAAGCTTTATCAGTTGTTTATAATCTGCCAGATCCTGATAATAATTACGCCAAAAAGTAGTAATGTAATTAATGTAAGGTAAGTTTTTATTCTGAACGCCCTGCTGATTGGTAATTGGCATAAACAAACCGGCATAGATCGTATAATCTTCTTCTGTTGCACGTTTAGCCAGGTTATTAAAAAAGCCCGCAGGTGTTGCCGTAGAAACAGTTGCATCTTTGTATGGCTTATTTAGTTCTTCGAAACCTTTTTTACACGATACTCCACCAATGATTAGCGAGAGGCCAATTATAGTATGGATTACTTTATGTTGAATTTTCATGTGATTAATGCTTTAAGTGATTAAAATGAAGACCGTATAGTAAAACCAAATGATCTTGTTTTTGGCAGAGATCCATATTCTATACCTTGCATATTACCGATACCGTTTACGCCTTCTGGATTTAAGCCTTTAGGTATAGTAGTAAAGATGTAAAAAAGGTCTCTTCCAACCAGTGAAAGCGACAGGTTTTGAATAAATTTTGTTTTTTGAAGCAATGTAGCCGGAACCTGATAGGTTAAAGCTACCTCCCTAAGTTTCATCCAGGAGTTTTTAAATACTGATGCAGAGCGTGGAGCACCAAGGTGGTTCCAGGCAGAAAAAGTACCCTGATAGTACCATTGGTAATTTACCACATCGTTGTTTGGAGTAGCACTTGTAATATTGCCCTGAGCATCGCGGGTAACAAAAACACCTCCAAAATTAACCCCGCTGTTTGAGGTCGTCCCATCAGGATAAACCAGAGGTAAACCTCCACCGTCACGTTCTTTTAAGGTTTCTACTAAGTTTCCACTGCCCATACCTGCTGCATAAGAGCCGAAAAAGGTATCACCACCAATTTTTGCATCAGCCAATACATACAATGAGAATGCTTTGTACTTAAACGTATTAGTAATACCACCTGTTAACATGGGTTGAGAATTACCGATTGGCACCTCATCGGCCGTTTTTACCCACTGCGTACCTGCATAATAAGTTTTGCCATTAACGGTATACTGTAATGGCTGCCCATCTGTTCCTTCAGCACGCATAACTATTTTTTGGCCATTGTAATAGGTAAAATCTCTTCCGTATAAGGTACCATAGTTTTCGCCCACTTTAACACGTTGTGAAATACCATTGCCGCCAAAAAAAGTACCCAAGGTTAGGGTTTCAATTCCATCCTGTAAAGCCAAAACCTTAGTTCTGGCATGTGCTCCGCTTATAGATACATCCCAGCTAAAATCTCTCGTTTTTATTGGAGAACCACTGATAATGAACTCAAAACCGGTATTACCCAACGATCCTGTATTAATTTTAACATTGTTAAAGCCCGATGATAAGGCCAATGGATTATCCAGGATCTGGTTAAAGCTTTTCATGGTGTAACCTGTTAAATCTATATTTAACCTGTTTTTAAATAAACCTAAATTAATACCAGCTTCGAACGATCTGCTTTTTTGCGGTTTTACACCTTCGAATTTTAATGTACCTGGTAAGCTTTGTGCCTGCTGACCATTGTTTGTGGTTACATCCAAAAGATTAAAAATAGAGTATGGGTCGGTATCTGATCCTGTTTCCGCATAAGAAAGCTTCAACTTTCCGAAACTTAACCATGGTAAACTATTCTGTAAACCCTTAATCCCATCGGTAAATACATAACTTAAATTAGTGGCTGGGTAAAAATAAGAATTAGAGCCATTTGCCAATGTACTCGACCAGTCGTTACGCGCTGTAGCTTCTAAAAAGAGATAATTTTTGTAAGAAAGGTTTAAAAAACTATAAGCAGAATTTATCTTTTTGGTGTACTTTGTTTCCTCAGGCTGCGGAACAGGGTTTGAACCATTATTTAAAGCAAAAACAAATGGTTTTACTAAACTGCCATCTGTCCGGTTACTCGAAACATAATCATTGCGGTAATAACTTTCTACTCCAGCGGTTAAACTTGCATTAATCTCTTTGCCGAAAAGATTGTCTTTATGTAAACGGGCGAAAGCCTGTAGGTTGGTTGACAAGTTTTTGGCTTGTGCCAATTTATAAGCACCGTTTGCCTGACCTAATACATCGGTAGGATAATTTTTCACAGTGGTTACATCATTCGAATTGTCTACCCCACCTTGTGCGGTTACATTTAAGAAGTCAGTTAAATCGGCCATTACCTTCATCCCCCCGGTAAGCCCGTTGCGGTTAAAAAGCGTATTATTGTTATTGATATTCCAATACTGGTTAGCTAAATAACTTCCGCTGTAAGGATAAGCAGGCGAACCTGCAGGGAAATTACTTGGGGTAAGTACATCCTTCCGTGAATTATTAGGACCATAAGTATTGTCGAAATCTACGTAAGGGTTATAATCTCTTGGCATGGAATAAATTACCCCACCCAAGTAACCCGAACCAACAGTAGGGGCATTTAAACGGGTAAAGTTTACATAACTTGCCGTAACTTCTGCACTTACTTTTTTAGAAACCTTAAGTGTAGAACCTAAGTTAAAAACGTTCGACTGGATATTACTATTTAAAATATTGGCTTTGGTGTCATTTCGTGTATAAGAAATACGTCCGGTAGCATTATCATTACCGCCAGAAATGGCTACGTTATGACTTACTACAGAACCATCAGGAAAAAATGCTTTCCAGTTATCTGGCTGCGCAGAATATGGTCGTAAAACCCCATCATAGTTTAATATGGGTAGATTATCGAATCTCGGGCCCCAGGATTGACTACCCGGATAACTGAAGTAGGCATCAGTTGCTTTACCGTTTGGATAAGGAACCGTACCGAAAGAGTTACTTAAATACTCTCCCGCTGCAGTGTAATTATTTCCAATTTGATAACGCTGGCCTGCGGCATTAACGGGGAACATTTTACTGTTATCCGCCGTTAACATAGAGGCTACTCCACCTTGCCCGTATTCGTTTTGAAAATTTTGAAGTTCGTAAGGATTTGTATGTCTGTAAGAGTAATTGTAATCTATTCCAAGTCCGGGACGGTTACTCCCTTTTTTGCGTGTGATCAAAATAACACCATTACCTCCCCTTGCACCATATAATGCAGCAGCAGCTGGCCCCTTTAATACCGTAATGCTTTCTATATCGTCCTGGTTGATGAAGTTCATTCCTGTACCCCAGTCGTTATTTGAGGAAACATCGGCCCCTGTATTAGCGGCAACAGATGAAGTATTATTACCATTCACATTGGCCGGGTCGTTATTAATCGCCACACCATCCACAATAATTAAAGCCCTGTTATCACCAGTTAATGAGGTATTTCCACGGACTACAATCCTTGATGAGCCTCCTTCTACTCCACCGCCTGATTGTGAAATCTGTAAACCAGCAACCTTACCCATTAAACCCTGCGCAATAGTAGGCGCCTGACCAATGGTTAAGTCTTTTCCGGATACTTCCTGCGTAGAGTAGCCAAGTGCTCTTTTTTCCTTTTTAATTCCGAATGCCGTAGTTACCTGAACCTCATCCAAACTATTAGCAGATGATTCTAGTTTAACATTTACAGTGCTAGATGCTCCTACTGTGATTTCTTTAGAGATATAACCAACAGACCTAAAAACAAGGATATTTCCTTCTGCAGCTGAAATAGAAAATTTACCACCTGCATCGGTTTGAGTGGCTTTGGTTGTTCCTTTGATAGCGACACTTACACCTGGTAAGGGCCCTGATGCTTCCACCACCGTACCGGTAATGGTTTTTTGCGCAAAAGCAGTTATTGTTAAAAAGCTTAACAATAAAATACTTAAGCACCTTAAGTACATTCTTTTCATAAATTGGTTTAGTTTAGGATTAGTTAAAAGTGGTTCATAACTTGATTTAGTGGGTTTGCTTTATTTTGCCATGTATTATCAGTTTAATTAAAAAATATATCCTATTATTTTTAAGGTTTAGCTATTCAAACAGGCTACTTTCTACCGTTAAACTGGCAGCAGCAAGTAATTCGGCCTCATCGGTTAGTTTAGAAAGTTTAATTTCGGTTTGCTCCGCAATCCGCGGTATGCAAAATTCGTTAATGGCCTGCTGTATTGGCGGCAACAACATTTTACCTGCTTTTGCACCTCTTCCACTCAGCACAATAGATTCAGGATTTAATAAATGGATTAACGTTGATATTCCTTTTCCCAACTGGAAAATGGCTTTTGCCAGTATCGATATAGCTACCGGATCCTGTTTGCTTACTGCAGTTAAAAAGTGTTCGGCAGGATGTTTGCTTTTATCCGTAAATAATTTTGTCATGCTCGATTCGGCACCACCGGCAATTGCCTCCTGAGCCTTTCTGGCCATCACGAGTAATGAAGTATCTACCTCTAAACACCCTCTTCTACCGCAGGAACAAAGGTTGTCGCTATCAGATAGTGGGATATGACTAAATTCGCCAGCACTACCACTACTACCCCGGTATAATTTTCCATTAATAATCATTCCCAACCCGGTTCCCCAACCAATATTAACCACCATTACATCTTTCAAATCAATGGCTACACCAAAATTCAGTTCGGCAAGTGCAATTAAACTAGAGTCGTTATCAATATGCACCTGCAGGTTGATATGCTGCGAAAGGTAGCGTTGTAGCGTTGTATCTTCTTTTACCTTTAAAAAAGAATGGTTAATCCCTTCATCTGCATTCACAAAGCCTGGCATACCGATGCCAACACCTAAAATATCTTCTCTTTTGATTTTAGATTGATCTATACATTTATTGATAAAATTAACCAAATCAGTAATACTGATATTTTTAGAAGACATTTCGAATTCCAGCGATTGAACAGGAATAACCATTTTACGGGTAAGATCATAAATTGTTAATCTCGAGGTAAGCTGATCCATTGCTATGGCCACAATATATTTCTTCAGGTTTGGATTTATTAAAAACATGGCGGCCCTTCTTCCGCCGGTAGATGGAGCCAGGCCCTGTTCCAAAACATAGCCTTCAGTTATTAAATTATTTACAGTGGAGGTAACCAATGGTAAACTTTTTTTTGTTAGCTTACTTAAATCAGTGAGTGATAATGCTTTCTTATAATATAAATGTTTGATGATATCGGCGCGCAGCCTTTGTCCCTTCTCAATTATTACTGACATGTTTGGATGATTTTAAACAAACTTAATAATTTATTTTGTAAGCATCCATATACTTTATAATAATTTAAATAAGTAATTTAACTTCCTGAATATGGCATCGAAAAACAAATTATTTGGGTTTAATAAGATTATAGGTTTTGCCCAATTGAACAAAACCTATATGATTTACAACACTTTAACGACCTTGCAAATAAACAGAATGCCGTATATAACCCTGTTTATCTTTAAAAACAGCAGTTGGAACATCGATTTTAAAAGTATGATTACCAGCTGTTAAATTACCAAGACTAATTTCCCGTATCGGAATTATATCCCCAGGGCACCAGTTGCTCCATGAAGACCATGATGAAGCAGTTTTGGGTGTAAGGCCATAAATACTATTACCCTGAGTATTGTACTGGCGATAAGGTTCACATGATTTTCCTCCTGGTTTATATGTCAGCTTAAGAACATTATCAAAATAGATATTATGGTCTCTACGGATATATTCTTCTCCTCCAGGGTTGGCACCGTGTGCAGAAGTAATAAGGTAAAGCCTGGCGTCGGTAATTGCTGAGGGCAGATTAATGGTATATGTTTTTTTACTACTTCCTATCTGATCTGTATTGTTTGCTGTAAAGTTATCCAAATCTTTTTCAGTTGCTATCTGGATCATCTGTACGACTGTTGTAGGATCAGCTCCACCAGATTTATTGATGAACTCAACTGTACCATAAAATGTCTCATTATGTCCGGCACATCCGCTTATTTCTTTTTGGGCTGCATAAGGCACTCCAAACAAATTGAACACGACATAAATATCATAAGTAGCAAGCACATTTGCATCTCTTAATAAATTGGCAACATTATTTACGCTAAAGAGGTAGGGTGCAATATTTGGCGTTTTGTTCTTATCCATAAATGGCGTAATAAAACGGCCTACTTCGATGTGTTTGCCAATATTCTCGCTAAATGCCGAATTTTTGGGAATAAAACTCAGGCCAACAGACCCAATCCTATCATAATTATCGCAATATGGTGTAACGCTTACTTTGATATCTAAGCTGTTAGATAATTTAGAAAGATCTGCAACACTTAACTTTTTAACGTATTTGGAGTTCGATATACGTGTAACCTCTGCAGGCACGGGCCCAGTTACCGTTGCGGCGTAACCATCATAAAATAAAATCTGGTCAAATACCTTAAAGGTATTGGGCGCTGCCGCTGGTGTATTGGCCAGGCTTAATGCGCCATTCTTAGAAAGTGATATTTGTTCGCTCGAAAGCTGCTCACTTTCATTTCTTTTACATGAGGCAAGTAATAGTATTACTGCCGAAAAGATTAACATACTTTTTTTCATAGTTGGTAAATTTAGGTTAGAAAATTAGTTCGCATATGTTTTAACAAAACCATAATAACATGATAGCCAATACATAAGCATAAACTAAAGTAACAAAAATAAATCAACTTTATAATTTTTTTAAAAAGAAATAAATTCTTAATAAAAATATATTTAAGATCAATTACTCATAATTATTTCTGAAAAGAGAAGTTAAAGCCTTTCAGGATGAAAAAGACAGGTTTGATCTAATTATCTCAAACAAATGAATTATGATTGTTTAAGCGGATCAGGGAGGTGTTTGCATATCTAGTACTTTATTTTCATCCCCATCTTCGTATTTTAAGAATACTAAAAGCATGGTTAACATTTCGTCTGTTGATTTCATGTCATTAGCTGAAAAAACCATTTTCGGAGGGTTATTTGGATTATTGGGATTGTTTTTTGTGTTGTCATAAGTACCTTCAATGGTTAGAACTGATCCTTTAGGTACTTTGATCAACTTTTTGAAACGGTAAATTTCCTGCCACCTAAAATCCCATGAAGGAATTGATACCAGCTTGATTGTATCTCCAGCAGCAGTAACGGCATAAGATTTAAAGTCTTTACCTAAGAGGTGCATGTGCGGCCAGATATAAAGCAGTGACTGATCTTGTGGCGTTAAGATTTTAAGATTAAATTTTTTCACAGAATCAGCCTGGATCATAAAATAAGGATCGATCGAGCTCTCGCCTACACCACCAGAACCTAAACTAACTACATTTACTACCCGTTTAACTGGTGTATCTTTAAAAAAGAAATTAATGCCCGAAATATCTTCTTCATTTTTTGCAACAGGTGCATAATGAATGGTAAGCAAAATAACACCACGCTTTGGCATTACCCAACCTAAATCAGCAGGATATGATTCGAACGAAGTGCCCGGAATCCATCCCCCATAATAAGTCATATCCTTTTTAAACGGAAGGTACTGATCGTAATTTGTCCTCGAATCGTCGGTTAGGTTCACGAAATCGGCTGCCTGTTTAGTATCGATATCATCAGCTACAGGGTGTATAGCAAAATTAGCATGATGGATAATTTTTTTATTGGTAGAAACAAATTCTATAGCAGCTACATTTTTAGCAGAAGCCATTTCGAAAGGGATCTTAAAAACGATAAAACGCTCCTCGTTATCGCCTTTCACCTCAAATGGTTTGCTAACCTTTACGGTCATATCTGGTTTTCTTACATATTGTGTTCCCGGAATAAGTTGATCTATAACCGCTTCTTTTTCCTTATTTATCCCTTCTGGTGCATTATTATCTATCCAATTTATAATTGTTTTCTTTTCACGATCACTTAAAGAACGATCATTCGCGAACATGCGGTAATGATTATCGGGTTTCCAGGGTGGCATAAATCCTGAGGATACCACATCCCTTATAAATGATGTTCTTTTAGCAACATCAGCATAAGTTAATAAAGAAAACGGACCTGCTTCGCCCGGACGATGACAAGGTGCACATTTACTGCGGATTATTGGTGCAATGTGCTCATAATAAGTGATTTTTTGACTGTACGAATTCTCAAAAAAACAGCAAAATAAGAGAACAGTAATGATTTTATTAAGCATACTAAAGATCGTTAATGAGACAGCCTAAGGGGGCGGTTTCCATGTATTTATAGCTAGTCGTTTTTATTTGATCAAGGGCATCATCCAAATAATGATCGGTAATCACTTTTCTTTTTACACCAAGTTTTGCTTGCCAGTTATCTATTAACCCTCTATACCTTAGGTTTCCCTTTTCATCTATCACAATTGCTTCCGGCGTAACTTTAGCCTTCAGCACTTTTGTTAATGTTTTATTCTTATCTAAATAAATATCAAAGACAGCTTTATAGTCTTCAGCAAATTGCCTGATATCTGGTAGCGTATAACTTTTCCCGGGCACAACTCCTACAATATTTACCTGAGGATACTTTTTAACTAATTCATTTAATGTAAGCATGTAATTTTTGCAGAGAGGGCATTCTGGCGATATAAATATAAATGCAGTATTCGTTTTTAATACAGCCGTTGTTTTACCATTTACATTAACAATATTGCTAGTTTTAATTTGCTCCCAAAGCAATTTATTGGGTAAGGCAACCTGTCCGAAAGAACTTGTTTGAGCACAAAAAACTATTAAAACTAAGGTTATAAGTAATTTCATAATACAAAAAGAACTCCTAAATTACATTAGGAGTTCTGTTAATTTATATAAATATATTTTTATTTTTTGTCCCACCAAACTCTGCCGGTGATATCACTTGGTCCTTGACCGAAATCAGGATCAGCCTGCATTAATTTGTAAGCATCAACAATATTCTGGTAGTTTAAATTGGTTGGTGCAGGGAATGGCAAACTTGCTCTTCTTGGAATAACCTGTTCTGTTCCACTAGCCATTATTTTCTCTAACTTAAGTACAGTAGTTGAATTAGGCATGCCTGTTCTTTTATAAATAGCCCACGCTTCGTTAGGCTGCTTAAAGAAGTTTAAATAAGCTTGCCCGATAATTTGATCTAAGCCTTTGCTCGCATCATATTTGATGTCTGCCTTAGCCATATAATTAGAAATCTCAGCAGGGCTTACAGCAACGTAGCTTAATGCGCCTGTTCTATCTACAATTTGAGCTTTATTCGCCAGGTCATCGTAAAAAGATATTGATGCGGTTACACCTTTGTTATACCAGTCTTCTGCAGACTCTGTAGTTACATTTCTTGCAGCTAATTCTGCCCTCATAAAACAAACATCAGCATAGGTAATTATTGGAAACGCATTCATCCCCTTCCCTCCATTTTCACCTGCGGCAAACAATCTTGGCTGAATAAACGATAAAGAATCCATGGTCTGGTTAACCGTTTGATTGGTAGCATTAACAACAGAAATACTAATATTATTAAAGAAGTTTGCAAATGCAGGACTAGATGAAGCATCAGGACTAGATGGAACACCATAAAATCTTCTCGTATCAAATACAGAACTGGCAGCTATTTTATTCTGCGCCTTTGCAAGGTCAAAATTAGCTCTGGTAAATGAATTCTCTTGATAAAATAATCGAATACGAGGATCTGAATTGGTATACATAAAATCTACCACTTGCTTTGGTGCCCTTAAACCTCCTGCAGACCAATCGCCTCCATCAGCATAAGTTGCATTGGCTCTAAATACCCAACCATCGGCGGCACTGTTAATTAAACCCCCTGGAGCAGCAAGAATCTCCAAAACTTTAGTTTTCATTTTAGCTGGATCTCTTTTCATTAATCGCATAGCCATACGTAAGCGCGCTGAATTAGCTACTTTAATCCAGTTGGCAACCGCACCTTGGTAAAAAAGATCGTTTTCGGCCAACGAGGTTTGCGCAACGGGCTGGGATGTGCTTAAAATCGTTACCGAATTTTTTAATTGTGTATCTAATATTTCAAACAGTGATTCCTGAGTATTGTATTTCGGTGTTTCTGTACCGCCATACCTTAACATAAATGCTTCGGTGTAAGCTAAACTTCCAGTTACATCAGAAACATAAAAAGCATAGTAAGCCTTAACTATACGGGCTATTTCTACCTGATATATTCTTTTTGCCTGTTCTTCAGCAGGTAATTTTTTAATCAACTGCTCCATATCTGTTAGATTACCACCAACTTTGGGATAAAAATTATTATACCTAACATTTCTGAAGTTTGCAGCATCTGATATAAATGTGACACTATTTCCGTTTAGGGGTGTTACCATTTGCATCCACGGCATAATGGCTCTAAAATTATCATAATAGTATTCGAACCGATCGCCATGCATATTTAGGATCGAATTCATGAATTGCTGTTGAGGCGTTATTAAATCTATAATTTGTGGATTGGTATTCAGTTCTACAAATTGATCTTTTTTACATGATGATATAGAAAACCCGATTAACACAGTTAGCATCAGGGCTATTTTATTTGTCGTTTTCATTTTTATTTTCTTTAAATGTTAATCCCTTATAATGCTGCCCTTACCGAAAAAGCAAATGTACGTACATACGGCATACCACCATATTCGGCAAATGAACCAGCGCTATTACTAAATAAACCTTCAGGATTTAAATGATCGGGTAAACTATTATAGATGTAAAATAAATTTCTTGCAGTTACACCAAAATTAACCTGTTTGAAGTTAATTTTATCAGTGAACTTTTTAGGGAGTGTGTAACCTAAAGAAACTTCTCTTAAAGCTACCCAGCTATTTTCGAAAGTTGAGTATTCTCTAATACCAGTAGACCACTGTGTTAACCTGGCGTAGTAAATCCTTGCGCTTACCGGTTGTATTAGGCCTTTATCAACTGCTTGCTGAAAAGTTAGTCCAGTTACATTAACGTTGTTTAATATGGTTCCTTTAGCAAACACACCTTCAGGAATGATACCATCATTGGCAATTACTGCTCCGGAAGCATCTTTTCTTGGTAAACCACCAAAATCTGCTGAGCGGCCAAATAATGTACTTTCGAATGCGCCAAAGTTAGTTCCATATTGATGAGTACCAGAAGCCAATAATCCACCCACTTTAGCATCAATCTGGAAACCTAAATTAAAATTCTTAAAACGGATATTATTGATAGAACTTGCATTAAATTTCTCCATCATACTACCCAAGTTTTTATTACCCTGTCCAGCATCACTACTTCTAAAATAACTACCATTGGCTTTTAGTAATTTTTGACCATTGTTAGGATCATCAATGTTATTGCCCTGTGCATCGGTAGCCTGGTAAGTTGCATAGCCATATCCTGTATAAATACTTCCATATTCCTGACCTGCAACAGCAACCGATGTCATATCAGCACCAAAAGCATAACCAAGTGTATATGAATCAACACCAGGAGCCAGAGAGATAATTTTATTCCTGTTTCTTGCAAAGTTTATTGAAGATGTCCATTCAAGGTTTCTAGTCTTGATAGGAGTTCCGGTTAACATGATCTCAATACCTTTGTTTTGAATGTTACCTGCGCCTAATATTCTTCTTTGTACACCTGTTTCTGGTGGTACATCCAATGAAAGAATTTGCTGGGTTGTGTTCTTTTTGTAAAATGAGAAATCAATACCTAAACGGTCTTTAAAGAACCTCAATTCAGTTCCTATTTCAAATTCTTTTGATAATTCGTTCTTAAGATTATTATTTCCTAACACATATTCTTCAAAACCATAACGAGGGATCTGCTTTCCGTTCTCATCAGTGTAAGTTCCTAAAAATTTATACTTGCCAGTACTTGTTTTATAAGGTGTGGTTCCCATACCGGTGTAACCAAAGTTTGCTCTTAATTTACCATAAGACAGAAAATCAAATCCTGGTTTATTTTTTAATGATTCGGAAAATACGTAAGCTAAACCAAAAGAAGGATAAATATATCCATAATCGCCATGACCATCAGGATAAGTTAAAGTAGATGACCAATCTTTTCTAACACTAAAGTTTAATGTTAGCATATTTTTATAGGTTAAATCGCCATAAGTATATATTGCATCAGTTCTTTGACTACCATCTAAACTTATATCGGTAATCGGATTATTTACAGAATTGCCAATATAAAATTCTCCTGGATCTTTCAAACCACCATCTGTTCTCGTTTTGGTATAGTTGTTACCAAAATCCTTTGCTGTTTCGGCTCCAACACTCATATTAAAATCAAAGTCTGCGCCAAATTTCTTATTCCCGTTTAATAAAAACTGGAATCTGGTACTTTTTTGACTTGCTTGAACAAGAGCATATTCTCCACCGCTGAAACCAACACCTGTACCAATGTTTTTTGTTTCACCGTTAGTATTAACCTGATTTATATTTCCTCTTACCAAAGCATTTAACCAAGGTGTAATGTTAGCTTTAACATCCACATTCCCCCTGAAAACATTTTCGCGTTGTTTGACATTTTTTTCATTAATACCAAACCATAAACCGGCTAAGCCATAAGCATCTTCATTTGCTGAAAGTACGCCTCCATTAACCGGATCAATATATTTGTTCTTCCAATAGTTGGTATCATAGCTTCTAGGATTTCCATATACCAATGCAAATAATGGATTATCACCATTACTCTGATTAATAGGATTAAAGCTATTGCTAATAGTATAATTTACGCCTGCGTTAATTTCGAAGATTTTACCAAATTTACGCGATCCTCTAAAATCAATCGCATCACGATCGAATTTATTGTTTGGAAGAATACCTGTGCTGTATAACTTTGAATAAGATAACCTGAATGTTCCATTTTCATCTCCACCCTGAAATGCCAAATTTGAATTGCTATAGTTACCTAATTTATAAGCATCCAACAGGTTATTCGGCTGAGCATTCCAATTGATCATTCTGCCATCTATATCTTTAACCAGGCTACCATCAAAACGAGGTCCAAAACTCCAAAAATAATTGGCTGCATCAACAGCAGGGATACCAGAGGCATCTTTAGTAAAAGTTGGATTAATACCTGCACCAAATTCATTCTGTAAATCCATTGTTCTGTAAGCTTGTTCAATGGTTTGAGTATGTGAGAATGAAATACCTAAACCCTGGCCGCCTTTACCTTTTTTAGAGGTAATTAAGAGCACTCCGTTTTGAGCCCTTGAGCCATAAAGTGAACTTGCCGCAGCACCTTTTAAAACAGTGATACTTTCATAATCATCCGCGTTAAGATTTTTCATAATATTACCAAAATCCTGAGGTGAGTTACCATAAGAATCAGCACCTGTAACGCCAGGCTGAATAAGAACCCCATCAATAACAACCAAAGGCTGTGTATTTGGACTTAAAGATGAGTTACCTCTGATTCTGATCCTAGAAGATGACTGCGGACCTCCAGAACCCTGATTGATCATCACACCGGCAACTTTACCTTGTAAAGCATTTACAATATTCTGTTCATTTGCGCGAACAAGGTCGTCTCCTTTAACTTCCTGGATAGAATAGCTTAATTTTCTGGCTTCTTTTTTTACACCAAAACCTGTGGTTACCGTAACCTCTTCCAATGCTTTGGAATCTTCTTTTAAAGAAATATTGAAATTTTTGTTGTTACCAACCGGCATTTCTTGACGCAAGAAACCAACGGCAGAGAAAACAAGTGTTTCGTTACTGGAAGCGCTGATGCTAAATTTACCATTTCCATCAGTTTGTGTGGCTTTTTGAGTGCCCTTTACAGAAACGTTCGCTCCAGGCAGCGGCCCTGACGAATCCTTTACGGTTCCTGTAATAATAGTTTGTGCATGAGCTGCAATTGCAAAAAACGTAAGCAAAAGCATACTCAAACATTTAAAGTACATTTTCTTCATGTTTGAAATATTAGTTAAATAAATTGTTTGGGTTTGTTGGTTTTTGGATTTTCTGATTTTGGACGATTTAAGATTTATATAATAAAATTAGACACCATAAATGACCTCCGATTTATTTTACTAAATCGATTTAAAATGCAACTAAGTCATTTAAAGGCATATCTGTTTACAGCTACGCTATAATACCTGATGATTGTATTGGATGATTGGCTTCATAAATTATAGGGGTTTGATTAGTTATAACAAACTTAATAAAAAAACACAAAACCACACTATTCTTTTTAATTTTTTTAAAAAGGTGATTTTGGCATAAAAAAGGCCTGCATAAGCAAGCCTTTTTTAAATATTTTATGAACGGATTGACTAATGGATCCCCATAAACAACCTGCTCCATCTTATTTTATGTAAGAAGGATGCGGTGCTGTCCCAGCTCATCCAAACGAACAGGGCTTTACCCACAATATGGTCTTCGGGTACAAAACCCCAATAGCGCGAATCTGCAGAGTTATGACGGTTATCGCCCATCATCCAATAATAATCCATTTTAAAGGTATAGGTGGTAGCTGGTTTATCATTAATATACCAAACACCTGCTTTTTGTTCTACTTTGTTTCCTTCGTAAGTTCTGATGGCCCTGTAATAAAGCGGCATGGTAGTGCTATCAATTTTAACTGTCCATCCTTTTGAAGGGATTTTGATTGGCCCAAAGTTATCCCTGTTCCACGCCCTGTTCGGATCGTTAGGAAAAACACCGCCTTGTACAGGTCCCGGAGCATCAGGACTTAAAGTTACCGATTTTACGAAATCGAAGGTTTTCAGTTTTTCTACAATTTCTGGCGAAGCATCAACAATATAGGTATTGGTGGCAACTGCAGGCGAATTCCCTAAGTTCAGGTTAAATTCATCAAGTGCAGCGTAGTTAAAATCCATGGTTTTAAACTCGATGCGGTAAGGCATCATCCCGGTATTTTTTAAGGGCTCGTTTTTACCGTTTACATTGGCAATACCATTGCTCATCGAAATTACATCGCCAGGAATACCGATACAACGTTTAATAAAGTTTTCACGCTTATCAACCGGACGATCTATTATCGTAAAAGTGCTCCTCACCTGCTGACGGCCTAAGCTTCGTTCTAATGCATAATAGCTTTCTGCCTGATTTTCGACTGCAACGGTATCTCCTTCAGGGAAGTTGAATACCACTACATCATTTCTTTTAATTTTAGATAAACCCGGTAAACGGTGGTATTTCCATTGTACGCCATCCCAATAAGCTTTGGTAGAAGTAGTTAAAGGCATGGTGTGGTGTGCAAAAGGAAAAGCAACGGGTGTCATCGGGATACGGGCACCATAGTTTACTTTACTTACAAAAAGAAAATCACCGATCAGTAACGATCTTTCCATGGAGCCAGACGGAATAGTATAAGCTTCTATAAAGAAAACGCGGATAATGGTTGCGGCTACAACTGCAAAAACAATGGCATCTACCCACTCGCGGGTTTTAGATTTTTTCTTTTTTGTGGCATCCTTTTTTCTCTGCCAGAATTTGTAATTCATATATCTTAATTTTGGTCCGCGATCAACTTAATCGGCTACCCCCCTGGTATCTTAATTGGTTAATTGTATAAACTGGTTAATCGGTTAACTGAAAACTACCAATTGTTAACTGAAAAAGTCTCTTATTCAAAAATATCGGTAATGTTAAAAAACCCTTTTTTATCTTTTACCCACTCTGCTGCCACTACTGCCCCTAAAGCAAAGCCTGCCCTGTTGTGTGCCGTATGTTTAATTTCAATCTCATCCACTTCGCTACTGTAAATTACGGTATGTGTACCCGGGATATTTTCGATCCTGTGCGATTCGATGAGCAACTGTTCGGCTTTTGGAAACAGTTCAACATCTGTTCCCACCACCTCATTTAACCATTCCTGTTTTCTATCCAGGTTATCTACAATGCCTTCGGCCAGGGTAATGGCTGTACCGCTTGGTGCATCGAGCTTTTGAGTATGGTGAATTTCTTCTACCTGAACCTCGTAAGCCGGATAATTATTCATCAGTTTGGCCAAAGTTTGGTTCAACTTAAAAAATAAATTAACGCCGATACTAAAGTTAGACCCATAAAGCAATGTATTGTTACTGTTGCTGCAATCATCTTTTACTTCCTGCAGTTTACCATACCAACCAGTGGTACCTACTACTACCGGAACATTGGCATCAAAACAGGCATCAATATTTTTCAGCACTGAATCAGGCGTGCTGAAATCAATTGCTACATCTGCCGATTTTAAATTTTGCCTGCTTAAATCTTCCTGATTATCAACTGTGATTTTTAAAACGACTTCGTGACCGCGTTCAAGGGCAAATTTCTCAATAATCTGACCCATTTTGCCGTAACCTAAAAGCGCAATTTTCATTTCTTTATATTTATTTTCTTTTTTGTAATTGATTTAAACCTTTAATGCTTTAAAGGTAATAAAAGCATTAAGATTTCATATTGATCAGCAGAAATCATTTATTTTATTACATTAAAAAGTGAGGGAGAGCTTTAACGCGGGCGTTGCATTGAAACCATACATGGTATCAGAACCGATTACCGATGGCATTACCTTAAATGAAAGGTTGTTATCGATATTAAAAAAGTGCAAACGTGCAGCTACATAAGCATCGATAATATTGGCTGCATATAGCAGTCCGTAAGAAAAGTAAACAATCTGCGAATTCCGCTTATATAAACTTTTCCCATCCAGAATGCCCTGATTGGTATATTGTGTTAAATCTAACTTTTTGCCGGGATTTTGTTCACGGTATTGTGCTTCTGCCAAAAAGCGGCTATAATTTTTCCTGCTATCCATAAGGGATAAAGTAAGTGCTGTGGCACCACCATAAATGGCTACAATTTTTCCACCGGTATACAGTTTCTGAAATACCTGATTTTTGCCTGCCCGTGTACCATAACCATCGCTCAATAGCTGGATATTATACAACTGTCCCCAACCTGGTATCAGCATCGATCTAAAAACAGCTTTCCTACCGGCAACTTTACCGGGATTTACATATTTAGCCTTTAAAGAGTCCTTTCTGGTTAAAGGCTTCCTGGCCGTGTCTAAAGATTTGGTCAGTTTTACTTTTGAAGTATCAGCAGGTTTTAATACCGTATCCTTCACCTGCGCCGAGGCAAGGTTTACCATAAAAAATGTAAATAGAGAAATCAGTATTAAAAGCTTAGTCCTTTGCATTACCAGTCTAATAACTCTAAAATTCTATTCAGGTCGTCATCACTCATAAAGGGGATTTCGATCGCCCCTTTACCATTCTGACTCACTTTTAACTTTACGCGGGTAGCAAATTTAGAAGCCAGATCGTCCTGTAGTTTCTGATATTGAAAAGAAACTGCTCTTTCTTTTTGTTTCTCGCTTGCAGGTAAAGGAATATGCTGCAGATTGCGCACAATTTCCTCTACTTTACGTACCGAAAGGTTTTTATCAAGAATTTCCTGGTGGATGTACAACTGTTTATCAACGCCATCAACATTAATCAAAGCCCTTGCATGCCCCATGCTGATTTTCTGATCGCGGATTGAAGCCTGTATAGCAGGTGGAAGTTTTAACAAACGTAAATAATTGGTAACCGTTGTCCGGTTTTTACCAACACGTTCGCCCAATTGCTCCTGTTTCAAACCTACTTCATCAATCATCCGCTGGAAACTCAAAGCCACTTCGATGGCATTTAAATTTTCGCGCTGAATGTTTTCGATCAATGCCATTTCCAACATCTGCTGGTCATTGGCACTGCGGATATAAGCCGGAATTTGTGTTAAACCAGCCAGTTTCGAAGCCCTGAACCTGCGTTCGCCCGAAATTAACTGGTACTTATTGGCGCCTAATTTCCTCACCGTAATCGGCTGGATCAGGCCCTGCACTTTTATTGAATCAGCCAGTTCGTTTAAAGCTACCTGGTCAAATTCGGTACGTGGTTGATATGGATTGGTTTCAACTTCAGTTAAACTTACGTGACTGATATTGCCAATCTGCTCGGTTTCGCTCACAGCATTTACCTGCTGTTTCGGCGGATGAGAAGATTCGCTATCATCTAAAAGCGCACTTAACCCTCTTCCTAAACCTGTTTTTCGCTGAAAAGATGTCATCTATAATTTATAAAGTTGCTGTTCCAATGTTTTCTTCTTCCCTTAACAAACCGTTTTTCTTTACAATTTCGCGGGCAAGGTTAAGGTAGTTAATTGCCCCTTTACAGTTCGCATCGTGCATAATTACCGAAACGCCATAACTTGGCGCTTCACTTAAACGGGTATTACGCTGAATAATGGTATCAAAAACCAGTTCGTTAAAGTGTGTTTTCACCTCTTCTACCACCTGGTTCGATAAACGTAAACGCACATCGTACATGGTTAATAAAATACCTTCAATTTCTAAATCCGGATTTAAGCGGTTCTGTACAATTTTAATGGTATTTAATAATTTACCCAAACCTTCTAAAGCGAAATATTCGCATTGTACCGGGATAATAACCGAATCTGCAGCGGTTAAAGCATTAATGGTAATTAAACCCAGTGATGGAGAACAATCGATGATAATAAAATCATACTGATCTTTTATTTTTTCCAAAACCGCTTTCATTTTATACTCGCGGTTGTTCAGGTTAATCATCTCAATTTCTGCACCAACCAAATCAATGTGGGCAGGCAGTAAATCTAAATTTGGTGTATCTGTTTTCTGAATGGCCTGTAAAGGGTCAATATCATTAATAATACACTCATAAATACTATCTTTAATATTCCGGGGATCGAAACCGATTCCTGAAGTCGAATTTGCCTGAGGATCAGCATCAACCAGTAAAGTTTTGTATTCTAGAACGGCCAAACTCGCAGCCAGGTTTATAGATGAAGTTGTTTTACCAACACCACCTTTTTGATTTGCTAATGCAATAATTTTGCTCATCGTATGTATCCGAAATTTACTTAACGTTTATTTGGGCTGTGTTATTTATGCGTTTAAATTGCCAAAAAGTTCTATTTTTGCCATGTTTACGGCCTTTTTCACAATCAGCTAAGATACAAACTATATGGCAATTTTAGCAAGAAGCGCATTTGGGTTTTACACATCTTATTAACAATTATCCATGATCACAATAATAGCCGCTACCAACAGGCCCAATAGCAATACGCTAAAAGTTGCCAAATATTACCAAAGGCAACTAAAAGAAAAGGGGCTAGATACCAATTTGTTCAGTTTGGAGCACCTGCCAATTGATGTGCTCAATACCGACATGTACGGTAAAAGATCGGAAGCTTTTCAGGAAATCCAAAACATGATTTACCAGACCGAAAAATTTTTGTTTATCATGCCTGAGTATAACGGCAGTTATCCTGGCGTGCTAAAAGTGTTGATCGATGCCTGTAATTTCCCAGATAGTTTTTACGATAAGAAAGCAGCCTTGGTCGGCATTTCTTCTGGCAAATATGGCAATATCCGCGGTGTTGACCATTTTACAGGCGTTTGTCATTATATCCACCTCAACATTTTGCCGTTGCGCCTGCATATTCCAAATATTAAGGCCGAGTTAGATGCAGAAGGCAATTTCAATCATCCTGATACGATAAAATTTACCAGCGAGCAGATAGAAAAGTTCATCAATTTTTAATAAAAAGCCTTTTTTCTGCAGGCTGAAGATTGTTGTGACGTTCCGTAGGAACGATTCCTGGGTAGCCAAGTGCAAAATTGGCGTTTTCGTTCCGTAGGAACGTTTGGTGTTTTACACATTAATATATCTACAGGCCCTGCCACCTAAACCCGATGGAAGCGACACGAAGTATAGCGTACAGCGGGATTACATTAACCCAAATGCTACGGAACCTGCTTTCCAAAAAAAATGCTGGAATCTGTTTTTGAAAAGCAAAATCTGTGTTTCATAGTAACGTTGGTCCTGTTTTCCGCTCATACGCCTGCAGGCCTTAGCCACAGGGTCGGTATCCGCTTCAACCAGGTTTAAGGAACAAAAAACTGTGCTTACCCCCCCAGAAGCTTCTCTCAAAAGAAACTTCTTTCTGCACTCAGCAACCCTAAATCTTATTACAGGCCGCGCCACCTAAACCCGATGGAAGCGACACGAAGTACAGCGGGATTGCATTAACCCAAATGCTCCGGAACCTGCTTTCCAAAAAAAAATGCTAGAATCTGTTTTTGAAAAGCAAAACCTGTGTTTCATAGTAACGTTGGTCCTGTTTTCCGCTCATACGCCTGCAGGCCTTAATCACAGGGCCGGTATCCGCTTCAAGCAGGTTTAAGGAACAAAAAACTGTGCGTAAAATCCCCTGAAGCTTCTCTCAAAAGATAAACTTCTTTCTGCACTCAGCAACCCCAAATCTTATTACAGGCCCTACCACCTAAACCCGATGGAAGCGACACGAAGTATAGCGTACAGCGGGATTGCATAAACCCAAATGCTACGGAACCTGCTTTCCAAAAAAAAATGCTAGAATCTGTTTTTGAAAAGCAAAACCTGTGTTCCATAGTAACGTTAGTCCTGTTTTCCGCTCATACGCCTGCAGGCCTTAATCACAGGGCCGGTATCCGCTTCAAGCAGGTTTAAGGAACAAAAAACTGTGCGTAAAATCCCCTGAAGCTTCTCTCAAAAGATAAACTTCTTTCTGCACTCAGCAACCCAAAATCTTATTACAGGCCCTACCACCTAAACCCGATGGAAGCGACACGAAGTATAGCGTACAGCGGGATTGCATTAACACAAATGCTACGGAACCTGCTTTCCAAAAAAAAATGCAAAAATCTGTTTTTGAAAAGCAAAACCTGTGTTCCATAGTAACGTTAGTCCTGTTTTCCGCTCATACGCCTGCAGGCCTTAATCACAGGGCCGGTATCCGCTTCAACCAGGTTTAAGGAACAAAAACTGTACTTTTAAATTCAAAAACGACAGTTCAAAATGGAAAAAACCCTTTCAAAATGAAAAGGTTTTTTTTAGCTTTTTTTCGATAAAAACGAAATAAATATCATATCTAATTTAAATACAACAATTTACAAACAAACCTGATTCACTGGCATAACAATTGGCTACTGCCCGATGAGATGATATTTATTTAACCTTTGTTATGTAATTTAGTTCATCAGGAAACAGATTTAATTATAAGCTATTTTTACCACGAAAAGAGAGAAATTGCTTTGCGATCCTTCGCGAAAAACTTTGCTCCCTTTGCGGTTAAACTAAAACACCATGAAAATTAAAACCAAGCTCCGTCTCGGATTCGGGTTTCTCTTTATAATCGTATTATCCTTTGGATTGATCGCGCTCTTTTATTTAAACGAGCTATCCGATAAATCGAAAGTGATCCTTAAAGACAACTATAAATCGCTGAAATATGTTGCTGCCATGCGCAATATCATCGATCAGCACTCTTTTCCGTTAAGTGGTAAACAACAGGCCACCTTTAGCGAAAACTTAAAAAACGAGGGTAAAAATATTACCGAACCAGGAGAAAAAGCCGCTTATCAGCAATTGGAAGAGGCTTTTAAAACACTAGGAAATCCGCAACCTGAAGCTATTAAAGCAAATCGCATTAAAGATTTACGCCTGGCGCTCCAAAATATAGAGCATGTGAATATGAAAGCTATTTATGATAAAAATGAGCTGGCTAACGAAGCTTCATCAAGGGCGAACCTTTATATTATGATTGCTGCGACTTTAAGCTTTATCATTCTGTTTACTTTCATTGTTAATTTTCCGGGTTTTGTGGCCAATCCGCTGGCCGAGTTTAGTGCTGCCATTAAACAGATCAGCAGAAAGAATTACAAACAGCGCCTGCATTTCGAAAACGGCGATGAATTTACCGAACTGGCCGACTCTTTTAACGGCATGGTGGTTAAATTAAACGAATGGGAAAACAGCAATTTATCGAAGATCAAATCAGAAAAATCGCGTATCGAAGCCATTATTGCACAGATGCAGGATGCCATTATTGGCTTAAATGAAAAAGGTGAAGTGCTGTTTTTAAACCATCTGGCTGCAAAACTGATGAACCTGGATGAAGATAAGGTAATCGGACAAAATGTTGCCGAACTGATGCAGAAAAATGAGCTGTTAAAACGGATCATTAAACCTGAAACAAATGATAATACACTAAAAATTTATGCTGATGACAAGGAATCATATTTCCTTTTAGAAAACCGCGAAATCATTATTCCAAACTACGAGGAACAGGAAGAAAAAGCTTTAATTGCATCCTCAAAATCAGCCGGTAGTGTATATATACTGAAAAACATCACCCAGTTTAAAGAATTGGATGAGGCTAAAACAAACTTTATTGCAACAGTTTCGCATGAATTAAAAACACCTTTATCATCCATCAAAATGAGTTTAAAACTACTCAATGATGAACGTGTAGGTGCAATGAACGAGGAACAGCATGAGCTGCTCAATCACATTAAAGAAGATAGCGACAGACTTTTAAAAATAACCAGCGAGCTGCTCGATCTTTCGCAGGTTGAAACCGGCAACTTAAAACTCACCTTTGCCTTAACCAAACCCGAAGATATTGTGCAATATGCTATAGATGCGGTTAAATTTCAGGCCGAGCAAAAATCCATCAACCTCGAGCTCAACTGTGATAAAAATCTGCCCAATGTGAATGCCGACATCCAGAAAACGGCCTGGGTATTGGTCAACTTTTTATCTAATGCATTGCGTTACAGTTCAGAGAAATCAAAAGTGGTCATCGATGTTTTTCAAAAGGATAAATTCATTGAGTTTTCAGTAAAAGATTATGGAAAAGGGATTGATGAAAAATACCAAAAACGCCTGTTCGACCGGTATTTTCAGGTGCCTACAGATGGTCAGAACAAATCGGGATCTGGTTTGGGACTGGCTATTTCTAAAGATTTTATAGAAGCAGAACAGGGAAAAATATGGGTAGTAAGCGCTATCGGCGAAGGAAGTAAATTTTGTTTTAGTTTGCCTGTTGTAGAATAGATTCCTCATTTTTTTTACCACAGAGGACACCGAGTTTTGCACTGAGGTACACAGCATATAAAATAGATACAATAGCTGTGCGCTTAACTCGGTGTGCTCCGTGTCCTACCCTTTGTTTTCTCTGTGGTTAAACTGAAGATGATTGTGCCGTCAAACGCTCAGCGCCTTACGCTTACACAATATAAGGCTCCATTTCTTTATCAATACTTTTGCGTAATTCCATTAATTTAATGGCATAGCCATGCATCGCAATTTCTTTTTCGGTTTTTGGTTTGAAAGCTGGGATTACTTTTGGCTGTCCTTCATCATCAACTGCTACAAAAACAATAATGCAATGGGTGTTTTTCACAAAATCAGTTTGTCCAACGGGTTTAGAAAAGGCATCAACCGCAATGTGCATGCTGGTTTTACCGGTATAAATAATGCGGGCTTCCATTTTAACGAGGTGACCAATGTGCACCGGGTGAAAAAAGCGGATACCGCCCACATAAACGGTTACGCAATAACTTTGGCTCCATTGTAGTGCACAGGCAAAAGCAGCCTGGTCAATCCATTTCATCATCATACCACCATGCACTTTACCTCCATAGTTAACATCAGAAGGTTCGCTTAAAAATTGAAGTTCGATATGGTTTTTGGTTCTGGGCATGAGAATATGGCTTGATTTAAAGGTTTTGCTAAGATATTTAAAATATGGTATAATCGTGCTGTCAGATGTTACCATCTGACTGATATATAACTTTAGTGTCAGTTCCAACTGACACCACAGAATATTAACCACAGATAAAAAGGATAAATACAGATAGGGATTTGATCCGTGTTTATCTGTGTCCATCCGTGGCAAAAAAAAACAATAAAAAAGTCGTAGCGAGACGCCACGACTATAGAAGTGTCAGTTGGTAACAACTGACACCACATTTAAAAATTTCTAGCTTATTTTGCAATAATGCTAATTGCATAACCACCGCCAGGTGCACAATATTGCGTCAATTTCGTTTTACTGGTTACTTCCATTTTGCGAATGGTATAGGCTTTCGGGTTGGTTTCATAATTGGCATCCTTTGCATCAGCATAAATGGTTGCTGTATATTTTTTACCAGGATCCAGAAAACTGAAGTCGATTTTGGAAGTACGGGCTTCCTCATCATTGGTGCGACCTACATACCAATTGTTTTTTCCTTTAGCTTTACGTGCAAAAGTGATGTAATCGCCAGGTTCTGCTTCTAAAACTTTAGTATCGTCCCAATCTACTGCCACATCTTTAATAAACTGGAAGGCATCCATATACTTGTTATAAGTTTCTGGTAAATCGGCAGCCATTTGCAGTGGACTGTACATCGTAACATAAAGTGCCAGTTGACGTGCTAAAGTACTGTGTACAAAAGAGGTATTTTCAGGATTATAAGCACTTACCCTGGTTTCGAAAATACCAGGGGTATAGTCCATCGGTCCGCCGATTAAACGGGTAAATGGCAAAATAGTGGTATGATCGGCATTATTACCGCCAAACGCTTCATACTCGGTTCCCCTTGCCGATTCGTTTCCAATCAAATTCGGATAAGTACGCGCTAAACCTGTCGGGCGAACCGCCTCATGTGCATTCACCATAATTTTATATTCTGCTGCTTTTTGGATCGCATACAAATAATGGTTGTTTAACCACTGGCCATAGTGGTGCTCTCCCCTTGGGATCATATTACCTACGTAACCACTTTTAACTGCATCGTAACCATTGGCTTTCATAAATTTGTAAGCCGTATCTAAATGGCGCTCATAATTACGTACCGACGAAGAAGTTTCGTGGTGCATAATCATTTTAATGCCCTTACTTGCCGCATAACGGTGCAGTTCTTTTACATCAAAATCAGGGTAAGGGGTTACAAAATCAAACACATAATCTTTTGTTTTACCAAACCAATCTTCCCAACCTTCATTCCAGCCCTCAACCAAAACAGCATCTAAACCATTTTTAGCTGCAAAATCGATGTATTCTTTTACGTGAGCCGTATTTGCAGCATGTTTTCCATTGGGTTTCGTTTTGGCATAATCGGTTACGCCCAATTGTACACTGGTTAAATCGTTATAGGCCCAGGTGCTTTTTCCGGTGATCATTTCCCACCAAACACCAACATACTTGGTTGGTTTTATCCACGATACATCTTTGAATTTTGTAGGTTCGTTGAGGTTATAAGTAAGCTTTGAAGTTAAAATATCGCCAGCTTTATCGCTTACAATAATAGTACGCCATGGCGATAAACAAGGTGCCTGCATGTAACCTTTATCGCCAACGGCATCAGGTGTTAACCACGACTCTAAAACCATGTTTTTGTCATCGAGATTTAACGACATTAAAGAATAATTGATCAATGCAGCTTCGTGGATGTTGATGTACAAACCATCTTTACTCTTCATCATCAAAGGTGTTTGCAATCCTGTTGGTGAAAAAGTAGTTTGCGATGCATTTGGTGTTACCGCAGCTTTCATTTTACCACGAACTTCTGATAAATTTGATGTTACCGTACTGTATTCCTGCGTATCATAATCGCCCGGAAGCCAGAATGCTTTATGATCGCCAGCCAATGCAAACTGGGTTTTTTCTTCTTTAATGACGAAATAATCTAAGTTTTTTTGTTCCGGGACTTCATACCTGAATCCCAAACCGTCGTTAAACAAACGCAAACGCACAATAATATAACGGTTAGTTTCTTTTTGCGTTAAGGTTACCGCCAGTTCATTATAATGGTTTACGATTTCTTTAACCTCGCCCCAAACAGGTTTCCAGGTTTCGTTAAAAGTGCTGGTTTTGGTATCGGTGATGGAGAAACCGTTCATTAAAGATTTTCCATCTTTAAGCTCCAGTCCCAGCTTGCTGGTTTTTATAACATCTTTTCCTTTGTACTTTAAGCTATAGGTTGGTACTCCTCCTTCAGCCAAAGCAAAGCTGGCTACCAGATTGCCATCCGGCGACTTCAAATCTTTTTCGGGAACGTTCCCGAAAACATCCCCAAAAAATAGCAAAGTGCATATTAAAGTAAGGATTTTAGAGCGGTTAAAGAATTGGTTAAGTTTCTTATTCATGTTATCATTTATTTATTGTTATTACTATTTATATCACTTTGGAACTTGCAGGTTTTGTTTTTTCAACACTGAAAAGATATTCAATAAATGAGATATCAATTGATCTGTTCGTGTACTAATCCAGTCAAAAATTATTGTCCAGACCTCGCAGGTTTTTAAAACCTGCGAGGTCTATATGAACCAATATTACTCTAAAAGCAACGCATCGTCGTCGTCATCCGTTAAACTCAGCTGCACACTATCACTACCTGCAATGCCTTCTATCGAACCACGGATGTGCGTGGCGTTTAACAACACTTTTTCCAATTGTTTTTCACGGGCTTTCCATAAACGTTCCATCGCATCACGCTCCCTTTGGATAGATAACTTCATGCTCATAAAACCTTCACGGATTGCTTTCCACTGTTCTGAAAACTCCGCCCCCATCAGGTAATCGTAAAGCATGTGCATTTTATCACCACGGTTTTCCTGCGATTTCATCGCACTTGACAAACGCAAAATCCCGTCACGTAAAACATAAGCTACAGCATTTACCTCTTCGAAAGAACAGATCCAAACGCCATCACGCTGACCAAAACAATCCATACCTTTAGGGTAACATTGACTCACGATAACCGCTACATCAACACCCATGCTCCGCATGTCTTTTTTCAGTTTTTCAATCCAGTCGCCCCCAAAATCTTTGGTACGCTTACTTTCATAAATAATTTTGCCACACTCCTGCCCAAACTGGTTACGTACCACCTGCACACAATCGGCCCCGCGAACGCCTTTACCAACTTCTTCAATTAAATCGAATGGAAAATTGCTTCGCAATAATTCTTCTAAAATCAGTTCCTGTACTTCGCCCTGCAACTGCATGCTACCCTGCTCGGCCTTGCGTTTCATTTCTTCGGCCAGCTTTTTCTGATCATCGAGTTGTTTTTCCAGTTCTTTTAAACGCAACTGGTGCTCGGTATCTTTAATGCTGTTTTTTTCGGCTTCCTGCTTACGGATCTGCTCTACCAGTTCGTTACGCTGCTCCTGCATTTTACGTTGAAAAGCCAGTTCCATTTCTTCCTCTTTCACTTTCAGGCTTTCCTCTCGACGTAGAAACTCCAGTTCCTTCTCACGCGCCAATCTTAATTTTTCGGCATTATCTTTAGCAGTACCTTCCAGCATCTGTAATTTTGTTTCAAAATCAGCAGCAATGCTTTTGCGCAGGTTTTCTTCCAGATTATCTTTAAGCTTTGTTTTTTCTTCAGCCAGCTGTGTTTCGAAAGCCTTTTGTTGCTGCAGTTTTTCAGCATCTAAAGCCGCAACCTTATCCTGATATTCCTTATCTCGCTGCTTCGTAAAAGACAACATTTTTTCACGGAGCTCTTTTTTATAATCTTCGGCCATGGCTTCTTCCATCGGAAAAACATGGGCACAGTTGGGGCATTTTATTTCGGTAGGCATAAATTATTTTTTTACCGCAGCGAATTTTACGGTCTACAAAGATATTAAAGCTTTTTCAGGATTGGACAAGCGAGTTTTGCACCATTAATTAAAGCACTTTCGACCTTACTTCGTGCCCTACCGTCAAAATTTTACTCACCGGACATTTAGAAGCAATATCTTCCAGCCTGCTTTTTTGTTCTTCAGTAAGCTGTCCTGTACAGGTAATTTGTTCAAAAAATACCATTTCGCCATTTTCGGTATCGGTATTTACTTCTACCTCTATTTTATCAACCGGCCATTCCTTTCTATCTACATACATCCTTAAAGTAATGGCCACACACGATGCCAAAGAAGCCATTAACAAACCTTTTGGCGCAAAGCCTTTATGTGTTCCGCCCAATTCTATCGGCTCATCTACAATGATATCATGAGAACCATTACTTACCGAACACGCATAGTGCTCTTTATTTATTGTTGCTTTTACCATTTATCGGATATTTTAAAATATTAAACTTACCAAATTTTATGCTTTGTTGTGATTTGATTGAGATTTTACGAAACATTATAAGATAGCATTTGTTCCTTTTAAAAATGCTACGTTATGAAATACAGAAAGTTAATCGGAAAATATTTAAAGCACGAAACAGATAACAGTGCAAAAATAGCGCTTGCCCTGGTGGCCGGTTTAGCCGCAGGTGCAGTGATCAGTATTTTATTTGCGCCTGATAGCGGTGCAGGTACCCGTGGAAAAATTGCCGGTGGCGCCAGAAATCTTCGTTACGGATTTCAGGATAAATATAACCTTTTGAAAGAAAAGGTTTTTGGTGTAGAGGCCATTGAAGAAGATATTGTTGAACAAGAGATACCTCATTTTAAACACACTGTTACGAAGAAACGTAAATCGGATGTGAAAGAGATCTTGGAAAATGCGCATGAAAATGGTCAGGTTCAGGAAGGACAAGGATAAAGATTTTAATAGAAAGGTCGTCATTCCCACCTATGTAGGAATGACGACCTTTTGATCGCTTCGTTTCCCCTTATCTTTTAAACAATTTCTTAGTTTTACCGGATAATAACTGCACATGTTTTTTATCCTCTCCAAAATCTTATTATTCCTCATCAAACCAATTATCTGGGTTTTTGTACTTTTAATTTTGGCGCTTCTAACCAGGCGTCCCCAAAAAAGGAGGAAATATTTAATTTTAAGCTTAGTCTTTTTCTTCTTCTTTTCGAATGGTTTTATTGTTGGCAAAATAATAAACAGTTATGAAGCCAGTTATCCTAAAACTCAGCAATACGATGTAGGCATTGTACTTGGAGGCTTTTCGGGTCTAAACAAGCGCAATAATGAAATTGCCTTTAATGGTGCTAGCGATCGGTTATTTCAGGCCATTGCCCTGTATAAAAAAGGTACTGTTAAACAGATTTTATTGAGTAGCGGAAGCGCAAACCTGATTAATAAAGAAGTTAAGGAAGCTGATTTAGCCTTAAAATATTTAAAGTTAATCGGCATTCCCGATTCGGCCATACTGATTGAGAACCAAAGCAGAAATACCATCGAAAATGCACGGTATAGTTTAGCACTGATTGCAAAAAAGAATCCACAGGCAAAAGTTCTGGTAATTACAAGTGCCTGGCACATTCCAAGAGCAAAACTAATTTTCGACAGACAGACCAAACATAAAATTGAATATTATCCCACTAATTTTGCCGGAAATACAGCATTTGAATTCGGCGATTTCATCATCCCCAGCACATCAGCCTTAGGCGCATGGGAATTATTATTTAAAGAATGGATCGGTTTGCTTGTTGATCGTATAAGGGGTTAATTGGTTAAACGTTTAAATTGGATAATCAATAATTAATACTTAGCTCTCCTCAAACCAAAAATCAACTATTTGATTTATAACAAACTACATACAGAAGATAAACATAACAGTTATATAGCAGTATTTTAAAATTTACATTTTAAGAATGTTTTTATATACATTTTTGTATATATTTATACCATAAAATCTATCTTAAAATCATGCTCACTAAAGAAAGACAAACACAAAAATTTTACTGGTTAAAGTACGAAATCAGTGCTATCCAATCTTTGATCCTGAATTCCCCAGGTATTGATCAATTTGTATTTTGCTATTTTTTCCCGGAAACAGATGGGCCAGCCAAGCCTTTACAGTTAATTGCTTACGGATATATGGCTGCGAGTAACCAGTACAGCAGTTATTTCGACAAACTCGAAGTTTACAACAACAGTGCTTTGGAGTTGAGCGGTCCGATTATTTTGAGTAATAACATTATTTCTTTGGCCAATATCCTATTATTGATTAATACGCCTGACGTTAATGGCGATAAGCCGGATTATTTGGTATTTATCCCGAATGTTAACCAAGGTCATGTTTTTTATAATGTTAAACGGTTTAAAAGGATTGATACAGGAGATGTTGAATTATTGCATGATAACGACCTCGATCCTATTGTTACCAACCCTTCTCCTCCAGCTACCATAAATTGATTGATTAACCTTTTTATCCCAAATGCTTAAAATATTCCAATTCATTGTTGATTGGTCTGAAGTATGGTCCTTATTAATCCCCATAGCTGTATTGCTATTAAAAAAACAACCGGTTGGCCTTAAACTGGTTGTTTTTTATGTATGGACAGCACTGATCATTAACCTCGCGATAGATATGGTATGGAAGTTCAGAACCATCCTGCCAGCAGCTTATAATTCTAACAATTTCCTTTATAACCTGCATTCGATTATCCGTTTTTACCTGTTCAGTGCTTTCTTTATCCACTTAAATCAGCCCTTTTTACTCACCATAAAAAAAATTATACCTGTTTGTTTTACAGTTTTCATCATTATAAACTTTACTTTTTACGAAAACTTTTTTGATTATTGGAAACTCAGCAGCCGCCTGCTCTCTACCGAAGCCATTCTTCTTTTGTTCTATGTGCTTCAATATTATTTATTCAAAATAAACGACAATGCAGCAACGAGAATTACGACAAGCGATTTCTGGATCACCACAGGCCTGGGTATATTTGTGGCCTTAAATTTTTTCATTTTCCTACTGTATAACGAGCTGACACTGCGCTTCCAGAATTTTGCCATTAGTTTGTGGAGCATACACAATATCTCATATGTCATTTTTAACCTATTTATAGCTAAAGGATTTTATGAATCAGGGAGATAATGAAATTACGTTGATGTTAGTGATAGGCATAGTAGCAATGCTGATGCTGTTTATCAGCTTATTGCTTATTTTTATCTTTATGCAGCGTAAAAAGCTACAGTACAGGCTCAATCTCCAAACGTTACAGAATATTCAGAAAAATCAGCTGATAGAGGCTGCGGTTAGAAGCGAAGAAATAGAGCGGCACCGCATTGCAGAAGAATTACATGATGAAGTAGGGGCTATACTGGGATCTTCAAGTTTACATTTCTATGGAATCAATATCAACGATAGCGATGAAACCAGTAAAGAAATGTATCAAACAGGCAAAAGTTTGCTTGATGAAGGAATCCACAAAATACGGGGAATTTCGCATAACCTTCATTCTACCATCTTACAGGAGCTTGGTTTAAAAGAAGCCATTTCTCATTTTTGCGGAAAGATAAGCCATAGCAATGTTATAGAAATTAGCTTAAGCTTAACAGATCAGCATAATAAAAAAGCAACGCAGAACGACATTAGTATTTACCGCATCATTCAGGAACTGATTCACAACATCATCAAACATGCAAAGGCTAACCTGATCCATATTCAATCTACCAGTAAAAATAATAATCTGATATTTATCATTTGGCATAATGGGAATGGCCTTACACAAAATCAATTCGAGAAATTACGGTATATAAAGGATGGATTGGGGCTTAAAAATATTCAAAACAGAATCATCCTGTTAAAAGCAGACCTGGCATTTTCATACCATTCAGAAAGGTATTTCATTAAAATTACCATACCTGAAAATGAATATATTAATAGGCAAGATTAACTATCTAAAAAAGCAAATAAATAATACATATTAAGTAGTATTAAAACTCAATTGACGTCTGTTTTTTAAAAAAATTAAGTAATTTTAAGTCCCAATTAAATAACGATGCTCAAAATAAGGATAGCCATAGCAGATGATTATAGCATTTTTAGAGACGGATTAAGGGTAGGCTTTAACCGCGATAAAAATCTGGAAGTAATATTTGAAGTATCAAATGGGGAAGAATTAATGCGCAAACTCGAAGATGTGCAGCCCGATGTGATTTTAATGGACCTAAAAATGCCTGTAATGGATGGAATCGAAGCCATGAACCTGATCAGGAAAAAATATGCAGGCGACATTAAAATACTTGTTTTAACCATGTATGATGATGTTAAATTCATCATACATTTAATGGAAAACGGCGCTAACGGCTATCTGTTAAAAAATACCGATCCTAAAGAAATCAGAAAAGCCATTTATTCTGTTTATGAAAGCGGATATTACTTTAATGATATTGTAACCCAGGCTTTATTAAAAAAACTAACCCTTAAAAGCTCTGCAAAACTTTCACTTGATCAAAATATAGAATTCTCAGAACGCGAACTGGATGTATTAAAAATGATCTGTGATGAGAAAACGGCCACCGAAATCGGCACCGAACTTTTTTTAAGTCCACGTTCGGTTGAAGGCATCAGAATGCGCATGATCGAAAAAACCGGCGTACGTAATACAGCGGGCCTGGTTATGTTTGCCATTAAAAACGGTGTAATACTATAGTATCAAACTCATTCTTCCATTAAGAAAACACGGCTAAATAGTCGCCCAACCTGCTCTAAACACCTGTAATACCTTATTTTTTTAAGCACATGCTCATTGTGCCATTTGATGATACAGTCTATTTTACCCTACTAACTACGTAGAAATACTCAATATTCCGAATAAGTATAATCACTCTGGTAAAAAGATTACGCTGTACCGAACTTTATGTTGTGCAACGAAGCTTCAAAAAAGGCACCTAAACATTATTTATTTACCTCAAAAAGAACTAAAATGGCAAAGTCAAGTTTATCCAAGGCAGAATTAGCAATCCTTGATGCATTAATCGCCGATTTAAAAGGCGATAACGAAATTGTTGAATCGAATTCAGCAGCACCACTTTTTATCGCTGCAATAGCACGTACAGCTATCATGGCTGTTAAAGTAACTGTAAAAGCAACTCCAGTGGTTACTCAAGTGGCCGAAGCTATTGGTGCTGCCAGTGCTTTAAATGAAGCTGAAATCAGCGATCTTTCTAAAGAAGCACAAGATGGTTTATCATTAGATAAGCTGATCGAACTTCGTAAAAAATTCAATTAACAATTTGGGGAGAGCACAGAAGGTGCTCTCCTTTTTATTAACCCATTCGAAAATTATGATGCCAAAATTAAATCCAACTGTTATTTACGAATTTGTAGTAACCGTTTTTCTGGCCTGTTGGTTTTTAGCCACTATATTATGCCAGTTTAAGGAAACCAAAGTATCCTGGTTCATCCGGTATAAAATCGACTTTTTTAGCCTCATCCCATTATGGACTTTTTTCGCACCTCATCCGGGTAAAAGAGATTATCATCTATTATTCCGCGATAAAATAACTGATGGTAATTATAGCGAATGGCAGGAAATGGAAATTACCGAAGAGCGTACAATATGGTCGTGGTTATGGAACCCCGAAAAGCGCGATAAAAAAATATTGTCAGATGTAGTGCAGAGCCTGGTATCGAGCATTCCCTCCTATCGCGAAAAAACGGGTAGTCTTAACTTACTGATGTTTTCTACCCCTTATATCATTGTACTTCATGCAATCAGTCAATACAAAAAACAATCTCAAAACTGTTTCAGACAGTTCATGCTTGCAGAATCATCTGGTTATCAAAAAGAAACTACCCCCTCATTAATTCTTTTGTCTGTTTTTCACCAAATATAAATTAGTCATGATTTTATTTAACGATCTATCCCAAACTGTCCTCATTATACTGAGCATCGGTTTATTTATTTCTACGTTAGAGTACCTCAAAAAAGTACAGATCTTTTCTCCTAGTGGATTGCTCTCCTGGAATGTAATGCAGTTAAAATGGACCAAGCAAGATCAAAAATCATTCTTAAAACCATTTTTTAAACTCTTTAGCGCCCCAGGTTTAGCTGGCCTTTTTATCATCAGATGCCTGTTGATTGTTGGATTATTGTTTTATCCTTTACAAAGTACCACTGGCTGGATACTGATCAGTTTATTGGGTGCGAGTTTGTTACTGGCATCATTGGTTACTTATTATGGAAGTGATGGCTCAGACCAAATGAGCATGTTAATTATCATCACCTTAATTTTATGCAACCTGCCCGTTTTAGCAAGCGGTAAATTAAGAGACATCGGACTGTGGTTTATTGGATTACAAGCCTGTTTATCTTACGCAGTAGCGGGTATTGCAAAATTGGTATCTTCTGAATGGCGTTCGGGTACGGCAATAAAAGATGTATTTTCTACCAAAACTTATGGATCTAAAAAGGCGAGCCTTCTTTTACAGAAATATCCCGCAGCGAACCGTTTTCTATGCTGGAACGTAATTATTATGGAAAGCCTGTTTCCGCTGTGCCTGTTTTTACCATGGGAATTTGCTTTAATATTTCTGATCTGGGGCTTTACATTCCATTTCTTTACCGCCTTGATTATGGGATTAAATTCCTTTTTCTGGGCATTTATGGCTACCTATCCGGCAATTTATTTTATTAACCACCAAATGCCATGGCATCTGTTTTAGAAACAAAAAAAGACATTATTTTATTTGATGGAGTTTGTAATTTTTGCAATGGCTACATCAATTATATCTTGTTGCATGATCAGAAAAACAAGTTTAGTTTTGCTCCATTACAAAGCAAAACCACATTAGAACTGAGCAAGGAGTTTCAGGTCAATTTTAGCAAACTTAATAGCATTGTTGTGATCAGCGGCAATCGGTTTCTTACACAATCGAAAGCCGTGCTTTATATCCTTAAAAATCTAGATACCTGGTGGTCTCCGTTAGTTAATTTGGGCTATTTGATACCAGGTTTAATAAGAAACCAGTTGTACAAAATATTTGCCAATAACCGTTATGTCTTATTTGGACAAGCTAACAGCTGTATGGTACCTACAGCCGAAGTTAGAAGCAAATTTTTAATATAAGCTTTCCTTTTTTGTGATTGCAGAATATTTTTAGAATGTTCTGCAAGCCCGTTCATTAAGAGGAAAATTATCCTTCAATTGCTTTCCAAAGCATATCTTTTAGCTCCAGAATATTTTTTTCTGCTACTGAAGAAATAAATATCGATGGGATAGCTGGCAGATCCTGTTTCATTTCTTCCATCAGTTCATCATCCAGCATATCTGATTTGGTAATGGCTAAAACATGTGGTTTTTGCATTAATTCGGGATTGTAAGACTCCAGTTCGCTTTTAAGAATTTCATATTCTTCTTTAATTGAGCGGCTGGTATCGGCCGGAACCATAAACAGTAATACCGAATTACGTTCAATGTGGCGTAAAAAACGATAACCCAAGCCTTTACCTTTCGATGCCCCTTCGATAATTCCCGGAATATCGGCCATTACAAAAGATTTTCCTCCCCTGTAACTTACAATGCCAAGATTAGGGACAATGGTGGTAAACGGATAATCGGCAATTTCTGGTTTAGCCGCCGAAACTACTGAAAGTAAGGTAGATTTTCCTGCATTTGGGAAACCCACCAAACCTACATCAGCCAAAACTTTCAATTCTAAAATGTTCCAAACCTCTTGTCCCTGTTCGCCTGGTTGTGCAAAACGTGGTGTTTGCTGAACCGAATTTTTAAAATGCGCATTACCTAAACCGCCACGACCACCGGCCGTTAAGATTTTGGTTTCGCCATCTTTAGTAATTTCGAAAAGGATCTCTCCCGTTTCCGCATCTTTGGCGATGGTACCCAGAGGAACTTCCAGAATTTCATCTTTACCTTGCTTACCAAATTTATGTGAGCTGCCACCAGCGCCACCATCTTCTGCAATGATGTGTTTGCGGTATTTAAGGTGCAATAATGTCCAGATATGGATACTGCCTTTAACGATAATGTGGCCGCCACGACCGCCATCACCACCATCAGGTCCACCCATTGATGTTAAAATATCACGATGTAAATGTGCCGATCCTGCTCCGCCCTTACCCGAACGGCAACAAATTTTTACATAATCTACGAAATTCGAACCCTGTGACATATTTAATTTTTGAAATGTTGAATGTTTTAATGCTGGAATGTTCAGATGACAATTCCTTTAAAATTAAAGAGTTATAACGTTTTAACATTATAACTCTTTTTATGTTTTTGAAATATTAACGGATCTGGAACTAAGTCTTAATCCTTCGCTAAATCATCGGTAATTAAACTTTATACTGATCAATTACTGCGCAAAGATCATTATATACTGTTTCTATTTCGCCGATTCCGTTAACCTTGTTTAATTTCCCTTGCTCCTCATAATAAGGCAGCACATGGATGGTTTTATCAAAGTATTCTGAAATACGTTTTTTAAGTTTTTCAGCGTCATCATCTGGTCGGCCACTAACTTTGTGGCGCTCAGCAATACGCTTTGTTAATTCGTCCTGATCTACATCTAAAGCAATTACGCCGGCAACTTTGCTGCCTTTACGCTCTAAAAATAAATCAAGCTCTATCGCTTGTGGAACGGTACGGGGAAATCCATCAAACACAAATCCTTTTGCATCAGGATTTTTATCCACCTCTTCTTCAAGCATGGCAATTGTAATCGCATCAGGCACCAATTCTCCATCTGCTAACAATTGACTAACTTTTTTTCCTAATTCGGTTTCTCCTTTAACGTGTGCTCTAAAAAGATCGCCTGTTGAAACATGTACCAACTGATATTTTGCAATCAGCTTTTCAGATTGGGTGCCTTTACCCGCCCCTGGAGGGCCAAAGAGAACTAAATTAAGCATTCAAGTTGTTTAGGTTGTCTTCAAAATTAAAAAAGCCTTATTCCTATGGCTCTGTTAAAAGTAATATTCAAATCACTGATTAATAGGATTAGACATTGCTTACTTTCAAGGCTGCAAATATATAATTATTAATTTAGATGCCATTTATAATTGAGAATTTATTTAAAAAAGGGCTATTTTGATGACATTTATCTTATTCTACAAAGAATCTTGTGCCATTTTTATATTTTACAGAATATTCTTGAAATAATGAACTGCATCAACCAAACTATATCAGTTTTTTTTAAGAAAAAATTAACCTATAACAATTAATTTTAACACTAGAATATCGAATAATTAGAAAAGGTCTATAACAAAAAAGCTCCAGATTTCTCTGAAGCTTTAAGTGCACTTGTAGGGATTCGAACCCCAAACCTTCTCATCCGTAGTGAGATGCTCTATCCAATTGAGCTACAAATGCGTTTCCGTATCGTTAACGGACTGCAAAGGTATAATTTGATATTTTAATTTCCAATTAAATTTTAAAAAAAATCTCAAAATAATCTTTACAGTTTAAGCTTTATGCGCTTAGCACTTCATTAATTGCTTTGAAATCAGGCAAATCCTTTGCATTTTCTAAAACTTCAGCGTATGCAATTTTTCCTTCTTCATCGATCACAAATGCCGCTCTTTTCGAAACTCCTTTTAATCCGAAGAAAAATTCGTCATAAAATGCACCGAAAGCTGCTGATACTTCTTTGTTAAAATCAGACAATAACGGGAACTGGTAATTTTGCTCTTCTTTAAACTTAGCCAAAGAGAATGGAGAATCAACAGAAATACCGATTACCTGCGCATCGATACCTTCATAATAGCTGAAATTATCTCTCATGGTACACAATTGTTCTGTACACGTTCCGGTAAAAGCCATTGGAAAAAAATGGATAATTACTTTTTTACCTTTGAAAGCTGAAAGAGAAACTTCTGTTAAATCAGAACTGTATAGTTTAAAATCAGGGGCGGTATCGCCAACTTGTAATGCCATTTTATTTTTTAGTTAGTGTATATTGTTAAATGGTTTAATTGCTTAATTGTTTTAAGGCTCACGACTTAAGACTTATGGACTCAAGACTATCCTTTCATCTGTCGATCTAATATCTTCAAACCTTCTTCGAAAGAATGTGGATCATAGCCTAAATCTTTAATCGCTTTATCCAATACAAAACCTGTTTTAACAGGTCTTTTAGCCGTTTGGTTTAAACTTGCCGAGCTGATCTCATTCATGCATGTTTTATCAAGCCCCCAATAATCGGCAACTTTCCGCACTAAATCTGCAATACTCATGTAATCTTTGCCTGAAATATGGTATATTCCATTTGCTTTTTTTTCAACAGCCAGTAAGCAGGCCTCAGCGAGATCTTCGGCCAAGGTAGGCATACGCCATTGATCGTTCACTACATTTATAGGCGAAGCTTTTTCTAAAGCACCCTTTGCCCACAGCACAATATTGCTCCGGCTCATATCACTCGTAATGCCATAAACCAAAATCGTTCTTAAAACGGCCCAGTTAGCTTTTGAATCTTTAATCAGTTCTTCAGCCAACACTTTCGACTCCCCATAATAACTTACCGGGTTAACAGGATCATCTTCCTGATAAGGCCCATCGGCACCGTCAAAAACAAAATCGGTACTTAAATGAATAAATTGGATGTTCTTCTCTTCACATATTGAAATTAAAGTTTGAACAGCATCAACATTAAGCTGATGACAAAGTTCCTTGTTTGCTTCGCAGGTATCAACATTCGTCATTGCTGCCGTATGGATAATTGCATCTGGTTGGTACTTTTCAATAATATATTTAACCTGCTTAGCATCTAAAATATCCATTTCTGCATATTCGTAACCTTCTTTCACAGGATAACGGTTTAGTCCTTTGGAGGTAGCAACCAATTTCACCCTTCCTTCAGCCAAAATTTTTTCTGTTAATTTCTGCCCTAAAAGGCCATTGCTGCCTGTTGTTAAAATGGTTTTCATAAGCCCTTATTAAGCCTCTAAATTATCTATAAAAACCATGTTAAAAAATTTTATAATATATATTTAAAATTCAGTAAGAATAACTTAACTTTGCCAACCGAATTGGAGCCCCTATAAACAGCTTTAATTCATTGACTGTAATAAATTTACTCACAACAGATATGCCTAACTTAGGAAAAATAGCACAAATTATCGGCCCAGTGGTTGACGTTAGCTTTGCTGATGATGCCCATCTACCTAAAATTTTTGATGCGTTAGAGATAACGAAAGAAAATGGACAAAAAATTGTTTTAGAAGTTCAACAGCACTTAGGTGAAGACCGTGTACGTGCAATTTCAATGGACTCTACAGATGGTTTAGTTCGTGGTATGAAAGTAGTTGATACTGGCGCTGCGATTAAAATGCCAGTTGGCGACCAGATTAAAGGTCGTTTATTTAATGTAGTTGGTGAAGCGATTGACGGTATTAATGCAGTTGATAAAACTGATGGTCGTCCTATCCACGCTACTCCTCCTAAGTTCGAAGATTTATCTACTGAAACTGAAGTACTTTTTACAGGTATTAAAGTAATCGATTTATTAGAGCCTTATGCAAAAGGTGGTAAAATCGGTTTGTTTGGTGGTGCTGGTGTAGGTAAAACGGTATTGATCATGGAGTTGGTAAACAACATCGCTAAAGCTTATGCTGGTTTATCAGTATTCGCAGGTGTTGGTGAGCGTACTCGTGAGGGTAACGATTTACTTCGTGAGTTTATCGAATCAGGTGTAATCAACTATGGCGACGAATTCTTACACTCAATGGAAAAAGGTGGATGGGATTTGAAAGCTGTTGATACTGAAAAATTAAAAGAATCTAAAGCAACATTGGTTTTCGGACAAATGAACGAGCCTCCTGGTGCACGTGCACGTGTGGCATTATCAGGATTAACAGTTGCAGAATATTTCCGTGATGGTGATGGCGAAGGCGCTGGAAAAGATATCCTTTTCTTCGTTGATAACATCTTCCGTTTTACTCAGGCAGGTTCTGAGGTATCGGCTTTATTAGGTCGTATGCCATCTGCAGTAGGTTACCAACCAACATTGGCAACTGAGATGGGTTTAATGCAAGAGCGTATTACTTCAACAAAACGTGGATCAATTACATCAGTACAAGCGGTATATGTACCAGCGGATGATTTAACTGACCCGGCTCCGGCAACAACTTTTGCCCACTTAGATGCTACTACAGTACTTTCACGTAAAATTGCCGAGTTAGGTATTTACCCTGCGGTAGATCCATTGGATTCTACTTCACGTATCCTTTCTCCTGCTGTTTTAGGTGATGAGCACTATAACACTGCACAACGTGTTAAAGAAACTTTACAACGTTATAAAGAATTACAGGATATCATCGCGATCTTAGGTATGGACGAATTATCTGAGGAAGATAAATTGGTTGTATCAAGAGCTCGTCGTGTTCAACGTTTCTTATCCCAACCTTTCCACGTAGCTGAGCAATTTACAGGCTTAAAAGGTGTGTTGGTTGACATTAAAGATACCATCAAAGGATTTAACATGATCATGGATGGTGAAGTTGATGAGTACCCTGAAGCTGCATTTAACTTAGTTGGTAGCATTGAAGATGCGATCGAAAAAGGTAAAAAATTATTAGCAGAAGCGAACTAAGAGAGACGTGAGACACTAGATATGAGATATGAGAGAGACCTGGTCTCAAATCTCATGTCTCAAATCTCAAATCTATTCAAGATGAATTTAGAAATATTAACTCCAGATAAAAAAGTTTTCGAAGGTGAAGTAACAGCAGTTACGGTTCCTGGTACTTTAGGCTCTTTCCAGATTTTAAAAGACCACGCCGCCATCATCTCTACTTTAGAAGATGGAGAAGTTATTATAAAAGCAAATAAAGCTGATGAACAGCGCTTTTTTATTAAAGGCGGTGTAGTTGAAGCTATCCACAACAAAATTGTGGTTTTAGCTGAAGGTATCGCTTAAGCAAATAATTAACTCATTTACAAAGCCTCCCGATTTAAAAATCAGGGAGGCTTTTTTATTTATTGATAATATTTAAAAACAATTACTTATCTTTGACGTTAGTAACGCGACTCAAGACTATGATACTGTCATTTGGATCTAAAGACACAGAAAAAATATGGAATGGTATCAGGGTTTCTAAAATGCCATTAGAAATCCAGACTATTGGGCGCAGGAAACTGAGGATGATTAGCAATTCACAAAACATTCAGGACTTAACGATACCGCCATCTAATAAGTTGGAAAAGAAGAAAGGCAATCTTAAAGATTATTACAGTATCCGTATTAACGACCAATGGAGAATAATTTTTAAGTGGGAAAATGGAAATGCAAGTGAAGTTGAAATTATAGATTATCATTAAAAAAATGGAAAAGCTACCAAATATACACCCCGGGGAAATTCTAAATGAAGAGTTTTTAGTCCCTTTAAATATTACGGCCTATCGTTTGGCAAAGGAAACAAATATCCCTCAAACCCGCATTTCGGAGATAATTAAGGGAAAAAGAAGAATTACTGCAGATACAGCATTGCGTTTTAGTATATTTTTTGGCAATTCTGCTAAATTTTGGCTCGGTTTACAAGATGATTATGATATTGAAAATGAACTAAATGAGAAACAAAAAGAGTTCGATAACATTAAGTTATTTGCAATTGCATTGTAATTCTATTTTTAATATTACCTAACAAAGTCGCAAACCGCAGCAACGAATGCCTTATTGTTTTCATAATAGAGCATGTGCGAACCTTCGAGTGGCACCACTTTCTGGTTAGGAAACCTGTAATTCTTATAATAATCTGGTCCAACCGCATGATCTTCCTTCCCTGTTATAATTAAAGCGGGCACTTTAATCTTATCGGTTAATAAAGCATAATCCTTAAAATATTCAGGGTATTGCTGAACCTTTTTACTATCTATTAAAGGCATAAAAAGCGTCATGCCGAAATCTGATGTACGTTGATAAGAATTTTCGATGCTATCCATTTTAATAATGGTATTTACATCATTGGCAATATATTTATATCCAAGATGCGCTGCACTTAACTTTTTTCTAACTAACGCTGCTCCCCCCATTAATGTTGCAAAATCGGTTTCATTTATAATGGTATCTTTTTTCAATAAACTGTATCCATATTCTATTTGCTCCTGCATTTGATTTGGATTCATAAAATGAGCTATCGTATTGGCCATGATGATACCAGTTAAGTGTTCAGGATATTTTAACGCATAATTAATCGCCAGAACCCCACCAAATGAATGGCTGAGTAAATACACTTTCTCTATTCCTAATTTTAAGCGCAACTCTTCTACATCCTGCACAACTCGGCTTAAACTATAATTTTTGGCATTTTGAGAATGTCCCGATCCCCTTTGATCCAGGTAAACCATTGTCAAACATTTTTCCAAACCAGCTCCTCCCATTTTCTCAAAGGAAAGAAAATCCTGACCAGGGCCGCCATGCAAATAAATACAAACCGGGCCTTTACCGGCAACCTTTACGGCCAGTTTTATGCTATCGGATGTTACAAAAGTTTGATCGCCCATTTTCAGATGTACATTTTGATCCGGCGAAGAACAAGCACTAAGCAGCGTAGCTAAAGCAATAAAAATGATATGAACTATTTTCATAAGAATGTTTCCGAATCTCAAATTACATAACTATTTGTAATTAACAGCAAAAAGGGTTCATTATCACAGCCAAACAGCATTAATAATACTCTTATTTTCGTTATTAAAATCCCCTTAAATTTTAAATTTCCGGAGCACTTTTACTCATTTTAGGCAGAAAAACAGAAAATTTACAATGCAAGCATAATAAACATACCGTATACCGTTTTGATATTTAGTCTACAGCTGTCGGCATTAAATAACTAACCAAACTCTTATTAAGAATAATGTTCTGTTTCAAAAACAAATACAAGAATAATATTCTGATTTAACTTTTTTTTGATTTCTCTTGCATATTAATGAACCAAAAACTAAATTGGTTTTATAAACAATAAGACAAAGATGATCACTCAAAATAACACATTTACTACATATACAACTGCAAAAGCAGCTGGCTATATTGTGTTGTTACCAGTCATTTTACTTAACCTCCTACTCCTAAATATTTTATGGGGCAAAAAGCGGGCGCAGTTTAAATAGATTTTAAAAAACTAAATATACCTAAAGCGTCCCGATACAAACGGGACGCTTTTTTTAAATAACAAAACACAGTATTATGAAATACTATAATTCTAATACGATTATTTACCTTGACGGACAGTTTGAAAAGGCTGTAAACAGCAGCACTGACCTTTACGGACAATCGCTGCACTACGGTTATGCTGCTTTCGAGGGTATTAGAGCCTATAAAACGCACAATGGTAACCGCATTTTCAAAGCTGCTGCCCATTTCGATCGCTTAGAACGTTCATGCCAATTGGCAAACATTCCTTTTCCATGGGATAAACAAGAATTAATTGCTGCAACCTATAAATTGCTTCAGTTGAATAAACTGAAAGATGCCTATATCCGGCCTTTGGTGTTTTGTCACCCAAACATGAAGTTGAACGAACCAAGTGGTGTTTCCATATTAATCTGTGCCTGGGAATGGGATGCTTATTCAGGCAACAAATTGTTAAAATTAACCATTTCTGATTACGAAAGGCCAAATCCTAAATCGACTCCGATGGAGGCAAAATTGAGCGGAAACTATGTTAATTCCATTTTAGCAACTACAGCAGCAAACATTAAAGGCTACGACGAAGCTTTGCTTTTAGATATGCACGGTTTTATAGCCGAGGCATCGGGAGCAAACATCTTCATAGAAAAAGACGGAAAACTATATACGCCTTCTTTAGGGAATATTTTACCAGGCATTACCCGTGCAACTGTAAAAGAACTTTGCAACGTACTAGATATAGAATGCATTGAGAAAAAATTAACCATAGAGGACTTAAAAAAGGCCGACAGTGCTTTCTTATGCGGAACAGCAACTGAAATTGCGGGCATTGCCTCAATTGATGATATTGTTTTTCGTCCTTTGTGGAGAGAATCTATCGGATATACCATACAACGTGCTTATAAAAATCTTGTGCTGGAAAAAGTGAATTACGAGGTGATTATCTAGTCCGAAGTCCGTAAGTCAGGAGTCCGAAGTCGAGAAACGAATAAAAGAGCCAACAATTAAAACAAAACCAATGACTGAAGAAATCAATCAAAATTATCCAAAAGCCTACCAGCAGATAGATGTTGCTACTAAAGCTTCGGGTTTTGATATGGCATCGGATGTACTAACCTGCTCTTTGCTTAAAACACTCGCAACAACCAAACCTTCAGGCAAATTTCTGGAGCTTGGAACCGGAACAGGTTTGTCTACTTCGTGGATATTAGATGGCCTGGATCAAGACAGTACATTGACATCAATAGATAACGATGCTAAATTTTTAGCGATTGCGAAAGATTTTCTTAGCAGAGATGAACGCCTAACATTGGTTGAAACTGACGGCGCAGCCTGGATTGAAAAGAATAAAGACAAAAAATTCGATTACATATTTGCAGATACCTGGCATGGGAAATATTTGCTTTTAGACGAAGCAATTGCCATGCTCAATAAAGGTGGCCTTTATATAATAGATGATATGTTGCCTCAGCAAAATTGGCCTGAAGGACATCAGGAAAAAGCAATTAAGCTGATTAAAGATTTAGAATCGCGTGATGATTTGCACCTTACCAAACAGGTTTGGGCTACAGGGATTGTAATCGGCGTAAAAAAATAGAGAAATACATTAAAATAGTTCTTTGCATTTATAATAAGTTAGTATGTTTGTGATTCAGTGAATTACATGAATTTAAACACAAACATTATTAGCAACCTAATTATTGTCATTTCTCAAAAGAGAGGTGGAAATCGTTGCGTATAATATAAAAATATACAATATCGAAACCGCCTCCGAAACGAGGCGGTTTTTTTTTGCCTCAAAATATTTACAACTAACAGAACCAGAATATACATTTTAAACAATGAGCGAATTAAACAAGTACAGTAAAACATTTACACAAGATCCAACACAACCAGCGGCACAAGCTATGCTTTACGGAATCGGCTTAACCGATGCTGATATGGCCAAAGCACAGGTCGGTATTGCAAGCATGGGCTACGATGGTAACACCTGTAACATGCACTTAAACGACCTTGCAAAAGACGTCAAAGCTGGGGTCTGGAAAAATGATTTAGTCGGCTTGGTTTTTAATACCATTGGGGTAAGTGATGGGATGAGTAACGGTACCGATGGGATGCGTTATTCGCTGGTAAGCCGCGATGTAATTGCAGACAGTATTGAAACCATTTGTGGTGGCCAATATTACGATGGTGTAATTGCCATACCTGGCTGCGATAAAAATATGCCTGGCGCTATTATGGCTATGGCCCGTTTAGATCGCCCTTCGATTATGGTTTATGGCGGTACAATTGCCCCAGGCCATTACAAAGGTGAAGAATTAAACATTGTTTCGGCTTTTGAGGCTTTGGGACAAAAAATCTGCGGAAATCTTTCAGAAGAAGATTTTCAGGGAATTATAAAACATACCTGCCCTGGTGCTGGTGCCTGCGGTGGAATGTATACTGCAAATACAATGGCCGCTGCAATTGAGGCTTTAGGCATGAGTTTGCCATATTCTTCTTCTAACCCTGCTGTTAGCGAAGAGAAAAAACAAGAGTGTTTAGATGCCGGTAAATACATCAGAATTTTATTAGAGAAGGATATCAAACCATCTGATATTATGACGAAAAAAGCATTTGAAAATGCCATTCGCTCAATTATCATTTTAGGTGGAAGTACAAATGCAGTATTACACTTTATCGCCATTGGTAAAGCCATCGGTGTTGAGGTTACTCAGGATGATTTTCAACGCATGAGTGACGAAACACCTGTTTTAGCAGATTTTAAACCAAGCGGAAAATACTTAATGCAGGATTTGCACCAATATGGTGGTATCCCAGCGGTATTGAAATATTTATTAAACGAAGGTTTATTGCACGGAGATTGCTTAACCGTAACCGGAAAAACCCTGGCTGAGAATTTAGCTGATGTAAAATCGGTTATGGATTACGATCAAAAAATCATTCAAAAATTAAGCGAACCGATTAAAGCAACAGGCCATTTACAGATTCTTTATGGAAACCTGGCAGAAAAAGGTTCGGTAGCTAAAATCAGTGGAAAAGAAGGTGAAAAATTCGAAGGTCCTGCACGCGTATTTGATGGTGAGCGAGACCTGGTTGCCGGAATTTCTTCTGGAAGAATTAAACCAGGTGATGTTGTTGTAATTAAAAACGAAGGGCCGGTAGGTGCGCCAGGTATGCCGGAAATGTTAAAGCCGACCTCATTAATTATAGGTGCTGGTTTAGGTAAATCAATTGCATTAATTACCGATGGTCGCTTTTCTGGCGGAACACATGGTTTTGTGGTTGGTCACATTACCCCGGAAGCTTATAAAGGTGGCTTGATTGGATTAGTGAAAGATGACGACCTAATTGAAATTGATGCAGTAAATAACACCATTAATTTAATGGTTAGCGAAGAAGTGATTGCCGAGCGTAGAAAAATCCATGTTCAGCCAGCATTAAAAGTAACAAAAGGTGTTTTATATAAATATGCCAAAACAGTTTCAGACGCAGCAAGTGGCTGTGTAACTGACGAATACTAAAATCAAAAAATCATCCCCTAGATTAATTGATTACTAAAAAAATAAATTATGCAGATAATTAAAAGTATTCAAAACAGGATTTATGAAATCAGGGGAGAAAGAGTAATGCTCGATTTCGATCTGGCAATTTTGTACGAAGTTGAAACCAAGGTATTAAATCAAGCAGTAAAGCGTAACATTAAGCGCTTTCCAGATGATTTTATGTTTCAGTTAACTTCATTTGAGTGGCAAGATATTTCTATACAAAATGAAAAAATAGATTCTTCGCCAACTGATGGTATAAACATGAACCGGTCACAGATTGTGACCGGTTCGCAAAAACATAGAGGCAACCTACCCTACGCTTTTACCGAGCAGGGTGTAGCCATGTTAAGCGGCGTTGTAAATAGCGACAAGGCCATTAATATGAATATTGCCATCATGAGAGCTTTTGTTGATGTCCGTAAAATTTTGCTAAAGCAAAGCAACATTAACGAACAGTTAATAGAAATTAAAGAACGTATTGGTGAGCATGATGTTCAGCTCAACGAACTTTATGATGCCATGGAAAACTTAATTGACGAGAAAATTGCTCAGATAAAGTGGAACGACAGAGAAAGAATAGGGTTTAAAATTAAAGAATAATAGAACCGCAAAAACATAACTATGGAAACTGCACAAGAAACAATACAACAAACCGAGGCAAAAGCAGAAACCTCAAAAACCTTTAAAGGAACAGGCTCGCAGGTTTTGTTGAATGGATTAATTGAAGAAGGTGTAACCACCATTTTCGGTTATCCGGGTGGAGCAATCATGCCTATTTATGATGCTCTTTACGATTATGCCGATAAATTAGAACATATATTAGTCCGCCATGAACAAGGTGGAATCCACGCCGCTCAGGGTTTTGCAAGAGCAAGCGGTGAGGTTGGCGTTGTATTTGCAACCAGCGGACCAGGGGCAACCAACCTGGTTACAGGCTTGGCAGATGCACAAATTGACAGTACACCATTGGTTTGTATCACCGGACAGGTTTTCGCCCATTTATTAGGTACAGATGCCTTCCAGGAAACGGATGTAATCAATATTACTACTCCCGTTACCAAATGGAACTATCAGGTTACTGATGCCAAAGAAATTCAGGAGGTATTGGCCAAAGCTTTTTACATCGCTAAAAGTGGCAGACCAGGTCCTGTTTTGATCGATATTACCAAAAATGCACAATTACAGCTTGAGGAATTCCCTGAATATGTAAAATGTAATCACATTCGCAGTTACCGCCCAAAACCAAAAGTTAGGATTGAATATATTGAGCAGGCGGCCGAATTAATTAATTCAGCTAAAAAACCATTTATTTTATTCGGCCAGGGTGTTGTTTTAGGTAAAGCTGAAGAAGAATTTAAAGCTTTTATCAATAAAACAGGTATTCCTGCTGCTTGGACCATTATGGGTGAAGGCGCTATCCCAACTTCACACCCTTTAAACGTAGGTATGTTGGGTATGCATGGTAATTACGGACCAAATGTGCTAACCAACGAATGTGATGTTCTAATTGCCATAGGTATGCGTTTTGATGATCGCGTAACTGGCCGTTTAGACAAATATGCAAAACAAGCTAAAGTAGTTCATTTGGATATCGATCCTGCAGAAATTGACAAAAATGTTAAAGCTGAGGTTGGCGTTTGGGGCGATTGTAAAGAAACCTTACCCCTACTCACTAATCTGGTTAACGAAAGCAAACACGAAGAATGGTTAGCTAAATTCAGACAATATAACCAGGAGGAAATAGACCAGGTCATTACTCCCGAGCTTTACCCAACTGGTGATGAAATGACCATGGGCGAAGTGTTGCGCAACATTAACGAAATCTGTGGTGGCGATGCTATAATTGTTACTGATGTTGGTCAGCACCAAATGGTAGCCTGCCGTTACGCAAAATTCAATAATACCCGTAGCAACATTACTTCTGGTGGATTAGGAACCATGGGTTTTGGTTTACCAGCAGCTATCGGGGCTAAATATGGTGCTCCTGACAAAACGGTTATTGCCATTATCGGCGACGGGGGTTTCCAGATGACACCTCAGGAGTTAGGTACAATTATGCAGTTTGGTGCGGCAGTAAAAATCCTGATCCTGAACAACCGTTTCTTAGGTATGGTTCGTCAATGGCAGCAGTTATTCCATGATAAACGCTATTCTTTTGTAAACATCACCAGTCCTGATTTTGTGGCCTTGGCTAAATCTTACTACATCGAAGCAAGCAAAGTTGATGAGCGTGCAAACTTAAGAGAAGCGTTAGAAACGATGATCAACCACGAAGGCTCTTATTTATTAGAAGTTATGGTAGGTAGAGAAAATAACGTTTTCCCGATGGTTCCTCAGGGAATGAGTGTAAGCGAAATCAGGTTGAAGTAAGCTGAAAGATTAAAGCAGAAAGACTAAAGCGAAAAATAGCATAAACAAAACCTTCGTGGCCTTTGTGCCTTGGTGGTAAAAATTTTGGACATGAGTACTGAAAATACATTAGAACATAAAATAACAAAAGCGGATTTTGACGGAAAGCAGGAATACACCATCACGGTTTATGCTGAAAACCGCATCGGTTTGTTAAACAGGATTGCGATTATCTTCTCAAAAAGAAAAATCAATATTGAGAGTTTAAATACATCACCATCAGAAATTGATGGAATACACCGTTTCAACATCGTTATTCACGAAGGTTACGAAGTGGTGAGGAAGCTTGCCCGCCAAATTGAAAAGCAGATTGAGGTATTAAAAGTATATTTCAACACCAATGAAGAGATTATCTGGCAGGAACTGGCACTTTACAAAGTTTCTACAGATGAAATTGCCGAAAAAGTAACTGTTGAGCGTTTATTAAGGCAATATGGCGCAAGCGCTGTAGTGATCCGCAAAGATTATACTGTTTTTGCAGTAACAGGTCACCGCGAAGAGACCGATGCTTTGGTAAAAGCCCTTGAACCGTACGAACTGATTGAATTTGTCCGCTCTGCAAGGGTAGCCATTATTAAAGATAGTGCTGGTTTCCACGAAAAACTTAAAGAATTTGAAGCTTTCGAACCACGTGAAGAACTGGTAGAAAATGAGTTTTTAGAAAAAGGAGAGAAAATCTTTACAATGTAAGTTCTACAACAAATCCGTCATTGCGAGGAGGAACGACGAAGCAATCTTTCAGATTAACTCAAATAGATTGCCTCGACTCACACAAATCCGGCATCGCAATGACGAAAAAACAAAAATATGAAATGCAATAAAGCCATACCGATTTTAAGAATATTCGATTACGATAAAGCAGTTGAATTTTATGTAAACTGGCTGGGGTTTAAAATAGACTGGGAACACACTTTTGAAAAAAACACCCCGGTTTATATGCAGGTTTCATTAAATGGTATCGAACTGCATTTAAGCGAACACCATGGAGATAGCGCCCCTGGTGCGCATGTTTACATTGATTGTGTAAGTTTAAAGGAATTCCATAAAGAAATAACAGCCAAGAATTACAAATACAACAGACCAGGCTTAGAGAAAACTTTTCATGGAACCTGGGCAGTAACCGTAAACGATCCGTTCTTTAACCAGATTACTTTTAACGAAGAGCGAAACGAAGCTGAAAATACAGAGATTAAAGATTAAAGAAAATAATGAACGAAGTATTTGATTTTATAATAAACTCACGCAAGGCCTTTATCAAGTTAATTGATGGTTTAACCATCGAAGAATTGAATAAAATCCCTGATGGTTTCAACAACAATATCATCTGGAATTTTGGGCATATCGTGGTGAGTACACAAACGCTTTGTTATGTGCGCACTGGAATATTAGAAGATGCAGCATCGGTAAAATTTAACGACTATTACAAAAAGGATACAAGACCAACTTATACCGTAACAGAAGAAGAAGTAGCAGAATTGAAAACCATAGCAATTGAAAGTATTGAAAGAATAAAAGCAGATTATGCAAACGGAAAATTTTCGAGCATCACTCCTTTTACAACTGCAACTTACGGCGTGCAACTGAATAGTATAGAAGAGGTATTGATTACAACCATTGGTCATGATAACGTGCATTGCGGTTACGCATCGGCACTGAAAAAGTATATGTAAAATGGAAGATGTCAGATGGAAAATGGATAAAAAATCCGTGCAATTACTCCATCTGTGTAATCAAACCGAAGGAAAAATAGAATATATAAAAACGATAATTAAACTAGAAATTAACCAATAAAAAACAATGGCAAATTATTTTAACACACTACCTCTTAGAGAAAAATTAAACCAATTAGGTGTTTGCGACTTCATGGACAGTGCCGAATTTTTAGATGGCGTTAGCGCATTAAAAGGCAAAAAACTGGTAATTGTAGGTTGCGGTGCTCAAGGCTTAAACCAGGGTTTAAATTTAAGAGATAGTGGTTTAGATGTAAGCTACACTTTACGTAAGGAAGCAATTGAAGGTAAACGCGATTCGTGGAAAAATGCAACTGAAAATAACTTCACTGTTGGCACTTACGAAGAGCTGATTCCAAATGCAGATGTAGTAATTAACCTTACTCCGGATAAACAACACACCGCTGTTGTAAATGCAATTATGCCTTTAATGAAAGAAGGTGCTACTTTATTATATTCTCACGGTTTCAATATCGTTGAAGAAGGCATGCAGATCCGTAAAGACTTAACTGTTATTATGGTTGCGCCTAAATGTCCGGGTAGTGAAGTTAGAGCGGAGTATGTTCGTGGTTTCGGCGTACCTACCCTAATTGCTGTTCACCCTGAAAACGATCCTCAGGGTAAAGGCTTAGCTCAGGCAAAAGCATATTGCGTAGGTACTGGTGGCCATAGAGCAGGTGTATTAAAATCTTCTTTCGTAGCAGAAGTAAAATCTGATTTAATGGGCGAGCAAACCATCCTTTGTGGTTTATTGCAAACAGGCTCTATCCTATCTTTCGATAAAATGGTAGAAAAAGGAATCGATGCAGGTTACGCTTCCAAATTGGTTCAATATGGTGTTGAAGTAATTACCGAAGCCTTAAAACAAGGTGGTATTACGGCCATGATGGACAGGTTAAGCAATGTGGCTAAAATCAAAGCTTTCGAAATTTCGGAAGAATTGAAAGACATTATGCGTCCATTGTTCCAAAAACACCAGGACGACATTATGAGTGGCGAATTTAGCCGTACCATGATGGAAGACTGGGCAAACGGCGATAAAAACCTTTTAAAATGGAGAGCTGAAACTGGTGAAACTGCTTTTGAAAAAACACCAGCTGGTGATGTAAAAATCGGCGAACAGGAATACTTCGATAACTATACTTTAATGGTTGCTTTTGTTCGTGCTGGTGTTGAACTGGCTTTCGAAACCATGGTACAGGCAGGTATCAAACCAGAATCTGCTTACTATGAGTCGTTACACGAAACGCCACTTATTGCCAACACCATTGCCCGTAAAAAATTGTTCGAAATGAACCGCGTAATTTCTGATACTGCAGAATATGGTTGCTATTTATTCGACCAGGCTTGTAAACCACTTTTAGGCGATTTCATGAAAAAAGTAGATACTGATTTAGTTGGTAAAAACTTTAATGAAGGTAAAGATGGCGCTGTTGATAACAGAAAACTAATTGATGTTAACGAAGCTATCCGTTCACACGAAGTAGAGCAAATCGGAGCTACATTGCGTAAAGCAATGACAGCAATGAAGGCGATTAAAACTGCATAGTAAACTTACAAACCTCGCAGGTTTACGAAACCTGCGAGGTTTAAATAATTATATAAAAAGATGTCAAAAACATTAGTAGAAAAAATTTGGGATGCTCACGTTGTTAAAAGTGAAGAAGGATTTCCTGATATTTTATACATTGATACACACTTAATACACGAGGTAACTTCTCCGCAAGCATTTGATGGCTTGCGCAAAAGAGGTTTACCTGTTTTGCGTCCGAAACAAACTGTTGCCACTGCCGATCATAACGTGCCAACCCTAAATCAGTTATTGCCGATTAAAGAAGAGCTTTCGCGCTATCAGGTAGATATGTTAACCAAAAACTGTGCAGAATTTGGCATAGAACTTTATGGATTAGGTCATCCTTTTCAAGGGATTGTACACGTTATAGGTCCTGAGCTGGGCATAACCCTACCGGGTAAAACGATGGTTTGCGGCGATAGTCATACCTCTACCCATGGTGCTTTTGGCGCTATTGCATTCGGTATCGGTACTTCTCAGGTAGAACAGGTTTTCGCAACGCAATGTTTATTGCAGTCGAAACCGAAAACCATGAAAATTGAGGTAAACGGCGAACTTGGACAAGGTGTTGGGGCAAAAGACATTATCTTATACATTATCGCTCAAATCTCTGCCGCTGGCGGTACAGGTTATTTTATTGAATATGCAGGTTCGGCAATTGAGGCTTTAAGTATGGAAGCCCGTATGACCATCTGTAACATGAGTATCGAAATGGGTGCTCGTGGAGGCTTAATTGCACCTGATCAAACTACTTTCGATTACATTAAAGGAAGAGAATTCGCTCCCGCAGGCGAAGAGTGGGATAAAGCTTTAGCCTATTGGAAAACTTTATATAGCGATGCTGATGCCAAATTCGATAGCGTTTTAACTTTCGATGCTGCAGATATTGCTCCAATGATCACTTACGGAACAAACCCGGGAATGGGTATGGGTATCCAGGAATATATTCCGGCAACTGGCGCACAACCAGAAAAAGAAAAACTTTCGTACCAAAAAGCTTTGGATTATATGGGCTTTGATGATGATTCATCATTGATCGGAAAACCGGTTGATTATGTGTTCATCGGAAGCTGTACCAACTCACGAATTGAGGATTTACGCGAAGTTGCTGATTTTGTTAAAGATAAACGCAAAGCCGATAATGTTACGGTTTGGATTGTACCAGGATCAAAACAGGTAGAACAACAGGCTAAAAACGAAGGCTTGGATAAAATTTTCGAAGCCGCTGGTTTCCAGTTACGCGAACCTGGCTGTAGTGCCTGTTTAGGTATGAACGAAGATAAAATCCCGGCGGGTAAATATTGTGTGTCTACATCGAACAGAAACTTCGAAGGTAGACAAGGACAAAATGCACGTACCTTATTGGCCAGTCCACTTACCGCAGCAGCAGCAGCCGTAACAGGAAAAATTACCGACGTAAGAGAAATGTTAACCCCAAACCCCTAAAGGGGCTTTACAAGGTGCAAACCTTAATGCTTGAAGATGGAAAACGAGACTGACAATGGAACGTCAAAAGCCCCCTCAAGGGGGTTGGGGGTTCTAGAAGTTGCCATACTAAATGTAAAAGCCGGATTATCGGCTGATTTTGAAAAAGCTTTTAAAGAGGCACAAAAAATCATTTCTGATAGGGAAGGTTACATTTCGCATCAGCTTCAAAAATGCGTAGAGGTAGAAAATAAATATATTCTGCTGGTAAATTGGGAAACTCTGGAAGCACATACCGAAGGTTTCAGAGGATCGGTAGCATATCAGGATTGGAAAAAGTTATTGCATCACTTTTATGATCCCTTTCCAACAGTTGAGCACTTTACCAAGGTTGAAGGTAGTAAGGCTTAAGGCGGAAGGTAAAAACATGGAGTATAAAATTACCACCATTAAGCAAAAGGCCTAAGATAAAAGATAAAAAGTGGAATATAAGTCTTGATACTTATTACTCCTTACTTGATACTAATTGACATGAAAAAATTCACAAAATTAACATCGGCAGTAGTGCCTTTAAACATAGAGAACATTGATACCGACCAGATTATCCCTGCAAGGTTTCTAAAAGCGACTACCCGTGAGGGTTTTGGCGAAAATTTGTTCCGCGATTGGCGTTATGAAAACGATAACCAGCCTAAAGCAGATTTCGTACTAAATAATCCAACCTACAGCGGTCAGATTTTGGTGGCGGGAAAGAACTTTGGTTGTGGAAGTAGTCGCGAACATGCAGCATGGGCCATCCAGGATGCAGGTTTTGATGCCGTAATCAGTAGTTTCTTTGCCGATATCTTTAAAGGGAATGCCTTGAACAATGGTTTATTACCCATCCAGGTAAGTGAAGAATTTTTGGCGCAGATTTTCAAAGCAGTTGATAACAATGCAAAATCAGCTTTAGAAGTTGATCTGGAAAATCAAACCGTTACAATTGTAGAAACAGGTGCTCAGGAATCTTTCGAGATTAATCCTTACAAAAAATCATGCCTGATCAATGGTTATGATGATATCGATTTCATCTTAAACCAAAAACAATTAATTGAAGAATTCGAGCAAGCGAGATAATGTTTAAACCATTCGTTCACATACAGAATCTAAATCTGAATTACCACAACAAAGTGGTGCTAAAGGATTTGTATTGGGAAATGAATATTGGCGAAAGTTATGTAATCGGTGGAAAAAGTGGAACAGGAAAAACATCTTTAGCTAAAACTATTGCAGGTTTAATTCCGGCTCAGGGAAGCATCGAAATTAATTTTGATGAATTAAGCGCACTTCCTAAAGAAGTACTTTACGTAGAAAGCTGGTATCAGTTTAAAAACTTGGAAGGTGTTGCCAATTTTTATTACCAACAACGTTACACCAGTCAGCAGGCTAAAGAAACTTTAACCGTTCATGCAGAACTGGTGGGCTATGGTAAAGAAAAAGGACTTCATTTCGATCAGGTTGAACCCATTTTAGAAGCTTTGGGTTTTGCAACATTTGCCAGTTCACAACTCATCGAATTATCCAGTGGCGAACATAAAAAACTGCAACTGGTTAAAGCGCTTTGGTTAAAACCACAGTTATTGATTATCGATCAACCTTATACCGGTTTAGATGTTGCTTCGCGTAAAAACCTGAACATTTTGTTGGATCAAGTGGCTGAAGAAGGTGTGCAATTGATTTTGATCTGTAATGATAGCGAATTACCGGCCTGCATTAATTCTTTTGCCGAAATAAGAGATGGAAAATTAGTTAAAGTAGATGCTTTAGAAAGTTCAGCTACCGAAATTTATTTAAGAGAAATTCCGGCTTTCTTAAAAGAATCGCCTGTTTACAGTTCTGAAGATATTGTAAAAATGGTTGATGTAAACATTAGCTATGGCGAAAAACAGGTATTGAAAAACATTAACTGGGAAGTTAAGGCAGGAGAAAAATGGCTTTTACAGGGTCATAACGGTTCAGGAAAATCTACCCTGTTAAGTTTGGTAAATGGCGATCACCCACAATCGTATGCGAACGAACTCTATTTATTCGGCAACAGACGTGGAAGCGGAGAAAGTATTTGGGATATTAAACAACATATTGGCCTAATCTCACCCGAATTTCACTGGTATTTCGATCCTACTGCAACCGTTTGGCAAAGCATTGCTTCCGGATTTTACGATACAGTAGGTTTATTCCAACAATTGCCCTATACAAAAAGCACACAGGTTGATGAGCTGGTGGAATACTTTGGCTTAACTGAAAATAAAAATGAATTATTAACCGCACTCCCACTCGGTAAACAAAGATTGGTATTGTTAGCGCGGACGATTATAAAAAACCCGGAACTGTTAATTCTGGATGAACCTTGCCAGGGCTTAGACCGCCAGCAAACGCAGCACTTTAACCAATTGGTTGACGAACTGTGCAGCAACGGAATGACCTTGATTTATGTTGGCCATTTTGAATCGCAGCTGCCAACCTGCATAGAAAAAAGAATATTGTTAGAAAAAGGCGAGGTAAAAGTCGTCGAAACTATACTAGAAAACGTTTAGTACAATGAAGAAGAACATTTTAGTAATACCTGGAGATGGTATTGGACCCGAAGTTACTACCTGGGGAAAAGCAGCATTAGAAAAAATTGCCGAAATTTTTGGCCATGAATTTGTATTTGACGAAGCTTTAATGGGCCATGCGGCTATTGAAGTTACCGGCGAACCTTTGCCAGATGAAACTTTGGAAAAAGCAAGACAAAGCGATGCAATCCTTTTCGGGGCAATTGGTCATGCCAAATACGATAACGACCCAAGTTTAAAAGTTAGACCAGAACAAGGCCTTTTAAAAATCCGTAAAGAACTGGGTTTATTCGCCAACCTCCGCCCGATATTACTATTTGACGAACTTCTTGAAGCATCGAGCATTAAACCAGAAATTTTAAGAGGTACCGACATTTTGTTCTTCCGCGAATTGACAGGAGATGTGTATTTCGGTGAAAAAACACGCTCTGAAGACAGAAATACAGCTTCTGACTTAATGATTTACCACCGTTACGAGATAGAGCGTATCGCTCACAAGGCTTATCAAGCAGCTCAGCAACGTAATAAAAGATTATGCTCGGTAGATAAAGCAAATGTTTTAGAAAGCTCACGTTTGTGGCGCGAAACCGTTCAGGAAATTGCTAAACAATACCCTGATGTAGAAACCGAGCACATGTTTATTGATAATGCTGCGATGCAGTTGATCAAGAACCCTAAAAAATTCGACGTGGTTTTAACGGCCAACTTATTTGGTGATATTTTAACCGATGAAGCTTCGCAGATTGCGGGTTCAATGGGCATGCTGGCTTCGGCATCTGTTGGCGAAAGCACAGGTTTCTTTGAGCCGATCCACGGTTCAGCACACGATATTGCAGGCAAAGATTTAGCCAACCCATTGGCTTCTATCCTATCAGCCGCTTTAATGTTAGAAATTGGTTTCGGACTTAAGGAAGAAGCCAAATTATTGGTTGATACCATCGATCAGGTACTAAAAGAGGGCTTCAGAACTCATGATATTGCCGATCAAAACACAAACCGTTTCAAAGTTTTAGGCACCGCCGAAATGGGCAAATTGGTTATTAAATTCTTATCCCAAAAATTAATCACTTCCTAAACTTAAGATTATGATTCACGACCCGAACAAAGTTTATATTTTCGACACCACATTGCGCGATGGCGAGCAGGTACCAGGCTGCCAGTTAGATACAAACCAAAAAGTAGAAATCGCAAAATCACTTGAGCTTTTAGGTGTAGATGTGATTGAAGCTGGTTTCCCGGTATCTAGTCCAGGCGATTTTAATAGCGTAATCGAGTTATCAAAAGCGGTTACCAACCCAATTATCTGTGCTTTAACCCGTGCAAATAAAAATGATATCGATGTGGCGGCAGATGCTTTGCGTTATGCTAAAAGACCTCGTATCCACACGGGCATCGGTTCATCCGATTTTCACATTAAACATAAATTTAACAGTACCCGCGAAGAAATTTTGGAGCGTGCTGTTGAAGCCGTAAGGTATTCGAAAAAATTTGTAGAAGATGTGGAGTTTTATGCAGAAGATGCCGGCCGTGCTGATATCGAATTTTTAGCCAAAATGGTTGAAGCGGTAATTGCAGCAGGTGCTACTGTGGTAAATATTCCAGATACCAATGGTTATTGCTTGCCAGACCAATACGGTTCGAAAATCCTTTATTTAAAAGAAAACGTAAAAAATATCGACAAAGCCATTATCTCGGTGCATTGCCACAACGATTTAGGCCTGGCTACTGCGAATTCTATCGCTGGCTTACAAAATGGTGCCCGCCAGGTAGAATGTACCATTAACGGCATCGGAGAGCGTGCAGGCAATACATCAATGGAAGAAGTCGTGATGATTTTGAAAACACACAAAATTTTGGGTTTAAATACCCAGATTGATGCTACCCGCTTTTATGAAATGAGCCATATGGTGAGAAACCAGATGAACATGCCGGTACAACCAAATAAAGCAATTGTTGGTGGAAACGCATTTTCGCACAGTTCTGGCATTCATCAGGATGGTTTCTTGAAAAACCGCGAGAATTACGAAATTATTAAACCGGAAGATGTCGGTTTCCCTGATGCAACCATCGTATTAACGGCAAGAAGCGGTCGCCATGCTTTAAAACACCATTTAGACCGTTTAGGCCACAAATTAGAAAAAGACCATTTAGATATTGTTTACAAACAGTTTTTGGTTTTGGCTGATAGCAAACAGGGCATTAACGACCACGATTTAAACCAATTGGTAGCGCTACATTTAGCGTAGAAGCTGAAAGGTTAAAGACTAAAGCTAAAAGCGAGCGGCGAACGGCCTAAAGGCTTAGGGTTTGGCGTTAAGCGGGTGGCCTTCTATTTTAACGCACTGACTCCCGTTTCCTAAACCTGATAGCAGTGGAAATACTTTTTAATTGCAGCAACCTTGAATATAATGTCATGCTGAGGAACAGCCTGTCCCGATTTCGGGAAAGCATCTGCAACCGATGAAACAGATTCTTCGTTCTCAGCGGGACAGCCATTATAAAAAGATTGGAACGAATAGCAGGACTGCAATAACCGAAAAACACCGAACCCTGCTTTACAAAAACATAAGAGAACATCAGTCTTGCTACTTGATTCTCTCTATACCTGATACTACAACAATGAATACTACAACACCAAATACACTAGATTTTCAATCTGCAGCCCAACGATTAAAAGGCGTGGTAAAACGTACGCCTTTAGAGTTTAACGCCGGACTTTCTGCTCATTATAATGCCAATATTTATTTAAAAAGAGAAGATCTCCAGATTGTACGCTCCTACAAATTACGCGGCGCTTACAACAAAATAAGTACGTTGCCGCAGGATGCTTTGATTAACGGTGTTGTGTGTGCAAGTGCGGGCAACCATGCACAGGGCGTAGCCTATTCATGTAAAAAACTCGGCATCAAAGGTGTTATTTTTATGCCCGAAATTACCCCTAAACAAAAAGTTAAACAAACTTATATGTTTGGTGGCGACAGTGTAGAAGTGATTTTAGTTGGCGATACTTTCGACGATTGCCTGAAAGAAGCCCTGGCTTACAGTGCCGAAAAATCGGCTACTTTCATTCCCCCTTTTGATGACGAAAAAGTAATTGAAGGACAGGCAACGGTTGGTGTTGAAATTTATGAAGACCTACCGGATTTAGATATCCTGGTAATGCCTGTTGGTGGTGGTGGTTTAGCATCAGGCGTGAGCGCTTATATGAAAACCGTTAAACCTGATGTAAAACTGGTTGGCGTTGAGCCTTTAGGTGCACCATCAATGGTTACGGCTATGGAACACGGCGGTCCTTATACTTTAGAAGAGATTGACCGTTTTGTGGATGGTGCCGCTGTAAAACGGATCGGCCACATCACGTACGAATATTGTAAGGAACTTCTTGATCAGATGCATTTGATCCCTGAAGGAAAAATCTGTACTACCATATTAAAACTTTACAACGAAGATGCAATTGTAGTTGAACCTGCAGGAGCACTCTCTGTGGCAGCATTAGATCAGCTTAGAGACCAGATTACTGGTAAAACGGTAGTTTGTATCGTTAGCGGTGGAAACAACGATATAGAGCGCATGCAGGAGATTAAAGAGAAATCTTTACTTTTCGAGGGTCTGAAACATTATTTCATTGTGCGTTTCCCGCAGAGACCAGGTGCTTTAAAATTATTTGTAAATGAGGTTTTAGGTCCGCAGGATGATATTACCCGTTTCGAGTTTATTAAAAAAACGAATAAAGAAAATGGTCCTGCGTTGGTGGGTATCGAACTTTCGAACAAAAACGATTATGCGAGTTTATTGCAGCGCATGAAAGACTTTAAATTTGAAATTATAGAGTTAAACCAGGATCAGACTTTATTTGAATATTTGGTTTAAGGATTAACCGCAAAGGACGCAATGTTTTTCGCAGAGAATGCAAAGGCGGTTCGTCATTCCCAACCCGATAGCTATCGGGTTGATTGGGAATCCTAATGCAATAACTTTAAGATTCCCGCCTTCGCGGGAAAGACGACAATCCGACAATCCTTTTAATATTACTTATAAAAAATGAATTTCAAAGACTTAAACAACAAAACATTAATTTCGGATAACAATATCGACTGGGAAGATTTAGGAGCAGGCGTTAAACGCAAAATTATGGCTTTCGATGACAACCTGATGCTGGTTAAAGTAGAATTTGAAAAAGATGCCATTGGCACCATTCATAATCACCCTCATTTACAGATGAGCTATGTTGCCAAAGGAAGTTTTGAAGTAAGCATGGGCGATGATAAGAAAATCTTAAACGAAGGTGACGTTTTTTTTGCCCCATCAAATGTTTTTCATGGTGTGGTTTGTTTAGAAGCGGGATTATTAGTTGATATTTTTAATCCGCACAGGGAAGATTTTTTGAAATAAGACGGAGGTCCGAAGTCCAAGATGTCGTCATTTCTAGCAGAGTGTCTCCGAAGTGGAGAGACCTATCTCGAGATAGATCTCTCCGCTCTACTGCGTTCCGGTCGAGATGATTGTTAT
>NZ_AYMG01000029.1 GCF_000633455.1 Pedobacter jeongneungensis
AAGTAAATTCAGGATGGGACAGCTTGATTGGTGATTATCCGAAAAGTGGCCACTCATTCCTAACCAAAATGGCCACTCATTTCGCTCCAAAATGTGCATTGATTACCGCTTTAAGTGTGCAGTCGGCTGATTTTTAGCGTTTTTAAACTTCGTTTTTAGGCTTCCGGCTTCTATCGTCTGGATAACAAAACGCGCTGCAGATGCTTTAAATCTGCTTAAAAAAAAAGCATAGATTGTTCTAGGTGATCTAGTTTAGATGGGCTGTTTTTCGTGTCTGGCTACCTTTTAAATGATACCTATTGGGCCTCTTAGAGATTCAGGGATCCAAAATCTATTCTGGAAACCTTACAGAGCGCCGGGTGCACACTTTGGATTAAAATCCGGTGTCTACTATCCCTGAAACCCCCAATAACGGGGCTACAGTAGCCACGGAGGCTGTAATGTTCATTTTCAAAAAAAGCAGGGCTGGAAATTAAAATATTAGATTTAGGGATAAAGGGGCATTATGGTTCAACTTCAGAATTGCTACAGAATTGAGTTGTATATTTAATATAGAAGCATAACTAACTTCTTATCCCTAAACCAAATAAAATGAAAAAACTCTACACCATTACTTTAGCAGCACTTGTTGTACTGCTAATAAGCAGCTGTACCAAAAAAGAGGCGGTAACCGATACCAAATTGAGTTACAGTTTTAGCGCAGGCAATTTAAATGCATCGCTCAGCAGTAATGCCAGTGCAAGTGGCGTGGTGGTAGCACCTGGCACCAATGGCAGCATTAACTGGGCTACTGCCAGTATTAATATTGCCAAAGTAGAATTTAGTGCAACTAAAGCAGGCTCTCCGGTATTGTTGGAATCTAAAAATATCTACCTGGTTAATGCCCTAAAACCCGATTCATTATCTGGCACGGTTTCATTAGCCTCTGGTGTTTACGAGCACAACGAATTTAACCTTACCATGAGCAGTTCGCTTACCAACCCACCATTATTATTAACAGGAACCTATATCGAAGCTTCGGGGACTAAAATCCCTGTAAGGTTTGAAATGAACCAGGCCCAGGTGATTAAGTTAGAAGCAGCAAGGGTTGAAGTTACCTCGGGCACTTATGTGGCAAAGGTAAGTATTCAGTTAAATGCCCTGGTAGCGGGATTAACAGCAAGCGATTTTGGCCAAACTACCCGTACAGGCACCAATAATACAATTATCATTTCGAGCACGATAAACAAAACACTTTACGATAAACTTGTAAGCAGATTTAGCGCTACGTTGAGTGTTAATTTTTCGAAACAGTAAGCTTAAGGTTAAAGCAATAAGGCTTATATTAATTAAATATTAAGTTAATAATTTATTAATATCTTTAGGGGCTAACCAAACCTTCAGAATTCCTTCAGAATTGGAACTTACCTTCGCCCGTTAGTACAAAGTGTGGCAGGTAAGTTAAAACTTTTGGATTCAACCTTAAAATGAGCATTAAACAACAAACCAATAAATTACTGAATAACAGATTTGGACCGGTTTTTCTAGTTACCGCACTGTTATGCGGCATATCTTTAATCACCAGGCTTGCCTTAATGGTTTATAGTGCATCATCTGTCGATTGGTCGATACTTAACCTCCTCAAAATTTTCGTTATCGGCCTCTTTTACGATCTTGCTGCTGCATCTTTTGCGGTAATACCCATTGTAATTTATTTATGGCTGTTGCCTGCTAAATGGTATGGCCGTAAATTTAACAAGGTATTGTTGTTTATTTATTTCTTTTTTGTTGTTTTCAGCCTGATTTTCAATGCCATTTCTGAGTGGTTTTTTTGGGAAGAATTTTCGGTGCGTTACAACTTTATAGCAGTAGATTATTTAGTGTACACCACAGAAGTGATTGGAAATATCCGCCAATCGTACCCCATTAACAGCATTATGGTGGGTTTGGTGGTGCTTACCGCCCTGGTTATTTATCTTTTAAGGCGCTACATCACAGCATCAACCATTACAAAAAGCAGTTTTGGTAACCGGACAAAAATTGCATTGATTCTTTTATGCCTGCCTGTTTTTACTTATTTCTGCGTAAGTCATAAATTAAAATACCTGAGCAAAAACCAATATGTAAACGAGCTTTCGGGCAATGGGATGTATGATTTTGGTTTTGCTTTTTGGAATAACCAGCTCGATTACAATACTTTTTACAAAACGCTTCCCATTAAAACTGCCGGATCTATCCTCGGCCATTTACTTCAGCAAGATACTATGGCTAAAAACGGGGAATTTAAAAATACTTCGAGAAGCATCAGTAATACAGGTGCAGAAAATAAAATGAATGTGGTACTCATCAGCGTAGAAAGTTTAAGTGCCGAGTTTTTGGGTACTTTTGGCAATACACAGCACATTACACCACAGCTCGATTCGCTGGCCAAAGAAGGTTTGCTCTTTAATAATTTATACGCCTCGGGCACGCGTACGGTACGTGGTTTAGAAGCACTTTCGCTTTGCATCCCTCCTACGCCCGGCCAATCGATTGTTAAGCGCCCTGATAATAAAAACCTGTTTACGTTGGGCAGTATATTCCGATCTAAAGGTTATAACAGCAGGTTTATTTATGGCGGTTATGGTTATTTCGATAACATGAACGAATTTTTCTCTAACAATGGTTATGAGGTAACCGACAGAAGTTCGCTGCAGGATTCGGAAATTCATTATTCCAATATCTGGGGAGTGGCCGATGAAGACCTGTTTACCCTATCGTTACGCGAACTGGATAAAGATTACAAAAACAACAAGCCGTTTTTTGCACAGATTATGACGGTTTCGAACCACCGCCCTTACACTTACCCTGAAGGAAGGATTGATATCCCATCGCACACGGGCAGAGAAGGTGCTGTTAAATATACCGATTATGCGATTGGTAAATTTATTAGAGAAGCGAAACAAAAACCATGGTTTTCGAATACCTTGTTTGTTATCGTAGCCGATCATTGTGCATCTAGTGCAGGTAAAGTAGAACTACCGGTGGATAAATACCATATTCCAATGATCTTTTATAGTCCGGGGCACATTGCGCCAGGCAAATTTGAGAAACTTACCGCACAGATTGATATTGGCCCTACTATTTTGGGTTACCTTAATTTCAGTTACGATAGTAAATTCTTTGGTCAGGATGTATTTAAAATGAAAGCAGGAAATGAAAGGGCTTTTATCAGTACCTACCAAAGCCTGGGTTACATTAAAAACGATAAACTGGTAATTCTGGATCCGAATAAAAAAGCAGTTACTTATAAACCCAATTTTACTACCGGAAGTGCCGTAACCCTGCCGGCAGATCAGCAATTGATTAACGAAGCGATATCGAATTATCAAATGGCCTCGTATTTATACCAAAAAGGTTTATATGGTTTCGAATCTAAAAAGAAATAATCGGGATGAGTATACATATTGGATTGCTGATTTGGAAAGAAATGAAGGCAAAATCCATTAGCAGAGAGGAGCTTGCTGCGGCAGTAAACATCACTAAACACCGGGTAGGCACTTTACTTAAATCTGCATCGGTAGATACTGAAATTTTAAAACGGATTTCGATAAAACTTTGCCTTAATTTTTTCGAATATTACCGCAAAGATGAAGACCTGGCCCGATTTGAAGTTGATACTGCTATACAAAACCACCAGGAGCTTAACCAGCTTAAAGCGCTGATTAAAGAAAAAAACAGGCTACTCGAACTTTGTGATGAAACCATTAAAAGCCAGAAAAAGATTATTGCATCGCTTGAAAACCTGCGGAAATTGTAAAAAATAGACTTCTATTTACTTAGTTCCAGCTGATTGTTCCACTCTTTCAATAATTCGGGGTGTTTTAACAATTCTTCTTCACTTAAACCGGTTTCCAGTTCGCTTAATTTAAAATCGATGGTATCAGTTATTACGCTGCTGATGTTTAATAAATGGTCTATTTCCGGATCGGTAAGGTATTCTAAAAGTTCGAACACTGCACACCCGGCATTTAAGGCATAAGTGCCCAATGGATCGGTAAATTCTTCGGTATCGGGTAAAACTTCTTCCAACCTGGTTAAAAGTTGATTTACCTGTTCTTCATTAACCCCATTCAACACCGAATCCTTAATATATTGAATGGATTCTTTTAAGATTTCAGGATTCCCCCAGTTAAATTCCTGGTAAAAACCGATATAATCAGGTAAAAGCCTTTCGCAGATATCTAATCCAAAACCAATTAACCTCTCTTTAGGTAAAACCGTTAATTGCTTGCTTAAGCGCTCGTAAAACCGGGTAGAATCCATTTATTATATCATTTAAGAAATAACTGACCATTAAGCAATTAAGATCATTAAGAAAACTTTTCTTAATCTTTAACTGTATCAATGCGCCAGGCCGCAAAGATATGCGTTATTTCTACAGGTACAATTTTATTGCAATTAAACGATTTGCCTATACTTTGATTCTCTTACATTTGTTTACGTATGCAGTTACCTCCGCATCATTTACTTCAGGGTTTTGTTAAACATTATCTGATTATAGATCAAAAAATCAGTGCTGCGCACTCCTACCGCATGTTTTCGGATGGTAACCCGGGCATTGTTTTTCATTTAAAAGATCCGTTTTTGCAGTGGAATGATGAAAATTCGGCAGCCATTCCACAACCTCAGAGTTTTGTTTATGGACAACTGAGCCATTACAATACAATGGTTACTCCCGGTGATTTGAAGATGATTGCTGTGGTTTTAGAACCTTATGCTTTATTTACCCATTTCCATACTGCGGCATATGAGTTAAACGACGAAACGATACCCCTGGCTATTTTTTTTGGACAGGAAGCCCGTGATGTTGAAGAACAAATTATTAACGCTTTATCAACCGTTGAAGCAATTGCAACGATTGAGCGGTTTTTGATTAAGCGGGTAACTGCACTAAGGTATTTAACTACTGATTTTAGTATGGCCATGCGTTGTATTTACCAGCACCATGGCTTAATCAGTATCGGGAATTTACTCCAAACACTCCCCATAACCGAAAAACAGTTGGAACGTAAATTCAGTGAGCATGTGGGCACCTCGCCTAAAAAATTTGCAGATACCATTAAATTGCAGCACTTTCTTAAATTACTTCAAAAACAGCCCGATAAGGAGAAAATAGCCGATTTGATTTATATTTCGGGTTATTATGACCATGCACACCTTAACCGTAATTTTAAAAAAATGACCGGATTTACGCCAATCCATTATAAACAGACACAGCAAATGCTGGCCATAAACCTTATGCGGGTATAGGGCAATCGATTGTCGGTTTTATACAAATTTTTCTTGATCGTGCTGATTAGTTTTGATCAGTTAAAATACTAAAAATGAAAAATTTTAAAATAGCTACAGCTCAGTTCGAAAACCGGAGTGGCGATAAGGCATACAACCTTTTGGTAATTGAACAGCTTGCCAAAGAAGCCTCCATTCAGGGTGCACAGGCAATTGCCTTCCATGAATGCTCAATAACGGGTTATACTTTTGCCAGGAACCTTTCTAAACCGCAGATGCTCGAACTGGCAGAAGCCATCCCTCAGGGGCCAAGTATTATCCGCTTAATCGAAATTGCCAAAAAATTTAATATCGCTATTCTTGCCGGACTGTTTGAAAAAGACGAAAACGACAACCTCTTTAAAGCTTATGTTTGTGTTGATGGGAACGGCCTGATTGCCAAACACCGAAAGCTACATCCGTTTATAAACCCACATCTATTACCGGGCAATGCTTTTACGGTATTCGATTTATATGGATGGAAATGCGGCATTCTGATCTGTTATGATAATAATATAATAGAAAATGTACGGGCAACAACGCTTCTGGGTGCGCAAATTATCTTTATGCCCCATGTAACCATGTGTACGCCATCTACCCGGCCCGGAGCAGGCTTTGTAGATGCTAAACTTTGGGAGCACAAAGATGCCAACAGTGCCATTTTAAGGGCAGAGTTTGATGGCCTTAAAGGCCGCCAGTGGTTAATGAAATGGCTTCCTGCCCGGGCTTATGATAATGCCATATATGCGGTTTTCTCCAATCCAATTGGTATGGATGATGATCAGCTCAAAAACGGATGTTCGATGATTATTGATCCTTTTGGAGATATAATGACTGAATGCAGGTCTTTAGGTAATGAATTTGTAATGGCAGAATTAAGCTCAGATAGATTAACAGATGCTGGAGGATACCGGTATATCCAGGCCAGAAAACCTGATCTATACAAGCATATACTTGGTAAGCCGCATGATAGTAATCAACAGGTTGTCTGGCTTAAAAAGAAGGCTATTTGATGGGAAGAAATAAAATGAGACTGTATCATACAGATAAATTTGATTCAAATCTGTAGCGTTGGGCTTCCTGTTAAATCGGAATAAGAAGTCGAAATACTTTATCATATATTTAAGCAGGTCCTTCGACAAGCTCTCCGTAGGAGTCCTTTGGATAGGATGACAATTCGACTTTTATGATACAGCCTCATTTAAATATTCTATTAAGGCAGATGGCGCATATCCAAATTCTTTTTAATGGCAAAAGAAAAATGCGAAAGGTCTTCAAAGCCCGATTCCATACACAGCTCATTTGGCTTTTAATGCTTTTCCACCAGTTTATAATGCGCCAGTTCCAACCTATTTTTAGTTAACCATCGTTGTGGCGAAAGGTAAAAAAAATTTCTAAAATCGCGATCATCGTAGTTATATGTGTTGATTATTTGAAGCTAAGATTAGGATTAAGTTGCAAATCAGCATTTGGTATCGGCAAAAAGTAATTAGCTTTTGTAATCGCGCCAATTGGTTTCAGGTCATTGGTATTTTTATTGGCATTAGCTGATTCTACCATTTGAAGCCGCACAAGATCAAACCATCTGGTATATTCGCCGGCAAACTCCCAGGCTCTCTCCTGCACTACAGCACTTTCAAAATCATTAGCCGATAAGCCATTAAGTGGTGCCAAACCTGCACGCGAACGAATGGCATTAACCGCAGCGTAATCATCTGCACTTACTGCATTGTTAGCACGGGCATCCGCTTCGGCAAAAGTAAGCAATACATGTGCGTATCTGATTAAAGGGAGCGGCTGGTTGGTGCTTGAGGTTAAATAATTAGGTGTAGGCGTATTTACCCTGAATTTTTGATAGTAAGGGTGTTTCGTTTGTCCATTTTGCCAATTAATGTTACCGGCAGGCATAATAAAGGTGGTATGGAAAGTCGCGTCTTTACGTTTCCCGGCCGGAAAATTATTAAAAAAATTAATTTCACAAAAATAATCATCCCAGCCATTTTCATCGCCGGGCATGGCAGATTTGCCATAAATACTGTTGCCATTACCACTGGCTGAGGAAAACTCCAGTTCAAATACAGCTTCGGGCGTGTTAATAGCGGTTTGCGTACCAGACCACAGCACATTCAGATCAGGCGCCAGATCAAAACCATAAAGGGCTTTATTGCTAATCACCTCTTTGGCTTTTGCCGCTGCCAGGGCGTACTTGCTCTGGTCATTTATAGGATACCCCCCCTCCATCAGGTACACTTCGGCTAATAAGGCTTTTGCAGCGCCCGCACCTGCCCTGCCTGCGGCAGGCTTGGCATTAGGCAGCAGTTGTTCTGCCTGTTGCAAATCAGCTTCAATTAATTTATAAACATCAGTTGCAGGGCTTTTGGTGATGCTTAATAAGCCGGCATCATAAGAAGATGCGGTAATTAAAGGTATATTGTTCCAAAAGCGCACTAACCAGAAATAACTGAAAGCACGCAGGAAATAAGCTTCGCCAAGCAATTGATTTACTGCAGCCGAATTACCCGATGTATTCTTATACGCGGTCAATATATTATTAATGTTGATGATGGTTTTATAGCAGCCCAACCAAATTATTGGTGTACGGCCATTGGTGTTACTGGCCGCGAACTGATCGATTTCACGAAAATCCTGCTTGTTACTGGCCGGATGGGTGGTTAAATCATCAGAACCCATAACCAGGCCAACTATGGCCGAAGATGCAAAACCGGAGGTATAACCGTTTTTGAGCGGTTGATAAGCGCCCAGCACCGCTGCCTGTAAGCCCGGCAATGTGCTTACAGCATCGGTGCCAACCAGTTGCCCTTTTGGATCCTGTTCCAAAGCCTTTTTACATTGTGTTAATAATAGTAATGATAAGGCTGATATTGCTATGATAGATTTCTTCATTTTTCTTTAAAATTTAGCGGTTAAACCAACGGTATAAGTTTTAGCATTCGGGTAAGCACCATAATCGATGCCCTGGTTAACATCGGCACCGGGAGCTGAAGTTACGCTGCTTGACTCCGGGTCAAAGCCTTTATAACCAGTTATAGTCCATAGATTAGTGGCGCTTACAAAAACACTCAAATCCACTTTTTTAAGTTTGTCCTTCGAGAAGTTATACGCCAGTGAAATATTTTTGAGCCGCGCAAAGTTGCCACTTTCCATGAAACGTGTAGACTGGATATAGTTTTTGTTGGTTTTGCTAAAACCCGGAATATTTGAAGTTTCGTTTACCCCTGGAATATAGCGGTTCAAAATATCGGCTATGGTAGCCTGCCGATTATCAGAATTGGCTGTAATAGCTGAACCATAAGTGTAATTAAGCTTGCTGAAACCGGTAAGTGCCTGTATAAACACATTTAGCGTAAAATCTTTATAGGTAACATTATTATTCCAGCCATAACTATATTTAGGTAAACCATTACCGATGGGATGATAGTCGCTGCCATTAATCTGCTGGTCGTTGTTCAGATCAAGGTATTTGGCATCGCCCGGAACTGCACCATATTGCGCCGCAGCTGCGGCTTCTGATGGTTTCCAGGTGCCTTCGTAAGTTAAGCCCCAGTAGGTACCTAAACGCTGACCAGGTATTAGTACAAACTCTGATTGCGTTGACAGCCCCGAACCCACGCTTGATCCCGTATACATGATATTCTGTCCGTTAGCTAAGCTCACTACTTTGTTATTGAGCAGAGAAAAATTAAATGAAGACGACCACTTGAGATCCTTTGAAACTATCGGGTCGCCGGATAACGAAAACTCATATCCCCAGTTATTTACCTTACCCACGTTAGAAAGTATAGAACCGCCACCCAAATAAAGTGGCAGCGTTACCGGCAACAGCAGGTTACTGGTAGATTTATGGTAATAATCTGCACTAAAGGATAAGCGGTTTTTAAGGATCTCCATATCTATACCACCATCTACCTGTTTGGTGGTTTCCCATTTAAGCAAAGGATTGCCCGGGTTGCCCATCAATATTCCCGGCGTAATGGTTCCTGAAATAAAACTGGTGCTTACGTTACCATAAGTAGTAAGGGTTTGATACGGGTTAATGGCCTGGTTGCCGGTTGAGCCATAGCTGCCCCGCAATTTCAGGTTGTCAAAGAAATTAAGTTGTTTAATAAAGGGTTCTTCAGACAATCTCCAGCCAAGGCCTACCGATGGGAAGGTGCTGTATTGGTTACCTGTGGTAAATTTTGAAGAGCCATCCCGCCTTATCGAAAAGGTAACCAGGTATTTGTCTTTATAGGCATAATTAACACGTCCCAATAATGAAGACAGCGCGTTGTTACTGTAATTTGTTCCCACACCGTAGGTACTTGCCAAGGCCAGGTTATAATATGTTAAATTTGGAAAAGTTAGGTTATTCCCGGTAGCGCTGAACCCGTTGGCCTGATAATTTTGAAATTCAAAAACGGCTGTTGCAGTAAGCCTGTGTACCCCACCAAACAGGTGGCTGTAAGTGAGATTATCTGTTTGCTGCAAGCTAACACCTTCTAAAGACGAGCGGGTGGCACTTGGTAAATTTTGGCTCACAGATGGCCCCACATAGGTATAACCTTGCGTATTCGCATAATTTGCGCCACCTGTTACCGTCAGCGAGAGATCCTGCGAAAATTTATATCTAAGATCGAGGATGCCGTTTGCCGTTGTTGTAATATTGGTAAGTTCCTGATCCTGCTCCAAAGCCACCGGGTTGCTCGTAATTGATCCTACCGGATCATTCAGCGTATAATTTCCGGCGGCATCAAATACTGCAACCGTAGGTGCCCAGGCAAGTGCCTGTGTAACCGGCGACTGACGCCCCAGGTTACCCCTTAGGTTAGTACCCTGCTGACGGTTGACATAAAAATTAAAAGAAATAGAAAACTTATCAGTCACCTTACTCTCCAGGTTGGATCGTAACGCATAGCGTTTCAGATAAGAGTTGTTTAGTATGCCCTGTTGGTTTAAATAATTAGCGCCAATATAGTAAGTGGTTTTTTCTTTACCGCCCGCCAAGTTTAATTGATACTCTTGGGTCGGGGCCGTTCTAAAAACTTCATTTTGCCAGTTGGTACCGCCATTCGCGGCAAACTGGTCAATTTGGGCCTGTGTATAAATTGGCGTTGTTCCGGTGGCCAGTGCCTTGGCATTTACAGTTTCGGCGTATTGAGCCGCATTAAGCAAGCTTAGCTTTTTCAATACTTGTGCCGATGAGGCTTTTACTGTAAATAAAACCTGAGTGTCGCCTGATTTTCCTTTTTTAGTTGCAATCAGCACTACACCATTTGCGCCGCGGCTACCATAGATGGCTACAGACGATGCATCTTTCAATATCTGGATAGATTCAATGTCTTGCGGGTTAATGGCGCTATAATCTGCACCAACAAAGCCATCAATCACATAAAGCGGATTGTTATCGCCCTGTATCGAATTGTTACCACGGATACGTATAGAAGCATCACCACCGGGAGCGCCAGAATTAGACATCACCGTTACACCAGCAGCCCGTCCCTGTAAAACCTGGGCAACCGAGGTTACTGGCTGGCTTTTAAAATCCCCTGCGTTAACTGACGAAAGGGCTCCTGTAAGGTCTGCCTTCTTCTGCGTACCGTAGCCAATTACCACTACTTCGTTTAGTTTTTGAGTATCATCCTCTATCGTGATTTTAAGTGGCTGCTGGCTGTTAGCTGATACCTCTTTTGACAAAAAACCTACCAGCGAACAAACGAGCGCTGTATTGTTGTTTTTAACAACTATTTTAAAAGCTCCGTTAACATCTGTTGCTGTAGCATTTTTTGTGCCTTTCTCTGTTATGGTTACCCCCGGCACGGCTGCACCTTTGTTATCTGTTACTTTGCCGGAAACAGATAACGATTGTGCCAAACCAAATCCGGGCAACATAATTAACACTGCAATAATCAAGTGATTTAAAAGAAATTTGGTCATAAAATAAAAGTCTTTGGCATAAAAAATGAATTAATAAATGGTTGGGATTATTACAGTTAAAAGCGGTTAAATAATGTCGCTATGATTTTAGATAGAATTTGAACATCAAAAACATAGCGACATTTTTTAGGGTGATACATGTCTTTAAATTAGAAAGACTAAGTGTATTCCGAAATTGTTAAGTGTTATTATCTCTAATAAGTAAGTATTACTGCAGGCTTATTGCTGCTTGCTTCGCGGCTGTTGATGTTTATATCATTGGTACCAGAATTGGCACCGTTGTTTTGTAACAGAAAGGATACAGATCGATCTGATTTTGGAAGCTGCGCATTAATGGCATTACTAACATCCAAAGTATAAGTACCAACGCCGGTTACCACTATTTGCCCTATATAGGTTGCATCTATGGGCGCATTATTCCAGTTGATAGATGTTTCGCCCCAGCTGTTACTTGCTGTGGTATATACCGAAATGGTGCGGGTAGCGGCTGTATTTACACCACTAACATATAAACTAAGATTAGCAGATTGCACTTTTGATACCGATGCAGCGGTAAAATCAAATTTTGCATATGCTTTCCTGGCATAACCCGCTGCGTCTGCTTTAATCACCATATAGGATAAACTGCCATAATTTTCGGCGCCATAATTACCGTTTCTAACATACGAATCTGCTATAGCTCCAAAAGAACTAGGTCTGTTGTCAGTGTTTCCACCGCTATGCTGAAATGCTCCTACATCCGGATTATTTGTCGGTAAGGGATTACCCGAAAAATCTTTTCCCCCATTGTCCCCAATATATATCCCTGCATTTAAACAGACTGAGCTCGCCTTAACATTGTATCCCTTGGCAACATCAAACCCAGTACCAGATACAGGATTTACAAATGATGGATCGGTATAAAAATTATTATTAAGCACAGATGTACCCCAATTTAGCGCAGAGAAAGTAGCAGAAGGATAAAAACAATTGTTATTGAATAAAACACTTTTGCTTACCACGGTGTTGCTTAAAGATGCTATTGTTGAGCTACTGTAGAAGATATTATTTGAAAAAGTACCGGATGGAGTACCATATAAAACTGTTTTTATTGGATTATTTGAGTAAAAAACATTATTGTATATATAACGTGAGGAATATGAACTCGGTTCAAAGAAGAATAGCTTTTTCTTGTCAGAATTAATAGGCGAACCCACATCATTCACACTTACATTGTAGCGCACCGTAATGTTTTTGGAATTATGCATAAACAACATAAACCCACCATTGTTATCATGCGAATAATTATATTCAAAGATATCACCATCAGTTATTGAAGGTGTATCATACCCATCGGCATCAAATACATTTCCATCGTTGTTACCCCCTCCTTTTACTCCATATACCTCATTATAGGCCACAAGCGTATTAATGCTGCCTATGGTCCAAACGGCTGCATAATTTTGAGGTCCCTTACTCATACATACATTATGAACAGTGTTGTGTGTAATTTTACTACCTCCGGTAACGCCCGACATTACAATGCCGTCGCCATAAACGTTTTCAACCAAATTGTTGTCAATTATTATGTCTTTGCACCTGGCTGGCATATCCCTTGAGCCGTTGGTCCGTATGCCTTCAACAGTACAATCAGATACACGGCAACCTTGTACCAGCGCACCATATATTTTCCCGTCAAGAATAATACCGCCACTGGCTTTGTTGTAGTTTGCCTGTCCATCAATTGGAGAGTTTACATCATGCACATAACAATTTTTAACAGAAACATTGGTAGTAGCATCTCCCGTAGGCGCTCCGCCTACTACTTTGATACCTGTGGCAGCATAGCTAACACCGCCAGGTACGGTATTGGTTATTTCCAGGTTATTCACTTCAAAATACGACACTTTATTCAAAAGCAGCGCAGCAGAACCATTTACTTTTCCACCACCATTAATAACCGGCAGCGCCGTACCGCCATATTTATCAACGGTGATAATAGCACCTGCCGTACCTGAACTTTTAAAACGCAGGGTGTCGTTCCATACACCGCCACTTTTAAACAAAATTAGATCTCCGGGCTCAAATGCCATGGCGTTTACTTTACTAATGCTTTTCCAGGCTGTACCCGTGCTTTTGCCATCGTTGTTATCATCACCAGCAGGATCAACATAATATGCTATGCCTGTTAATGACATACCATTTAGAGCGGCTTTTAAATTCGAGTTTTTTATTGTGTCCGACACCGGGACTGTAGCTTTTTTACAAGATGCAAATACTGCAACCGCCAGTACCAGCATTAATGTTAATGGTTTTCTCATTTTTAATGATTTGGTTAAATAATTGGTTAAAGTCGATATTGGTCACCGAGCACATCGAAGTTATCTGCTTTTAAAAAAAACAAGGGGTAAGATTGTAAAGAAATGGGGGTAAAAATATAAATGGGTATTTATGGCCTGTTTATTTAAGAACAGGATAGACTAGCAATCCAGTTGAACTTATTCTATTGCCGGCCCGTTAACATCAACAGATAGCACGAAGAATCCTAAAAAGAAAAACTATTAATGTGATGGGAATTTTATTAGTTTTACTTAAGTGGTCGACTAAATGAAATTAACTATTGCCATATTCCTGTTCTACATAGGCTGTTTTTCGGCAGCTTATAGTCAGCGTATCGCGTTTGAGAATTTGACAGTAGATAACGGCTTGTCGCAAAATTCGGTACTGGCTATAGTTCAGGATGGCAGGGGATTTATGTGGTACGGCACACAGCACGGGCTCAATAAGTATAATGCCCGGAGTTTTAAGATTTACAAAAATGATCCTTCAGACAGAACAAGTCTATCATCAAATTATATTACCTGCCTGCTGCTTGATTCGCACAAGGTACTTTGGGTAGGTACCCGAAACGGACTAAATAAATATAATCCGGAAACGGACAGCTTTGAACGGGTTCTTTTAGATTCGTCATCTTCCAACAAGGGTAATCAGATCATAAGTTCGGTATATGAAGACCGGCAAAAAAACATTTGGGTATGGTCGTCAACGGGTTTGTATCTATTGCCAGGTGGCAAATCGGGTGAGTTCAGTTCAATGGCCGTTCCTGATTCTGTTGCCGGGCTTTACGGAACCAATGTACATGTCATATACCAGGATCATGAAGGTATTTATTGGATAGGTTCGTCGGCGGGGCTTACCAAAATGAAAAAGGAGGGCAGCGGGTATCGGTATCAAATATACAGGCACCAGGCAGCGAAGCTCAACAGTTTGAGCGACAATTATGTAACTACCATTACCGAAGACCTTCAACATAACCTGTGGATAGGTACCCTGCATGGTGGTATTAATCTTTATGATAAAAGCACAAACACCTGCACCCGGTTTTTAAGTAACAACGGCGCAAAAGGCCCGGTGAATAATAATATCCGGATATTGAAAACTGCAAGCTCGGGTAAGATATGGATTGGTACACAGGGGGGGCTAAGTATCCTTGACCCTAAAACAATGCAGTTTTCGTCATATAAACATGATCCTGAGGATAAGAGCAGCTTGAGCCAGAATTCTATTTACAGCGTATTTATAGATAATGCAAATACCGTATGGATAGGTACTTACTTTGGAGGCATCAATATGGTGTCTGGGTACAATACCTCATTTTTGAACTTCCAAACAACACGGTACCACTCCAACATCAATAACAATGTGGTGAGTGGAGTACGTGAGGATAATAAGCACAATTTATGGATCGGCACAGAAGGGGTGGGCTTAAATTATTTTGACCGTGAAGCTGATGTGGTAACTACTTATCAAAATAAAGCTGGCGATCCTACCTCGCTTGGATCTGACTTAATTAAGGTGGTATACATTGATAAAAGCGGAAACATTTGGGCAGGAACACACGGAGGTGGTTTAAACGTGTTTAATCCCAAAACCCATAATTTTAAGCGATACCTGTATAACGAAAATGATCCGGTAACACTAGGCTCTGAAGTGTTGGACATTTTAGAAGATTCCCGAAATAATTTCTGGGTTGGAACTCAAAATGGGCTGCTTGTTTTCCGGCGAAATAATAGTGCTTTAGAGATGGCTGATAACCCTGTCATAAATAAAATTGGCAAACAATCCGTCAAAATTTTACTGGAAGATAAAGAAAAGAATATATGGATGGGAACATCCAATGGGTTGTTTCTGTTAGATCATACCCATAATGATTTAAAGCAGTTTACTACGCACAGTGGCTTAAAATCCAATGATATCAATTGCATATTTCAGGATACACGTGGTCGTATTTGGGTTGGCTTGTATTATGGTGGCTTGGCCGCGTACAATAATAACCAGCAGAGGTTTGTTAGTTATTCGGAGAAACAAGGCTTAGCTAACAATAACGTACAAAGTATATTAGAGGATGCAAATCATAACCTTTGGATGGGTACAGGCAATGGTTTGTCAAAATTTAACATCGCTTCCCAAGCCTTTAAAAATTATTACAAAAGTGATGGCTTACTAGGGAATACGTTCAATATCAATTCCTGCTATAAAACCTTTGAAGGCGAAATGCTCTTTGGAGGATATAATGGACTTAGTAGTTTTTATCCATCAAAAATAGAAGATAATAATATCGCTCCACCGGTTGTTATCACGGAGCTTAAACTATTTAATCAGCCCGTAAGGATCAACCAGCCTTATGGATTACTAAAAAAAGATATTAGCCTAACACCTAAAATAATTTTTACGCATTCGCAAAATGTGTTTACCATTGATTTTGCTGTGCTAAACTACATTAAGTCTGAGAAAAACAAATATGCCTATAAATTAGAGGGTTTTAATAACGATTGGGTATATACCGATATTCCGTCGGCTCCCTATACCAAGCTTTCGGCTGGAAATTATATATTTTTAGCAAAAGGTGCTAACAATGATGGTATTTGGGGGCAGGCCGCTATTCTGCATATTCAGGTGTTACCTCCAATTTGGGAAACCATATGGGCCTATTGTTTATACGTGCTGTTAATAGGTGGTCTGGTGTTTTTGATAGCCCGCTTTTTTATACTCCGGTCGTTGTTGCAGAGAGATAAGGAACTTACACAACTGAAGCTAAACTTTTTCACCAATATATCGCACGAGATCCGTACGCATCTTTCTTTAATATTAGGGCCTTTGGAAAAATTGGTCTTGTTTGGTAAGGACGATGCTGAAAATACCAGACAATTGCAGATCGTAAAGAAAAGTTCAGATAGCCTGCTTCAACTGGTAAACGAACAGATGGATTTTCGCAAAGCTGAAAGCGGGAACCTCAAACTTCATGTGTCCGAATATAATATTGTAAATATCCTGCAGGAAATACTTGCTTCGTTTTACGAAAATTCCATATCCGGAAACATAACTATAGATCTGATTTCTTCTTCAGATGATACCAAGGTTTATTTTGACAAAGAGCAGCTAGAAAAAGTTTTTTACAATTTAATTTATAATGCTTTTAAGTTTACCAATTACGGAGGCCATATTGGTATATTTATTAAAGAAAATAAGAACGAAGTTACCATTACAATAGCCGACAATGGAAAAGGAATAGCGCCTGAAAATCTGAAGAATTTGTTCGAGAATTACTTTCAGGAGAATGATCACGGAAAGCAAAATACAGGTTATGGTATAGGGTTAGCGTTGGCTAAAAGTATAGTAGAACTGCATCAGGGATCCATTGTAGTGGAAAGTAAGTTATCTCCCGGGGGCAATAATACTGCCTTTACCATTAGCTTACGTAAAGGGGCTGATCATTTTAACCCTGCTGATTTGATCAGATCAAAGGAGGATGATCAATCTGAAGCGGTAAATTTTGCTATAAATACTGATAGTACTATAACCTATGCTCAGGTAGAGAACAAATCAATCGGAAATAAAAAATATCTGGTTTTGCTAGTGGAGGACAACCCTGATATGCGCTTATTTATAAGCGATTTTTTGAAGAATCATTATGAAGTGATTATAGCTGATAACGGATTAAACGGCTGGGAATTAGCAAAAGAACATATCCCAGATATTCTTATCAGTGATGTAATGATGCACGAAATGGATGGTTTTACATTGTGTAATAAACTAAAGACCGATGAAAGCACAAATCACATCCCTGTTATTCTTTTAACTGCAAAAGCCTCCGATTCGAGCCGTGTAGAGGGACTAAAAATGGGAGCAGATGTTTATTTATCAAAGCCATTTAGCATTGAGATATTATTATTACAGGTAAATAATCTTTTAACTTCCAGTGAAAGGATACGGCAAAGCTTCAACCGCCTGCTTAAATCTGTTCCGAAAAGTGAAGACATTATTTCTGTTCAATATGAAAATAACGATCAAAAAATAAAAAAACTGGTTGATTCTATTGATAATGAATTCCTGAATAAAGTGATCAGCATAATAGACAGGGATATTGATAATTTAGAATTTGGTGTGCCTGAATTAACAAAGGCATTAGCCATGAGTAAGCCGATATTATACAAAAAACTTAACGCACTTACCGGCATGTCTGTTAATGACTTTATTAAATCCGTCAGGATGAATAAGGCTACTATACTTTTGCAAAGTAAACGATATACCATTAATGAGATAGCCTACATGGTAGGTTTTAGCGATCGTAAGTATTTTAGTAAAGAATTTAAAAAGCAATACGGACAAACACCAAGCGAATTTATAAAGGAGGCTTAAATGAAGAAATATCAATCCTTCTCCATGATTAGCCGGGTCTTAACATTAGTATACCTATTAACATAATCAATTTACTCCCTTTGGATACTTTATGCTAATAATTCGCGAAGGATTATAGCTCTCCTGCTATAAATCCATTTTTCAAATAGATAGTCACCAAAAAAGAAGTATTATTTTAGGACGTGGGCATTTGAAACAAAAAAGCCTCACATTTCTGTGAGGCTTTTTGTGATCCCGCTGGGATTCGAACCCAGGACCACTACATTAAAAGTGTAATGCTCTACCAGCTGAGCTACGGAATCATTTACCCCCCTTGCGGGGCTGCAAAGATAGAAATTAAATTCATTCGTGCAAAGGATAAATCCAAAATATTTAATATAAAATTAACCTTAGCTAAACAAAAAGAAGTTAAATATTTATGAATCATGATGTTAAATACGATTAAAAAAAAATCATTTTTTATGCTTTCCTGGCCACCTTGGTATCAAAAAATCAAATATTAAAGAAGCCTGTTTTTAAAGATCCCAATTTTTTTTTGTACAATCATATTTATAGCTATTTTGTATAGAAGCAATAAAAAACGAAATCAATACTTATATTACCAAAACTTTTCTAAATCCTACACATACCAAGTTATTTAACATTCCTGTTAGTTGTATAGGTAGTTAGTGACTTTTTTATTTTCATTATTATTTTCACTTTTACATATACATTCGCTTTTCCCTAATGAATATTGAAAATATTTATGGTGAAGATAAATGGGCTGCATTTGGTGGTTTTTCGCCACTTATTACAGTCTTTAAGTCTTACCATCCGCTCAACCCTGAAATTGAAAACATTATTAACCGTTATACATTCCCTATACGCTTTGCCAAAAACAAGCATATTGCGTCGCCATTAAAGCACAACCGCTATATTTTCCTCATTTTAGAAGGGGCAGTACATGGTTATCTTAAAATGGGAAATAAAAAAATTACCACATGGATTGCTGCAGAAAACGAACTGGCAGGAACAATCAGGAATTTGTGGGAGAATGAAATATCCGATGAATATATTGAAACGATTGATCCGGTATTTGCAATTGCCATTCCGCATGAAATGTCGAAACTGCTTTATGAAAATTTCCCCATAGCCAACTATGTAGGGCGTAAAATGACCGAAATCTATTTTCAGGGGGCAACTGAAAGGGCATACATCTGCAGGCTTCCTACTGCATTAAAACGCTATCAAAGGTTTCTGGTGTCTTATCCGCACCTGATCAACCGTGTGCCATTAAAGTATGTGGCTTCATTTATAGGCATGCGGCTCGAAACGCTTAGTAGAATCAGGAAACAGGCTTTAATTGAAGATATTAAATAGTTTTTCGCTTTATCACCTAGTTGTAACCAAATAAAAAAGCGGAACCGGTTAAATACCAGTCCCGCTTTTTCAATTAAATGTTTCTATTAAAATTTAACAGTATTCAAGTTTTTATCCACTAAAACTCCATTATTAATTTTAAGGTTAAATTGAAGCTTACGTTTTGCTTTTAATTTCAGGATAAATAAATCATTGGTCCCGTTTAAGGTTTCTTTAGCGCCAACATTAATAAATGTTGGGTATAAAACCTTATCTCCGCTGGTATGCAGACGGTCGTTGGTAAAATTATCCATTTGTTTCACATTTAAGTTCTGTACACTTACAAAATCATAATCTTCTGCATGATACGGCAAGGCAAAACTTAAGGCATTTACAGATTTAAGGTTCACTCCTTTTACTTTAATTTCAATAATCTCATCTTTATTATAGGTCTGCTTTGCTGTATTGATTTCTAGCTTACCAGCAACCTTATCAATTTTATTATCGTCTACACCACCATCAAGCTGGGTAGCTACTACCGAAATATCATAAGCATCAATCAGGTTATTTTTATTGATATCGCCATTACTGATGTAACCTTCAAAATCAGCATCTCCTTTTCTTAAACCAGTATAATTGATGTAAGAGGTTAAATCATTCCGGTCAATCAGGCGGTCGTTGTTGATATCGCCAGGCAGGTAACTTTCGGTTCCCGGAACTTTAAATACATATAATTCGCGACCTGATCCGAAACCGCCTACACCTTCGGTAACTGCAATTTTAATATAACGCGCAGTTGGATGACTGGCAAAATTAAATATTTTAACATCCCCATTATTTACCCACTCAAAAGTTCCCGCATCTGTCCAGATTTCTTTATTATTACTATAAAACACTTTACCTTTTAACAATATCCCATTGCCTCTTCCGCTACGAGGCAGGTAATGAAATTTATCGAGTTGATTGATTGATTTAAGATCGATCACCATATCAAAAGGAACCGATTTTACGCCCCATTTGGTGTGCCATATATTACCCTCATCAAAATCGAACAGGTTGTTAACGTCTTCACCTTCCTGATTTTCGGCTGTAGTTTGAGCTACAATACCCTGAATGGCAAATTGTAAGGGATTAGATTTAGTGGTGGCTTTAATTTCGGTCCAGTCAGAATAACCATCTTTGTTTACCGCACGCAATTTAAACGAATAAGGTGTTTCTGCGGCTAAACCATCAAATAACAAGGCAGTATCGCGGATGGTGGTATAATGCATCTCGTTAAAATCGATTTCATAAAAATCGGCATTATTTACTTTGCTCCATGTTGGGGTAAGTGTGTAAGCTTCCCTGTTTTTATCGGTGATACTTGCATGGGTCGGAGCAGCCAACTTACCGCTTGATACGCGCTGTTTATCTGCAGGTTCGAATTTAAATCCTTGTATGTTAACAGTTACAGGGTTTAGTGTAATGTCAGTAGCCTGGATTTTAATTAAAACCTGCGGGTTTTTGGTGATCACAACTTTTTCAAAATCGCTACCTTTTGTCGCAAAACGGTTTAAATTCGGTGCAACGTCGTAGAAATACACATTGCTTTGTTTTAAAAATTCTTCTTTCGAATTTACTTCTGCAAGTTTTATTTTATCGTTCCCAACTTTTGCAAGCAGTTTTTTAGGTTTTTCAGTAACATTAACGATTAATTCAGTTGTTTTTTCTTTAACAAAGCCATCAAAATCGCCTTTTGTGATATTAATGGTTACCGAAGCATTATTTTTTTGATCTGATGTTGATTCGATTAAAGTTGACGCACCTTTGCCTAATTTATAGGCTTCAGTTGCTCCATCATCATCATATTCGGTAAATGAGGTATTTCCGGATGGATAAAGCTCATAAATCCGGTTGGCTTTATTAATTTCTGAGACATTGTTATTTGGATTTGCCATCGGAATAATTGCTCCGTTTTTCACAAAAACAGGTAATTTCCAAAGTGGTGCGGCAAAACTGTTAATGATGCAGTTTCCTGCATATTTTTCACCAGTAAAATAATCGATCCAGGTTCCTTCTGGGAGGTAAATACCGTTGCGGATATCATTTCCTTTATCATCAGATTTAGTAGCCTGATAAATCGGTGCCACCAAAAAAGATGGTCCGTACAAATATTGATACTGTGTTGAAATTCCCTTGGTATAAGCATTTGGATATTCCAGAAACATTGCCCTGATGATCGGTAAGCCTGTAAGGGCTTCTTTCGCGATGCTGTAGGTATAAGGTATTAATTCGGATTTCAGCTTTAAATAATTGCGGTTAATCGAGGCCACTGGTTCTCCTAATGCATGTGGATATTTTTCGTTAGCACCCCAGCCGTCCATATTCAGTTGCATGGGCGTAAAGGTTTTCCATTGAAAATCGCGGGTATTGATGGTTTGATTTTTACCACCGAAAATACCATCCATATCGGATGTAATATTTGGCTGACCGGACAAACCTGAACCTAAATAAGTAGGAATATGAAAACGGATATATTCCCATACCCCGCCGGTTTGATCGCCCGACCAGATACCTGCATAACGCTGCGTACCTGCCCAGCCATCCAACGAGATGATAAAAGGCCTGCTGCTGTTGCCATAATAAGGCATAATCTGCACTACATCGGCTACGCCATTCAATCCGAAAGAATAACCTGCACCAACCCACGCCACATCGGTTTTTAACACCCGAACACCGGCGTCTCTTGCTTCTTTGATGACATCACGCTGTAATAATGCACTTACGCCGGTTTTGGGATGAAGGTCAGATTGTGTCCACAGGCCTATTTCCACACCATTTTTACGGGCATAATCGCCAAAACTCTTTAGGTTTTGAATGTTACCATCCAATGTTTCGGTTTGGCCATACCCTGCACCATAGCCATCGTTAGGAAGTACCCAGCCCAAAGGCATATCATTTTTCTTATACCTGTCGATTACAGCGCGTGCCGAAAATTGATAATTGTTTTTCTCGCCGTTTAGCGATTCTTTTACTCCGCCATTATCTTTCTGGCTTTCTTTATAACGTTTGCCATCTTCAAATAAAGTTCCTTTTTCATCTTCCTTCCAAAAATCGCGGTTATAGGCATTTAAATGTCCTTCGTAAAAACCGAATTTCGGCAATAATATAGGGTTTCCGGTGAGCTGATAAAAATCATTCAATAAAGGTACTGCACCATTGTTTACCATAAAAAAGGCATCCAGGTAACCGGTTTCGTGTGTTAATTTAACCAATCCTTTTTCTTTAGCACCGAAATTGTAATTGCCTTTGCTAAAGGTGTACCACATTACGGCATAACCATTTGTAGACCAATAATAAGGTGTTGGCGAGGCTACTCCCCCATCTGTCCAGCTGTTTTGGTTTTCGATGGAAATGGCTTTTCCTTTATGCGAAAAACGACCGTTCTGTACACCTCCACCATAAAAATACTCCTGTGGATTTTCTTTAAAGCTGAGTGTTACTTTTCCTTTTTCGAACTGAATGGGGGCAATTTCTTCTAAAGCCACGGCCTGAGTGGTGAGGTTAATAATTTTGATTAAAGAAGTATTTTTATCGATAAGAACGGTAATCTTAGCCGTAGAAATGAATAACTGATTATGCTCATCTTTAATTTCCAGTTTTGAAACCGGTCTACGTGGATTTTCTACCAGAATTTTAGCTTCTGGTTTTGCTTCAGGGTCACGGATAAATCCACCAGTGGGATCCTGAAAAAGGCGAAAAATATTATCGCCATAAAAATCGAGTGTTAATCGCTGATTATCGGTAAGCAATAATTCAACTGTAGTCGAATTGATTTTTTTTACATCAGTTACCTTGATAATTTTTTGAACAGTCTCGTTGTTTTTTTGCGCCGTTTCCTGGGCAGAAACAAAGGCGGGAAATGCATAAAAAAGAGAAGTAAACGTTAATAGGATTATGTTTTTAAAGCGTTTGTAAAAGGGTTGCAGGGCCATTAAAATTTGATTTGGTTATGTTATATGATTAGGCAAGCCTCTGGTGTTAGCTGCTGTTGGCTAAAGTTAGCAATCGTGTATAAGGAAACGGTGTGTTTTTAAGGACAAATACCGCGCAATCGTTTGTCTATCATGTTTTTTACTTTTAGGTTGGTGGCATGGAGTTGAGCGCGCGGAGTTTGGCGTTGGGAGCTGATTAACTAGTTTGGCGTTCAGAGTCTGGCGTTTGGCGTCGATTAACCGATTTAAACAATTAACCGATTAATCATCTGGGCCTTTAGCTTTGGAGCCAATTAACCGATTTAAACAATTAACCGATTAACCTACCTAAATCTTTTACAATTAACAATCATTTATGGCAGGCATTTTGCATACAGATGACAAAATCAGATTAATGAACCTTTTAGTACCCCAACCTTATAGTTGCGTGATCATTGATGATAGCCGCATGAGCAAACCACTTTTCGAAAATTTCGTTTCCCAAATAGATAAACTTGAACTTAAAGGCAGCTTTACAGATAAAGTAGACGCTATGGCCGCCTTTTGGACGTTCGGAAAAATAGATTTCCTATTTTTAGATGTACAAATGGATATGTCGGGCATCGATGTAGCCAGGATGCTAAAAAACAGCGTGAAGTATGTCGTAATTTTAGGTACACAAGGTACACAAGCGATTGATAATTTTACCAATAAGTGCAAATTTTTACCAAAACCACTTGATTTTACAAAATTTTTAAATGCAATTGAGCAGTTGATTTCTGTTTAGTCTGGAGTCGAAAGTCCGCAGTCAGGAGTCGATTATTCGTATAGAGCAAATTAGTTAAAGGAGAAAAAACAATTAAATAATCACCAATGACCAATAAACGAATGACCCGTGAACCAATGATCAATAACCAAAGAACTCATCAACTAATGAACTAAATATCCGAATAATCGGTAGGATATACGAATTTTGTATCGTTTTTAGAAACGTTGTGCTGGTACTCTGGCATTGCAGAAAGTTTTTTCCAGTAATCATCAGCAGAAAAAGCCTTCCAATGTGCATCTCTATCTGCTTTATTCTCGAAGGTAGTCAGGTACATCAGGTTAGGCATTCGGCTCCCTGAAATTACTTCTCCATAAAATACTGCGTTAAAATTAAGCCGCTTAAATAAGCCTATTTCGTCGCCTTTATTAAACATCTGCACCTTGTTCTGGTAATATTTTTCGGTGGGCGATTCGTAACTTCTTAGTTCATATACCCGTTCTTTCATTGGTGATTTTAAGTTAGGCAGCACAAAAGCGGGTGCATCTTCAAAGGCCTTTAAAACAATGGATTCAAGGCGTTCATAGGGTGCATCGCTATACACGGCATCTAAATATGTTTTACCATCAATGCCATATTGCTGGTCTTTTGCCAGTTTTTTATCAAGTTCTAAAATACCATTGAATGATTTTAAAGGGATAAATACATAAATGAGCTTTTCAGTAACCGTAGCCGGATCGCTTATAATTGGTTTAAACACACCCACTTTTGCAATTCCAGAACGGTGTAGTGCAGGCAAATAAGCTTTCTGTAAATATTCATCTACTATCTTTTCCTGCGCATCAGTTTTTAAATGGTAAATTTTAATTTGATAGAAATCTAACTTCGATGCATGAGCAACAAATGCATTAAATATTAAAAAAAATAAAAACAAGCACGATATTTTGATCTTTGGCAACATATTTACTGATAATTAAAATTATTTGAGACTAATGTACCAATTATCGGTTAAAAACAACCAGTTTGCAATTGACAGTTTGCAGTTACGAATAAACTAATAACCAATCACCAATGAACCAATGAACAATTTACTTTGAAATATTCGGGTTTGGTGGTTCAGCATTAAGCAGGTGCTTTACAAAAAAATCACGTTTACGCCTCCGTCCGTAAGTGCCGCCATCACTATGGCCCATACCTGGGATGCTTAAGATATCAAAATTCTTATTCGCCTTAATTAAGGCATCTGCTAACCGGTAGGTCGATTCCGGTGGTACATTTTCATCAGCTTCACCAACAATCAGAAATAAATCGCCCTGCAATTTGGCTGCATTGGTAATGTTAGATTGTTCCCCATAATGCGGCCCTACGGGATAGCCCATCCATTGCTCATTCCACCATTGTTTATCGATCCGGTTATCATGGCAGCCACAGGCAGAAACTGCCGCTTTATAAAACTCCGGATGAAATAACAGCGCCCCCGTTGAGCTCTGTCCACCTGCAGAAGTACCATAAATTCCAACGCGTGTAATATCTGCATTTGGATATTTCGCCGCCATGGCTTTCATCCACAATATCCGGTCAGGGAAACCGGCATCTGCAATATTTTTCCAGCATACATCATGAAAGGCTTTAGATCGGTTAGCGGTGCCCATTCCATCAATCTGCACCACGATAAAGCCCAGTTCAGCTATGCTCTGCATTTCGCTGGCTGGTAAAAAGCTTTTAGGCACAAAACTATCATGGGGACCTGCATAAATATTTTCGATAACGGGATAGGTTTTGTTGGCATCCATTTTTGATGGAAAGCAAATAATACCCCAGATGTCGGTTATGCCATCACGTCCTTTGGCTACAAATACCTCAGGTAATTTAACACCGGTAGCTAAATATGCCTCTTTTTGACCATGCTCTATTTCCGCAATCCTTTTAGTGCTCGCCGTTAACTTTAACTCGGTAACCGGCGGTATATTTACCTGCGAATAGGTATCGATGTAATATTTGCGATCGGGAGAAAAACTAAGACTGTGGTTACCTTTTTCGGGGGTGAGGTCTATCAAGCCTTTACCATCAAAACCGATCCGGTAGTAGTGGATAAAATAAGGATCTTCTCCAACATTCATTCCGCAGGCCCTGAACCAAACCTGGCGCTTTACTATGTCCACACTATCAATATCACGAACGACATAATCTCCTTTGGTAATCAGCGATTGTTTTCCGCTAGGCGTATTTACAAGATAAAGATGCTGCCATCCATCCTGCTCGCTGGTGTACAACATTTCATTTGTTTTGGCTAAGTAGCGCGTATAAATCCGGCTTTCATAAATGAAAGTTTTTGTCTTTTCGTCGATAATATTTTTGGTTTTGCCTGTTAAAACATCTACTTCAATTACCCTGAAACGCTGATGGCCCCTATCTACTTTTTCGTAGCTGTAATACCTGCTACTGCCCGAACGCCAATGTAAGTCTGGCGGACCGAAAAAGTCAATCGGATCGGCATCTACCTTAATGGCTGTTTTAGTTGATATATTAAAAATATAAGGTTGATAAGCTGTAAAATCGTCGCCAGGCTGTGCGTATTCTCTTGATTTTAACTCGCCACGTGTAGTACCGGGAACGGAACTCAATACATAATGCACTTTTTTAATTTCTTTAGGATCGGTTTTGTAAGCCACAATGTTTTTGCTATCCGGCGACCATTCAAAATCGCCATAAGGTTTGTCTGCATTGCCATCGGTACTCAACTGTGTTTCTGCTTTGGTTGCAAGATCGACCACGAACAGGTTTCCTCCGCGGATCAGGATTTCGTTTTTGCCATCTGGTGATTTTCGCGATTCACGATTTCTCTGCCAACGCGATCTGCGCTGTTGCAAAGGCTTTTTAGCATTGTAACGATAAACGCTTGTGTCTTTTGCATCGGTCAAACTGTAATCACTCAGGTTTAACTGGTACCATTTATGATATATTTTAAGTATAGCACTATTACCCTGATTAGCAAAGTTCAGCTCATCAAACTGAAGTTTTAGCGGATTTTGTTTTTTAGCCGAGATTTTTTCGAGACTTTGCGCCAGTTTATCATGATCAAAAGCTATTTTTCGTTTTCCTGTTGCGGCATCTACATAATAATACGCCCATGTTCGGTTGGGTAGGTTTTTTTTATACCAGAATGCACTTCCATCTTTTTTCCAGTAAGGAACAATATCGTTGTTGGTTGGAATATTGCGCAATGCAGTATCGAGTTTATTGGATAATTGATAGGCATTAGCCATTTCTAGAACACCAGGAGCATAAGGGCTTAGTGTTGGCTGCTGTGCTTTTGTTTGAAAAAAAGCTAAACTTAATAAAACAAGGACTATCGCCATTTTGGCCTTTGAAAAAATCATTATTATATTTTTTGATTGTAAATACGGGATTATGGATCTTGGCATCACTTTATGATAAGCGCTATTTTAAAAATTATGCAAAAAGCATCCCACTCCATTTGAAAAAATGGCTATCACACTATGTTTAAAGAATACATCTAATTGTTTAAGCGCCTACGTAATTTACTTTACTCACATTGTTGTAAGTATCGATATAAGACCTTGGCGATTGGCCAATAATGCTTTTAAATACCCTGTTAAAATTGGTAATACTATTAAAACCAGCTTTATAGGCTACACCAGAAATACAATCTGCTTTTTCGCCCGATATTAGGCTTTTACATGCATCGTTTATTCTAACTTCATTTAAAAACGAAACAAAGGTATGTCCGGTATGCTTTTTAAAGTACCTGCAAAAGGCTTGCGGAGTCATAAAAGCGGTATTGGCTACATCTTCTAACGAGATCTGGTTATTGTAATTTTGGGTAATAAAATTGATGATCTTACTCAGCCGCATGCCTTCATTTTCACTAACGTTTGAAGAATACATATCAGAGCAAAGCGATTCTACATTCTCGTTTAAATCCTGAAGACCATTAACCAGTTTCAGGAAATTAAACAGTACGTCTACTCCAGATGCATGATGAACATCGAACAACCTGGCAACAATATCTTTGGTAAAACCGACAGGAATTTTAAACCCGTGTTTATTCCTGGCTAAAAAAGCACTGGCCATTTTCATTTCAGGAAGGTTAAACAACGAAGCCAGAATACCATTAGGATTGAAGTAAACCGAACAGGCCTTGATGGTTTTATGATTATTCGGAGAAAAATATTCGGGATTGCTTTTAAATAAATGCGGAAGCTTTGCACCAATCACAAAAACATCACCCGAACGGAAGGCATGCATATCGTTACCGGCAATTAATGTACCCTCTCCTTTTTCTATATAAGTAATCTGCCATTCATCATGTCGGTGCAGATACTGATAAAAATATGGTAGTTCTATATGCTCCGATATTACGCTCTTATCGTCGGGCACAAGCATGGTAAATGGTAATACTTTCATAGTCTGGTTGATTTGGTTCGGTTTGCAGATTATGAATTGAATGTAAGGATATTAACCATAAAAATCAAACAAATACCAAATCAGGTTAAAATCCTGCTATAATCAGCTAATATTATATGGATAATGCTATAGAAATCAGCAAAACAATGATACCTCAACTTCGATTATATAACTTTAAGCTAAACAATGAATTACGAAAAAAACGAATTAATTAAATGAATCATTGAGCTATCGAACCACTTTAAATGGTTCCAATTTCAAATCGGTAGCCGTTCCAGCAACAACCTGGCTAACAAGTAATCCTGTGGCAGGACCTAAACTCAAACCCATCATACCATGACCAGTTGCGATGATTAAATTATCTATTTTTTCACTTCTGCCAATGTAAGGTAAACCATCCGGGGAAGATGGACGGAAACCATACCAAATGTCTTTTTCTGCCGGAAGTGCAGGTTTCAGATCTGGGAAATAAGCTGGCACCGACTCCACAATACCTTTAACCCGCTGCATGTTTATCCTGTTATTAATTTTATCCAGTTCCATGGTACCGCCGTATCTGATCTGGCCATTCATTGGGGTAATGGCTACCCTCGCTTCGCATAACAATGCCGGAATAGTTAAACGGTTTTGAGGCTCGGCTTCCATAAAAGAATAGCCCTTACCTGGCATTAATGATATGTTGATATCGGCCATTTTAGCCACTGCAGGCGACCATGAGCCTGTAGCTATCACATATTGATCTGCTTCCCAGGCCTGCATACCTGTAAAAACTTTCATTATGCGCTTGCCAACAACTTTTATTTGATCAACCTCTTTACCACGTTCAATTCTTACGCCATTGGCGGTTAAATATTTGAGCAAGGCGTTCATCAATTTTGTTGGATAGAGGTGTGCATCGCAACGGTAATGTACCGCACCTAAAACATCCAACTTCAGATCGGGCTGTAGTGCCCTACACTCATCGGCACTTAATACGGCCATATCCAAACCCAGTTCTATTGCCCTTGCTGCCAAATGAGCCTCTTCCTCACCTGCCTTTTCTGTTTTGTAAAAAGCAAGAATACCATTATTGGTGATCTCGAAATTAAAACCTGGTTCTTTTGCCAGGTCTTCGTATAATTTTTTACTCAGCAGAGAAAGATCGCGAAGGGGTTCTGCCGACTGGCTAACGTGTTTTGCGGTGGCATGTTTCATAAATTTCAATCCCCAATTAACGAGATTTGCATTTAATGAAGGTCGGACGTAAAACGGACTTTTACTGTTAAACATCCATCTGATGCCCTGTTTAATCATTCCGGGTGCAGCCAAAGGCACAAAATGGCTCGGCACAATCATTCCTGCATTACCAAAAGAGCAGTTATCAGTAATGTTGCCTTTATCTATAACAGTTACCTCATATCCTTTTTTTTGCAGGTAATATGCAGAAGTTAAACCCACAATCCCACCACCAATAATTAATACCTTCGACATTTTTTTATTTTATTTACTGATCAATTTAAACACTTACTATATCACCTGGAATCCATGTGCATATGGATCGTCTTCGGCATCAATTTTAATCGTATTGTAACCGAATACTTTGGCCCAGCCCTCTACACTCGGGATAATTGCTTTAATTCCGTTCAGTTCTACTTCTTCTTCTACCCTTCCGGTAAATTTACTGCCGATAAAACTTTCGTGGATAAAATTTTCTCCCAATTTCAATTTTCCTTTGGCGTGCCACTGGGCCATACGCGCAGAGGTACCAGTGCCACAAGGTGACCGATCGATGGCTTTATCTCCATAAAAAACGGCATTTCGGGCGGTTGATGTAGGGTCGATTGTTTTACCTGTCCACAATACATGGCTACAGCCGTTTATTGTTGGATCAAGCGGATGAACAAAAGTATATTTTTCGTTAATGCGTTTTCTGATGGTTTGGCTCCAGGTAATTAATTGTGAAGCGGTATAATTTTCTAATCCCGGAAAATTATGCTGCGGATCAACAATCGCATAAAAATTTCCTCCATATGCTACATCAAAAGTAAGTGTTCCTAAATCAGGGCATTCGATCTCGAGGTTTTCAGCAGCCAGATAAGAAGCCACATTTTTAAGCTTAACCGATTTAACCTTTTTCCCCCCCTGCTTGTATTCGATTAATACCAGCCCTGCCGGGGCTTCCATTCTAATTACACCGGGTATTTTTGGTTTAATCAGTCCTTCTTCAATAGCAATGGTAATGGTACCGATTGTTCCATGGCCGCACATGGGTAAACAACCGCTGGTTTCAATAAAGAGTACCGCAACATCGTTATCAGGATCGTGTGGCGGATAAAGAATACTGCCCGACATCATATCATGCCCGCGTGGCTCGAACATTAAACCTGTTCTGATCCAATCAAATTCTTTCAGAAAATGCTGTCTCTTTTCGCTCATATTTGCACCCGATAACTGGGGACCACCACCTGCCACCAGCCTCACCGGATTTCCACAGGTGTGCGCATCTACACAAAAAAATGTTTTACTCATGAGATTTGGTTAATTTTTGGTTAACAGTTCTGAAAATATTTAAAGGATTCCCGTCCTTCAGTTCGTCTGGTAAAAGTTCCTGTTCCCAATCCTGATAAGCCAATGGCCTAACAAAACGGTTAATTGCGGTAGAACCTACCGATGTGAAACGGCTATCGTTAGTTGCCGGAAACGGTCCGCCATGTTGCATGGCTGCACAAACTTCTACTCCGGTAGGCACGCCATTTAAAATGATCCTTCCTGTTTTATCGGTGAGTTTGCTTACCAAAGCCTCATAATGTTGAAGCTCCTGCTTTTCGGCCATCAGCGTTGCAGTCAATTGTCCTTCCAATACATCGATCGCTTTTTCGAGTTCATCAATATCATCAGCTACAACCAACAATGAATATGGTCCGAAAATTTCCTCGCGGAGTTTTGGATTTTTGATAAAATCAGCTGCACTTACCTGTGCAATTTTTGCCTGAGATTGATTTTTTAATTCACTATTATTCAAATCAGATACCGCTACAACCTCAACTCCTCCTTCATTTATAATTTCTGTAGAAAGTTTACGATAATTACCAGCAATGGCATCAGTAAGCATGGTTGCAGATGGAATAGCAGCAATGGCTTCTTTTAGAACCGTTTTAAATTTATCGAGTCCCGGAGACTGAACAGCCAGCAACAAACCAGGGTTGGTACAAAACTGACCGGCCCCCAAAGTAATAGAAGCCGCATATCTTTTGGCTAATTCTTCTGCCTGTTTTTCTAATGCCTGCGGAAGGAGGATTACCGGATTGATACTGCCCATTTCGGCAAAAACCGGAATAGGTTGTTCGCGCTGTTGCGCTAAATTAATCAAAGCCATGCCACCCTTGTATGAACCTGTAAAAGTTACAGCTTTGGTTAATGGATGTTGCACAAGATTAGCACCTATGTCATAACCATCATCATATAACATCGAAAAAACACCTTTAGGCATACCGGTTTTCTCAGCAGCTTTTATAATTGCACCACCTACTAAGGCACTTGTACCATAATGTGCGGGGTGTACCTTTACCACCACAGGACAACCTGCAGCCAATGCCGAGGCCGTATCGCCACCAGCTACCGAAAAAGCAAGCGGAAAATTACTTGCACCAAAAACCACTACCGGGCCAATCGGCACCAACATTCTCCTGATATCTGGTCTGGGTAAAGGTTGCCTTTCAGGAAGTGCTGTATCTATGATCGCATCCACCCACGAGCTTTCAGCCACCAGATTGGCAAATAATCTTAACTGCCCGGTGGTTCTACCCAATTCGCCCTGCAAGCGTGCTAATGGCAAGCCACTTTCTGCCGAAGCCCTGTTTACCAATTCTTCGCCCAGGTTAGCAATTTCGTCAGCAATGGCATTTAAAAAAGCTGCTTTAAGATCTTTATTTAGATTTTTATAGCTGTAAAAAGCTTTAGTTGCAGCGATTAAGGCCTCATCAACCAAACTTTCGTTTCCTTTAAAAAATTCGCCATCAAGCGTTAATCCTGTTGAAGGATTAACAGCTTTAAGGCTTTTTTCATTAATTTCTGTATAGGTATTGGCTACAATGTTTTTCCCGTTCATATTTGATTTTTAAACTATTTGCCCCAACTTCCAGCTGGTAATTCAGGACGAACAGCTAATGCATCGTTAATAATTTTCAATACTTTTTCTCTTTCTGCTCCACTTATGGGCAAACGTGGTGCACGCACAGCCTCAGTTCCCAATCCGGTGGCTACTTCTGCCAGTTTAATGTATTGCACCAGCTTGGCATGGATATCCAGTTCCAAAACAGGCAAAAACCAACGGTAAATGGTGAGGGCTTCGGCAATGCGGTTTTGCTTGATCAACCTGAAAATGGCAACGGTTTCTCTGGGAAAAGCATCAACCAAACCTGCAACCCACCCATGGGCACCCATTACGATACTTTCCATCGCCAGGGGATCTACACCGGTAAAGATTTTAAACCGATCGCCAAAACGGTTAATCAAACGGGTTACATTTGATACATCTCTTGTTGATTCTTTTATCGCCTGGATGTTATCATATTTGGTCAAAACCTCGAACATATCCAATGTTACTTCGATTTTATAGTCGACAGGGTTGTTGTAAATCATAATCGGCAGACTTGTACTTTCTGCAATGGCTCCAAAAAACGCAAGGGTTTCATCTGCCGCTGCATTATAACGCATCGGTGGCAATAACATCAATCCGTTTGCGCCAAGTGATTCTGCTTTTTTAGCGGCTTCAATCGCTTTTTTTGTGGTAGACTCTGCAATGTTCAACAAAACCGGTACACGGCCGTTTACGAGACTTAAAGTGTGCGATAGCAGGCCAAATTTTTCTTCATCGGTAAGCACACTGGCTTCGCCAAGTGATCCGCCTAAAATAATGCCTTCTGCGCCTGCTTCCAGCTGTGCTTCGATATTTAAATCGAAAGCCGGAAAATCCAATTCATCATTCGCTGTAAACTTAGTGGTTACAGCAGGAAAAACTCCCGTCCATTTAATACTCATTTACTTTTATATTTTTAATATTAAGATTGATACGAATTTTAACTAAACTTTAAGTTTAGTTAATTAAAGTATTGCTTATTTAAGTTCATCATGAATGAACTCTTTAACTGATTGTCAAATTTAGGGGATAAGTACTCGGTAATATTGTTGGATTTTAACCAATACCGACCGGAAATAGACCACTTGGGATGAAGTGTTATTATCTCGACTAAAGCGTAACCTGTACCGATCCTTCATCGGTAGTGGAATGGATATGTATAGATCGATTCTCATCAAAAGAGTCGTCCTTTTCGAGGCACAGCCTGCCCCGACTTTTTAGGGAAGCAATCTTACAACGATCGCTATAACCCATAGTAGTAAGATTGCTTCGTCGGCTGAAAAAGCCTTCTCGCAATGACGATATCCTTAAAAAAGAATACCATTTATGTAAACCCGTCAGATGGAAACATCTGACGGCACTAAAATTTTAATAAGCGCTGCTCCTTACCGATTCAACTTCTTCGGTAGTTAAGGCCAAATGTTTACCTAACATTCTGCTTCCGCTTTCGGTTACCAGAAAATCGTCTTCTACCCTAATGCCACTAAAGTTTCTAAACTGATCTAATTTATCGTAATTGATAAATTCGGTAAATTGACTGGCGGCTTTCCAACGGTCGATCAGTTCGGGGATGATGTAAACGCCGGGCTCAACAGTTAATACATAACCCGCTTCGAGTGCCTTGCCTAATCTTAAAGACTTTAAACCAAACTGTGTGGTGTTTTTAACCAGGTCATCGGTATAACCCACGTATTGCTCGCCTAAATCTTCCATGTCGTGCACATCAAGGCCCATCATATGTCCGGTACCGCATTGAAAAAACATCGCATGTGCACCAGCCTGTACAGCATCTTCTGCATTGCCTTTCATCAATCCAATATCTTTTAAGCCTTGTGCCAGCATTTTGCAGGAAGCCAGATGCACATCTAAATACCTTACTCCAGGTGCCAAAAGATTTTTAGCATGGGTATAGGCATTGAGTACAATATCATAAACATCTTTTTGCTCAGGGCTGAATTTCTTGCCTACGGGAAAAGTACGGGTAAGATCGCCGGCATAACCTAAAGCTGTTTCCATACCCGAATCGTTAAGCACAAGCTGGCCATCCTGAAGCTGGTTGCCATGATAATGGTTATGGAGGATTTCACCACGAACGGTTAAAATAACCGGGTAAGCCAAATTTCCTCCTGAAGCCAAAGCAGCACCCTGAATCTTAGCAGCAAGCTCACGCTCGTACATCCCAGGTTTTGCCTCTTGCATCACCATTAGATGAATATCGGCCGATAGTGAAGCGGCACGATCCAGTTCTACTATTTCTTCAGCTGATTTAACTGAACGTTGTGCAACAACAGCTTTTATGAAAGCAAGTGATGCCTGTTCTTTAAGCTGATCGATTGGAATGTTAAACCAATTGGCCAGTTTAATTTTATTCTCCGGACGGTAAGGTGGTAAAAAATGAACGGCACGTTTTTTTGCCTGATATTGATTAAGAAAGGTATCCAGCTGATCTAGAGGCAGCACTTTGGTTAAGCCTGAGTCTGCACTTTTTTCGGCTAAAGTTTTTTGTCTGCCCATCCATACGATATCATCAATACCCATTTCGTTTCCAAACAAAATGGTTTCATCTTCATCTAAATCGATAATTGCAGCCAATGAGGGTTCGCTGATCCCAAAATAATATAAAAAGGTACTATCCTGCCTAAAGTGGTAGGTGTTATCTTTATAGTTCATGGGACTATCTTCATTACCCAAAAAGAGTAATATCCCAGCATTTATTTTTGATTTTAATGCGGAACGCCGTTGGAGGTAAACTTTCTTTTCAAACATATTTTTCATGAATTAGGCAAATATCCCAAAAGTGATCTTTATAAAATAGCCATTAAACCGAATGGCTAAAATATGGGTTGTATTTGCAAATTATAAGCTATTTATAAAAGTCACAATAAATTTCTGCTTACCGAAAAATTAGTGCAAAATCTGACAGTAATTCTAAATTTAAAGGTATTTTATTGGTTTGATTTGTATAAAATGATGATCTGATAATTTTGAATTATAATAATTTGATTCATTGATTATAAACATATTTTAATTAAAGTTTTTATTTACTAAATTGTGATTTAATATATTATTAAAAGTCTGAAATAAAATAAATTGAATACCTATATATCAATTCATATCATTAATAAAACTTATATACTATTCATTATCAATCATTAATAATTATACAAAAACCGAATGTTTTGTTGTAAAGCTCAAATTATTAAATAAAAAATAGATTAGACAGACAATTTATTCGTTTTCCTGCAGATCAAACAGATGGATGCGCAGATTAAATTAATACCCTGCAGGGAGATTTTATTTTTGGACAGGATCTCCCCTACTACTACAGTTGCAGCGGGTGTTATGCAGGGAATCGAAATGCTGGATTTGGATAGTTCGTAATTCCCGCACAAATCTGTCGCGTGGACACATCTTTTTTTAAAAATTTTTGTGTCGTTATGCTAGCTTCCTTTCAAAAACCAACAGGTTTTACCGAAGAGTGCCGTCAATCCCAAGAGCCAGGAAAAATCAAAAAAACAGTTGCAACACAGTACAAATGGTACTTCCAAACCTCAAACGTAGTGGTTTTGTGTTTAAAGTTTGCAAGGACTTTAATTTAGCAAATACTAACAAAACAAAGTGCCGCTGTTTTTTTGATGTGTATGGGGCTTCTGTAAAAGCCCCCTGGGTGGATCCGATAGCTATCGGATGACGAAGCGCTTTGGTTACTTTGGCGCTCCAAAATGCACAGCATTCTTGAGCACAACTAAAAATGATCTGCGAAAAACTACCATGCCGCCGCGGCATAGAGCGGGAGAAGAATCTTTATAATTTTGTATCCAGGCGATAGGCATAAGCGGGAATCTTAAAGCCTATTGCATTACGATTATTCATAAGTTTTCCTTTTTTTCAAAGGCATTCATGAGCACTCCGTGGTTCCCAATCAACCCGATAGCTATCATATGAAACGAAGTCCCGAAATTTCGGAAGAGAATCTTTGAATGTAAAGTTCAAAGATTTCTCCACTTCGGTCGAAATGACGATCAGACAAAAAAAACCATCATTCCAATTCCTTTGTCCTTTTTATAAAACTGGCCTCTCGAAATGACGATGGATTAAACAGCCTTACATTTCTCTTTCAGCCATTCAGCTTCTTCTGCAGAGAGCAAAGGTTGAAGCTGATCAAAAACTGTCTGATTATACTGATTTAACCAGGCAAGCTGATGGGTTTCTAAAAGTGATTTGTTTATAATGGTGGTATCAATAAAACATAGGGTTAATGTTTCAAAAGCGAGGAAGTCGCCAAATTCAGTATGGCCATTAGGAATACATAAAACCAGGTTTTCTATTCGCACACCATGTTTTTCTGGGCGATAAATACCAGGTTCGATTGACGTTACCATACCTGGCTTAAAGGAAATATCTACATTAGCCGGACTAATGGTCTGAGGTCCTTCATGTACGTTTAGAAAAAAACCAATGCCGTGGCCAGTACCATGGCCGAAATTTATCGCGTAATCCCAAAGGGGCTTTCTACAGATAGAATCGATCTGATAGCCATTTGTACCCGTTGGAAAGATTAATTTAGAACCTTCTATCAAACCTTTTAACACCAAGGTATAATCGTCTGACTGGCGTACTGTGCAATTGCCAATGGGTATTACCCTGGTAATATCTGTTGTGCCATAAAGGTATTGTCCTCCAGAATCGACCAGAAACAAACCATCGCCAGTGATTTCCTGATCGCTCTCTGGCGTTACAGTATAGTGTGGCAGTGCGCCATTGGCATTATATCCTGAAATGGTATTAAAGCTTAAACCTACAAAAGAAGCATTTTCAGCTCTAAATGCATCCAGTTTTTGCGCTGCAGACCATTCTGTAATTTTTTCCTTCCCTAAGTGTTCTTCCAACCATTTAAAGAATCGGGTTAAGGCTACACCATCATGTAACATGGCTTTTCGGATATGTTTGATTTCCGTTTCGTTTTTCAGGCTTTTTAAATGTGTACTCGGATTAATTCCTGAAATTACTTTAGCTGCTTTAGGTAAAAGCTGATATAAGCCAAAGCATGTCCGTTTAGGATCAATAAAGACCACAGCATCTTCTGGCAGCGATGCCAGAGCATTGCCTGCTTCATGATAAGGATGTAAAACCACCCCTTGCTGATTTAAAGCCTCAACATCTGCTATTGAGAGTTTTTCTTTATCGATAAAAAGCTTTGTTTCGTTGGACGTAATTAAAGCAAAGCTTAAAGCAACAGGATTATAGTCTACATCTTTGCCGCGGAGGTTAAAAAGCCAGGCAATATCATCAAGAGAGGAAATAAAGTGATCATTGGCACCGTATGCAGCCAAGGCGGTTCTTACCTGAGTTATTTTAGATGAAACGCTCAGGCCAGCAGCTTCGGCATCAATTAAAAAAGCTTGTTCCATTGGCAGGGCTGCCCTATCTGACCATATTTCACTAACGAAATCTACATTAGTTACGGATATTTCGTGTTGCTGCAGGCTATTTTTTAGTGCTGTAGCCAATGTGACAGTAATTAACTGGTAATTGAAGCCCACCGTGGCACCTTTAGGCAAAGCTCCGGGCAACCAATCGATGTACTCAGGAGTATGTGGTATTTTTAATTTTACCAATTCGTAACCCGAACCGGTCAATTGTGCCTCTGCTTGCGTAAAATATCTAGAATCTGTCCAGAGACCTGCAAATTCCTGTGTGATAACCAGCGTTCCGGCCGAGCCTGTAAAACCGCAGGCAAATGGAATGGCCTTATAATGCGCCGGCAGATATTCGCTGATATGAGGATCTGCAGCGGTAATGATATAGGCATCTATATGCTGCCTGGCCATTAGCTTACGCAGGGCCTGTAATTTTTCTACATAGGTCATATTGACAAAGGATTGATATTGGCCAAATTTAAATATTACGGGGGTATTAGCTATCTAAAACAGCTAAAAGTTTACTTAATATTATTGTTTTTCTTTTTCCAGAACAGGGATTTCGAAACGCTTAATTAATGGTGTATGGTGTTCTTTTTTGGAAATGGCAACCATTCGCATAATGATGTCGGGATGAGCAGAAGCAACATCATTTTGTTCTTTTAGGTCGGTATTGAGGTTGTATAATGTCCATTTATCATTGCCTTTGATCATATCTAACCTTACTCCTTTCCAATTCCCGATGCGGATGGCCTGCTGTCCGCCGTATTCGGGATATTCAAAGTAAAGGTAATCATGCTGCATCTGTTTTCCTTTGCTCAAAATGGTCGGTAAAATACTTAATCCATCAATCCCGGATGGTGTTTTTATCTTTAAAAGGTCGCAAAAGGTAGGCATTATATCCAAAGTTGAAGAGATCAGATCACTTGTTGATCCCTCTTTTACTTTACCGGGCCAGGATACGATGAAAGGCTCCCTGATTCCCCCTTCTCTCACAAAACCTTTACCCCAGCCATATTCGCCTTTAAAAGGGCCGTTGCTGTTAAAAAATACGGGATCAGTTCCTGCATTAAACGCAGTACCGTTATCTGCACAGAACATGATAATGGTATTATCGTAAACGCCTTCATCTTTGAGTTTTTTGATTAATTGCCCTACCTGCCGGTCGAGCAGTGTAATCATGGCAGCATAAGTAGCACGTGGATAACGGCAAGGGAAATACGAGCCACCAGGAAATGGTTTTTCATCGCCAAACTTTTTATGGTAGTAATCAACCAGTTCTTTTGGTGCCTGTAAAGATACATGTGGCAAAGGACTGGCATAATATAAAAAGAAAGGGTTTTCTTTATTTTTCCCAATAAAATTTAATGCAGCTTTGATCAGAAAATCAGGCGCATAATCATTCTGCTGGTATTTTTCGTAGTTTTTTTCGTTTAAAGGGTCAAGATCAGCAGGAAATTTAACATCCGGATCAACAATCTTATTATCAAGGGGAACCCGGTTTTCGTTCTCCCATAAATGCCCGCTGTAATAGGTATGATCCTGCCGCTGACAGATAAAACCATAAAAATAGTCAAAACCCTGGCGGTTGGGTACCCCAGCGGTCATCGGGCTTCCCAATCCCCATTTGCCCACCAATCCAGTGTTATAGCCTACCGTTTTTAATACTTTGGCAATGGTGATGGTAGAGTCAGGTATGGGGTACTGTCCTTCGAGAAAAGGATTTGCCTCCATTGCCTTAAAGTTCCATACTTCCCCACGTTCGCCCCACTCGTGGTTACCGCGGATAAATGCTTTTCCAGAGTTGATACCTGTCATCAATCCATATCTTGAAGGTGCACAAACCGGATAGGCATAATGCTGCGTAAAACGCATGCCACGTTTGGCAAGTTCATCTAAATTAGGGGTTTCTATTTTCTGCTGCCCATAACTGCCCAGTTCACCGTAGCCTAAATCATCGGCCAGGATGTACACAATATTGGGTTTGGATTTTGATCTTTGAGCATAAGCACTGATCGTTAATATACTAATCAGCACCACTATCGAAATTCTATTCATCATATATTAAACCTGTAGAATATTTATAGGATACAATATATTGATAAGCATGATTTCATGTTTAATTTTTCACTGCACAAACGTTTGCATAAAACGTGAATGGGCTGCATATTAATAGAAACAGGCCCAATTTTAATTACTGAGCCTGTTCATATATCGAAAACATTATAATCAGCACATTATCTGCTTGTTTTCTGACTTAATTCTTTTACATTTTTAACCAGGAGACTAAATTCTTCTTTATCGTACAGGCGGGTTAAAAACCTGATGTAGCCATCCCTGTCTATCACTACATTACGGGTAACGCCAGCCTTTTTATCCGCAAATTTCTGAAAGATTTTAGCTCCGGGATCAAGCGCAAGCGGATAACTGATGTTCATGTCTTTATGAAATTTTTGCACCACATCAAGCGGTTCATCCCGGTCAACACCAATCAGCACCACATCTTTGTCTTTGTAAGCCTGCCAGATATCCTTTTCTAAATAAGGCATTTCTTCGCGGCAAACCTTACACCAGGCTGCAGTAAATTGCAAAATCACGATTTTACCTTTTAGCTCTTTTAAAGTGGTTTTCTTTCCATCATTGAGTACGAGTTCAAAATCATCAGGCGCTTTATCGCCAACTTTTACCAGATAGCCCCTGCTATCGGCATTAGGGTTTTCGAATTTCTGCTGTTGTGCAAACGCGCCAAGGCTAAGCAAAACTGCGACTAAGGTTAATAGTTTCATTTTCATCATCTTGTTTTTTAAAGGGTAATTATAAATTGTTCAACTGGTTAATTATTTAAATCGGTTAACGGTAAGTTTTTTATTTTTCTGCTGCTTTCCAACCTTCATCAGCGGCGGTAGCTACCTCGCCGTATTTTCCTTTTTCTCCGAAATAAGCATTACCGCCAAAAGTATAAACAGGCTGTTTCACCAGGTCGAGCTGCAGCTGAGGTAAAGGATATTCGGTTGGGGTACCACCCACCAGCAAATTGTTCCTGCGCATAAAAGTGAATGGTAAAAATGCGCCACCTGCACCATCAATCTCGATGGCATATTCGTAGTGAAGCTGTTTTCTTAAATCGGCCTGGTTGGCTGCAACATCAGGAAGGGTGCCAATTGCTTTTCGGGCCGCAGCCGGATCATTGAGCAAAGCAGCAGCCCCGGCATAATCTTTTAACCAGAATTTAGATTCTGCTTTTAATAACCTAATTTCTTCGGCTAAGAAATAAGGATTAACCGCTCCGGGCGAGTTGAGGGTATTGGCCGTATTGTACCACCTTTTCCTGTACCAGTTGGTAAAAAGGCCACGTCCACGCGATTCGATAAATATCCCGAAACTAGTGGTGTAGCCGAAGTAACTGTCGAAACGTTTATCATTGCTACTGATGTTTGGTAATATTCCGGTTAAGGGATAAAATTTAGGCGTATTTCCGGTTTTATCTGCTAAACAGGCAATTTTCACATCGGGCGGCAACCAGCCAGAACCATCTGAATTGCGCTGTACCAGATTAGTCAATAATTGATTGTAATAGCCTCCCGTTACCGTGGTAATTACAAAATCGCTGGTAAAACCTTTTTCGGCATAAGCCAGTACTTTATTCCACTGCGCATCGCCGATTTTTTCAGCTTCAGCTTTATCACGTGCTTCTGAAGACAAAATTCTGGCAGCCATCGAGTTGGCTAGCTTAATAAAATCTGATTTACTAAATGATTTCCCACTCAAAAAATCGAACTTAAACTGGCTGTTTGCTTCGGCCAATGCGATAGATTTATCAATCAGCTTAATTCCGTTAGCAATTAAGGCCTTGTAAGAATCCGGAAAATCTTTGGTACTTAAATTCACGTCATCTACAATAATGCCACGGTCGAAAATAACGCCTAAATAGCCCTGTGCTATTCCTTTAGCATAATAGGCAGCCACCAGGCAGTCTTGTGTGCGGTCGTTACCCTGTGTATCGTAAATCTTTTTTCCCTGCTTTTCAATAATATCCAGTGCCAGGGTAGCATCTAAATTGGCCTGATAAAAGTTGTTGTAAAAAGTATTCCAGGTAACTGCACCGCGGTACGATGTATTGTTGTTGAGCCTTAAGCGTGGTTCGTTGGCGAAATCCCACCAGGAAGAGTTTCCATTGGTATTGGTGGTTTGGTCAGCCAAAAGGCTAAAATGTGTTCCTGATGCACTTGTGCTCGTGCTGAAAACGGTTTGTACGCTGCTTGTGGTTAATTTCAGCCCCAGGTCTTTGATCTGATCGATGGCCTCCTGATTGGTTAAAGTGGTAGGATTATCAAAATCAGTTTTTTTGCAGGCACTAAGGCTTAGTGCAATTAATGATAAGTATAATAGATTTTTCATTTTTCTGTTCGTTAAAAGTTTAGCGTAAGTTTTGCGCTGTAAATGCGGTAAGTTGGGTAATCATAAAAATCCTGGTTTCCTTCCGGGGTTACTCCGGTAAAGGAGGTCCAGGTGTATAAATTACGACCAACAAGTGCCAGCCTGGCGTTGCTTAAAACACGGTTGATCCCGAGGGACTTTAGCGGTAATTTGTAACTTAAAGAAACTTCTCTCAGCGAGACATAACTGCTGTTCTGCAACCAGTAATCGGTAGTTTGCTGCGCGTTAAATACTGCTGTGGTAAAAGCAAGCGGTAAACCGGCCTGTGCAACCTGATCAGAAAACGGCGAACGGTACTGATAAGTAAGGTACTGCTGGGTTTCGTTATACTTCTGTCCACCCTGTTTCCAGTCTAAAACGGCATAAACAGACAATGGACCGATGTTAAAGGTATTTGAAAACCCCACAATAAAATCAGGTTGTGCATCGCCAATAATTTTCGAATTGCCCGTTGCTGCATTTTGATATAATAATGGTGCTTCAGCTGCTGTACCCAATTGGCTTTTTAACACCACAAAACCCAATTGATTCAGGGTAAAATCGCTTGGTTTATAAATTCCTCCTGCCGCATTGGTTACTATGCCCTGTGCATTGGTTTCCAATTGATCGAGACCAGTAAGCACGCTATAACCATAAAAAGCAAAAGGACTTACCCCGGGTGCTTTTCTGAAATCGCCGTCTGTAAATTCGGGTACATCACCCAATGAAGTGATTTTGCTTCTGATTCTGCTAAAAGTAATACCTGTATTCCAGGTAAAGGCATTTTTACTGATTACGTTGCCGTTGATTTCGAGTTCGAGTGAATTCGATTTAACAGCGCCTAAATTGCCGTAAATCCTTGCCGACCCTGTAGTTGGAGGAAAAGCGGGAACAAGGATAAAATCGTTTATACTTTTAGAAAAAGCATAATTGGCCTGCACATTAATGCGTTTAAACAGCTGTGCGTCAAAACCAAATTCAAGTTCGGAGGTAATGGCCCTTTTCAGGTCCGTATTTTCTCGCTGGTTATAACTTACACCGCCAGAGCTGGATAGAGAAACCTGACTATCCTTAGCGCCAAAAGGAGGCAAACTTCCGGCTTTACCATAGGCTACCCTTAATTTCAATTCGTTGATGATGCCCAGTTTTACATCTTCGGTTAAACGGTACGCCGTTGATACCCTTGGGAAAAAGGCCGTACCTACATCAGCACCAAACCTCGAACTGTTATCCAGCCTGCCCAGTACATCTACAAAAATCTTTTCTTTCCAGGCCGCCTTTAAGTTTAAAAAGTAGCCATAGTTAACCGTTTGTTCCCAGCTGGAACCGATACTTCTGCTATCGGCCGATGCCGCAGCAAGACTTTTAACCGGAGCACTCAGGTTATAACCCGAAGCAGATAACGAAGTAACCCTGTTTTCTTCGTACACCGCTTTTAAGGTGGCACCGAAATCGAAATCGTTAAACTTATTGTTGTAATTTAACTGGGCCTGTCCGTTTTTAGAAGTTGTTTTTGAAGTGCTTTCGCCATAATAGCCGTTGTTCCGGGTAATATCTGCAGAGATGGTCTGAAACCCGATCGGGTAATAATCGGTTTCACTATAATTTTCGTTCTGTAGCGAAGTGTAGACCTCGGCATTCAATTTATCAGTGAACTGATATTTCACCTTTAAACCAGCAAGTAAGTTGTCGCTGTTATTATCATATTCACGGTAACTCAATTGATAAAAAGGGTTGTTCACATTGAAATTCTGGATGTCAAAACCATAGGGTTTAAAGGCATATTTGCCGGAAGCATCACGTTCCTGCAGGTTGATAAAAGGCTCGTAAAGTGAGGTGGCATATAATAACGAGCCACTACCGCTTGATGAAATGGAAGAAGATGGGGTTTGATTATTAAAATATTGCAGGCTAAGGTTAACTTCTAAGTTTTTAACCGGTTTATAACCGAAATTGAATAAGGCCGTCTGCCTTTTATCGGCTCCAACAGGTTCCGCTACCCCACCTTTGTATTGATTTTGAAAGGAAGCATACAAGGTATATTTATCACCTGCAGTTGATGCAGAGACAAAATTTGTAAAATAAGGGTTGTTGTTAAGCATATTCGCCACGTTATCGTACACATTTTGGTATGGATGCAGGTTGAGCGAATAACCGTTCTGTTGTACATCGATGGTTCTGGCATTGCCGTTAAGTATAAAAGATCCATCGGCATTCACTTTAAAATGATGGAATTGCGAGGTAGGCGGTGTATTTTGTACGTTACTGAATCCAAACTCATTATCCACGATAATATTCACCTTTCCGTTGCCTTTTCCTTTTTTGGTGAGTACCTGAATAATTCCGCCTTCTCCCCTGGTACCATAAAGTGCAGAAGCTGCAGCTCCTTTAACCACTTCGATAGACTCAATGTCCTGCGGATTTAAATCAGATAAGCTTAACGCCGTCACAAAACCATCTATTACCAGAAGCGGAGCAATATTGCCGGATACTGATTTAGCCCCGCGCAGGTAAACCGTAGCGCCGGAATTACCTGAAGATTGACTGATCTGGATCCCCGCAACTTTACCCCTCAGGGTTTGAGAAGCATCAGTTGCCGGAACGGTATTGATCTGGTCATTATTTACCTTAGTTAAGGCAAAAGTTAGTTTTTTACGACTGGTTCCTTCAGCTACACCAGTAACCACCACATCAGATAGCAAATGAATGTCCTCTTTTAGCTCCACATTAATCTCCGATTGGTTATTAATGGCTAGCACCTGTTCGGTATAACCCTGAAAATGAATAATGATACTATCTGCTTTTTGAGAAAAAGTGAGGTTAAATTCGCCTTTATTATTCGTACTGGTGCCAATTTTAGTGCCTTTTAATTTGATGGCGGCACCTGCCAGGGGCTGTTTATCTTTACTGTCGGTAATTTTACCGCGAAGGGTATTTTGCGCAAAAGCCTGCAAACTGCTGAGTAAAATAAAGCAGACTATTAAAGAGGTAAAAAATAGTTTCATGGTTTGGGATAATATTTAAAAATGTTTGGTTGAGTTGATAAATTGCGAGAGTTTTAAGATGGAGGCCGTTAATACAGAAATCTGTTCCTGCACCTCTTTTACATGGTACTGTTCGATGGCTTCCCGCACGCCAGGAAGGGTTTTAACACCATAACCGGTATATAGCCCTGGTGCATAAATACTGTGTTTGTACCAGGGCCGGCCTGGTAAACCGTTCTCTTGTAGCAATTGTTTTTCGGCCTGAAAAAGCAGTGTATTGAGTTTATCGGTATTGGCACCTGAAGCCAGCGATGTGGTTACAGACTGATTGAGGTGAGATGCAGCTGTTTTTAAACTATCAACAGCAGCATTCAGCGCTTTAAAATCGAATTCAGGCAATTCTACCTGCGTTGGAGGATTTTTTAGATTTTCTTTTGGATCATTTGCCAGCTGATAGGCACCATTTGAAATGAGTGTATTCTGGCTTTGAGCGGTTTCTTTAAGCTGTTTGGCCAAAGCAGTTACTTCGGTAACATAAGTGGCTATTTTAACCTGAAGATTTGTGAAATTAAAGGGAAGTACATCTGCATTGGCCAGGCGTAATACCGCTCTTCCGGCTGTTTGAGATAAGGCTAAGCCATACTCAAAACCGGGATCTTTGAATTTTATAAAATTATCGTAGGTATCGAAATTAGTATGGTATTCTCCCCCTTCATCTTCACCGCCAAAACCAAGGCTTAAAGTAGGGATACCCAGGTGCTGCAAAAATGCAGAATAATCTGATCCGGTACCCAGCGCACCAAGATCAATATTTTGATTATCCTGTATTTTTTTTCGTTCGCTAAGCGAAGCAGTGGAAATAACTTTATTGGCCTTCCAGCGTTCGAAAATAGTACTGTTAACCTGTGGATCTTTTACCTCTTTTGAAATTTCAGACACAAAATTTTCAAGGGCATGCGAGCCGCCTGCTTCTAAAAAACCTCTACCATTGCCATCCGAGTTGATGTAGGCAACAGCCTTATTATTTAACTCAGCTGCATGGTCTTCTACCCATTCTGTTGAGCCTAAAAGTGATTGCTCTTCTCCATCCCAGGCAATATAAACAAGTGTACGCTTGGGTTTTATACCTGCTTTAGCCAATAAGCCGATAGATTTAGCTTCTTCTAATAATGAGGCCAATCCACTTACCGGATCTGCAGCGCCGTTTACCCAGGCATCGTGATGGTTGCCACGGATGATCCACTGGTTTTTGAATTTGCTTCCTTCTAATTTGGCTACTACGTTATAGGCCGGAACAATATCCCAGTTAAAGGCGAGGTTTAAACGCACCAAAGTGCTTCCATCTCCAATATGGTAAGTAACAGGTAAACCACCGCTCCAATCGGAAGGGACCACCTGACCTTTAAGTGCAGTTAATAATGGAAGCGCATCATGGTAACTAATGGGCTGTACCGGGATTTTAAGAATGGTTTTGGCTTCTGCCCGTTCAATACGTTTTGCATCTTTCGTAGCACCGATGCCTGGCGTTAACGGATCGCCTGGATAAATCACCATGTCCATTACCGATCCACGTTGAACAGCGAATTCAGGCTTAAAAGCGCCCTGTGGGTACACATCCCCCTTTACAAAGCCATCATCTTTGGGGTCGGAGTAAATAATACAGCCCACAGCCCCATGTTCGTAAGCAATTTTAGGTTTAATGCCACGCCATGATCTGCCATATTTCGCAATTACAATCTTTCCTTTTACACTAACCCCCAGGCGTTCCAGTTTATCATAATCGGCTGGCAACCCATAATTTACAAAAATAAGTCCAGCACTTACATCACCATCAGCCCCCCAGGCATTGTAAGGAGGCAATTGCCCCTGTTGTGCGGTAGCCAGATCTTCTTTAACAGCCTGTTCTTCGAGCGTAGCATGGTATTTATTGTTCCCTAATAATTCTACAGACCGGGTTTTAGGTGTTGGAAATAAAACATAATAGGTCTCTATTTTTGCATTCCAGCCGTAACTTTTAAACTTGTTTAAAACGGATTCTGCTACTGCTTTACTGCCTTTTGAGCCTAAATGGTGTGGATTGGCAGAAAGTTCTTTTATGGTTACCCCGATATTTTCCTTATTAAGCCCTGCATCAAATTTCTGTTCAATATCGCGCTGTATGGAAATATTTTGAGTTTTAAAACCACTTATTGGCCTTTCCTGTGCCAATAATGTAAGTGAGAGCAGTTGAATAGCGGTAATAAGGGTAAAAGTTTTCTTCATTCTTTCTGATTTTTAGGAGTTTTTTTACCAGAAAAACTTTGAGCGACCTCAAAATCAATTAGCATGCGGATGCATAACCAACTTATCTTCTCTACCATATGGCAGAAAGGAATTAGCACCTTTTACAAGTGTATAGGTTGCTTAGACGTCTTAGGGCCTTTCCCTCGGTCTTTCTGGATAAGTATTATATAATGATGCAAAACTAAAAAAATAATCTACTAATTCTATAGATTTTATATAATTAATTTTAATATTAACAATCAACCAATAAAAATGAAGGCATACTGGTGTCTTCTGCTCTGAACATGGTTAATTTATTTTCTTGCACAAATAGTCATAAAAGCGACTGCATATTGTCATGATTGCCCCGTATGCACGTAATTTTTGCTTTTTATCTTTGAATAGCAACTAACAGGAAATAAAATGAGAAAAATAAAGTTTTTTGAACATATCTCGCTTGACGGGGTGATTCAACACGAAAATGATGACAACTTCACTTATGCGGGATGGACGAATCCATATCGGACTCCAGCCGGACTGGCACTCTTACTGGAGGCACAGGGCAGTAATTTCGATTTGCTGCTTGGCCGTACTACTTACGATCAGTGGTCTGCATTTTGGCCAAAAGCAGGCGATAACCCGATGGCAAACAGCCTCAATGCTGCCATAAAATATGTGGCCACTCACAGGGCTGACAGTTTGGAATGGGGACCAGCAGCTGATTTAGGTACAGATATTATAGCGGGGATCCGTAGCATCAAATCAACAGATGGCCCTGACCTGGTTTTATATGGCAGTTCGACTTTAACCTCTTTGTTACTGGAACAAGGATTGGTTGATGAAGTTGTATTGATTGTGTACCCGGTTTTGCTCGGCAGAGGCAAACGCTTCTTTTCTGACCAGGTTAAGGGCCAGGAACTTGCTTTAGTGAGCACAAAAGCCACTCCAACAGGTGTGCTTCTCAATACTTATCAATATATTGGTGTTTTAAAAACTTAATCGTTAGGGTTATTTTGTAGTGTAAACTTCGGCAACCTGAGCGGATAAATATTTAAAGGCCTGTGGCATTTCTACAGCGGCATTACTGATACTGGCTTCCATAAAGATGTATCCTTTATAGTTGATTTTCTTTAATGCCCTTAGATATGGTCTAAAATCATCGCCGGCTACCCCGGGCAGGGTACGTTTCTCTTTTTCAGCAATTTCGCAAAAGCCGACCTGTTTGGCTGCTGCAATAATTTCATCGGGCGATTCGCCTTCACGCAGCATGTGGAAAACATCTACATTCAGCCGGAAATTGGGTTCGTTTACTTTCTTTACAATTTCGGCTGCTGCTTTTAATGAAGTAATAAAATTGGTTTCAGTGGTTTCGAGGTTTTCCAATAGGATTACCACATCGTTTTTCTTTGCAATCTGCCCCAATTTTTTGCAAAGGATTATGAAATCTGCTTTTGCTTTGTCTATATCGTAACCTGCCGGAATGCTCCTCGCCCCTGAACTGCCCAGAACGATGTATTTTACACCTGCTTGTTTTGCCCTCGAAAGAACCGTTTCTGTATAACTTAAAACTTTTGCCTCATTTACATCAGGGCCTGCTATTTTTAAATTACCCGGAAAGAAGAGGTTACAACTTAACACTTTACATTTCGCGGCATTGATCCTTTTCAAATTGGCTTGAAATTCATCGTCGCTCAAAGTGGGCGAAAGTATTTTCGGTACTGATTCACCAATCAACCTGAAGCCGGCAGCATAAGCAATGCTATCTTGTGCTAAACCGCTTACAATCCCTAATTCCGGATATTTTTGTTGCGCTGAAAGTGGACCTGAAGTCAGGAAAATAAGGAAGCTGGTAATAATTGATAAGAATTTCTTTTTCATAATGTTACATTTAATTCAATGTTTTAAATAACTGATGTAGCAGTTAATATTTCAACCAAATTTGTTGCTTTCAGCGCCTAACTCAATCTTTATATTGTCCAGATTTACATTAGGATCAGTGTCTTTCTTGCCATAAGACCCTGAAATAAATTCAGGGTGACGATCAATCTATTCCCAGATCGATTTAACAGAATAAACCTTTAAATCTTTAATTTCGATATTATTTCCCCAAAACTGAAAGCCTTCGGTATTTTTAGTATCCGGTTTCCGCTCCATCGAATAAGAATAGGCACCACCATCAATAAAGACTTCAATTGAGGTCCTATCGATGTAAATATCAGCGGAGATTTCCATGCTGGTCATATCCTCTGGCGAATAAAAAACACCGTTTACGAGATTAAAATTCATATCGTAATCCAATATTTTCTGTCCTGAAAGGCTGAGCCCGGCACTGGTAGCATGCGAAAGTTTCAGTTTTGTTTTAATGCGAATCCTATCTGTATTGTTAAAAGTTTTGAGTTTTTCGTTCGCATCTTTTGCACTCAAATTGTTCCATTCGCCAACGCCTTCGAAAAGTTGTTCAGCTTCTTTTATCGGCTCGCTTACCAAGCGTAAGCCATCTTTTGTGGTTTTAAGTTTCAGTTCGGTGGGCAAAAGCATCATGCCATTAAATGGCATATCGGGGTGACCGATCCTCCCCCATCCTATCTGGATCCTTCTGCCATCACTTTCCGGGATATTGGTGAAAGTTTGGGCGGCATAAATACTTCCGGTTACATAATAATGTTTACCAGATTCGGGTATAAATTTCTTTCCATCAAAAGTACCCGTCATGTAGGTATTAGACGCGCCATACATTACCCACTTCGTTTTATTTTTATTTCCGTCAATAGGGAGTTCAAATAAATCGGGGCATTCCCAAAAGCCGGTGGTATGACTTTGGAATGTCCAGTCTTTTAAATTGGTCGAATTATAAATCGAATGCCCATCGAGTTCATTCAGCACCATCACCCAATGTTTACCGGCTTTATACCAGAAAACCCTTGGGTCCCTTGTATCTACACTGTTCCATTTTGCTTTGGAATCAATGACCGGGTTTTTGCTGTATTTTGTCCAGGTACGTCCTTTATCCAAACTATAAGCCATACATTGCACCTGCTTCTCATCCGTAAAAGCGGTGTAAGTGGCCACCATGGCAGGTGTATTACCATTGTTAAAACCAGCCGTATTATTATAATCAATTACAGTTGAACCAGAAAACATCGTACCTGTTTGATCAGGACTTAATGCGGTTGGCAACTCTTCCCAGTGAATCATATCTTTACTTACCGCATGGCCCCAGGACATGTTTTCCCATTCCCGTTCATAAGGATTATGCTGATAAAACAGGTGATATTCGCCTTCATAAAAAATAAGGCCGTTAGGGTCGTTTATCCAACCTCTTTTTGTAGTGAAATGAAACTGCGGTCGGTTTTTCTCCTTATAAATTAACTTTTGGCCTTCAATTTCATTATTTTGATATATTTTCTGTAAACCAGTTGCATCACCTTCATAACTGATTTTTATTATTTTACCTTTCAGTGCGGTAACATCACAGAAAACCCAATATTCGGGTTCATCTTTTGCCAGTCTGATCTTAAAAACCCTTTCCTGCTTGCCTGCAATTTCAAATTTCATATTTGCTCTGGCCTGCTTTTGCGAAACGGGCAGGTTGAGGTAACGCTTGTTAATCTTAATTTCGATATCAGCTGCAAAGCCAAAGCTGGAAAGAAATAGTAAAGCACCAATGGCAAAAATTGCTTTGTAAATAGTTTTCATGTTCCGGAAATGGTAAATCGTTTTATCTATAAAAGGGATATATTGGTTAGTGTTGGAAAAGATAGGGAAAAAGAATGAGGCTGGTTAAAGTGTATTATTTTATTTACGATGTGATTGCTTCGTCGTTCCTCCTCGCAATGACGACTTTTTTTATGGCAGTGGCAGCAGAGTGGAATTGTGGCATTTGAACTATCAAACTACTATATACGTTTAAAAGAATTTACTTATGTTTGGCCATCAACAGTTGTTGTAATAAAAATTTAATTGTTGAATACTATAGCTTAAGCCTATTCAGACTGATATTTTGCAGCTCCACCAAAACCATAACCCGAACAACGAAACCCAGCATTGGAACGGCTTTAAAGATGGCGATCCCGCTTCTTTCGAATATCTTTATAAAACGCATTCGGCTGGTTTGTATAATTATGGGTCGAAGTTCACCAAAGACAAAGACCTGATTAAAGAATGTATACAGGATCTTTTTGTAGGGCTGTGGACGAATAGAAATTCGGTTGGAAACCCTGATCATGTAAAAAACTACCTATACAAATCTTTCAGACATGCCATTTTTAAAAAAACCTTTCATTTAAGTAAAAATGAAACGTATGAGGAAACGGAAAACTATTCGTTTCAGGTGGTTTTAAATGTAGAAGAAACCTTGATTAATAACGAAAGGCAGTTGCAAGTGAGCGAACAGCTTCAAAATGCATTAGCCAAACTTACCGCAAGGCAACGGGAAGCCATTTTCCTTAAGTTTTACGAGCAATTGAGTTACGAAGAAATTGCCGAAGTAATGGGCATTACAGTAAAGGCAGGGTATAAAATCATGGCCCGTTCGTTAGATTATCTGCGTAATAATCTTTCAAAAGATGATTTATTGCTGCTTTATCTTATTCTTCACTTAAAATTAATAAACTGATAATCAGATAAATACAATAAATTTAAAATTTTTATTCATTTGGATGGGGTAAAAAACTACTGCTACTGCTAATAGGATCAAAAGAAGAACAATGAAGAAACAGCTAAGCGATTACAAAGCTTATACTTTAGCAGACCTGATCAATGATGAAACCTTTATCCTTTGGGTAATTCAGCCTGACGAAACAGCAGATACGTTTTGGCAGAATGTCCAGAATACTTTTCCGAACTTAATTCCTCTGATTGTAAGTGCAAGAAATATTGTATTATCCATGCGGTTCGAAACAGATGAACTTAGCACAATTGAACAACAACAACTTTGGCAAAATATCGAAGCTAAAACCATTTTGGTCAAAAAAACAGGCAGAACCCTCCCAATGTGGTACCGTTATGCCGCTGCAGCCGTTGTGGCAGGTATCCTCTTCTGTATCGGCGTTTTATATTCGGTTAATCAAAAAGTAAATATCGAGACGCCTTATGGCCAATTGAAAAACATCACTTTACCTGATGGATCAATCGTAACGCTAAATGCGAACTCCCAGATTAAATATGATAAAAACTGGGATAAAGACGAAATCCGTGAGGTTTGGATCTCTGGCGAAGCCTTTTTAAAAGTAAATCACCTGCATCAAAGGGGTGCAGTACAAAACCACGAACGTTTTATTGTACATACCGGAGCAGTTAATGTAGAAGTTTTAGGAACCTCCTTTAACGTAAACGACAGAAGGGGGCATACTGAGGTTGCCCTTTTGGAAGGTAAAATCAGTCTGGATTTAAAGACTGGCGAAACGAAACCACTTATTTTAGCGCCTGGTGATATTGCGGAGTATGCAAATGGCAAACTGGTTAAAAAACCGATCAATGTTGCCGAATATGCTTCGTGGAAAGATGGGAAACTTTATTTCCGCAATGTTCCTGTGGCTAAAATATTTGATTATTTCGAAGATATTTATGGCTATAAGGTGGTGGTTGATGATCCGAAAATTCTGGAGAAAAGATTATCAGGTACTTTAAGTGCAAAGGATCGGGGTGTACTGTTTAAGGCCATTGGCGTTACGCTGAACATCAGTATCAGCCCGAAAGAGGCTACGAACGAACTTATTGTTACATCTAAATAAGGTAGGGATCATGAAAAAGAACTTAAAAGTTAGCCTTATTATCTTGATGTGCACCCTGTTTTTCAAGCAATTTACATTTGGCCAACAGGCAAAACAAGAAGAAACACAGGCTTTAACACAAGTCCTCGCTAAATTGAGCATACAGTTTAAAGTCAATTTTTTATACGAAGAAAGTCAGCTTAAGCAAAAACAGGTGCTTTATCAGGCCAATAATTTTGTGGGTAAACCTTTAAAGCAAATTTTAGATGCTGTTGTTTTACCGCTTAATTTATCCTGGTACAAGGTAGATGATAAAAACTACTCTATTTTTCCTACGGTTTCTAAAACCGCAGCACCTGTAAAGCAAAATATCAGCCCTGTAGTTGTAGATTCTGTTGCAAAGGATCAGGTAAGTGGAAGGTTGTTGGATGAACATGCCAAACCTTTGGAATATACTACAGTAACCCTATTGGTAGCAGCCGATTCATCTTTTGTGATCAATTCGCTAACCGATCTTGATGGGAAATTCACCTTTCCATCGGTTAAACCTGGCATTTATAAAATCAGGGTTTCGCCTATTGGGTACAGTCCTTATACCACCAAGCCTTTTACAGTTGGCGGTAACGCCCCGGTAAGCATTGCCCCTATTGCGATGCAGTCATCGGGCGAGAATTTAAAGGAAGTTAAAATTACGGCTAGTAAACCACTTGTTGAAGCCAAAAGCGACAGATTGATTTTTAATGTAGATAACAGTGCTATGGCGGTGGGCAATTCGCTCCAGGTATTAAAATCGGCACCTTTTGTTCGGATCTCGGCAGATAATACGGTGAGCTTACAGGGAAAACGGACCATGATTTTAATCGATGGCAAACCCGTACCTGATGCGGCATTGGAAAATATCCTGCAAACCCTGCCGGCAGGCAATATCCTTAAAATAGAACTGATTACCCAACCCTCAGCCAAATACGACGCTGCTTTTGGCGCCGTGATCAACATTATCACTAAAAAAAGCCAGATTGAAGGTTTTACAGGCGATGTCCGCGCTGATGGATCAACCGGGAAATATGCTACTGGCAACCTCAATACTTCGGCTACTTACAAACATAAAAACCTAACCCTTTATGCGGGTGGCGGTGTTACCAAAGGAACCAACATTTTCAGTATAAGTTCGGAAAGGTTCCAGGATCCTACTGATCCTTTATATTATTTAACCAATAACTGGTCGCGGATATCGCATAACAACCTCTATAATTTTCAGGCCAGTGCCGAGCTGCAACTGGATAAAAACCAGAGCATAGGGCTTTTTGCAAATGGAGGCATCTTCTATTTTAAAGGACCATGGGCAACAACGAATGAATTTGGCCGGAAAAACATCCGTATCGATTCAGTATCGTATACTGATGCCACGTTTAACCAACGCGCCAGTTCTTACACCTATAACTTTAATTATCATCTTCTGGCCGATTCGGGCAAAAACGACCTCGTGGTACTGGCCACTTTTACCCCATGGAAACGTAACCTTTTTCAGGATTTCCCTTCGGTGCTTTATGATGGATCGGGTAATATCATCAGAATCCCTACCCATTACCAGAACAGGAACAAGGCCGCTATCGATGTTTACATCGCTCAGGCCGATTATACGCATGAGTTTAAAAAGCAATGGAAGCTGGAAACTGGTCTTAAATTTCAATACACCAACTCTAACACCAGCGTAAATTATCAAGATAACCGCAACGGAGAATTAACATCCAACCCCATATTTTCTAATGAGAGTAACCTGAAAGAATCAATTGCTTCGGTTTACGGAATACTGAGCAAAGACTGGAAAAAAGATAAAGTACAGCTTGGTTTAAGGGTTGAAAATACCAGAGCTGATTTTGTGGGGAATTTTAAACAAGATTACAGCAATTTCTTTCCCACTTTTCTTTATCAGCATAATTTTAACCAGGACAACAATATTTCCATTTCGTTTAAACCCACCATTAACCGTGCACCCTATTATGAGTTAGTGCCCTATACCGTTTTGCTTAATCAATATACCATTGAACAAGGTAACCCTTCACTTACACCCCAGTTTGATGATACTTATACGTTAAGTGCGAATATTTATAAGCTTAACCTTTCATTAAGTTACACCCGTACCAAAGGGACGATCGGACTGTTCCCCTACAAGCAGGATCTTGCAACGAAGGTTATTTATTATATGCGCCGGAACCTCGACCGGGCATCGGATGTTTCGCTTTATCTGTTTTATCCGATCAAAATCAACGATTGGTGGGAAACCCTCAACAGCGGTACGCCTATAGGTTATAATACTGCAGAAGGACCGGTTTTAGGTGTAAATTATAAATTGGCTGCTTTTCACTCTGATTTTAAAAGTTCGCAGGTTTTTAAAATTTCGAAGAACCTGAAACTGCAGATAGACGCCTATTACTGGACCAACTATGTGCAGGATCTTTCGAAGAACACTGGTTATAAAAATATTGATGCTTCGTTTTTACTCAACCTTTGGGAAGGTAAAGGACAGTTGCGCTTAGGCGGAAACGAACTGGTTTTTAAACGCAACGATTACCTTATCGAACGTAATTATGGCACTTTTAATTCTGCCGAAAGGGTTAGTACTGATAGTAAGCGTATTTTTGTAGGTTTTACCTATAAATTTGGTAAATCGAAAATCCAGAAATCGGATACGAAACTGGGTAATGAAGATGCGCTGAAAAGGTTATAAACCTGAGATTAAAATTCTTAGAAAGACTCGTCATTGTGAGGAGGTACGACAGCCTGCCCCGACTTTTCGGGGAAGCGATCTCACAAATTTCGCTATAAGCGACCGCATTAAGGTTGCTTCTTCTGTTGAAAAAGCCTTCTCACAATGACAATATTACGAACCCTATCATCTCTGTTAAAATCCCGAAAATAGATTTCGAACTAACAAAACTACTACAACCGATAGGCAATTCCGATTCTAAAAAATTGATTGGCTTGATTAGAAGACCCTAAACTATTACTGACTTTGTTTGGCTTTAACCATTGGTAGCTGCCGTTGATATCGAATTGTTTAATATGTACACTTATGCCGCCCATAAAGCCAATACTTACCTTATTTGCTACTGTATTAACTAAAGCAGAATCAACCGCTTTGCCATGATATAATGTATCACGTGGATCAGCTATTGGTTTTAATTTGGTAAACACATCAGATTGTTTGATGGAGAAAGCAATTATCGGCCCAGCCTTAACGCTTATTTTTTTGGATAACCTGTAAGCTGCCGCTAATGGGAAATCTACCGTTATCACTTTTCTTTCATCTGCGATCGTAAACGGAGGTAATGAATCAGGGCGATAATAACTTGGATGTGTAAATTCTCTCGCTAGCTTTTGAGCACTATTGATGTTAACGCCTGCAACAAGCTGCCATTTTTTATCAAAAGCATAACTACCAAACAATCCAGCTGAAAAGCTACTTCCACTTTTTTGCACATTCATTCCGCCTGTTATCCCGTAACTGTATTTCTGTTCACCATCTCCAATGCTTTCCGGTTTAGTTTTTATTGTTTTGCTTTTCGATAGCTTAATTTCTTTCGTTTTTTTGTTTTTTCCGGAGTTATTCCCAATTGACTTATTTTTATCTCTGCCCTTAGGAGAACTGGCAATTTGCAAACTACTATAATCTGCACGCAACTGCAGGATAGGCTGTAAAGATGTTAAGTTTTTAACCTGGTTGACGGCATCACCTTGAAGTATATTATCCTGCCAAAATTTGCTTGATACCACCAATTCTTCATTACGCCTTTTGTCCAAAGAATCTATGCTTGAAAAAACAGCAGGATGATGCTTTGATTGTCTGTTTGCCAAATTTACTGCAACATTGGCCGGATCAGATTTTTCCATCCCTTTAATTTGATGCCCTGGTGCAGAAACAGAATGTAATGCAGCAACAATAGAAACATCGTTTTTCTTTGTTACCGTTGCAACAGCTTGATTTTCATGTTTGGCTATTCTACTATCACCCACTTCATTTTTTTCGGCCAGGCTATTTAACGTATCTTTATTATTGATCAGGTTACTATCAATAATGTTATTATAATTGACAACATTATCACTATCGATAAGCGAAGAATCAGATAATCGCCCTTTGTTTTCTTTTACAATTTCTTTCTTTGTGTTTTTGGTGTGAGGAACTGTTACATATACCACTGTAGCTACTGTAACAGCTGCAGAAAATACATACCCTAGTATTTTGAATAACTTGGCTCCCGCAGATACGCCAGGAGGATTACCACCTATCGGACCGCCAGGCATCTGTTCGTTTAACAACTTGTGCATACCCGCCCACGAGGCATCTGCAACATCTTTAATTGGAAGGTTATCGAATTTCTTGCTCCAGAGTTTATGATACCATGCTGAATTTTTCATCTTCTTTTTGTGTTTTCAGTTGGTTTATCAATTGCTGAAGAAGCTAACATTTTCCTCAACTGTTTCTTTGCTTCCGTAAGGTGCCATCTCGAGGTACTTTCGGTAATATTGAGGTGTTCTCCTATTTCTTTGTGAGAGTAACCATCTACAACCGAAAGGTTAAAAACCAATTGGGTAGCGGTTGGTAACCGGCGAATGAGTTTCAGGAGATCTTCCACAAAAAGCTTGTCTAACACGGCCGGCTGAATAAAAACCTCTTCAATTTCTTCCGGGCTCACCGCATCGTTAAACTTCGCCTCTCTACGGCCCAGATCGATGCACGATCGTACCATTACTGTTCTTATCCAGGCACCAAATTCACCTTTTTTAGCATCGAAGCTACGGATATGCTGAAAAACCTTTAAAAAACCAATGCTCAGAGCGTCGTGCGCCAGGTCATCTGATTTTAAATAACGAAAACATATCCGCAGCATATCTGCATAGTAAAGCTTGTATAGACCTTCTTGTGCTTGCCGCTCATTGGCCTTGCAGCCTTTGATTAGTTTAGTATCCTGCTTAAAAAAAAGGTTCATCCATTTGGTTCGGTAAGCGGTTTTTCATCGTGTTGTATTATGGTTACGCAATGAAAAGGAAAAACGCTGGGCTAAAATTAATTTATTTTTTATCGTTATGTTTATTTTCCGACCAAGCGTTTTCAATACCGGCTGCGTATTTTATTTAAATCCCGATCTAATGCATCCTAATGAAAGCTATAACCGGCACAACAACTGGTACAATCAACACTTTCCTTCAAAAAGTGCCAAAACCGAATTATATAAAAAAGTAAAGGCTACCGACAAAAACAATGTTGCACAATGGCTGCAACAGTTATTTTTCAGTTGTCTTGATCCTCTATTGGCTGGAAAAAACCGCAGTTGGCTTACCGTTGGCGATGCTTATGGCTTTGACGCCCAATATATCCTAAATTCGGGCAATGAGGCATTGGCGACCGACCTGAACACCGATTTTTTAAATGTGGCTTTAAAAGAGGGAATTATTAATGCCTGCGCAGCAGAAAATGCCGAAAACCTATCAAGAGAAGATAGTAGTTTTGATTTTGTGCTGTGTAAAGAATCTTATCATCATTTTCCAAGACCCTATGCAGCAATGTACGAAATGATCAGAGTGGCCAAAACCGCCGTAGTGGTAATGGAACCCCAGGATCCTATTACAAAAATGCCTTTATTATTAATGTTAAATAACCTTTTTATCCACAATGGAGAATTTCTAAATAAACTATGGAAAAACCGTTTTTCATTCGAACCGGTTGGGAATTTTGTGTACAAGGTTTCGGAAAGAGAATTTGAAAAACTCGCGGCTGGACTTGGCCTGCCGATGGTTGGGTTCAAAAAGATCAATCCAAATTATTGGTTTAAAGGGGCCGAATCGATCTCAACCGGGCAGCACAACCGTCAGTTTATGATGATTAAAATGAAGAAAATATTTTTCGACATCATGGTTAAATTAAGGGCAATGCCCGCACAGGTATTAACCACTATTATTTTCAAACAATTGCCGGATGACGATATGATCGCACTCCTGAAAAAAAGCGGTTATCGCTTGGTCTACATTCCTAAAAACCCTTATCTAAACTAAATCCGCTAACCAAACAAAAACAGTTATGAAATCGCAAAGCCTTTATTTTTATGCCAGCCTTACCTTAGCGGCATTTTTTACACTTGTTTATTTATTGTATTCCAACTTCAAATGGCTAGCTTTTTTTGATGCAGCAGCTATATTTTTACCTACGGCTGTGGGATTGATTTCTGCCGCAATACTTTTATTCACTGGCATTTATTTAGTGATAAAAGGACTTAATCAAGGAAAAGAGAAAAAACATGTGAGGTATTTATAGAATAGACATCATTTTTCCCTATTTGATTGCCACTTTAATTTGTTCAATGTTTCATTCGTCATTAGTTCATTGGAAACTGCTAACTGAAAACGGCATTAAGCAGTTAAGAATATTAAGGTTTGTCCTGGCCTAAGTTACTAATGGCTGTCATTCATTATGAAAAGATCCTTCGACTACGCTACCATACACAGAATCCATTAGTGCGGCCGTTATCGGATAGCTATCGGGTTGGGAATGACGATCTCGTGCAGCCTATCATTTTTGCCAAAAAGCTCTGTCTTTTATATCGATTTTATGAAATAATTATCCCTCAGGATGACAAATTCGCTGAAAGGACACGTTGAGTAAAATAAACTTTTGACAAACAACTAATAAGTAGCTCGCTAATGCTCATTGAAAATTGATCATTGATTATTATCATAATCGTAAAATCGACTCTAGACTAAGGACTTTAAACCAGAGACTTCAGACTAAACCATTATATTTGATTATAATTTTCTTAGGAGCATATCATGAAGACATTGGTTATTTCAGGTGGCGGTAGCAAGGGTGCTTTTGCCGGTGGTGTAGCAGAATACCTCATTAAATACCATCAAACAAATTACGATCTCTTTGTAGGTTCTTCTACTGGTAGTTTGCTTATTCCTTTTTTGGCCATTGGCGATGTAGAACGGATCAAAAAATTATACACCACCATTTCACAATCAGATATTTTTACGGTCTGCCCGTTTATAGTTAAATACAAAAATGGAAAAGTAAAACTGCGCATGAACCATTTCGGGATTATTAAGCAGTTTTTTAAGCGACAAAAAACCCTTGGCGACAGTACAGGTTTAAGAAATTTAATCAGGAACAATTTTAAGCTTAAAGATTTTGAAACCATAAAAGCACTTGGTAAAGAAGTGGTGGTTACCGTGGCCAATTTAACCACCCAACTAATTGAATACAAATCGACCAATGATTATGGTTACGAAGATTTTTGCGATTGGATGTGGGCTTCGTGCAACCTGGCCCCATTAATGAGTCTTTACCAGAAAAATGGCAACGATTATGCTGATGGAGGTTTCGGGAACCTCATCCCGGTACAGGAAGCGATTATAAAAGGTGCAACCGAAATTGACACCATTGTGCTAAGACAAGAAAAAGCCGTTTATAACAATCCCCCCCTTCAAAATGCGATTGAAGTATTTGCCCGGACGAGTGATTTTATGCTCAATCAGATCGCGAATGACGACCTGATTATCTCGAAACTGCAAACGGCAAATAAGAATGTAAAAATTAATTTCTATTTCATTAACCGCGAACTTACCACACATTCATTTGTATTTAACAAACAGGAAATGACCACCTGGTGGCAGGAAGGATACGACCTGTTTAAAGCAAAAGATTGTACCACACATGTGTTGGCTGTTGAGGGGGCAAAGGAAATTAAACTGACCAAATAGCAAATGAGTTTCAGTCTGTGAAGACACAGACCGAAGATTTTAATTACTTTACTACAGTAGCTTCCAATTCTACTTTCAGCGTTTCAAAAAGGCTTTTTACTTCGAGCAAGGTTAGCGACTGCTGAATGTTGTGTTTAGCAATCCAATCCTGAAAGATATTAAAATGCGGCCAGAGCTCGTGGGTAGCAGTGGTATAAATATTCAGCCTTACAATACCATTACATTTGTAACCTGCCTGCGCAATTACCGTTTCGAGGTTTTTCAGGGCAGCAATCAATTGTGTTTTCATATCTGCATCGCTTGATATTCCATCATCGCTAATGGCCGTTTGACCTGAAATATACAAGGTGCTTTCTACATTTTTTACTTCAACAGCTTGGACATAACTGCGCTGATCTTGCCATTTCCAGGGATTAATGATTCTTTTTTCCATCTTGTTGGTATTTTAAATTTAACACCACAAAATTGCAGATAGCAATTGGAAGCCGCTATTGACAAACCGCACGATTTTAATGTGAGGTTAATCACAATTGAATTTAAACAGGTTTTATACCTACAAGCTGCATCTCTTTCTCTTTACCGCGTAGCTTAATGGCGCCCAACATTTCTGTGCTATAATTACCAACCAGCTGGAGTTCTTCGATGAGCGCTTTTGACACGATCATTTCCTGGTTATAGGTTTTGCATAAATTTTGTATCCTCGAAGTGGTATTGAGTACATCGCCGGAGTAAGTAATATCACGTTTGATAATCCCTACTTCGCCTGCAATTACCCTTCCACAATGAATGCCTGCCTTAAAAGATGGCAACAAACTATATTTTAGTTCATACTTATCTTTTAACGAAAACAAATGTGCTTTAATATCAAAAAAACAATTGATGCATTTATTGCTTTTCAACCCTTCTTCGTAACGCCACGCAATTACCACCTCATCGCCTACATATTGGTAAATTTCGCCACGGTTTTCGAGGATTGGATTGGTAATATCGATAAAGAGATCTTTAAGCAATTCGTGATATTTTTTATCACCAAGATTTTCAGCAATTGTTGTAGATGAATTTAAATCGAGGAACATAAAAATCCGTGATTCTTCTTTGGGGGTATTGTATTTCCCTCTGATGATGTCCCAGAAAATCCCCTGTCCGAATTTACTGTTCACCTGCAACAGCAACTGCGTTATGGAGACCACGATGGCCCAAACCAGTCCGTTTTTCAAAAATCGGTGTGAATCACCTAAGGATAAAAGGCTGAGTATTTCGTTTATCGATAAAATAATGCCTGTAAAAATGCCTGCTATAATTAACAGTGTATAACCATAAGGTTTATCATTATATTTAACATTGATGTAAAACACCAGAAAACTCCCTCCTATTAAGGCTCCAAATAAGCCGATAGATATATTTAAAAGTATTGAAGATTTTAAGGAATAATTAGGCACAGGTCCTAATGAATTATGCGTATGCAGTATTAAATCCTCAAAAACAGCAATTACAGCACCAATTAATATCCAGAAAAGGACAATAATCAATAGCTGTTGAAGTTTTTGCTGAGTGCGGCGGTTTATTTTCATTGACATCGTACATTAATCAAAAAACCGGTTGAATATACGATAACTTTCTGCTAAATTTTATCAAAAACCATCAACAATACTTAAATTAACCTGTTATATGCTCTAATTTTAAATATACTTTAAATGAAGATCCTTTTCCAACTTCACTCTCTACCGTAATTTTTCCACCCGCATAATCAACAATTTCCCTTACCAGGTAAAGGCCAACACCAGTACCCTCAACATCATTATTTAAGCGCTGAAATTTAGTAAAAATGGTGTTCAGGTTTTCTTCTGCTATACCCATGCCATTATCAGAAACGGTAATGGTAACATAACCTTTTTCTAACGCCGTTTTAATTATAACTACAGGAGCACGGCCTGCAGCCTGGTATTTAATGGCGTTATTAACCAGATTATATACAATACTGCGCAGTTTTCGCCTTACAAACATCATTTCTGAAACTTCTATTTCAGTGTTTATTACCGCTCCGGATTCCAAAATCTGAGGGGCAAGCGTAAGGCGGGCATCCTCTACAATATGCTCAAAACTGATCAGCTCTGGAAAAGCCTTGTATTTTTGCTGGTGATTTCTTGAATCTGTTAGATCGAAAATTACATCTTTCATTTTCCGCAGGCTGTTTTCCACTTTCTCCAATAAAAGGGGAAACCGTTCCATGCCTTTATCAGGCAATGCCTTTAACATTTCAATGGTCAGGCCAAGGCTGGTAAGAGGTGTTTTAATGTCGTGCGATATGGTATCCAGTAATAATTCATGTTCAGCAATCAAACGCTCCTGCTCTTTCAGGTCTCTGATGCGCATGGTGATCTCCACAAACGTAATGATCACTCCATTGGTTTTATTATCTTTCCTTACAATGTAGGGAAGGATATTCATCTGGTACCAACGGAAATCGATGGTTTGGATTTCTTTTTCAAGGATTTCGCCTGTATCAATTACCTGCTGGATATTTTCCATAATAGAAGGAAAACGGAAATTTTCTTTAACATCAGCTATTGGCTTGCCGATGTCACTGTCCTTCAGGCTAAACTGTTTCATTGCAGGAGGCGTAAATTTCCTAAGCGTTAAAGATGCATCAACAAAAAGCTGTGGGATAATGGTATTACGGAAATAATTCTCCAGTTCCTCATTCAGGTCGGTTAGCGCGTTAACCTGCAGTTTTTGATCGTGCATTTTTATGTTTTTTATATCAGGGATCGATGATGAAAATTCGTACAGATACGAAATCTTTCTAAAATAGTAAGAAAATTACCAAGGAAGGCAGATTGCTATAAATACGCGTAGTAATCCGCAAAAATTAAATTAGGTATCGTTTTAAGCACATAAACTTATCAATCCGGGATGGGTAAAAACAAAGGGCAGGTATAGTGCCCGCCCTTTATTAAAAATTTAAGGTTTTAATACCACTTTTACACAATCCTCTTCTTTTTCGTCAAAGATTTTGTATCCATGTGCTGCCTCTTCAAGTGGCAAACTGTGTGTAATGATATCATCAAGTACCACTTTACCATCGTTAACCAAACCAATCAGTTTATCGATATAGTTTAAAACCGGTGCCTGACCCTGTTTAATGGTAATGCCCTTATCGAACATGCGGTGCAGTGGGAAATTATCATAAGTTGAGCCATAAACCCCCATAATGGAAACGGTTCCCATGCGACGTACGGCTTCAAAACACATATCGAGTACTTTCATCGATCCTTTTTCGAAATTAACCGTTGCCTTTACCTTATCCATAAAACTACGCTCGGGTTCGAAACCTACAGCATCTACGCAAACATCTGCCCCGCGTCCACCCGTCATAGCACGGATGGCTTCTACCACATCTACTTTATGCGGATTCAACGTATCGACATTGTTAACGGCTTTGGCTTTTTCTAAGCGGTAATCGAGCGGATCGATGGCAATTACACGGCTTGCGCCGTTTATCCAGGCAGCTTTTTGCGCCATTAAACCCACAGGCCCTGAGCCAAAAATAGCCACCACTTCGTCACCTTTTAGTTGCGCCCAATCAATGGCCGACCAACCTGTTGGAAAAATATCTGTTAAGAAAAGGGCCTGTTCGTCTGTTAAATGTTCGGGCACAATCCTCGGACTTACATCAGCATAAGGGACACGCACATATTCTGCCTGTCCACCAGAATAACCTCCGTAAAGATCGGTATAACCAAAAAGTGCCCCACCTTTCTGGTCCATCATATCGCCATTTGGGCCATAATGCTCATAATTGGAATTTTCGCAAGCGGGTGAGGCTTCGTGGGTACAGAAAAAGCAGGTGCCGCAAGAAATCGGGAAAGGTACCACTACCCTGTCGCCTTTTTTCAGGTTGGTGATGGCTGAACCCACTTCTTCTACAATACCCATAAACTCATGACCTAAAATCATGTTCTCTTTTTGAGGTACAGCACCACTTAAAATATGCAGATCGGATCCACAGATGGCGGTTGATGTTACTTTTAAAATAACATCACGTGGATCCAGAATTTCCGGATCCGGCACATTATCCTCCCTTATATCCCCGGGTTTGTGAAAAACAGCTGCTTTCATAATTCGGTTTTTACATGTTGATTAATAATTATCGTCTTTTTCTTCCGATTCGTCATCGTTTTCGCTTTCGAAACCAATTTCCTCATCATCGCCAGCTGTTGCCGAATCCTCATCTGCCAATGCACCAAGATCAGCCGTTGTTACCGAAGTATCATCGTAATCAGCATCACTTCCAGCGATCTGATCATCTGCATCATCATCTTCAACTGTCTCATCCTGATCGGCATCACTTCCATCAGTTTGTTCATCAAGGTCAGATAATTCATCCTCTCCTTCGGCACCGCTTTCACTTACCGGACCATCTGAGGCATAAGATCCATCATTCGGGTTGGTTTGATCAGCGTTTACCTGGTTTTGATCCAATTCGTTTTCATTGTTCTCAAAATTTAAATTTTCCATGTTATCATAGGTTGATGAAGGATTATATTATCCTTATTTAAACAACCTTTCATTGGAAGCATTTGTTCCGCCAAAAACCGTTATTTACCCCTGTATTTATACCCTATTTATTAATCCTCATTTTGCTTATCCCACAGGTTAACGCAATTACGCGTTTGTAATATTTAAATTACAAATTCGTCTTTGTATTTTAAAACCTTAACTTAAATTATTAATCCATCCGAAACGGTGGATTAATTTTTAATCAATTTACTAAAACGTTTTATTTACGTTATAAATGCGTTTTATAACGATTAGAGCCGCAAAAGATGTCAAAAAAGTGGGATGGCCAGTATCATTTGGGAATCAACTCAAACCTAAATATAAAAACCTATTATGAAACACAGATTAATCCTCATCCCGGGCATCCTGATCTTTCTTAGCCTCTCCTGCAAGAAAAAAGAACTGGAACAACAAGAGCAGCTTTTGAAAAAGCCCGCCACCCTGGCAAGCACAAACTTATTAGCCGAACCTCCGCTAACCTGGCAAGAACACTGGTTCGACCACGTTCAGGTACTGCAACGTTTTTATCACGATACCAGTATTGTTGTTTATCACGATAATGATGTGAGCAGCACGGTTACCTGGCCAAATACCTACCTGGCGCAGGTATGGAACTATACCAAAAGTAAATATGGTTCATTTGGTCCCGACTCGCGTTTATGGGCAATATTCCATACTGGCAAGTACAGTGGCGGTCACCCGAGTACCTATATGGATGCCAGTCACGATTACCGGAATGTAATTGATGTAGGCTCATCGAGCACCAGCGCCTGGCTTTCAGGTACCGGCAACGATCTTGATATTACCACACACGAAGTTGGGCATATTGTGGAAGGTGCATCGAGAAATGTGTTAAACTCTCCTGCTTTCGGCATCTGGCACGACAGTAAATGGATGGAAATTTACATTTACGATGTATATGTGGGCTTAAACCGCACAGCTGATGTTCAACGCTGGTACAACCTGGTGGCCAATGGTGCAGAAAATTATCCAAAAGCACAAACTTATTGGTTTAGGGATTGGTTTTTCCCCATTTATAGTCAGCAAGGCGATGCAACTTCTTTAAACAAGTATTTTAGTTTACTGGCTCAGTATTTCCCGAAAGAAACGGTAAATAACGGCCAGGGCAATATTACCCGTTTTTCGAGATCAATGAATTACGGTGAATTTATCCACTTCTGGAGCGGAGCAACGGGGATAGATCTTAAACCACTTGCTTTAAGCGCTTTTGGCACACTGGATGAGCAGGGCAATAACTGGACTACCCAATTAAATACCGCTAGAACAGCCTTCCCGAGTGTAAGTTATCTGAAAGATATTACTGGCTCAGCAACACTAAGCGTAAGCAATGAAAATGCAGGTGGCGCTTCAGCCGCTGAAGGTTCTTCGAAATTAGCTGACAGTTATTACAATACTAAATTCTTTTTGGGTGGCTATCCTGCTACTTTTTGGGCGCAGCAAACTTTCTCATTGGGTCAGGTGGTTAAAGGTTATACCATCACTGCCGGCAATGATGCACCAGACCGTGATCCGAAAGGATGGAAACTGATGGGATCAAATGATAATGTAAACTTTACTCAGCTTGATATTCAAAGTAATCAGACTTTTGGCTTGAGAAGACAAACTAAAAAAATATTGATCAGCAATACCACTGCCTACAAATATTACAAACTGTTTATCACTTCGAACAATGGAAGTGTAGATCTGCAGTTTAGCGAATGGAGGTTATTGCAGTAATATCTTAACTATAATGGCCGGGAATTTATGAGTTGAGCAATTCCCGGCCATTATTACCATTCCCTCTCAGCACTTCTTACGATTTTTCACGAAGATGTCCGCAGGAAGGGGTATTATTTTTTTTTTTGAAAAGCAACACCTGCATTTCAATTAAGTGTTAGTCACGCTATCGCTTATAGTCCTCTCCCGATGATAAAATCGGGATGCGGGCTACCCGCTCTATCGGGTTTATTATGAAAGGTTTGTACAAAATACCACCAAACATCCCTACAGAACGTTAAACACCAATAGTAAACATAGCGACTAAGGAAGCGTTCCGCTGAGACGGAAAATGCATTTATCAAACGATTATGCCCAGGCTTTGCGCAAAAACCTGATCCAGTTGCCGTGCATTAAATTTTCTACATCAGTTTTATTATAACCACGTTTTTCGAAAAGATTAGGAATTTTATCAAGATCGGCAATGCTTTCCAAATCATAAGGGCACTGCTCCCTGCCGAAAGCACCATCCAGGTCAGAACCAATCCCCACATGGTTGGCATTACCTGCAAGCTGACAAATATGGTCAATATGATCGATCATTACTTCCAGGTTGCAGTTCATTGCTTTCGGGATCGAAATTCCCCTCTGCCAATTGGGCACCATCATCCAGGCATCTAAAGCAGCGCCTATTACCGCACCGCGGGCAATTAATGCTTTGATCTGATCATCGCTAAACTGCCTGTTATGATTTACCAAAGTCCGGCAATTGTTGTGCGAGGCCCATACATGTCCGTTGAAATGATCGAGGGCATCCCAAAAACTATCGTCGCATAAATGGGTCGCATCCAGAATAATATTGAGCTTTTCCATTTCGGCAAGCAGTTCGTAAGCACCAGGACGTAATTTACCCGTCGCATCTGTTCCCTGTGCATACCTGCCCGGACCATAATGTGCTGGTCCTACTGCCCTTAATCCGCTTTCATAAGCTTGTTGCAGGTAATCAACATGAACTATGGAATCGGCACCTTCTAAACTTAAAATATATCCGATCCGCTTTTTTTCATTTATAGAATCTGATTTCCATAAAGCAAGGTGTTTTTCTAAACTCACAAGATCATTAACCTGCGTCATTTCACCACAGTCTTCCATGGCTTTATACCAGGCCAATTGGCCTTGTGTTTGTGCCCAGGCCTGTTCTGGCGAATGCCAGCCCGGCAGTGGATTATCGGGTGCCACAAACCGGGCAATCTGTGTAGCCACCACTAAACCAATATTACCTTTACGGAGCTCGGGCAGCGATACGGTGGCTTTTGCACGGTCGGGTTTATCAGTTAAACCTTGCTCACGCTCATTTATTTCAGAAAGCGGGCGGGTTAAATCGCGGTTCCACTCCAAAGCGTTCATGCTTAAATCCAAATGGGCATCTATGGTAAACATATCAGGTTTTATATCGTTATTTTTCTTTTTCTGGAAGTGATACTCCAGGTTTGATTGGGGTTATTACCAGAAACAGCAAGCGCATTTTCGTAAAGTGCAACCGTTGGGCAGATGTGGTACGGCAATCCGTATAAAACATCACCTATTTGATATTGGTGATTTTCCCCGGCATCCAGTACCAGGTGTTCTTCACTTTGGCTAAGCGCAATAAGCTCTGGAGCATTTAAAAACACAACTCTTTTATCGAGCGGTTTTTCTGCTGCTAATGCCTTATGCCCTAAATCGCAGCAAATGAGATTAGGTTCGGGTAAAGAAACTATCCGCGAAACCACCACAGCAGCAGTATTAAATGGCTGTTCTTCAAAAGCATCCTGATAACCTTTGTCCCAAAGTGCGAAAGTTCCCGGACTGCAATCAAAAGTTGTTTGGGTATTGTAAATGGTAAAAGTTGGTGTTCCTCCGGCTACAATAATAGGCTGATGATTAAATTGAGTATAAATTTCTGTACTTAAACCATTTAATATATTAATAATTGACTTCGCTTTTTCCGTACGCACGGCAAAATCACTTTCATGAATGTGACCATCGTAAGCATGCAAACCTTTTATTGATAAACCTTTTATTTGATTAAGTTTTGTATAGAGATCCAATACTTTTCCCGGTAGAATCCCTGTACGATCCATGCCTACATTTACATCAATAAAAACCTCCGCTTTTAATCCGTTGGTTTCAGAAATTGAACCTAGTGTAATTGCCGCTTTTTCATCATCAACCAGGCAACTGAATTGGGTATGAAGATATGCTTTCTGAAGGGCTATAAAACGTGCTACATTTGGTCCAACAGGTTGATAAGCAAGCAGCACATCTGCAGCGCCACAAACACCAAGCATTTCTGCCTCGGCAATGGTGGCACATTTAAATTTTGTAATGCCTGCATCGATCATCAGCTTACTTACTTCGGCCGATTTATGTGTTTTAACATGCGGGCGCAAGCGGCTTTGATCATCGATCATCGAAATCAACAACTCAATATTGGCCTTGATCCGATCTACATAAAAAACCAGGCCAGGCGATTCAACCGAAGTTAGATCATTCAAGAGATACCATTGTTTTGCTAACATCACGATTAATACAATTCAAATAAGGCTTCGATTTCTACCGGGATATTATCGGGCAATGAGCCAAAACCTACCGCACTCCTTACCCCTATCCCGTTATCTGGGCCCCAAACTTCAGCAAAAAGCTCGCTGCATCCATTGATGATAAAAGGATGTTTTTCAAATTCGGGGGTGCAGTTTACCATTCCTAAAACCTTGATTACCCGTTTTACTTTATCTAAACTTCCTAAATTGGTTTTAATGGTCGATAACATGGTTAAGCCTACCTGCCTTGCTGCGAGTTTACCTTCGTCCTGATCCATATCAGATCCGATACGGCCGATAATCAGGCTTTTATCATCCCTCACCGGGCCATGACCGCTCAGATACAGGTATTTTCCATCAATAAGATAAGGTTTGTATACCCCAAGCGGTGCAGGAGCCGGCGGGAGGTTTAATCCAAGTTTTTCGAAACGGGTATCTGCAGTTAAATTTTCCATATTAAGCTATTATTATTTTAAGTAAAAGTACGCCGGCAAGGCCTGCTGTACCAACTATTGATTCCATCAAAGCCCAAGAACGGAAAGTATCTTTAAGGCTTAAATTAAAGTATTCTTTAAACATCCAAAACCCGGCATCGTTTACATGCGAAAACATTAAACTACCTGCACCAACGGCCAAAACCATTAAATTCGGGTCAGTGTGAGTAGCCACCATCAAGGGTACAATAATACCTGCCGTGGTTAAGCCAGCAACCGTTGCAGAACCTACACAAAAACGGATCAGTGCTGCAATTAACCAAGCCAAAAATAAGGGTTCAACAGATAATTCCTGCAAGTAGCCGGCAATTTCTTTACTCACTCCACTTTGGGTTAAAATCTCTTTTAATGCGCCAGAACCAGCAATAATCAACAAAATCAATGCGATATCTTTTAATGCATCGCTAAAAATCCCGGAGAGGTAATCCATTTTCTTTCCTCTCGAAATCCCGAGGAAATAGCCCGCCAGTATTAAAACAATCAGCATCACAATAGATGGATGCCCCAAAAAGGTAATAATTGGAATAATGGGTGAATTTTGATCTAAAAATAAAGGAAGAAAAGAAGCCAGTCCCAATAAAATAACGGGCAACAAAGCGGTAAAAAGACTAATAAATGTACCAGGCAGTTCATTTTCTGGCAATTCTTTAGCCCTAAAGGATGCCATGGGTGTGGAAGGGATATTTTTTAATGTTTTGGCAAAAAGCGGACCGCCGATTACAATTGCAGGTATTGCAACGAGCAATCCATAAAATAAGGTAAGCCCCATATTGGCTTTAAATTGTATCACTAAAGCTGATGGCGATGGATGAGGCGGTAAAAAACCATGGGTAACTGAAAGCGCTGCCAGCATAGGCAAACCTATATATATGGCCGGTAGCTTATAACGGTACACCACAGAGAAAATTAAAGGAACCATCAGCACAAAACCGATTCCATAATACAGCGGTATACCAATTACAAAACCCGTAATTACCATTGCCCATTGGATATGTTTGGCACCAAAAACATCCATCATTACCTGGGCTATTTTTTGGGCGGCACCACTTTCGGCAACCAGTTTACCCAACATGGCACCGGTGGTAATGACAATCACCAAAGACCCCAAAACATCGCCCATTCCTTTTTCAACGGCTCCGGCAATTTTGAGCAGTGGCAATCCTAAACCCAACCCTGCCAATACAGAAACAATCAGAAAAGCCAGAAACGCATTGATTTTAAAAACCGAGATCATTAAAATCAATAATGCAATGCAGCAGAAAACGATGAGTATGGTCATTTATAAAATTTTACCTGTTATTGCAACCGCACTGTTTCTTTACATGATTTAATGCAAAATAGTGATTATTTTGTTTCATCTATACATCATCTATGAATATGAATGATAGAGAATTCTTCGTGTAGTGATAACTCGCGATAGATCGTCATTGACGACCCAATTTATTGAGACTGCTGCGCTAAAATCATGTAAACTTTCGCCCGAATTATATAAACCTCCTCATTCAACTCTCCGTAGATTTGTTTATATGAAAATTAAGGCAATTTTCTTCCTCTTTATATTTATGCTCAATACCCTGGTGGGTTTTGGTTGTTCCCTATCAATGGAAAATGAAGGGCATGAACATAGCCATAAACATCAGCATGTTCATCAGCACGAAACAGTTAAGCAACTTCCCTCCCGGTACGCTAATTCAAAAATAACAGAAAAAGAAGATTCTTGCTGTAAAACATTGGTTAACGATTTTCTGGTTCAGGGTAAACTCCTACCCGATTATGCCAAACTGAGCCTTAAAGCAGCCGCGCTGGTCTCAATTGGTTTCAACTACACTTTCATTCCGGAAGAAAAAATCATTACTGCAAATCAGCAGGAAATTGATCAGCACTGTTACCGTCCACCACATCCTGATATCAGGATATCCATACAAAGTTTTCAGATATAGCATTTAAGATCACATCTTTTATTTCCCGCTGATTTCGCAAAAAGGAAACGCAGATTTAGAAGTATAAATATTATGCTTTTATAAAATCTGTTATCATCTACGTTTTTTATCTCCTTAAATCTGCGGGAAAAAATTATAAATCTTAATACGGTTTTATGATTAAGACCATGCAAATCATTTTAAAATTAAAAACATGAAAACTTTCTTATATAGTCTTACCATCTCTTTATTTTTTCTTAACGCTTACAGCGCAAATGCTGCAGCGAAACAAGCAAATAATCTTACAGCAGATCAGACACCTAAAAACAGTCCGGCAACAATTTTAGATGCTTACTTAAAATTAAAAAATGCCCTGAGCGCCGATAATGGGAAAAATGCCGCCGCTGCCGGAAACGAACTGGTAAAAGCATTTGCAGGTTTCGATCAATCTAAACTTACGCCCTCACAAAGAAAAACGTATGTCGATATCGAAAGTGATGCAAAAGAACATGCCGAACATATAGGATTAAACGCAGGCAATATCCCTCACCAACGTGAACATTTTGATATGCTGAGCAAGGATATTTACGATATCGTGAAGTTATTAGGCCCTGGCCGTGAGCTTTATGTTGATAGGTGCCCCATGTACAACAAAGGCAAAGGTGCCATCTGGATTAGTGAGGTAAAAGACATCAAAAACCCATATTTCGGAAAAGCAATGTCTACCTGTGGTGCGATCAGGGAAACACTGCATTAACAGATGCTGAGCGTAAAAAAAATTATAACTGGACTGCTATTGATCATCATAGCAGTTCAGTTTTACAGACCTGCTCAAAATAGCGATCTATCGGTGATGCCAAATCATATTTCAAAGGTTGTTACTGTTTCTGCTCAGGTAAATGGCATACTCAAAAAAGCCTGTTACGATTGCCACAGCAATAACACCAATTATCCCTGGTATGCCCAGATACAACCTGTAAACTGGTATATTAATCAGCACATTAAGGTTGCAAAATAGCAACTCAATTTTGATAACTTTAAGGATTACACGGCCCGCAGACAGTTAAATAAACTCCGTGCGATTGAAAACAGTTTGGAGGATGGTACCATGCCAATTACATCGTACTTGTTGATCCATAAAAACGCAATATTGAGTAAAAGCGAAAAAGAATTGATAGCTGCCTGGATAGAAGTATCAAGAGATAGCCTTGAAAAAGTTCAGTTTTAAAGAAAAAATATCGAAAGATGAAAAATATAATATTCAGCATTTTAGTCCTCTTTTCGCTGGGCGTTTCTGCCCAGGAAATGAAAGGAATGAAAATGCCAGAGAAAGAAAAAACCACAGCAACGGTTTATACCTGCCCGATGCATCCGGAAGTAATATCCGATAAACCTGGAAAATGCTCCAAATGTGGAATGGACCTGGTTGCGAAAAAGGGAAATGACTCTAAAAACAAAGCGGCTCATCAGGATATGCCGGGCATGAAGCAGGATAATATGGAAGACATGGATATGATAGGCGGTTCCGCCACACTGGATAATATTAAAAAAGCGAAAGCTAATCTTGGTCCAATAAAAACTTTGCCTTCTAGTGCGCTTCCAAAAACTGTACGCTACGATTTATATGTTACCGATACCACTGTAACCTATGGTGGTAAACCCAAACATGCCATTGCTGTAAACGGCAGTATACCCATGCCCACTTTAACTTTTACAGAAGGCGATACCGCTGAAATTTACGTACACAACAGGTTAAAAGAAGAAACCTCGATGCACTGGCATGGCCTTTTCTTACCAAACCGTTACGATGGTGTGCCTAACATGACGCAGATGCCGATAAAATCAGGTACCACACACTTTTATAAATTCCCGGTTATACAAAGTGGTACACATTGGTACCATAGCCACACGATGCTGCAGGAACAGATAGGCATGTATGGTGCATTTATCATCAAAAAACGAAAAGAATGGGATATTCCTTCCATCCCGTTGGTACTAAGCGAGTGGACCAATATGAAACCTGAGGAAGTGCAGAGAAGTTTACATGCAGCCAGCGATTGGTTTTCGATTAAAAAAGGCACTACACAGAGTTATGCCGAAGCCGTTAAAACCGGAAATTTTAAAACCAAAGTGGCCAACGAGTGGAAAAGGATGAACGCCATGGATGTTAGCGATGTGTATTACGATAACTTCCTGATCAATGGAGAAAACCAATACCTCCAACCGCAGTTTAAGGCCGGCGATAAGGTGAGGTTACGGATTGCCAATGCAGGTGCATCATCCTATTTCTGGCTAAAATATGCCGGTGGAAAAATCACTGTTGTGGCAACAGATGGCAACGATGTAGAACCAGTTGAAGTAGACCGTTTGATTATCGCCGTATCCGAAACTTACGATGTGGTGGTTACCATTCCTGAAAATAAAAGTTATGAATTTTTAGTCACGCCTGAGGACCGGACCAAATCAGCATCCTTATGGTTGGGAAATGGCGAAAAAGAGGCAGCAGAAAAAATGCCTAAGCTGAAATATTTTGCGGGGATGAAGATGATGAACGATATGATGGACATGAATGGTAATATGGTAGAGATGAAGGGTATGAAAATGCAGAACCAGATGATGGATATGAATACCGTAATGTATCCCGAAATCACAGGCCAGGAAAATACTGAAAAAACAGGCAAAATGGACGATATGGATATGGGCGACATGAATATGGATGATGAAATGCCCAGTATCGTTACCCTGAATTACAACATGTTGCGCGATCCTAAAAAAACGGTTTTACCTAAAGGACCGATAAGGGAGTTAAAATTCGATCTTACCGGCAATATGAACCGTTACGTATGGACACTGGACAATAAAACTGTTTCTGAATCGGATAAAATCCTGATCAAAAAAGGCGAAAACTTAAGGATCATTTTATACAATAACAGCATGATGCGCCATCCAATGCACCTGCATGGACATGATTTTAGGGTAATTAACGGACAGGGAGATTATGCACCGATGAAAAACGTACTCGATATTATGCCCATGGAAAGGGATACAATCGAATTTTCCGCTACAGAAAATGGTGGCGATTGGTTTTTCCATTGCCATATTTTATACCACATGATGAGTGGCATGGGCAGGGTGTTTAGTTATGAAAATTCTCCACCGAATCCTGATGTACCCGATCCAAAATTGGCCCAGCGCAAACTCTTCCGGGACGACCGCATGCCACACCTAATGGGGCGTGTAGGCATAGAAAGCAGTGGTAGCGACGGACAACTGATGTTGGCACAAACCCGTTGGTCGCTCAATACCATGTGGCATTTGGGAACTAACGCCATGATGGGCTACGAGAGCGAAACCATGTTAGGAAGGTACATTGGGCGCAATCAATGGCTGTTTCCCTATGTGGGTTTCGATTACCATTATAAAGAATTTAATCCCGACGAAAAAAACATTTTCGGAAGCGATGAACGCAATATGTTCGGGCAGGCCAGCAATAAGGAAAACAGAAAAACAATTGTTGCGGGTATTGCCTATACCCTGCCCATGCTCATTGTTGCCGATGCCAGGATTGATGGTAACGGAAAATTAAGATTCCAGCTTGGGCGCGAAGACATACCTGTTTCCAAACGTTTACGCGCAAATTTTATGGTAAATACCGATAAAGAATATGCCGCCGGGCTCAGGTACATCTTAACGAAATATATCGCACTTTCTACCCATTATGATAGCGACATGGGCCTTGGTGGTGGATTAACTTTTAATTATTGACAAAATATAATTATGAGGCTACAATTGACGGACTTAATGAGAAGACTCATCATTGCTTTGTCAGCTGAAAAAGCCTCCTCGCAGCAATGACGGTAACTTAGGAGTATTATCTCCACCGTTTTCTTTTCATTGAAATAAAACAAATTATATTGAGCTTTGCAGCTATAAATTTCCCAATATGCATATACTGGTTATAGAAGACGAACAAAGGGTAGCCGAGCTGATCCAGAAAGGTTTAACCGAACTGGGTTTCCAGGTTACCCTTGCCTATGATGGAGAAATGGGAAAGAAACTGGCTTTGTCTAAAACATTCGATCTGATCCTGATGGATTTAATCCTGCCAAAGATTAACGGAATCGACCTTTGTAAAGAAATCCGTCTTAGCTTCCCAAATATTCCTATCATTATGCTTACTGCACTGGGTACTACCGATGATAAGATTGAGGGATTTGATGCCGGTGCAAACGATTATCTGGTTAAACCTTTTGATTTCAGGGAACTCCATGCACGTATCCGGGCATTAATTAAAAGGAACCAGGCCTTAAATAACACTTTTAGCCAGGGTTTTATCCTTCGTTTTGCCGATCTCGAAATCAACCTCGAAACTAAAATGGTGCAGCGGAATAATGAGCCGGTTAATCTTACACCAAAAGAATTCCGCTTACTGGAATATATGATGAGCAACTCAGAGAGGGTATTATCCAGAACAGAAATCGCCGAAAAAGTGTGGGACACCTTTGATTCGGGCACCAATTTTATTGATGTTTACATCAATTACCTCAGGAAGAAAATAGATAAAAATCATGCAGTAAAACTGATCCATACCAAACCGGGCATGGGTTTTATATTTAAAGAAGGGTAATCAGCATGAAAATACGGGTAAAGCTTCTGTTGTTATTTTTTACGCTTTTTGCTTCATTGCTGCTGGCCTTTGCTGTATTTATTTACATCTACAGTGCTAAAACCAGAAAAGACCAATATTATAAACAGTTAAAAAAAGAAGCCATTACAAAAGCCAACCTGCTTTTTGATGCAAAAGTACCTGCAGCAGTATTACAGCTGATTTATAAAAGTGCACCAAATTCGCTTTTTGAAGAGGAAGTGGCCATATACGACACCTCCTTTAACCTCCTTTACCATGATGCCGTACAAATAGATAAGGTTAAGGAGAACCGAAAAATGATCGATCAGATTGTGCAGCAAAAAGGCATTAACTTCGATCAGGGCGATTTACAAGTGGTAGGGTTGCTTTACCAGCACCATCACAAAACCTATGTAATTACCGCAGCAGCAAATGATCAGTATGGTTTAAATCGTTTGCAGGAACTTAAATATGCTTTGGTCATTTCCTTTATCATCATCATCAGCTTAACCATTGCAGCCGGTTATTACTTTGTGGGCAGGGCGCTAAAACCCGTTAAAGAAATCGTAGATAAAGTGGCACAAATTACCGCTACCAATTTGTACAACCGCGTTCAGGTAAAGAACGAAAAAGACGAAATAGGTGAATTGGCATATACTTTTAACCACATGCTCGATCGTTTGGAGCAGTCATTCGATAGTCAGAAAAGTTTTGTAAGCAATATTTCGCACGAACTCCGCACGCCCCTATCCACCATTGTTGGTGAATTACAGCTGGCACTAATTAAAGAGCGTAACACTGCTGAATATCAGGAAATCATCAGACTTTCACTGGCCGATGCACAGAAATTAGTTCGACTTTCTAACGGCCTGTTAGATTTGGCAAAAGCAAGCTACGACCAAAGCACCGTGAGCATGAAAAAAATTCGTGTAGATGAACTATTAATGGATGCCAGGGAAACCGTACTTAAAATCGATAAGAATTATAAAGTTGATGTACAGTTTGCCCTGGAAATTGAGGAAGACAACGACATTTCAATCACCGGAAACGAATATCTGCTCAAAGTAGCTTTTATTAACCTGATGGAAAATGCCTGTAAGTTTTCATCAAACCATCAATGTACAGTTGAAATTGATTTTAACAGCACTCAGATCAGGCTGAGTTTTAAAGATACAGGAATTGGCATTTCTCCTGAAGATATACAGCGTATTTTCACTGCTTTTTACAGGGGCGCAAATAAGGATTTCACTTCCGGCAATGGGATAGGTTTATCCCTTACCAAAAAAATCATCACCATGCACCATGGTACTGTACAAATTCATTCAGTGGTAAATGAGGGCAGTGTGTTTAGTATAGAAATACCACATATTTAAGAATTCTGCAGGTAGTGAAGGATCTTTTTCGCTTACGGATTTCGTTACACTTAGAATAACAGAACAACTTCCTCTGCACCCAGCTATCCGGCATAGCAGATTTTCGCAGGAATAAGCATTGAAATTCTTGCATAACCCCACACAAAACCACAACCAAGGCAATATACAGTCCCGATTTTTCATCGGGGCCTCTATATTGCCGCAATAAGAATTTCGATAGCTTAGTTCAAGAAAAGATGCAAGCCTTGATCTTTTGTTACTTTTGGATCAAGCCAAAAGTAAGAGCCCTTCGGCGGCGAGCCGAGGCAAGACTGTGCGGATGACAAAATTTACAATAAGAAATTGCTTTTGCAATATAATGTTCCAGCTCATCGCTTGCGGATTCTTTGTTGCACTCAGAATGGCAAAAACTTTCTAATAAATTTCTAATGAATTTCTGTTTCTCCTCTAACGGCGCCTTTAAAAGACATCTTTTACCTTTGCAGCACAATAAAAAACAAAATTATATATGGACGCAGGCCCCTATTTCAAAAACACAACTATTCATGTTTTAACCGCCCCATAGGTATAAATTTCCTTTATGCCTGATATGGGCATAAAAAGAAATTTATGACTTTTTTCGATTTTACACTCAGGCTGATTATAGCTTTTATTTTAGGTGCCGCAATTGGTACCGAACGCCAATGGCGGCAACGGATGGCAGGATTACGAACCAATATGTTGGTTTGTATCGGCGCTTGTATGTTCGTTATCCTAGGCGTAAAAGAGGGTGGCGATGCCGCCGGCAGGGTAATTTCTTATGTAGTAAGCGGCATTGGTTTTCTAGGTGCAGGCGTCATCATGAAAGATGGTCTAAATGTACGTGGCCTTAATACCGCCGCAACCCTATGGTGCTCAGCAGCAGTTGGTGCATCATGCGGAACGGGCTTTATTGCTGAAGCAGGCATTTTTACCGCCCTTATTATCCTTACCCACATATTTATGCGCCCTGTTGGTGTAAAACTTAGCCGTTTACCTTTAAAAAACGCGCACATTCCCGTGCCTTATGTCCTCATTATCAAATGCAGGCAGGACGTAGAAAACCACCTACGTGTGCTGCTACTGCAATTTACCAGTAATGACAGCAAACTTTTGCTACGATCGTTAAAAAGTACTGATGATGGAGATCCTTCCATCGCCATTATTACTGCCGAAATATTCGCCAATAGCAATGAAGATGCCCTGATGGAAAAAATTGCCGGTCGGCTAACCATCGAGCAACAGGTATCCGAAATCAGCTGGAATAAATCCGGAGATGATAACGACCTGTAAAACAACCGAATACCCCGCCCCTAATATATACACAAATGACAGTTGCAAAAGAAATCAAAAGAATCCTTCCAGAGCACAGAAAAATATGGTCGAACAATAACGAGGAAGCAGCAAGTACCAAACTACAAAATGTTTCGAGGGCAGATCATAATTTTTACTTTGCCATTCTCGACAGCAGTGAAGAAGGTCTCTCGGCCATACAATCGAAAGAAAGATTAAATCGCTTTGGACCAAATGAAGTGCACCATGAAAAAGCACCTGCATGGATTAAACAGCTTTTCCAGGCTTTTATCAATCCCTTTATTGGTATTCTGCTCATTATTGCCCTGGTATCTTTTATCCTCGATGTATGGTTGGCCCGGCCTGGAACTGCAGATTATAAAACCGTAACCATGGTGGCCATTATGGTATTGGCCAGCTCCTTACTCCGTTTTTTTCAGGAATATCGGAGCAACCGGGCGGCAGAGCAACTTAAAAGTATGGTTAAAACCACGGCCACAGTTTTAAGAAGATTGGTTGGCAAAAAGGAAGTGGATATTAAAAAACTGGTTCCAGGTGATATCATCATACTTTCTGCAGGTGATATGATCCCTGCTGACTGTCGCATTGTACAGTCAAAAGATCTTTTTGTTAGCCAATCTATGCTTACAGGAGAAGCTTTACCCGTTGAAAAAAGAAGTCTGGTGATCCGAAACGCAGAGAAAAAGCCACTGTTTGAGCTCGATAACATCTGTTTTATGGGTACCAATGTAGTAAGCGGCTACGCTACCGCCGTGGTGGTAAATACCGGCAACCTAACCTATTTTGGCTCCTTAAGCAAAGAAATTACAGGTAAACGTGCCGAAACTAATTTCGATAAAGGTGTAAACAAAGTGAGTTATCTCCTTATCCGTTTTATGGTGGTAATGGTGCCGCTCATTTTCTTAATTAACGGGTTAATTAAAGGAAACTGGTGGGATGCCTTACTTTTCGCTATTGCAGTGGCTGTGGGCTTAACCCCCGAAATGCTACCGATGATTGTTACCGCCAACCTGGCAAAAGGTGCCATGAACATGAGCAAACACAAAGTAATTATTAAACGCCTTAATGCCATCCAGAATATCGGTGCGATGGATGTACTCTGTACAGATAAAACCGGAACCCTTACCATGGATAAAATTATACTGGAGCGGCACTTGAATATTTTTGGCGATGACGATGAAGAGGTTTTAAAATGGGCCTACCTGAACAGTTTTCACCAAACTGGCTTAAAAAACCTGCTTGATGTTGCAGTGCTCGAACACGTAGAACTGCACGACTACCTGAAAGTGGAAGAAAGTTTTTTAAAGGTTGACGAGATTCCTTTTGATTTTCAACGGCGCAGGATGTCGGTGGTTTTAAAACAGCGCAATGGAAGGCATTTGCTCATCTGCAAAGGTGCTGTTGAAGAAATGCTTGATTTATGTAGCTCTGCCTTCGATCCGGGCACGGACAAACAGCTCCATATCGAATCAGACAAAGTGATGCCCATGAGCAAAACCATGCGCGAAATGATCCTGGATACCTCAAAAAAACTAAATGCAGAGGGATTAAGGGTTTTACTGGTGGCTATCCGCGAGTTTGATGACAGGGCTTTAAACTATAGTGTACAAGATGAAAACCAGATGATCCTCACCGGATTTATAGGATTTCTTGATCCTGCCAAGCCATCTGCAAAAACCGCCATAGAGGCCCTGCAAAACCTGGGTATAAATATTAAGGTACTTACTGGTGATAATGAAATTGTAACTAAAAAAATCTGTAAAGATGTGGGTATTCCTTTCAGTAAGATATTGCTGGGAACTGAAGTAGAGAAAATGAGCGATCAGGACCTGCAGCATCAGCTTGACGGAGTTTCCATTCTGGCAAAACTTAGTCCGCTGCAAAAATCGAGGGTAGTTAAGCTACTTCAGGCTAAAGGCCATACAGTGGGGTTTATGGGTGATGGGATTAATGATGCCGTAGCCTTAAGAGATGCTGATGTAGGAATCAGTGTAGATACTGCAGTTGATATTGCGAAAGAAAGTGCCGACATCATCCTCTTGGAAAAAGACCTGATGGTTTTACGTAAAGGGGTAATCTATGGCAGAAGGACTTTTGGCAACATCATCAAATACATCAAAATGACGGCCAGCAGCAATTTCGGCAATATGTTCAGCATGTTGGGCGCAAGTGCACTGCTCCCATTTTTGCCAATGCTACCTGTTCAGATCCTGATCCAGAATTTACTCTATGATGTATCTCAAATCTCCATACCATGGGATAAAATGGATGACGATTTTATTAAAGGACCGAAAAAATGGGATGCTTCAGGCATTATGAAGTTTATGCTGTACATCGGCCCGATTAGCTCCATTTTCGATTACGCCATGTTCGCCGTAATGTTCTTTGTTTTTAAAGCCAATAGTCCAGCACACCAGCAATTGTTTCAAAGCGGCTGGTTTATCGAAGGTTTATTGTCGCAAACACTTATTGTGCACATGATCAGGACAAAAAAAATCCCTTTTATCCAAAGCTGGGCAACCACACCTGTTGTGGCACTTACTTCATTAATTATGGTGATTGGAATATTGATTCCCTTTTCACCTTTTGCTTCCGCACTAAAAATGCAACCCCTGCCTATTGCCTATTTCACCTGGTTAATTGGCATCCTGATAAGCTATTGTATGCTCACTCAATTTATTAAAACCCTGTACATTAAAAAATTTAACCAATGGCTTTAAACCCTTCCAATAAACGATGGTTGCTGGCAATCCTCTATATGATCATCATGGTGGTGCTGGCAGCCTGGCTCGAAACTCATTTTCATCACCATAAAGATTCAATAAAGCCAATTCATATAAAAAAATGACTTCTGCTGTTCGCTATACCGATGAAAAACCGGTGCCGCTTCCATCAGGTTTATTTTACAATGGCTTAGTACTAAAAATAAAAAATGCATCAGATTAAGTTTAAAGCATTTTATCTTATTTAAACCTTTCACTTTTATTGAGTTTCCGGATTCTGCTGCTTACAAAATTGATACTCACATCATTATAAATGGTTTTATAATGTGCGATATGCATTTCAATATCAGCGAGTTTTTTCAGGTATTCAATGTACAAAGCTTGCAAGTGCAAACGCTTAGATCTCGTGGCTTCAAGTTCGGCAAGTAGCTGAAGATCATCTTCATCACCTGGGCAAGTTTGTTCCATTCTGAGGTTTTCTTCCAGTTTGATCAGCAGGCATTTTAAATGCTCATGCTGGCTTCTATTAATCCCCTGCATTCATTTTTGTTAAAACCCGGGGAGCAATGATGTTCCCCGGGTTAATCATCAGATCAATTTATTTCAAAAACACTTTTCGAACGGCTTTATTCGTGGCATCTAAAATATAGATGTTTCCTTCCTGATCTATAGCCATATCGTCCATAGAAGCAATTTTCGCAGTTGCTAATGTTCCATCGGCAAAACCTGAAGTAAACTTAGCAAGGGTTGAAGTACTTCTGGCGGCAATATCAATCTCCCTGAGCGCATAATTAAAGCGGTCGCCGGCAATCAATTTCCCGGTACCATAAGGCATTAAACCGCCTGCAATGCTATTAAATCTGGCCTGGGTGCCAATTCCATCCTGAAAACCCGGATCGCTAAAACCGATCCAGTTAACAAGGTTTGATCCACCAGCTTCGATATACGAAATGGCATTATTGCTTGCAGAACCTGAATCTACATAATACAAATTCCCTGAAGCATCAACCACAGGATGAGCAGTAGGCCAAAGCGGTCCGGTAACTTTGGTAAAGCCACCAATGGCATTTACTTTGTTCATCCCTGCAAAAGCGCCGTTTACATTTACGTAAAGGTTCCCTGCGTTATCAAATGTCATTAAACCTGGCGAGAAACCGGAAACGTAAACGGTATTTTGGCCCGAAGGCGTTATCTTTCTAATCTGGTTACGGCCAATATCAGATACGTAGATATTGTTCTGCTTATCAATCACGATACCAAAAGGCGTATCAAAAATAATATCCGAGCCATTTGCCTGCAAAACCGTTACCGTACCGTTCGGGGCAATTTTTTTCACCACTTTGTTCATCCGGTCTGTTACAAACACATTACCGTTGTTATCAACCGCAATACCGGCCATGAAAGTTCCAAAAGTATTGCTATTTGGTCCGCCCGCTAAAGTAATCATGCCCGCTCTTCTAAAATCCTGTGGGGCTAAAGCTTCCTGTCCGGCTACCACCACTTTTAAATCGCCTGTACTTAAACCTGCCGGAGCATCCAATACCAATATATTTTCGCTCGCCGTTTTTACCGCAGCCAATACGCCATTGAAATATACTTTGTTATCGGCAGCAGTTGTACTAAAGCCAGAGCCCTTGATGGTCACAGTTGTTCCTGCCAAACCATTATCCGGACTAACGGAAAGGATACCAAGGGTCTGATCTTTAAATTGTGGTCCATCTGTGGGTTGATCATTCACCACTACCCTTACACTCCCGCTACCTGTACCACCTGGCAACACCAATGTAATCTGGTTTGCAGAGACCGATGTAATTGGCACAGCAACATCGTTGATGAATACTTTATTTTCATCAGCCAGACTACTGAACAATGTACCCGATATGGTCATTTCGGTGCCTTTTGGCCCGCTTAATGGGGTAACAATGCCAATAGATGGCGGTGCAACCACGGTAAAAATTGGTCCTGTAATTTTTTGGCCATTTATATTTACCGATAACGGGCCAGTTTTTACGCCATCCGGAGCTACAACAACCAGTTTTTCCTTGCCGGCTTCCAATACAGTTGCAGCCGTTCCATTAAAATCAATAATATTCCCAACGGCAAGTTCTTCAAATCCGGTTCCATTTATGGTTACCTTTGTATTTTTACCTCCAGTTAAAGGTTTAATACTTTCAATAGCCTGATAAGTAAAATTCTGGCCTTTAGCTTCTTTTCCGTTTACTTTTACCATGATGGCACCAAAACCTGCATCGGCAGGTACCTCGGCAACAATCAGGTTATCTGATACGCTTACCACCAATGCCGCTTTACCGTTGATAAAAACGGTTGCTGGTGTTGTGGTACTGCTAAAACCCGCTCCGGTAATCCTGATCTGTGAACCTGCAGGTCCATTTGCAGGCAAAACGGTTGTAATGGTCAAATCCTGATAGGTATACGGACCGATATCAAAACTTTGGGTATCGTACTTTAAGGCCAATGCACCTGTAGTTCCGCCTTCGGGCATGCGGATCACCAGGGCTTCGGCTGTTGCACTGATTACTTCTGCGGCTTTACCCGCAATGGTAGCGGAATATTGCCTGACATCAGTACCAAAGCCCTTTCCGGTAATGGTTACCAAAGTACCTGCATTCCCGCTGTTTGGGTAATAACTTTCTATTTTAAACGCTACCGCCTCGGGTTCGGTTTTATCCTTTTTACAGGCTCCGATGATGAGCATCAGGAAAAGCATCAATCCGATACTTAAACTCCTTTTATGTTGAATGATCATAATATCTATTTTTGATGTTAAAAACTATACCTTAATCCCAGTTGCATCTGTACCCTCGAACTAAAATAGTCGATACTATAAGGCTGACCTGGGTTGTTGAAGGTAAATACCGGGTAGTTGCCTGCATTTTGCTGTGGCGGGAACAAAGTTGGCGTTAAACCTACGCTGCTGGTGGAGTTAAAAGTATTTGGCGAGAAATACTGTACGCCCCAGGTTTTATTGATGAGGTTAGTAAGGTTGATGATATCTACATTTAAACTCAGCGATTGCGATTTATTGCTATTTATAAACAGCTCGTGTGCCAGATGCAGATCGGCCTGAACATTCCATGGGGTACGCCCTTTGTTACGCTCGGTAAAATCACCCCTGCGGCTACTCAGGTATTTGTTGCCATCAATAAACTGATTAAAAGCTGCCGCCTGTTGAGCTGCCGTTTGTGCAGGCAGATCTTTAAAATAGCGGATGGCTTCTTCACGTAATGGAATATAGGCCAAACTTACCTGTTGCGATAAACCCTGGATACTGCTGTTTACAATACCATAACTAAACGGACTGCCCGATTGCGCACTGAAGAATAAACTTATTGTGGTTCTTCCTGCTTTTTCCCAGGCATGATTATAGCCTATACTGGAAACGATGCGGTGCCTGGTATCGAAATTGCTATAGCTCAATGCCGGGTTATTGGGTACCAGCGCCTGGTTTAACTGCCAGTTACTCTCCATCGAGTTACGTACACCATTGCTTAAATCTTTCGATTCGCCATAGGTATAAGAGGCGGTAATATTTAAAGCCTTGATAAACGTTTTGGTGATTGATCCCGTTAGGCTGTAACGGTAGCCCTGACTGGTATTGCTCAATAAGTAAACATTAGAAAAACGTGGATCAACCGTTCCGCTGTAAACCGGTTGTTGTTTTTGTTTATCATAACCATAATACAGTGGATTATCCTTGGTATTCAATTGCTGAAAAAGTACATCTTTTAAACTTTTGGTGTACATGCCTTCAACTGTAAAACGCCAGTCGTTATCGGTTTCGTAATCGATACCCAAACTTCCGCGGAATACCTGTGGCATTACAAAATTGTTATCCACCAGATCGATCTGTGTACGGCCACTATTCGGGTTATTAATTACCGCACCGTTTTGCTTTATAAAATTCCCTATCCCATTCGGACTTGGTTTAATGGCATCGCTACCTGGCGCAAAGGGCTGCTGATCGGCACGCTGATCGAAAGCACCAAAGTTATTTCCTGTATTGTAATAGGCATAGGCTAGCCAGGCAAAAGGAATACGGCCTGTAAATAAACCTGCACCTCCCCTTACAATCAGTTTTTGATTACCCAGCGCATCATACCTGAAACCTAAACGGGGTGATAACTGTACCTTGTTTAAAAATTTGTTTTCGATGCGGTTAAGCGGTGTGTAGGTATAGGTATTGCCAAAATTTGGGTCAGCCATAATATCTTTTACCTTATCGCTCAATGCTGGCATGGTTGGCAAATTCACCATATCGGCACGTAAACCTGGTGTAATACTCAATTTATCGCTAATCCTGATTTCATCCTGCACATACAAGCTGTACATGTTTACATTAAAATCGGCAGCCGGATTCGCCAACAGGTAATCGCGGCTGTTATTGGTATAATTGTAACTGCCCCTCACGCGGTAAGGATTATTGCTGATAAAATCTTCGATGCTTTGGTAGTCTACCCTACCGTTCCAGGCATTAACAAAACCATATTGGATGTTGTACAACTCGTTATGCGTACCCACCAAGATTTTATGGCGGCCCTTCGTCCAGTTTAAGTTTGCGGTAAATTCCCATGTTTTTTGTTTCATGTTGAAGATACTCGCTTCGCGGTCGGTACCCAGATAAATGGTGGTTCCGGGCGTGCGGCCCATAATTTGTACCTGTGGCAATGTAGGATCGCTTAAAGGATCGCGGCTATCGCTCACATGCGTAAAACCCACCAATACATTTCCGGAGAGTTCGTTATTGAACCGGCTTTTTAACTCGGCGACGGTACTGGTTTGGTTATTTTTCTGTTCAAAAGCCATACTGCTGAAACGGAAATCCTGCTGATCGCGGTCCATATGGGTGGCCTTACTAAAAATCGTATTGTTCCTGATGGCCAATTGGTGTTTATCGCTGATGTTCCAGTCTAAACGGTTAAAGAATTTTTGCGATTTGTTCGAATTGGTGTACACACCTGCGGTACCTGCATCGAAAACATTGCCATAACGGGTTTTAACGGCATTGCTGATTAAATCAGCATCGGCTACGCTCAGGATATGACTCGTTTCTGCTGTACCTACATACAGTTGCGTAGGATCCTGACGGTGGGTAATCTCCTCATTGCTAAAAAAGAAGAGTTTATTTTTAATGATCGGGAAACCTATACGCACACCTGCCTGGTAATCCTCAAAGTCGCTGTTCATTTTACCCAGACTGCCTACACGGTCGTTGCCCGTAATGACTGCATTCCGGCCAAAGCCATAAACTGATCCGCTCACTTTATTGGTGCCACTACGGGTTACGGCATTGATCGACCCGCCTGTAAAATTTCCGATTTTAACATCAAATGGCGCCAGGTATACCTGCATGTCTTCAATGGCATCTAAGGAAACGGGATTGGTACGGGTACTGCTTCCGTTCATGCCCGATGTTCCGGTTTGTCCACCAAGCGAAGGGCTAAAACCAATGGCATCGTTATTTACGGCTCCATCAATGGTGACGTTGTTATACCGAAAATTGGTTCCACCGAAGCTGTTGTCGCGGCTACCCTGCGGGGTTAAGCGGGTAATATCGGTGATGCTCCGGTTAATCGTGGGCATATTTTTGACCTGTTCGGCACTGATATTTTTACCAGTTCCATAATTATCAGCCTTTAGTTTGGGTTTCGCCCTGCCCGACACCATTACGGTGCTCAGTTCCTGTGCATTTTCCTGCAGTACAAAGTTGAGCTGCTGGCTACCGCCTAAACGTACCGAAACATCATTCAGCACTTCAGTTTTCATCCCGGTGGTAGAAACGGTTAGCGTATAGGGCGAACCAATGCGTAAATTGTTTAAAAAATAGCGCCCATCGGCATCGGCAGAAATGGCATAACGTGTTCCCGAAGGGGTGTGAATGGCCACAATGGTTGCACCGGGTATGGCAATTCCTTTGATATCTTTTACCTGCCCGGTTAAGGAACCGCTTGTTTCTTGTGCCATACCATAAAAGGATATGAACAGGAAAACACAGAGCATGATTATTTTCAGCCCAGCCTGCTGCAGTAAAAACATCTCCTGCAAAAAGACGGGGGTTGGATATATATTTTTCTTCATCAGTTTAATTTTAATTGCCTACGTTTCTTATTGGGTAATCCGTAAAGCACCATCTATAATATGTAATACCCCATTTCCGGCCAGAATATCCTGTTTAACCAGTTTTACTGCCGTTGTATTTCCGATTCCCCTTAAGGTGATGCCATTAAAACTTCCCGGAGTACTGGGATCTGGCGTTAAAGTCATGGTAACCGAATTGCCATCAAGCATCGCCTGACGGCTGGTATTGGATGAACCTGTACTGAGGATATAATCGTAAATAAACCTTCTGTCTTTTACGATATGGTAGTTTACCAGGCGTTTCAATACTTCTATATCAGTATTGTTGATCTGCTCTACACTGGTATAACCCATGGCCTGCATGGCCTGGTTATTCGGCGCGAAAATGGTGTAGGGTCCTGAACTGTTAATCGTTTCCAGCAAACCTGAAGTTTTTAAAGCTTGTGTAAAAAGGGTAATATTCGATTCAGCAGCAACGGCATCGCCCAGTAAATCGTGCAGATAAGGACTTAATACCCGGTTTACCACCTGGATCAAACCATTTGAAGCCGGAATATTCTGCGATATAATACGCGAGCCGTTTAACGTAAGTACCGTATCGTTTCCCTTTATCCAGTGTGTGGCATATAATTTACCCCCACGCGACCGCAACTCCTGATTAAACAGATAAGGCAGTTTATTCAGTTCGTACTTTCCATCCAACGTATGGTATTGGGCAATACGCGAAATGATAGTGGGATTTGCCGTGAGCACACTTACCGAATTTGCATAACCCGCCAATGAAAATGCGGCATCAGATGGGACTAAAGCTGTATAGGGGCCTGCACCTTCCTGCAAGGTTTTATCAAGGCCACTGCGTTTTAAAGCTGCACTGAAAGACGAAAGATTAAAATTATCGGCAATAACGAGGTTAATTTTATTGTTGTCGTAATCGCTCAGTTTATTTTCATCTTTACTACACGATGTACCCAAAATGGCCATCAGCAATAAAGAAAATAAGGTATTCTTATGGTATTGGTTAAATTGCTGTGCCATGTTCTATTTAAGTTTAAATCCTTTAGGAAAAAGTAGGCGGTCTACCACGTGTATTGGGCCGTTAAGGGTATTGATATCTGCGTCGATAACTGTTGCTGCCGGATATTCGGAGCCTTTTACTTTAAGCTGAACATTATTATTGCTGAGTGAAAACTCTAGTGGCATGGTATAGGTATATTCTATAGGAGGGTTTCCACCAAGATTAACCGGATAATTATTTAGCATTGGCTTTAACACGTTGCTGTAAAATACCGTAGAATTATTTGCCGCTTTATCGTTACCAGAGGTAGCAGGCTGGAACATCCTGCCCCAATTACGGTGAAAATTGTACACCGTATCCATCGGGAAAGCGCCTACGGCCGAATAGCTGTTTTCGTCAAAAAAGACCCCATCCATACTGCGTTCGTTAAATTTCAGGATATCGGCGACGGTTTGAAACCCTGCCTGATGAAAAGCCTCATCTGTTGGTGCAAACAAAGTAGAGACCGTAATATTTGGGCCCATATAACCTGGATATGGGGGAGTTTCTATACCCCAGTCTTTTTTGTAGTAAAGGCGGTTATAGGCATAATCCCGCATAATATCCTCCGGCTCTATTTTCACTCCAAAAACAGCCTCGATATCGTCGCCAATTTTATTCAGAAAAAGCTCATCTGCCAGACGCTGTGATTCGATGAACATGGTAAACCTGCCATCGGCCTTTAAAGCTTCTAACATGGTTTTTACGGGTCTGTTAACTGTTTTTTCCATGATGTAGAGTCCTCCGTTGGTAGCAGGCAGGTAATTAATTTTACCTACGTTTTTACCATTCACCAGTAAATCTTCACCTTTTATGCCTACATAATGCCTGTAATAGTATAAATCATACTGATTATTGCTTTGTATATTTTCATAATATTTCACATACAGTCCGGGATGGAGCAACAGGCTTTTCACCATGAAATTATCGCTCCGCATTTTCAATTCATCTTTCGTTACCAGACCAATGGTGGTATAAAACATCATCAAACTGTCCAGCTCCTCTACGGGCATCTGGTTAATGGCACCGGCATTCAACCCCGCAGCCTGCATGGCCGCATCGTTTGGTGCGAAAACCGTAAATACCACTTTGTTTCCCTGCTGTTTAAGGATATTTTTGATATTGCTTTTTTGCCATGCACTGTAAAACAGTTTCGCAGGCGAAGCCGTTAACAACTGTTCTACCGTTTGTGTGGCATCGCTTTGAAAAGGCACCCTGGCCCCTTCAGGATCGGGCATAAATTCTGTTTTGGAACAGGCACCTAAAAAAAGGATACATGCCCATAAAACGAATACCCAAAAGTTTTTTAAATTTCTCATATTCATGATGATATATTATTTCTTGAGCGCTTGTTCTGGCGTAACCAATCCACTGATTAAGTGATGGACAATGCCGTTGCTACACAGGTTATCGTTTTTTGCTGTTAAATTGCTGGTCACGGAGTTTAAGATGATATCAGAAATGGTAGTACCGCTACGCAGTGTAAGGGAATAACCCAGCTTAAATTCTGGATACAACTTCCCGCCTCCGAAATTCATGTAATGAGTGTCGTTTTTGAGAAAATAGTTATAGGCACCGTTATTATTGATCAGTGAAAACACCTGCGAATCGGAGATGAAAAAGTGCCTGTCGTATAAAATGTAAGCCCCAAAAAGGCGGTCACCAATGTATTTACCAGTCTCTAAGGCATTTAAGGAAGCTTCAGTAATACCTACATCCTCAAGAGCCTTATTATTGGGTGCAAAAATGGTAAATGTTGTACCGGTGGCCAGTTGATCCCACAGGTTAAACTTCTTTAAGCCCTTTACAAACACACTGTAATCGGCATGCTCTGCCAGCCACTGTTGTACCGTTTTGTTAAAGTTTGGCTTCAACACATTATCCATTAAATGCAGTATACCATTGGCTACAACCACATCTTTTCTGATCACCTCAACCCCATCAATATAAAGCTCGTTTTCAACTCCCCCATTTGGATTAAAAGCTGCACGCGAAAGATATAACTCCGGGCCGGTTAAGGTTGCATAGCGCACATCTATACCATTGCTGGGCATGTCATTCACCATCAGTTTACGCGGCAGGATGTGATAACCGATTATTTTCTTTAAGCTATCGACATTCATTTTGTCAAAATCTGTCGTGCTGTAAATACCCAGGCGGTTAAAAGCCTCGTCGGTTGGTGCAAACACGGTAAAAGGTCCGGCTCCGTTTAACTGTTCGGTGTATCCTGTTTTTTGGAGTGCGGCATAAAAAAGGCGCATTTCATAATTATTCTTTACAAAATCGGCCGCCGGACGAATGTTTTCGTTGGGTAAGGCTACCGATAAGTCATCGTGTTTACAACCTGCAACAAAAAGCAGCTGTAAGGCCATTGCCATTGCAAAAAGCATTTTCCCCATTTGTAAAACTGGTTTGTTATGCTTTACATTATTTAGTTTTTTCATTGAAATCATGTTTTTAATAAATGGGCGGTGCATATTTTCGTTGAACGGTGGTTAAATAAACCCTGCCATTAACCACTTCGATGGTATTTACCGTGGCAAAAGTTTTAGGGTTATTTACACCCGAATGGATGTTGACCAGCAAATTGGGCAATATGGCAGCATTATCGTTGCCCGTCATCCTTACTTTGCCATTCTGTAAACAGTTAACCGAAACCCAGTTGCCCCCGTTATCGGTTGAGGCTTCGTAAAAAGGATTATTGGAAATATCCATTCCCGGCACAAAAAAATCGAACCTTTGCCACATACTTGTGGTGATGCCATTGCCGGTATTACTTGCCCAGATCGGAAAACTTACATAAGGACTTACATCACTTGTTGCGGTATTCAATTTAACATTGGCCAGATATTTCCCCTTGAAACCCGGTATAGTGGCTGCCTTGGCATTCAAAATACTTTGATCTTCATAAAGCGACAGGAAAACATTCATTTCATCTTTCATTCCACCCTGAAAACTGGCCATCAGATAATCTTCGGCCTTAAGCGATTTATCGGCCTCCCAATAGCCTTTGGCGCTCATGTTGTAAAAGTTTACATAGGTAAGCGAATCAGATAAAGGCAGCTTTTGAAAAACCTCCTGACGGAGCAAAAGACCAGTTCTTTTGGTTACAAAATCTTTTTGCAGTACGTGCAGGGTATATACCTCTTTACTGGTGAGATTAAGTACGGTATCGATGAGGATATCTTTTTTTTGCTGGTTTTCCAATTGAAAAAAGGGTACTGTATTTTTCGGGCGGTAAGCAAACATGATCCGCATTTTGCCTGACGGAACCTGTGCCCAGCTGCTTAAATCGAAACCGTTTAAAATGGGTCCAACCAATACATTTTCCTTTCCCGGATATTCGGGATTGTTAACTGAGGTACTGGTACCAATATGCGATGGATATGGAGGTGCATAGGCATCGCGCTGATCTAAAAAGTCGCCCACAATTTCGGCACTTGTTGGCATGCCATTACCATCCAGTACAGGATTGATCAGCATACAAAAAAATGGCACTTTGTTATCTTTACTACCAAGCGTTTGTACATAATTAAGGTTATTGAATACCCTCAAATATGCCGGATCGTCGATCTTAGAGTACTCTACTTTAACACAGCCAGAGTTAAGCAGCAGCAAACATGTGGCAAAAAGCCATGACAACCGCGTTAATTCGGTTTTTAATATTCTCTCGTTTTTCATTATTTGTTGTGTTTGATAATGATCATTCTTGCTTTGTTTGCGGGTGTACTGCCTGTGCCCGACTGGCCAATAAGGCCCACGGTATAAATTCCAGGCTCCTGTACGGGTAATCCCCGACCTACTTTCTGATAAAGGTTTTTATCCGCAATAAAGGCCTCGCTTTTTAATACTTCAATATCATTGGCCCATATACCCGGCACCACATTGGGTTTAGAGCGGTAAGCCATAATTTCAAATGCTTTTTGTGTGTAGACATTGCTGATATAAGGACGTTCGAATAAGGGAAGCCCCGGCTGAAGATTAACCCCTGCATTTGCATTATCATTTCCTCCGGCTGAAGATTGCCCGTTGCTTTGTGTAAAAGTGATATAAGGATTGCCTGTTGAAAGATTTAAAAACCTTTTAAAGAAGAAATAATAGTATTGATTGCGCATGTAAGTGGCATCGTCTTCTGCCCCGAGATAGGTTGTACCACTTAAATCGTTGGCTACCAGCAGTACCTTAGGTGTCCCGGATTGATCGGGATATAACCATGCGGTATAGTTTTGCGCTGGGCGGAGTACCTGACTGGCACTGGCGATGGTTTTGCCCGATGCGTCTAAGGCCTCAACCGTATGGCTGCCCTGGATCAGGTTTGCATAGGCTCCGGCAGTGCCAAAAGCTAAATTGCTGGCTATTGTTTTTCCGTCTACCTTAAAACTTACATTTTGCCCGGCCAGCGCATTTACGCCCTGTACCCTGAAATACGTATTGTTGGCCGATGGACTATTATCACCAATCACTTGAAAGGAATTTTGATAGGTTGTAGAGGTTTCGTCAAGCTCGTTAACGAGATAATCAAACCTTTGTGGAGCGATTAAAATGGTATAAATACCTCCTGGCTGGAAGGTTTGGATGGGCGCATAAGTTTGCTTGGTCGAATTCATCAAATTAACAGGAATGCTTGATGTAGGGGGATCGATCAGCGTAATAGCGTCTAAACCTGCGCCTAAGGCTGGCATCTGTCTTCCATCGGCCATGAGTATTTTAAACTGATAGGTACCATAGGGCAGTTCTATATATTCGGAAGCTCTGATTGCCGAACTGATATTATTGGTCTTTGCATCAACCAAAGTACCATCGGCATAAGCCAGCGATACGGCTCCGCTTAAATCTTCCTGCCTGCCACTGCTGTTAACTGCAGGGTTTTTAATGGTACCGGAAAGATTTACAATCCTGATTTTAAAATAATCCGGCTTTGAAGCAACCGAAACACCTCTTTTTACAGGCACCACTTCTTGCTGACCATCCATTGCAAAAACTGGCATTAAGAAATAATCTGTTGGATTGTTGTAATCGTTTTTTACATCGAGTTTTACTTCGTTGACGAATACAGGGCCATAACTTCTCACCGTAAAATTCAGCTTTGCAGTTTCCTGCGCATTAAAAAGGTCTTGCGGAACAAACCAGGTCTTCCCCAGTTGTCCGTTCGACGGGAAATAGGAGGTTCCCGGATATTGCTGGCTGTTCGGTTTGTTAGGTTCCCGCACGATAAAATTGGTCAGACTGTCGCCATTGGCAATTACCTGGTTAAAACCTGCTACATTGATGATACGGGCAGTTGAGTTAACTCGGTTCTGGGTTAATATCCTGTTGTCTGTTTCAAAATCAGTCTTATCTTTTTTACAAGCCTGAAATAACAGTATCACACTGAAAAACAGCAGACTAAAACATTTATAATTTATCTTATTCATTATTTAAATAGATTATAGGTAAAGCCCAACATAATTTCGGCACCGCGGGTATAACTTCGGTTGATATACTCGTTACCATACCATTTGCCCCCGGTTTGCGGATTGGCATACACAGTTTTGATATCGGGGTTAAGGATGTTTTTGGCGTAGCCTTTAAATTTTACACTTTTACTAAGGCGCTGACTGAATACAAAATCTAAAACAGGTACCGGACGGGTGTATAAATCGGATTCACCGGTGAGGTTAATTTGCACCAAACGTTCGCCAACCACATTAAAGGTCAGCGTAAAATCAGAGCCCGATTTCGGGTTTTCATAATTTAACCATGCATTGATGGAATACGGTGCCTGCTCGAAAAGCGGACTGTTTTTTGGTGTATAACGATCTAGCGATCGGATGGCTTCGTAACGTTCAGGTGTTTTTTTAATGTCGCTCTGTGCCAGCAATAAGTTAGATCCGAAATAGAAATTCTTTAAGGGATCCCAGATATTTCCCAAACTTTTCACTACCTCGAGTTCAAGTCCCCACACCCGGCCAACGTTCGGATCGTTCTGGAACTGGATGGTTGGAAATTCGGGATAGGTAGCAGCCAGACCAGCAGTTTGAAGACTAAAAACCTTTACCAGTTGGTTTTCTATGCGTTTACCAAATGCCGAAACAGCAAGTACCTCTCCTTTTGCCGGGAACCATTCCCACCTGAAATCGAGGTTTTGGGTAAACTGGTTCTTAAGGTTTGGATTACCCACCACTAAACCCATCTGGAAGGCATCAAATTCGAAAACATTGGTAATTTCCCTTAACTCCGGGCGGGCCAAAGTAGTGTTATAAGCAGTCCGGAAATTCATGTTATCGTTTAGCGTATAAGTTGCGTTAACCGAGTAAAATGGTTTATAACCCGTTTTATATACCGAGTTCGGATTAATCGGGTTTAATGGAATTTTGCTTCCGTTTGCGCCGCCTGCGGTAAGCGAAGGATCTAAAAACACACCCGAGGTATCAACAGAAGAACCAATATTGGTCATTTCGAAGCGCACACCACCTGCAATACGCAGTTTTTCGGTCAGCTTTAAATCGAGCATGCCATAAAAAGCATTGGTTTCGAAATAACCTGTATAATTATTGGGCGACTTCTGGCTGTTGTATAAAAACCCGCCAACCGGCATCATGCCTTCACCCTGATTGCCGGTAGGCAATTTAACGCCGATAAATTCGCTGCTTACCAGGCGGTTCAGGTTACCTTCGGCTCCATAAAGTGGCAAAGCCTTGTTGCTGGTAAAGTTAGATCCCGGCAGGAAAAGCTGGTTTTCACTGAAAGTCCGGTCTCTGAACAGGTAATTTATCCCTGTTTTAAACTCCTGTTTTTGTCCGAACAATTTAAATGGAAGACTTAAATCCGCCTTGTAATTATAATTTTTTTCATCAAGGTTTCGCCACCTTCTTCCGTTGGGCTCGGCCTGTATAATACCGTAAGGACCAAAACCGTTAACATAACCTGAGGTTAAGGCATAAAGGTGTTTGCTGTAAACCGTTGCGGGTGCACTGCTTCCTGTTCCAACTGTATAATAACCACCACCTCTTGGGATGTAATCGGCCAAACTGGCAAAGCGGAAATCGGGATCGTTTTGCTTTGATCGCGAACTGGCTACATTGTAACTTAAACGCGGTGATAATTCTTTATCAAAAAACTTATGCTCGCCCTGTAGGTTAAAAGTGTTCAGGTTCCGGAAAGTTTGTTTTAACGAATATGTTGTCGTTTTCACCTCCCCTGGCAAACCTGTATATTCGTAACGGCCGGCTAAATTAGTGGCTTTGGTTTCGCCACCCCAGCTGCCCAGGTATTGCATACTGATTTCGTTACGGCGGTTAAACTGATAGGTAACACCAACCAGAGTACCATAGTTAAGTGTTTCTACACCGGTGTTTTCTTTATAAGTTTGGTATTTACCCATGTACAAACTGTTCGGTGTAATATAATTCGGAATGTTACGTTGACTGTAAACATCAGGGTTCCCGGTAACTACTCCCTGATAAATGCTGTATTGGGTTAAATCGCCACCACTGATATCGGTAATGCGGCGATAATAATTTCCACCCATGATTAAACCCAGTTTATGCTTTTTAAAAATGTTAAAGCTATTGCCATAGTTAGCCGAATACAATTGGTTTAAGGGTGCTTTTTTGTACTGAGTAGTCATTACCGGATCGAAAGACTGCATGATGTTGTTGATGCGGTTTACTTCCTTGTAGGCTGTTGGGCTATAATTGCTGTTGGCAATCATGCTTTGGATAGAACCCAAACCATTCGGATACTGACTGGCCAGATTTTTAAAATCACTGCTTAAGTTTTTATCACTGATTTTATTGCCAAAAGCCCCCATATCGCTGTTCCAGAAGCTATTATACTGTCCGCCAATACCTACATTCGAGTTTACCCCCGATTGGGCGATGATTTCGAAAGTTTCCTTTTCGGGAACGGATTTGGTTTTTAATTCGACAATACCCGCAGCTGCATCGGCTGGTTTATCGGGCGTTACGGTTTTATAAATGGTAATGTTATCGAGTAATGATGCCGGAACCAGATCTAAGGGTATAGTGCTCCTGTCGGGATCAGACGAGGCTAAACGCACACCGTTCAACTGTCCGATTACACTCCTATCGCCTAAACCGCGGATAGCCACATATTTATCATCGGTTACGGTAACCCCCGAAACACGTTGTAATGCCTGGGTGGTGGTAATACTTCCGGTACGTTCAATCTGTTGTGAAGATATTGCATCCTGGATAATCGACGATTTTTTACGTTCTTCCAATACGGCTACTTCGGTATTTGCTTTTCTCCTGGCCTGTACCATTACCTCATTTAACTGCGTTGATGATGCTTTTAAAGCAATATTCAACACTTTGGTACTGGCATCTACGTTAATTTCGCGGCTAATGTAACCCATGTAAGAAATAACGAGGGTAGCGCCTCCTTCGGGAACGGTAATCCTGAAATTTCCATTTACATCGGTCGAGGCAGCAGCAGCCCCACCCTTAACCTTAACACTCACTCCAATCAGTGTTTCCTTATTCTTCTCGTCGAAAACCGTTCCGGTAATTAATATGGGCACAGGTTTCCGCGTAATCACCACATAACCTTCTACCACACTATATTTTAGATTGGTATTGGCTAAAATAGTATTCAAAGCCTCGGCAACGGTAATATTTTCGGTGTTAAGGTTAACCTTTTTGCCTACCTTGTTCAGCAGGTTTACCGCTACATTAATCTGGATATTGCCCTGTTTTTCTATAATAGCCAAACTTTTTTCTATTGTTGCGGCTTCGAGTTTGAGCTTGATTTTCCGATTAAGATCCTGCCCTGATACATTACTGGCGAAGAGTACCCCAAGGCCGGTAAGATTTGCAAGGATCACTAGAAAAGAGCATTTCATAAAGAAATAAATTTTATCTGCGGACAGATTGTTATCAGCCACCTGCCTCAGTTTCTTTTTAACATGGTACAAGGCATTATAGCATTGCCTTGCATATTGAAAAGAAACATGCAGATGTAATACTTTTTGCATATTTTTGATCATTATGATTTTTCGCCTTCGGGCGGATATTATGAATACTTTATCGTGGGCTGACGGGTCTTCGAAAACAGCCAGTCCGTTGATGATTTACGCGTCCTCCCTCAAAGGGGGACGTTTTTATTTTTAGTCTGTTTGTTACATCCCCATCCTTTCTCTCCTAAAAAATGCTAACATGATTTTGATTGATTTTATAGTTAAAGTTGCCCGCAACGCTGAGGATCTTAATCAGTTTGCTTAACGGGATATCGGTGGTTAAATTCACCCTGATCTGCCTTTCAGCTATAGCAGAATTGTTTATTGCGATGGCAACATTGTAAGTTCTTTCCAAAATGGTGGCAATATCAGCCAGCTTAGTTTTTCTGAACACCAGTTTTCCGTTTTTCCATCCGAGAATGTCGCTAACAGGTGTACTGCCCAGTTCGCGCTGCCCGGTTTTCTCGTTCCACACCACACTTTGGCCCGGCAACAATACAGCAATGGGATGTAATACCTTGTTCACTTCCCTATCTACCCTTACCTTTCCGGTACTCACCAAAACACTAACCGGTTGATTTAAAAAAGCATCAACTTTAAAAGAGGTGCCCAATACCCTGGTTACTATATTTCCGGTGTGGATGATAAATGGCCTTTTCGGATTTTTAGTGACTTCAAAAAAAGCTTCCCCCCTTAACGATATCGCCCGCATATTTGCAGCAAATTTTGAAGGAAAAGAAAGTGTACTACCCGAACCCAGATATACTACAGAACTATCGGGCAAAAGGATCCTGGAACGTTTTCCATTTGGGTTTTCGAAATGTTGATAAACCTGTGCATACTGCTGCGTTTTTTTGCCTAGCCTTGGGATTAAAAGCGAAATAGAACCAATAATGACCAGCACTGCAGCAGCGTATGATAAATACCTGCGAAGTTTTATGTTTTTTGATGATAAGGGTAATATATTTCCTTCTATATTTTCTGCCGATTGCTTTTCGTGGAATTTATCCAGGGCATATTCCAGATCCGGTTCATTATATTGATCAACAGTTGATGCGGCAATCTCGTCCATCACCTCATCAAAAAGAACAGAAAGATCATCGGTAGCTAACAGCGATTTTATTTCAGCAATTTCTTCTGCTGAACATTCGCCGTTAATATATTTTCTGATGAGGGCCTTTTTTTCTGTTTTATGATCCATTGATGTTGTTCTTCAATAGTCATAACACAACTTTTTACAGGTACCACCTATCAAAAGAAAAAAAATATACGTTTTATTTTAAGAAGGTAAAAACAAGAAGATATAAGGTGCCAGAAGCAAAAAAAGGGTGAAATCTGCATGTTCTTTTATATGCTTCCTGAAAAAGCTGAGCGCGGCAACCATATAATTTTCGACTGTATTTACAGAAAGGTTCATATCGCTGGCAATTTCGGCGTAGGTTTTATTTTCTTCCCTGCTCATCTGAAATACTTTTCTACGCGCAGGACTTAACTCTGCAAGTTTTTCGAGGTAAATTTCTTCGAGCTGTGAATATACCAGTGCATCATCAGCAGGCCTCGATTGTACAATATCAGTATCAAGCTGTTCATCAAGCTCAACCGTTGCCATTATTTTCTTACGGTAATGGTTGTAGAGCGCATTTTTAACAGAACGATAAAGGTATGGGCCAAGATCGGTTTCAATTGAAATGTCGCCCTGTTTTTTCCAAAGGCCAAGCATCACATCCATTACCAGTTCTTCAGCAACAAAAGTATCTTTACTATTTTTTAAGGCATAACGGTATAAGGCAGAATAGTACCGTTTAAAAAGAAGATCGAAGGCAGCAGAACTTCCGTTTTTATGCTTTTCTAACAGTACTGCATCCGGTAAATCTTTTATTTTGTTGAACATGCCTTGCGAAGAGAATCTCTGTGCAGCAAAAATAAAACCTATACCAACGTTGTATATTAAGGCAATATTAAGTTATTGAACATAACCGAACCATCTGAAATTTGAGGCCCGTAAAACAGAATAAGCCACAACATCCGTTGCGGCTTATTTACTAACCAAATGATATAACCAATATCTATGTTACAAACCTAGAAACTGAACATGAACAAAAAATGAAGTTTGGTCACGGTTAAAAAGCTAATAGATGGGTTATCATTTTAGGGCTTATGTTGTAGAGGAAGGAATCGAACCTTCGGCATGCTACCGGCCAGCGCTCTACATGATCATTTCTTTTTGATCGCCGCAAAAGTAGTAAGCCTGATTACATTTAAAAGTACAAACCAAAAGTTTAACATTTTGATAATATACCTTTATTTTTATGCCTTTGCGGATTTGTTTAACTTAAACAAACGGTAAATGGCATAAATCCCGGGGATCATTGGCAATATAGCCGTCCACATACCCGGAAAATAATACCTTCCGGTTGTACCGAGGTAATAATTGCGCATATTAACAATCAATTCTCCATGGATAGGCGCTGTAATTGGATTTAATGTGGCTGCGTTCAGCTCAGGCCTGATCAGCGGAAAAATAAAATGTGTAAACTCAGCTACTCCAGTACCGATAAAAATAAACCAGGCAACAAAACCAGCAATCGGAACCTTGTAATACAAGCCAAGGGCTGTAAGAGTGTAAATTGTGGGGCCAACCAGTGCAAAAACCATCAGGAAACTTTTTTCACTCCATGGAATACCAAAGAGCCTGCTCATGGCAGGAGCAAAACCTGTGAGGTATTCTTCAATAATATGGATCTGAAGCCCGGCAACGGTAAGCAGAAAAAGTGGTAAAATGATTTTTGGATCCACCGGATTTTTAAGATAAGTGACATACCAGCATACCAGGCCGATCAATGCAGATCCACCTACAATAATAACTGGTGGCAATCCGATAGAAAGATACCCCATTATGGGTGCAACAACGGTAAACACAATTGCTATCACCAGGCTTAACTTTTGCGGTATAGAGAATTTTGCTTTCATAACCTTTAAATTTATTAATCAAACCTAGTACATCATTGGCGTCGAAAATTTATCAAATGATAAAAACTATATTCCCGACCTGATCCTGCTTAAAGAAACCTGGGTAATGCCAAGGTAACCCGCCAGATCGCCAAGGCTGATTCTTTGTATGAGGCCTGGGTTTTCCCTTAAAAAATTTTCGTAACGTGCAGCGGCCTTTTCTTCAAGCATTTCACCAATCCTCGACATCATGTTAACCGATGCCATAGAAACCAGTTTTCTAAAGAAAGTTTCCATGGGGTGAAAACGGAAACAAAGTTTATCCATTTCTGTTCGTGATATACGGGTGAGTACCGTATTTTCCAATGCTTCTATCTTGTAGGCTGATGGATTTTGAGAAAGGTAACTATCAAGAACGGTAAAAGTTGCACCCTCTGCAAAGAAACGCATAATAAAAGTCCTTTCCTTATTTTCAAAACCAGTTTTAACCAGTCCGCTGTTAATATAATATACATATCTGCAGATGCTTCCCTGTTCTAGTATAGCCTCTCCTTTTTTAAAGCTAACGGTTTCTAACTGTTGCGACAGTAAAGCGGCTGCATCCTTTTCTAATGCACAAAGGCCACTTACAAAGCCAATAAAATCCCGATTGGATTTATACCGTTCCATTTCCATATTAACCTGTTTAGGCTGCCGCACATTTTTTTTTTTGCGCCAGCTATATAATATACCGGGTATTACAGATAGTTTGGCCTGAATGTTTTGCTTAACACTTTAAGCTCTTCCTTAGCAATAAGGTTAGGATCTTCAGACTGTCTTTTTAGAAGATTTAACGGCACTTTAACCGTTCCGTTTGTGGTGCGGATGATACAGATTTCGTGATCGGCAGTGGAAGATACATAATGCCCGATTTCGGATTCAATGTCAGATAAACGGATCAGCAGTTCGTAGTAGATATAGAGCGGGAAGTTCACTCCACAAAGTTAACATAATAAAAAGCAAACATTTAATTATTGTTATGTTAACGTTAATTACATTGATAATAATTAATTAACAGAGCGGGTGAGCTCTTCTTAAACCGATGAATCTAACCAAAAATTAACCCATGGTTAACAATAGTAGCTTTAAGTTTGCTATCGAAATTCAGTAAGGTTATGAAAAAACGCTCAACTCACTTAAAAAGAATGTTTTATTGCTGTTCTTATTTTATCTTTCTGATCATTATACTTCCTTCCTGCAAAAAAGATAAAAAAAGTCCCGATTATCCTGCGGGAAGCAACGAAAACATCAATACCTGGATACTCGATAGCCTGAAACGCTATTATTACTGGAACGAACAGCTACCCTCCGATCCTAATATCGGTTTATCACCAAAAGATTTTTTTAATTCGGTGCGCAATGGTGCCGACCGTTTTTCGTACATCAATATTCCAAACGACGCTAACACGATTATACCAAACAACCGGAACTTCGGTTTCGATTATGTAACTGTTAGCGATCAGAACAGCACAAAGGTAATCGGGATTATTAAACTGGTTTTAAAAGATTCTCCAGCATCCAGGGCGGGTTTAAAACGAGGAGATTACATCAGCAAAATAAACGGAAAAACATTAACATTGGCCAATGCACAGGCTTTACAGGACGAAATATTAAGCAGCGACCACTTTTCGCTGGGCCTGGCAGAACAGAATAATAATACCTGGACCGATACACGTACTGTAGAACTGGCCAAAGGTGTAATACTCGATCAAAAAGAAATCAGCAGGGTGATAGAAAGCGATGGAAAAAAAATTGGCTACCTCTATTTTCTTGATTTTAATGGTGGATTGGCCAGTTCATTAATTCCGGTTTTCAGTAATTTCAAGACGGAAGGCATCTCCGATCTTATACTTGATCTCCGTTATAATTCTGGCGGGCAGGTAGCGGAAGCGGCAGCAATATGTGCCATGATTGCACAAAACATCTCTTTCGATAAACCATTTATCACTTACAAGGGTAACAAAAACGGCGGTACCAGAACAGAATCTATCGGTACCGCAGCTACTTTCGATCGAACGGTAAATTTTAATGTCCTCCTCCAGCAAAACCTCGGCTTAAGCAAGGTTTATATTTTGTCAACAGCTGCCACCGCATCAGCTTCGGAAGTAATGATTAACAATTTAAAACCTTTTATCCAGGTGATTCAGGTTGGCGAAAAAACACGGGGAAAAGATGAAGCCTCATTCAGGATATATGATGCCCGGAGTCCGAAACAGGTAAACTGGGAAATGCACCCTATAGTATATAAACTATTTAACGCACAAGGGTTTGGGAATTACAGTGCAGGTATTAACCCTGATGTTGCCATAAATGAAATCAATACCTTACCCCTGCTCCCGTTTGGCGATCAGGCCGATCCTTTGGTAAAAACAGCAATTGCAAGAATAACCGGTAAAGTAGCCAAAACAGGCATTAGTATTAACATCATGCTTTCAGGAGGTTTCCAGTCCGGAAATATTTTGATGGATTCGAGAACACAATCTGCTCAACAGAGCATGGTGATTACTCACCGTTAAATGGTTAGAAAAGGTTCTCATTAGCTTAACATTAACTTTAAACGCAAGCCCTAACTTGCCCTCATTAACCGCTACTCATGGAAAAGTTGGAAGATTTTAAAAATATAAAACTCCTGAATGCAGTGAAAACTGGCGATTCGGCTGCTTTTAACGAAATTTACCACAAGTACCGTCAAAAGATATTTGGTTATGCCTATCATTTTACCCGTTGCAGAGAAGAAGCCGAAGAACTTACACAGGATACTTTTGTTAGACTTTGGGAAAACAGAACCAAAATAGACCCCGAAAAAAATTTCGAAGCTTTTCTTTATACCCTTATTCGCAATATTTTTTTAGGTACACTCCGTAAAAAGGCAAGAGAAAAAGCTTATAGCAATGAAAATTTAGCGCATGAGCGATCTTTCAATGCCATTGAAGATGAACTTGATGCCAAAGAATCGAAACAGCTGGCACAGGAAGCAATTGAAAGTCTTTCTCCACAGGTAAAAAGAATATACCTGATGAGCCGGAACGACCACCATACGCACGAGGAAATATCGCAGTTGATGGGCATTTCTAAAAACACAGTGAACAACCACCTCAAAAAATCGCTGGGCATCATGCGGAAATATTTTAAAACTTATTCTCCAGAAACGATTATATCATTTGTATTGTTGATGTTTTGCTGAGCGGTTAGCGTGGGGCGTGGAGTATTTGGCAACCGCGATCGTCATTTCGACTGTAGCGCAGTCCCAAACTTTCGAGAGAGAAATCTGATCATTCATTTCAGTATAAAAGATCCTCCATTGCATTCAGGATGACAAAAACAGTTACGTTTTATATATAATTCGCTATTGGTTATTCATTTCCATCATCCATCTTACATTTTTCATTTCAAAATATCCTTCGACTACGCTCAGGATGACAAAACGCGTTAGATTCTCTGTGATTTCCGTGCCTCCGTGGCTAAAACTAGCGTAAATTTATTCCATTTTCTATCATTTAACCATTAAGGAGTTAAGAACATTAAGCTTTCGAAGTTAACTCCTAAAACACTCGCTAACTGGTCATTGAAAATTGATTATTGGTTATTTAATTACCTAACTCTTCTTTTTTAAAAAAAAATCTTCTCCACCTATAGCTGTATCCAAACTTTCGTGCATATATACAGTAGCGCGCAGCATAAAAGCGTTAAGACCAAGCATAAAAGTGAAACAAGATTACATTAAAATATTATTTGAACGTTATCTGGAGGGCAAAACCGATCCGGAGCAGGAAAAAACCCTGATGGAATACCTCGCCGATCCGGCGAATGGCGACAGCGAATTTCATGCGGTGATGGAAAAAGCATGGAAAAAGCAAAACGGCCAACCCGACTACACTTCAGAAGCCAATAAAGGCCTTAATCAGATCTGGAACAAAATTGAAGACAGGAAGCCAAAAACCAGGTTGCTGTATCCAATATTAAAATATGCAGCAGCAGTTGTAGTGGTAATTTCTGCAGCATTTGGTTGGTATGCTTACAAAAAAATGCAACAGCCCGCAGAAATGGCCATTGCCCTTTTAAGTAAAACCACGCTAAAAGGAGAAAAAGTAAAACTGATGCTCCCAGATAGTTCTATTGTATACCTGGGTGCAGGAAGTAAACTCACCTGGCCATCACATTTTATTAAAGGCAAGCTGAGAAATATCCGGTTGGAAGGTGAAGCTTTTTTTGAAGTAAAACACGATACCACGAGTCCGTTTATTGTACACAGCGGGCAAATGCAAACCAGGGTTTTGGGTACATCCTTTAATATTTATGCCTATCCGAAAGATGGAACCTTTAGCGTGGCGGTACGTACCGGTAAGGTAAAAGTTTCGGAGAACAGTGAGGGTAAATTAACACAATTATCACTCCTTACCCCAGGAATGAAATTGCTATACCATATTAAAGAACACGAATATGTTGTGCATACAGCACGCATTACCGAAGTAAATGCATGGATTAAAAACAGCTTTGCTTTTAAAGATGTAAGCCTGCCCAATATGTTCAAATCATTGGAAAGATATTACAATGTTCATTTTGAATTGAAGAGCAATAAATTAAACCAATGCAGGTTTAACGCCACATTTACCAACAAAAGCATTGGCAATATAATGGAAGAAATCCGCGTGATGAGCGGCAAAAAAATGAAATATAAAATAGATACTGCGAACAAAACAATTACCGTATGGGGGGAGGGATGTCAATGATGAGTTAGCGATATGCTATAGCGCTGAGAAACGCGCCATAAAACCGGATTTATACCTATGAAAAACAAATTAAACCTCTTAACATGAACAAGGAGCCGGATTGCTCGAACAATCCAGCTCCTAAAACAAAAGTTTTTAACCCGTGAGAATTAAAAAACATCTTGAACCTATGAAAATAGGGTTTTACGACTATATAAAAGAATATTTTATCAATTTGGATTACCGCCCTCTGGTAGCCCTTATGGTGCTATGTACCTTTTTATTTAACCAGGGCATGGCAAGCAGCTTTGCGCAAACGCCAAAAGAAACCAGTTTGAGCATTAAAATAACGGCAAAAAGTATCCCCGATGCACTTTTATTGCTGGAAGAAAAAGCAGGATTTTCCATCAATTACAATAAATCGATTTTTAGCCAAACCGGAACAATAAATCTTGAAGTAAAAAATATGCCCCTTGAGCTTATCCTTAAAAAGATACTTTCAGGCACCAGGGTAACGTATAGGTTTGCTGATGCCAATACCATATTGCTTTATAAATTACCAGATCCGGTAAAGCCTGGACGGATATCGGGAAAAATATTCGACGAAAAAGGGGAAACCCTACCTGGTGCTTCCATCAAAATTATCGAAACAGGTAAAGCTACTCAAACTGCAAGTGATGGAAGTTATAGCATAAGTACGGAACCTGGCACCTATACGGTGGAAATCAGCTATATTTCATTTGCGACACAGCGCATCAGTGATGTAATAGTAAAAAGTGATAAAGCGACACTTCTGGATATTTCGTTAAAACCCGATGCAAAGGGGCTTCAGGACGTGGTGATAACTGCCACCTATAAAAAAGCTTCGGTTGAGGGCTTATTGGCCCGTCAGAAAAATGCCTCCGAAATCAGTAATGGAATTAGTGCCGAGCAGATTGCCCGAACACCGGATAAAAATATCGGCGAAAGTTTAAAACGCATCAGCGGGGTAAGCTCGATAGATAATAAAATGGTATTGGTGCGTGGCATTGGCGAGCGCTACAACACGGCCCAGTTAGATGGAGTTACCCTGCCAAGTACTGAAGCGCAAACCCGCAATTTCTCTTTCGATTTAATCCCCTCGAGCCTCGTTGATAACGTAGTGGTAAGTAAAACGATTACCCCCGATATGAACAGCAGTTTTGGTGGTGGTTTGATCCAGATTAACACTAAGGATATCCCCACTGAAAATTTTATGAGCTTTACTGCTGGTACTTCTTACAACGACCAAAGTACAGGCAAAGATTTTTTAAGTCATCAACGTGGTAAAAACGATTACCTCGGTTTTGATGATGGCCGGAGAAAATTCCCCGAAGATCTTCAGCATACCGACCGTACCATTACCCCCAACAATGTACTTACAGACGAGCAGTATAAGCAGAAACTGATTGCACAGAGCCAGAAATTTACAAACGATAATTTCACGATGTATCAATATAAAACTGCCCCATCGCAAAATTATCAGTTTACTATCGGCAGATTGATCGGCATTGATACCACTAATAATAAAAAACTGGGTTTTACCGCATCGCTAAACTACCGCAATACGCAGAACATCAACACCATCGAACAGCAAACCAGAAGTGACTGGAATCCCAATACAACCAATACTGGCAATAAATATATGTTTAATACCACTTTGGGGGCTATGTTGAATATAGGTTTACAGCTGAACAAAAACAGGTTCAGTTTCCGCAATACCTATACGCATATCTACAATAACGATCTTGTTCGAACCATTGGCTATGACAGTGATGAAGGTGGAACTTTCTTTGCTGCAGGCTTAAAGCCCAACAGGATTGTCGAAGCAGATGATCCTACTTATACAGATCTGTTACAAAACAAGTTGAACGGTCAGCACCGGGTTGGAAAGGTAAAGTTAGAATGGAATTTATCCAGAACATCTATAGACCGGAAAGAGAAAGACCTTGGTATTGCCACACAAAACTTAAGAAAAGCCGGTAATGATTACGAGTACTTTTACGCATCGAGTGCACAAACCGAAGGTTATATCAAACCCACTTCACGCCATAACTACAGTAATAATGAACATCATTTTTCGTGGAATGGGGATGCCAGCATACCATTTAAAACCGGGCCATTAAATAACAGTTTCAAAACAGGTTATTTTGGCATACATAAAGAAGGATCATTAAACTGGCAAATTGCATCACTGGTTCAAAGCCCAACAATAGCTGATAGTTTAAGGTATATCCCAATTGCCCAGATGATTGATCCAGCTAAAATTGGCAATAATGGCTATAACTACTATATCAATAACTATTTTTTAAACGGTTATAAAGGAAAGAGCATTACACAAGCTGGCTATATGATGCTGGATAACCGCCTTGCCGAAAAACTACGTCTGGTTTGGGGCGTTAGGGCCGAGTATTATAAATATACCGAACTGCGTAACGACATTAATGTAAGGGGAGGAAGTTCTTTTGCGTTGCCATACGAAAAGAAATGGAGATGGTTACCATCGGCCAATCTTACCTACAGTCCAACCAAACAGATTAATATCAGGGCTGCTTTTTCTAACACAACCATTAGACCCGAATTAATGGATAACAGCCAGTTTTTCAGGTACGATCCGATGTTCGATGCACAGTTTGGTAACGAAGGTTTAGTGAGTACACAAATCAAAAATTACGACTTTAAAGTAGAATGGTTCCCTGGACTAGGCGAAATTATTTCTGCAAGTGCCTTTTATAAGCGCTTTGATAAGCCTGTTGAAGTAACCTTTAGTCTTTCTAATGGTGGCGGTGGTTTTTATTACATCCTAAACTCCGACGAGGCCAAGGTTTATGGTTTAGAATTCGAGCTCAGAAAAAACCTTGGTTTTATTGCCAGTGCTCCCCTATTATCGCGGTTTACCCTATATGGAAATTTAACGCTGCAAAAAGCCGATGTTGTAGGAACCTATAAAGCAACTGCGCCCGATGGTAGTCCGATAATTGTAAATGCCAAGGTAAAAAGAAATATGTACGGGCAATCTCCTTACCTCATTAATGCAGGTTTGCAGTATTTATACGAGCATTTTGGATTTAACATTGCCTATAATAAATCCGGGCGTAAAACAACGCTTGTGAGCGCTGAGCTTAACCGCATCGAATACGAAAACCCGAGAGACCAGATTGACGCCCAGGTGAGTTATAAATTTTATAAAAACAGGTTCGAGGTAAAGGTAAATGCGGGTAATCTGCTTAATAAAGCATCGGTTATTTTCAGAAATACAGGAAGTTATGAGCGTAATCCCGATTACGTTCCCGGAACTGCCGATTACAGTAACTTCTCCCGTTTAAAACCAGGCTTTACAAACAAATTAGAAGACGGAGACCAAATACTGTTCTCTCAAAAGTTTGGCCGTACATACAGTACATCCATTACTTATAATTTTTAATGCTACCATGAAAAACAATATCAATAAGGTTATACCATTTAAAAAGAAAGGAGGAACAAAGTTTCCTGCATAGCCATAAAAAAAACGAAAGGTTGTACCAGAACCCTTCGTTTAAACCGATCATTTCTAGTGGAACGGTGCATCAGGATAAACCCGAATTATTTTAAAAACCTACTGTTAAAAACCAAGGGTAGCTAACAGGTTTGCTTAGTTAAATCGATAAGAAATACTAAGATATAAAAAATCATCTCATTTAGGCAAAAACAGGCTTTTATTTCAAAAAAATAAGAAATCATCTGCCACTACACCTAAATGTCCTTAAAAAAATCAACCTAAAAAACATGGATCATACCTATGAGATCCCATGAAAAACAAAAAACGAAAATGAAAAATTTCAAAAACTTAATCGGTCTTTTATCAATTGTTGCTGTTTCTTTTACAGCTTGTAAGAAAAATGAAGGTGGTTCATCTGCATTCGGCAACCGCAGCGCTTCAGCAGCAGATTATTCACAATCATCATTACCGGTTGTAACGGTTAGCGGAGACATTACCAGCTCTGTAACCTGGACAGCAGGAAACGTTTACGAATTAAGTGGTGTAGTAACTGTTAGAAGCGGTGCAACATTAACCATCCAGCCAGGTACTTATATCAAAGCATCAGTAAATACCCCAGGTGTACAAAACGGTGTATTGGTTATTGCAAAAGATGGTACCATCAATGCTGTTGGTACAGCTAACGATCCGATTGTATTTACAAGCCGTTACCTTTTAGATGGTGATGCCAGCACAACAGGCAAACCTGGTGATTTTGGTGGTACAATTATTTTAGGTAATGCAACTATTAACGTTGGTGATAAACTGATTGAAGGTTTAGCAAACGAATCTAAATTCCACTACGGAGGTTCTAACGATGCCGATAACCGTGGTACCTTCCAATATGTACGTATTGAGTATGCTGGTTTTCAGTTGGCTCCAAACATTGAGGTTAATGGTTTAACTTTAGGTGGTGTAGGTAGTGGTACTACTATCGATCACGTTCAGGTTTCTTATGGTCTTGATGATGGATTCGAATTTTTCGGTGGTACAGTTAGCGCAAGCAATTTAATTGCTTTAGCTTCTGATGATGATCAATTTGATTTCGACAATGGTTTCAGTGGTATCCTGAGCGACTGTATCGCTATTGCAGATAAAAATTCTACTCATAGCACTAGCGGTGGCGCCAGCGATTCAAACGGTATCGAATCTGATAACAATGCACCTGCAGAAGATGCTACTTTTAGCTTAACACCTAAAACACACCCCGTATTGATCAATGTAAGCATTTTCGGAACAGAAAATACTTCAGGTATTGCCGGTTTAGGTTACCGTAATGGTATCCGCGAGCGCAGAGGTTCGGAAGTTACTTTATCTAACGTAATTGTTTCTGGTTACAATACTGGTATCGCTTTCGATGCTGATGCAAATGCAAGTCTTTCAGATATCTCTACTACATCTGTTCACGGTTTCACAAACTCAATCACAGCAGCAGTTGGTACTTACGTTGACGGCGGTGGTAACAATTTGGTAGTTAATGCAACCAATGCAAATTCTTTTGGTGTAAGCCAGCCATGGTACAATACACCAGGTTCTCCATCTACAGTTACGCTTCCAGGCTGGGCTGCTACATGGTCAAAACTTGTATTTTAATTTTTCTCTCTTATCAAAAGAGACCGTACCCTTTTGGGTATGGTCTCTTGATTATAAAAACAGGACTGTTCTGTTTTAAATGATAATTACCCTTTTTATGAAACTAAAAATTTTTACCCTTTTCTTTTTTTCGGCCATTATAGCCTTAGGTTTATCCTGTCGCAAAGCAGAACTTCTTCAACCAGAACCTGCAAAAATAATTCAGTTAACCGTTACCGGCGCATCTGATGTAGGATTGGAATACCTGTATAAAGACAGCATTATAGCCACTCCGCCTGTTGGAGGCATTAACGTAAAAACCCTGCTTTCTGTAAAGGATCAGAACGCTATTTTTAAGGTAAGAAAAAAAGGAACCTCAGAAATATTGCTCACCAAAACCATCACAGCAGTACCATTTGATCAGAACATCAGTTTTTTTTATGATGGAACCAAAGTATATAATAATGCCATTTCATTGGTTGTTAAAGGTTTTGCCTTATCCGGCGAAATCGAATTCTTGTTAGATGGAAAGCTACTGTCGTCGGGTACCAGCATCATCAATAATACTTTTTTTATCCTTATTGACAAAGGCACCACGAGAGAAATTACCATCCGTAAGAAAGGAACAACCGAAATTCTCTTTACTAAAACAATCGAATCTGAAATTGCAAGACAGAACATTGATTTCTTTTTCGACGGAACCAAAATCGCAAATAACGTTAAACTCACTCCTCCGGCAAATCCTGCAAATATGACGATCAGTGCAAAGTTTGAAACCATATTTGCCCCACAATTCAAAAATGTTGACGTAGATATTGTTTTTTATACAAAACCTACATCTGCCACCATTACAACAGCAGGTACCAAAGTTATACCCGAACTTAGGCTTACCCTGCCAAAAGATGGTTCGTTTAATTCGATTGAACTTCCGCCCCTGCCCGGACCAAATTACATCTACAGCTTTGATATATTTGAAGCGGGAACAAACAATGTTCCTTACAATACCACGGCCTCGCCCTTTGTAAATGCAGCATTTCCTTTTAAACAAAATGAAGGAAGGTATGGTTCAATCAGTTTTGAAGCAAATACATCGAAGTTATTTATTATAAAGGATACAAAAAATTTAGGTGCCACAACAAGATCTACCTATTTCTCAGGCGCTATTACCGATCTTTCTCAATATTTCAAATAAAATCATTAACTAAACTATAATAAAGGGGAAAACCTGGGCATTTTGCCGGGTTATCCCCCTATTAAGTTTATTGGATAGTGCAGTATTTTACAATTGAGCATTAAACCGGCGATTGTCATCGTTTGTAACGAAGATAAATGAGGGGTATGATTTTATCGCTATTAAGTCAAAAAACAGCCATCCACTTTAACGTATTGATAACAATCATTTAACATTCAAAACGATTTAAATCAGTTAGTTATTCAGTTATTTGAAAGCGCAGATAATTGATCTGCTCCATGAATATCCAAACTGATTTTATGTCGTCGTTCTGCACCATTATACCCTTTTTAGGAAATACCGATTTAAGTACCCCACTCGCCATTGTTTTTATTGTCTGCCTGCTTGCCGTAGTCGGATTTGAATTTGTAAATGGTTTTCATGATACGGCCAACGCGGTAGCTACAGTAATCTATACCAAGGCACTTAAACCTGTTATTGCCATTCCGTGGTCGGGATTTTGGAATTTTATGGGCGTATTTACCGGTGGGATTGCCGTAGCTATGGGCATTTTAAAACTTGTTCCATTAGATGCCTTAATGAACCTTCCTGTCGGTGTTGGCGCCGCTATGGTTTTAGCGGTGTTACTGGCTTCTATTGCCTGGAACCTCGGCACCTGGTATCTGGGTATCCCCTGCTCAAGCTCACATACTATGATTGGTGCCATGATTGGCGCCGGTTTGGCTTTCACCTGGTATTATGGCGGCAAAGGCGTAAACTGGGGCAAGGCCGAAGAAATCGGTTTATCGCTGATTCTATCACCCATTATAGGCTTTGGAATCGCCATACTCCTGATGTATTTTTTAAAGCATGTAATTAAATACCATGCACTTTTCCATATCCCAACGGGCGAGAACGACCGTCCTCCATTATTGATCAGGGGCTTACTCATTACCACCTGTACCCTGGTAAGCTTTTTCCATGGCAGTAACGACGGACAGAAAGGTGTTGGCTTATTAATGTTGATCTTAATTGCTTTTCTCCCTGCAAAATTTGCGGTAAACCATCATATCCCCAATGATAAAGTATTGTTTCAGCTGAACCAAACCGAACAGGTACTTCAAAAAACGGCAACGCTTAACCAGGGAAAAACGTTAGATATTACTGCTCTTGTAAAGAAAATAGATCAAGCTAAATTTCACTTGTCGCTTAAAAATGAAACCGATAAAAAAAATACTTATCTTTTCCGTAAGCAGATTGAAGAGGTAGTGGCTTCGGTAAAAACAATAAGGGAAGATAAAACATTAGTAATTAACCCCGCCGACGATCAGCTCCTTCATGATAATGCTTCCGAATTATCGAAACTGGTAGAATTTGCACCGCTTTGGGTAATCCTTTTAATTTCAATTTCACTTGGATTGGGTACCATGATTGGCTGGAAACGCATAGCGGTTACCATTGGCGAAAAAATCGGTAACGAGCATTTAAATTATGCCCAGGGCGCCACTTCCGAAATTGTTGCGGCTTCTACCATTGGATTAAGCACTGCTTTTGGTTTACCTGTAAGTACCACACATGTATTATCGAGCGGGATAGCTGGCGCAATGGTGGCCTCTGGTGGAAGAAAAAACCTGAACAATAATACGCTCAAAAATATTGGCCTGGCCTGGGTACTTACCTTGCCGGTGTCGATTGTATTGGCTATTTTGTTATTTATGCTTTTTCACCTGTTTATTTAACAGTTTCAAAATAAATTATCTCCAAAAAAATGAAACAGATACTTGTAGCAACGGATTTTTCAAGAAGCGCTGGAAATGCCCTTTCTTATGCATTAGCCATGGCAAAAACGCTGAAAATGGAAGTTGTGGCCATCCATGCCATCCATCCTACAGAAGGTATAAATAACAGTACCTACAATGCCATCTTTATCGAATCGTACTATGGAAATAAAAGAGCTGCTTTAAAAGAATGGGCCGAAAACATCAGTCAAAAAGATAACCTCACCGATGTAAAACTCGAAACCATTTGTGATGTGGGCTTTTTAAAAACAGTAATTACTAAACATACCGAAAACAATCCAGTAGAACTGTTGGTAATGGGCATTACGGGTGCAACAGGCATCAGTGGCATTGTGGGCAGCAATGCGAGCATGGCGGTTACCAAAATGAGAATCCCAACGTTGATTGTTCCTTTGGAAAGCAGTTTTACCAACTTCCCCATTATTACGCTGGCTACTGATTACGAAACCGTATTATCGCCAAAAGATATTACTGCCCTCAGCGAACTGTTAAAAGCCTCGGGAACAAGGAAAATGCAGGTGCTTTATGTGGCCGAAAAATCAGATGAAGTACATATCCAGACAGGAGAAAAAAGGATCAGGGATCTTTTACCGGATACGGAAATCGAATTTAACTACATTATGGATAGCAGTGCACCAAACGGCATTATGGATTTCATCAAAAGTAACCATACCGACATCCTTTGTCTGGTTAAACACCACCATAATATCATTTACCGCTTATTTACCAGCAGTACGGTTAACCAGGTAATGAATAAAACGGTGAAGGCCATTTTGGTATTACACGAATAAGATAGAATGGAGGATGGAAAATATAAGATGGAGGATGGAAATTAATAACCAATGATCAATTTATAATGATCAATCAGCGGGCGCCGATAAAATATTACTATTCTTTTCTCGGCGCATCCCTATCAAGTAATTTGTCATCCTGAATGCAATGAAGGATCTTTTACGTTGTATTTAAGACACGGAAATCACATAGAATCTAACGCGTTTTGTCATCCTGAGCGTATTCGAAGGATCTTTCAGGATGAAAAATGTAAAATGGATGATGGAAATCAATAACCAATGATCAATTTATAATGATCAATCAGCGAGCGTTTTAGGCCTTATCTTTAAATCTTAATATTCTCGACTCCGTAATGGTGAAATGATGGAAAATGTAAGATGGATGATGGAAATAACCAAATGACCAGTTTACAATGATCAGTCAGTGAGCGTTTTAGCTTTATCTTTAAATCTTAATATTCTTAACTCCTTAATGGTTGAATGATGGAAAATGGAATAAATTTACGCTAGTTTTAGCCACGGAGGCACGGAAATCACAGAGAATCTAACGCGTTTTGTCATCCTGAGCGGAGTCGAAGGATCTTTTCAGGGATACTTAACGATAGTTATTATAGGTTAATAGTTTGGTGCTAGGCGTGTTGCAGCAGTTAACCGATTTAAACAATTAACCGATTAACCCCATAAATGAGTTTTCAGTTGGCAATTCCCCCATGAACCAATGACAAATAAACCGACTACTTCCTCACTTTCCTGTAAAGCCTCTCAATTTTCTTAGCATCTTTTTTAAAAGTCACGAGGTAATCTTCTATTTCCTTTTTAGATAACGTTTCTACCTTCGCTTTAACTTCATCTTTAAAACGGCCTACTGCAAGCAGCTGGTTTTTGCTATCGCGGAATTTCACATTTGGGAAAAGCTCAGTGATGTGACGTTTATTCCTTTCCCTGATCTCGCTTAGTTTAGTAAAGGATTTCGGATGTTTGTCGCTGTTTATATCGGTAAGCGAATCGTAATAGTCATAATCGCCGATATAATTAATGAGATTTAGGGTAATAATGTTCGGATCCATATTATACTTTTGTTTCAGTTAAATATAGTATTTTGTGTCCGAAATACACTAAGTAACAACATTTTTATAAGATAATTGAATTAGCCATGATAACATTTATTTCATCGCTTTAATGATAAAACCAGCAGCACCTTAACCAATGGATAACAATAGAACAACAGTGTTAAAAGATGGTGACCAATGCCTTGTTATAGCCGGAACACACAAAGGGAAATGGGGTATAATAAGTGATATTAACACCAGTAAAACCGGACATGTTACCATCACGGTTGAACAAGCTAGCTCCATACGGTTTAAAACGCTGATGAGAAATGTGATAGCCAAGGAAAAATAAATCATTATAATAAGAGGTAATTTTTTTCTACACATACGGAAAAGTTCGGTGGTGTGTAATAATATTATAGCAGAGGCAATTCGCAACAGATTCTTATTTTAATTTATTCTAAATTAACTTATTTTTGCAGCTATAATTCTATCCCAGCAGATAGCCAACAAACATTTCATGAGCTTAGGCACAAACAACAAAACTGCAGCTAAAAAAAACGCGTCAAAATCTCTCTTTAGTAAAACAGTGTCATTTCTCCACCTCTGGCTCGGGCTTTTGGCAGGAAGTGTATTGATTGTAGTTGCCTTAACCGGCTGTATCCTCTCTTTCGAAGATGAACTTACACCATTGCTGTTTTCGAAAGAGCAACAGGTAATACCAAAAGCCGAACGCTTGCCTATAGATTCACTGGTTTCGATTGCCAAAGCCAATTATCCTAAAAAGAAGATTTTCAGGATGATGTTATCTGCTGAATCCAGCAGAAGTGTAAAAGCAACTTTTGGCACTAAAAAGACTGGCTATGATTATGTGTACCTTAACCCTTATTCTGGCGAAATACTCTCAAAAGGAAAAGAAAATAAGCGTTTTTTCGTTATTGTACTCAATCTTCACCGTTTTTTACTTGCCGGATCCGTTGGGAAAGCCATTACAGGGATTTCCTGTGCCATTACTTTTTTCATGACCATTAGCGGACTTTACCTCTGGTGGCCGAAAAACAGAAAAGTATTAAAACAGCGCTTGGTTGTTAAACAAAATGCCTCGTTTAAAAGAACAAACTGGGACCTTCATGCCGTAGGGGGCTTTTATGTGATGATTTTCCTTTTCCTCATTACTTTAACAGGCTTGATCTGGAGTTATGATTGGGTGGAAAACATGATGTTTAAACTTACTGATGGAAAGGTTTCAAAACCAGAAGTAGTGAAACAACCTGAAGTAAAAGAAAAAAAGGAAGCAGGTCTTTACGAAAAAATTGTATCGGCTACCAACGCGATTTATGCCCATCAGGGCGATTTAACCCTAAATTTCCCTGATAAAAAAGATAAGCCTGTACTGGTATCAAAAGAAAACGGCGAAGCAAGGGTAAATACAGTTGATCAGGCTTATTTTAACAACCGCAATGGCGAATTGATTGAAAAACGTCCTTTTGCGGGTTTAAGCCTCGGTAATCAGGTACGCAAGCTGAACAAACCGATCCATACGGGCAGTATTTTTGGCTGGCCCACTAAACTGTTGATGTTTATTGTAGCATTATTAACGGCCTCGCTGCCTATTACAGGTTTGTTAATTTATTTAGGCAGAGGTAAGAAGAAGAAAAAGCCAGTTGCGGTTTATAGGTGATGAAAATCTTAAGATTATCTGAAAAACATCTGTTTCAGAGGTATTTGATCAATTGCTATATTAAATAATATTCCTGAAGAATCGTCATTCCCAACTTGATTGGGAATCTTAATGCCTAATAAAAATGTGCATTAAGATTCCCGCATGCGCGAGAATGACGACTCTAAAGTTATGCTCTGTTTTTCCCCTTAAAACTTCAGGATAAAGTTTCCGGTAAATCTTGCCGGGGCCTGTGGCGTAAGGCGTACAGACCAGGCTTTCTCACTGGTTAAGTTATCTACTTTAAATCCGATACGGAATTTGGTATGGTCGTAAAAAATACTCGCATCGAATATTTTATACGATGGAATAATAAATCTCGATAAACCTCCGGTAAGTGTTGGGTAAGTGTTGGTATGGAACGACTGATCGCCTATATTACCACCTACACCTGCACCAAGTCCTTTAAGTTTACCCATTGGGATACGGTAACTCACCCAGAAGTTATAAGTATTTGGTGGGCCGGTTAAACCCGGACGAAGGCCATTGTTACGTGGATCGGCAGCGGCAGTAACTTTGCTATCATTATAAGCATAACCCGCTACAATGTTTAAGCCATCAAAAGGATTTGCTGTTAATTCTACTTCCAATCCCCTGCTCAATTGTCCACCATCCTGAATAAAAAAGTTAACCGGATCAACAGGATCAGGACGTACAATGTTTTTAACCTTAATGTCGTAATAACTGATGGTACCTACCAACCGATGATCAAACATATCGGCCTTTGCACCAAACTCCAACTGGTCGGCGTATTCTGCATCTACCCTGCTGCCATCACTTTTAAGTCCGCTCTTATTAAAAAAACCGTTCATGTAATTTCCGAATAATGATAAGTGATCTTTATAAACCTCGTAAACCAATCCCAATTTTGGTGAAAGGTTGGTTTGTCCATAAGGGCTGTTCGCCGCGGTTGCCGTAGCAATACCACCAGAAAGCTGCCCGGTTACAATATTGTAAACCCCTTTGTTCTGAAAACGGTTTACCCTTAAACTCAACATAGCATTTAACCTATCGGTGATGCTAAAAACATCAGAAACATAAGCTGAATAAGTATTATCACCATTATATTCTTTCCTTAATGTACCCCTTGAGGTTAGTGAATCTACTTTGAACTGACTGATGCGGTAAGAAGTGGGCGTATTGATAAAATCAACATCAGTTGGCCAGTTTACAGTAACACGGTCGAAATCGTTAAAATTGTTATAATAATCCACACCAACAACCATACGGTTACGGTGACCGGCAATTTTAAAATCGCCTATAAAGTTCTGCTGGATATCTGTAGCAATAAACTGGGTATAGCCATTAATAATCTGCGGACGGATAGTGGTTTCAGATCTTGAGTTTAAAGCTGTAATATTTCCACTGATTGATGAACGTGCCCTGGAAATAACGGTTTGAGAGGTCCACTCTTCTGAGATTTTATAATTAATCTGACCAAAAATGTTCATCATCTGTGTTTTATAAGGCAGATCGTTACTCAGGAAGGTTTTATTATACGGAAAACCATTATCAGCAATTGATCTTGTAATTTCGGTAACACCTGCAGGAACAGCAGTATAAGGATTATACCTTACAACCGAAGTTCCGGTAGCCTGACCAAACTCTACATCCAGCAATAAAGATAAACGATCGGTAATCTGATAAGAGAAACTAGGCGCTACACTTACACTGTTTGTAAATCCCTGTTCCTGAAAGCTATGCTCCCAGGTGGTAGCACCGTTTAAACGGAACAAAGCAGTTCTATCGGCATTAATCGGTGTATTTACATCGACGGTTAACCGGTTAAAATTCCAGCTTCCGGTAGTATAACCTACTTCGCCACCAAAACCGTTGTAAGGTTTTTTGGTTACACGGTTATATAAACCGCCATAACTGCTCGAAATGCTGTTACCGAAAAGTGTAGCCGACGGACCTTTTATGGCCTCGATGCGTTCTAAATTGGCCGGATCGATAAAAGAAAAAGCAGCCCCAGCCACGCCGTTACGCGCATTTGGCTCGGTATCAAAACCACGAGAGCGGAAAGTAACGCGACCCTGGTTAGCAATCATTGGGATACCTGCACCCGGTACGTTTTTGGCAATACTTCCTAAATCAACCGCCATCTGCTCCTGAAATAATGCTTTCGGAACAGAGTTGTATACCTGCGGATTTTCGAGATTTTTAAGTGGCAACCTGGCAATATACACGCTTTCTTTCTGTGTAAATTTGTTGGTTGCACCTGCAACAGTAATCTCTTGCAATGCCTGTACATTTTCTTTTTCCAAACGATAATCTACATTAGCAGTTTCGCCTGCTGCAACAGTTACTTTTAAATCTTTTTGAGGAGAACCTAATACCTGGATCCTCACGGTATAACTTCCGGGAACGATACTAGAAAAAAAGTAATTACCCTGTTCATCGGTAAGGGTTGTTTTATTGATTTCCAAAAGGGAAACTGATGCCGAGGCATAAGGCTGGCCATTTACCAAACTTACCTTACCGGATATTTTTCCGGGAGCCTGGGCAAAAACAGTGTTGCCCGCAAACAAAAAGCAGGACAATAACATGAAGTAAAAAAATTTCATCAAATGATAATTATAAGGATGTCTGAATATTTGGGCAAATATAAAAACATTATTTATAATTAGTCTAAATAATTATCATAGGTTAAAATTTACGCTCACCTTATTCTATAAATAGACAATAATTGCACCTGTAGCGGATACCTGAATAGGCAATTCCTTTATAGCTACCGCCTTTTGGGTCGATCCAATCTAACCGAATAATATACATTCCTTTCATGGTAGGCGAAAAAACTGCTGTACCCCGGTCGTCTAACATCAATTCTTTTTCCCAGTTCTCGGGATTAAAAACCCTGAGCTTGGTTTTGGTCTTTGCGGGGAGTTTGTTTTGAAAGGCTTTAACTTTAATTGCTTTACCTTCTTTTGAAGTGGTCAGATCAAGAAATTGCATTGGCTTTAGTTGTCCTTGCTCCACCCCTACAACGTATTGGCTACAGAGATAATCAACCGGCAATACATTTTCTCCACCAATTGCAGATCGATCTACTACAGGATGGGTATTATTGATTCCCAATATGCGGTATGCCCCCTTATCTTTTGGTGTAAATGAAGTTTCCCAGCAATCGGCTTTCTGACTGATTTGCAGTTCTGTCTTTTTCCCGGCAGGATCGATTAGGCTAAGGCTGAACTCTCCGGCAAGCTGAAGTTCTTTACCAGTTTGCCTGTGGCGAATGCCAAAATCGTCAATATTGCCATAAATGAGCTGAACGGTTACTTTTTCACTGGCTTTACCCGAACCTGTAATTTCCATCCAATAAGCACTGGAATAACTAAAAAACGGAATAAAAATAAAGCTAAGCAGGATAAAGATAGGTCTTGTTGCAGATGCGCTTTTCATGTAGCAAAGATATGAGGTTTAGATTTTATTTAGAGGAGTTTGGTTAGCGATATATCCATAGATTCAGATCGTCCTTTCGAAACCAATTTTTCATTGGATGAAGCAATCCTACAACTATCGCTAGCAGCGGGCGCTTTAAGATTGTTTCGTGCCTCAGCAATGACAACTTTTCTATTTGGAGTATGCCGATGGTATTTATTTAATCTCCAACAAAAAATGTTAAATAAGTAAAGAATTTCGTAAAACCAATTATCTTTATGGCGGGTTGTCTATCCAACTAATGTTTACTAACTATATTTATGGGAAAAAAAATCAGCATTCTCGAAGATGATCAGGGAATCAGGGAAATCGTTGAACTTATTTTCTCGCAGGAAGATTATGAAGTTACGGGCTTTGCAAATGTAAATGACTTTATGAGCAGAAAATGTAATACAGTACCGGACCTTTTCCTGCTCGATGTAATGCTTCCTGATGGAAACGGCTTGAATGTTTGCGATATGTTAAAATCAGAAGAAGCCACCAGCAATGTGCCTGTACTGATGATGAGTGCACATGCTGACCTGATTACGATGAAAAACCAGTGCAAGGCAGATGGTTTTATTGCGAAACCATTCGATATTGATCATTTAATCAATATGGTAAAAGGGGCCATCTAAAAAACATCATCAGCGGGTAACATCTATTCTTTTTTTTCACCAAGCGGAAGGGTAAAGTAAAAATTACTGCCCTCTCCGGGTTTGCTTTCTACGCCGATTTCTCCACCGTGGCGTTGCACAATATCTGCACAGATAAAAAGTCCTAAACCAAGGCCCGAAACCTGCGTACCCATTTCGTCGGCCCTAAAATAGCGGTCGAACAAGTGCGGAAGTTTATCAGCAGGGATTCCCGGACCATTATCGCGGACAGAAACCTTTACCATTTCACCTAATGATTTTATGCCCAGAAAAATCTGTTTAGAGGCTGGGGCATATTTCACGGCATTGTTAACAAGATTAACCACCACCTGATCAATACGGTGTTCATCGGCAAAAACCATCAGGCTCTTATCGCCTTCTAAAATTAATTCGTGACTACCAGATTCCCTTACATGGATACAGCATTTTTCGAGCAAATCGCCAAGGTTAAACCAGTTCTTTTTAAGGCCAACATGTCCCTGGTTAATTTTAGATACGTTGAGCAGATCATCAACCAGTTCGGTAATTTTATCCATACTCCTGGAAGCCTGATCGATTACTTTTGGAAAAAGCACGGTATTTGGATTTTCGCGCATCCTTACCAATAACTGAAGCGAAGCTTTTAAAGTAGTAAGCGGTGTTTTCAGTTCATGACTGGCAATTGAGATAAAATCGTCTTTTTGCTGTTGTAAGGCTTTATACACGGTAATATCCATCACCGTACCAAGTGTACGCAAGCGGTTTCCGTTTGCATCGAAATAAACTTTTGCCTGAAACCTAAGCCATTTTAAGGGGAAACCCTCTCGTATGTACCTGGCCTCATAAAAAATCCGGCCTGTCTTCTTAGCTTCTTCATGAGCCAATGCACTTAAATGAGCATCATCGGGGTGGTAATGATCAATGATGGTTTCTCTATCTACTCCGTTTCCAAGACCGAAAATTTCATTAAAACGTGCAGATCCTACCAGTTCGCCTGTACTATAATTTAAATCGTAGGTACCTATTTCGGCAGCCTCTACAGCAAGGCGTATACGTTCTTCTACTTCTTCGATGGCATGCCGGGTACGCACTTTTTCCGATACATCAATACCAACCACCATTACAGCAGAAACATTCCCCGAAAGATCATTTACGGGTTCATACACAAAATCGATAAAAACCTGTTCCGGCGATCCGTTACGTATAAGGATCAATTCTGCTTCTTTCGCAAAAAATGCTTTACCCGATTGAAAAACTCTTTCCATTATCGGAGCATAAGCTTCGGCAGCTTCGGGTACACCGTCCCAAATGGGGTTTCCATCTAATTGAGCGCGTTCTTTTCCCACGAGTTCTAAATAGCGATCGTTTAGTTCAGTAACCACCAAATCATTCGCCCTGATTACGCAAATGGCAAAAGGAGCTTGCTGGATCAGGTTCCTAAACCTTCCTTCGCTAAGTTCGAGTAAACGCGTCGATTCGGTAAGTTCTTCATTCGTTGTGGCCAGTTCCTCATTGCTGGCAGCGAGCGCTTCGTTTATGGCGGCTAATCTTTCATTATTTTCTACAGCCTCCAGGCCCATTCGGCTAATGTTAGTTGCCGATTCTACAAGCTGGGTTACATCTGTTGCATAACACACCACACCTATCACTTTGCCATCAGCATCCTTAACTGGCTGGTAAGAAAATGTATAATAAAATGTTTTGAGCTGCCCGTCAATCATCAGGTCGGCACGGTCGTTTATTGCGTGATAAGCTTCGCCTGTTGCCATTACCTGGCGTAACAATGCTTCAAAAGGCTGACCATCAATTTCAGGAAGTGCTGCTAAAAACGGTTTACCAATTACCGAAGCATCTTTTCCCCAGGCTTTTAAGGTTGCTGCATTTGCCAAAGCAACCCGAAGTTCATCACCAAGGATCAGGTATATGGGATAAGGTGAGCCTTCTATAAGCCCGGCCAGAATTTCTTTATCAAGGATCATAATTGGGATAAATAACAAAACAACGCTTTGAACGTGATATGCCAGTTACGAAGTTAAAAAAGAAGTGGAAATATTGCTAATGCCAGATAGATAATTTGAGGGAGGCGTTGGGAGTTTGGAGCTAATTAATCTATTCAACCAATTTGCAAGGAGCAATCAGCAATGATGGAAAATATAAGATGGAGTGTTTAATGACCAATCATCAATTTGCAATGATCAATTGCGCCAGATTTAGGAGTTAACGATAAAAGCATTAATGTTATAATACACTAGTCCGAATACTTTAGCCGGAGGTTCAAAGCCAGTTAACCGATTTAAACGATTAACCAGTTAACCCTATTACCAATAAATTATTTCTCCCCCTCACCAGCAATGCCCAGGTTGCGGACCACGTTGAGCACACCGGTTTGCCAATGCAGGTAACCCAGCATGCCGCAAATATCAATTACCTTTGCTTCAATTTTCGAAGGCACATCATTCACTACGCGAAAGCGGATTTTATATTTTGGATTGTAACTGATATAAATAATGATATCGTCGTTACGCTCACCAACATCAGCAAGGAAAGCAAGATGTTGATCGCGCAGCTCATCAGCCGCTTGCTGCAAACGTCCATTCATTAATCTCGAAAGTGCTTTATCCGGAACAAAATCTGTCTCCAGGATAGCCAATACCGTAACGACCATGAACGCAAAAGTAAAAACCTATATCATACCTGCAAATACAATCTCTCAAACTACTGAAAATGAGCCTAAATAATTTTGTGTATTCTTTTGCAAATTACAAAAAACAGAAAAACAGAGCCAAAAAAAGATATTTAGTCTTTCTAAAGGCAGGTTAGATATTAGTAACAGATTATAAAAGAACAATCGTCATTCTCGCCCAGGCGAGACGCATAAAGCTTATTTCTGCTGTCTCCTTTAATCAAAAAAACGGGCACCGAATGGTGCCCGTTTTTATAAATTTATTGTATTGGTTAAACGTGTTACGTTTGTTACCAATTGATGCCTAGATTGATTTCAAAACTCCCTGCGGTATAACCGCTCAATGCACCGGTTTGAGTAGTGTAAGAAGTATTAATGGTATATTTCTTTTTGTAATGTAAGCCTACGCCAAAGCTTGCGGCTTTACTGGTGTGGTACATGGCTGTAAAAAGCACCTGTTGATTAGCAATACCAAACTGGCCGCCAACATCAACAATATCCGCAATTTCAGTAAAGGAACGGTAAGCTACCTTTGGTTGGAAAATGTTATCGCCCAATTGGAACTTGTACCCTGCTGAAGCATATACCACAGGGGTATTGATCAGTTTAAAATTATCTCTTTTGAAATAATTTTTCAGGTTTATCATGGCCACATCGGCATTAAAACCTTTAGTGGTTAGCCCTACTCCAAAGTCTCCGTCAAAATAAGTTTTATGATCGGTATTGTATACACCTATCTGGCCATCGTTCGGATTACCGATAAGATCCTGCATATCTATTCTTTGGTTCATAAAACCTGCTGATAAACCGAAGTGTAATTTAGCTGATTCACTAAGCGGAAGGTGGTAGGCATAACTTGCAACAATACGTGTTTGCCTTTGCAAACCTGCTTTATCAAGGTTCATATTTAACCCAACACCTACCCTTTCCCATCCATAAGTGGCGGTAAGGTTTTGCACTACGGGCGCACCAGGTACATCGTTCCATTGAGAACGAAAAGCAAGATCTAAATCTGCACCTTCTGCTACCCCGGCCATTGCCGGGTTAGCAAGGTAAGTATTATTGAAATATTGGTTTAACAATGGACTGGTTTGTGCGCTTACCTTCGAAACCCCGATAAGAGCAAGCAATATCAATATTTTTGTTTTCATCGTTTTCATTTTTCTTAACGGTTTCTGATAATCGTGATAAATCCTTTTTGAACAAGTTTATCTGGTCCATAAGTAATGATGTAGTAGTATGTACCTTCTGCGAGGTTGTTTCCTCCAATTGTACCATCCCAGCTATTATCATATCCTTTTTTATTGTACATCTCTCTACCATTGCGGTCGAATATCCTCACTTCGTTGCTCGGGTACATATCAATGTTCTGTACAATCCAGGTATCATTCACCCCATCACCATTAGGTGTTAAGATGTTGTTGGCTACAACTTTGTAATCTTCTTTCACTTTAATGGTGATCGTTGATACACTGCTACATCCACTTACATTGGTTACACGGACCGTATAAGTAGTGGTTTGTGCTGGGCGGACAGTAAGAGTTGCCGTGTTCTGGCCACTGATGATTCCGCTTGCTGCAGACCAGCTGTAGCTTGTGCCACCACTAGCCGTTAATATTGCGGTTTCGCCTTTACTGATCTCTGTACCTTTATTGCTTACGATGTTTGCCGTTGGAAGCGCATTAATGGTTAAGGTACCGTTTACATTAACAAAACTGTAGTTATTAGCTACACCACCTGCCGGAACAAGTGCATAAGTACCAGCTACATTTCTGTTTGCGGTGGTGCTTACCGTAGGTTTAGTGGTTAACGAACTTTCGGTATCGCCTACTTTAAAGCCACTATAGGTTACTGCAAATGTTGGGAAACCATCAGACTGACACATTACCGCATTGCTTGCTGTAACTGTTAGTACTGCTTTGTTTATTGTTAGGTTAGCACCTAAATAAGTAATGGTGTAGTTACCGCCTAAATTTACCGTTCCCTGGTTGATGGCATAAGTACCTGCATTTTCGCCAGCTGCTCTGGTTAGGCTTCCGCTGAAGCTATCGCCTGTTACCAACGCCGGAGCGAAAGTATAGGTTAAGGCCGGATCGGTATCGCCATAGGTTTTGCTCTTAGCCGCCGCAGTTACCGTAATGGTTTTCGCACCAATGGTAAAATTAGCACCAACGTAAGTTAAGGTGTAGTTGCTGTTTAAGGCAAGTGTTCCCTGGTTGATGGCATAAGTACCCACGTTTTCACCAGGTACCCTGGTTAATGATCCGCTAAAGGTATCAGTTCCTGTTAGTGCCGGAGCGAAAGTATAAGTTAAGGCCGGATCAACATCACCATAGGTTTTGCTTTTCGCTGCTGCGGTTACCGTAATGGTTTTCGCACCAATGTTAAGATTAGCACCAACGTAAGTCAAGGTGTAGTTGCTGTTTAAGGCAAGAGTTCCCTGATTGATGGCATAAGTACCTACATTTTCGCCAGCTGCTCTGGTTAGGTTTCCGCTGAAGCTATCGCCTGTTACCAACGCCGGAGCGAAAGTATAAGTTAAGGCCGGATCAACATCGCCATAGGTTTTGCTTTTCGCAGCTGCGGTTACCGTTACTGTTTTCTTAGCAATGGTTAAATCTGCACCAACATAAGTTAAGGTGTAGTTGCTGTTTAAAGCAAGTGTTCCCTGGTTGATACCATAAGTACCAATATTCTCACCAGCTGCTCTGATTAGGCTTCCGCTGAAGCTATCGCCTGTGATCAACGCCGGAGCGAAAGTATAGGTTAAAGCTGGATCGGCATCGCCATAGGTTTTGCTCTTAGCTGCTGCGGTTACCGTAATGGTTTTCGCACCGATTGTTAAATCTGCACCAACATAAGTTAAGGTATAGTTAGTGTTTAAGGCTAATGTACCCTGATTGATGGCATAGGTACCGATATTTTCGCCAGCTGACCTGGTTAATGATCCTGTAAAGGTATCAGTACCAACCAATGCCGGAGCAGAAGTATAATTTAAGGCCGGATCAGCATCACCATAAGCTTTGCTTTTCGCTGCTGCGGTTACCGTGATGGTTTTCTTGCCAATCGTTAAATCTGCACCAACATAAGTTAAGGTATAGTTAGTATTTAAAGCTAATGTACTCTGGTTAATAGCATAAGTACCAATATTCTCACCGGCTGCTCTGGTTAGGCTTCCGCTGAAGCTATCTCCTGTGATCAACGCCGGAGCGAAAGTATAAGTTAACGCCGGATCTACATCACCATAGGTTTTGCTTTTCGCTGCTGCGGTTACCGTAATGGTTTTCGCACCAATGGTAAGATTAGCACCAACGTAAGTCAAGGTGTAGTTGCTGTTTAAGGCAAGAGTTCCCTGATTGATGGCATAAGTACCTACATTTTCGCCAGCTGCTCTGGTTAGGTTTCCGCTGAAGCTATCGCCTGTGATCAACGCCGGAGCGAAAGTATAAGTTAAGGCCGGATCAACATCACCATAGGTTTTGCTTTTCGCAGCTGCGGTTACCGTAATGGTTTTCGCACCGATGGTAAGATTAGCACCAACGTAAGTCAAGGTGTAGTTAGTGTTTAAAGCAAGTGTTCCCTGGTTAATCGCATAAGTACCTACGTTTTCGCCAGCTGACCTGGTTAACGATCCTGTGAAACTATCAGTACCAACCAATGCCGGAGCAGAAGTATAGGTTAAAGCCGGATCTACATCGCCATAGGTTTTGCTCTTAGCTGCTGCGGTTACCGTAATGATTTTCGCACCAATAGTAAGATTAGCACCAACGTAAGTTAAGGTGTAGTTGCTGTTTAAGGCAAGTGTTCCCTGGTTGATGGCATAAGTACCTACATTTTCGCCAGCTGATCTGGTTAGGCTTCCGCTGAAGCTATCGCCTGTTACCAACGCCGGAGCGAAAGTATAAGTTAAGGCCGGATCAACATCGCCATAGGTTTTGCTTTTCGCAGCTGCGGTTACCGTTACTGTTTTCTTAGCAATGGTTAAATCTGCACCAACATAAGTTAAGGTGTAGTTGCTGTTTAAAGCAAGTGTTCCCTGGTTGATAGCATAAGTACCAATATTCTCACCAGCTGCCCTGGTTAGGCTTCCGCTGAAGGTATCAGTTCCTGTTAGTGCCGGAGCGAAAGTATAAGTTAACGCTGGATCTACATCACCATAGGTTTTGCTCTTAGCTGCTGCGGTTACCGTAATGGTTTTCGCACCAATGGTAAGATTATCACCAACGTAAGTCAAGGTGTAGTTGCTGTTTAAAGCAAGTGTTCCCTGGTTGATGGCATAAGGACCCACGTTTTCACCAGGTACCCTGGTTAATGATCCGCTAAAGGTATCAGTTCCTGTTAGTGCCGGAGCGAAAGTATAAGTTAACGCTGGATCTACATCACCATAGGTTTTGCTCTTAGCTGCTGCGGTTACCGTAATGGTTTTCGCACCAATGGTAAGATTAGCACCAACGTAAGTCAAGGTGTAGTTGCTGTTTAAGGCAAGAGTTCCCTGATTGATGGCATAAGCACCCACGTTTTCGCCAGCTGACCTGGTTAATGATCCTGTAAAGGTATCAGTACCAACCAATGCCGGAGCAGAAGTATAAGTTAAAGCCGGATCAGCATCACCATAAGTTTTGCTTTTCGCTGCTGCGGTTACCGTGATGGTTTTCTTGCCGATGGTTAAATCTGCACCAACGTAGGTTAAAGTGTAATTAGGGTTTAAGGCTAATGTACCCTGATTGATGGCATAGGTACCGATATTTTCGCCAGCTGACCTGGTTAACGATCCTGTGAAACTATCAGTACCAACCAATGCCGGAGCAGAAGTATAGGTTAAAGCCGGATCAGCATCGCCATAAGTTTTGCTTTTCGCCGCTGCGGTTACCGTGATGGTTTTCGCACCGATGGTTAAATCTGCACCAACATAAGTTAAGGTATAGTTAGTGTTTAAGGCTAATGTACCCTGATTGATCGCATAAGCACCCACGTTTTCACCAGGTGCTCTGGTCAATGATCCTGTAAAGGTATCAGTTCCTGTTAATGCAGGAGCGAAAGTATAAGTTAACGCCGGATCAGCATCGCCATAAGTTTTGCTTTTCGTCGCTGCGGTTACCGTGATGGTTTTCTTGCCGATCGTTAAATCTGCACCAACATAAGTTAAAGTGTAATTAGGGTTTAAGGCTAATGTACCCTGATTGATGGCATAGGTACCGATATTTTCGCCAGCTGACCTGGTTAACGATCCTGTGAAACTATCAGTACCAACCAATGCCGGAGCAGAAGTATAGGTTAAAGCCGGATCAGCATCGCCATAAGTTTTGCTCTTCGCAGCGGCTGTTACCGTAATGGTTTTCGAAATGATGGTTAAATCTGCACCAACATAAGTTAAGGTATAGTTAGTGTTTAAAGCTAATGTACCCTGATTGATCGCATAAGCACCCACGTTTTCACCAGGTGTCCGGGTCAATGATCCTGTAAAGGTATCAGTTCCTGTCAATGCAGGAGCGAAAGTATAGGTTAAGGCCGGATCGGCATCACCGTAGGTTTTGCTCTTCGCAGCGGCTGTTACCGTAATGGTTTTCGCACCGATGGTTAAATCTGCACCAACATAAGTTAAGGTATAGTTAGTGTTTAAGGCTAACGTACCCTGATTGATGGCATAGGTACCGATATTTTCGCCAGCTGCTCTGATCAATGATCCTGTAAAGGTATCAGTTCCTGTCAATGCAGGAGCGAAAGTATAGGTTAAGGCCGGATCGGCATCACCGTAGGTTTTGCTCTTCGCAGCGGCTGTTACCGTAATGGTTTTCGCACCGATGGTTAAATCTGCACCAACGTAAATTAAGGTATAGTTAGTGTTTAAGGCTAACGTACCCTGATTGATCGCATAAGCACCCACGTTTTCACCAGCTGACCTGGTTAACGATCCTGTGAAGGTATCAGTACCAACCAAAGCCGGAGCAGAAGTATATGTTAAAGCCGGATCGGCATCACCGTAGGTTTTGCTCTTAGCAGCGGCTGTTACCGTAATCGTTTTTGTGGTTACGGTTAAAGCTGTCGCATTCGATGAAGCTTGTACAAAATCATAATTATTAGCACTTAATCCTGTTCCGTTAATTCCATACGAACCAGCTGGAGAATTTGCAGATGCAAGCGTTGACCAGCTAAGTGTGCCGGTTGTGACTGTAGAGATGGTTTCCGAATTTACAAATCCAGTAACTGTTCCTGATAAAGCCGGAACAGCATCACCATAAACTTTAGATGAAGTATTTGCTGTATAAGTTAGGGTTGCTTTAGCAACTGTACTTGACGGTATACTCACCGTTGGACTGTTGGCATTACTGCTTGTTAACGTTATATTCCCGGTTATATTCGTACCCACTGGCGCATTTGCTTTTAATCTTACATATACCGTTCCCGATACAGTTCCAGAACTTCCGATAGTAACAGAAGAACTATAGCTCACATTATCAGCACTTACCTCAAAATTGGTGCTAGAAGATGGGGTAGCCGTAATACCTGCTGATAAACCGGTACCCGATACCGAGACGCTGGTTGATGCCGATGCGGTTCCGTAAGTTGTGCTTAAAGCAGATGGAAAAGTACCGGCTGAAGCAGTAATTATAGAGGGTTGAGTATAAGTAATCGAATATTGACTGGCAGCCGTATTGCCATTGGCGGCAGCATCCTGGGCCACGTTAGCCGCAATATTGATCGTTACCGCACCATTCGCCGTTGGTGTTGCATTAAAAGTATAAGTCGTTCCGCTTCCCGAAAAGCCGCTCACCGTGGCATTACCGGGTGTGATGTCACCTGCTACAAATCCTGTTACAGATTCTGAAAAGGTAACCGTAAATGGAATTGGTGAAGTACCCGTCGATCCACCCGATGCACCGGCCGTACTGCTGATCACCACCAACGGAGCCTGATTATCTATGGTAGCATTACTACTACCAACTGTGGTTTTTGTATTTCCTGCGTTATCTGTTACTGTAACAGCTACATTCCTGTTAGTAGCATTAATTGCCCCGGCAGCAATTGTATAAGTTGCTGTCCAGGTACCGCTGCTGTTAGTCGCCGCGACCGCACTTCCACCGCCAAACTGGCTGAAGTTAATGGTTACCGAAGAAATAATATCCGTGTTGTTATCTCCGGCAGCTGTATTATTCCAGGTAGCGGTTATTACATCACCGATTTTATACGTACCACCTGTTCCGCTGGCGCCGTTGATGCTAATGTTAGCATCGGTAACCAGCGGTGCCACATTATCTACAATAGCATTGTTGGTCCCTGTCGTAGTTGTTGGACCAGCAGAATTTGTTGCAGTTACGGATATATTCCTGTTGGTGGCATCAATAGTACCGGCAACAATAGTATAAGTAGCTGTCCAGATGTCATTATTGTTGCTGGCTGTAACCGTAGCGCCACCACCAAATTGACTAAAATCTATAGTTACTGCGATAATACCCGAATTATTATCGCCAATAGCAGAATTATCCCAGGTTGCGGTTACTACATCTCCTATCTTGAATGCACCACCCGTCCCACTTCCGCCACTAATATTAATCTTAGCAGCTGTAACAGTAGGCGTAGCGATATATGTAAACTGGTC
>NZ_AYMG01000030.1 GCF_000633455.1 Pedobacter jeongneungensis
CTTCGTCGGCTGAAAAAGCCTGCTCGCAATGACGGATACTTTATCTATATTTGGTTTTTTAACCACAATGAAACATCTCTACATCCTCGTTTTCTCTGTTTTTATTTCTTTTAACCTGCAGGCGCAGGGCGTACTCAAAAGTAATGCAGTTTATAAAATAACTTATTCCCGTTCGGCTGATGGAAAACCAAAGGAAGATCGAAATCCAGCCATAACAATCACTTCAACTAAGCAGAATTTAATCAGCAATACCAATATTTTAGATCGTAAAGCGAAATATCCTTTCGAGCAAAGTATCGTAACTAAACCTGAACAAATTTTATTTCAGGTGGCCGATTTAGGTATAAATAACCAGATTGCCACTGCTGATAGCGCCGCAATTGGTAAGCAGGTTTTTGAGTTTGGTACCGAAACCAAAGTAATTTTAGGCTATACCTGCAAAAGGGCAACAACCGTGGTTAACTCTAACCGGATCGATTTATGGTACACTACCGATGCAGGTATAAAAGCTGCGCCAACGAGTTTAGGCCAAAGCCTCGGACTGGTTTTGGAGCAGGTGCGTAATGGGAATAGTTTTGTTACAGCTACAAAAATTGAAGAAGTTAAGAATACACAGCCAATTGATCTGAAAAAGATAGTGGCTAAACTAACAGATGGATTAACTTATAAAGATTTGCTTTGGAAAAGCAGGTTTACCACCTTAAAGGTTTTTGATAACGAAACGATTAATTTTATAGATAAACCACAATCAAACGATTCTATTTTTCGTTTTGCTGGTGGAACGGTAATCGCCAGAAAAGTTAAATTCCCTGTGTTGGCCAATCCTGATGTATTTGTCGATTTAACCGAACAATCAAACGGTGATGCATATGACAGGACGGGTTCGGTGTTTATCATCCCAACAGATAAAACCGTTAGCTTAATGGATGCGCTTAAAAACTCGGTTAAAGCGCTGCCGGTTTACGATAATGGAAATGGGAAGCAATACCAGGGCGTTGTAGCTACAGCAAATTATAATCCCGTAATCGAATTGATGCGGTTTTTTACCCCTTTTGGTGTGGGTAAGTACAATACTTTAAAATTAAAGGATAAAAACTGGGCGGAGAAAGTTTATTACCGTCAGGATGTTTCGGAATTATTTCCGCTGGTAAATGGAAAAGAAGCCTGGGTAGCTGTTTTTATTGGCAACTACGATAAAGGCGGGCATAAAGTTTCATTAAACATTACCCTGCATAACGGTGGAAGATCAAAAGAAGCTAAAGAAGTGATTTTACCTTTATTCAACTCAACCAATGTAATGGAAATGGCCGGACAGGAATATGCAACGATGTTCAGCAGTGATAAAGGACTGGAAGTTTCTTTTACTTTAACAAAAGATTTAAAGGATGCGAAACTGCGTTACATCACCACAGGGCATGGCGGCTGGGGAAATGGCGATGAGTTTGTACCGAAGAAAAATACGATCTGGCTTGATGAAAAGGAAGCCTTTGCTTTTACACCATGGCGACAGGATTGTGGATCGTACCGTTTATCGAACCCGGCTTCGGGCAATTTCGAAAGTGGACTTTCTTCATCGGATTTAAGCCGTTCTAACTGGTGTCCGGGTACGGTTACCAACCCGAACTGGATTAGCCTGGGTGATTTAAAAGCTGGTTCGCATACCATAAAAGTAACTATCCCGATGGGTAAACCGGAAGGAGGCAGCTCTAGCGCCTGGAATGTTTCGGGGGTGTTGTTGGGCGAGGAATAAGTTCTTTAATTACCTCATTAGTAACTTAGTCTGAGCCTGTCGAAGACCCTTTAATTGTCGAAAACAAAAAGCGTTTATCCTTCGACAGGCTCAGGATGACAATATTTTTTGTTTTCTCCTTAAGCTAAGGATATTGGAGGTGGTTCTATGCACCCTGCAACCTTAAATAGTAGCACAAAACTATTTTTCTAAACCGGATTGCAGGGGAGATCCTTTTTTGTGATTTTGGGCATGGCTGGGAGACAAAAAAGATCGTATCGGAAAGCCGGAAGTAACACTTAATAAAACTTACGCAACGCTGCTTTCCAAATCAATACAAATAAATTTAGATTTTGGCAGGTGAGACACCAATTGACAGGATCGAAAAACAAATTTCCCATCTTGAAATGTGAATAACCTCTCTTCATTCTGTGCAATCATTTTTATTATATTTACGGCTGCCAATTTTTGTAAATAAATGAGTGAAGAATTAGATCAAAACGTAAACGAAGAGCACAAACATACCATAACCCCCATTAACGGTTTATACGAAAACTGGTTTCTCGATTATGCGTCTTATGTAATTCTCGATAGGGCTGTTCCACACATACACGATGGTTTAAAACCTGTTCAACGCCGCATTATGCACTCGCTTAAGGAGATGGATGACGGACGTTTTAACAAAGCGGCCAACGTAATCGGTAATACAATGAAGTATCACCCGCATGGCGATGCCTCTATTGGTGACGCGATGGTGCAGATTGGACAAAAGGATTTATTGATTGATATGCAGGGTAACTGGGGTGATCCGGTTACAGGCGATAGCGCTGCGGCACCGCGTTATATCGAGGCCCGTTTATCGAAATTTGCCAATGAGGTAGTTTTTAATCCAGATACTACGGAATGGCAGCTCAGTTACGATGGGCGTAACAACGAACCGATTACTTTGCCGGTTAAATTCCCGCTGCTGCTGGCACAAGGTGCAGAAGGGATTGCTGTAGGTTTGGCTACCAAGGTAATGCCACACAACTTTATCGAACTGCTGGATGCCTCGATAGAAGCGTTACAGGGCGTTCGTCCAAACATATTACCCGATTTTTTTACGGGTGGTATGGCTGATTTCTCGAATTACAATGAAGGACAGCGTGGCGGTAAAATTCGCGTACGTGCAAAAATTACGGAGAAGGATAAAAAGACTTTGGTTATTACCGAAGTTCCGTTCAGTACCACAACGGGTTCGGTGATTGATAGTATTTTATCAGCCAATGATAAAGGCAAGATCAAGATCAAAAAGATTGAGGATAATACCGCGGCCCATGTAGAAATTGTGGTGCACCTGGCACCAGGTATCTCGCCCGATGTAACCATTGATGCGCTTTATGCATTTACGGCCTGCGAAGTATCGATCTCGCCAAATACCTGTATTATCCAGGGAGATAAACCACACTTTTTAAGTGTGAACGATATCCTGATCGAAAATACGAAACACACCAAAAGTTTACTCAAAAAAGAACTCGAAATACGCCTGCATGAACTACAGGAAAAGATTTTCTTTAGTTCATTGTTAAAGATATTTATTCAGGAGGGGATGTACAAAAATCCTGAATATGAAAACTCGACCAATTTTGAAAAGGTTGTAGAAGTATTACATATTTTATTCGATCCTTTTAAACCTTCTCTTTACCGCGAAATTTTGCCTGAGGATTTCAAAAAGCTGATCGACAAACCGATGAGTAGCATCACCCGTTTTGATGTGAAAAAGGCGGATGAGCAGATGAAAAACCTGGAAGATGAAATTAAAGTGGTTAAAAACCATTTAAAACACCTTACGGATTATGCCATTGCCTGGTACCAGAAGCTGAAAGATAAATACGGAAAAGGCAGGGAACGTAAAACCGAAATCCGTTTGTTTGATCGGGTAGAGGCTTCGAAAGTAGCGCTTGCCAATGTGAAACTCTACATGAACATGGAAGATGGTTTTATTGGAACAGGATCAGGACTAAAGAAAGACATACATGTTGCCGATTGCTCGGATATTGATGAGGTAATTGTTTTCCGTGAGGATGGAAAATGCATCATTACTAAAGTGGCCGATAAAACCTTTGTGGGTAAAAATATCATTCACGCACAGGTATTTAAGAAAAATGATGAGCGAACCATTTACAACATGGTTTATAAAGATGGCGCAAGTGGTACATCATACATTAAAAGATTCGCTGTAGTTGGGGTAACCCGCGATAAGGAATACGATTTAACCAAGGGCTCGAAAGGATCGAAAGTTTTATATTTTACTGCCAACCCGAATGGTGAAGCCGAAATTGTAAACGTTGCACTAAAACCACACTCTAAACTGCGTAAATTGCAGTTCGACCAGGATTTTGCAGAAGTAGCCATTAAAGGACGTGGCTCGCAGGGGAATATCATTTCGAAATATCCTGTTAAAAAGATCATTTTGAAAAGTAAAGGGGTTTCTACCTTATCGGGACTGAAAATCTGGTACGATGACCTGCTGAAACGCTTAAATGTTGATGGACGTGGAAAATACCTGGGTGAATTTGATGGCGACGACCGCATTTTACAAGTACACAAAGATGGTTATTATGAGTTAAGTTCTTTCGAACTGAGCAACCACTTTGATGATGGCCTGATTGTGATCGAGAAGTTTGACCCTGAAAAGGTTTTTGCCGCAGTACATTTTGATGGCAAGGCACAGAACTATTTCATCAAACGGTTTGTGTTCGAGTTACAGGCTAACGGCAGAAAAACCATTATTATTAGCGAAGAGCAAAAATCGAAACTATTGTACCTCACTTCGAATCCTGGCGCAAAGGTTATTGTTGATGTGTTGAAGGGAAAAACACAGATTCCGGAAACATTGGATTTAATCCTGTCAGAACTGATCGATGTTAAAGGTTTAAAGGCTAACGGAAATCGCTTATCTCCACACGATATCCAAAAAGTGGTATTGGAAGAACCTGAAATCGAAGAAGAAGAGGTTGAAGAAACTGTTGCTGAAGAAGGAGAGGAAGATGGGCTGGTTAACGAAGACAATGGGGCTGAAGAAGAAACAACAACAGAAACCGAAACCGCTACGGAGGTAACCGAAAAACCTGCAGCCGAAAAGCCAAAGCCAAAATTCGAACGCAAGGAAGAACCTGTTATTAAAGCTGAAAAACCTGATGTAACAGAAAAGCCTGCTGTTGAAGAAAAGCCAGTTGAAAAACCAAAACTACAGCCTGAGCAAGTTAAAAAGGAAGATGCTAAAGCGGAAGAAAAACCTGCAAAAAAGATTGATTTAGAAATTACCAATCCAGACGACATAGATATGGATGATAAGGGGCAACTGGGGTTGTTTTAATGCTCAGAGGGGCGTTATGTCGATCGCAAAGTAGAGATCTTTGAATTGAATATAATTCAAAGATTTCTCCATTCTGCTACCGATGAAAAATCGGAGAGCATCATCCGATAGCTATCGGATCGAAATGACGGACCAACGGCTATCTGACTAAAAAATAAAGGCAGCAACATCTGTTTGATCTGCGTTTCTATCTTTTTAAATCTGGGGGAAAAACTCATTATAGTTTATGTAAAAGGGTGTTTCCCGCAGATCCCGTGGAAAAAAGGCGCAGATTTAAAAAGATGAGTCAAGTCGTCATCCGACCGCAGCGGAGAGATCTTTGAAATCCTCTTTCTTTACTAAAGTGTTTTTGATTTCATCTTCGCTAAGCTTTCTGCAAAGAGCTTGGTGGGCAGACCATTAATTTCGGCCATGTTTATTGCAGCTTCCTGCGCTTTAATGGCTTTTTTGAAATTCTGCAAAGAATAAAATAAATGAGCTAGAGTATCAAAATTATTTGGGCTTGGGTCTAATTTAATAGATCTTTCGCTCCATTTTACAGCCTTTGACAATTGTTTAGGGTTCTTAGTGCCTGAAATATAAAAATTCCATGCTACCTCATTTAACCCATTTGAAAATGATTTGGCTTTCCAGCCTGGCTTAAAGCGTAATGTACTATCTGTTTGTTCTAATAATTTTAACTTTTTAATGCTATCAATTTTAACGGTCATGTAATATTTATCATAGTGATTGGCTGCTATTTCAAAATAATTAACTGTGTCTTTAATCGCATTATAGTAAAAGAGCATTTTTTCGTTATAAATTTTTTGTCCATTATAATGATCGTTTTGCCATTGGTTTTTATAAAAAATAGCCGTGTTTTGAGCATCAGCCAAACAAATTGTTTTTATAGCATTGGTCATTGTATTATTGGCAATAACATTTAAGATAAAACCTCTTTTTTGTGATGATTCCTTTTTAAAAATGCTATCTATAATGGCACGGTTTGTAAAAGCTTTTATGTATGCCGGTCTATTAATAGTTGGGCCTGCTTCAAGTATGTATAATACTGTTCGATAATCATTAAAAGATTCCGGATTCAGTTTTTTAACATATTGTTCAATATAATAGGCATTATTTGTTACGCCTTGCTTTTTAAGTACATCTATTAACTGTTTTAACTTAGTTACATCTGCAGTATCTTTTAGATAATCTTCTTTTGCTTTCTTAATGGTTATTTGTTGCGAAGCTTCTTCCGCATCTTTCAATATATCTAAAAATCGTTCTTTGGGTGCATCAAATTCTAAGCTTCTGTAAAACAACTCCATATTACTATGTAAAAAAAGATAAGTTGGGCAGTTCTGGATATTATAATATTCATTTATTGCTTTTAAAGTAGTATCACTGTAATTTGTTTCATAGGTAACAAAATGCATATTTACTTTATTTACAATTTCCTGATCAATAAAAAGAGGATTTAGCTTTTCCGTATTTGTGTTTTCTAAATTTATGATTACTAAAACACCCTTTTTTTGATAACGTGCCATTTGTAGTGCATTTTTTAACGAAGGGCTATAATTAAGTTTTTGAGCAAATAAAATTGAAGGCAAGAATAATAAGAGAAGGAGTGAGAGTGAAATTTTCATGATAATCGCTTTCTATAAAGATAGCGAAACCCAATTGAAAAAGAAATCGGATTGATGAAGGTTCCTTTAAAAACATAAAAGGCTCCTAATTTTACATCAGGAGCCTTTTTCCTTAAAAAAGTATAGAACGTTATTTAATACTGACCAGTACCTGGATTTTTCCAACAGTTTGCTGGTTAAAATCCTGCAGGGCTTTACCTAAAACCTGGCCTACTTTAACCTTATTTAAATCTGCTTTCATGGCCACGCCATTTTGTGATGAAGTTACCAGCATATCGCCTCTTTTAATCGCGCCACCTTCTAAACAAACTTTGGTCGGGATTACCCCAATTACACCCATTGGCACTTTACCAACAAGTTCTGAATCTATATTCTCTTCGGTTAACAAAACCCCTGGTTTGGTGGCATAAACCCCTGCTACCAGATTAGAATAAGCACCGTTTGATTTTTCTACCGCTCTGTCTCTGTCAGTAGAAATAATAAGGATATCTCCCGGTTCAAAATCTTTCGTTTCTCCGTTTACATCAAATGCCTCGGCTATGTCGGCTCCACCGTTCTGGGTGCCATCGTTAAAAAAGCCTTTTCCAGCTTTATTGATTCTGGCCACATTTGTGCCAGCGCTCTGACCGATAAAGATATTTCCCGAGGCACCAGTGTGGTTGATCAATAATGCCGATCCGGTACCTGCATTGGATACATTTAAGGTTGGCTGTCCATTGGCAGTATTGAAATTTGCAAAACGGCCGGCTCTTCCAGTTCCGAAGTTTGGTGTCCAGCCATATACCGCACTTCCTGTCCCATCATTAGAAGATTCAATACCATTGCCATTTTTACCTGCATTTGCAGTAATTCCGTTTCCGTTACCTTCGGTAAGTGCAATAAGTGCGGGTCCGTTTCCGGCTGCATTTGATGAATAGAACAATCCACCAAAACCACCCGTACCTGATGACAATCCATAGACCCCGGCAGTTCCGAAATTGGCAAAGATGGAGTTTACTTCTCCTTTAACAGCGGCGGAGGTTCCTTGGGTATTATCCACTTTAAAGTTGCCTGCTGTACCATTACCAACAGTTTTTACGGTTAAAGCATCAGTATTGTTTGCTGTATTAAAGTTTTCAAAATGAGCAGCACGACCGGTACTAAATGATGGAACCCAACCATACACCGCATCTCCTGTGCCATCAACGTTAGCTTCAACAGCATTACCATTTTTACCTGCATTTGCCGTAATGGCATTACCATTACCATCCGTTAAGGCAATAAGTGCCGCACCGTTACCTGCAGGATTAGAGGCATAAAATAAGCCTGCCCTACCTCCGGTTCCGGATGATACACCAAAAATACCCGATGCACCAAAGTTGCCGAAAATAGTATTAACCTCTCCGCGAACGGCGGCACCCACGCTATTGGTATTATCAATTTTAAATGAAGCTGCATTTCCAAGCGTATTATCAGGTATATTTCCATTACTATTTGATGTAACCTCTAATATATTTACATCTGTGTTTGTTGCATTGGTATTGATGAATCTACCAGCCCTGCCTTTACTTCCGCTATTTCCAACCTCGCCCTGAACAGCCACACCAGTACCGGTAGTATTGCTGGCGATAAAACCACGCACACCAAATCCTCCGCCATCGTTGCGGCCAACTACCGCACCGGCAATATCGCTGGTGGTTAAACCAACAACGGCTTCTCCTCCGCCTGTATTCTGACCCAGAACACCAGCTGAAGTTTGTGCGCTTGCAATCCCGTTTATGGCCAAACCGCTACCAGTTGAGCTTCTTACCCCGATACCATTTCCTGTTGTTGAAGCGTTGATTACTATTCCATTTCCTAGTGTATTCACATTCAACACATTATTTGCATTTGCATTGTTAAAAATAGAAATACTGGCAGGGATTCCATTGGTTGATGTTGCCGTTAAACCTGTTCCTGTATTGCTATTGGCATATACACCTGTTCCTGCAGCACTCGAATTTCCATAAACACCCAAACCATTTGGTGTTACACCATACACTCCCCAGCCGCTTCCGTTCTGACTGCCCCAAACGCCAATGCCCAAACCGCCGGTACCATTGTTGATACCACGTACACCCGAAGAAAAACCTCCGGGAGCAGTTGAATTTACAATTCCCCTTACGGCAGTAATACTGGATGAAGTGGTGTTGTTGATTCCTTCAACTGATGTTCCGTCGCCGTCGTTTGTGATTGAAAATAAGGTAGGTGCCGAGTTCTCTGTAGCCACGAATGGAAGTGTTAACGAACCGCCAGCATCCGTTCCAGGTGCCCAGGTTGTTCCGTTATATTTTAAAACCTGTCCGTTAGTTGGCGCTGTAGCTGCAATAGCAACATTCTGAAGGCCTTTTACCACCGGATTAGGATAGTTTCCACTCAAATCGCCGCCTGCGGCTCCGGTTAATGCGCCCGCAGGTCCAGCTGGACCTATTGGCCCGGCAGGACCGGTTGCACCTACCGGGCCTTGAGTTCCCTGAACACCAGCAGGGCCTACAGGACCTATCGCTCCTGTTGCACCAACCGGCCCCACAGAGCCTTGTGCACCGGCAGGACCTACCGGGCCGATTGCCCCAGTTGCTCCTGTTGGACCTGTAGCGCCAATTGCACCGGCAGGACCAGTTGCACCTACAGGGCCAACTAATCCTTGTGGACCTATTGGACCAGCAGCACCTGTAAGTCCGATTGGACCTTGAGCGCCAGCAGGGCCAACAGGACCTGTGGCTCCAGTTGCACCAGTTGGACCGGCTGCTCCGGTTGGTCCGGCAGGACCTGTAGCACCTGCAGGGCCTGGATTACCTGAAGCTGCATATAAGGCAAAAGGTACACTCATTAATTGTGTTGCCCCCAAATCGGTAAAAGCACCACCACCAATAGCAAGTTCTACTTTTAAATACTGGTTTGCATTTTGCCAGGGCACGCCTGTTAATGTTCCTGTAGATGGGCTTCCTTTACCAATCTGTAAGGTAAAAAGCCCTAAAGTATTGGTAGTAAGATCGTGGGTTTCCTGATATTGTACAGTGCCATTCGCACTTGCTCCAAGTATTGAAATCCTCACCTTTACATTTTGTTTGGCAAGTACAGTTCCATCGTTATTGCGGGCAACTGCCTGATAGTTGATCCCTGTTAATCCGCTTTGGGCAAATACTTTTCCAAAAAAGAGCAGGGTAACCGCAACTATGAGCGTAAACTTTTTCATGTTGAATAATTTAAGTAAAGAGGTATTAGATGTATATTTTACTGTTTTGTAGTGCTTTCCTGTTGCATAGGCGGTTGTTTAACCTCTGCTTTTGGTTCGGTTTTATCAACTTTGATTTCTGATTCGGAAACCATTTTGGCATTGCTTACCACATTTCTTTTGGCTGCAGAAAAAGAAGATCTTTGTGTCCCCTGGGTATAGTTTTGAAACAGCCTTTGTTTGGTAGGTGTAGCAACATCTTTTTTTGCAACTTCTTCCTTCTGCTTTTGAGCCGCAATTTCGGTCTCTTTATTAGGGAACAAAGTATTGATGGTTGATTTCTGAGCCTTTGCATTTGCGATACCAATAACGATCAGCATCAACAGGAAAAATAATTTTTTCATCTTTATAGGTTGTTTAGTAGGGTTTAATATTTAATCAATGGCATAGCTTAAGGTAAATTTGATTCCATTTTTAAGCACATAACGCCTTGCTGTCGGAGCGATATAACTCATGTCGAACTGGAAAGCTTTTACTTTTAAGCCTAGGCCAGCTGAAACATGCTGTCTGTTGCCTTTTTCAGGGTCTTCGTAAAAATATCCGGTGCGGAGAAAAAACTGGTTCATATAGGCAAACTCTATCCCGCCGGCAATGGTAAATTCTGATATTTCCTCACTAAAACCACCTGGGGCATCAAAAAGAGAAGTGAATAAGGCACTTGGAACACTTCTGGTCGGATCTTTGCCTTTTTCAATTTCATTTGTTGCTATTCCATTTGCATCAAGTTTATACCTTGGTGGCGAAGGGATCATCAATTTGTTTACATCTACAAGAAAGGTAAGGCTGTTCGATTGGTTTTTTAACAAAGTATATCCTCCGCCAATGCGTAAATTCATAGGTAGAAACGATTCGCCTGCAGAGGCCGAAGAATATTTTAATTTGGTGCCCACATTGGTTAAACTCACGCCCCAGGCATAGCGTGAATTATTTAATGTTTTTTCAGAATATACGCTGATGTCGGCTGAATAGGCATTAACAGGATTTACCTGTAAACCGTTAAATGTTCCGTTACCCAAATCACTTCTGATAAAACGGCCGGTTAGGGCAATGGCAAAATTATTTCCAAATTTTCGGGAGTAGGTGCCATCAATAGCAAATTCGCTGGCATTGTACTGTTGTAAAAGTCCGCCGTTTTCATCGCGGAAATTAATGCTACCCTGATCGAAATACCTTAAAGAAACACCAATTACTTCTTTATCGTTTAACTGATGGTAGGCATTTAAATTGCCGAGGTGCAGGCTTTTATCAATTTCCCTCATCCACGGCACATAGGAAACACTTATGCCTGTTTTATTTGCGAAAGAAAGTTTTGCACCGTTAATAAAATTAGAATTTGCATCACTGGTTAAACCTGTTCCTGCCTCTCCAACACCTGAGTTACGTGCATCAGGACTGATTAATAAAAAGGCCGCACCAGTGGTTACCGTACTGTATTGATTTTGAAGCTGTGCCTTTGCGTAATTGACCGAGCAAAGCAAAATCAGTACAACGTATGCAGTTTTGATAAGCGTTTTCATTGACGTATTTTAGATAGTTAGCAGTTAGGTTTATTGTATGATGAGCTTTTCAGAAAATGTCCGGTAATTAACGTAGAGCACCACGTGATACACGCCAGAGGCCAGTCCATTTAGTGGTATTACATATTCGATTTTGCCTGCTAAGCTGGTAACCGAACTCGAATGCACAATTTGGCCTGCATTATTAACCAGGTTGATTACCACCTTGCCATCAGTTAATAAATCGAAGTCTACTTTTGTTTTTCCAACAGCAGGATTAGGATATACCCGCATGTTGCCAACGGCGTTAGGCACAAAGTTGGAGGCTATAATTTCTGGCTGCTGGAAACCCTGTGTAAGCATAATGCCAGCACTCTGCAGCGTTAAGGTTGCTACTTCGCCAACAGTAAACTGCACTAAAGTAGCTCCAACTTGTGCACTCCCGCCAGTACTGGCCACTACGCTACGGGTAAGGGTAGACTGACCATAAGATTTAAACAGGCACAGAAAAAAAATTAAAGAAAGTAAAAATACCTTTTTCATAGAGCGCAGGAAGTTTGTTTAGTTATGGTTTATAGAATTAGCATTCTATATTTTCAACCACAATATTCATCTTCCGGGATATTTAAGGAATGAGCATTAATGGATGACCATTACAAATTGACAGAAAGCAATCTGTTATTTCAATACGCTTTTTACGGTATTTTTTAAATGAACACCAATGAACAAAAGTTATTGCAAGCCGAGGAATGCCTTGTTTTCCAAGGCATATTTAACAAGTGAAGCGGTATTATTTAAATTAAGTTTATAAAAGATGTTTTTACGATGGGTATCTACCGTTCTGGTGCTTAAAAAAAGCAGATCAGCAATTTCTGCGTTGGTATTACCCTCAATGATAAGGCTCACAATTTCCAGTTCGCGGGAGGAGAGGAGGTGTTTGTTCTTTTTATCCTGGTATTTATTGCTTAATAAAAATTCTTCGAGGATATTTTGGAGGCTTTCAGATACATAATATTCACCATTGTAAACACAATCAATAGCTTTAAAAAGGTGTTTATCGTCGGTATCTTTAAATAAGTACCCTTTTGCACCTGCTTCGAGCATGTTCAGTACATTTCTTTTATCGTTAAGCATCGAAAGTATAATCACCTTAATATCTGGATAATCCGACTTTAAAATTCCCAGGGTTTGATAACCATTTAAAACCGGCATATTAATGTCCAGTAAAATTACATCCGGGCGTTCATTTTTAATAAAGTCAATTACCTCAGCACCATTGTTGGCGACAGCAATTACCTTAAAATCGCTTCTAACCGCCAAAATAAGTTTCAGTCCGTTAATCAGCACATTATGATCATCTGCAATTAATATCTTAATCATTAACTTTTGGTTTTAAAATCCTTTTCAGGTTAATCGAGATGGTAACTGCAACACCTTTCCCTGCTTCCGAATCGATATCTAATTCAGCCCTTATGGCTTTAATAAGTGCCTCGATATTAAATAAGCCATATCCTCTTTTTACTGTATTATAGTCGTATCCCTTACCGTCGTCCTCATAAAGTAAAATCAGCCTTTCGTGGCGGTTAATGATGACGATATAAATATTTTTTGCGGCTGCATGTTTAATGGTATTGTTAATCAATTCCTGGCAAATCCGGTAAATGGCATACTCTGGTGTACTTTTAAGTGCAACGGTAAACCCTGAGTGATCAAAATGGATGTTGATGATTCCCATTTTGTTAATGCTGTCTACAAGGTCTTCCATGGCAACTACCAACCCGTTTTCATCAAGGGTTTGAGGGCTTAAATTGATCAGTGTATTCCTCAATACATTTACAGATGAATCGATATATTCTGTCGATAATTTGCGCAGTTCCCCACCGTCTATCATTTTATTAATATCGCCAGCCAGGAGATAATGTTTTAGGGTGGAAAGTTTTAAACCCAGTTCATCATGTAAATCATCAGCAATTCTTTTCCGGTCGGCCTTTTGAAAGTTGATCATCTGCCGCAACTGCTGTACCTGTAAATGTTTTACCCACCTGAGGTAAATAAAAAGTGCTACTAACGAAATGATGATCAAAACGAATATACTTAAGACGATGAACCAGCCTTTTTGCCAAAACGGAGCACTGATAAAGATTGATAAAACCGTTTTTTCGTTACTGTAAACATCGGTTAGTACCAGTTTAAAATTACCTGATGGCATGTTGGGGAAACGGATGCTGTTGCTGCCAAAAACAATCACTTTTTTGTTATCGTAACCGATCATCTGATATGCAATTTTTCTTTGCATAGGATCAATAAAATCCATTGTACTAAAAGCAATTGTTATCGTATTTTCATCATGGTGGAGTTTTAGATTCGTAGTGGTAATCGGATTGCCGCTGCCCTGATGGATTTGATCGTTGATCAGAATTTCAGTAATCTGAGGTTTCGAATTGCTGGTGTAAATATTCGATTTTGTGGGGTCTATCAGGTTAATTCCATTAATGCCTCCAAATGCCAATAGTTTATTGTTTAACAATACAGCAGCGTTAGGATTAAAAACCATGCTCTGCAACCCGTCGCCAATGGTATAACGCGTTTGATTATTGTTCTTAGTGTTATAGAAGTATAAGCCGTTGTTGGTACCCACCCAAAGATTTTCGTTTCCATCAGTCAATACACTGCTGCAGTTGGCATCAATTAAATTAACTTTCCCAATGACATTTGAATTGAATGTTAAAAGCCCGGAAGTAGTTGCCAGATATATTGTTTTGCCAATGCTTATATTTCCATTTATGCCATAAGGCGATCTTGCAATTTCTTTGTTGAAAATAAATTTTCCGTCTTTTAAATCTGCAAGATATATAGAGGTATAATAAGATTGGATAATAACCTTATCTGGCGCAACAGGAACTATGGTTTGGATATTTGGCCATGATATTGCGTGGTTAATGGCCCTGTCCATTTCAAAATATAAAATGTTATTTGGTTTAAGAATAACCTTGGCTATACCATATTCCGTAGCTGCGAATAAATTCTCTCCAATTTTTAAAATCTGGTTAATCTGCACTTTTCCGTTCATTTTTTCAGAAAAGCCTGTTTTTAACTGATTGAAACTTTCCTTCTTAACATCGTAAATAAAGAAAAGACCATTAGAAAGCCCTGTTAAAATATTGCCGTTATTTAATTCTACAAGTTGAGAAATGCCGAGTTTTAAAAATTCATGTTTTAATGGTTTGGTTAAATCCTGGTTATAGATTAATAAACCAGAAGTTTTTGTTCCGCACCAAAGTCCTCCCTTTTTTGGTTTTAAAATAATGCTGATATCATTTTCAAAATTAGGAGAAACAATGTCGGCCTTATCTACATAACGTGAGAAGATAACCTTATTTAGGTTGGTATAATCCAGACCGTAGCCATTAATACTTAAAAACAGGTTCTGTTTCTGATCAATGTAAATTTTTTTGATGTAATTGCCCAGTAAACTAAATGGATCATCAGACTGGTGGGTATAATCGGCAATAAATTTTTTGGTAACTAAATCGAATAACAACAGGCCGTTGTTTCTTGTGCCAACCAGGAGCCAGGGTTTATTTGGATATTTGGCTATCGCTGTTGCAGCAATGTTTTTATTGGTTTTATAAACGTTAAAACACTCGTGCTGTTTGGTTTTGATGTCTAATTTAATCAATCCCTTATCGCTGGCTAACCAAAGCAGGCTATCTGATGCCACATAAACATCGGCAATATGACTGTTAAGCGCCATATTGTTGTTATTCATAAAAAACTCCTGAACGTGCTGTTCCTTTACATCGTCTGTTTGATAGATGTATATGCCTTTTACCCCTCTGCTGATAAACCAATCGAGCTTATTGTAAAATGGAACTGGTGTAAAAATATAGCCGTTAGAATAGGTGGTGATGTATTTGGTCGTACTATCTCTATTACTGTATTTATAAACATTACCCGCCAGATAAACCCAAAGATCCTCTTGCTTGTCTATATAAAAAGGAAAGGTGTAATAATTGTCGCTCAGTTTAACACCTTTTCTGAAATTATAAAGTGTGAAATTATCCTGCTTCCTGTTGTATTTTACCAAATTGCTCTGCGAGCCGATGATTAAATCGCCATGTCTATCTTCTATAATGTTGGTAATGTAATTGCCGGGGAAAGCCTTAGCGTTATTTTTATTTTTGTAGGCAATGCAGGTTTTACCATCAAAACGGTTCAGCCCATTTTCGGTGCCCATCCATAAAAAACCATCGTGATCAACATGTAACGCCTGTATGATAGGATCGCTTAGGCCATCTTCCAGTGTAAGGTGTTTAAATAATAACGTGGGTTTTGTTTGAGCGGAAACAGATAAACATAATAACAGAAAACAGAAAATGCCTGATATCCTTTTTAATAAACTAACGCTTAAAAAATGGTTAATAAGACACATGGGATGTTAAGATGGGATGATTTAGATTTTAAATATATAAAAATATTATATTTTGCCTGTTTTATATTTGCTGATAATAAGCACATTGTGAAATTATGAAGGATAAACAGACTTTAAAATACCCTTAAATTAAAAAAGCCTATATTTGTAGTGCTCAAAGGGGTGCTTTTTGATTCCGCAATTTCTGTTGCCATCAATTTGCTGAGATTATACCCATTTTAAGGCGAAAGGTAGAAGGCTTAAAGGTTGAAGGTTTCCCCTCCACCTCTTAACCATCCAACCCTCCACCTTAAATGAACCTGATACGGATAATGCCGTCGTAGGAAGAGGTTAAATTACCATGCTGTTTCGCCCTGAAAACAGATTTCAAATTTTTATCGTAAATGGATTTTCAGGATTGGTTCAGGCTTTTTCAAGAGCAGATTATACACACTTCTTTAATTGAATGGTTCGCCGTTGGCTTTGGGGTTGCAGAAGTGTTATTGGCCAAGAAAAATAGCATCTGGCTTTACCCAACGGGCATTATTTCGATTCTGCTATCGATGTTTTTATTGCTGAACGTAAAATTATACGCAGAAACATTGTTAAGTATTTATTATTTGGTAATGAGTGTTTATGGTTGGGTAATCTGGAAAAAAAGAAAACAGGATGGAGAAAGCCAGGTATCATGGTCAAGCAATAATGAATTAACCATTGCTGTTTTAATTTCAGTTATTGGTTTTGGTGTGCTTTACCTTATATTAAAGCATTACACCGATTCGGATGTGCCTTTATTCGATGCATTTGTTTCTGCTACTGCCTGGGCAGGGATGTGGCTATTGGCCAAACGGAAAATAGAAAACTGGATATTTCTCAATATTTCTAACATCGTGGCCATTCCCTTGCTTTTCCATAAAAAACTTCCGCTTATGGCTTGTTTAACCTCATTTTTATTTATCGTTGCCATTTTTGGATTTTTCGATTGGAAGAAAATTATCAATAAAAACAGGTTTAAATTGGCTCAATCATAACAACAAAAAATATCTACATGCAAGATACATTAACCATCACCTGGCAGGAAAAAGTAAAAACCTATGCGGCACTTTCGGAAGAAATCGGGAAACTTCACCCCGAAATTTTAGAACTTGCATATCAGGAAAACTGGTTTAAACTTTTTGTGCCCGAGGTTTATGGTGGGCCAGGCAAAAAACTCCCTGAAATTTTAAGGTTGGAAGAAGAGCTGGCAGAAGCTGATGGGAGTTTGGGCTGGACAGTTACCTTATGTGCCGGTGCAGGTTGGTTTGCAGGTTTCTTAAATCCTGAGTTGGCTACAGAAATCTTCGCCGATCGCGAAGTTTGTTTCGCAGGGAGCGGGGCTGTTGGTGGAGTGGCTATTAAAACCAAAACAGGATACCTGTTAAACGGTAAATGGAATTATGCCAGTGGTGCTTTACATGCAACCATATTTACAGCAAATTGTACACTTAAAAATGAAAACGGCGAAGACATCCTGGATGAAAATGGAGCGGCTGAAATCAGGTCGTTTATTCTTAAAAAAGAAGAAGTAAATATTCTGCCCGGTTGGTCTTATTTTGGTTTGATTGCAACCGGAAGCCATGCATTTGAGGTGAAAAACTTAAATGTTCCCGAAAACCGCACCTTTAAAATCAACCAGTACATCGAAGTGGCCGATTCGGGATTCGATTATCCTTTTTTACAGCTTGCAGAAACTACCTTAACTGTAAATAGTTTAGGGATGGCCAATCATTTTATTAAATTGGTTGAAGATGCTTTTTATGTACGCACGGGTTTAAAAAGATATAGCGATGAACAGGTTTTGTTTTTCACAGATGAACTTAATGCCTGTAAAGCAGAAATCCAAAATCTCCGGTCAAAATTCTATAACTCTTTTGATGCATCCTGGGATCAGCTGATTAATAACAATAAAATTGAGGAAGATACATTGGCAGAAGTAAGTTCGATTAGCCGTAAACTGGCACATGCCTGTTGGAGAACGGCAGCCAGATTATTTCCTTACTGTGGTTTAGAAGCGGCAAAAAAAAAGTCAGAAATTAACCGTGTCTGGCGCGATATCCACACTGCCAGCCAGCACGCCTTGCTTACCTTCGAAGTTTAATTATTCCAGAAGTTCAGGCCTGATCTTATCTTGAAAATCTTTGGCAAATTTGTTTAGTTTCGGCTGAATCACAAAAGCACAGTAGGGTTTGCCCTGGTTGTCGCTAAAATAGTTCTGGTGGTAATCTTCAGCCTCATAAAACTCTGTTGCAGGGGCAATTTCAGTAACAATTGTTTTATCGAACACTTGCTCACGCGTAAGGTCAGTAATCATTTGCTTAGCCAGTTTTTGCTGGTCTTCATTTTCGTAAAAAATTACCGAACGGTATTGTGTCCCAATATCATTTCCCTGCCTGTTTAAGGTAGTTGGGTTGTGGGTTTTAAAGAATACGAGTAAAAGCGTATTGAAGGGTATCACATCCTCATCATAGGTGATCTGAACTACTTCGGCATGACCGGTATCTCCATTACATACCTCCATATAAGTTGGGTGTTTTAATTCTCCTCCCATATAGCCCGATGTTACCTGACTTACGCCATTTAACGTCTGAAATACGGCTTCGGTGCACCAAAAGCAGCCTCCGCCAAATGTTGCTGTTTGCATATCCTACTTATATAAAAACTATTCCAACTTTTTTAATCTATCAAAAAAAACTGTTTTTTGATATTGAAAGTTTGGATTAACGACTAATTATTCCTTTAAGTTGTAAATGTTTGACTTACAGGGGATCAATATAGTATTTATACAGTATAGTGCAAACTATAAATGTTTTCTGTTTAAAAATATATCTAAAATAAAACGCCTCCCGATTTTATATCGGGAGGCGTTTGTTATATTATTGATATTGGATATATATCGGTTTTGGGGTAAGCTTTAAAAGTTCTTCTGGTGTCATTAGGCGTTTAGGATCTTTTTTAAGATCGTTTTTGTAAAAAAGTTTAAAACCTGTAAACTGAACCGGCTCTCCCTGTACAAAATGGCGGTAGGTTCCTTTTTTCAATTCAGGTTCGCCCCATCCATCCATGTGCACTACTACCTGTACTTCCGGACGAAGTTTAATGCTTGCAGAATTGGTTACCATTTTTTTAGTGAAACGGTGTAATACAAATACTTTTGGAGGCAGGTTATGTTTCTTAACTATGTCAGCAAGGTATTGAGTTACATAATTCACATCGGCAGCATCATATGTGCCGATTCTTTTTCCTGGTAAAGAACCATCTTTCATTGAAAATTCAGGATCAATGCCTAAATGTACATAAGGTAACTCAAGATATTTTTCAATATGAGGCAATTCTGCTTTAATAGTACTTAAAGCTACCTGAAGATCTAAAAATACAATTGTATTTGGTTGCATTTTAGCAATTGTTAACACAGAATCGATCTGTTTGTTGCCCATTCTGTTAATGTATTTTCCATCTTTTCCTGGTGTTCCGCTTGCTACAGCTGCAATATAGTGCAAGCCTGGTTGTACCGGCGTGGTAGGATCTGCTTTTTCCCAATGCTTAACTTCGGCATTCAGGCGTTGCCACATTTCTTTAGGTGCATATTCGCCCAATGCACCCATTTTTTTTGAATGCAGGTTTCCATAATAAACCACAATGCGTTTAAACGGCAGAATGGCTCCTGCTAAAGGATATGGCTGTTTTTTTACCGGCCATTTTCCGGTTGTATCTCCGTTGGCTAGTTTTTTTACCAACGAATCATAAAGTTTCGGATCAACAGGTTTCATTACGTTTGCTGTTGAGTCGGTTTTCTTTTTAGTCGTATCAGATGAGAAGATTTTACCAACACCGCTGCCGCCTTTACCGTCTGAATTACAGTTGGCGAACAAGCTGATTGCGGCAAAACCAAGTATTAGGGTGCCTGCTAATTGAGGGAATTTCATAGATTTATTAGATGATTAAAATTTAGACTTTTTCCGATTCTGTTTTGGATGAAAGTAGGGTGGAAATCTGGTAGTTTAAAATAAAGTAATTAACATTTACACATTGCAGAATTTACCAAAAACACCTAATGGTAATTTAATACCAGAAGTAGCCTGTAAAAAAAGCTCACCGGTTTCGAGGTTTTTAACCGCCGGAAATGAAGTGCGGATTAAATTTTCGACAATTACTGAAGAAAAACCAAGTGAGTAGGTATTTAAGATCAGGAAATGTTCCTTTTCATCCAATAACTGTACAACATCCTGCATCATTTCCTGGATATGATCCTCCAGTTTCCATTTTTCGCCATTAGGGCCATGTCCATATGCTGGCGGATCTAAAATGATACCATTGTACTTTTTGCCTCTTTTCAGTTCTTTCTTTACAAACTTTAAAGCATCTTCAACCATCCAGCGGGTATCTTTTAACCCAGAAAGTTCCTGATTTTCGTTTGCCCAGGTAACCACTTGTTTAATAGAATCAACGTGGGTAGTTTCTGCACCAGCCGCATTGGCAATTAAAGACGCAGCTCCGGTATAGGCAAAAAGGTTTAAAACCTTAGGCTGCGGCGTTTTAAATTTTTTGATCGAAGAAGAGATAAAATCCCAGTTTACGGCCTGCTCTGGGAATACACCCACATGCTTAAAAGAAGTTAAACCTAAACGGAGTTTAATGGCTACTTCATCGTTTTTATATTCTACATGCCAGCGATCAGGAATAGATTGATTTTTCTTTACCCATTCGCCAGAAGTAGCTGAACGCCCCCTGAAAGTAATGTTGGCCGTTTTTTTCCAATCTTGTTCTGAATATGTTTTTTTCCATACAGCCTGTGGCTCAGGACGGATAAGGGTTACACTTCCAAAACGTTCTAATTTTTCAAAATCCCCGCAATCTATCAGTTCATAATCTTTCCAATGGGTGGGGGCAAGTAATTGTATCATGTATTAAAATAACTTTAAATTTGGGTAATTTATAATGTATTGATCATCAGTTATCAAAGTTAGCTTATCACCTAATGCCTGAGAATAATCAATCTGTCAAAAGGATCTCTATGGATTAACGGTAAAGTTAAGTATTTGTCTAGGTGGTGTTTCTGTATATTTAAAACAGATATATTAAAGAGGTTTATTGCTCCATACATCTTTTCCAGGTTTCTGGTAACAATCAGCTTTCCTATGTTGAGCTTAATAATGATTTCCCATATACTGGCAATGCTTATAAACTTATCATTTTTCGAATCTTCTAAGCCGTTTATTATTGATTGGTTGAGTCCATTATCTTCATTAATTAAAGAGATGAAGATATGCGTATCAAGTAAAAGACGCATTACATATATTCTTTTAAATCATTTAATGGTTCGTTAAAATCTTTAGGGATGATAAATAAGCCTTTTGCAGCGCCATATAAACTTTTTGGTTCTTCAACAATGTTCGACTCTTCGCTTTTCGACTTTGGAAAACTCTTCGAATGTTTAGCTTTTAAAAAATCAATAAAATCTTCTACCTCGTTTACCATGCTTTCGGGTAAGGTTTCCAATTTGTGAATGATATTTTTTGTGGCCGCAGTCATAATAAACAAATATAAGAATTTTCTTAAAACTTATCTTTTGCGGCTTTCATGAAGCGGCTGGCGAATACGAAATCGTTCAATTCTTTAATATCAGTGTGTGCAATTTCTTTATTGCTGCCTTCCCAGAATTTTTTTCCTTCGTGCAGGAACAGAATATAATCACCAATACCCATCACCGAGTTCATATCATGCGTTACAACAATGGTGGTGGTTTTATACTCTTCTGTAATTTCCTGGATCAGCTCATCAATAACGATTGAAGTTTTTGGATCTAAACCAGAGTTGGGCTCATCACAGAACAAGTACTTAGGGTTCATAGAAATGGCGCGGGCAATACCCACACGTTTTTTCATGCCACCCGATAGTTCAGCTGGGAATAACTTGTTTTTACCAGCAAGGTTAACACGTTCCAAACAAAAATCAACTCTTTCCAGTTTTTCTTTTCTGCTTTGATCAGTAAACATATTTAAAGGAAACATGATGTTTTCTTCAACGGTCATACTATCAAACAGAGCCGATCCCTGAAAAAGCATGCCAATTTCCTTACGCACTTCTATGCGTTGTTCGTAAGTCATTGGGGTAAAATCGCGGCCATCGTACAATACAGAACCCGAATCTGGCTGATGCAAACCCACCATACATTTCAATAAGGTTGTTTTCCCAGAACCTGAACCACCAATAATTAAATTGGTTACACCTTCTTCAAACTTTCCGGAAATGCCTTTCAGTACGTCGTTTCCAGAGAATGATTTATAAATATCTTTAATTTCAATCATTACAATAAAAGTTGAGTAACTAAATAATCGCAAACAAGAATAGAGATACAGCTAATTACAACTGCCCTGGTACTGGCTTGCGAAACTTCTAAAGCACCGCCACGAACATAAAAACCCTCGTATGCCGGAACTGATGTGATGATAAAACCAAACACGAATGCTTTTACTAAAGCAACCACAATGGTATAAGGATTAAAATCAGTTGTAATACCCTGGATGTATTCTGCTGGTGTAACCGCACCTGAAATTGAACCACCAATGTATCCACCGGTAATACTTAAAAACATTGATATAATTACCAGCATCGGTACCATGGTGATGCCAGAAATGATTTTAGGCAGAATTAAATACCCCGGGGCATTAATACCCATAATTTCTAAGGCATCAATCTGCTCAGTAACACGCATCGATCCTATTTCTGATGAAATGGCCGAACCAATTTTTCCTGCCAGTACAATTGCACTAATGGTTGGGCTTAACTCTAAAATACTCGAGTCGCGGTTTACAGAACCAATAATTGTTTTAGGTATAAAATCGCTAACCAGCTGGAAAGCAATTTGTAAAGTCATTACCGCACCAATAAAGGTAGAAATAATGGCAATTAGCCCTAAAGAGCCAACGCCCACATAATCCATTTGTTTGGCGATTTCTTTAAGGTATATTTTCAGTTTTTCCGGCCTTCTGAATACAGACTTGAGTAGCAGGATGTATCTGCCGAAATTGGTAAAATTCATTCCGTATGTATTTGCTTAATTTAAATGATCATTCTTATACTACTACAAAGAAACGATAAAAAAGTTGTCGCTCTTTGCTAATTGCAAAAATATTCGTGGTTTTGAATATAAATATGGTTTTTTGTCAACAAAAATTAAACCACAAAACATGAAAGCTGTAATAACAGGGGCAACTAAAGGAATTGGAAGGGCTATATCGCTAAAATTGGCACAAAATGGATACGATTTAATTTTAGTAGCGAGGGGAGAGGGCGATCTAAAAACATTAAAAGATGAATTAACACCTTACGGGAATGTGGTTTTTACACACTCGGCAGATTTTTCGGTTAAAGAAGAAGTTTATGCTTTTTTAAACTCAGCTAATATCAATTTTAATGGTGTAACGGTTTTAGTAAATAATGTGGGCATCTTTTTGCCTGGCAGTTTGCTCGATGAGGCTGATGAAACCTTCGAAAAACAACAGCATTTAAACCTCAATGCCAGTTATTATACCAGTAAGTTTTTTGGAAAAAAAATGCGTTCAGCTAGGCAGGGCCATATATTCAACATTTGTTCGGTGGCCAGTAAAGCACCCGTGAAAAATGGTGGAAGTTATAGTGTAACAAAAGCAGCGATGTTAAGTCTTAATCATGTATTGCGGCAAGAGTTAGCCCCTCACAACGTTAAAGTTACAGCGTTTTTACCAGGTTCTACCAAAACCTCATCATGGGAAGGAACAACAATTCCTGATGAAAAATTTGTACAGCCTGAAGATATTGCCGAAACTTTATTCACCATTTTAAACTTAAGTAAAGGTGTAAACGTAGATGAGGTTTTAATTACCCCGCTCGATTTTTAAACACAAAATGAACAACGTTATGGAAAAGAAGCTTTTTAGAAACGAACACGATAAGATGATTGCCGGTGTAGCTTCGGGACTTGCGGATTACATGCAGGTAGAGGTTACCATAATTAGATTATTGTTTGCATTATCGGCCATATTTATGGCTGGAGGTGGCTTAATAGCCTATATTATCATGTGGATTATTGTACCGGTTAATAATGATCCGGCAGCAAAATTCTCAAAATTTAACGATTATTTTAATAAGAATAATCCGAATGCAAACCCATTTGCAAATCCTGATCCATTTTCTGGTGCCGCAGGCGCTGGCAACACGAACTGGACACAGCCAGTTGATGGGACACAGAAAACACCCTTCGAAACGCAGCCCGATTTTAGCAAATTCAATAAACCGAATGATACTGGTCGTACCATAGGCGGCTTATTACTTTTAGTGATTGGATGTTTTTTCCTGATGCGCGAAATGGATTTTATACCTGATTGGTTTAGCATCCGCAATTTATTCAGGTACATGTGGCCTTTAATATTTATAGCATTGGGTGTGAGTATTATTGCTAAATCAAAAAGAAAAAACGACTGGGCAGCATTTAATAACCAGCAAGAGGCAGAACAGCAAAAAAATGCAGATTTTACTGAAGCTGTTGTAGAAAATGAGCCTGTAACCCCAGTGAATAAAGATGATCAATCAACATCCGCTAACCCTCAAGTATAAATAAAATGAAACTAGATAGATTAATTTGGGGTATCATCCTGCTTTTTATCGGCGGTGTACTTCTACTCGAAAATTTTGGCGTAATCAATTTTTATTGGCGCAACGTTTGGAGCTTTTGGCCAGTATTTTTAATTATTGCAGGTTTAAATATCCTGTTTAACAGAAACAATTCGCAAACCGGAAGCATCATCTCCATTGGTGTTTTGGTTGTGGCCTTATCCTTTCTTTTTTACAAAGGCCAACAAGAACCAGAACACGGTAGCTGGTGGGGACGAAATTTTAAAAAAGATATAGACGTTAATATTGATCATAATGATGGCGACAATGATAACGACAGCGATGATGATGACAAAGATTCTTCATACAATCAGTTAAACCTATCAGAGCCTTTTGTAACAGCCGATAATACCAAAAAAACGGTGTTGAATATTTCTGGCGGTGGCATTTCGTTTAATCTCGATGGCGAAACAGCTTCGCTTATTGATGCTGATATCAGAAAAAGACATGGTAATTTCTCATTGAAAAAACTGGTTACCGATTCTGCAACAGTACTAACTTTTGCTATGGAAGACAGAAAAAGCAAATGGAATTTTGGTGATAATGGTAACGATGTAAATTTTAAGTTAAATAAAGCTGCTACGTGGGATGTACTGATGAAACTTGGTGCAGGCGAAGCTAATTTCGATTTTTCTCCTTATAAAGTACGTACTTTCCGTTTTGATGGCGGTGCCGCTGCTTTAGACATTAAAATGGGTGATTTATTGCCGATTACCGATGTGGTGGTAAAATCAGGGGTGGCTGATGTTAAAATCAAAGTGCCTACCAATTCGGGCTGCAGGATTAAAACCAAAACAGGTTTATCTGCAAAAGATTTCGACGGATTTGAGAAATTGAGCGATGGCGTTTACGAAACTTCTAATTATAAAACCTCGACCAAAAAAATCTTTATCAGTTTAGACGGCGGATTGAGTAACTTTGAAGTAAGCAGGTACTAGGGAGGTTGTGGGTTTGAAGGTAGAGGGTTTAAGGCTAGACTTCGCTCACTGAAATCTTTATAGAACGCTGATCCTGCAATCTTAAAATCCAAACAATCCTGATCCTATCTAATGAATCCTGATCAATACACAGTAGTAATTAATGGTAAGCCACAAGGTCCGTACAGTTTAGCAGAATTAAAAGATTTAAATATCTCGGCAAATACTTTTGTCCGCAAACCCGGTATGGACGATTATAAAGAAGCTCACGCAATTCCCGAATTGCGTGAGCTTTTGGGTTTTAGTTATCAAAAAACCGCGCCACAATATTTTGCCGCTTTCGATCAGCGTTTGCTGGCGACGGTAATCGATCATTTCATCATTTTCGGATTTTACACCATCATTATTTTAACCAGTTATATTTTTATCGAAGGGAAAGACCAGCGGATTATGGCCTTTTTGGTTCCCTTTCCTTCCATATTTATCATTAAACTCATTTATGGCAGTATTGCCGAAGCATCTAAAAATCAGGCTACCATTGGTAAAAAACTGCTTAATATTAAAGTAACCGATTTAGAAGGCAGCCGGGTTTCTTTCGGTATTTCCCTAGTTAGGAATTTTTCTAAAATATTATCGGTAATTCCTGTTTTTTTTGGCTATCTGTATAGTTTTTTGAACAAGAAAAACCAGTGCTGGCATGATATTGCTGCCAATACGCTGGTGATAAAAGACAGGTTAATTTAAGGTTAGAAAAGCAGGGATATTACAACTATTTTCGTTATCCGGGCTGTTCGCTATATCTTTGGCTGCCCTTCGACTACGCTCAGGCTGACAGCCAAAAGGATGCCGCTTCCATCCCGTTTATTAAACCTGGGCCGGTGCAATGATGCCAAACCCACCCAACATTAAAAAATAAACCCGATTGGAGCGAACACGAAGTGCAACGGAGTAAAGCGTAAAGCGGGACTGGATTTCCCAAGTATTACTGCCTTCCGTTTCCAAAAAAAATAAATTATTCCTTTATAAATCAACTGATTTAATTACAACATTACAACATCAAAAATTCCAACAATCCTTATCTTTGCAAACAGATGGAAAATATATTGGCAAAACATGATCTGGCTGGCGGATATTGCAACAGTTTAACGGCTTATTCTAGGTATTTAACCCGCGAGGTGAACATTGGTGATATCGCACTGGGCGGTCATAACCCGATCCGTATCCAATCGATGACGACTACTGATACCATGGATACTTTGGGTACCGTAGAGCAAACGATCCGTATGGTAGAATCGGGCTGCGAATACGTGCGTATAACCGCGCCGAGCATTAAAGAAGCAGAAAACCTGGCCAATATTAAAAAAGAACTGCGTTTTCGCGGTTATCATGTTCCATTAATTGCCGACATCCATTTTACACCAAATGCAGCTGAAATGGCTGCAAGGATTGTAGAAAAAGTGCGTGTTAACCCCGGTAATTACGCTGATAAAAAGAAATTCGAAAATATAGAATATACCCAGGATGCCTATAATGCAGAGCTAAGCCGGATTTACAAAAAGTTTATTCCCCTGGTAAAAATCTGTAAAGAGTATGGCACTGCGATGCGCATCGGTACCAACCACGGTTCACTTTCCGACCGGATTATGAGCCATTACGGCGATACCCCTCGTGGAATGGTAGAATCGGCAATGGAATTTATTCGTATGTGCGAAGACCAGAATTATTATAACCTGGTAATCTCGATGAAAGCGAGTAATACCCAGGTAATGGTTCAGGCTTACCGTTTGCTGGTAGAAACCATGGCTAAAGAAGGGATGAATTATCCTTTGCATTTGGGTGTTACCGAAGCTGGCGATGGCGAAGATGGCCGTATTAAATCAGCCGTTGGTATTGGTACTTTGCTGGAAGATGGATTGGGCGATACCATTCGTGTTTCACTAACCGAAGATCCCGAATTTGAAGCACCGGTAGCAAAGGCTTTGGCAGACCGCTATGCTTTAAGGAGTCCGAAGTCGGAAATCGGAAGTCCGGAGTCAATTACTCTACGCCCCACGCTCCACGCTCCACGCCCAACTTACTCTCCTTACGAGTACAACCGCCGCATCACCACACCTGTACAACATATTGGCGGGCACCACCATCCGGTAGTAATGATTGATGTTTCAAAAGAAAATTTAAAAGATCCTTACTTTTTAAGTTCCGTTGGTTATAACTATAGCGCAGGTTTAGATAAATATAATCTGGCTGATCAGGCATGCGATTTGGCTTATTTGGGAGATAACTTGCCATCTTTCTCTTTCCCGGGAAATTTAAAACAGGTTTATAATTATCAAACATGGCTAAAACTTCAGGATAAAAACAACTGTCATCCGCTATTCTCTTTAGAAGAATTTATCAAAGCTGATCATAAAGATGATTTGTTAAATTTTGTTGAGGTTGATGCGGGAACATTCCAACATTCCAACATTCCAACATTTCAACCTAATGTTGTTCTGATTTTAAAAACTTCTGCATCGCATGGAATGGCTGAGCAAAGAGCTTTTTTTATTGCATTACAAGAACAAAATATTCAGATTCCGGTAATTGTAAAAAGGACTTATCAGGATGCCGATGCTGATCATTTAATGCTTTACGCCGCAACTGATATTGGTGCTTTATTTACCGATGGTTTTGGAGATGGTGTTTGGATTGATGCAGAAGGACAAAACCTTTCGTTGATCAATTCAACCAGTTTTGGGATTTTGCAGGCTACCCGAACAAGGATCAGTAAAACAGAATACATCTCGTGCCCAAGCTGTGGTCGTACCCTTTTTGACTTGCAGGAAACTACTCAGCTAATCCGTTCGCGTACCGATCATTTAAAAGGTATCAAAATTGGTATCATGGGCTGTATTGTTAACGGTCCGGGCGAAATGGCTGATGCCGATTACGGCTATGTGGGTACCGGACCTGATAAAATTACCCTATACCGCGGTAAAGAAGTGGTAAAGAAAAATGTAACTACCGCTTATGCTTTGGATGAACTGATTGATATCATCAAAGGTGATGGGAATTGGGTAGAAAAGGTTTAATCGTTAATAATGCGAGCCATGGTTTGTGTCCCCACAAACCACTTTTAAATAAAATAAGTTATTTTTATTTCTGTCTGTGAGGACACAGACCGAGGACTTAAATAAAAACGGATTTTATCTGTGTGCATCCTTTTTATCTGTGGTTAATGATATTTTAGCGCGACAAAGAATGGAACACGATTTACTTTTCTGACTAATAAAACCTAAATTGCCTTGATGAAAATCCCGGAGTTTCAACTCATATTTGACCAACTTAGAAACTGGCTGGCTGGTAAAGGTCTTGCCGGCAGTGAACTCATATATTCTTATTTTTTTATTGGCTTGGCTGGTGTTATCTTATTTTTATTTATCACCATTTTTGTAACCAGGCAAGTTTTTATCGTTGTGGTAAAAAGTGCTAAAACCAAATCCGATTGGCAAAAAGCATTATTCGAGTTTAGGGTTTTCAGGGCATTTGCGCTAATATTTGGTGCCTATATTATTTATAACGTAGTTCCCTATCTTTTTATCTATTTTAAAAACTGGCATTTCTATGCCCTAATTTTTGCTAAAATCTACATGGTTTTGGCAGTAATGTTTGCCGTAAATGCATTTTTGAACGCTTTGGTATCCATTATGGAATCATCAAAGAAATATGCCGATAAACCCATCAGGAGTTATAAACAGGTAGCCAAAATTGTATTTTACATTGTTGGTTTCGTGTTGATTCTATCCATTATTTTAGGTGAATCACCCTTATATGTATTTGGTGGTTTCGGTGCCGTTACCGCTGTTTTTATATTGGTTTTCAGAGATCCGATTTTGGGTTTTGTGGCTTCTGTACAGATGAGTGCTATCGATCTGGTGAGGGTAGGCGATTGGATTACAGTAGAAAAATATGGTGCCGATGGCGAAGTAACCGAAATTAATTTAACCACTATTAAAGTACGTAACTGGGATAAAACGGTAACCATTGTACCGAGTTACGCCATCGTGAGCGAGTCGTTTAAAAACTGGCGGGCTATGGAAGAAAGTGAGGGTCGGAGGATTAAACGTCACATTAATATTAAAATTTCGAGTATTAAATTTTGTGATGAGGAATTGATCGGGAGGTTACAGAGCATCGATTTTTTGAAAGATTACCTCAAAGAAACCCAAACTTTTATTGAACGCTATAATGCTGAAAATACCGTAAATCCGAACAATCTGGTTAACGGCTGCCACATGACCAACATTGGTACTTTTAGGGTTTATGCCGAAAAATACCTCGAAAGCAATCCACATATCAATAAGGAACTCACCTTTATGGTGCGCCAGCTACAGGCCACAGAAAACGGATTGCCCATTGAAATTTATGTATTCTCGAAAGAAAAAGGTTTAAAACGTTTTGAAGAAGTGGCTGCAGATATTTTCGATCACCTCTTGGCTGCGGTACCTTACTTTGATCTGGAAATTTTCCAAAGTCCTAGCGGTAGCGATATGCGAAATTTTGTAAGGAGAGGGGATGATTAGTTCACAAGGTTTTTATAAGTCAATATTTATTTATCAAGCTTGATTTTTTAATTCCTTTGCCTCATGAGATCGTCATGCTGAATTCAGTTCAGCATTTTTCCAGCTGAGTAGACCCTGAAATAAAATCAAGTGGCGGATCGCTAAGTAAATCATTTATTCTTTTCTTAGAGATATTTTATTCTCAAACCGAATTAATGCATACAGCCAATATAAATTTTCGATTTAAGCACAAAGGATTTAGAATCAATGGCTTTTAGCCTTTTTAGTGCAATTGCCGCCGAATCCTTATCTGCATAAATTCCAGCCACGAGCGCAATCATTTTGGCTTTTGCATCTGGTTTGTACACGTTTAAATATTCTAAACTTAAATTTTCTTCCGCATTTCTTCTTGGGAAATATTCTCCGGCATATATTTCATCTTCATCATCCTCTGGGAGGATAATTTCATCTTTCTTTTTATTGTAGTAGCGCCCTAAAGTATCAATCGTGATGTTTAAAGCCTCACTGGCAGTAAACATTTTTGCATGAATTTGATTGTAATTCGTATTGGTGTCGAGTACGGCCACATAGTAATCCGCAAAATTTCCTAAAGTGTCTTCTTCAACTTTTTGTTCTATTGGTTTTTCAACTGATACCGCTTTTACAATAGTTTCTTTTTTTGTTATAGTATCTGCAGCAACCTTATTTTTCTCCTGGTTTTGCGAACAGTTCAGGAGAAAAATAGAGGAGGCAATTGAAAGTATCGCGAGGTTTTTGAGCTTAATCATAACCAAATATAACTTGCTTTAGCCTTCGTTTAAGAAAACCAGACATTTTTCGCAAACCTTAAACAAAAGTGGTGGCAATGTTTCGCTGGTATAAGGCTGTGTTGCTCCATACACATGGTTGGCGCCTTCAATTTTAACCAACCTGCTGCCTGGGTTGGCTTCTGCCAAGGTCTGAGCGGTTTCGAAAGGAACATTTACATCATCATCACCATGGATAATTAACCAGGGTATATTTACACGTTTTGCCGCGTCTGTAATATTCAATGTTGCGGCATTTTCTTCCAGATCTTCCAATAAAGTTACGTTTAAGGGCATCTGCTCCTTGGTACGGGCATTGGTAACAAAGATTTTTCCGGTTTTTTTCCACTCTGCCTCCTGTTCTTTTTTCCACAGGCTGTTAAAATCGGCAATGGCACTCCAGGTAATCAGTTTGTTGATCCTTAAATCGTTTGCCGCTTCGATAATTGATAATCCACCGCCACGACTATGGCCTATCAGGTTCACCTTTGTGTCTTTACCATAAGCTTTTTCAATAAAATCGAGTACCGCATTTACGTCAAAAAGTTCTTTTGAGACGGTGTTGCTGGCAAAAGCGTCCATATCGGTAACATCTTTCGGGTCATCAACCGGAACACCGCTATGCGATAGATTAAACTTAACGTAACGGTAACCATTGCTGGCAAAATACCTGGCCACTAAATTATGGGCACCCCAATCTTTAAAGCCTTTAAAGCCATGTACAAAAAGTATAATTGGCGTATTTGGATTTTTTTCCTCAAAAGTGATATCGCCGATAATTAATTTTCCGTCTGAACCGCTAAGGCTAAAATTGCTTTGTGTAATCATAATTTAAAGGAATTGGTATAGAATATAAACCTACGAAATCTAATTTTGTTGTGTGTTTTTAAGAGAGATCGTCATTTAGACTGTAGTGCAACGAAATGGAGAAATCTAGTTTTACAGTAATTATAAATTATAGATTTCTCCACTGCGGTCGAAATGACGTTGCTTTTAAAAAAACGTTCATACAACCAGAGGACAATGTTCTCTAGACCCGATAGGCGTGAAAATACTTTTTGATGCAGCTACCCTGAATATGCCGTCATGCTGAGGTACGAAGCATCTGCAACCGATGAAACAGGTTCTTCGTTCCTCAGAATGACAGAAGTTAAAAAAAGATTGTAACGAATAGCGGGACTAACACTGAAATGAAATGCAGGTTTTGCTTTTCAAAAAAAATCAAGCTGGTTTTCTGTAATAATACCATGCCCAACCCATAAACAATACCTGAAATGGTAACCTCAGCCACGCAATTAGAGGCGTAACCATTATTTTGCCCAACATAAACGGCGCTTTCTGAATCATGTAGATGTGAGCGGGCATAAAGGCAATCAACATCAGGATAATCAGTATCGCAGCAAGCTTTCTTGTCTTTTTAAACAGCAATAAAAACCCAAAAACGATTTCCAATACCCCGGAGAAGTAAATTAAAAAGCCAGGTGCAGGCAACCATTTGGGCATAATTCCGTAATATACTGCAGTGGATAAAAAGTGGTTACATCCGGCCAGAATGTAGAAAAGGGCATAAACCCAGAGAAAAATTTTATAGGTTGGTCTGTTTATCATGATCGATATATGGTTTAATTTTAGAGGGTTGCTATTTAAAACCGTTCTAAATTGATGTAAATTACAGGTTAATGACAGTGACATGCCTTCACCATGTTACTTTTGTATCCCGATAATAGTTAATAACGGAAGCACTTGGAATATTTAAAAGTAATAGCTTTTACGCATCACCACATCGACCTGAAATCTTTAGGGAAATTAGTTATTTGTGATCAAAGTCTAGATAGCAGGTTGAAAAATGTTCAGTCTGAACTTCCCGTTAGCGAAATTTTCTATATCGGAACCTGTAACCGTGTAGAGTTTGTTTTCCTTACCAAAGAGAAAACCGACAAAGAATTTGTAACCAGATTTCTTACTGTTTTGGATATGGGACTGCCTCCTGAGTTTATGGAGCGTTTTCTTGATAGTGTTTCTGTTTACGAAAATGAAGAAGCTTTTAACCATTTATTAAGAACATCGTGCTCTTTAGAGAGTTTGGTGGTTGGCGAAAAAGAAATTCTTGCCCAGATCCGCAGGGCTTACGAGAATTGCCGCGATGCCGGATTTACCGGCGATTACATGCGGATGATTATGGAACGGGTGGTTAAAACAGCAAAAGAAGTTTATACCCATACCAATATTTCAAAAAATCCGGTTTCTGTTGTTTCATTGGCTTACCGCAAACTGAAAGAGTTAAATATGTGTGGCAACTCACGTATCTTGATTATCGGTGCCGGCGAAACCAACCAGAATATTGCAAAATACCTTAACAAACATAAATACTCCAACTTTTCGATTTTCAACCGTACACTTTCCAAAGCCGAAACTTTGGCTGAAGAGTTAAATGGAAAAGCTTATCCTTTAGCTGCACTTGAAGATTTTAATGAGGGGTTTGATGTAATTATTACTTGTACGGGTTCTACTGAAGCCATTATTACCGAAGAACTTTATGCCAAGTTGCTTAATGGCGAAACTGGTAAAAAAGTAATTGTTGATTTGGCTATTCCAAACGATGTTACTCCTGCGGTGATCCACAATAACCTGGTTCATTATATCGAGGTAGAATCACTAAAAGAAGTGGCACGAAAAAATATCCAGGAGCGTTATAACGAACTGGTACATGCCGAAGAAATTATCAGCAATAACATTACCGAATTTTTCTCTGTTTTAAAACAACGCCGTATCGAACTGGCGATGCAGGAAGTGCCAAGAAAGATTAAAGAAATCAAAAATACAGCCATCAATGGTGTATTTGCCGATGAAATTAGTCAGATGGATGAAGCATCACGCGAAGTTTTAGAACGTGTAATGAATTACATGGAGAAAAAATACATCAGCGTACCCATGGTAATGGCTAAAGAAATCCTGGTTAATCAATCTTAAGGTTTAACTGCAAAGAACGCAAAGCTTAATTTCATATTCCTTTTTTTCTGTCATTCTGAACGCAGTGAAGAATCTTTTATTTCTCGAAAGGAATTTTTAATACCAATTGTAATTCGGAGTCTTACACTCGCTTACCTTCATCCTGAACCTGTTTCAGTATCTTTCATGCTTCTGAGCTTAAATGGCCTTACATTTCTTATATGGTTCAATTCTATAAAGCTTATGATAATTAATTCGGATCCTGTTTCTGTTGAGTTTAAAAACAATGCCTATGGGTTGCAGATTCTTCGCTGCGCTCAGAATGACAAAAAGTTACATTACCAATCTCCTAATGTCACAGAAATCCTTTAAATTATCCCTTCTGTAACCTCACTGTCTCATTTTTAAACAATTCATGGTATAAACCACTAATTAAATTAAATTTGCAACTCATTTAACCTTTATAGTGAAGAAATTAACCATCGGAACACGCGGTAGCGACCTGGCATTATGGCAAGCAAATCATATAAAAGATGAATTGGCGGCCATCGGAATTGAAGCAGAAATAAAAATCATTAAAACACAGGGTGATAAAATCCTGAATTTGAGATTGGACAAACTGGAAGGCAAAGGCTTTTTTACCAAAGAACTGGAAGAAGAGCTTTTGGGTGGAACAATCGATTTGGCTGTTCATTGCCTTAAAGATTTGCCAACCACACATCCTGAAGGATTAACCATTGCTGCTCTGCCACCGCGCGAAGAAGCCAGCGAATATCTTTTGATTTTAAAAGATTGTGTTGATGTTTCGCAAAAACTTTCGCTAAAAAAGGGTGCCATGGTGGGTACTTCATCTAACCGTCGTAAAGCGCAGTTATTGGGTTTGCGTCCTGATTTGGAAGTAGAAGATTTACGTGGAAATGTACCTACGCGGATTCAGAAACTCCGTGATGAGGATTATGATGCCATTTTAATTGCTAAAGCCGGTGTTAAACGCTTAAATCTTGATGTTAGCGATTTACATGTGGAGGAACTCGAAACTACTGAGTTTATCCCTGCGCCTGCGCAAGGCGCATTGGCCATTCAGATCAGAGAAAGTGATACCGAACTTTTTGAGGCGCTTCAAAAACTGCACGACCCTGAAACCGCCGAAACCGTAAATGTAGAACGTAAAGTGTTAAACCTTTTCGAAGGTGGTTGCCACATGCCTTTAGGCTGTTATTGCCAGAAAGAAAACGGAAAATTCGAAATCTGGACTTCAAAGGCAGAAACTGCTGATGATTTTCCTGAACGTTTGTTTTTACGTGCTGACACTACAGAAGGTTTAGCAGAAAAAATTGTAGCCAAGTTTAGTACAGATAGGAAAAAGCCGGCAAAGGTTTTCATCTCCCGCGAAATTGGCGAACATAGTTATTTCCGTAGGGCTTTAGAAAATAATAATATAGAAATAGAAGGACGATCATTAATCCGTACGTTTCCAATAGTAACGGTATTAGACCAGTTTATTTTAAGACATGTAGATTGGATTTTCTTCAGTAGCCGTAATAGTGTAGAATATTTTTTCAATTTGAAACCGTTATTGCCAAAGAAAACAAAATTTGGTGTAGTGGGAAGAGGATCAGAAGATGCCTTGCGTAAATTTGGCCATTTTGCCGATTTCGTTGGTGCAAGTGGTGACATTACCGAAGTAGCTGAAGATTTTGCACAATTGGTTAGCGGTCAGCAGATATTGTTCCCAAGGGCGCAGGATTCTTTGCAGTCTATCCAAAAATCGTTACCAGCTGATGCTAAAATAATCGATCTGCCGATTTACGAAACCGTAATAGAAGAAGATATCGATCAGAGTTATGCCGATGTGCTGATTTTTACCAGTCCATCAAACGTTGATGCATATTTCGCAGATAATTTATTAGAACCAGGTCAGCAGGTAATTGCAATTGGAAACTCTACGGGTAAGAAATTTGATGAAATGGGTGTGAAATATGCTTTGCCATACTCGCCAGATGAAATTGGATTAGCAGAAGCGGTGTTTGGAATAGAAATAAGGTAGAAAGGTAGAAGATTTAGGGTTAAAAATGCTCCTGCCTTGATACTCGATACTAAAATCTTGATACTAAATGTGAAATCCAAAAAGCTGTGTAATCAACCCGAAGGAAAAATAGAAGATATTCAAGTCTTGATACTCGATACTATAATCTCGATGCTTCAAATCTTGATACTAAATACTTGATACTAAAAAAATGTTAAATCGTCCGCGTAGATTACGGAAAAATCCGTTAGTGAGAGAGATGGTAGCCGAAACCCGGTTATCGAAAGATATGTTTGTGTACCCTTATTTTATAGTACCGGGCAGCAACGTTACCCATGCCATTGATGCCATGCCAGGCGTAAACCATTATTCGGTTGATACCCTGGTGAAAGATGTGGAATCTGGAATGAAAAAAGGGCTTAACAAAATTATGCTTTTTGGTGTCGGCGATGAAAAATCGGAAGATGCAAAATCTGCTTATCATGATCATTCTTTAGTGCCGACGGCGGTGCGCGAGTTAAAAAAACAATTCGGCGACAATTTATATGTAATTACTGACGTCTGCGTTTGCTCTTATACCACTCACGGCCATTGCGGTATTTTAGAAAACGATTATGTACAAAACGATAAAACGGTTGAGGTAATTGCTAAAATGGCTTTAACACATGCAGAAGCTGGTGCTGATATGTTTGCTCCATCTGATATGATGGACGGAAGGATTGAAGCCATGCGTAACCTGTTAGATGAAAATGGTTTTGTAAATGCGGCCATCATGAGTCATGCTACCAAATTTGCTTCTGCCTATTATGGGCCTTTTAGAGAGGCTGCAGATTGCGCACCAAGTAATGGCGATAGAAAAGCCTATCAGATGGATTTCAGAAACCCATTAGAAGCTTTGCGTGAAGCCGCTTTGGATGAACAGGAAGGTGCTGATGTATTAATGGTGAAACCAGGATTAGCTTACCTGGATATTATCCAAAGGTTAAAACAGGATACCAATTTGCCAATTGCAGTTTACAATGTATCCGGCGAATACTCGATGGTAAAAGCAGCTGCTGAACGCGGTTGGATAGATGAGCAAAAAATAGTAATGGAAACCATGCATGCCTTTGCCCGAGCAGGCGCTAGCATTATTACCACTTACCATATTAAAGATATTTTAAATAACGACTGGATTTAAGGTGGAAGGTAGAAGGCTTTAAGGTTGAGGGTTTAAATGCCCACAATCTATACCTTAACAATTCGTTCTAAATCCTACAAAATATAATGAGGTGAAAAGTTGATGGTTTGTTGGTTATGGGTTATACGCCCAGAGCTTTCTACCTTCTACCTTTCAGCCTTCAACCTTAAAAAGATGTTAGATTCATTAAAAAAAATGTTTTCAGGCAACGAAGCCGATATTCCGGTAAATACTGGAAGTAAACCTGATATTTCAAGGGTAAAATCTGCCGAACTGTACGAAAAATCAAAAACCTATTTTCCGGGTGGAGTAAACTCTCCGGTAAGGGCTTTTAAATCGGTTTATGGTACACCACTTTTTATTGAAAAAGGTGATGGCTGTTATATCTGGGATGCAGATGGCAATCAGTTTATCGATTTCTGTGGTAGCTGGGGACCATTAATTTTAGGCCATAACAACCCTAAAATCCGCGAAAAAGTAACCGAAGTAATGCAGAACGGCATGAGCTTTGGTGCACCAACTGCATTGGAAAATGAATTGGCAGAGCTGATTATCAAAAACAACCGTTTTGTAGAAAAAATCCGTTTTACTAGCTCAGGTACCGAAGCCGTAATGTCGGCAATACGTTTGGCAAGAGGGTTTACCAGTCGCGATAAGATTTTAAAATTCGAAGGCTGTTACCATGGTCACAGTGATTCACTTTTGGTAAAAGCCGGTTCAGGTTTGGTTACTTTTGGTGAAACCTCTTCTGCAGGTGTACCAAAATCTTTTGCTGAAGAAACCATCGTGGTACCTTTAAATGATAAAACAGCTATTGAACAGGCTTTTGCCCAGTTTAAAGATCAAATTGCTGCGGTAATTATCGAAGGGATCCCTGCAAACAACGGTTTAATTATGCAGGATGAAGAGTATATTCATTTCTTGCGTAAAATCTGTACGGATAATGGCTCACTTTTAATTTTTGATGAAGTAATTACCGGCTTCAGGGTTGGTTTTGAAGGTGCTGCTGCCCACTATGGTATCACACCAGATATTGTTACTTATGGAAAAATCATCGGTGGTGGTTTACCTGTAGGCATGTACGGTGCGCGTGCTGAAATTATGGCACACATCTCTCCTGATGGTGGGGTGTACCAGGCCGGAACCTTGTCAGGAAATCCAGTAGCCATGGCAGCAGGTATTGCAACTTTAACCGAATTGAATAAATCCGGTTTTTATAAAGATTTGAATAATAAGGCACAGGAATTTGTAGCGAGCATTCAACGTTTTGCAACAGCACGTAATTATAAATTTAAAGTATTTACCATTGGTTCTATCTTCTGGTTTGCTTTTACTGATAAAGATAAAATCCAATCGGCTGATGATATTGACGCCAGTAGCATGGAAAAATTCAAAGTGATGCACCGTGAGTTATTAAACAGAGGAATTTATTTAGGTCCATCGGGATATGAAGTTGGTTTCGTATCTTCAGCACATACCAAGATCGAATTGGAGAAAGCGAAGAGGGCAATTTTTGAAGCATTAGATTTGGTGTTTAAAAAATAAGTTTTATTAGAAAGATCGTCATTGCTTCGTCGGCTG
>NZ_AYMG01000031.1 GCF_000633455.1 Pedobacter jeongneungensis
GGTTGGGCTCAAAGCCGTTACTGATGGGGCGGAAGCAACTGGTGTTGCAAAAACAAGATCATCAAACATGTGAAAAAGACCCGAAACTCCTGTAATCACAACTTTGGTCACATTCCCAAAAGCAGCATTATTTGAAAGTGTATTAACAGTATTCCGATTAGTAGCATCAACACCAGCTGGGTTATAAGAGAAATTCATGGTAGCTACCAAAGTATTTCCACTATACCCCTTAATTGTTATTGGATTATCTACAGCATAATAAAGAGAGTAAAAATCAATAATTTTAAATGCCTGAAATGAAAACGCTGAGTTATCAGTGTATGTCACAGTAAGTGCATCACTAGATTGTGAATTATTAGTAATCAACCCCAGGTTGCTAGGAGATGAACCTGTACCATCATCTGCCACATAATAATTACTATTTGCTTGAACAGCACTATTATAATTAATATTTGCAGTTTTGGTGCCCACGGCCACCTGCACATTTGGGCCCAGTCCGGCATATGGTGTAAAACCACTTTGAAAGGAAACAGTACCTTGTGCAAGGGCAATTTTACCTATCGCAACAAAGATGACCAGGAAAAAAAATTTGTAAAATTTCACACTCATATTCAAAAGTTTAAATACATAAATAAGGATTTTGCCATATGGCAACAGCGTTCTCTGCCGAGTGATTAAATTCGGCATTTAAACTCACCGGCAATTGACCGGTAACATCAGCAGATATAAATTGCCTTTCAATAAGATTCATTTCAACTATTGAAATGGCATTACCTGATGGAATTTCATCTCCATCAAGCCATTTTATTACCTGCTGTGTTAGATACTGAAACAATACTGAAAAAGGGCTTTCAGAAAAATCAGCGATATATTTTGGTATGGTACTTTCAAGTACTGCAGTGAATACATTTTTGAAAGCAGCATGCTTGGTTTCTATATATTTTAATGAAACTGGAAATGAGAAAGATACTGATGGGGTATAATCGATAAACTGGCTGAACTGGTTGATAAACAAATCCAGTTCTCTTCCACATAAGGTTACATGTAAATGACCAGGGCGTAAACGGTTAATTTCATTAAACAACCCAATTACATCATTTACATTAGGATTATTATTTAATGTACAAACCTGTATTGGTTTAGCATAAATACTATGATAACCTACTCTGAATGATTCTACCAGACTATAGCCTGCATCGTAAAGAGAAGTGCATATCATACAATCGGCAGCAGGAAATTTTCTAGCTACCCAAGCACCTAAAAAGGCAATGGTTTTCCAGGCATCACTGCTGAAAAGAAGATAATTATCAGGATAATTAATCCGAGATTGTGTATAAGGGATCACCTCACCTAAGCTAAGGTGTATAAATATTTTATCTGGGTTCCGTCTTAACTTGTCAAATAATGTGATGGCAACACGATAGCCCACGTAACCAATAATAATGTCTACATCTTCCTGATAAAACAATTTATCTATGGCTTTATTCACCTCTTTCTCAGACCCTGGCCCGATAAATTCTTTGAGTAACTCATAATCATTATCATGAGCATATTGCGCAAAAGGATTCAGGAGAATCCGTTTTAAATCAACAAATTCTCCTGAATAAGGTATTAATAATCCAATTTTCTTGTTCACGGATTAAGGTCTAGATGGAAATATACCGTTTGTACAAATGATAAAATTAACGGATAGTGATGGCTGCATGGTGCTTATAGTTACCGGTACTGAAACATTTACCGGAAGTGGTGTTCCGGCGCCAGTGTTACCTGTATTAGCACCAGTTAAATTGGCATTAAATGGAAGCAACGTTGTATCAGCCGCAGCCGTAGTATATTGTTTACTGGTTGTATTTACCGGTCCGCCTTGCACGGTACCCTTTGTTAACACGGTAGTGGGTCCTGGCGTATCAGTATTGGTACCACCAGTACTATTTACAGGTACTGCAATAGAAACACTGGCACCACTAAGAGAATGATTGTGTGATGGTAGGTTATTTACACCAATGGTCACTGCACCTGCGCCGGTTGCTACTACAGTTGCCGCAGCAGCACCAGTTTGTTGCCCTACTTGTGTAACTGTTTGTGCACCAATAGGCACTCTTGTTCTAAAGTCAGGTACTGCAAATGTAGTTTGACCATTGCCGCCATAAATTGTACCAATAAGTGCAAACAACGCCTGGTTTTGATTAACAGACAATAAAGTGCCATCGCATAACTGCCAACCTTGAGGTACCCATGGCAGAGGCCAGATTAAAATTGTTCCAAGAAGAGGATCCATAATTGAATTGTTTTAATATATAATTAATTGTTAATTTCCTGATACTGAAAGGTGCTATTTTCAAAACGCTCCTCCGCTTTTATACCTATTGCTGCAAGCTTAAAGCCGGTCATAAAACCTTCATTAAGCTTTAATATATTTATCCTTAAAATTTTCTTATCCACACATTGCACATATAGTCCGTTATCGTTAGCATATGTAATTGTTCCCGCAACAGTATCTTCTTCCCCTTCAGCTTCAACTTGCGATACCTCCAAAATTTTCACTATCTGTTGTTTAAAAGTTGTTACCGCACCACCAGCACCAGGGTTACATGCATTTACTAAGGCTTCAACCTGTGTGGCTGTTTGTGTTTCCCAATCAATAGTCAAATCACTGGCTTTAGGTCTTGCATAATAACATAGATTGCTATCATCAGGAGCTAATTCTTTAAGTTCGTTTTGTTGTGAAAGTTGGGCGATCAGTTGAACAATCATATTAATAGCAACCAAACTGTGCCTGCTATCGGCTATGCCCCAGGTTTCGCCAGGTATAAAAGTTACCGGCTCTTGCATGACCACAGCACCGGTATCAAAACCAGAATCCACCTTATGAATACTTACACCCCCGCTCGTTTCCCCGTTTTTCATTTGCCAGAACAGGGGATCGGGTCCTTGGTAAGCGGGCAGCATACTAAAGTGTACATTAAAAAATCCAAGTGTGGGAAATTCGTAAAGATCAGCCGGAATACGATAAGAAAAACCGAACATAATCACTACATCAGGCTGTATATCAACAAACAATTGCTTAATGACTGTAAGCAGTTCGCGTCTGTTTACTTTGAAAAAAGATATATCATTTTTATTACAGAAATTCTCTATCCCTAAATGCTGCCCCTTAAGCTTATCAGTTGATACGATTGCTTTTAGTAATCCCTGTGTATTGAAATAATCTATTACAGGAATAGATGATAGGTGATTAGAAAATATAATTATTTTCACTGAGAGCGCAATTAAAATGGGATGATTTTTGGATGACGTAAATTTATCGAAATTATTGTTAACTCCAAACAGGAATTGATAAATACTTAAAAGTAGGTATTTGTAAAATCTTAATAATACATCAGATATATAACCTGTAAAATTTTATTTTATTTAAATTATGGCTATTTACTTCAGGTCAAATAAAGCTATTCATTATATTAATACAATCGAACACAACAAATACTACATTAAATTGAATGTATCATTTTCAGGATGTTACACTATAATATATATTAAAAGTGCTAAATATGAGTATACTAAATGGCGCCGACAGGACTTTACCAGAACTTCAATACAGGCCTTTTAAGATCATCCTAATATGCTGACTTTCCTTAACAGGTTTTTGATGAGGTATAGTACGAAGAAGAGATTTCTTTCTATCAACAAGAGGCGTTTAATTACTGTCACCAGCTAGGATTGAGAAAAGTACAGGCTGTAATGGCATAAAATGATCAGAACATTTTAAGCCAGGCCGGTGTTGATTTACCAGCGAACAACATCACCGGCACGAAGTACACAAGATAAATCAATGACAAGCGCAGAAAAACTGGCAAACTGGGTAGCAGATAAACATAAAAACCAACTGATCAAATGTACTACGCTTCCCTATTTTGACCATTTGAACAAAGTAGCTTTATTGGCAAAAAACGCTATTGAATGGGGTTATGAAATAGGCCTTTGTCACGATTTATTAGAAGACACAGGTACAACCAGTGCTGAGCTGAAAACCGCATTAATAAATTTTGGTTATCCTGTAACAGCTGCTGAGCTTATCACCAACCATGTGGTTGAGCTAACGGATGTTTTCACCAAAACAGCTTATCCCAAATTAAGCAAAAAGAAAAGGAAAAAACTGGAAAACAAGCGATTACAAACCTTAGATAATGCTGCACAAACGGTAAAATATGCCGATTTGATCGATAATATAGCCTGGATGATGAAATACGATATAAAACATGCCGCTCATTACCTGAAAAAGAAAGCTACACTTTTACTAAACTTAAACCTCGGCAATAATCAACTAAGGCAACGGGCTATGGGTATTATCCAACGAGAATTGCTAAATTTTCATCAGCACTAACAGAACTCTCCTCCCCAAAATATGGATTACAAAAAAAGCGCCCCATTAAGAGGACGCTTTATATCCAGAGACTAATCGGATTGGTTTAAACAGTTTTAACCGTTGGTAATTTCATATACTTTACCGCACCTACACTACAGGCAGATAATACGCACAGCGCGGCAATAACGATAAAAATACTATTGGTGCTTCCGGTTGTATCAATGGCAAAACCCAGTAAAGGCTCGCCAAAAGCGGCAAAAAGATAAGCGATCATATTCATAAAACCAATGCCTGTACCGGTAAGGCTACTCCCTAAGAAATCGGGACTAAGCGGAAAAAAGCAAGCCTGCGGGCCATATACAAAAAAACCGGCCAATAGCATCAATATACTTCCTAAAAGCAGGTTATGAACCGGCGAAATGTAAATCAGAATGGCAATAACGGCACTTATCGACATGCCAAAGAAAATGGCTTTGATCCGGTCTTTTTTAAACAAGCTATCAGAGAGGATTCCGAAAGTAAGTGCCCCGGCAGCCATTCCTACAGGTAATAAAAAGGTCACCCATAAGTTACCAGGATTATCTTTCCAGTTACCTCCTAAATAATGAACGGGCACCCAAAAAATAAGGCCGTAACGGGCCATGCTTTCAAAGCCAAAACCAAGGGAGGCAACCATAAACCTTTTATTACTCAATACCAAACGATAGCGGTTTATCCAGCTTACTTCTTGTTGCTTTTCTACTTTAGTATCTGTTGCAATGTCCGGTTTATCACGGGCAATAATCAGAAAGGCAGTTGCCGAAATCAATAGCAGGAGAACCGGCAACCTGAAAAGCATACGCCACTCATAACCCTGTTGCAATAAAATAATGGAGAGCAGGTAAGTTACTACCGAAGAAAGCCCGGCGGCCATGGTATAAAAACCAAAGGCTTTGCCCCGCTCCTCTTCACTCCACCAGTTATTAATCAGTTTTGCGCCGGGCGCAAAGGCCATCGATTGAAAATAACCGTTTAAGGCCCATAATATCATAATTAACGTTCCACTATTAGCAAAACTGATGGCCACATTGGTGATGATGGAAAGGTATGCGCCCACTGTAACCATTAAACGTGCACTAAAACGATCGGCCAGGTTCCCGTTGATTAACTGCCCGATGGAATAACCCATCAGCATCGAAAAACTGATCCAGCCAATACCCGTATATGGGATATGCAAATCGGCAGCCATCCCTTTTGCGGCCCAACCAAAATTATGTCTGCCTGTATAAAAAAACAGGTAACAAAACATGGTAATCAACAGCATTTTCCATTGCTGTACCCTAAATTTCTTATCCATTTTGCTAAGCTTCCTGTTGATCCAAATTAATGCCCACCCTAAGTGGCTTATTCGCTACAGCGAACTCAAAGGCTTCATTGGTATTTAAAAGAACAAATTCTTTCGACACCACTTTTTCGAAAGGAAAAACCTGATGATTTTTACTGATGAAATTTACGGCATAAACAAAATCGTCGAAATTATAATTGTGCAAGCCTTTAATGGTAATTAACCTCCGCACTACCGATTCTGCGTCAACCTGTACTTTACGCGTATTAAATACAGCACCAATCCATACTGCTGTTCCACCAATGGCCAGTTTTTCGAGACTATTTTCCATCGCATCGGCCGAGCCGCTCATATCAAATGCAAGCTCAATACCTTCCGGCAAGCCCGCTGAAGCACCTGTTAACAGGTGGGTTTCATTTGCGCCAAATGCTACAGCCTGTTCAAGCCGTTGAGGATTAATATCGGCCATGTGGATATAGCTGGCTCCTGCGTCTTTACACATCGCGGCACATACCATCCCCAGTAATCCGCTTCCGGTAATAAGCCCTTTTTTCGATTTAACATCTCCAGCCAGCCTTAATGCACCCGCTACAGTAGCTACCGCGCAATTGATAATTGCCGCTACAGGCAATGGCACTTCGGCTGAGATTTTGAGTACTGCTGTTCCTGGTTTAAGGATACAATGCGTAGACAAACCTCCATGTAATACATCATTGGCCGTAATTTGTGCATGACCATATTTAAAAAGATTTTCACCTTTTTGGGGCATACCAGCTTTTGACATGGCGGATTCAGGGTCAGAAGAAAAAATACTCCAGGTTACCCTGTCGCCTATATTCAGTTTATTTCCCAGATAATCCTTTCTGTCATGTCCATCAGCAAAACCTGTAATTTCACCTACAATCTCGTGCCCTAATACCGTAGGCACTTTCTCTTTTCTTAAGCCACAATACGTATGCAGATCACTACCACAAAGTGTGGTGTAAAGATTTTTGATCAGGATTTCTCCTTTCCGGAGGTTAGGAATATCTTTCACCTGCACTTCCATCGGTTGCCCCTGACCGTTAAAAACTACTATTCTGGCTTTATCCATTGTGATAAATGCTAATATTGGGTTTAGAAGGGATGTATAAAATCAATAACAAATTGTTAATCAATAAGCGGCAACAGGTCGATCAGGTTGTCGATGATCAGATCTGGGTGAGCTTCCATTAACTGGGCAGCAGTATGTGCTCCTGTAGTAATTCCTATGCTGAGGCCGCAACCCGCATTCTGTCCCTCTTCGATATCGATGGCCGAATCTCCAATTTTCACCACGCTGGTGCTATCGGTAATATTAAAGCTTTTCATTGCAAATTCGATCATATCAGGGTCTGGCCTGTTACGCGATACATCAGAAGCAGTTACCAGTGCATCAAACTCTCTTCCCACGCTCCATCCTAGTTTTTTGATAATCGAATTGGCGGTTGTGCTGTCGTATCCGGTGTTTAATACCGCTAAAATATTTCTGCTTTTTAATTCGGCAAACAGTTCTACCGCATTAGGCTGAGGAAGAATATCTTCCGTAGCATAGGCGTTGGTTAAAGCAACAATAAATTCATCGTATATTTTAGCCGTGAGCGCTTCATCATTAACGCCGGCGTAGGTAGATAATATCGAGCGGATGGCCTGCTTCTTTTCTTTACCCGCTCCCTGGGCAAGCACCTGATCCAAACTAAATTCAAAACCTGCATTATTGATTGCCTTTTGAAGCGTTTTATACACCAGGTTATCCTCATTTACTGTGGTTCCTGCCATATCGAAAACCACCATCGCTATTTTATTTTTCTTCATTTAAAATCTAATTTATGTATTTATTTTCCCTTGTATACTAAAGAGAATAAAATGTTTAGCAAAACTAAACAATGTTTACATAAAACAAATTTTATACATATTAATTTTTTGTTAAATTTATGGTATCTCAACTCCAAGCACAATCCAGGGCCTTTATCAGCATTTATGTAACCAGTATGTTGCCATGCGAAGTCGACCAATCGAATTAAATTCTGATTAAAAGTCCTGCAATTACATTAAAAACAACCTAAAAAGCATTCGCATTTGAATAGTAAATATCATTATCTTGTGGGTCCCTATTATTAAAGGAAATATGAAAGAATCTGCAGAAATCCTTAGTCTTATCAAAGGGTACGAAACACGCGAATCGGACCTGATGCTGAACATTGCCCAACTCAAAAGCTTAAATGAGGCATTGCGCATTGCAGATGAAAGAAGTGCAGTACTCAATTCGATTATTGAGAGTTCTGATGATGCAATTGTAAGTAAAGACCTCAACAGTATTGTAACCAGCTGGAATGATGCTGCTGAAAGGATTTTCGGCTATAATGCATCAGAAATGATCGGCAAATCAATCATGAAAATCATTCCGCCCGACCGTGCTGAGGAGGAACCGCATATACTTGGCCAGTTGCGGCAAGGGATCAGGGTTGATCATTTTGAAACGGAGCGGCTTAGAAAAGATGGCACGTTGATTAATGTTTCGCTAACCATTTCGCCAATTAAAGACCGCAATGGAAATGTAATCGGCCTATCTAAAATTGCAAGGGATATTACCGATAAAAAAAATATTGAAATTAAGAAAAATGAATTCATCGGTTTTGTAAGCCACGAACTCAAAACCCCATTAACGTCCCTTCGATCCTACATCCAGGTAGCCCTGCACAAGGCTAAAAAGGATGAGCTGGAATTTATCTCCCAGGCACTTTCCAGAGCCGAACTGCAGACAAAAAAAATGGAGAATATGATTTCCGATTTCCTGAGCATTTCGAAATTCGAGGACGGCCATATGAAGATTAATCCTACCCGGTTTGATATGGCAAAGGCAATAAAAGAAAACCTGGAGGATGCCCGGATTGCTTCAGCAAAACATATATTGGTTTATGCTGGTGCCAATGAAGCTTATGTAAATGGAGACCAGGAAAAACTTTCGCTTGTGCTCACCAACCTGATCAGCAATGCCCAGAAATACTCGCCCAATGGAGGTACAATAACCATCAATTGCCAACAAAAAGACCAACACTTTTTCATCAGTGTAAGCGATCAGGGTATCGGCATTTCTACCGCCGACCAAAAGCTGATGTTTGGAAAATTCTTCAGGGTTAACAGCGAACAGACTAAATTTATAAGCGGTTTCGGGATTGGCCTTTACCTTGCATCAACCATCATCAACCTTCATCAATCTTCCATCACAGTAGAAAGTGAGCCCGATAAAGGCTCAACATTTTCATTTCATGTAGCAGCTGCAATGGAGACGGCATAAAACCCAAATATTGAATTAAAAAAGATAGGTACACATAAGCTTAAATTTTCACAGAACACGGGTTAAGCAAGTTAGTACTGTTTCAATTTTATTTGTTATTACAAATAAATTCGCTTTATAAATTCGTGGAGTTTTTATGCCTTTTTACCTACCATTTATCTCTACTTACCTATTCTCTATTTTGTAAGACTGCATATTTTTTAATCTTAGTTAGGCTATTTTTAATCGTAATCCAATCATATGGTTATCAACAACTAAATGTAAATAATAATTATGAAAAAGATAAAATTCCTAATTTTTGCCTTTTTATTCTTTAGCGTTTATATAGCAAAAGCCCAAACTCAAAAAATAAAAAAAGATACTGTCTACTATCTTTTAGACACGTTGTCTGTTCCTGCAAAGGACAGAATGTTTAAAGTTGAACGAGAAGGGCCGGCAATGGTTTATCAATTACAATGTAAATGCTATCCTTACTCAACTAGCATTACATTCTATTATGATATTAATAGAAAAAAAGAGAAAATCATTAAAATTAGCGAGGCTAAAAAAATTAAAACAGTTTCAATTACAGAGTTAATTAGCCTTGCTGTAAAGTCCTTGCTTAAAGAAGAAGCTAATGAGTATAAGTTTGTATTTTTGGAACCAAGCGGCAACGACATTAATTTAATCAATATGGTTTTAGCTCCTCCTTATAATCCAAATAAAGTTCAGTGATCATAATTGACCGGAAACGGATAAAATAAGGCCGGGCTCATCTTAGCCTGTAATTAGAATAATCACTCGACGGGACAATTCCGATTTCCTATAATTAAAAAAATGGAAACTAAGCAAACTTTCATGTCCTCAATAACAAAAAAGTTGATGGCTATTCTTCTCTTATTAATTGGCAGTAATTATTTGTATGCTCAAAATTCAGTCGTTTTTGGTGAAAAATTTGTAATAAAGGCCGATTTTATCAAAAAAGATTCCATTTTGGTTATAAATTATAAAAATCTAATGCCTTTTAGTCAATTGGTATGGGCTAATGATTTTTGCATTACTGCTATCATTAGTCCATCTGATGTTTCGGGTAGCTACCTGGCTTCACCTATAACGCAAGAGATTTATTTGGTAAATAAAACACTTCAACCTAATAAAACTTCCAATTCATTTTTTTTGAGAAATGACAGTACTGAACTTGATCTGTATAACTATAAAATATTAGATACAAGGAGTGAGATGGAAGTTAGATTAAAAGTTAACAATGATCAATTGTATAAACTTATCGTTAATAAAAAACTAATACTAAAAGGAATGATGAGTTTTATTGATTTTACCAATATTGAACTTTTAGCCAGCGAAGATAAAGAGAAAGGTAAAAAATTGAGTGAGCTATTAGCTAATTATACTCAAAAAAAGAATCCGAGCAACACACTCGCTCCTATCTTGTTAAAAAATATTATTTGGCAATTTAGTAGAAAAGCGAATGTTGTAAATGTGAATGGCTTACCCTCTGGAATTGCACAAGAAGGAAATCTTGAAAAAGAGAAATTGGTACACTCAAACGAAAAACATAAAGATAAACTGATTCTTTTTTCTTACGAAGAACTATACCGATTTTCAAACAGACAGGTTTTTAATGTAGAAATAGGTTTGAAATAGTAAGTCGTTATAGAATTCATTTTGGCATTCCAAGTACTTAACTTCATGAAACACCCAAACAAGACTTATATTTTTTTGTTGAATTGAATTAAAAAAGATAAGTGCATATGAACAACGAGCTACCATATGTCATCTGTTTGATGATGACCTCAGTTGATGGAAAAATTTTGGGCGAAAAATGGGGCGATAGTCCACAAATGGAACAATTAAGGGGAACATTTGAGAAAATCCATGAGAAAATTGGCATAGGTGCGTGGATTGTTGGCCGTACCACCATGGAGAAAGATTTTACCGATTTTGCAAAACCGGTATTAAAAAAAGGGCATCAGAAAATAGACCGCAACGACTTTGTTTCAGCTCATCAATCAAAAACATTTGCCATTGCCATAGATGGTAAAGCCAAACTTGGTTGGGAAAAATCAACCATGCAGGGCGACCACGTGATTACCATTCTTAACGAAAGCGTAAAAGACGCTTATCTTGCCCATTTACAAGACATTGGAGTTTCGTACATTTTTGCTGGTAAAGATGAAATCAATTTAAAAACAGCTTTAAAAAAACTACGCAATCTATTCGCGATCGAAAAACTGATGCTCGAAGGTGGTGCCCATATCAACGGAAGTTTTCTTAATGAAGGCCTTATTGATGAACTTCACCAATTGCTATTACCTGTGGCAGATGGCACCATTAAAACTTCAACCCTTTTTGAAATCGACGAAAAAGCAAAAAAAAATGGCGCTACGCTATTAAAGCTTGAAAAGGTAAAACAGATTGAGAATGACGTACTTTGGATTACCTACAAAATAGACAAGAAGTAACTAATTTATAGCATAGTAACTTTAAAAACAAGGCATTATGGGCTATTAGCTTATGGAGTTATAATGCACATCCAACGAACAATTGTGGCTTCTTACCGACTTTCCATTTTTATCCCAACATGACTACCTTATCTTCGCAAAATAGTCATTTTACACCATGGGGTTTTATCTAAAAAGGTTATTTGTGCTTTTACTTTTGCTCCTGGCAATTTGTTATACCTTTAATACATTTGCTGCCCCTGTTATTTCCGCTGCAATTTTATCCACATCAGGCAGAAGTATAAATGGTTGCTCTTTTGATGGAGGCTTTCTTTTCTTTGCACTGGCATTAACGATAATTGCGGTGATCAGGATTAGGAGGAGTTAGAGAAACCTCAGCACATTTTTGCCAAATTTCCGAGCTGTTTCAATTTGAAATCAATTTCATCTGTCCAGGGCATGCCCATGCATATGCGTAAGCAATTTTCGTATTGTTCCTGCAAGGTAAACATCCGGCCGGGAGAAATGCTGATCTTCTGTTTCATGGCCAGCTCGTAAAGTTTTATGGTATCTGCACCTTTCGCCAGTTCAACCCAAATGGCAAGGCCTCCCTGTGGCCGGCTAATCTTGGTTCCTTCGGGAAAATAAGTGGCAATGGCATGGCTAAAACGCTGGTAATTCCCCATTAGCGTACGCCTAATCTGATGAATATGAACATCATAACGGCCACTTTTAAAAAAATTGCCCACCACTTCATGTACCAGAGAAGGTGTGGCAATGGCATGTACGAGTTTTAGCTTCATTATTTTATCCTTATACTTTCCGGGAGCCACCCACCCTACCCGATAACCGGGGGCAAGTGTTTTAGAAATGGCACTGCACCACAGCACATTACCCCCGGTATCGAACGCTTTACAACATTTTGGTCTTTGAGCACCGAAATATAGATCGCCATATACATCATCTTCAATTAACGGTATATTGTGCTTGGCCAACAATTTAACCACTTCCTTTTTGTGTTCATCGGGCATGCAGCTACCTAAAGGCGTATTGAAGTTTGGAATCAGCACACAGATATCGATTTTCGAAACCAGTTTTTTTAACGCATCAATTTCGATACCGGTAACCGGATGGGTGGGCAGTTCGAGTACTTTGAGACCAAGACTAATGGCCAGCTGAAAAATACCAGGATAACATGGACTTTCAATGGCCACAGTATCGCCCGGTTTTGCCAAAGCCATCAGTGAAAAAGAAAGCGCATTCATTCCGCCACTGGTGGTAATGAGATCGTCTTTGTTCAAATTTCCTCCCCAGCCCAAAGAGCGGACAGCAACCATTCTGCGAAGCTGAAGATTGCCTTGAAGTGGCTCATAGGCTGTACCACCTTGCAATAACCTGCTCGCCTGAAGGATTTCTTTTTGGAGTTTTGCCAAAGGCAACAGGTTTCCGGAAGGGATACCAATAGAAAAAAGTGTAATGTCGTTATTCCCCATGCTCGAATACACTTTGGTAATCAGTTCATCAGGTTCTTTGTTTCCGGGCATTAATGTAGGTTTACTAACCCCGGGAAGCGGCAAACGCTGAACAGAACGGTTACTGACAAAAAAACCGGATTGAGGTTTTGAATCGATCAGTGATTGCGCTTCAAGCTCTAAAAAAATCCTTTTGGCGGTGTTCATCCCAATGGCGTATTCTTTACAGAGCATCCTTACGGAAGGGAGTTTTTCACCAACCTTCAAAATACCATTTCTGATCTGGGCAGCTATTCCATCCGCAATTTCATTATACCTGTAAATCTTTTTCATAAACAAACTGTATCCATACAAATATACAAAACTGATACTGTATTTACTTATTTCTCTTTATCACTTTTGGTTAAGTAAATTTTAGATATGATAAGTACAACAACAGGTAGCCTGGCTACCAGGAAAATCTCGGGCGGATGGCTGAACGGTTTTATAGGAGTATTGATTTTTAGCGGTTCTATGCCAGCCACTAAAATAGCGGTAATGGATATGAGTCCCATTTTTGTAACCATTGCAAGGGCAACCATTGCAGGTTTACTTGCGCTTGCGGTATTGATTTTACTTAAAGAAAAGCGCCCTGCAAAAAGCAGTTTAGGATCGCTCATTATTGTGGCTGTTGGTGCGGTAATCGGGTTCCCTCTGTTAAGTGCCCTGGCTTTGGCGCACATCAGTTCTGCACATTCGCTTGTATTTTTAGGATTGTTGCCATTGGTAACGGCTGTATTTGCTGTTTTACGTGGAGGAGAACGGCCAAAACCTATTTTCTGGTTCTTTTCTGCACTGGGCAGTATATTGGTAATCGGTTATGCCATTTATCAGGGTATTAATGCTTCACCACTCGGCGACCTGTTGATGCTGGCGGCTATTGTGCTCTGCGGACTTGGTTATGCAGAAGGCGCCCGTTTAACCAAAACAATTGGGGGCTGGCAGGTTATCTCCTGGGCATTGGTGATTTCCCTCCCGCTCATGCTCCCATTAATTTTTGTTTTTAAACCTGTTTCGCTATCAGCCATCAGTTCTGGTGCATGGATGGGCTTAGCCTATATTTCATTGTTCAGCATGTTTATCGGCTTCATTTTCTGGTATAAAGGACTCGCACAGGGTGGTATTGCCTCTGTAGGCCAACTTCAGCTTTTACAACCCTTTTTCGGCCTGGCACTCGCCGCTACCTTGTTGCATGAAGAAGTAAGTTTAAATATGCTGGCCGTAATGATTGGCATTATCCTCTGTGTTGCAGGTTCGAAAAAATTTGCCCGATAACAAATTCAATATAAAAATTTAATCATATGAAGATCAGCAATAGTACTACGCAAGATATCGCAGAAATCTTTCGCCTTTACGAAAGCGCAACAGCTTTCCAGAAAACAAAATACAACCTTCACTGGCCAAAATTCGAAACTTCACTAATCGAAACTGAGATAAATGAGAACAGACAATGGAAAATAACCATTGATGGAAAAACGGCCTGTGTATGGGCAACAACATTCGACGATCCACAGATATGGGAAGCTAAAAATGCTGATCCGTCCGTTTATATACACCGCATAGCTACCAATCCTGAATTTAAAGGGCAAAATATGGTTGCCGTAATCGTGGAGTGGGCAAAGGGATATGCCAGGGCAAACAATAAAACCTATGTACGCCTGGATACCGTAGGTCAAAACGAAGGCCTGATCAACCATTATACAAAAATGGGATTTAAATTCCTGGGCTTATTCGATTTAGAAAATACAGACCAGTTGCCAGCACATTATCATGAAAGACCTGTTAGCCTGTTTGAGATAGCTGTAATGTAAATGGAGTAGAAAGCTTGTGTAAGGTTGAAATTAAAAGTTTGCCAATATTTCAAATCTTTAATACGCTCATTGCTTTTCTATCAGCGTAATTGGTTAGTTTTGATTATCAAAAAACCGGCCTTTGGGACATCCTAAATTTAAACTCTAACAAAGCGTTTTGATTTGCCAGGGGCACTAAATAAACTGAACGGAAAAAGCTTTTAAGACTGTTATGATGCTTTTTCCTGATGATGCGTTTTAATCAACTTTATCCACCATAACATTAAAACAACACAGCATGAGTACAATTAAAGTAAAAGACGGAACCGAAATCTACTACAAAGACTGGGGAACGGGTCAGCCTATTGTTTTCCATCATGGATGGCCTTTATCGGGCGATGACTGGGACGGGCAGATGATGTTTTTCCTGGAAAAGGGCTACAGGGTTATTGCTCACGACCGCCGCGGGCACGGACGCTCCAGCCAAACTGCACAAGGGCATGATATGGACACTTATGCAGCAGATGTAGCAGAACTGACCAATGCACTTGATTTAAAAGACGCGATCCACATTGGCCATTCTACAGGTGGAGGAGAGGTGATCAGATACGTAGCTAAACACGGGAAAGGGCGCGTAGCCAAAGCCGTGCTGATTAGTGCCGTTACGCCGATCATGGCCAAAACAGCAAACAATCCTGACGGTATTCCAATGGAGATATTTGATGAGATCCGCCAGGGAACTGCTTTTAACAGACCTCAGTATTTTCAGGATTTTACTTTGCCATTTTATGGTTTTAACCGTGAAGGCGCTAAAGTATCGCAGGGTGTTAGAGATAATTGGTGGCGCCAGGGCATGATGGGCGGAATTAAAGCACATTATGATTGTATCAAAGCATTTTCTGAGACCGATTTCACAGCAGATCTTCAAAGCGTTGATGTTCCGGTGTTAATATTGCATGGCGAAGATGACCAGATCGTTCCTTATCAAATTACAGGTGTAAAGGCCGCAAAATTGGTCAAAAACGGCAAATTGATCACCTATCCAGGTTTCCCACATGGAATGCCTACAACGGAGGCCGAAACAATCAACAAAGATCTGCTTGATTTTATAAAGGCATAATTATAATAGTTACCAGGCTAGCAGTTTTTCCGCTAGCCTGGTAATTAATTTCATCTCGTTTATACTAGTTAAATTTTTTAACCCAGCGTTCTATTTCGTCCAAAACTATTTTTTCGCTATCGGGTTGGTTCATACCACAATCATGACCCTTGCCCAACATAGGAACAAATTTCGCTGCAAACTTCTTTTCCTTCAATAGTTTAAACAAAAATTTAGACTGATTATCTGGTACCAGTTCATCTTTATCACCATGAAAGAGCAAGGTGGGGATCGCCTTTATATAAGTATAAGGACTTACCTCGGTAAATTTCACATTTATTTTTTCATTGGAGATATATTTTGCTCCGGCCAAAAGTTCAACATTTTTAACAAGATTATTTTTTTGAAGTGCTTTCATCGTTTCGGGATCATCAAGACGTACAGGAGGGCAAAGCGCAGTGATTGATCTGATATTTTTACTGCTGGTATATCCATACAGCAAAGCCAGATGAGCGCCGGCGCTGATTCCTGCCAGGTGATAACCTTTTGATCTAAAATGGTATTCCAGTGATTTTCGCTGTATAAATGCCAGGGCATGATCAATGTCGGAAAGAAGATCTTGGCCATTTACATTTTCACTTACGTAACGGTAGTCAACATTGGCTACAATAAAACCCCTGTTGCGTAAATCCTTCGCTGTTTTATCGGTGTACTCATTCCCTCCCATCATCCATGCACCGCCATGGAGTAATATAATAACGGCCGTATTTTTAGTATAGGTGGCGGGAAGGAAAAGATCCAGTTGATGCTGTGCTGCCGAACCATATTTCAGGCGCAAGATATCTTTAGTTTCAGGCTGCGTAAAGGCATAAGATACCTGAAGAAAGGACAGCCTGAGGATCAGCATCAGTATTATTTTCATAATTTTTTCTTTTATAAACAAAAATAGCCATTTCAGGATCCTGATCATCCGAAAAAACCATTTAAAACAAGAAAAGCAGCTCTTTTCAGAGCTGCTTTTACAATAGAGTAAGAAATCTGTTTAGTTTTGTTCGATTTCCTTTAAACTATTCATTTTTTTATAGGCCAGGAAGCCTTTGATGTCTTCAAAATGCTCACGAACACGTTTATTACCAAATTCAAATACTTTTGTTGCCAATCCATCCAGGAAATCCCGATCATGCGATACCAAAATCAAAGTGCCGTCAAAATCTTTCAGCGCATCTTTAATAATGTCTTTGGTTTTCATGTCCAAATGGTTGGTTGGTTCATCCAGAATCAATACATTTACGGGCTCTAACAGCAATTTAATCATCGCCAAACGGGTTTTTTCGCCACCAGAAAGTACCTTAACTTTTTTTGTTGTATCATCACCACTAAACATAAAAGCACCTAAAAGATCTTTGATTTTTATAGTACCATCACTTAATGGAATCTGGTCGATGGTTTCGAATACGGTCAAACTTTCATCAAGCAGCGCCGCCTGGTTTTGGGCAAAGTACCCGATTTTTGCATTGTGCCCTACTTTTAAACCTCCTTCAAAATTGATCTCCCCCATAATGGCTTTAATCATCGTCGATTTACCTTCACCGTTTTTACCAACAAAGGCTACTTTTTCTCCCCGCTCGATCACCATTGATGCTTTTTCGAAAACAACATGATCACCATAAGTTTTAGTCAGTTCTTCTACCATTACCGGGTATTGGCCAGAACGTGGTGATGGCGGGAACTTTAGCCGCAATGCTGAAGTATCCACTTCATCGATTTCAATTACTTCCAGCTTCTCAAGCATTTTTACACGCGATTGCACCTGCAGGGTTTTAGAATAAGTACCCCTAAACCGGTCTATAAATTCCTGATTATCGGCAATAAAACGCTGTTGTTCTTCGTAAGCTTTTAATTGATGGATACGTCGGTCGGCCCGCAGCTGAAGGTAATGGCTGTATTTGGCTTTATAGTCGTATATTCTACCCATGGTAACCTCAATGGTGCGGTTAGAAACGTTATCTACAAAGGCACGATCGTGCGAGATCACCATCACAGCTTTTGCCGAATTGATCAGAAAATCTTCCAGCCATTGAATGCTTTCGATATCCATGTGGTTGGTTGGCTCATCCAGTAAGATCAGATCCGGTTTTTTTAATAAAATCTTGGCTAACTCAATACGCATACGCCATCCGCCCGAAAATTCGGAAGTTTGACGGGTAAAATCTTTACGCTCAAAACCCAAACCTTTTAACACTTTCTCTACCTCTGCGTCGTAATTTGTCTCTTCGATCGAATAAAATTTCTCACTCAGTTCCGATACACGCTCAATGAGTTTCATATAATCGTCGCTTTCGTAATCCGTACGGATAGTAAGCTGTTCATTCAGTTCGTCGAGCTCCTTTTGCATTCGGTTTACCTCTGCGAAGGCTTTCATCGTTTCTTCAAAAACGGTTACATTATCCTGTGTAAGCAAATGCTGTGGTAAATAAGCAATTACAGCTTCTTTAGGGCCAGTTACGCTACCGGAAGTAGGTTTGGATGCATCGGCAATAATTTTAAGTATGGTCGACTTTCCCGCACCATTTTTACCCATAAGGGCAATTTTATCATTCTCGTTTATCGAAAAGGTTACATCGCTAAAAAGCGTGGTTCCGCCAAATGAAACGGAGATGTTATTTACATTAATCACGAAGTTGGAATATTAATTGGCGGCAAAGATAAAGGAAAGCGCGTAAATTATAGCTTTTGTACAATCAATTATCTCTACTAGCAGCAGATTCCAAAAATTGATCGTCATTTCGAATGGAGCACAGTCCCGACGTTAAAGTCTTGAGAGTAATCTTTTTACATAGTTTATAGATTTCTCCACTGCGGTCGAAATGACGACCCACCTAAAAATACCATCACCACTATAGTGTTTTTCTAAGGTAAGCCCTGGGGAATGACGATTAATCGCAGCGTATCAATATCAGTCTCCAAAATCGCTCTTTATTTAATTAGACGATTTTTTGGTATCATCATTACTAATGCTGCGTTCGCTCTTTTTAATCGATCCCTTGAGTTTTCCGAATTTCCAGTTGAGCCCAAAACTGATGCGCCGGAAAGGATTTTCGCGGATACGTTCCTGGGTAAAATTGACCCCTTCGGTGTAGCTTCTGTAAGCCCTGTACTTTTGGAAGGGATTAGCAACCATGGCAGAGAAGGTTAGTTTATCTTTAATGATGTCTTTACTACCGCTAAAACCCAGATAATAATAATAATTCGACTGTCCCTGTAACATCACATCGGGTGCCCCATAATTGAAGGATACGCTTGTTTTCCAGGTTTTTTCAAACTTGTAACTGGTGGTAAAGCTCGAATAGCCCGTTAAGCCGCTATTTTTTGCAAGCACGCCATTAATCATTCCTTCCAGCCAGATGTAGTTCAGGTTTGCACTTACATTGAGGTTCCATTTAGCCGTAATGGGATAATTGAAGTTTGCATTTGTACCCAGTAACCTGCTTTTACCAATATTGAAAGAAGTTACCCTGGTTAGGTTTTCGGCAGGAAGATATTCAAATACCTGCTGCTGGGTATTGTTGGCAAAATTATAGCTCAGGCTTAAATTGAGCGATCCTTTTTTGAAATTACTATAAGTCAGCTCGAAGTTATTGCTTAATGTAGCTTTAAGATCAGGGTTACCAAAATATTCAAAGTTTGGCCTTGATTTGTCGACAAATGGATTCAGGTCCCATATCCCCGGACGCTGGATTCGCTGGGTGAAACCCAGGCTGATGCTTTGACTGTTTTTCAAAGTTCTGTTAAATGAAACCGATGGGATCAGGTTAAAATAATCTGTTTTAACAGTCGTATTTGTACTTTCAAAGTTGCCCGTTACATAGGTTCCTTCCAAACGGGCTCCCGCCTTAAAAGTCCAGTCTTTAAGTTTTAAGATATAAGTATTGTAAACCCCAAAAATATTCTGGTCATTGCCATAAACATTACTCTGCGCAGGATCGAGCTGGTAGATATTCTGTGCGGGATTAAAATTGAGGTACTGGAAATTGCTCTCCCCGTTCCTTAAAATTGCCTTCACTCCGGCCTCAATGGTAAGTTTTTTAAAGGGATTCACATAATCTACCTGGATAGTCTGCTCCTTTGATCTGCTGGTATTTTCCTGTTTATAATCCGGGCCGGTAAAGTTTATTTTATTACTAAACATGACATCGTTTAGCTGTGGTTCCGAACTATTAAAAAATTTATAAGAGAAGGTAAGCAGGTGCTCCTTTTTACCTGCAAAACCTTTTTGGTAGTTGAAAGTATAGTCGGTTCCGCCCCACTCATACCTGATGCCGCTGCCCATGTCGTAAGCTGTTAATGCCGCTCCGTCCATGATGTCAAAATGCTGCATCAGGTTCTGCTGGTTATAACCACCGTAAGGGTTAACTTCAACGGTGATCAGATTGAGCGAATCAATCTCATAGCTTAGCTCTCCGCCACCCCACCTCCATTTATTGTCCATTTTCTGAAAACCCAGTGAATAAAGGCTGGAAGGTATTTGGGTACCCCTGCTATTACGGATATCGCTCATTTTTATGCCATCAACCTGCCATACGCCTGTTCCACCATATAGGTTAGCACCGAATTTTCCCTGTTTGATGGTAAAATTTCCATTTCCGCTCGGTCCACCCGGGAACTGATAACGTGCGTTCAGGTTTCCATTATAACCGTTTTCCATTTTTCTGGAAGTGATGATATTGATGATACCTGATAACCCTTCACTTTCATACTTTGATGGCGGGGTGGTGATTACTTCTATTTTCTGCACGCCGGCAGCAGGCATACTTTTCAGATACTCCTTAGGGTCACGGGTTAGAATGCCCGACGGTTTGCCATTAATCAGGATGCGGTAATTGCCTGTCCCTTTCAGCTTTACGTTATCATCCGCATCAACCGACAAAAGGGGGACTTTACGCATCATATCCATAACCGACAGTACTTTGCTCTCTGCATCTGCCTGGATATCATACACAATACGGTCGGATTCCTGTTTAATTAGCGGCTTACTTCCGGCAATGGAAACCTCTCCCAGCTCATTGCCGGCAGAGGTCATATTAATTTTACCCAGATCGGTATGAGCAGTTAACTTAACAACAAGCTGTTTAGGCTTGTAGCCCAAAGATCCGATCAGGATCTTATATTCTCCCTGGCCTATTCCTGAAAACGAAAATTTTCCCAGTCCATCAGAAACAACACTTTTAATTACTAGTGAATCTTTTTTAATGGCAACGGTAAAGTATTCACCTGGTTTTTGGGTCAGGCTGTCTATAATCATGCCGCTTACCTGATATTTGTTTTCCTGGGCATGTAAAGTGCCCCAGGTAAGACTGCATTGAATAACAATACAGATCATTAAAAAGTATCTGCTCATAAAAAGATTTTTTTCCGGTGTGTAAAACATTTCTGTTCTTATGCCTACTAGATGCAAAAGTTTATATAATGTTGCATGGACGCTGGAAAATTGATCCGAAAAGATTAAAAATCAATAAGATAAATTTTGCCTAACCATTGATATCCATATGATCTATCAACAGAAGAGCCGAGCTGATTGCACACATATAACACAAAACCGTCTTTCATCACATTTATCCCCTATTCCATCACATTTATCTTTTACAATGTGCAGATCAGGATATATTGCAGCACATTTAAACAATAATATAACCCCAAATTAACGACAATGAAATCCCGTTTACTTATTTTGCTCTGCTGCTTCAGTTCTGGACTGTTTGCACAAATCCAGCCAGATTCTACTTCCAATCCAGACTTTACCATAGAAAATATTAAGTTTACGAGTGCAGGTGTCACATTGGAAGGTGCAATCTTTAAACCAAAACATGCGCATGCAGCGATAGTTTTAGTGCATGGCTCTGGCCAGGAAATGAGGATGGCGGGGATGGCATCGCTTTTGGCGAAAAATGGCATCGCGGTATTAACCTACGACAAACGCGGCGTTGGAAAATCGGGCGGTGTTTATGCCGGACCAGAAGTAGGAACCAATAACATTGATTCTGCCAACCTCAACCTACTGGCTTTAGATGCTAGTGCCGCCTCAAACATACTTTTGGCACATCTGCCAACTCAACACCTGCCTTTAGGTTTAATGGGCTTTAGCCAGGCTGGCTGGGTCATTCCTCTGGCCGCAAAGAAAAACCATCATGTAAACTTCATGATATTGTTTAGCGGACCGGTTGTTACCACGCTCGAACAGCTCCGGTTTCAGTTTTATACACAGGGTAAATCCAGCTTTTGGGAAACACATACTGAAGCCGAGGCACGTGAACACATCAATACCGATCCAGACCGGTATCAGTTTGCCGGAACCGATCCCCGCGATGCCCTAGCAAAACTCGCAACCCCGGGGCTTTGGATTTTTGGCGGCAAAGACATCCAAATTCCGGTAGGCTTATCAATAGAACACCTCAATACGCTTAAGGCAAAAGGTAAACCTTATCAATATCAGTTGTTTCCGGCGCTGGGCCACAACACCGCTTCCTCTAAATCCCCTGAACCACTTAACTACGCGCTTGAATGGATTAAAACCATTGGTGATGCTAAAAAACGTAAATAGTTAAATAAGGATTAACGATCTGAATAATATTCTCTAAGACTATATGGGTTTTAGGGAATTATTCAATCCGTTATAAAAGCTGATGCCTGCAACCTTTCACATGGTAAATGCGTCTTTAGCAGAAGAGATTAATTTACTTTAGATGAAAAATTTGTATATTCTTATTATTTTTTCCTGCTGTACAATAAGCGCCTTAGGTCAATACAAAGTGCGTTTAGCTAAACATGCCACTATAGGCGTAAATCCTAATATTGAAAGTTATTTTTTTGTGGAAAAATTAGCCGTTGAAAGTATTGGCAATTACGTTTTTGATATAAAGGGGATTGATTATTCACATCAGCCTATCGTTTATTTTGGCTTTAAACATTTCCGGCGTTATCAAAACGACCCGACAATCATAAGGGCTGCAGAAATACTCAAACAGATCAGAGACTCACTTGGTGATAACGGGCCGATATTAAACTATCTGTTAAACCAAAAAGAATTTCCGGCAAAAGGACCGCGCTTTGCCAGTGATAAAAATACATCTGCGGCTGATAAGCTAACTACCTTGTTACCTGAACTAACGGATAGCTTAAGAAAGTTTTACATCAAGGCAGATGTAGCTGGATTTCTGAAGAAAAACAGTTCCTTTTATAAAGGGGCCCTTGAAGAAATTGCCAAAGACATCAACAGATCGGCTTATCCATCCATAGAGAAGTGGTACGGAAAAAAATTCCCACGATACGAATTATACATATCGCCCGCCATGCCGATAACCCCGGGCGAAGACAGTTACAGGGGATTCGGGCCGGTTATTTTATCGCCAGATGGCAAGATTCCTTCAATGGTGGTGAGTTCGAGTAAGATGCTAAAATTGCAAGACAGCCTACCTTTATACAGGCAATATGGCTTTGATAACCGTGGCGTTACCCAGTTCATTACCGTTCACGAGATATCACATTCCTTTGTGAATCCGCTGCTCGAAAGGTATGAAAAGCAAATTAAGGCTGACTCCGCTTTATTTATAAAAGAACTGAAAGATACATTGGCTTCACGTGGTATAAGAGATTGGTATGTATGCGTAATTGAACATTTAGTAAGGCTCGGCGAAATAAGAATTGCAGTGTCTAATGGCAACATTAAAGAAGCTGATCGTTTAAGAGATCTTCACATTGGTGAGTATAGCTGCGTGTTAATTCCACTGTTAGAAGAAAAAATAACAGAATATGAAAAGAACAGGGCAAAATATCCAACATTTGAAAGTTATCTTCCAGAACTGATCGGGTTTCTACACAATTTAACACCCAAAACCATAAAGGATCAATTTTTAAAATATGATAACCATAAAATTATTCGCGGCTGATAATCAACAAGAAGAAACCTTTTTATAGAAATCCGGATTTTTGTAATAAACAAAAATATTAGATTAAAATGTAAATATAATTGATATATCAATTATATTTACACCAATGAAAAAATATTCCTATTTAAGTATTTCGTTTTTCACGTTAATATTCGGTCTCAATACCATCTGTCGGGCTCAAAACAGCAAAATCGACAGTACAGTTAAAGCGATTATGACAGAGAACCACATTGCAGGTTTATCTGCAGCAGTTATCGACAGTGGTAAAATTATCTGGACCGGCTATTACGGATACCAGAACATTGAGCAACAACAAAAGGTAAATGCCCAAACTACTTTTGTAATTGCATCAACCTCTAAAACGGTTACAGCAGCTGCACTGATGCAGCTTTATAGTAAGGGCAAGTTTAAAATGGATGATGACATCAATAAATACCTGCCTTTTAAGGTCAAAAACCCAAATTACCCAAACTTACCGGTTACTTTCGCTCAACTACTCCGTCACCGTTCTGCCATTCAGGATAATATAGATTACCTCGGCCCGTTCTGGCTGGTAAAAAAAGGAGACCCAACTATACCCCTTGGCACTTTTTTAAAAGACTACCTGGCCATTGGCGGGAAAAATTATAATGCAGATAAAAACTTTTTTAAGGAAAAACCCGACAGTGCATTTCATTACAGTAACATAGGCATATCACTGGTAGGCTATTTAGTGGAACGTATATCAGGAATGCCATTTGAACAGTATTGCAAGCAAAACATATTTACCCCGTTGGAAATGAATACTGCTGCATGGCATTTAAAAGATCTTGATACCACAAAACTTGCAATGCCTTATAATTATAGCGATTCGCTGAAAAAATTTGTCCCTCTGGGATTTGGTGGTTTCCCTGATTATCCAGCAGGCACCTTACATACTACACCAACACAGCTTGCCAACTTTTTAATCTCCTGGACACAGAATGGAAAATTTAAAGATAAACAGGTATTTGAACGAAATGCAGTACAGCTTTTAACACCAGATGAAACCAGTTTAGGTTATTATACCTGGTTCTTAAGAGGTACAGAGAAAGGAGAGCTTATTTATAACCATACAGGTGGAGATGAAGGCGTATTAAGTTTTATTGCCTTTAACCCGAAAACAAAAAAAGGCATATTGTTTATGATGAACAGTTTTTTTGAATCGAGAGAAGTTTTTATTAAACTCGTTAATTTATTCTATTATAATACACATTAATTGTACAACGATGAATAATGATGAAAATTTAGAAGACATCCTGTTTTATTCGCTCGAAAGATCGATTAAAAGTTACAGGCAATTTGCACAGCAGCAACTTGTAAAGAACGGCTTTAATATCACTATTGATCAATGGCTGTTATTAAAAGCCATTCATAATCATCCCGGGCAAACGCAACAGCAAATTGCCCGGGCGATTTTTAAAGATTTTGCATCTGTTACCCGAATGGTGGAATTATTAGTTGAAAAAAAGTACCTGATCCGTTTCTCCCACCCTACCGACCGTAGAAGATTTAAGCTGAAGCTGGCAAAAACTGCTGTAGAATTAATGCATGACATGCAACCTATAATCGAAAACAACCGTAAAACAGCCTTAAAAAACATTAGCGAACAACAGATCATTCAATTTGACGAAGTGCTAAACCTCATTATCAATAACTGTAAGGTTTAATAAATTTAACATTATTCATTTATGAATTTTGCCCTTGCTCTCCACAGCCATTAATCATGGCTACGGGTAAAATTATAATCTAAGCTTTTTCCATCTCCGGACACGATTGCTTTAACCGTTTTACCAGTCCTTTTATAAGCGATCTTTTTCGGAAAATCATGCTCCGGGTTTTCGCAAACAAAAGCATCTTTACCTATGGCAGTAAGTTTAAAATCAACCGGTTTTGGCTCACCGGTAACAACAACGGTATAAAAGATGTCATCTCCTTTAATACTCAGTTCCAGTTCTTCTGTAAAAACAGGTATTTTTTCTTTAAGCGTAACTCCTTTTCCGATAAATCTGGTTTCAGATACTTTGGTCCAATTTTCGTAACCTGATTGTCCGGGTTTGGAGTTTGTTCGCTGCCATTTCCCGATAAGCCATTCCAGCTTTTTAAATTTTTGCGTTGTACTTTCCTGTCCCTTAGCAAGGTTCATCATACCCAGGCTGAATACAACAGAAATGATCATGTGAAGTCGTAGAATTTTCATAGTTTTTTCTTTCAAAAATACAACTGACCAGTGTTATGGTATTGTACAAAACCGACGCCTGTATGGAAATTATTTATTGAGAAAGAAATTGGCCATACTAGGTGCCTCAAAAAAATAAGCAGATGGATCTTCACCTGTAAAGGCTTTGAAATTGCGGATAAAATGAGATTGGTCATAGTAACCTGATTCGTAGACAATTTCTACCCAGCTTTGTTTTTTCTCCTTGATCAACTGAAAGATATAATTGAAACGGATAACTCTGGCATAATATTTTGGAGAAAGACCTATGTATTTTTTAAAAAGCCGCTGAAGCTGACGCTCACTCATTTTTCCGGTTTCGCAAAGCTCCTTAATAGTAGCTTTGCCATTTGAATTAAAAATGAGCTCGAGCACGCTCTCCAATGGATTTTCGGCTGCAGTATTGCTGAGCAAAAGAAAATGATCATCCAGACGCTTTTTAAGACTGTGCTCGTTTTCAAAAGGAAGAAACCGGTCCTTTAACTTCACCAGTGCCGGATCAGCAAAAGTATCCAGATCAATGATCTGATCGAGGTAATGTTCCATATTGAGTCCGAAGAGCTGGGTCATAGCTGCAGGTTTCAGTTTGATAGCAAAAGAGCCTGTTTCGGCCGTGTTTTCGAGGTAAAAATAGCTACTGATCTGCCCAGCAAGCAAATTTGGTGTTTGTGTATACCATGTTCCGTTTATTTTAGCCTTGTAAACACTACCGTAGTTAAAAATAAGTTCTGTAAATCCATCTGGAATAATTTTCTCAACCCGCGGCTCAACATCATCGCATTGCATCATCCAGTAACATTCAATAAATTTTTCAAGACCTGGATGAGGAGATATTCTGGTGAATTTCATGACATAAGAAACTGAAACGTAAATATAATATAATTCTACCTGAACCTGATCAGTATAACCAACTGCAATTTTTTTCAAAAACCATAAATGCAACGGCCTGCTAACCCTGGCCTAACGGTCTTTATGCTTCTGCAAATCACGGTTATTGAGATGAGACTATAATTAAATTTAAAAACATATGCATATTGTTGTCGTATATACTATATTTGCGACAACAATAAATAACCGCATGAGAAAATTAGATTTTGCTTCCCTCCAGGTTAGGGATTTAGAGATTTCAAAAGATTTTTACACCAGTAAACTCGGCTTTGAAATAGCTGTTGTTAATCCTGCAGCCTGTATTTTCAAATATAATGAAGGAGAAGCAAGCTTTGCCATCCGAAAACCTCTGGTAGATTTAACAGGCAAAGAACCTGGTATCGGTGTATCGCTATGGTTTGCCATTGACGGAGATATCGAAGAACTGCAAACAACGCTAACTGAAAGAGAAGTTCCACTTCTGGGGCCGATTAGCAACACTCCATTCGGAAGAATACTGATTGTAAAAGATCCTGACGGATATCACATCACTTTTCTGCAACCAAACTAAGTACCCCGTAGCATGGAAAATCAAGATACAAAATACTGGATTATCGTAGCCTCTAAAGACCATGTTAAAAATGGCATAGCTGAGGGCTTTGCACAGGCCTGTCACGGAAAGGCATCCCCGCTAAGAAGGATGCATAAGGGTGATTTCATTATCTACTACTCCAGCAAACAGACAATGGGAAAGCCGCAGCCCTGCCAGCAATTTACCGCAATTGGTAAGGTAATAGATGAGCAGACTTACCAGTTCCAGGTTTCTGAAGATTTCTGTCCCTCAAGACGAAATATCGAATTTTTGCCTGGTAAAGATATTTCTATCCTACCTTTGATAGCTGAACTGGATTTCATCCCTAACAAAAAAAGCTGGGGTTATCCATTCCGCTTTGGTTTTTTTGAAATCAAATACCACGATTTTGAACTGATATCCTCACAAATGTTAATACAAGACTATGCCTGAGAAAATAGAATTCCATTTCAAGAGCCCGCTGGATAGTCCTGGCTATCTGCTGGGGCAGCTGACCATGTTATGGCAGCGTAAACTAAAGCGTGTACTCGATCCTTTAGACCTTACCCATACCCAATTTGCATTGCTTTGCGCATTGGCCTGGCTTTCCAAAGAAAGTGACAATGTTACCCAGGTAGATATTGCCAACCAGGGCAACGCAGACCGGATGATGGTATCGAAAGTACTGCGTACACTGGAGGAAAAAAAAATCATTACCAGACAGGAGCATAAAACAGATACCAGGGCAAAAACCATCAGTTTAACTGAGACTGGGGAAACCGTTCTGCAAAAAGCCATTATCGCTGTAGAAAACGCAGATTTAGCATTCTTCTCTATGTTGGATAAGGATTTGGCAAACTTTAATTCCAATATGGCAGCGCTAATAGAACTTAACAAGAACGATTAATCTCAGGAAATCAAAAAAATAAAATTCAACAAATCAATTTCAGGATTTCTGACTGGTTGGCTATGCATTTTTTTAGGCAATGAGTATTAGCAAATCAACTTTTAATGCTGATCGTTTGAAATTTGAGTTTTTGGTAACTCCTGGTGCGATAGATCCATACCTTGCTCAGGCAAATATTTATCATATTCTATTTGTTTTGCAACTGCTTCCGCTGCTTCTTTACCTCTCAGTTTTGAAACCAGGTGCAAAGCTCCATCTATACCTGCAGATATCCCTGCTGTGGTGATTACCCTGCCATTATCCACATAGCGGACATTTTGAAGCACTTTAGCTTTTGGTACAGCCTTTTGAAGATTTGTTATACTTTTATGAAAAGTGGTAACGGTAAGCTGATCAAGCAGGCCCGCTTTACCAAGAATAAACGCCCCGGTGCAAACAGAAAAGTAGCTTTTAGTGGCACTGTCTCTGGATTTTATCCAGGAAATAACTTCAGGATCATCTGTCGCCACTTCGTCTGAACCGCCAAATACCGCAAAAATATCTGCTTGCGGGGCATCTTTAATGCTGTAATCCGGAGTGATTTTTAAAATTCCCTGTGACAAAAGAGGAGCTTTTGTTTTTGCCACCGTAATGATTTTGAATCCTGCATAGGAAAAGACTTCCATCGGTCCTGCAAAGTCGAGTACCTCTACTCCATCATATAAATAAAAGCAAACTGTTATTTTTTGACCCTTTGATATTTGTTCGTTTTTCTCGACTAATGTCATCCCACAATGCGCACAAACACCAGGTTGCTGATAAGCAGTGGTATCACATGGATGGTTACAAGGCGGACATACATACGAGGTTGCATGTGCTTGTGGGTTTGCATAAACTTGTGTAAATGCAAAGCAGGGAATAAAAAAGATTAAGTGTAATAACTGTTTCATAAATATTTTATTTAATCCAAAATTAATTGAATACACCAAATAAATCCGGACAGTTATAGTAACAATCCGGCCATTCTATCTATGACGATATATTAATCTTTTGCTTCTTTAACTAACTTCCTGAGCTGAGCAGGGCTATTATAACCACACTCTTTCGCTACCCAGGCCACTTTATGTTTGGTTTTAAGCAGGTGCTTTGCTTTTTCTTGTCTTAATGACTGAATATATTGCCCGATGGTGGTTCCTGTTGCAGATTTGAACAACCTTGTCAGATTCCGCGGACTGATAAAAACTAATTCAGCCAATTCACCGATTGTGATTTTATGACGTAAATGCTTAGTAATATAATCCTGTATCTGATGTATGTGATGGTTAATATGCTGCCTGCTTTGCAGATAAATACTATTCTGTGCCTCCGTTCCATCTCTGCGTATGTAAACAACCATATCTTTTGCAACAAGACATGCAAAAGTTGCTCCGTGTTGCTCTTCAACAAGATAGAGTGCGAGGTCAATACCTGTAGCAATTCCAGCACTTGTGAAGATCCTCCCACTTTGCACAAATAGTTTATTCTCTATTACCTTAAGCAGGGGGTATTGTTTTTGTAGAGCTGTAGTCCATGCCCAATGCGTAGTACAATTTTGCCCATTTAAAATCCCTGCAGCAGCAAGAGCAAAGGCTGCTGTACAAATGGAAGATATCGTAGCGCCAGTTGCAGCAGCACGCTGTAACCAAGGTACCCACAGGTGGTCATCCGTCCTGTTCCATTTTTCAATTTCCATTCCGGCTACAATGACAATGTCATCCGTACGAACTGTTACCGAACTGAGTGGCTCAACATTTGTAAATCCAAGACCGGATGAGCTTCCAGGATTGTTGTAAGGCGAAACATAGTGGATATCATAATGTTTTCCGCAGCACCCTGATTCATAAAAAACAGTTACTGCGCCAGCCAGATCCAGAAGGTGAACGTTATTAAATATGAAAAATATAACACGATTGGAGCTCATTTTTCAAAGTTAATATATTAGTATAAGAAACATATATAATAGCTTCCTTACAAAAGAAGCGTATTTAATATTCCGTTAATATGGATGTCACCCCATAGTTCTAATTTTGCCGCAATAATTTATGGGCGAAAACAATACTGCCGGTTTTAAGGATAATGAGGAAAAGATGTTTGATGAAAAATCTTTCGAAGACCTTTATCGCCGTATGTACCCCACGCTGAAAAAGTACGCTATTTATCTGGTAAAGGATATGGAAGACGCGCAGATTATCCTGAATGATGTGTTTATATCCATCTGGAAAAACGGCACAATCATCTCTAACGAAAAAGCCTACCTTTTCCGTGCCATCAAAAATGCAGCTACCAACTACCATAAAACACCCAAAGCAAATCTTTGGCACATCGATAGCGAAGAAGAAGCCACTGAAATTATAGACCTGAAAGAAACCCCTGCGCAGGCTTTTCAAAATAAAGACCGCAACAGGATACTTTATGCACTTATTGATCAGATGCCTGAACGCCGTCGGCTTATTTTCTACCTATATAGAATCGATGGCTTTAGCTATAAAGAAATTGCAGCTTTACTCGATATATCTGTGAGGACCGTAGAAGACCACCTGGTGAAAGGTTTTCAATTTCTCCAACAAAAAGTATTAAAAAACAGATCTGAATTCAGGTAAAATTTCGCTTAATAATTTCTTAACGCAAAGTTAACATTTTTGAACCCGTAGTGCTTTCACTATTCTTGTCTTGTAAGTATAAAAGCATATGAATGGATCAGGAAACCTGGAAATTGGTACTCGAATATTTGGCTGTGAAGGAAAACCCTCGCAGCAGCAATACCGAAATAAAACTGCTCGAAGAAAAGCTTAATGATTGGGCAGGTAACGATCCCTATCGGATGGAGCAATTGCAAGAGGCATTAGCACTATGGCAAGACACGGCACAACTACCGGATGACGGATCGTGGAAGGAAAGTTTTGCCAGCATCAAAGAACAGCTAAATCAGACTCCAATCAGAAAATTTAAAATATTAAAATGGTGGCCAGCCGCAACTGCTGCTGCAGTTATAGGCGCCCTGATATTTTTTGTCGCCGGAAATAAAAAGCCATTAACCATTACCCAAAGCCCGGTAGTTTGGACAACTAAAACAGCGGATCCTGGCAAAATTATTAGCGTAATGCTTCCGGATAGTTCTGAGATATGGCTCAACTCGGGTAGCAGCATTAGCTTTCCGCAAAACCTGAAACATGCCGATATTAGAACAGTTAAGCTTAATGGAGAGGCTTTCTTTAAAGTAAAAAGAGATCCGGCACATCCATTTGTAGTGAAGAGTCAGAATATCCAAACCAGGGTACTCGGAACCAGTTTTAATATCAGGGCCTGGAAAGGCTACAAACCGGAAGTAACCGTGATCACCGGAAAGGTAGCCGTATCAAGAGATTCAGCTGGCGGGCAATCTGCAGCGATTCATCTTTTACCAAATCAAAAAGTAGTTTATGAAATCAAATCTACAAGCCTGGTACGCGAAAATATCGATGATGCCAAAGCATCGATAGACTGGAGAACGGGAAAGATGAATTTCGACAGAACACCAATGGAAGATGTATTCCAGACAATATCACGCAAATACGCAGTTAAGGTGGTTACTGATCAGTCTTTCAAAAACTGCGAACTTACTGCAAAATTCGACAATGTGGAGATCAGCGAGGTAATGAAAACCATCGGGCTCACACTTGATATCCATTATACCATAAACAAACAGATTATTTATATAAAAGGAGGTAAATGTAACTAAACAACGAGTAAAAAGATAGCTGCAGCATGTTGGCGCATGCCGCAGCTAAGAAATTTTAAATTTTATTTTAACCCATCAAGATTAAAACATACAAAGTTATGAAAAAGTCAGCAGTGACTAGTCAATTAATTTTTAGCGCAATGCGTTTTTTCACCCTTATTTACATCATGCTCTCCGTAATGCTCTTTGTAGGGCAGGCATCACCCGTAAATGCCCAGCAGCTGAATACCAAAATAAGTATCAATTTAAAACAGGGAAGCCTGACTGATCTTTTTAAAACCATAGAAAAGAAAACCGGCCTCTATTTCGTATACTCTAATAAAGATGCTGTAGCGCAACAGCATATTACCGGTTTAAAGGCCGATAACGAAAGCGTGAGCAGCTTATTGAACCGGGTTTTAACCCCCATGCAGCTTACTTACCTGATTGAAAGAAATCAGATCATTATTAAAAAATCAGTACGCGTGAGCGGAAAGGTAACCGATGAAAAAGGGCTACCTTTACCAGGTGTAAACGTAATCGAAAAAGGCAGCAGCAACTCTACCAGTAGCAATCTTAACGGAGACTTTAACCTGAGTGTTACAGATAAATCAGCTACGCTGATTTTCAGAATGATCGGTTATCAAACAAAGGAAATCGCACTTCAAAACCAGACTGAACTGAATGTTAGCCTCTCACCTGATGAAACTGCACTCTCCGATGTAGTGGTGACAGCACTCGGCATTAAACGTTCTGAAAAGGCATTGGGCTATTCGATAGCTACCGTAAAAGGAAGTGATGTAAATACCGTAAAAGAAGTAAATGTAGTGAATTCACTCGCCGGAAAAGTAGCCGGGGTAAATGTGGTAAGCACTGGTTCAGATCCCGGATCAACATCTTTTATCACCATTAGGGGCCAATCTTCCATTGCTACTGATAACCAGCCTTTATTTGTGGTTGATGGTGTTCCGGTAGCACATTCGCTACGCGCAACATCAGAGGTTGGCCGATCATCGGTTGATTATGGCAGTCCAATTGCAGATATCAGTCCGGATGATGTAGAAAGCATCACCATATTAAAAGGCGCAAGTGCTGCTGCATTATACGGAAGCAGGGCCGGAAGCGGTGTAGTTTTGATTACCACCAAAAGTGGTTCAGCAAACAAAAAAGGTTTAGGGATAAACTTTAACTCAAATGCCATGTACGATCAGGCATGGATGTTCCCACATTTCCAGCACACCTTTGGGGGCGGCGAATATACCGACGATACAGCATCTTCTACCACTTCTGCGTGGGGGCCAAGGCTTGATGCAGGTACAAAACACCTGCAATGGAACAGTCCCCTGGATGCAAGTGGAAAACCGATTGCCACCGATTGGGTATCGTATCCTAACAATCCGCAGGATTTTTACGAAACCGGCTCAACCTATACCAATAATATTTCCATCAGCGGAAAAAACGCAGATGGAAATTACCGCTTATCCTACACCAACCTCACTAATAAAGGGATTGTGCCCAACACCGACCTGAAACGGAATACGCTTAACCTTTCTGCCACCTATGTGCTGCACCCTAAACTAAAGATCAGCACCAATATTGGTTATGTGAACAATAAAAGCGACAACAGGCCATCGGCCTACCGTGAAAGTGTTACGCAGATGCTGTATTCGCTTCCACCGAATATGAACATCAACGACCTGAAAAACTATTGGAAACCCGGGAGGGAAAATATCGAACAGTTCTCGGCAGATGATTCAGACAACCCCTATTTTGTGGCTTACGAGCACACCAATGGCTATGATAGAAACCGGTTAACAGGAAACGTACAAGCTGTTTATGACATCACCAAAAACTTAAGCTTAATGGTGCGTACCGGACTCGATATGTACAATGAAGAACACGAAACCAAACGTCCCTTTAGCTCAAAACGGTTTAAATTTGGTGGATATGGGGTAGATAACTCCTTTTTTAAGGAACAGAACACCGATTTTTTACTGAGTTATAAAAAATTATTGAATCAGGACTGGTCGTTGAGCCTTTCTGCGGGAGGGAACCAAATGGATCAGACCAACAGATCAACCGCGCAGAAAACAGAGAGTCTGAGTATCCCTGGTGTTTACAATATCGCCAATGCACAGGCGGGTACCGTTGTAAATTCGCAATACAATTCCCGTAAACGCATCAATAGTATTTATGGTCTTGGCCAGGTATCGTTCAGGGATATGGTTTTTCTTGATGTAACAGGCAGAAACGATTGGTCGAGCACGCTCCCTGCCGGAAACAATTCTTATTTTTATCCTTCTGTATCGTTAAGTACCATTGTAACCGATGTGTTCAAGATCAGATCAGATGTGCTTTCGTTTGCTAAACTTAGGGCAAACTGGGCACAGGTAGGTAGTGATACCGATCCTTATCAGCTATATAACACCATCCCTTTTAACCAGGACTGGGGAGATGTAAAAAGAGCGACCATTGAGTTTAACCTCAAAAACAACTTTCTGAAACCTGAAATTGCTACTTCTTACGAATTCGGTGGAGACCTGCGCTTTTTTAAAAGCCGCGTGGGCATCGATATAACGTGGTATAAAACAAACAAAAGAAACCAGATCATCAACATCCCAACCACCATTGCCTCAGGCTCATCCAACCGGTTGATTAATGCCGGAAATATCCAGAACAGTGGCTGGGAAATCGGCTTAAATGCAGTTCCTTTTGATGGAGCTTTTAAATGGGAAACTAATGTAAACTTTACCAAAAACGAGAACAAGGTAATTGAGTTATCAGAAGGCCTGAAAGAGTACTCTATGGGCAGTGCCGATGGGGACAATATCCGTTACCTGATCAAAGAAGGCACCAAGATCGGCGACTTCTATACCCCGAGTTACACCAAAGTAACCAGCGGACCAAATGCGGGAGCTGCTTTATTAGATAAAACCGGACATTACATCCGTAACAATACTGAATACATCAAGGTAGGAAACTATAACCCCGATTTTACTGTTGGTTTTAACAATACTTTCAGTTATAAAAACTTCACTTTAAACGTGCTTCTAGACTGGCGTAAAGGTGGTAATTTTTATTCATATGTTGTTAAAAGCCTGATTAACGCCGGTTTGACAGATAACACCCTGATTGGAAGGGATGCAGAAACAGGTGGTTTACCATGGACAGACTCGCAGGGCAGAAAACGGAATGACGGGATGATTATCCCGGGTTTTATCGCCGATGCAAATGGTAACCTCACCCAAAATACAGTGATTATTGCGGCTTCTGATTTTTACAATAATACCTACAACAAATATTACGAAAGGCTCACTTATTCGGCTTCGTTCCTGAAAATCAGGGAAGCTTCTTTAACCTATGTATTCGACAAAAAAGTAACGCGTAAACTGCCCATCAGCAACCTGTCGTTATCCCTTATCGGGAGAAACCTTTACACCTGGACGGCCAACGGACTGGGTTATGATCCGGAAACGACCATGAGTGTTACCGAAGGCTTTAAACTGGGCGTAGGCCATTGGACACTGCCTGGAACCCGCTCATTCGGCTTTAAATTAAGTTGTAACTTTTAACCTGTACAAAAATGAAATTCAAATATACAACGCTCCTTTTCACGCTGGTAGCATTATTAGCGGGCTGTACCAAAGATTTTGAAGATATAAATACCAACCCAAATGCACCGGAAACCACAAATACCGAGTTTTTAATGTCGGATGTATTGGTTTCTACGGCATATGCCTATCAGGAAAACGCAGTTAGCAGAAGGCCGGCTTCAGCTGCACGTTACCTTACATTGGTGCGCAATACGGGTTACGACCTGTTGGATTGGGGGCCAGTTGACTGGGACGATATTTATGCCCGTTTAGCGGTGAACAAAACCTTAATGGAAACTGCACAAAAACGTTCAGAGAATCAATATGTTGCCATCAGCAAAATCATGAAGGCTTTCAACTTTGCTTATCTTACTGATCTGTATGGAGATATCCCTTATTCGCAGGCACTTAAATCTAAAGAGGCCAATCTCATCTATCCCGAATACGACCAGCAGAAAGCCATCTACCCTGATTTATTGAAAGAATTAAGGGAAGCCAATGATATGTTAAAAGGCAATACTCAGGAGATTAATGCCAAGGGGGATGTAATGTTTAAAGGCAAGGCACTTGCCTGGCGGAAGTTTGCCAATTCGCTGCGCCTCCGGATGTTGTTACGTATCTCCAAAAACTATACACCGGCCTTTACCGAAATGCAGGAAATTGTTAATGATAAAACTGCCTTTCCAATTTTTGAAAATAGTACCGATAACGCAGAAATAGCTTATTTGGGCAATATTGCCGCATATAGCTGGCCAGGTGGTCCTCTGGCCATGATCGACTTCGACTATTTAAAAACAAAGGTAAGCAAGGAACTGGCAGACAGGCTGATTCAAAGAAACGATCCAAGGTTGGCTATTTGGGTAGAACCTGTTAAAAGTGCAACCGGATCTACCGTTGATCTGAACAGGTATGTGGGTGTTCCAAATGCTATCGATGCACCTTCAGCTTATAACGGTGGCGAAGATCATGTTTCGGTTTTCTCTTCTTCTTTCTTCAGAAAAAATGGCGGCACTTCAAATCCATTGTTAAAAGCCAGCCTGATAACCTATACCGAGCAATGTTTTATTTTGGCAGAAGCCGTACAGAAAGGCAAACTCACCGTAGGTGGAGAAACGGCAGAATCGTTGTACTATAAAGGCATCAGGGAATCGATGAGCAGTTATGCCGTAACAGCAGTTCAGAGCTATTACGATCAGCCATTGGTAAAATATGATGGCACACTTGAACAGTTGATTACCCAAAAATGGCTGGCCATGTTATTTAAAGGCTCAGAAGGATGGTTTGATCAGCGCCGTACCGGCTACCCAGCTTTTGTTACCGGTCCGCTTGCAGCCGGAAGAGGAATCCCTAAACGTTATACCTACCCTGACTCGGAAAGTGCAAAAAACCGCGTTAACTATCAAAAAGCCGTTTCGGTTTTCGGTGCCGACAATCAGAATACCTTAATGTGGTACCTGAAATAAATTGAATCCCATTAATTATTATAACATGAAATTATATATCAAAGCTTTTTCTTTTCTATTTACACTCTCTGTTTTAGCCTTTGGCGCAAAAACATATGCCCAGGATTTTAAACCGGGGCATTTTCCCGACCGTGTAATTTTAACCTGGGCCGGAGATCCTGCCACCAGCCAAACGGTTAACTGGCGCACTGATACTACGATTAAGGCTTCAAAAGCACAAATCAAGGCTGAGGATTCTAATCCGGCACTAGAACAGTCAATTACGGGCTATGATGCAACTTCTACCCTGTTGGGAAGCGGAAATAATTATGAAATTGCAAAATATCACCACGTTACCTTTATCAACCTAAAACCATCAACGGTTTATGCTTACCGTGTTGGATCGGGCGAGCATTGGAGCGAGTGGTTTCAGTTTACAACTGCATCGGTTAAAAACACGCCGTTTTCTTTCATTTATCTTGGCGATGCACAGAATGATATCCGTTCAAAATGGTCGCGTGTTATCCGCAAGGCATTTTCGCACCAACCGGATGCAAGGTTTATCATCCACGCAGGTGACCTGATCAACCGTTCGAACAATGACCAGGAATGGGGCGAATGGCATTATGGAGGTGGTTTTATCAATGGTATGATTCCCAGCATCCCCTCTCCCGGAAACCACGAATATGTGCGCGATGATAAAAGAAAACTCGTACTCGATCCACATTGGGGCGTACAGTATACTTTTGCAGGCAATGGCCCAAAGGGACTGGAAGAATCTGTTTATTATGTGGATTACCAGGACGTAAGAATTATATCACTGGATTCTCAAATGATCATTTTGGATGAAGCTTCGGCCAAAGCTGAATACGAATGGCTCGAAAAAGTGTTAAAGGAAAATACAAAGCTATGGACCGTGATTACCTTTCACCACCCTATTTTTTCTACCGCAAAAAGCAGGGACAATAAGGAATTCAGGGAACGTTTTAAACCCTTGTTCGACAAATACCACATCGATCTGGTGCTGCAAGGGCACGACCATACCTATAGCCGTGGGCAAAACCTGCCAAGGGGGTTATCAGGAAGAGAAGTAAGCGGACCGGTTTACCTGGTTTCGGTTGCAGGCCCTAAAATGTACCAGGTAGATGGTGCCAAGTGGATGGATGTATCTTTAGAAAACACCCAGCTTTTCCAGGTGATTCACGTTGATGGTGCAGACCTTAAATTTGAGGCTTACAAAACATCGGGCGAACTTTTTGATGCTTTCTCGTTAAAAAAAGCCAGCAGAGACCGTGCTGCCGCATTTACAGATCTTAATCCTACGCAAAAACGTTAACAATGGGACTAAAAATAAAACCATTTTTATTTACCATTTTAATAAGTGGGTTGTACTTACCGGTTTTCGCGCAACAAATGATCAGGCCATTGCCAAAATCAAAAAATGCTTTTATTGTAATTGCCCACCGCGGAAGTCATTTAATTAAACCCGAAAACACAATAGCCTCCATTGAGGAGGCTATTGCTATTGGGGCTGATTATGTAGAACTGGATCTACGTACCACAAAAGACGGACAGCTTATACTTTTACACAACGACCGGGTAGATCAGGTGAGCAATGGGAAGGGGTTAATAAAAGACCTCGATTTTGAAGAGGCTAAAAAGTTCATTCTTAAAGGAAGAGATGGGACTTTGCACCAAATTGCCAGTTTTGAAGAAGCACTAAAAGCCTGCAAGGGAAAGATCAATATTTATTTAGATTTTAAAGCTGCCGACGTAGAAAAGACATACAAGGCAATTAAAAAGGTGGGAATGGAGCATCAGGTCCTGGTTTACATTGGCGGAAACAGCGATTACATTTCCTGGCGGAAAACCGCACCTGAAATGCCATTGATGTCGCGCCTGGATCCGGGAATTACTACAGCGCAAGATCTGCTTGGCGCTTTTGCAAAAACACCGTTGGAGGCAATCGATAATATGCCCAATGAAACGCTGTTGCCGGTTTTAAGAAAAATGGGCATCAGTATTTTTCCTGATGTACAAAAATCCAGCGAAACGCCCGAAGATTGGAATCAGGTAATAAAATACGGTGTGCAGGGATTGCAGACTGATCATCCTGAAGCACTTATCAAATACCTCCGACTGACAAACACAAGAGTTAACTAACTATTATTAAGGTATTTACCGATTTTACCAGCAGGGTCTGAATTTATAGCTTTAGGGTATATCCTAAATTCGTATTTACAAATTACCCCTCGTTTAAGTATTTAGGACAAAAAAGCTCAGGCAAAAACTTTGTCTGAGCTTTTTGAAGTTTTCATAAAAGAAATATCAACATCAATACAAGTTACAGCAGTCGTTATTCGAACAGTTCGTCGCCAATTTCCAAAAATTTATTAAACCTAAAATCTATCAGGCTTCCTTTGCGTGTTTTCAGGTTGCCCCTTATATCTGTTTTCTTTTGTGTTTTAAGATTGATGATTTTCACACCAATCTCCTGCTTACGGCCAACAGCTTCATAAGTGTCATAGATAACATACTTAAAACCGTTGTTGCTAAAATAGACGTAATTCAAATCCATCCCTTCATTTTGCACTCCACCGCCACGCATGTAGAATGAATATTTAAAATCCTTGCGACTGTTTTTTGATTTACCCGGGAATTCGAATTCAACTTTGTCTTTTGTACCAAATCTGTAAACAATGTTATTATCTGCTTTGCTTTTATTTAATGTTAACCTCTTTCCATTTTGGGTCTCAAACGAAAAAAGCACCTCTTCGCCAGGCAAAATCAGGCTTTGAGCAAAAGAAGCGGTGGTAAAACCAAGCAAAATAAAAAAAAGGGGCCATCTGAGCTTTAAAAATATCACTTGTTATTGTTAGTAGGTTATCAAAATGTTCAATCAAAATACTTGAGCAAACTCGTACGTTTAAATTAATTTTTTTGTGAATTTACTTAAAAATAATCTACAAATGCGAACGCGGCATTTTATAATAATCGCTGTTCAACGGTATTCCTATCTTTATCTTACCAGATCATTCTAGTGTAACAAGAAATATGCTTTTTCAAGCGAGTTGCATAGAAAACATAGATTAGAAGTTAAAGATAAATTGAAATAGATAAATATGAAAAGTCCTGAAACCTGCTTTCACGATATCTCAACCTCAATCTAAATACCCTGTCACATGTTATGAATTGAACGTTTATGGCTTTTCAGTCCATTATGAATAACAAATCCAGCAATCATAATAATCACAGCATAACAGGTATAAACAATGTTTCCCCTATCAGGATAACCATTATTGGAAACAGAGATAGCAAATAATGCCCATATGCCCACCACCCCAAATTCCCGCAGATTTCTGGTGTAAACCATTAGGACATTAACTAATCCAGCTGCACATATCATGATGATGGCCCATATATCATTAGAAATACCCCACCCTTGCCAGCTTATTTTGGTTAGGTATGCAGAAATATTTGCAATCCAAGCTACTGTAATCCATCCTGAATATAAAGCAAATGGCCAGTATATAAAAAGATAATCTTTTAAAGGATGAGCATCAAGTTCCATTCGGGTATTGGTTATAATCTTTAGCAAGGAAAATAGAATAACACCCATGATTAAAATCGAAAGACCTATATAATCATATAACCAGGCGATTACCCAAAAAGAATTGGCCAGACAGGATAAAACAAACCACCAACCGATTTTTGACAAGACACCGGATTTGCCCGGATCTTTTTTACCATCAATTCCTGTATAAAAAACAAAAGCTAGCAGCCCAAGATAAATAAGACCCCATATCGAAAAGGCATAACCGGCTGGTGTAAAATAATTGAGGTACCTATCAGAGACCGTTTTCATACTATCCCCATTTAAAAGTCCGGCATTGGATAGGTAATTGACGGCAATCGTTGAGATTAAAGCATGTCCATTGGCAAAAGGAAGAATTTTTTTCGCGTTGTTCATGGTAAGATTTATATAATTTAGGCTATAAAGATGGGAGAACCTGTTGAAATGAATAATAATATATGCTCAACACATCCGGCACAGGATTGTTTGTAAAATGCACTATCATCCGACAACGGCTGACTTAGGGCGAACAACAGCAAAAAAAAACAGGAACATTCAAATATCCGGATATAATCCCTCAATAAATAATCCTATCCGGAATATTATCCCTTAAAGAATAAACTCCGCTGAAGTTCAAAACAAAACTGTATTTCCGGTGGTTATCCTATTTACGGTTTTACGGTTTAAAATGCACGCAAAAATCCAATAAAGGCCATTTCCAACAAATCAATATGATAAAAATCTACCTGCAATCTAGTAAGCTAAAAACATGCACATTATTGCTCACCCTCTTTTTTTGCCTAATGGTAATTTCCTGCAAGAAAAATAGTGGTGATGATGAACCTGTCTCTCCGGCGGCAGCTGACTCCTATTTCCTGAAAGTATCAACATCCTTCGGCAATTCCATGGCAATTGACGAACAGGGCAACCTGTGGGCAACCGGACAGAATAGCAGCATGGTTCTTGGAGCGGGAAACATCGGAAAACAAACCAGTTTCATCCGCATCATGGCTCAGGCAAAGGATGTTTCCATCAAAGATAGCAGGGCTTTGGTTTTAAAAAACGATAACACTGTATGGACCGCGGGTAGTAACGATTTCAGGGAACTTGGAACAGGCAACTCACCATTTGACGGACAGTTCAAAAAAGTATTCGATGGCGCTGAGCAGATTGAAGCCGGTACCGAAAACGGATTTATCATCAAAGCAGACCACAGCCTCTGGGCAGTAGGCTTTAACCACCGTAACCTGTTTGGGAGTGCATACTCAAAAGCGGATGTGGTTTCAACCTATACCAAAATCGCAGACAACGTACGCTCTATCTCTGCTGGCATGAACCATATCCTGATGTTAAAGACCGATAACAGCCTTTGGGCCTGCGGCCGAAACATCGAAGGCGAACTAGGTCTTGGAAATTATACCGATCAGGATGGCTTTATAAAAGTAATGGACGGGGTAAAAGCGGTTAAGGCTCTTGAATACCACTCCCTGATCATCAAGACCGACAACAGCCTATGGGCTGCCGGATCCAATGATTACGGTGAACTTGGCCTGGGCAACAGCACCAAACAGAACAGCTTTGTAAAAGTGATGGACAATGCGGCAGCAATGGCCGGAGGACGTTTTTTCTCTCTTGTAATAAAAACCGACAATAGCTTATGGGCATCAGGATACAATAGCTTCGGCACCTTTGGTATCCAGGGAGCGGATCAGAACAGGTTTATCCATATTTCTGATAATGTATCCCAGATCAGCGCTGCAGACTACCATACCCTTATGCTCAAGACAGATAAAACCTTGTATGTTTCAGGTCAGAGTTCATTTGGTGAGCTCGGGCTCGGATCTAAAAAAAGTACAGAAGTTTTCACCAAAATAACGCTGGGTAAATAAGTTTTAATCTAACAATAGCCCCTTTCTCCGGTATTCAAATATCCACATGAAAAATATCCTCCTTATTGCCGCCCTTTTTATCTTTACTTTGCCTGCCATTTCACAGGAGAAACCGGTACGTACCGGACGGCACGCCTTTACCATCCAATGGATCAGCTTCAACAAAAACAACCCGGGCAGTGTCAACATCAAATCCATCGGAAAAGATGAATACAGCATTGAAGGCAGCCATAGAGATCCTCAGACGCAGGAATACGTCACCATAAACGGCACATTTTTAAACAAGGGCCGCACACTAAAATTCAATGGAACGATCATCTCTAAAATAAATTCAAGCAACGGCGGTCAGCCCTGCGAGCTTAGCGGACTATATATCTTCAAAGCAACAGGCATTAGAAAATACTGGCGGCTTCAGCAGATGCTCAACTGCGACGGAGAGACCACAGACTATATTGACATTTTCTTTTAACAGGGGCCATAGAGAAAGTATATATTTCCGACTTTAACCAATCTTTACCTTCCACATTTCCGTTCTCCGTTCTGGTTACAGGAGCGCGCCGCATCCAGGTTCTTTTCTGTTACAGATCAATAGTTTTTAGTGAGACTGCAGAAGTCTTTTACGAATTGCAGGACGTGTTTCAGTCCAGATGATGATTTACATAGTTTATCGATTAGCGCTTCCTGAGTGTGTTAAGCGTATGCTACAGGTCATATATAAAGTTGTGTGGGCGGCGCAAAAGCAATTAAGATTAGAAAATGGTTCCATTTAAACCTGTGTTTGCACCTGGTTTTTCCGCTGCTTTTGAGACCTTCCGGTCAGGTATTGCTGCGTTTTGATATTTTCCCACATAATGAGTTTATCCTCGACTTTTGAAAAAGCCCTGATATCTCCATCCTGGGAGATGACCAATCCAAGGGATGAGGGATGGTTCCAGCAATAAGCGATCATAGACCGGTGCCTGGTTCCATAATGCCTGGGATCATGGGGTTCCAGCGACTTCGGCGTTGCGGTAGCAGTGGAAGAAACGTAGATCTTGCGCGGCATCTTTTTTGCCCGGAGTACTGCGCCGAAGCCATTACTGACCATGCTGCGATTAAACAATACCACCCCATCCACACAGGTTTGGGAGGCAATAAAACTGATTGCTCCCTTGATCTCATCGCCAGTACCCTTTTTATCATAAAAAGAGCCTGTTTCCCGCAGGTATAGCGATTTACTTACCGATCTTTTCCCCGAACTCAAATCACCCGCAATTTTGCTCTCGGCTACAAAGTTATCAATTGCAGCTCTGGCATGTGATACCATTGCCAGAGTTAAACGTTCATAGTGGATTCTGTATTTTACATCCAGGTCTGCGCTATCATCGGCAATCAATATAGCTCCCCCATGCTGATAATTCTGTATCTTGAGTAAAAGCCTTGAAAAGGTCTGGATCCAGAGCCCATCCAAAAAATTCTCCCAGTCTGCATAGCTTTCGGTTGGATGAACCTGCTCAATATAGCCCTTTACGGTAATCTTCAAAAAATCCGCATTCTTCCTTAACATTTTAGAAATCGGTCCAATAGTCAGGACATCCAGGTAACGCTTAACGAGAACATTGTGTTTTAGGGTAGCCAGGAGCTCGTAATCAAAAAGTACGTTCAGCGTCCCGATGTCACTTATAGAAACCTGAAAAAGGCCAGGCTGTTCTGAGCCTGTATCAGACTCATAGTTCAGAAAATTCTGATAGTGCATCGCCTGATCAATCATCCCCCAGATATAAATAAGGCCCTCCTCGTTATAGTACACCGCAAGTGAGGAGCTGGCAGGGTCTGCTGCCTTGGAAAGCTTTGCAAGAGACTTTGTCGTCATCATAACATGGTGATCGAAAGCAATGCAGCTCCATCTTTCCGGAACAATGTGCCCCGGTGGTGCAGGATCTGGGTTTTCCGGATCGATGAAAGTCACTGTTACCCTGATCAGTTCACTTTCCTCTTTACACATGCTCGAATAGAAAAGACAGTCAAAAAGATCCTCAAGAACTTTGAGCTCGGGAAGAGTCGAACTGCTTTTGGTCAGACGGAGCTTGTTCTGTACCAGAACTGCCAGGTCATTTGGGCGTGAATTTTCCAAGATACTATCGTTTAAACAATAAACAGACAAGATTAAAAATCGTTTGATAAATAATTCTCCCAAAAACTAAAACCACACAATATGTTTTGTTAAAAGCACTTCATAATATAGAACTACCAGAGCTACATCCCTTACCAACGAAACCTCAAGCTAGAGCCACTAACCAATTGATGAAACTGTTTTAGCATAAAAACAGCTGATGATTTACAGGCTTATGACCAATCTGCCTTTAGCCAATCCAATAAAACGTTAACTTTACGGATTTAATCCCAAGTTCATGCCAACTACTCCTCCCTTTCTGGATCCGCAGCAAATTATCGACATATTTTCACAGATCAGCACGGCTACAGCACTACATATCGGCGAGGAAGCCCATATCCAGTTTGCCAATGACGCAATGCTCAGCATATGGGGCAAGGACCGGTCAGTTATAGGCAAATCTCTTGAGGATGCCCTTCCCGAACTAAAAGGTCAGCCATTTATCGAAATGTTTGCAAAAGTGTGGATTGAGGGGCTAACCATATCAGGTTCAGACACTCCTGCCGAGCTTAACATAAATGGTGAGGATCAGTTATTCTATTTTGATTTTGAATACAGGGCTATACTTGATGAAAACGGCAAAACTATCTGTATACTGCACACAGCCACTGATGTTACTGACCGGTTTTTAAAACAGAGCGCACTCCAGCAGGTAAATGAGCATGCCGAATTCCTTAGGATAGAACAAGCGCTTAATGAAGAGCTCAATACCAAAAATGAGGACCTCTCTGCCGCACTAGAGGAAATTAGGGCAATCAATGATGAACTCCATGCGACAAAGGAAAATCTACAATTACTAAACGATAAACTGGATGCCCGCGTTAAGGAAAGGACAGAAACGATTTCTTTTTTAAATCAGGAGCTTGAAGCTTCAAACGAAGAAATCAGGGCATCCAATGAAGAACTGATGGCCTCAAATGAGGAAATGCTGAAATTCAACCAGCAGCTCACAATGGTATATGAAAAACTAAAAATCAGCCAGGAAGAGGCAGCACTTGCCATAGATGCCGCAGGTTTGGGTACCTTTGATTTCAACCCCCTTAATGGTAGCTTTTCGGCGAATGACAAGCTCCGGAAATGGTTTGGAATCGAGGGAGACTGGCTTGAGCTGGAAAAAGCGCTACAGGTCATAGCAGAAAAAGACAGGGTAAGGGTAAGGGCCGCGATATCGCATTCACTTGACTTCAGTTCCGGCGGAGATTATGAAATCGACTATCAGATCATCAATCCAAAAGATCCTAGGCCCAGGATAATCAAAGCCAAAGGTAAAACACATTTTGATGCCGATAAAAAGCCCATCCGCCTGAGCGGGGTACTACAGGATGTTACAGAACAGGTTACCGGGCAGGAAAAGACTGAGCTGCTCATTAAGAACCTGGCAGCGAGCGAGCAAAAATTCCGCAGGTTAATCCAACAGGCTCCGGTTGCGATTAACGTTTTTAGGGGGCATGAACTTATCGTGGAAAGCGCTAACGAGAGAATGCTTGAAATATGGAACAGGACAGCTGAAATAGAGGGAAAGAGATTTGATGAGGTATTGCCCGAGATCGCAGACCAGCCCTTCATCAAAATCCTTCACGGTGTTCTGGATTCAGGGTTGCCGTATCATGGCCTGGAAAGCAGAGCCGTCATCATCAAGGACAATATCCCACAGGAACGCTACTTTAACTTCATCTATCAGCCTATAGAAGAAGCTGGCAAGATCTCAAGCATCCTACAAGTGGTTACCGAAGTTACCGAACAGGTAAATGCGAGAAAAGAGATATCAGAGGCAAATACCAGGCTGAGCATCGCCATGGACGCTGGCTCCCTTGGATCAACGGAGGTTGATCTGGCAAGCGGAACAATGAAATACAACGAGCAGTTTAGGCGCATCTTCGGAAAAAAACCAGATGAGGATTTCGTGTATTCGGATATGTTTGAGGCGATGCTTCCCCAATATCGGGATCCGATCAGGGAACTGGTTAGTATTGCCAAAGAAAACCACAGCATATACAAGGGAGAGTACGAAATCATGTGGCCGGACGGATCGGTCCATTGGATCAGTGCCCATGGCAGGGCAAGATACGATGATCAGGGAAAACCCGTCAAAATGGTCGGTGTGCTTTCCGATATCACAGAACTCAAAGCAGACGAGCAGCGAAAAAACGATTTTATCGGAATGGTTAGCCACGAGCTGAAAACTCCACTGACCTCTCTGACGGGCTATGTACAGCTCCTATACAGCAAGGCACAAAAAAATGGGGATAGTTTTGCCTCCACGGCATTAGACAAAGCCAATAACCAGCTAAAAAAGATGACTGGCATGATCAACAGCTTTCTCAATGTATCAAGACTGGAATCTGGAAAAATCCATATCGAGAAACAGAACTTTGATCTCTCCGGACTGGTGAGTGAGATGGAGGCTGAGTTCAAGGTAACGGCCAACAGCCACCACTTAGTCTTCGAACAAATCGGAGAGGTATTGGTAAATGCCGATCGAGATAAGATCGGTCACGTGGTGACCAACCTGATCAGCAATGCGGTAAAATATTCTCCAGTGGGAACCACAATCAATATTACCTGCAAAAAAGAAGACAGCAAAGCAACCGTTTCGGTTAGCGACCAGGGAAGCGGGATCAAAAAGGAAGATAAGGATAAACTTTTCGAGCGCTATTACCGTGTAACCGATCAGTCACTTACGATAGCCGGCTTTGGGATCGGACTTTACCTCTGTGCCGAGATCATCAGCAGGCACAACGGCGAAATTTGGTTAGAGAGCGAGCTGGGCAGGGGATCCACCTTTTACTTTAGCCTCCCCCTGTAGCATTTAAAATAGCTTAATCTCTTTTAATTAACACTTAAGTAACGCCGGAACTGAAGAAGATCACAGCCTGTATCAGTTCTCTAAAGATAATAATTTTAAATTCCCTCAAACATCATAAGTGTAGTGAAGATGGAGAAGGATTAATGGTCGCGGTAATAGATGAGGGACCGGGAATTCCAGCCAGTGAAAAAGAAAAGATTTTCTGTGGCTATTACAGGTCCAAAAACAAACCGACAATCTCTCGATTCGGGATCGGACTGTTTCTGCGCCGGGAAATCATCACAAGGCATAACGGCTATATTTGGGTTGAGAGCGAAAACGGAAAAGGCGCAAAGATCCTCATCACCCTGTCTGAGTACACTGCATAACAATTAAACGCCCTCTTCTTGAAAACCCCTACAAAACACTGATTACCAAAACATTACCATATAGCTGAAAACAAGGAATAAAAACCTAATTATAGGTACACTTTCATTTTTTTATTATATGCTAATTTATAACCGAACTATTTTTCTGCATATAACTCAAATCAACAAACTCTAACTACCTGCATATCCAACAGTTCGCTAAGCTTCTCTATCTTATCTGCAATGTGACCTACTCCTACAGCACAATGATGCGCTGGTCCGTTAAGGTTCCATTCATTTACAAACCTCCTCGCCCCAATACTGAATTTGTAGCGGCTATTGGTATTTCCGATCTGCAGAATAGGGCCTTTCACTGATTCACCTTCTGCTACCAGCAACATAAGCTTTCCATCCTTTGTTTCTGCCACTGACAGTAAGGTGACCGGACCATTCTTCACGGACATTTCTACCGATAAACCTCTGCCAACTTTTCCATGGTATACCTTAAGCGGCTTCACTTTTGTTTTTCCTTCTGCGATAGCAATGTGGCCAGGCCCATCATGCCCCATTAAAACTATATCATCTTTGAAATCCATAGCATAATATTCTGTAAAGGAACCGCCAGCCCCAAAGCTGTCCATGATTTTCATCGCCTGCACGTTTTTTATCTCATATTCTCCTGCTACAGGAATCCCGCGGGCCGTAAGCAACGAGTTGCCTAAAATAATCGAGCTGATCGTATCTTCATTTTCTTTGTTTCCTGTCCCTTTATAATAGTATGCAAATGAGCCAAGTTTATATTTTTCGGCAAGTAGGTCTAATGCAATTGATGTTCTTGAAGATTCTTGAAGATCTTCGAGAGAACAATCGGCCTGTATATCGAACTGTATCTTGAAATGTTCAATCCTTTCTGCAACTTCATTCTCTGTTACCGTTTTTCTAAGTGATGCCAGTTCTTCCACCTCAAGCATTTCGATATGCCCCCCGAAATAAGCATACTGTTTGGTTATATCGGTGTAGATATCGAGCATACCACTGTAATAATGTCCCAAGCAGCCCATACGATTGTACGACATGATATTTTTAACCTTTGCAGCCTCCACCCATTGGGCTACCTCATTCCATAATTCTTCATCACCATTGAGCATACCTGTGATCTGGTGGAATTTTATACCGGTGCGGTTGAATACATTTGCAATTTCGGGAACCGGACAGGCAGAACAAAATGCCAGCCACTCTCCTGTCATTTTTACACTATCGCCCATTTGATTAAATTTTTCGTAATCAATAGCGGCCTCCGGAGAAATATTCAGAATGATTACAGGAACTTTTGCCTTTTGTACCACAGGTAATACCGTTGATGAAAGTGCATAGGTGCTTACGTAAAGAAATATAAGATCAACGCTTTCGTTCCTGAAACGGTCGCCGGCATCAAAAGCTTTATCAATATTATCTACAATCCCAATGTTAACTACCTCAGGATGAAAAGCTTTAATTTTTTTCTCAATAATAGAAAGATAGTTTTCTAACCTCTTCTCCAGGCCCTCAAATTGATCCCAGTAAGTATCCAGGCCGATACCGAACAGACCAATCTTCAATGTATTTTTGCGCATCTTTATTTTTGTTTCTATTTTTTATGGGCAGAATGATGTTTATCTGAAATTTTACCGATACCGCGACCTTCACGTTAATGATCAAACAATCGGAAACATTTTTTAATGAATGTTTTAACGTAAAAAGATCCTGCAATTTTTATTTATTTGGTTAGGTAAAATCTTGTAATTATTTTCCGCTAAATCTACCGCTTGACTCAACATGAATAAATACACTTTTTGATCATTGAGATTCATATTTTGATTTTTATTACTTATTCACTAATAAATATATTATTTATTCAAAAAAAATACAATAAATCAATAGCCTATTTTATATTAAATTAGTTACAATTCTTTTTTAAGAAGTCGCAGTTTCATTTTGCACTAAAAAACGCATGATGAATAGCCTAGCTGATTAGCTAAACAAATGCATAACAATCAGGCTTAGTTTCAGCACTAGTCTTGTCTATTTAAAAATTCTTTTCTATATCTTGATGGCGAAAGGTTCATCTTTGATTTGAACAGTCTGGAAAAATAATATTCAGATTCGAAGCCGTTCTGATAGGCGATATCGCAAATACCCAGATCGGTTTCGAGCAGCATTTTAGCCGCTTTTTGAATTTTGAGGTTTAGCTGGTACTGGCCCGGCGACTGACCAGTAATTTCTTTAAATGATTTTCTAAACCAGGCATAACTTACGTTATGCTTTTCGGCAAGTTTTTCGGGAGAAATATCGCTATTCAGATTTTCGTGAATGCTGTATTTAATGTTATTAATAATTTGTGCCTTGCGGCTGCTCGATTGTAATTTTAAAAGTGCAGATGCATATACAAGCCCCAAAAGCTGAATGGTTAAACAGCCTGCCAATTGGTTGCTGCCCATTCCATCAAACTTAATGGTATCAATCAGCTGGATAAAAATATTGATGAATTCGGCATTAAAACCCATGTAAATTAATGGGTGTTCTGCACTAAAACAATCCTGTTTCATGAGGTGGTTGGCATAACTTCCACCAAAACCTACCCAATACTCGCTCCATCCGTTTTTTTCATCTGGTTTAAAGCGGTGCCAGATACCTGGATACAGGAAGAAAATGGTTCCTGGCTGCACATCTACCTTACCTATAAATTCGGCTTCAAAAGTACCTGTCCCTGATGCAATATAAACAAGCTGATACTCTGAAAGTACCCTACCTTTGGAATAATCAAAAAAGTACGCATCGGGGTGCACGGCATCGGGATATTTTTTGCCTGCCGGATGGATGTAATGGCCCACATTTAATATAGAAATACCCCAATCAGGTTGTTTAGCATCAGCTTCCGTGCCCGGGGTGATGTATTTGCGAAAAGTGTCCATAATCTGGTTAGTTATTCAGAATATCTAAACTAAACAAAACTCCATTAAGCGCCGCTAATTTTGATAAATTATATCAAAAAGTACATCAAAAATTCCAAAACATGCAAAATTAAAAACAATATTTGGGTCTGCAATTTAAATCAGTTTAAGCTACTACATATTAAAATATCCTTCAAATAGCAAGGTAAAAAGCACTAAATATGGAGTAAAGTAATTTCTATTGATTACTAATAGTTACCCGTAATGCCAATTTCGAGACCACGTAATTCTGCCAGCCCGCGCAAGCGGCCAATTGCCGAATAACCGGGGTTGGTTTGTTTAGCCAGGTCATCTAACATCTGGTGACCATGGTCTGGCCTGAAAGGAATGGGTATATTTCTTAACGCATTTTCTTCAGATAAGGCCTTCATAATTGCATACATATTCACGTCGCCGCCTAGATGGTCGGCTTCATAAAAACTGCCATCTTCATCTTTGGTTACATTGCGCAGGTGGGCAAAATAAACTCGTTCTTTTACTGCATTAAAAATCTCCAGTGCATTATTATCTACCCCAGCCCCTAAAGAACCTGTACAAAAGCACACACCGTTAAATGGCTGATCCACATTGCGAAGAATGTAGTTAAAATCATCAAGTGTACTGGCAATTCTTGGTAAACCTAAAATGGGATAAGGGGGATCATCCGGGTGAATGGTCATTTTAATACCTTCTTCGGTACATACTTCTGCTATTGATGAAAGGAAATAGACCAGGTTTTCCCGTAGTCCATTAAATCCGATTGCTTTATATTCATTGATGCTGTTGCGGAGTGTTTCAAGCTCAATCTCCTTTTCATTGGGAATTCCCATCAGCACATTGATCCTCAGATCGGTTAATTGCTGCTGATTTAAGGTCGCAAATTTACTTGCTGCACGTTCCAAAACCGAGTGTGGGTAGTCCGTATCGGCACCTGTTCTTTTAAGGATATACAGATCGAAAATGGCCAGATCGATCCAGTTGAAGTACAAGGCTTTAGAACCGTCTTTCATTTCAAGATCCAGCTGGGTGCGTGTCCAATCCAAAACCGGCATAAAATTATAACACACGGTTTTTATGCCACAAGCAGAAAGATTTTTAAGTGAGGTTTTATAGTTTTCAATAAATTTACCTGCATCTGCCCTGCGGGTTTTAATCGCTTCGTGCACGGGCACACTTTCAACCACCGACCAGGTTAATCCGGCGGCTTCAATAATGGCTTTTCTTTCTTTAATATCTTCAAGGGGCCAAACTTCACCATGTGGAATATGGTGCAATGCGGTTACAATTCCTGTAGCACCTGCCTGTTTCACATCTTGCAGGCTTACCGGATCGTTAGGTCCATACCAACGCCAGGTTTGTTCTAGTTTTTTCATAAGTGTATGATTACACAGATTTATATGATTACAACGATAGAGGGATTACTCTGATAATGTGGTTACACACTAAGCTTTTGCTGAGTTAAACACAGGCTATCTTCCCGGAGTTTAATGTAAGAGGATACAATACTCAGCATCATTTCATGGTAGCAGTTTGTGCTTTCCTGATCTGTACATACCGAAACCATACTGGCGTTACTATCATCATTTTGGCCATAAGTAATATTAAATGTTGACGTATAAAGCCACTCAGGCAGGTTTTCTGTACTAAGCATGACTTTACAGCTTGCCACATAAACGCCAGGCCTGTTGCCATCAACACGCCACGTATAAGCTAATGGTAACGTTACAATGCCGAAATCAGGCAGATCAACCAATACATTTACCTCTTTTACCATATTTTCTTTCCCGCTTACCATTGCTATCCTTTTAAGCTTATTTACCGACCGTTAGGGCTTCTGGTTGAACCTCATCTGAAGATTTTTTAAACTGCGATGAATCGCGTATTTCCAGCTGGGTAGCCAGAACCGTTTTTATTTTATTCTTATTGGTATTATTGGTTAACCTGTACATCAAAATCTCCATAATCTGATTGGCAATTTCTTCAAGAGGCTGTGCTATTGCCGTTATAGATGGCACAAAATATTTTAGCACTTCCAGGTCATCAAACGAAACCATAGCAATATCTTCACCAATTTTAAGGTTAAGCTGCCGCATGGCATCCAAACCATCCATCGTTAGATAATTACAGGAAAAAACAACCGCATCTATCTGACTATGCTGTTTTAGAAATTCTGCGATTTCGGCAATACTTTCTGATTTGCCCTGATAATTGATTTTTTTAACAATAGGTTTTAAACCTGCGGTATGAATGGCTTTTTCGTAACCTCTTGTTCGGTCCAGCATCTGCGATTGATCGGTTTCTATGGTTACAAAGGCAATTTCACTATACCCGTTATCAATCAGGTGTCTGGCAGCATCAGCAGCACTATTTTCGTTATCAATCAATACATAATCACTTTCAAAACCTGGAATATACCGGTCAAAAAGCACTACAGGAATCTCACTGCTAATTACTTTCCGAACCTCGTTTTCAAGTCCGTTAGGTAGCGCGATGATAAAAGCATCAACATGCCTTTCATTAAAAACCTGCAATACCTCTCCACCTCTTTTTTTACTGTTTTTTGTACTACTGAACAAGATATTATAACCATGTGCAGATGCCTTCTCATCGATATATTTCGCAATACCCGAGAAAAAAGGCTGAGAGATCTCATCAACAATAAAACCAATCGTCATGGTTTTACCGGTGCGGAAACTTTTGGCTAAGGCGTTGGGTTGATAATTCAGTTCTGAAACCAGGTGTTCTACCCTATCAATCAGTACCTGACTGATATTTTTCTCCCTCGCCTTTCCATTGATCACAAATGAAACCGTGGTAGTAGAAGTTCCCAATTGCCTGGCAATATCGGTTATAGACAACCTTTTTTCTCTCACTTTAATTGATTTTAGTTATTACATTTCTGGCCTGATGTAATACCATAAGCTAAGCAGATTATGACAAAATTTGGCTAGTTACACATCATCGATCGAAAGTTTGTCAGGCTTCTTAGATCGATTATCGTATAGCGAAGTTGTTAAAAAAAGAAGGCCTTTAAATGATTTTTGAGGTATTTATTTGCGTAAACGTTTAAGTAAAACGGAATATTGTGACACAACAAAACAGGGCTGAAAAACAGACAACCTAAAACGTTTAATCACAATTATGCTGAACATGATTCAGCAATATTTTATCAATGAAGATCCTTCGACTACGCTCAGGATGACAATCGCAGGAAAATTTCGGTATTATCAGAGTCTCCGTGTCAAATTGCATAGCTAGATCCTTAATACAGTCGTCTTTCCCGCGCAGGCGGAATCTTAAAGCGCTTGCATTACAATTATTTACTTACCTACGGTGGTTTCGCTAAAATTTACCCTTTTGAGTTTACTTACATTTTTTTGTTCCAAAGCTTTGCCAGCATAATCAGGTTTATTGGCACCCCATGCAACATTACTATTCAGCACACTAATGTATCCGGTATTTTCGAAGTAAAACCCTGCAATGGCACTTTTAACAAGACCTTCTACATTGCTCGGTCTGCGGTCGTACACGCCACCCGCCTCTTTTGTGGTTTTATCAAGATGTACCGTCACCTGATCGAAATAGATATCGGCAATTTTATCCTGACTTTCTCCACTGATGTACACACCACTTTCGCCGGTGCAACGGATATTGCTGAAATAAATATTCTTTACCGCTCCTACCTTTCCCTTGGTTTGTCCTTTAGGTAAACGCCAGCCGGCATCTTTGTTGTTGCTGGTTGCCCTTGGGTAAGCGGTAATGTAAATGGGTTCGGCCTTGCCCCACCATACATCCGAAAATAGTTTCGATTCGATAAGGAGATTGGAGAAAATCACATTGCTTACCGTTCCCTCATCGCGGTTCTGGATGCCTATACCCCGGTTGCTCTTTCTAATATTACAGTTATTAATCAACACGTTGCTGATGCGATCCATATTTTCGGATCCTATTTTAATGGCGCAAGAACTGGATGTCATGGTACAATTGCTGATCACAATGTTTTCGCAAGCACCGTATTCTTCATATTCTCTCCTGTTTTTCAAGCAGATACAATCATCACCCGATTCGATATAACAGTTATTGATCCTCACGTTTTTACTGTGATCAAGATCTATCCCATCGCTATTGCGTATCTTAATGCTATTGAGTAAGGTAATATTCGATATAGATACATCATTGCAGCCTACCAGATGCACCGTCCAATAGGCCGAATTCTGAAAAGTTACTCCATCTATATTCAGTTTATTACAGCCAATTAGGGTAAGTAAATGCGGCCTTGGATCTACCACATTAAAAGGTTTCAGTACATACGAATCGCTCAATTCTTCTCCCATAAACGAAATGCCGTTGCCATCAATTACACCTGTGCCGCTAATGCTTACCTGTTCGAGTTTCTCTCCACCAATCCAGATGGTACCTTCACCTTTATTTTCCCTAAACGCACTTTGGGTATATAATTTCTCATCGGGACTGGCCAGAAGTTTAGCACCACCTTCCACCCTTAAATCTATAAACGATTTTAAATTAAAAGGACCAGTTAAAAATACATGTCCGGCAGGTACAATTACCTGTCCGCCACCCGCTGCCGCACAGGCATCTATGGCTTTCTGAATCGCAATGGCATCATTCGTTTTACCATCGCCAACCGCACCATAATTTTTAATATTATATAATTTATTTTGAGCTACTGCCCCGAAAGAAATCAGGAGCGCAAAAACAAGCAGGATCTTAGTCTTCATTTTTTATTCTTTAGAGATAATGATGTGCGCGTTGGCTTTCAAATTAATTTTAGCTTACCAGAAAACGGTATAAAGTGCAACAAGAATGCCACAGATAATCACCGAAGCTATGGTAAAAGCAGGTGTAACCTTAAACATGCTGCTATCGATTTCTAGTCCCTGCGGATTATCCTTGCTTTTCGGATCGGTTAATGTAACCAGCACCATCAGCGCAAGAATAATGAGGAACACCCACGACATCCGGTTTAAAAAAGGGATTTCGGCGATAGCACCACCGGTGAGTGCAGGCAGAAATTTAAATAAGGTAGACAAAGGGATGGTTAACAATGCCGCGGTAAGTGCCGCACGCGAAGTGGTTTTCTTCCAGAAAAAGCCCAATAAAAAGATGGCAAAAACGCCTGGCGAAATAAACCCGACATACTCCTGGATAAACTGATAAACCTGATCGAAACTACGCAGTGCAGGCGCAATAACGATGGCAATTAAAGAGGCAATCACCACCGACCATCTTCCAACCGAAACCAAACGCGTTTCTGAAGCTTCGGGCTTGATGAATTTTTTATAGATATCTAAGGTAAAAATGGTGGCAATACTGTTGCATTTTCCGGCAAGTGAGGCTACAATAGCAGCAGTGAGTGCCGCAAAAGCAAGGCCCTTTATTCCTGCAGGTAGTAAATTCATCAGTACAGGGTAAGCATGATCGGGTTTTACCGTTCCTGCTGCATCCAGCATTTCGGAGTGAAAATAACCACGCTGATAAAGCACATAAGCCGCAATACCCGGAATTACCACAATTACCGGAATCAGTAATTTTAAAAATGCGGCAAATATTAATCCGCTACGCCCGGTTTTTAAATCGGCGCCCAATGCCCGTTGTACAATGTATTGGTTACAGCCCCAATAGTTTAAATTATTGATCCATAAACCACCAACCAATACTGCAATACCCGGCAGTTCGTGGTAAAACTTATCTCCTTTAGAAAAGATCATGTGGAAGTGACCGGAAGCTTCACTCTTGAGCAAAGGCAGCGCAGCAAATACGCTTGGCGCATCCAGTTTTTCGGAAACAAGCTTTAGCGCCATATAACAGGTAATTAACCCGCCTGCAACCAGCACAAACACCTGAATTACATCAGTATATCCGATTACCTTCATCCCACCGAGGGTAATAATGGCCGAAAAGATGGCCAGAAAAATGATACATATATTAAATGGAACACCTGTAATAGTCTCAATGGCAATGGCACCAAGGAAAAAAATAGAAGTCAGGTTTACAAATACATAAACGAGTAACCAAAAAACCGCCATCAGTGTACTTACCGTATTGTTATAACGGTTAGACAGAAACTGGGGCATGGTGTAAATTTTGTTTTTGATATAAATGGGCAGAAAAAAGATGGCCACAATAATTAAAGTAGCGGCCGCCATCCATTCGTAACTGGCAATGGCAAGTCCCATGGCAAAACCTGAACCCGACATGCCAATAAAATGCTCGGCTGAAATATTCGATGCAATAATAGATGCCCCTATTGCCCACCAGGTTAGCGAACCTTCGGCCAGAAAATAATCTTTCGTATCTGTACGCTGTTTCTTTTTGCTCCGATAAACCCAATAGCCATATACCGAAACAATAATAAAATACAGGAGAAAAACGGCATAATCGAATGCAGACAGGTGGTTCATAGCGTGTTTTTATATTTGGTTTTTTTTTAAAAATCAGAAAAAATCCCAAAGTTGGAAGCTTAATCCTGTTATTTAATTACGTAAACGTTTTCGCGTGGCCAGCTTAAATGGCCAGGTTTTATACCGGTTAACAGCCCGTAGATTCGCGTTTGATCAGCATTGATTTTAACACAATATTCTGTTCATCATCCAACTGTTTATTGTTAAGGATTTTAAAGAGGCACTTTGCTGCTTCGCGGCCTATTTCGAAGGCTGGCTGCGTAATGGTGGTGAGCGAAGGAGCCAAAAGCGGTGCTGTACTCAGGTTCGAAAAACTCAGCATTTTTACATCAAAAGGGATCCGCAGGCCCAATGCTCTACAGGCAGTATAAGCCGGGATAATAAATTCTTCGATGGAAGAGAAAAGTGCATCGGGTTTGTGCCGGGAAAGCAAGGTCTTAATATTTTCCAGATTATTGGCTTCTTCATCATGGTATTTAACAACAAGCTGTTCATTAACATCCAACTGGTGTGCTTTTAAGGCATCAACATAGCCTGCAAACCTGGCCTTACCTGCCGGAAGGTTCTCTAAGCCATATAAATGGGCAATTTTAGTACAACCACACTCAATTAAGTGCGCTGTTGCCTCAAAAGCAATCTCATAATCATCCGTAGTTACCTTAACCGCATCGAGGTTTTCGTAAACGCGGTCGAAAAATACCAGTGGAATTTTTTTAACCAGATTTGCATAGTATTCACTGTTGTATTCGCTGCTCGATACTGATGTAAGTATTCCATCAACGCGGCCGCTCAGCAAACTATTGGTAAAGGCTACTTCTGCCTCTATATTTTCGTGGGTCTGATAAATGAGTACGTGGTAACCATACTGGCGGGCAATTTCTTCAATTCCTTTTATCGCTAAAGAAAAAAAGTTATTGGCTACACAGGGAATTACCACGGCTACAGTTTTGGTTTTATGGCTCCTTAGGTTACTTGCTGCCGGGTTTGGGGTATAGTTAAGTTGCTTGGCAAGGTCCCATACCCTGTTCTTTGTTTTTAAACTGATTTCATAACTGTCGTTAAGGGCTTTGGAAACGGTGGCTATGGAAATATTCAACTCCTGAGCCAAACGCTTAATATTTACTGCTTCCGCCATGATTAATAGTGTATTTGTTAGTTTCTTTGAGGATTATTTTCCATCGTTGGCAGTTCCTTGCCGCAACAACGGTTTATCCTCTTCTTCACCAGTATCTTCATCAAAAACAAACAGCAGCCCGGCCACATCGGTATGGCTCCAGGCGAATTGATGTTCATAATAAGTTATTTGGTTACAGCATTCAAACACCTCCTTTAACAGGAAAAAGTATTTGTTTACAAACGAAAATATAAAATAATCGTAACAAGAACGTTTATTTTTTTTCTTTCGCGTATTTCAAGTTCAGGTGCTTCAGGCAGAAAATGGCACCTGTAAAATCAAGAATTACTATAACCTACTAAATTTAAACATATTAAGTCGGATTGTAAAGACTAAAACATGATTTTACGTAATCGTTTAAGTAAATAAAATTGGCAAAATATAAAAGTTTAAGCTTTCAAAAACTCAACTTTAACTTACGAACCAACGAAAATTTTTAACCAAATCAATTTCTAGCCTTATGAGAAACCAAAGCGCAGCTTCGAAGGATGACCAAAATCCGTTACAAAACCTTGATCAATGGGAAGAGGATATTTTGATCCGTTATCCCGACCCTAAAAATATCAATGCTGAAAAAACAGAGGAACAGTTCAGAAATTACGAAGAAACAGAAAAAGACAGTGTAAAAGAATTTTACAGGCTTAACCATACTTATCAAACCTACGATTTCGTAAAACAGAAAAAAGCAGAATATTTAAAGTTCGACAAACAGGAAATGCCGATCTGGAGCGCATTTGATTTTCTAAATAAGTTGGTAGATGATTCTGATCCAGATACGGACTTAGACCAGATGCAGCACCTTTTGCAAACATCAGAAGCCATTAGAAACGACGGTCACCCCGATTGGATGGTACTGGTAGGCCTCATCCACGATATGGGTAAAGTATTATGTTTGTTTGGAGAGCCTCAATGGGCTGTTGTTGGCGATACTTTTCCGGTAGGCTGTGCCTATTCGGATAAAATTGTTTATCCGGAGTTTTTTAGTCAAAATCCAGATATCAACAATGAAATCTACCAAACCAAATTAGGGGTATATACGCAAAACTGCGGTCTTGATAATGTGGACATGTCATGGGGCCACGATGAATATGTGTACCACATGATGAAACCCTATATTCCTGAACCAGGATTATATATGCTCCGTTACCACTCTTTTTATTCGCAGCACCGCGAAAACGCTTACGATCACCTGATGAATGAAAAAGACCATGAAATGTTTAAATGGGTAAACCTGTTTAATCCTTACGATCTATACTCTAAAAACCCCAATCAAAAAAGCTGGGCCGAATTAGAGCCTTATTATAAAGCACTTGTCGCAAAATACCTGCCAGCTAACATAAAATTTTAACATTCTATCTCAAAATCATACATAACCAAATTAAACAAACCATTTATGAACCTAAATTTACAAAAATCATGAGATTTACATGTACAAGCTTAAAGTATGGCGGCATCTTTTTGCTGTTCTTACTCATTAGCCAGGCTTTTAATCCTGCTTTTGCGCAGGAGGAACGAAAAATCACCGGAAATTTGATGGATACCGAAAACATGCCAATCATTGGTGCTTCTGTTGCGGTAAAGGGCACCAGCAAAGTAACGGTTACCGGAGACAAAGGTGCATTTAGCATCACCGCTAAAAATGGCGATAAACTCGTATTTACATTTATGGGTTATGAGGCCAAAGAAATTACCATTGGTACCGCCTCCAACTATAAAGTAACCATTAAAGAAGCCACTGCCTCATTAACCGATGTAGTGGTAGTGGGTTACGGAAAAAGCTCACGTAAAACTTTATCAAGTGCCATTACTTCTGTTAAGCCTGAGGAGCTTAACAAAGGCGCCATTGCCGATGTTGGGCAGTTGCTGCAAGGTAAGGTTGCGGGTATGAATATCAGTGCCAGCGGCGATCCTAACAAACCAGCAGCCGTAATATTACGTGGTGCATCAACAGTTAACAGTCCCGGGGCGCCCTATTATGTAATTGATGGTATACCGGGTGCAGATATTGCGGCGATCGCACCAGCCGATATCGAATCAATCGATGTATTAAAAGATGCCGCAGCAACTGCAATTTATGGTAACCGTGCGGCGAGCGGGGTAATTATGGTGACCACAAAACGGGGTAAATCGGGCAAGCCACAATTAAACTACAGCGGCTACGGTGCAGTTGAAAAAGTGAGTAACCAGCTCGACCTGATGAATGCTGACCAATTAAGGTCATTCCTTTCAGCCAATAAAGCCGCATTTTCGCCAAATGATGACCTGGGTGCAAATACCGACTGGATGAAATCGATTGAACGTTCTACAGCTTTTTCTCAAAACCACAACCTTTCTTTTAGCGGAGGTGCCGAGCACAGTAACTATAGTGCCAGTTTAAACTACTTTAACAAGGAAGGTATTTTAAGTAAAAGTTCATTAAATCGTATTATCGGCCGATTAAATATTGATCAATATGCCTTTAACGATAAGGTAAAATTCAGTTTAAACCTATCCAACTCGAGCAGCAAATCGATCAACGAACCTTTGCAGAACATCGTTTTATTACAGGCGGCTAAACGTTTGCCGGTATCGCCTATATATAATGCAGATGGAAGCTACTTCGAAAACCTGAATAACTCGGGTTATTTTAATCCGGTTGCCATCGCTAATAATGCACAGGATGAAACCAAATACAACGTTTTACTGGGTGGTTTTAATACAGAGGTTAAATTACCTTTCGGCTTTACTTATAATATTAATTTATCTTACCAGAAAACTACCGCTGCACATGGTGAATTTTACAGCAGTTATTTTGGCAAATATCCAACTTCAAATTTTTATAACAACCCTGATCCGGGGATTGGGATAGCACATACGCTTATTGGCGGCTTATTCGGCACCAACGGATCGGCTTTGCGCAGCAATTACGAAAACACCAACAAAACGCTTGAAACATTTTTAACCTGGGATAAGAAACTCGGCGACCATAGCATCAATGCAGTATTGGGTTACACTTACCAGGATAATGTTTACGGAGACGGTTTCCAAACCTCCAGTACCAATTTCCCAACGGATTACATTGGCTTTTCGAACCTTGCACTTGGTAATCCTTACGCCATTTCTTCCTACCGTATTAATTTAGGCAATGATTTAACTTATGGCAGAATATTGATGATTTCTGACTTTTTTAGGGTAAACTATAACTACAAAAACAAATACTTGTTTCAGGGATCGATCAGACGTGACGGAAGTTCCGTTTTCGGAAAAAATAATCAATGGGGTTATTTCCCTTCAGCTGGTTTAGCCTGGAGAGTGAGCGAAGAAGAATTTATGAAAGGTCAATCTGTGATCAGCGATTTAAAAATCCGTGCCAGTTATGGAGTAACCGGAAATTCATCGGGTATTGGTGCTTATACCGGACAATTAATTTATGGCATAAGTGGTACTTATTACAACAATGGCGTTCAGGCAGCAGCCTACGCTCCAATTCAGGGTTCAAATCCTGATCTTAAATGGGAAAGAACAGCAACCAAAAACCTTGGTGTTGATTTTGGTATCCTAAACAATAAAATTACGGGAAGTGTAGATGTGTACGATAAAAACACAACCGATATGCTTTTCAAATATAATGTTTCGGCCTCATTGGTTCCGGGTGGAGCAATATGGGCGAACGGTGGCAGCATTAACAATAAAGGGATTGAGGTGAGCTTAACAGCCTCACCTGTAAATACCAAAAGTTTTTCCTGGGCGAGTACCATTAACATGGCTTATAACAAGAATAAAATCACCAGTTTAAAAGGTCCATATTCTAATGGCGATTCGGTACGTTACTCCGATCCTGAAGGTCCGGGACAAACTAATGCAACCTTACAGATCCTTAAAGTGGGCTATCCCCTTGGTCAGTTTTTCTCACTTAAATATGCGGGTAAAGATGCCAGTGGCAATTCACTCTTTTACAAACATGATGGTTCTACTACCACTACCCCAAGTATAGGTACCGATTACTTTTATTTGGGCAATGCGCAACCAAAAGTATTAATGGGCTGGAGCAATACCTTTAAATACAAGGCATTAGAGCTAAACATCTTTTTAAGGGGAACATTTGGGAACAAAATATTTAACGCAACCCGTGCAGATTTATCTTATACGGCCGGTGCAGCAGTTAATAATATCCTGAACAGTGCAGCAGATGATAAGATATCCGATACCAGAAACTCCTTCTATTCAGACCGCTACATTGAAAGTGGATCTTACGTGCGCCTGGATAATGCCACATTGGGTTATAATTTCAAAAACCCGGTCAAGTATGTAAATACGATTAGGCTTTACCTGTCAACCAACAACTTGTTTACCATTACAGGCTACAAAGGCATCGATCCGGAAATTAACCAGGGTGGCGTTGCCCCGGGTATAGATTACAATAACTTCTACCCTAAAACACGTACCTTCTTATTAGGCCTTAACGCATCATTTTAAAAGATAAATTTTAAAGACATGAAAAAGATATTATTTGGAATATTTTGTGCACTAACAGGGGCATTAATATTTACTTCCTGCCAAAAACTCGAAATTCCCATTACATCCGAACTTACACCGGAATCTTATCCGCAAACAGCTGCCCAGTTAACCTCGGCATCCGGCCCGGTGTACATCAATTTAAGAAGCGATTACGCGACTACCTATTTCTTTTTGCAAAGTTCATCTACGGATGAATCGGTACTGCCCATTTTTGCATCGGACTGGATTGATGGCAATAAATACCTGGAGCTGCATCGCCATACCTGGAATAAAGATAATGCCTGGGTGGCAGCGGGCTGGAGTTACTTAACCAATATTATTGGAACGGCTAACCAAACCATCTCTATTATTAACGCATCGGCCCCGGCAGGTGCAGCAAAAAATACCAACCTTGCAGAATTGAAAACCATGCGTGCATTGTCCTATTTTATGATGATGGATATGTACGGCAATGTACCTTTAGATACTTTGTATGGCGCTACAGCATTAAAAACCAATACGCCACGTGCACAGGTATTTAATTATATAGAAAGCGAACTTAAAGCGGCTATCCCTTACTTAAAATCGACAACAGGTGTTTCAACTTATGGTTTACCGACCAAATACCTTGCTTATTCTATATTGGCAAAAATGTACCTGAACGCTGTTGTTTACACCGGTACGGCACGTTACGATGATTGTATTGCGGCCTGCGACCAGGTAATCAGTTCGGGCTTGTACAGTATAGAGCCTATGTCGAGCTACCTGCAGATGTTTTATCCGACAAATGGCCCATCGCAAAAGGAATTTATTTTTGCGATCCCATTTGATGCGTCTACCTCTTCCGGCAATATGTTTTTAGCCCGTTACGATCTTAACCGAAACCTGGGAATCCGTTATCAGTATTCTGGTTCTACGGCAGGTTCTTTTACCAATCCGGTGATGAACCAAAGCAGCGGCGGTGGTTTAGCGAATAATAAACCCAGCGGACCAAGAATGACCACCAGCGAGTTTTATGCAAATTTTAACGATGCTAATGATATCCGCAATAAACAATGGCTTACAGGCCCGCAGTATTGGCCAGATGGCAGCCCTATTATGGTAAGTACCACCAATTTAGGCTACGATCAGTTTTATACTGGCGGAAGTCCTGCTACAGCGTACACCTACGCTTTAAACTTAACTCCTCTTACTGCCTCGCGTTTGGCTGCAGGTTCTTATGACCTGGGTAAAGACGAAATTGCCTGGAACACTGGCTACCGCAACATTAAATTTATTGCCGATTACACCAACCCAACCAACCGTAACCAAAATAATGACATGCCGTTATTCCGCTATTCGGATATTATCCTGATGAAAGCAGAGGCCATATTCAGAGGTGGAACTCCAACCCTTGGTGCCACTGCAATTGGCCTGGTAAATAGTGTAAGAAGCAACCGTACTACTTCTCCTGCTTTGGGAAGCTTAACTTTAGATGTTATTTACAACGAACGTTCGAAAGAATTTGCGTGGGAAACCTGGCACCGTAATGATATGATCAGGTTTGGTAAATTCGAAAACAGTTATGGTTTATCGAAAACCAATGCCGATACTTACCGCCGTATTTTCCCAATACCAAGCACGGCCATTGCAACAAATAATACCCTGGTACAAAACCCAGGCTACAACTAGGCCCGATATCATTAAGCTAAGGTTTTTAGCCACAGATGCACACAGATAAAAACAGATTTTTATATCTGTGTGCATCCTTTTTATCTTCCGAAAGGTCGGTACAAGTGGTGGTTAAATTATTTTTACGTGCCAACAGCCAGAGAAATTTATTTGCTCCTGGCCAAACCCACGCTTTCCAAAGTTTTTTCAAAATAAAATCAACTTCATGAGTAAACATTTACTTTTTTTTATTTCCGTATTTATATATGGTTCTGTACAGGCGCAGGTTTTGTTAAAAAATCCCTCAGAAAGCAATCAACCAACCAAAAGCCTGACCAAAGAATCTTCCGCACTTAATTTTATTGCCATGGGCGATTGGGGCCGTAATGGGGCCGACCACCAGAAACAGGTAGCACAACAAATGGGCATTACCGCAGCGGATGTGAAAGCACAGTTTATCATTTCAACAGGCGATAACTTCTACCCTAGCGGTGTAATCAGCGAACATGATCCGCTTTTTAAATATTCGTTTGAAGATATTTACACGGCATTTTCTTTGCAATGGGACTGGTATCCGGTACTGGGTAACCACGATTACAAATCCATTCCGGATGCCCAGGTGGCCTACTCTAAGATCAGCAGAAGGTGGAAAATGCCTGCCCGTTATTACGCCAAAAAATTCCCGATCAATGGCGATCTGAATAATCAGGTATTAATTGCTTTTATCGATACCAATCCCTTAATTCCCGAGTTTTACAAAAATGCTGAATATGGCCCCAATGTAAAAGGTCAGGATACCACGCAACAAAAACACTGGCTCACCAAGGTTTTAAGCGATAATGACCCGGGCATCCGTTGGAAAATCGTGGTGGGCCATCACCCTATGTATACCGGAGGAAGCCGGACAGACGGATATGATACCAAAGCCATCCGAAGCTCCTTAAAACCCATTCTCGACCGTTATGGCGTAGATGTGTACCTCACCGGGCATGAACACAGCTTGCAATACATTAAACCCGAAGGCAAAACGCATCATTTCATTTCAGGCGCAGCTTCAGAAAAAACACCCGTAAAACTCATTGAAAATGCTCAGATGGTGGCTTCAGTTTATGGTTTTATGCTTTTTTCGGTCAGTAAAGATTTGATCCGCGTACAAACCATTAATGATGAAGGAGAAATTATTTTTAATACCATTATCAAAAAATAAATCGCATTTTTCTCTCAACAGCGCTTATTTTTAGGAAACCAAAATCACCCATCCTCAGCTTAAAGATATTATGGCCATTACCGAATCTGTACCACAGGCTTTGTTACCGAAAAAGAAAAGGCTACTTTCTTTAGATGCCTTGCGCGGTTTCGACATGTTCTGGATTGTTAGCGGAGAAGGTATTTTCCATGGTTTGGCAGATGGCGTGATGAAAGAACACGCTTTGATCAGGAATCCCAATGACTGGACCATCGCCAGCAATGGCCATTTATCCTTTTTCGAAAGGATTTTTGTTGGCCTCAGCAATCAGCTGCACCACTCTCCCTGGAATGGTTTTACCTTTTACGACCTGATTTTCCCGCTTTTCATCTTTATCTCTGGCGTTTCGATGCCTTTTTCTTATGAAAAACATTTAAATGCCGGAAATGATAAAAAAAAATCGGCAAAAGCCATTTATTACGCACTGATCAGGAGAACATTGATTTTAATTTTCCTCGGCATGGTGGTAAACGGCCTGTTCAGATGGGAAGGTTATGAAAACACCCGTTTCGCGAGCGTACTTGGCCGCATTGCATTATCCACTTTTTTTGCAGCTTTAATTTACCTCAATTTTTCCTTGCGCAAACAGCTCATCTGGCTACTTGGAATATTAGCAGGTTATTACATCATCATGATTGCTATACCTGTCCCCGGTTTCGGGAATGGCGTTTTAACGCCTGAAGGCAACCTGGCTGCTTATGTAGACCGCTTATGGCTACCTGGAAAACTCCACCGCACGGTATATGATCCCGAAGGTCTACTAAGCACTATCCCTTCCATTGCAACAGCACTTTTAGGGGTATTTACAGGTACATTCCTTAATGCGAAAAACAGCCGTTTCAGTTTGGCACGTAAAGCGTTATACCTCTTTATAGCTGGCATCATACTGGTTTCGCTTGGTTTGCTATGGAATCCTTTTTTTCCGGTAAACAAAAATATGTGGACCAGTTCTTTTGTGCTGGTTGCCGGTGGATTCAGCCTGGTGCTATTCTCCTTCTTCTATTACATCATTGATGTTAAAACTTATCAAAAATGGAGTTTGCCCTTTATCTGGATCGGTACAAATTCTATTTTGATTTACGTTTGTGCGCACGGCCTATTTAATTTCGAATCAAGCTCGCATTTTCTTTTTGGTGGAATAATAGCCAAAATACCGCCTGATTGGCAATCGGCAGCCTTGTGGCTGGGTGTGTTGCTGATCCAGCTCGGGATATTAAAATTCCTTTATGATAAAAAATGGTTTTTAAAAGTATAGGCCGAAGCAATAAGACCATTAAAAAGAATAACAGATGAAACATAAAATATACATTCTTGCTGCATTTTTGATCATAGTTTCAGTGCAGGCAAAAGCGCAGGCTTATCTTTCCTCTTCAAATGAACTGATTAAAAGGATTTTACCAAAACAGCATCAGTTTTTTTTAACCGAAAGCATTGCTGCTGAAAATGGCCTGGATGTTTTTGAAATCGAAAGTAAAAAAAATACGATTGTATTGAGGGGAAGCAGTGGGGTGGCCATCGCATCAGCTTTTTATTATTATTTAACGGAATATGCGCATTGCCAGGTAACCTGGAACGGGGTTAACCTTAAATTGCCTCAAAATTTACCGGAAGTTAAAAACAAAATCAGGAAAAACACCCCTTACGAATACCGTTATTACCTTAACTATTGCACTTTTAACTACAGCATGAGCTGGTGGGACTGGGCAAGATGGGAAAAAGAAATAGACTGGATGGCACTTCATGGCATTAATATGCCGCTGGCCATTACCGGGGAAGAATATACCTGGTACCTGTTATACAAAGAAATGGGTTTTAGCGATAACGATCTTAAGGATTTCTTTACAGGCCCAGCTTATTTTTCCTGGTTCTGGATGGGCAACATCGATGGCTGGGGCGGCCCGCTTCCACTCAGCTGGATGAAAAGCCATTTCGAACTGCAAAAGAAAATCCTGGCCAGACAGCGTTCGCTTGGCATGAAACCTGTTCTCCCGGCCTTTACGGGCCACGTACCTGCCGCATTTAAAAAGAAATTTCCTAAGGCTAAACTCAAAGCAACCAACTGGACGAATGGTTTTGCCGATACTTATATCTTAGATTCAGAAGACCCGATGTTTGCGGAAATCGGAAAAAAATTCTTACAGAAACAAACTGAGTTATTGGGTACCGACCACCTGTACTCTGCCGATACCTTTAACGAAAACGAACCGCCATCAGCCGATCCCGAATTTTTAGGAAAGCTAAGCGCAAGGGTTTATGATGGCATGAGCCAGGCCGACCCTAAGGCCATTTGGGTAATGCAAGGCTGGTTATTTTACAGTGATCGAAAATTTTGGAAGGAGCCACAAACAGAAGCCCTTTTAAAAGCAGTACCCAATGATAAGATGATTTATTGGATCTGGCCACAGAAATAGAACCTGTGTGGAAACGCACCTCTGGTTTTTATGGCAAACCGTGGATCTGGAATATGCTGCACAATTTTGGCGGGAACACCAATCTTTTCGGGCGTATGGATGTCATTGCAAACGCACCCGCCGAAGCTTTAAATCACCCACAAAGTGGCAAAATGAAAGGCATCGGCCTCACCATGGAAGGAATAGAACAGAACCCGGTATTGTACGAATTAATGATGGCCAATGTTTGGCAGGCTAAACCGATAGACCTTAATACCTGGCTACCCAATTTTGTATTGAACAGATATGGCAAAAATAATCCCAATGCCCAAAAGGCCTGGAAAATTTTGAGAAAAACAGTTTACAATGTACCTGCCGATAAATACATCAGGGATGGTGCAGAATCCATTATTCAGGCCCGTCCAACCTTCGATTCGCTAAGCAGATGGGCCAAAACAACCTTGAATTACCGGGAAGCTGAACTGTTACCGGCCTGGGATGAACTGATAAAAGCTGCCCCAACCTGTGGCAAAAGCGATGGTTTTCAATATGATGTAGTAGATGTAACCCGCCAGGTGATGGCCAACTATGCCCTGCCCCTACAGCGTCGCTTTGTGGCTGCTTATGAAAAAAATGACATGGCTACTTTTAAAACAGAAAGTCAAAAATTCCTTCAGCTGATTGATGACATGGACAAACTACTGGCTACCCGAAAAGATTTTATGCTTGGGCCATGGGTTAAACAGGCCAGGGCCTGGGGAAGTAATGATGCTGAAAAAGCGCTTTATGAAATGAATGCAAAAGATCTGATTACTTTATGGGGTGATGCAAAGAGTCCTTTAAACGAATATGCCTGCCGGCAATGGAGCGGGTTGTTAAGTGATTTTTATAAACCGCGATGGGTACTTTTTTTCGAACAGGCAACACAGGCTATGCAACAGGGAAAAGCACCGGATATGAAACAATTTAACCAAAAGGTAAGTGCCTGGGAATGGAGCTGGGTAAACCGAAGAAAAGATTATCCGCTTAATACCATTGGAAATCCTGTAAGTACAGCAATTCAAATGCATAAAAAGTACCGCAGCTTAATGCAAAAAGTACATCAGTAAACTAAGAAATTTTTACTCAAAGTGATGAAAGCCCTTCCCTATCTATTTTTTCTATTTTTGTTCGTTTCAAATGCCAGCGCACAACAGCAATCATTCTACATCGTCGATTTTGGGGCAAAACCGGGTTTACAATATACCAACAGCAAGTCCATTCAGCAGGCCATTAATGCGGCTGCAAAAGCAGGTGGCCGTGTTATTGTTCCATCCGGACAGTTCGTTACCGGTCCTATTGAAATGAAATCGAATGTAGAACTTTACCTTGCAGAGGGCGCAGAACTACTGGGCAGTATAAACCGCTTAGATTATGGTAAACAAGATGCTCAACCACTGATTTCCGCAAAAAAACAGCAAAACATAAGCATTTTGGGCAAAGGAACCATTAATGGCCGCGGCGCCGAGGTAGTTAAAGATCTGTTATTGCTCCTGCACGAGGGCATATTGGAAGATGAAACGTGGAAGATTAAACGACCATCGGAAGCTAACCGCCCAAGGCTTATTGCTTTCTCAAATTGCGAGGATATAACCGTTAAAAATGTTACCATCAAAAACAGTGCAGGTTGGGTTCAGGATTTTGTAAACTGCAACAGGTTAAATATTGATAGTGTTACCGTAGAAAGTACCGCTTATTGGAACAACGATGGTATTGATATTGTGAACAGTAAAAACGTTCGCATTACCAATTGCAATATTGATGCAGCCGATGATGGCATTTGCTTAAAATCAGAAGGAAGTCCTGGCATCTGCGAAAATGTTTACGTAGCCAATTGTACCATCCGCTCTAGCGCCAGTGGCTTTAAACTCGGAACGGGTTCTTACGGCGGTTTCAAAAACATAAAGGTACGCAATATTACCGTTTACAATACCTATCGCTCTGCCATTGCTTTAGAAGCTGTTGATGGTGGTTTTATTGATAGTGTAGATATTGAAGGTGTAACCGCAAAATACACTGGCAATGCCATTTTTATCCGTTTAGGACACAGAAACAAAACTGATCAGTACAGCACCGTAAAAAACATCCGCATTGCTAAAGTGAAAGCCGATATCCCCAACTTCAAGCCCGATGCAGGTTACCCGCTTGAAGGACCTTTACCTAAAGTAGCACCACATAACTTACTTCCGGCATCCATTACCGGTATTCCTGGTTATTTGGTTGAAAATGTACTGCTTGAAGATATCGAGATTAGCTATGGAGGTGGTGCATCAGAAAAAACCGCATTTATCCCAATAGATCAATTGGATAGTGTAACAGAAAATGAAGCCGGCTATCCTGAATTTAGCATGTTTGGCGAACTGCCTGCCTGGGGCTTTTATGTCCGCCATGCACAAGGCATCTCCTTTAAAAATATCAAACTGAATGTTAAAACACCCGATTTCAGGCCTGGGGTGATCTTTGATGATGTAACTTCAATCAATATCGATGGATTAAATATCGACAAAGGAGAAAATCCACACCAGATTATCTTAAAGAAAACAGGTAAAGTTTCTATTAAAAACACCAAATTGCCTTCAAACGTTAAAGAAGCCATAAAGGAGCTTCCATAATATGATTTTATCTCCACTTTCAGATATGTTGTTAACCGATTTAAAAAACGTAGTTTCAAAACCAAAAAAATCAATCAGGATTTTTGAGTTCTTACTACTCTTTTTTGCCATAGGAGCCATTAATACAGCTGATGCCCAGCAAAAGTCGTTAATTCCTTATGTTCAGCCTTTTTCCGGCACTTCGGCCAGCACCACATTGGCCAGTCAGCACATTGAAGATAAAACCGAGCGCCTGGCCAACACCATTCCGGCGGTTGCCCCTCCCTTTAGTATGACGCAATGGACGCCACAGACCCAGCTTACTGAAAAAAAATGCCTCGCGCCTTATTATTACAACAATAAAAAGTTTTACGGTTTTAGGGCCACACATTGGATCAGTGGCTCCTGCACCCAGGATTATGGAAGTTTTACCATCATGCCCATTTCTGGTCGCCTTAAAACCGAAGCCAATCGATATGCGGAAGATTATGTTCATGAAAACGAAGTTTCTACCCCATCCTATTACAAGCTAAAATTACCTAAACATCAACTTTTAACAGAAATTACCGCCACCCTTAGAAGCGGTGTAATGCGCATTACTGCATTAAAAAGTGATAGCGTTTACATCATGGTAAGCCCAAATAGTGATCAAAATAAAGGGTTTATCCAAATTGACAAGAAAAAAGGTGAAATTTCAGGCTATAACCCTGTTCACCGCATTTATCAGGGATGGGGAGAACCAGCAGGTTTTAGTGGTTATTTTTTCATCCGCATCAAAAAAGCATTTACCTCAGCTGGGGTATATAGCGAGGGCAATATTTCTGAACAGCAAAGCATTAGCAATAAAAAAGATATTGGTGCTTACGCCGGCTTTAAATTACAAAAAGGAGAACAGTTAATTATCTATTCCGGCACTTCTTTTACCAGTATCGCCGCAGCAAAAGCCAACCTCGAAAGCGAAATTAAAAATGAAGGTTTTGATGATGTTCTGGCACAAACCAATCAAAGCTGGGAAAAAGCTTTATCGCAGGTGCGTATTAGCGACAGCAACGAAAAAGGCAAAAAAATCTTTTACACTGCACTTTATCACGCCATGCAACACCCAAGATTATATAATGATGTGGATGGAAAATACTCACAGTTTGCAGGTAAATACCAGAACAAAACAATTGATAAGGGAAGTTATTATGATGATTTTTCGATGTGGGACATTTACCGGGCACAATTGCCATTAATTGAGTTGCTGCAACCCGATCTGGCCAACAGTTTTGTAAATTCGATAGTACTCAAAGGTCAGCAAGGCGGTTGGATGCCTATTTTCCCTTGCTGGAACAGTTATACCGCCGCCATGATCGGCGACCATGCCACTGCTTTTATCGCTTCTGCATATAACAAAGGGATCCGCAATTACGACATCAATGAAGCTTACCGCTTGATGAGGCAAAATGCTTTCCAAATGCCCGATTCGGCCGATTATTTGAACGGAAAAGGCCGACGTGGCATTAACAGTTACCTAAAATATGGCTATATTCCATTGGAAGACAGTATACCAAACGCTTTTCATAAAAAGGAACAGGTAAGCAGGACTTTAGAATATGCATACGATGATTATGCTTTAGCAACTATTGCCAAAGATTTGGACAAACAAAGCGATTACCGGGAACTCGCTAAGCGTGCACTTAATTATCAGCATGTTTTTGATCGAAATGTTGGAATGGTGAGGGGGCGCTATGCTAACCGTAATTGGTACCAGCCTTTTTATCCCGATCACCGCGAGCCTTATATTACTGAAGGCACCCCAAGGCAATATACTTTTTATGTTCCGCATGATATGCCTGGATTAATCAAATTAATGGGTGGAAAAAAGAAGCTCGAAAACGAACTCGATTCGCTCTTTGCCAAAAAAGAATATTGGCATGGAAACGAGCCTGGCCACCAGATTCCGTTTTTATACAATTATACGGCCTCGCCATGGAAAACGCAGCTGCAGGTATCGCGCATTTTAGCAGAAGAATACGGTGAAGGTGCGGGCGGCTTAAGTGGTAATGATGATGCCGGGCAAATGTCGGCCTGGTATGTATTTGCAGCAATGGGTTTTTATCCGGTTGATCCTGTTTCAGGAAATTACCAGCTCACTAGTCCATTATTTAAACATACCACAATATCATTCAATAGTGGTAAAAAATTAACGATTCAGGCAATTAAAAAGAGTAAAAAATCCATTTATATCTCAAAAATCAGTTTAAATGGAAAAGTTTTTACTAAAAATCAGCTTACACATCAAACGCTTACCAATGGTGGCAAAATTATTTTCTATTTGGAAGATCATCCGATAAAAAAATAAGTGGTTTTTTATTAGACAACGGTTTATATTGGAATCTTTTCGGGCACGTATCGTCTTCCCAACTTGATTGGGAACCCTAATGCGTTAGCATGGCCATTCTAGGTTACATTCATTAAGATTCCCGCCTGCGCGGGAAAGACGACTGCTTTATTGAACAATCGCTTTATTGAACAACAACTATATTGGAATCTGATATAGCACGTTACGTCATTCCCAACCAGATTGGGAATCCTAATGCATTAGCAGGGCCTTTAGGCTACGTCATTAAGATTCCCGCATGCGCGGGAATGACGACCGTTATATTGGAATTTGCTATGGCCCGTACCGTCATTCCCAACTTGATTGGGAATCCTAATGCATTAGCAGGGCCTTTAGGCCACATTCATTAAGATTCCCGCGTACGCGGGAAAGACGACCGATTTATTAGACAATTGTTATATCAGAGTCTTGTTATGGCTCGTACCGTCATTCCCAACTTGATTGGGAACCTTAATGCGCTGCTTTGGCCATTTAGGCCACATTTATTAAGATTCCCGCATGCGCGGGAAAGACGACCGATTTATTAGACAATTGTTATATCGGAGTCTTGTTATGGCTCGTACCATCATTCCCAACCTGATTGGGAATCCCAATACATTAACAGTACCTTTAGGCTAAATTCACTAAGATTCTCGCATGCGCGGGAAAGACGACCGATTTGTTAGACAATTGTTATATCGGAGTCTTGTTATGGCTCGTACCGTCATTCCCAACCTGATTGGGAATCCCAATACATTAACAGTACCTTTAGGCTAAATTCATTAAGATTCTCGCATGCGCGGGAAAGACGACCGATTTATTAGACAATTGTTATATCGGAGTCTTGTTATGGCTCGTACCGTCATTCCCAACCTGATTGGGAATCCCAATACATTAACAGTACCTTCAGGCTAAATTCATTAAGATTCCCGCCTACGCGGGAATGACGACCGTTATATTGGAATTTGCTATGGCCCGTACCGTCATTCCCAACTTGATTGGGAATCCCAATACATAGCAGGGCCTTTGGACTACATCATTAAGATTCCCGCCTGCGCGGGAAAGACGATTGATTTCTAAATCTTGAATTACTAATTAGTTCTTAAAAAACAACCCTTTCCCCACTACTTGCCTTTAATCACAAAGTGATAATTCCCGGATTCGGCTTGATATACTAATCTATCAGCTTCGGTCCTTAAAAAACTTAAACCATCAGCTTTATCTACCGCTAAGCCACCTTCTTTTACCAGTTCGAGCCTGGTGGATGGAAGATAAATCGTTGCCGAGGTATTTACCGGAATCGAAATATCCAGTTCTATACCATTATCTGTTCTTTTCCAGCTGCAGGCAATGTCGCCGCTAATAGATTTAAAAGAACCCTTTACCCAGTTAATATCTGAAACGAAAGCTGGTTTGATGATGATTTTACGAAAACCAGCGCCAGATTCGTCAGGGCTGATGCCAATTAAGTCGTTAAAAAACCATTCGTTAATCTGCCCGGACATAAAATGGTTCTGAGAACCAAAATCACCCACACCGGCATCCCATTTTTCGGTTAAACTGGTGGCGCCTTTTTTAATCTGGTAGCCATAACCTGGTTTATCAGACTGGTTGTTCATATCATAAACCACATCCGAATATCCACCATCGGCCAAAGCCCTTAGTAAAAAACGGTATCCCACTTCACCAGAATTAAAACTGTTGTTGTCTTTTCTGATGCTATCTACCAATGCATTTAACAATTTAGGTTTGTTTTGCGGCTCTACAAGATTAAGGAATAAAGGTAAAGCGCAAGTGGTGTTTGAACCTGTTGCATACAATCCAGATGCAGCGTTGTAAAATTTATCGTTAAATGATTTTCGGATCTGTTCTCCCGATGCACGGTATGCATCTGCATCGGCCTGTTTACCGAGTTGCCTGGCAATGTTGTGCATAATCAGGTTATCATAGTAATATATGGCCGTTCCGGTAAAAGATACCGGAGTGAGCTGAGAACCCCATGCGGGCTTAGGACCGATATCGTACCAATCGCCAAGACCCGTAACAATGATATTATCTTTAGCTGTTGAAGATAAAAAAGCGACATATTTCTTCATTCGTTCATAATACCTTTCGAGCAGGGAAATATCGCCCGAAAACAGGTATTGCTGCCAAGGCACAATGATAAATGAACTTCCCCATTCAGTAGAATTACGGAAACCATTAGTCAGCTCCGGAGAACCTGCTATAAAATATTCGGGTGCAATATTGGGAATAAACCCATTTTCCAGCTGCGCATCTGCCATATCACTCATCGTTTTGCGGAAAAGCGGCGACATATCGAAATTGTATCTGAGCGCTGGTCCGTTTAATTGGTTTTCTTCCAGCCAGCCCATCTTTTCGCGGTGCGGGCAATCGGTCATCAGGCTCTGCATATTGCTTCGCTGTGCCCACCTTACCAATTCGTAAATTTGATTAAAGAGAGGATTTGATGTAGAAAATTTACCTACAGGCGCAGATGATGAATGTACAATGAGGTCTTCTATATCTGTTACTTTTGGCAGTTGCCCGCCTGGTTTGGCTGCAAATAACTCTACCTGTACATACCTTGCACCCTGATAAAAGAATTTTGGTTGCCAATGTTCGATCCCGCTGCCAGCAAGGGTATATTGCCACCAGGCTGGCCGTGCACCATCCTGAGTAGCGGATTTACGGTCGACCAGGCCATCAGCACCTAAAAGTTCCGACGGGATCATCCGCACATAAGCACCTTTTTGGCCACTAACGGTAAGTTTTGGCATCATGGAGGCATTTTGTCCGAAATCGTAAATAAACAGGTTATCTTTAATTTTTGTAACCTTAACAAATGGTTTGGTTTCGATAACCTTAACCGCCGGAGCAGCGGAAGATAATCCACTCAACCTCCCCCCAGGACCTGAAGACAGGGCAGCCATTTTCCAGTTTTTACTGGCTTTAAATCCACTCTTGTTCCAGCCTGCAGCTTCCAGGTTGGCGTTATAATCTTCCCCGCCAAACATGTTCGAATAAGTGATTGGGCCGGGTGCAACCTGCCAGGTTTTATCGGTCCCGATTGTTTTCACCGTTCCATCAGTATATTCTAAACGCAATTGTGCAATTGCTTTTAGTAGTCCGAAAGAATTAAGGAATTTAACATAGCGTACCGAATCCGGCTGAATATTGTACATCCCATTGCCTAAAATAATGCCGATGGCATTATTACCGGCCTTTAGTTTTGCTGTAATGTCATAAGTACTGTACAAAATGGTCTTTTTATAATCCGTCCACCCTGGGTTTAGTAAATCCTCTCCTACTTTTTGGCCATTGATGGAAAGTTCAAATTCAGACATGCCACTCACAAAGATCACAGCACGCGACAGGCCTTTATTTATCGAAAAATCTTTCCGCAAGGCCATAGACGAATAGTTGGGCAAAGCCGATCTATCTAAAGGCTCATCAGTTAAGTTTTGTTTATCCCATCCATTGGCTTCATTACTATCCAGTGCTTGCACAGGACTTCCTGAAGCGATATTTTTGCCGTCTGAAAACACTTCAACCTGCCTCAGGGCAAACTGATAATTCCGCTCCCAACCCCATAATTTATTGGCTGTTATCCTAACAAATCTTGCATTGGCATTTTTAATGCTAAACGATATAGGTTTCCACCCGGGGTTATTGAACGCCCTTTTGCTGTAATCGGCAACTATTGTAGCGTTTTTAAAATCTTCTTCATCAGCTATTTCGACTTTAAAGTTGGATGGGAAACCATAACCTGCACGATCCTCAAAAAACATAGGAGTGATCCTGATGGAAGAAATCGGTGATATTTTTTTTAGGTCAACCTGTACCCACTTGGTGGTTGTTTGTGAGGCAGCACTTTTGGCCCGATATCCAAACGGACTAAGTGAAAATTTTTCAGCCCCTGCCGCAGTAATCCAATTGGCTACCCAATCTTTAGCCGTTAGTAACCCCATCGTAAAGGTTGCGGGATTGCTCCATCCGGAAACCGCTCCATTGTTATCCCATACACGCACTTTCCACCAATACTTTTTTCCTGATTTTAGCGGTTGGCCCATATAACTGATGTATGCCATCTGACTGGAGGCCACCTTGCCCGAATTCCACAGATTGCCTTTATCGTTTTTCAGTGATAATTCAGTATCAGCAACCAATACCTGATAGGCAAGCTGTTTTAACCCGCGTTTACTATTTTCAGCACTTAGTGTGTAACTAAGGCCTGGATGGGCAACATCTATGCCCAGCGGATGATAGAACAATTCGCACTTTAAATCTACCGGCTTTAGTGCAGCTGGTGTAGCAAAGCAGAAAGAACTGCTAAGCAATAACAGGAAAACGATAAAATATCTTTTGGAATGGAACATGATATTGGGATAATACAAGGAAGGAAACAATACGCTGGTCGTTTCCTTCTGAATAATTTAAAAATAAGGATTTAAGGCCACTTCTGATGCCGGTATTGGAAATAATATCCTGATATTGGTATAAGATGATGGCGATGGAGTAATGCCAGCAGGGAAATAATAATTAAGCGGATTTGCTTTAAATCTGGTACCAAAAGCTTTCATCACCTCATCAGCTTTACCTGTTCTTACCAGATCGGGCCATCTTTTGTTTTCGAAAGCCAGCTCTACCCTCCTTTCATTTAGTATGGCATCCCTGACAGCGGTTTGCCCTGATGCTGTACTTGCAGTTAATCCTGTTCTTGGATTTGCCCTCACCATATTTAAATAGGTTAAGGCCTCTCCTGGTCTGTTTTGCTCGTTTACAGCCTCAGCTAAGAATAATAGCACTTCTGCATAGCGGTAAACCGGCCAGTTATCGTTAGTATTATTGGTAACCGCATGCGGATGGCTGTATTTTTTGATGTATGGATAAGTTACACCACCAGCAGTAAGGTAGCCGATTGATGCATCTTTACGTTTATCATTTGCTTCATAAGCAGCAATGATATCAGGTGTTGGAAGATTAAACCCTTGTATGGTTCTGGGCACTTCTGCTATTCCGGTTACAGCTTTGATCTCTTCTGCAGAAATGGGTTGAATTAAAAATGTATAAAAGAAGTTGCTCGAAAGTCCTTCATTTCCTTCTTTATATTGTATTTCGAAAACAGATTCGATGTTATTCTTGGTTGCAGGATTAAATACTTCGCTGTAATCTGATACCAGGTTATATCCCGTAACTTCTTTCAGGATTATTTCTGCCTCTGCCCATCTTTTTAAAACCATGTAAACATTGCCAAGCAATGTTTTGGCAGCGCCAGAGGTTGCACGACCTGCTTCTTGCGTAGCCTTATTTGGCAGCAATGTAGCAGCCTGCTTGGCATCGGCAATAATCTGTGTATATACATTTTCTACACTGCTTAACGGAAGTGAGGTTTCATCAAGCGTTTTGGCTGGTTTAAGGTGCAAAGGCACTTTACCGAAGTATTGAACCAGATCGAAATAGGCAAATGCCCTTAAAAAATAGGCCTGCCCTTTAATATTATTCTTTGAAGCCGTATTAAAATCAATACCATCAATCGGTTCAAGCACCTGATTTACCCGGGCAATGATAGAATAATCCGTAAAATATTTATTTGCCGAAACCGGATTGTTGGCATCATCGGTAAAGTCTTTAATATATTCAGACTGGTTGCTCCCCCTGTCGTTTGGATTGTATTTATAAGTGGTATTATCAGAACGCTGCTCAGCCATTGCCCATGCACCGTTCTGCCCGCCGTAAAGACCACGAAGTGGCGCGTAAGCACCGTTAATGGCCTGCTGAAAATCACTTTCTGTTTTAAAGAAAATGGCGGTACTTAATGATGTTTTAGAAGGTGTTTCTAAAAACCCCTTTTTGCAAGCCCCTAATGAAGTCATCAGCAGGATTGCCAAAAAAATATTTTTATTCATGATCGTCAGATTTAATAGTCGGATGATTATTTAAAATTTACGTTTAACCCAAAAGTGAATGTTCTTGGAACCGGGTAGGCCGAAAAATCAAGGCCCTGCGATAGTGAATTTGGTGCATTTCCATTTAAATCGGTTCCAATTTCTGGATTTACACCATCATAATTGGTAAAAACAAAGGCCTGTTACACACTTGCATAAACCCTAACACTTTTTAGTGCTTTTATTTTCGCTACCGGAACGGTATAACCAAGGGTAATGTTCTTAATGGTTAAATAACTTCCATCCTGAACAAAGCGGGTATGGAACTGGGCACGGTCATCACCTGTTGATGCTGTTGTTTTTCCATATTTGCCTGCGCCCGGGTTTTGTGGCGAACGCCAGCGGTCTTTCACTTCTTTTAGCACATTAAACACCCCATCCAGATTGGTTGTCCCTTCATCCATCATCCTGGCGATATCATTGCCGTAAGATCCGCTTGCTACCACAGCAAAATCGAAATTCCTGTAGGTAAAACTATTGGTTAATCCGAAAACAAATTTTGGAAACGGATTTCCGATCACTGTTCTGTCGCCTTCTTCATCACCGTATTTAATAACCCCATCGCCATTAAGGTCGCGGAATTTTATGGTACCCACCTGTGAGTTCACGCTTTTTGGAGAGCGGTCAAAATCTGCCTGATCGGTATATACCCCATCCTGTATAAGCCCCCAGAACTGTCCTATCCTTTGGCCAACCTGAGTAATTGATCTTGCCGTACCGTTTCCGGTATATAAACGGTCGCTCAACGATGATAGCGCCAATACTTTATTATCGCTAAAGGCAATGTTAAAATTGGTATTCCATTTAAATTTTCCAATTAAGTTATTGGAGTTAATGGCAAATTCATGCCCCCAGAATTTTATTTCGCCAACATTCCCGGTAAAACTTGAAAATCCGGATTCGCGTGGTACAGCCAGCGAGAACAAAAGATTGGAGGTTTTCTTGGTGTAGTAATCGTAAGTAAAACTGATGCGGTTATTTAATATAGAAAGGTCAATTCCAAAGTCTAACTGTTTGGTATTTTCCCATCCTAATTCATCATTCCCTAAATTGGTTACGGCCACACCACTAGCCGTTGTAGAGCCGAAAGGACTATTTACCCCGCTTGATACCGTAGCATATTGTCGGTAATCACCAATATTATTGTTGCCAATTACACCATAACTACCGCGTAATTTTAAAAATGAGATGATTTTCGAATCACTCAAGAATGATTCCTGGCTTAACACCCATCCTGCAGATACCGAAGGGAAATTTCCCCATTTATTGGCCGAACCAAATCTCGAAGAACCATCACGACGGATGCTGGCTGCCACTAAATATTTCCCTTTGTAATTGTAATTAAGGCGTGCTAAAAAAGAGGTAAGGCCCCATTCTACAATATCTGAAGAAGGATTATTTTTAATTAATGCCCCGGCAATGGTTTCAATCCGATCGTCAGGGTAGTTTGAGCCGCTGATGGCACTGTAATCACTGCGGTATTTCTGTTTGGTAAAACCCGCTAAAACATCAAATCCGTGGTCTTTAATCTGTTTTGAATAGCTTACGGTATTTTCTGATAACCAGGATTGGTATTGATAGTTGGAATCGAATAATCCTGCAGAAAGTGCACTTGGCGTAGAAGCAAAGGCCCTTGAAGCTGTTGAAGGCTGAAAAGAGTGAAATAATGACTGCCCAAAATCTACATTTATGCTTGATTTAAGTACCAGTTTGCTAATCGGTTCATATTCGATGTATCCGTTTGACAGGATCCTGTTGTCTTTGCTTTTGTTGGTAATATCCTGAATGGATCTGACCCAGTTGGGTGTAGGAAAAGCCGTAATACCAGCTGTAGTAACCGTAACCGGATAAGAGCCATCAGGGTTTTGGTAGTTAAGAACAGGTGGAGTTAAAAGCGCATTGTTAATTAAACCGCCACCACCAAAAAACATCCCATCGGTAGATGGAGAATTATTTACAGTATGCGTTGGTGCAAGATTGAAACCTACCTTAACCTGATCGTTTACTTTAAAAACCGAGTTGAGACGAACTGAAAAACGTTCATAATCTGAATTTAAAAGGACACCTTCCTGTTTAAAATAGCCTGCAACAACGGCACTGCTAAAATTTTCTTTGTTGGTATTTATTGAAACACTATAGTTTGTTAAAGGTGCTGTACGCAACATGGCATCATACCAATCGTACCCTTCGCCATATTGTGCAGGGTTTTGAAGCGCAGCAGGTACAGGCTGACCTAAATCTTCGTAATATTCTTTTTTGAACTGCGCCCATTCTGTACCGTTCATCATATCAGGACGGCCTTTTTGGGGCACCTGCTGGATACCTGTGTAAACATTTGCAGAAACATTGGTCTGTCCGGATTTAGCTCCTTTTGTAGTGACTACCACCACACCAAAAGCGGCCCGCGAACCGTAAAGCGCTGTTGAAGCCGCATCTTTTAAAACCGTAATATTTTCGATTTCATCGGGATTGATATTGCTGATATCGCCTGCTATGGGAAAACCATCTACCACATATAAAGGAGTTGAACCGGTAGAAAGGGATGCACTACCACGAACACGTACCTGTAAGCCCTGACCTGGTTTGCCGGATGCCTGGTTGATTTGCACACCGGCAAGTTTCCCCTGAAGTTTTTGTGTAATCTGTGCCGCCGGGATATCCTGAAGTTCTTTTGCGTTTACCGTTTGTAATGAACCTGTTGAGCTTCTTTGCGTGGTACTCCCATAGGCTACCACCACTACCTCATCTAATGATTGATTATCTTCAATTAACTTAACATTAAGGCTTGTTCTATTGTTAACAGGCACTTCGAGGGTTTTGAAACCTACAAATGAAAACACCAGCGTTGCTGTTGGGTTAGCAAGCGTAATTTTATAAACACCATTTCCATCCGACGAGGTTACGTTTTGCCCTCCCTTAACACTCACACTTACACCTGGAAGTGTTTCGCCTGAGGTAGAAGTGATCTTCCCTGAAATGATTAACGATGGTGTTTGGGCCCATGATGGCTGGGCAATAAACAGGCTGATTGCCATTGCAAAAAGCGCTATTAAATAGTTGGGCCTACCTTTTGTTTTATGGTAGATTAATGTAAAAATTCTCATAATCTGTTATTTGGTTAGCAACTAATGATGATTGGTTAACTTTAGTAAAATTAGCCTCAGAAGTATGCTCAAAAAATGCATAAAGTGAGCATTACCATATCCTTATTGATTTTTTTAATTAAAAAACATCAACATATACTATCGTTCTGAGCAATTTGCTTAACCAGTATTAGAAAAAAGAGATTTAATGCTTAAATTTTATAATGATGCACGTTCGATAAAATCAAAAGAATTCCTGACCTGCTTGAATTGCTTACCAACAATCATTTTTGCTGCCCTTTTTCCCATGGCAGAAAAATCGGTTGATACGACTGTTATGCCCAGAAGTTCTTTAAAAACAGTTTCATTGAAAGAAACTATTCCCACATCCAGCCCCTGCTGCAGATCTGTTGTCCGTATTTTTTTGATCAGCTCTGCCAGGTCTATCTCGGTAAGGGTAATGAAACATTTGCCCTTAGCAATTTCTACCTGGTTAATATCAGCCAATAGCTCAAAATTTTTCTCAAAAAGATCACAGAATTTCTTTACACCAGAAGTGATTTCGGCCGGGTGGTGGCTATTTTCAGGAAAAACAACTGTGATGTTAGTGTATTTGGAGAACAACCCGGCTTTTTTTTTCATGGCCTGAAAAATATCCATTTCAAAATCCTGAAAAACAGAGATAAATCTGCCATCAAGATTGATTTTCTTATCGAGGATTACCAGTTCATTGGGCGATATTTTCTTCAACACATCCAAATATTCTTTTTCTTCGGTTCCTGAATAAAAGTGAGGCATAATCACATAATAATGATATTTTCCGTGATTATCCTGAATAATATCCCGAAAAATTTTGGGGTTATAGTGGTGTATTTCGAGATGAACATGTGCATTATCTCCCAATTCTTCAATAAAAGCTTCGTAAACCTCTTTTTTATAAGGGCTCATTTTATTGAGGATCATCAATATTTTCATTTTCTGGATTGGTCCCTTCGCAACATAGTTGCCCTTACCAGGAACAGACACCAGATATCCATCTTTTCGCAGGATTTTATAAGCCTTTTCAACAGTTTCTCTTGCTACCTGGTGGGATCTGCTGAATTCGTTTATCGAGGCTACCTGGGTATTTCTTTTCAGGATTCCCTTTTCTATATCATGGGTCATCCGGTTTGCTATCTGCAGTACCTTTGTAACTTTATCCTCGTCGTTTATTGTTATTTTATAATTTACCATATTGGTTCGATCCGTACTTATGCCATGCCCAGAAATTAATCTATTTGCCAATAGCGCTTTTGAAACAAGTATTAGTACAGAACGATAAATCTAATGGTGATCCGGTAATTTTAAAATGTACAATTTGATCATTTAAATGCATGTTATGCTTTCTGCAACCATAACATGCCAGATCTGATTAATGGTAATGATAAAATTCTTTTATTTAAAATCGAACCAAAGGCTGCCTTTGTTCCAGGTATAATTAAGCTGCATATTTTTCTGGCTTTGCGGCCCCATTTTATCTGCGGATTGAAATTTTGTTCCGATCGGACTTATGGCATCTAAAAAGCCTAAGTCGCCATCAGGAAAAGGCGGATTGGTATTATCGTTTTTTGCACCGGCAGCTTTCTCCGGTTTTAACATCTGAAAAAAAGTTCCTTTATTGGAAGTATAGACAGTAAAAGGAGATTGTTTATTTTTAATGGTTACCCAATAAATGTTCGAGTAATAGCCTTTAAATTCGGGATAATGCCAGCTTTCGCCAGTGATGATATTATTGAAATCGTTATCCCAAATACCAAATTTTGTTCCTTTCAACCTGTTTTTCCAAACCCGGTATGGTCCGTTTCCTTCCCATTTCATCCCGGTAATGTTTTCTTCGGGATAATTAAAGGTGATGCCCATAAAATCTACTTCTCTGCTGATCGAATACTCATAATCTAATTTTACAGGCTTGCCAGAACTGAAAATCCATTTTACTTTAAATTTAGCCTCGCTATTGTAAACCGGTTCTACCACATAATCATGGCCGGCGGCATAGTGTTTTAAATCATTCAAGCTGCATTTAACGCCTGCTAAAGCCGGACCACCTGAAATCGATATTTTCGATTTTTGATTGGTAACATCCTGAATGTAACCTGTATTTTTATCGAAATTATAGGTAATTCCATCGAGATTTAAGGTGAGTACTTTATTGGTTTCTGACACCTGAATTTCAGATTTTTCAACGTTCCGGGTAATTATAGAGGCTGCTGGCATTTTAATTGGCCAACTCCAGGTAAACAGCTCCCGGCCATATTGATCTGTAGCTGTTAAATACAAAACATCATTATTTTTCCAGTTTATGGGAAGTGGAAGGGTTAAAAAACCACTCTCACCCGGTAATAAATTGTTTCCTTTCAATTTGCCCGATGCAGTTACTACAGATTTATTTTGATCTCCCGGAGCAGGAAGTTTAGCTAAACGCCATTCGAAACTACATTGGTTAAGGTTGGTAAAATGGTATTGGTTGGCTACCGCTATCTTTCCATCAAAATTGACAGGTAAATCTTTTAGCGTGATTTGAACAGGAGACCAGATTTCTTTGATCGTATAAAAACTTCCTTCCTTTTCGCGGTGTGGTCCTAAAATGCCATCAGGTGCGGCATTGCCCTGAATATCCATTTCACCATTGCGGTCTAAGCGGGTAACGCCTTCATCGGCAAAAGACCATAAAAAACCACCTGCAGCATGAGGGTTTTTCATCATCATCGCCCAAAAATCATCCAGGCCGGCACCATGCCCGCCATCATGTAGCCCATGCATAAATTCTGTCGGGAAAAATACCTCACGACCATATAAAGTTGCATTTGTTACGTAATTATAATCTGGATAATGCTTGGTATCGGTACCGTTAAATTTCTCCCAGGGGTGAATCACCAGCCTTTTCTGGTTATCGTATTTGGCATAGAGGCTGTCAAGCGCATAATTAAAGCCGCCTTCATTTCCGTTGGCCCACATTACAATTGAGGGGTGATTTACATCACGTGTAACCAATTCTTTTACCAGTTTCGTACCAATTCCGGTATCATATTTAGCTTGCCATCCGGTAAGTTCGTTAATTACAAAAAGGCCCAAAGAATCGCATGCATCTAAAAAGCTGGGATCGGGTGGATAATGAGACATGCGAACAGCATTCATATTCATCTCCTTAATCAGTTTTACATCCTGGATATTGAGCGCTTTACTAAGCGTTCTACCCGATTCGGGCCATTCGCTATGCCTGTTAACACCTTTAAATATTACTTTTTTATTGTTTACATAAAAGCCATCCTGTGGACGGAGCTCTGCTGTTCTAAAACCAAATTTCTGTTTCGTACGGTGAATCAATCGGCCTTTACTATCGCTTAAAGAAACCACCACCTGGTATAAATTAGGCGATTCCGGATTCCAAAGGGCAATACCTTTAAACTGGCCGCGAAGTGTTGAAGCTTTTTCTGATGAAGTTATTTTCGAAGAAATTTCAGCCCCTACATTTTCACCAGTTAGTTTCTGCACCTGGGCTTTTAAAACCGATCCAATTTCTGCATTTGCACTATAAACATCTAAACTGAATGCGCCACTTGCTTTGGCATCAACTGCAATTCTATCGATATTGGCCTTTGGTAAAATTTTAAGGTAAACAGGCCTGAAAATCCCACCGAAAAGCCAAAAATCTGCTTTCCGCTCTGCTTTATTGATGGATTGATCGGTTGATTGTTTGCTCACTTTTACTTCTAAGAGGTTATCGCCTCCGAAATTTAATAGCGGGGTAATATCATACTGAAAAGTATAAAATCCGCCCTGATGTATCGGACCAGCCAACTTTCCGTTAATTTTTACCTCCGCCTCGGTCATTGCGGCTTCAAAAACAATAAAAACTGTTTTATCTGCATTGTTTTTTGAGATTTTGAACTGATACTTATATCGTCCGGTTTCTTCAGGATTTTTAGTATCCTGATAATAGTTATAGGTACCGAAACCTTGTTGTTCCCAGTTTGAGGGTACCTGGATTTTATCCCATTGTCCGCTCTTCATTCCGGTGTTGATTAAAAAATCCCAGGTTTGGGTATGGTCTTTGTCTTTTCCGGATAAATATTGATACTGAGTTTCCTGCGCACGGATATTTAGTACAAGCAGCGTGATGGTAAACGTTAAAAATAGTTTCCTGATCATGTTTTTCTGTTTAGGGTTAATAGGGGCAGTAGGGTTATTTTGGCAGCACGAACGCTGCCTTTGTAAATCAACAATTATGTTTAGTACCCGAATTTAGCGCTATAATTTCTTTTTTATGTTCGATTGCTTTTTTATTTGCATTTAAAGTCATACAAATTGGCGACCTTAAATTTTTCTACCATCAGTTATCGCTTTAGCTTTAATGTAGCTGGTTTTAAACCGTCGGAGGATGCTTTTAAAGTGATATCGCCTGCACCGCCTGTTGATTGTATGATTACCTGAGCCAAACCACTAAAAAGTTTTCTTTTCCAGCCTGCTGCAGGTTTTAATACCTGAACTGCACCTGGATCGGTATTGATATTGTCCCAGCTTTGCACTTTCAAAATCGGTGTAGCCAATATGGCAATGCTATTTTTTCCGGTCTTTAACACAGATCGGTCGAGTACAAAAACATTTCCTTTTTTATTGGCCGGCAGTTGACCACCGATTTTTTTGCCGTTGATGTAAACAGACTGCTCTTTACCCAGGCTTTTATAATAAAAGGTGATTTTAGTTTGATCACTCCAATCGGTTAAATCGAAATCTCCCCGATAGATCAATGCTTTCACTTTTTTGCCAAATTCTTGTGTTCTTTCCTGTTTAAAGGCGTAATCCCAATCAGTGGTTGATGTAGCTAACTCAGCTAGATCATCAATGGCCGAAATTGCTTTTTCTTTGAGGTTATTAATGCGAACAACACTCACCTGCTCTATAAACTGATCGGGTTCTAAGGAAGTGGGATTGCCGTTACCTACACCAATAATTTTAGCAGGACCACTGATTTCGAAATCGATATCGTTAACTGCAGTCGGCACGCTCTTCCCCGAAACATCGCGAACATCAACGGTGAGGATGGCAATATTAGAATTTTCTACCGGAATAGTTTCTTGTGTAATAGCTATTTGTGTAGGCTCTGAGGTGGTTTTTACTACATCCGTCAATATTTTTTTGCCGTTTTTAAAGCCAACTGCTTCAAGGGTACCGGGTGCATAGTTTACCAACCAGCTTAAATGGCCGTTAGGTTCCATGCGTTTTTTACCCAAACTTTTTTTGTTGAGGAAAAGTTCAACTTCATCACAATTGCTATAGGCTTTCACATCGATTAGTGTACCTTCTTTACCCTTCCAGTTCCAGTGCGGTAAAAGGTGCAAGGTAGGTTTATCGGTCCACCATGATTTTAAATACCAGGTATTATCCTTGGGGAAACCACATAAATCAAGCATTCCGAAATAAGAAAGCACCGATGGCCATCCAAATGGTGTTGGTTCTCCGCGGTAATCGAATCCTGTCCATATAAACATGCCGGCCAGGTATGGCCGTGCGGCATAATGTTTCCAGCCATCTTCCAAACTCAGGAAGTTTTCGTTTTGCCTGGTATCATAAGCTGCAATTTCGTGCTGAACCATATTGGTAACATATAATCCCCTATTGGCAACGGTAGAGCCTTCTTCAGTACCCCAGCTAAATTGCGCAGGGTACTTTTTATGCTGTTCATCTGTATTTTTCGTTGCTACATAATTATAACCTAAAAGATCGATGGTTGTGGAAATTCCGTTTCCAATACCCCCGCTCACCGCAGCGGTAATTGCCCGCGTGGTATCGATGGTTTTGGCAAAGGCCTGCATGGTTTTAGCAATGCGTGTACCGGTAATGTTACCTTCGATATTCCATTCTTCGTTACCGATAGACCAACTGATGATGCTGGGGTGGTTACGGTCGCGGATGATCAGTTTTTTAAGGTAAGCGAGGTTCTGATCGGTGATGCCCATTAAACGATTTTCGTCGATCACCAGCATGCCTAATCTATCGCAGGCATCCAATAACTCTGGTGTTGGTGGATGGTGTGAACAACGGTAAGCATTACTGCCCATTTCTTTTAATTTACTGATTCTAAAATATTGTAATTCATCCGGAAGGGCCACACCAAGGCCGGCATGGTCCTGATGGTTATTTGTACCTTTAATTTCTATCCGTTTTCCGTTTAAAAAGAAACCTTTATCGGCATCAAACCTGACCGTCCTGATCCCAAAAGTGGTTTTATATTCGTCTACTACTTCTCCATTTTTGCTAATGGTTGTTAACAATTGATACAAATAGGGATTTTCAAGATCCCATAATCGTGGCTTATCCATTGGAATGGTTAAAGTAAATTCTTTTTCGGTCAATACATTTAGTTCAAGATTTTGGAGTTCGCCGGAGGCTACCACCTTGCCTGAAGCATCAACAACACTTTGTTTAATATCAAACTTTTGGTTCTCCAGGGCATCATTTTTCAAGGTAACACTGGCGGTAACAACTGCCTGATTATTATTGATATTACTGCGCACAAAGGTGCCGTTGGGCACTACATGCAAGGGATCTGTTTTATTCAACCATACATGACGATAAATGCCTGCACCTTCATAAAACCATCCTTCTTCAATGGTTACATCTGCGCGTACGGCGATTACATTTTCGCCGCCATAGTTTAAATAATCGCTAATATCATACTCAAAACCATGATAACCGCTAGGTTCGGCACCCAGGTAATGGCCGTTTACCCAAACGATGGAATTTCTGAACACGCCATCAAAAGCAATGCTGAGCTTGCGGCCCAGATCTTTGGCTGGGATAAAAACAGATTTACGATACCAACCCACGCTGGCGTCAGGAAAATTTCGGCCGATTGCTTTAAAGCCGTGGCTCAAACTTGCTTTCGGATCAAATCCCTGTTCTACAGCCCAATCGTGGGGCAGGTTGAGTTTTCTCCAGGTACGGTCATCAAAGCCGGGATCTGCGGCACCATCGCCATAGCCTGTTTTGGCCAGATAAGAAAAATAACCTGTTCCATTGTAAAAATCTTTTTTCACTTCGTACGGGTGACCCAACGCAAAACGCCATCCGGTATCAATCAATATATGTTCGCGTTTTACCGGATTATGGTTTTGGGCGAATGACAGGACTGGCTGAATTAGTCTAAGCAAAAGCAGTAAAGCCCATATTTTATATAATTTCATCTGTGTGTTGTGTGTTTATTCTGTTAATAGGTATTGGACTGAAAATGGCTGAGATTCGAACTTTATCTTTCCGGTAACAGTGGCCGATAAGGCTTTTATCTTTTTAGGATCTTCGGGTCCGCCTGCTGCAAATTTTGTGGTTTGTCCGTTCACCAAAACTTTTTGAGAGAAAGCGCCATTATCATCACCGCCCGTTAAACTATAGAGGTAATATTTTTTGGAGGCTTTGAATCCGGTAATATCAAGATCGATAATCTGAGTGCTATTGCCTTTATTTATTATGACAGTTCCCAATTCTCCATTTTGAAACTTAGCCGCATAAGCCAGTATATCTTTGTTATCGCTTAACTGGGTGGTGAGGAGTTGATCGCCAAAAAACCGCTGAAAGTAATACATGTAGTAAAATACCGGCCTGGGATTCCACAGCGGAACGCCAGGTTCGTCGCCTTTATTGAACATACCATGATCATTGCCATGAGCATATCCGTTAGCGAGATCCCATCTGCTGGCCATACCAAATTTTAAATTAGCCAGTTCGCCCAAAACAATGGCTGCGTGCATTCCATTGATAAAGGAGCAGGATTGTTTAGAACCTGTGGCGAAAATATTCCATTCGGTAAGGGCTAAGGGTCTTTCTGGAAGCTGGTAAATTTTGGACAGCTCATTCATATAAGCCGCCATTTTATGGGTTTCCGTTTTTGCGGTATTCAGAATAATTTCTGGCGAAGAATTTTGTTCGTAAGGGGTATAATAACTATGCATCACATAATAATCTATAGCAGAACCGGCAGACTTTAACAATCCATCATTCCAGTTTTTGGTAATGCCACCTTCCCACGATTTCTCTTTGGCAGTTTCAATCACCACCGCACCGATAAAAATCTCGCTATTGATTTCTTTTGCAGCAGCTTTCATCGAATCGGCAAAAACCTTTAAGTGTTCGCCATACAGTTTACCCGAAATCAGTTCTGGTTGGTGATCTTTATTTTTAGAAGTATCTATTTTATAACCTGCCTGCCAGGTACCGTAGTTTTCATTGCCGATTTCCCAGAATTTGGTTTTTCCTTTATCAAAACGGACCCAATCGGCCGCCAGGTGCGCAGCATTTTGCACGGGTTGATTGCCAGTACCATAACGGGCGTAGCTGTAATTAACGCAGATAATGCCCGTGCTCCTGGTTTCTTTAAGCAATTGATAATAATTTGCCAATGATAACGACGATGGATTATCGGTAATGCCATACCATAACCGTTCGGGCTTTTGCTTCCGCTGATCGCCATATAAAATAACTTCGGGTACATCTTTTGGCCCGTTTTCTTTTGAGGTGTTCCAGAAATACACATTACTAAGGTTGCCCCCGGGAAAGCGGATGATATTTGGAGAAAGTGTTTTAATATGATCCATCAGCACCGGCTGATCGACAATCTGGCTCATGTAGGGATTAGAATTGTTTCCGTACAGGTAATTGGAAACCAGGCCTGCTTCGGCCGTATAATTAACTTTAATATTCACCGAAGCAGGTTTTAAAGGAATTGAATGTTTGATATAGGCAGGTTTATCAACCTTTTTACGTTGATTGTCCTGTAAAAAAAAGGACTGTGGGTTTTGTCCAAACACATCACTATGTATCATTAAAACTGAAAATGGCAATAGTAGGTAAAGGAATGTTTTTCGTAACATGAATAACTACTTTTTATCTACCGCTATAAACACAACTGACCTTGCCGGTAAAGAAACTTTTATACCGCCATCAACCAAAGCCGATTTTGCGGTTAAAGTCTGGTAATTGGCAGGCCCGCCTGAAACGCCTGCTGGGCCATTATCATTTACAAATACCTTTTGAGAGAATTCGCCGTTGTCATCTCCACCGGTTAGGGTATAATAATAATACCTTGCACCGGGCGCAAAATTTGCAATGTTGATGGTTGCAACCTGGCTTGCGGTTCCTTTATTCACTACCACTATACCAGCTGCGCCAGAAGCATAACCTGAGGCATAACTTACCACATCGGTTGAGCCGGAAACACTAGAACTAAGCATTCTATCACCGAAAATTTTCTGAAAATAGTACATGTGGTAAAATGCAGGTCTCGGTGTCCATTTGGCTGTTCCGTTACCTTCATCGCCCAAACTGAACATGCCGTGATCATTGCCTCCGGCATAACCATTGGCCAAGTCCCACCGGCTGGCCATGCCATAATTATTTTTAATCAGCTCGCCCAATACCATCGTAGCATGCATGCCGGCAATGTGCGATACCTGCTGTTTAGACCCTTCTGCAAAAATATTCCACTCGGTCATGGCGATCGGTTTTAAAGCAACACCATTTTCCTGGGTTGTTTTTTTCATGTAATCCATAATCATTTTTGACTCAGTAACTGCTGTATTTAGAATCACCGTAGCAGAAGAATTTTGGCCATAAGGCGTATAATAAGTATGTACGATATAAAAATCGGCTGCATTGCCCGCCGCCGATAGAAAACCGGAATTCCAGGTTTTATCTACAACGTTGCTATTGCCTATTGAGGCATCGTATTGGATCAGCTGTCCACCAATTTTAATCACTGAACCAATTTCAGCCGCAGCCTTACGCATAGAATCTGCAAAAACTTTAAAATGTTTACCGTATAATGCGCCGTTGATAATTTCTGGCTGCCCGTCTTTATTAGTAGCGGTATTGATTTTATATCCTGCCTGCCATGGTCCGGCATCTTCATTTCCAATTTCCCAGTATTTGGTTTTTCCTTTATCAAAACGCACCCAATCTGCGGCCAAATGTGCAGCCACCTGATCCGGATGTGCACTGGTTCCATAACGGGCGTAACTGTAATTTACAGTGATGATGCCTGTGCTATTGGTTTGTTGTAAAAAGCTATAATAACTGTCTACAGAAAATGTCCAGCTGGCAGTATTTTTACCGTACCAGTAACCTGCATTAACCGGAGCACCAGAAGTATTATACAAGCTAGCGGGTGCATCATCAGGTTTTTGCCCGGGATTGGCATTAAAGAAAAAAACACTGGCAATGTTGCCTCCAGGGAAACGGATAATGTTTGGAGAAAGGTTTTTCACATGGTTAATCAAATTGGCCTCGGTACCCAGTTGGCCGATGTAAGGATTGCTGTTGTTACCGAAAAGATATTTGGAAACTTTACCAACAGTTTCGCTGTAATCAGCATTAATGGTTACTGCAGCAGTTCCGTTTGGTTTAGCGGAATCAACAAAGGATGGTGCCACAAAGGTTTTGCCTTCCCAATTGTCCATAAAAAACCCAACGGTTGTCGCGGTAGTTACCTCTTTAGGTGGAATAATGGTACCGGTATTGGGTGGCGTTACAGGTGGTTCCTGAATGGGCTCATTATTATTCTTTTTACAGGAAGTGATGGTCAAAATGCCCAAAAGCATGCAAACGCCCATCACTTGACATTTATGATTTACAGAAGTTTTCATTTAAAGCAGGTCAAAAAGGTTTTGTTAAAAGTTGGTACCGGATACGTTTATCCGGTACCAACCGGAAAACTATTTTTTCAATTTTACGATACGGATATTGTCAATCCCCACATCAAACTTGGTGGTTACCGGGGTTGCGGTATCGTTGATGTACATAAAAACAATGGCGCCTTTGCCCGTATTGGTCACACTGCTTGATGAGGTAATCAGGTCGTTTAAAGTTGGTGCCGAAGTTCCTGTGCCTTCTCCATTACCTGTTTTGGTTTTAAACTGGGTTAAAGGAATGGTTACGGTGTACCAGGTATCTGATTTAAAAATTCTAGTAGCTTCTGCTTTCCAAGGCTCGTAACGGGCCAGGTATAGCCACGACCCTTCGTTACGGCGGACCATCAGCCCTCCGCCACCCCAGGGTTCTTTAACCGAAATCTCGAATTTGAGTACATAACTCGAAACCGGATCGGCGAGATTGGCCTGTGGCACCCATTGTACCTGGTTAAGGTTGATAGAGCGGTTGGCATCATACCATGCATAATTAAAGGCCGATATGTTGCCGGTAAACATCCTGGCATAATTACCCTGTGCACCCGGAAATAAAGCCTGACTATTCGTTATTGAAGCGCCATAGCTGTAATTATTTACATTATCAAAATTGCATAACATGCCCGTTACCTGATCGTTATAAGAACTGTAGGTACTTGTTCCGCCTTGTGTTTTCACCACTATATCGCCTGAGGTGGCCGATAATGGAATGGTTACGGTACACGAAGTGCCATCGGGTTTGGAAACCACATTGGTACCATCTGCCCCACCCGGAAAAGTAATGCTCTTGATCAGATAAAGATACTGACCATATAAAGTGATGGTTTGCCCCTGAGGGGTATATTCGTTACTTACACTGCTTACCACGGGTGGTGGCGGCGATACCGGGAAAGTAAAGGTGGTTTCGCCATATTTGGTTACCAAACGGATCGTGTTTTCCTGCCCTTTAGGAATATTAGAAAATAAAATGGAAGGAACGGTGACCACGAAATTATCATCACCAACCAAGGCAGCGTTAAAAGATGCTGCAAAACCGCTAAAATACACAGCCGAAACCGTTTTCAGGTTTTCACCCTGGATTACAATATTTTGCCCTGAACCTACTTTGGTTAAGGTAGAATCATTAGGTGCTGCTGAAATTGCCCTTATCCTGGTAATTACCGGTGGTTTTTCGTTGTCACTTTTTTTACATGCAGTTTGCATGGCCAATACCATCATCAATAGGATGATAATAATTCCAGATCTGCTTTTTATAAGCTTTTTCATTATGATTTAATTTAAAATTAAACTTATAGCTGTTATTTATAATAAGGTACTGCCGGCTGACTTAACAATGGATTGGTGGTAAGATCGGCCAGCGGATAAGGCAACTTAAAAGATGCATCGCTTGGTGTAGAAAACTGATCTTCGTTTACCCTTACATTTGTAGCCGAATTAAAGGTTAAACGACCACGGTTCTGTGCAGCAATTTTAGAAATTGTCTGTGCTGGATTAATATCATGCTCGCGGAGCAGATCGAACCAGTACTGCCCTTCAATAGCCAGTTCCAATTGTCTGTCCACTAAAACATCAGCTTTTGAAACAGGTGAAGTTTTAGCATCTAAACCAGCCCTTGTACGCACCAGGTTATAATACTTTAAAGCATCTGCATCAGTAGTGGTGGGCGAATTGCCTAATATGGCTTCAGCATAAATCAGGTAAACATCGGCCAACCGCAGCATATAAGCTGCTGAACTGGTAGAAAGCGAGTATACCTGTCCGGGGTTATCATCATTGGTACCCACCACGTATTTTTTTACATGTGGCCTTTCATCAGTAACCCTGTAACCGCCATCTTTTTTTAATAATTCGGGATAGAAATCGCCATTCTGCATAAACGTGGCTTTACGGCGCAGGTCTTTTACATCGTATTTATTATAGATATCGATACTTGGGGTGTTGGCAGCACCATATCCATCACCTGCGTTGGTCAATTTGCCTTCTGCTGCATAATAACCTTGCGTACTATTGCCGAGGCCATAATTGTTCGGACTGGCAATAAACTGAAGGGCAAATAAACTTTCCTCGTTATTGTTGTTTTCTATTTTAAATAGATCAGCATAACTTGGAAGCAATTTTAAACCACTGTTGTTACAAACATCGCCGGCATATTTCTTTGCACTATCCAACAAGGCCACATCACGCTGTCCGGTTCCTGTACCAGTCCCATCATCTTTCAGGCCCGAACGGGTGAGGTAAATTTTAGCCAGCATGCCTTCTGCCGACCATTTGTTAACCCTTCCTTTATCAATTACCGTACGCAGGTTTTGCGAAGCGAATTTCAGGTCTTCGATAATGAAGCGGTAAACATCCTTAACTAGGTGTTTGTTAACCTGAGGCTGTTCGGCAAGAGTACGGTTATCGGTAATGATGGGTACTTCTCCGAAATATTGTACCAGGTAGAAGTAAGATGTACCCCTTAAAAAACGCAGCTCTCCTATGGCATTGTTTTTCGCTATTGCGCTTACCGATGGATCAGTATTCTGGTTAATGTAAATGATATTCAGGTTGCAATAGGCTATGATTTTGTATAACGAGCGCCAGGCTTCGTTAATCCGCGCATCTGAACTGTTTACCGCAAAAGTAGAATAAGATACAAAATTGGTGCGCGACAGATTCCCTGCCATTGCATCGCCTAAAACCAGGATTGATTTATCGTTAAAATCAAACCATGGTGTTCCATACAGGGCACCGGTAGCCAAACGCAGATCGCCTTCTGATTTAAAGAAGCTTTCTAAAGTCACTTTATCCTGTGGCGTTCTGTCTAAAAAGCTTTTTTTACATCCTAAAAATGATGTCAAGCCGGTTAACAGGGCTATTGTGAAATATATTTTATTTTTCATCTTTATAAATATTAATGTTAAAAACCGGCATAAATACCAAAGGTGTAGGTACGTGATGATGGGTATCTGCCATTATCAACCCCTGCCGATTGCGCGTTCTGGAACCTCGATCCTACTTCGGGATCATAACCTGTATAATCGGTAATGGTAAACAGATTGGTCACATTGCCATAAACTCTTAAATAACCAAGTTTTACCTTTTGAACGATTTTATATGGTACACTATAACCCAGCACTAAATTTTTAAGACGCAGGTAAGATCCGTTTTCGATATACCTCGAAGAAACCCTGTTGTTGCCATTTAATGTTGAAGTTGAAATCCGTGGAACGGTGGTGTTAGGATTGGTGACATATACATTATTAATGTCTGTAGCGCTTCCATTAGGGTCTTTCAGGCCAATACGGGCATAATCGTTAACCGATTGCAACAATCCGAAACCACTTTGAAGATCTTCGTTTGTACGTTTTAACTGGTTAAAGATTTTGTTGCCATAATTTCCGTTGAAAAATACGGTCAGGTCGAATGCTTTATATTTGAAAGTATTGGTGAAGCCATACTGGAATTTTGGCAACGGTGAGCCCAGATAAGCTAAATCTTTACTGTCGATTACTTTATCTCCGTTTAAATCCCTGAATTTAATATCGCCAACCCAAACCCCGTTTACACCGATGGCACCTTGATTAGCGCTATTGGTTAAATCGGCGCCATCTTTAAATACGCCATCGGCGATGTAGCCATAAAACTCACCGATTGATCTGCCTACAGCAACCTGTTGAACGATATCTGTGCCCAGATATTGAGGCAAATTGGTGTTTTCAGTAATTAAACTGGTAACCTTGTTTAAATTCCTCGATAAGGTAATATTGGTTGTCCAGCTAAAATTTTTGGTTTTGATATTGGTAGAGTTTACACTGAACTCGATCCCTTTATTTACAATAGAGCCTATATTTTTGGTCGGTGCATTCAATTTTGCAACCGTAAACTGATCCTGCGGCGTAGTACCCGAATAAAGCGGTAAGGATAGGCTATTTAATAAGTTATTCGTGTTCTTATAATAAGCATCTACCGTAAACTGCAACCTGTCTTTAAAGAAACTGGCATCAATACCCACGTTTGATGATTTGGTGGTTTCCCATTTGGCATCCGGGTTAGGTACATTATCCAACAGGACACCTAGGCCTAAAGCCGTTTGCGTGGTGCGGTAAGAGGTCCCATAAACATAATCGGCAATGTTCTGGTTGTTTACCAGGCCATAACCCACACGAAGCTTAAGGTCGCTGATAAAATCAACTGATTTCAGGAAATTTTCCTGTTTTAAACGATAGGCCAAAGCTACGGCATAAGTAAAATTCCACCGGTTATCCGGTGAAAACTTCGATGAACCGTCGTACCTCACAGTAGATGTTAGGGTATATTTATCATCATAAGTAAAGTTGAACCTGCCATAGTAAGAATCGATGGCTTGCTGGCTTTTGCCACTGGTTGAAGTTGCTTTTGCCGGATCGCCCAGGTTCAGTTCAGAATTTACAGACTGAAAGTAACCGGTTGCGGTGGCATCAACAAAACTGCTGGTATTTAAACGCGATTCGTGTCCTAAAGTACCGTTAAGTTTATATTTCGAAGCAAAAGTATGGTTATAGGTTAAATAAGTACGAAAGGTATTGTTGTTATAAGCTGTAGTTCCCCTCCGGCCAAAACTATTGGTTTTAGGGAACTGACCGAATTGATAAGCTGGCTCAAATTGCTCAATCTGTCCGAAATTATAATTTACGGCAATCTCATTCCTCAATACAAAATCTTTCAGGAAAGTAATGTCTGCAAAAGCACTTCCGTAAACCTCGCTACGCGTTCGGGTATTGGTGTTGATCTCCGTTAACGCAAATGGATTGGTTAAGGTAAAAAGAGGACTTGATGGGCCACCATAAGAACCATCTGGGTTTACAACGGCAATATCAGGCGATTGTCTGATAGCCAGTTGAACTAAATTACCATCCTGGTTATTGATATTTTCGTTAATGCGGTTTCCGGAGATGTTGGCAGAAAGTTTTAACCACGTAGTTGCTTTGGTTTCCACATTCAGCCTTACATTGTATCTTTTAAAATCAGATTTTACCGCAATACCATCCTGCGAAAGGTAACCTGCATTCAAAATGTAGGTTGTTCTTCCGTCTCCACCGTTTACCGAAAGGTTATAATTTTCTACTGGTGCCGTGCCGAAAATCGCCTTTTGCCAGTTTGTGCCTGACCCTAACACTGAGGGATCGGCAAATAACGGATTTGGTACTGCCCCGTTCAATACGTCCCGTACATTTCTAAAGGCGGCATATTCGGGAAGTTCCATCACCGGTAAATATTTTGGTAATTGCTGTATGCCATAAGAAGCATCGATGCTCACTTTTGGCGGACCTGATTTTCCTTTTTTGGTGGTTACAATTACTACACCGTTACTGGCCTGACTACCGTAAATAGCCGTTGCAGAAGCATCTTTTAAAATATCGATACTTTCTATATCTGAGGGTGAAATGGTGGCCAGTGGATTGGTACCCGGGCTACCGCCTGTATAAATGGCACCGTTAACATCACCACCGTAAAATACCCCATCAACTACATATAAAGGTTCCTGGTTACCACCTAAGGTAGAAACTCCCCTGATTTGTACCGAAATACCACCACCAGGCTGACCAGAATTGGTATTGATGACCACTCCGGCTACACGCCCCTGTAATGCCTGATCGAAAGTAGTTGCTGCCGATTTAGCAATATCATCTGCCCGTATGGATGATACCGAACCGGTAAGGTCTTTGCGTAAAGACGTTCCGTAACCTACCACTACCACTTCATCAAGTTTATTGATGGTGGTAACCAGGCTCACATTAATTACATCCTGATTGCCAATGGTAACTTCTTTTGCTTCTGCACCGATGTAACTAAATACCAGTACATCGCCTGTGGCCACTTTTACCACAAAATTACCTGCCCCATCGGTAATGGCCAATTGTGTTTTTTTCCCTTTTAGGGAGATGCTCACCCCTGGAATAGCATCTTTAATATTGTCGCTACTGGTTACTTTACCACGTACTGTTTTTTGAACCGCCTGCCCAAAAACAGCAGAACTGAAGTGGATAAGCATGAAAAGAAACATCAGCAATACAATTCCTGTTTTGTTTAATGTACGCCTCATCTTTTAAGTTTTGTAAATAATTGTCTCATAAATCTGGTTAGTTAAAATTTGGTTATTGTTTGTTTGCCGGTGTAGTGTATGGTTTTATCCGGTGTTTGATTAAAATTTAAAGCTTTTGCTTTTTTAGGCGTAATGCGTATAATATTGAAGGTTCTGTTTTCTAACATGCCTTTAAAGGTCCCTTTACGATCGGCAATGGTTAACGTTTTGGCACTTTCGCTATAGATAAACTCAATGGTAGAAAAAGCCTCTTTTTCGTAATTGTAGTTTAAACCTTCATCTTCGTAGAGTGTAAATGCTCCATCCTTGCCCGTATATACATATAAGGTAATCGGATCGGCAGGTTTTTCGGCTGTATACTGAATTTCGGGTCCATAAGGAATAATTGCACCTTCTTTTACATAAATAGGCATCTGGCCGTAAGGTGCTTTAGCGTTGATGCTTTGTCCACCCTTAACATAAGCGCCCGTGTATAAATCGTACCAGCCATTTAATTTTGGTAAATACACTTTTCTGCTGGTGGCGCCATATTTATACACCGGATTGATGAGCAGCGAAGGCCCGAACATGTACTGATCGGCAATGTTTTTAACCTGTTCATCTGTTGCATAATCCATGATCAGGCCACGCATAATAGTATAATCTTTTTGGTAGGTATTTCCTGCTAAGGAATAGATGTAGGGCATTAAACGGTAACGCAGTTTATTGTAAAATAAAATGCTTTTGTAAGCCGGATGATCTGCTGGTGCAATATTGTACACTTCGCGCAGCGGAAACTGGCCGTGACCCCTAAATAAGGGAACAAATGCACCAAACTGGTACCATCGGGTATTGAGTTCTCTCCATTCGGCCAGATCGGCTGCATCTGGTTTTTCATACCTGCGTTCTACCGAAAAACCACCGATGTCCATGGTCCAGTAAGGAAGGCCGGACAGTGAAAAATTGATTCCTGCCGAAATCTGCGATTTCATATCCTCCCAACGAGAGGCAATATCGCCGCTCCAGGTAGCTGCTGCATACCTTTGCAGACCACCATAAGCAGACCTTGTTAAAATAAATACCCTATCGTTCGCATTGGCTTTCCGCTGCCCTTCGTAAACGCCTTTCGAATTCTGAAGCGGAAAAGCATTGAAATATTTCGTAGCAGAACCTAAAAATGTTGGCGTCATCAGCTGTTTTCTTTCTTCGATAGGCAGGTTAGAATGGATATCCGGTTCGGTAGCATCCATCCACCAGGCATCTATTCCTTTTTTGTAAAGGTTTTTGTTCATCAGGTCCCAAAACAGGCCACGGGCTTCCGGGTTAAAGGCATCGTAAAAAGTAGATGGATAGCCTAACCAATCTTTTCTGCCATCAGCAATATTGCGTTTATACAAAAAGCCGTTTTTGTTCATCAGGTCGTAATTGGCATTGCCGCTGTAAAATTTTGGCCATACCGAAATCATCAAACGGGTATTATAGGTATCGTGAAGGGTTTTAATCATGGCATCGGCATCCGGGAAACGGCTTTTATCAAATTCATGCGTTCCCCAGCTATCGGGTTTCCAATACTGCCAATCGAGCACAATATTATCAATCGGGATTTTACGATCTCTAAATTCTTTCACTACGCCCAAAAGCTCGTCCTGGGTTTTGTACCTTTCTCTGCTCTGCCAAAAGCCCATGGCCCATTTTGGCATCAGCACTGCTTTACCGGTAAGGGTTCTGTATCCGCTAATCACTTCATCGGCATTGGCTCCCGAAACAAAATAGTAGTTGATCTCATCTCCGGCCTCTGAAGAAAAAGCATACTGATCTTTTTCGCCCTCTGGTATCGGAGTTAAACATTTTATGGCCAGGTAAGATTCTGAACCATCTGGAATCCATTCTATTTTAATGTCGTATTTTTTATCTTTCTGCATTTCTGTTTCCACAACAGCAGTACCCGGATTCCATGCCTGTCTCCACTTATCTACCAACAGCTCTCCATTAATCCAGATTTTAATGTAACCGGCATATTTAACATGAAAGTGTTGCAAGCCTGTATATCCTGAAGAGATTTTGCCTTCCCAAAGTACTTTTCCGTTGGCCATTTTAAAGCTATCGGGGAATTTTTTCATATCGCTTAAAAAAGAATAATCGATATCCGATTCGGCCCTTGTGATGGTTGCCGCATTTTTTTTCTGATCGCTGTAGGTAGCGGTTAACCAACCCTGGTCGCCATCTTTAGAAAATAGTCGCAAACTTGATAATGGTTGATAATCCCGCACATCGCCCACTTTCGTAATAGAGTAATTATCCCAAAGGATGCCGTAATTTTTACTACTCAGTAGAAAAGGAATCGCTACATCGGTATTGTTCTGAAGGAGCAAAACCTGTTTGCCTTTATAATTCATCATATCGTCCTGATGTTGCCCTAAGCCATAAAGCGCCTCATCATTTGGCGAATTAAAAACCTGCGTAATCTGATAGCCTGCTTCTCCATCGTTAGAAACGGCTTTGAACGACCTTGCGCTTTGTACTTTTTCTTCGAGAATATTTTTTCCGTTGAGATCCTGGTATTGAATCTGACCTGAGTGAATGTCAACCTTTACCAACAGTGATTTTGTGGTCAGCCTGATTCCGTCTGCATTTTCAGTAACTGTCCACTCTGGTTTAGATTTTACCGGAATCACCATTAAACTGGGTTCGAGCGAAAATTGATCACCTGGTGTAATTATGGCATGGATAATCTGATCGGTGATGACTTCTATTTTAATCTGTTTACCAATGGCAATGTTATTAATACCTAGACGCACAATGATTCCATTATCGGTTTTTTGATAATGAACGGTCTGCGAAAAAGCGCACACTGGAAAGACTAATAAAAATACAACTGTACTTAGGAAGGAATAATATTTTCTCATAAAGCTTATAGGACAACCAATGTTAGATGGCGCCGCAGAATATTTGGTTGTTTAATAAGCTAAAGGTAAAAGGCTACCGAAATAAGCGTGGTATGCAAATGTTTAAGAATAGGTATGCAAATGTTAACCCAACATAAAACACCCTATAAAACAGCATTTTACAAGAATAAAGAAATTACTTTTTGATGGATTTTTGAGCAACGTATACCGATGGCAAGATGTTAAACTCCTGCTTAAAATACTTGGTAAAGTATTTTGGGTTGTTGAAACCCACCTCGTAAGCAATTTCGGAAATGGTTAACTGCGATTTTTCTAAAAGCTGGGTCGCTTTTCTGAGTCGGTAAAAACGGATATATTCTACCGGAGATTTTCCGGTTAACAGCAGTACTTTTTTATAAAGGCTTACCCGGCTCATGTTCATTTCCTGACTGAGCTGATCTACGGAATAATCGGCATTGGAAACATTGGTTTCGATCAGTGCGGAAAGTTGCCTCATAAATTTTTCATCAACAGATTCAATTTCATCTGCTTTAGGACTAATATCAACCTGCTTTTTATATTTGATTTTCGAAGACGCCAACTGCCTGAGCTGGTTTTTGATTTTGAAGAGCAGGATTTCGAAGTTAAAAGGTTTCATGACATAATCGTTGGCACCGGTTTCCAAACCCGAGAGCTGTACTTCCTCTCCGGTAAGGGCTGTAAGTAAAATTACAGGAGTATCTGCCGTGCGCACATCACCTTTAATTTTTTTACATAAATCAATACCATTCATTTCGGGCATACTGATATCGCTCACCACCAGATCGGGATGAACCGACAAAACCTTTTGCCATCCTTCTTTTCCGTTCGCGGCTTCGTAGATCTGATAAAACTCGCTCAAATTATCTTTCAGGTAGAATCTGAAATCGTCATTATCTTCTATCAGCAACAGCACTGGTTTTTTATCGAATCCGGGAAGGAGAACAGGATTATTTTCTTCGGTTATTTCCTTTAAAGGCGACTTAACGGTAAAACTAAGCTTACTGTTTTCTACAATGGTTACGTCTGCCTCATCAAAAGGAATTTTAACGGTAAAGGTAGATCCTTCACCTACTTTGCTTTCGGCCCAAACCTCGCCGCCATGCAAGCGTACAAACTCTTTGGTAATCGACAGACCAATCCCACTGCCCTGGTTAACAAGTGAACCCGGGATATCGCTCTGAAAAAAACGGTCGAATATCCGGTTCAGTTTATCTTCTTCGATACCAATCCCGTTATCGCTAACGCTGATTAAAAGACAGGTTTGATTATATTCGTTTAGGGCTGATCTTAATAAAACGGTAACCGCCCCACTTTCGGGTGTAAATTTAAATGCGTTAGAAAGCAGGTTAAACAATATGCGTTCTATTTTATCATAATCAAAAGCGGTAATCAAACTGGTAAGCTCCGATTCGAAATGGAATTTAATATTTTTCTTTTCGGCTATATCGGTAAAGGAATAAGTTAAGTCTTTGATAAAATCGACCACATCACCTAGTTTATAATCCAGTTTTAGCTGTTGCACCTCCATTCTTCTAAAATCAAGCAACTGGTTAACCATGTTCAGCAGGCGCCTTCCGTTTCGGTGGATCATCTGCAGTTGCTGTCTTTTCCCTTCATCGTCCGTTTGTTTGATCAGTTTCTCCATTGGAGTAATGATCAGCGATAAAGGCGTACGAAACTCGTGACTTACGTTGGTAAAAAACCTGATTTTCATCAGATCGAGGTCGTGCATGCGTTTGGCCTCGTGGCGCTCCTGCTCTAATGCAAATTCTCTTTTTAATTTTTGGATACCGCGGTGCCTGATCAGGAAAAGTACAGCCCCGGCAAATGCAAAATAAAGCAGATAAGCCAATGGCGTTTTCCAAAAGGGTGGTAATATTTTAATGGAAATTTTTTTCTCGTTCGGAACCCAATCGCCGGCCGAATTGGTAGAAGAAACCCTAAACACATACGAGCCTGGATCGAGATTGGTATAGGTTGCCCTTCGTAAATTGCCTGAAGGTTCCTGCCAGGTTTTATCAAAACCTTCTAACATGTATCGGTACCTGATTTTATCGGGATTAAAATAGTTTAATGCCGTAAATTCGATTGAAATAACATTGTTTTTATGGTTTAAAGACAGATCTGGCGTACTATTTAAAGTTTTATCCAAAATTACCTCACCATCTACTTCTTCACCTACAGCAATACTTTTATTCGCAATCTGCAGGTCAGAAAGGGCAATTTCCGGTTTCGTATGATCTGTTCTGATGTCTTCTGGCTTAAAAAGATTAAAACCATTGGCTCCTCCAAATATCAGTTCGCCGTTTTTGGTCATATATGCCGAATTTACATTGAACTCCCTCCCTTGTAAACCATCCTGCTGATCATAATTTCTAAAAGTATAAGCAAAACCTTTAGCCGTTTTTTTTACTTTGATAAACGTCAAACCCCTGGTAGTACTTACCCAAAGGTTTTTATTTTTATCTTCAAGTATATTTAAGGTGTTATTATCAGAGAGTCCTTTATCTACCCTGAATACCTCAAATTGATTATTTTCAGGATTATAGCGGTTTAGCCCATCTCTGGTGGTTACCCAGATATAACCATAACTATCGGCTAAAATATCGTACACATTGCCGTTACTGAGTGAGTTTTTAAGGTGCGGATCTGCAATAAAATGTTTGAATTTCCCTGTTTTTTTCTCCCAAAAATCTAAACCGGATGAGGTGCCGATATAAGCATTACCATATTTATCTTTTAATAGCGCTGTAATAAAGTTAGAGCCCACACTATTTGCAGATGAATAAGCCTTATAATGCGAAAAAACACCTTTTGAACGATCGAGTACATCAACACCTCCTCCCAGGGTAGCGATCCAGAGTTTCCGGTCATCGCCCTCAATAATATCCCAGATCCGGTCATCACCAATGCTATTGGCATTACCAGTGCTGTGACGGTAATTTTTAAACTTCTGCCCGTCAAAACAGTCTAAGCCGCCAAAATAAGTCCCGATCCAGAGTTTTTTTTCATCATCAATAAATAAGCTGACCACAATATCGTTGCTGATGCTGTTAGGGTTATTGGCCTGATGCCTGTAACTTTTATAGCTTTGCGTTTTCCTGTTGTAATAAATCAGCCCCTGTCCGTTGGTGCCGATCCATATATTGCCTTTTTCGTCCTCCACAAAGCGGTTAACATCATCATAGGGCAAACTCCGGTTATCAGAAGCCAAATGCCTGAATAGCGGGAATTTAATGATGTTTTTATGGTAATAACTGATTCCTTTTTTAAAAGTACCCACCCAGATAATGCCAACATTATCCTGATAAAGACTCACAATGCTATTCTGGCTTAAGGTTTTCGGATCGTCTTCCCTGTTCTGCACATAACTTACCTTAAGCGTTTCTCTATTTAAAATATTGATTCCACCATGATCGGTACTGATCCATATTGTACCATTTTCATCCTGAATTACCCCGGTTACCAGGTTATTATTTAAACCGCCTGCTTTTTGGCTGAGGTATTTCACCACGTTAAGTTCTGGCTGGTAATAGGTTAAGCCTTCCTGATCATTAAAACTCCAGATGAAAACGGCTCCTTTATTATCGATAAAAAAGCGCAGGGGCTTAAAATCAGCTTTATCTTTCAACCTGATCCCATAAGAGCGGGCTTTGATTTTCAGGGTGCTGATCGCTAAACGTTCAAAGGATTTATCGGTATGTAAAACATACATATCGCCATCTGCACCGCTTTGGATATGGGTAACAGGCGCAGAACCGAGTGCATTTGACTGAAGATCTGCACATTTTAAATGAAGTGTTGTTTTTTTAAGGCTATTGTATATAAATACACCCTCAGCACCTGCATTGAACCAAAAATTGCCAAGTTTATCTTTTTTAGTACCTGTTATTTTTGCAGTCGGTATGCCGAGGCTTTTAAAATGAGCGTCAATATCATGAGAAAACTGCTGTTTTTCGAGATCAAAAATATTTAAACCCGCCCGTGTATCGATCAAGAGTTTTCCGTCTGGAAGTTCGCTTATGCCATTGATAAAATCATCGCTTAATGATTTCGGATCTCTGGCATTGTGCTTAAAAACCTTAAACTGATAACCATCGTAACGGTTAAGGCCGGCCATGGTACCGAACCACATATAACCTTGCGTATCTTTGTAAATGGCATTTACCTGGTTATTGGAAAGCCCGTTTGAAAGGTCAAGCCTCGAAAATTGCAGTTGCGTTTGCTGTGCATAAGCAAAATTACAAATCAGCAATAAGATCGGGATGATTTTAAAACGCATTTTAATCGAAAAAATATTTGGTTTGGTTAATGGATCTGTAAGGTAACAATAAAAAACCTAAAGCCATAAATGGTCTTTATTAATTGTGATTTTCGATTATGCTGGAAAGCAATGAAGAACCCGTAAGCGATGAAACACAAACCATTAAATTGCACCACATCCCCTTCGCTGTCATTCTGAATGCAATGAAGAATCTGTAACCAATGAAACACAAACCGTTAAATTGAACCACGTCCCCTTCGCTGTCATTCTGA